>NZ_CP150228.1:4800000-6839915 GCF_037972555.1 Paenibacillus sp. FSL R5-0744
GGTTTATGGGCAGTCCCAGCAATACAAATCATTGCGAAATAACAAAAAAACTATGGTTGCTCAATATCCTCGAACGTCATTTGAGTATCCAGCTTATTGAACAGTAGCTGCGTCTCCTCTTCCAAATTATCAGTGGATTCGAAGTTTGATGGTTCAGGCAGCTCATTCAGACTTGCGAGGCCAAAGCTCTCCAAGAATGATTTAGTAGTCCCATACAAAATTGGGCGTCCTACAGCCTCGGCACGGCCAACCTCATGGATCAAATCCTTATTATTCAGCGTATGAATTGCACGTTCGGATTTCACGCCTCGAATCTCTTCGATCTCCACCCGTGTAATGGGCTGACGATAGGCCACGATCGCCAATGTCTCTAATGCAGCCTGTGACAAGGTTGATCTTGAAGGGGAATAAGCTAATCGCTCGAAATAATGGGCATGCTCAGGCAAGGTAGCCAGCCGATAATTCCCGGCGATTTGGACTACCTGTAACCCCCGCTCCTGCGTTACATAATCCTCTTTCAGTTCTTCTAATGCTCCAGCTGCAAGCTCTGGCCGCTGCTCTGTAATCTCGGCTACTTGCCGTACGGAGATCCCTTCATCACCTGATAGAAACAACAGGCCCTCAATAATCGATTTCAGCGTTTTGTAATCCATTGAAGTGTTCTCCTCCTCTCCACTCCATTACGATGTCCTCAAACAATTTCTCTTGATAGCAAAAAATCGCCTTCATTTTCATCAGTTCCAGAATCGCAAGAAAAGTAACTACGATTTCGTGCCGCGCCATTTCATCGTGAAGCAGTGCTGAGAAATGGAGCCTACCGCCCTTCCCTCTGCGCTGCAGCGCATCCGATACATCACGTATACGATCTTTTACCGATATTTCGTCCCGGGTGATCCGCTGGTAAGATGACCTTCTTGCCGCCTTACTAAGTGCTTTACGGAAAGCAGCTATAAGGTCGGAAGTATGTAGTCCTTTTAGCGTATGGTCAATCTCTTCAGGCACGTATGGACCCAGATCCTCCGGCTCCTTCGTAAAAATCAAGCTCCGCTCGCTCTCCATATCCATTAAATGAACAGCAATACTCTTGAATTTACGATACTCAATCAGTCGCTGAACAAGTTCAGCTCGTGGATCAAATTCATCTTCTTCGTAATATTCAAAATCATCGATCTCAATGACCGGTGGTTTGGGCAGCAATAGCTTGCTCTTTATAGATAATAGGGTTGCGGCCATCACGAGAAATTCACTCGTAATATCCAGTTCAAGCTCCTGCATACTTCGCAGGTATTCCATATACTGTTCGGTGATCTCGGCGACCGGAATGTCCTGGATGTCGATTTCCGCCTTATCAATTAAATGCAAAAGCAGATCCAGCGGACCTTCAAACGTTTCCAGCTTGTACAATACAGTCACGAAGCATCCTCCCGCCAAAAAAAGTAAAGTGCAGCGCCCTAAAGGACGCTACACAAGTAGAAAGGGCTCTATAATCCATGCTTTCTTCTTATACTATAAATAAGCACGAATTCGACTGATTCGTCAATAGCTGTCTTACTTAAACAGTTTGTTAAGATTCGCCATTTCAATCGCAGCAGTCGCAGCATCCCAGCCTTTATTCCCTGCTTTGGTTCCTGAACGCTCAATGGCCTGTTCAATATTCTCAGTAGTTACTACGCCAAAAATCGTCGGCACGCCAGTTTTAAGATTGATCGCAGCTACCCCTTTTGCAACTTCATTACATACATAATCATAGTGCGTTGTAGAGCCACGGATAACAGTTCCTAAAGTGATTACAGCGTCGTATTTACCGCTTTCCGCCATTTTTTGAGCGATTAACGGAATTTCAAACACGCCTGGAACCCAAGCAACATCTACTTCATCATCGTTAGCACCATGGCGTTTAAATGCATCAAGTGCACCTGACAAAAGCTTGCTAGTAATAAATTCATTAAAACGTCCTACTACGACTCCGTATTTTAACCCCTCGGAAACTAAATGTCCTTCTAAATATTTCGGCATATCATTCATCTACCCTTCGTTTTTTATTGTGTGTGATTATACTTTCGAATCCTCATTTTGTTCAATGTCGTCAAAAGACAGCAAATGCCCAAGTTTCGCCTGCTTGGTATGGAGATAATTAGTATTATCTTTATTCTCCGGCATTTGGATTGGCACTCGCTCAACAACTTCCAATCCATAACCTTCCAACCCTTTGATCTTTCGAGGATTGTTCGTTAAGAGACGAATTTGACTTATACCTAGATCCTTCAGAATTTGTGCTCCAATCCCGTAATCACGCAAATCTGCTGGAAAACCAAGCTTTAGATTGGCATCTACAGTATCGAGTCCTTCTTCTTGAAGCTTGTAGGCTTTAAGCTTATTAATAAGACCAATGCCCCTGCCTTCTTGACGCATATAGAGCAATACGCCTCTACCAGCAGCTTCGATCTGCCGAAGCGCTGCTTCAAACTGGGGACCACAATCGCAGCGATGGGAGTGGAATACGTCACCCGTCAAGCATTCGGAATGTACTCGTACTAACACTGGCTCATCACCGGAAATATCGCCCTTCACCAATGCTACATGTTCTTTATCATCCACTTCATTTGTATAGGCGATGGTCTGAAACTCACCGAAATCGGTAGGCAGACGTACAGACACCTCGCGATTGACGAGCTGTTCCTTCTCGTTCCGATAGTGAATGAGGTCTTTGATGCTGATCAACTTAAGATCATGCTTCTTAGCAATCTCAACCAGATCAGGCAACCGGGCCATCGAGCCATCTTCTTTGATGATTTCACAAATCACACTGGCTGGATATGCACCACACATACGGGCTAAATCAACAGCAGCCTCTGTATGTCCGGAACGGCGTAGTACGCCACCTTTTTTCGCAATCAGCGGGAACATATGGCCAGGTCTACGGAAATCAGACGGCTTCGCTTTAGGGTCAATCATGGCCTTTACAGTCAAGGATCTTTCCCCTGCTGATATACCAGTAGTTGTATCTATATGGTCAACCGATACAGTAAAAGCTGTGCCGTGATTATCTGTATTGTGACTGACCATAGCCTGTAGTTCAAGCTCTTCCGCACGCTCAGCGGTAATTGGCATGCAGACCAAACCACGTCCCTCAGTGATCATAAAATTGATGACTTCTGGTGTCGCCCGTTCAGCAAGAGCTATAAAATCCCCTTCATTCTCACGATCTTCATCATCCACCACGATGATGACTTTGCCGCGCATTAAATCATATATCGCTTCTTCAATCGGATCCAAGACACTATCCTTCTTCGATTGTTCGCTCATGATCCTATCCTCCTAATAGCTTTACGAAGGATTATTCCCTTCTTCGTAAGCTTACTCATTATTTAAACAAATCCGTTTGCCGCCAAGAAATCGCGGCTAATCCCGGAACTGCTATCACTTTCTTCATCCTGTGCAGCTGAGCCATAATGAAGAAGATGATCTACATATTTGCCCAGGACATCACACTCAATATTCACACTATCTCCTGCCCGCTTATAAGTTAGCACAGTTTCCCCTAACGTATGCGGAATAATGGATACAGTAAGCGATGAAGCCGTCGTTTTTACTACTGTTAGGCTAATGCCATCAATCGTGATCGACCCTTTAGGGATGATATATTTAAACAGCGATTTACGATCCGGCGCAATCTCATAGACTACTGCATTTTGATCACGTTTTACGCTTTTGATGACAGCAGTGCCATCTACATGTCCCTGAACAATATGACCTCCAAATCGACCACCGGCTGCCATTGCTCGCTCCAGATTCATCCGACTGCCAGGACGTAGCTCCTTCAGATTACTGTTTCGATAGGTCTGAGGCATGACATCCACTGTAAAATAGTTCTCGCCTAAAGTTGTCGCTGTAAGACAGACGCCATTAACCGATACGCTATCACCAATCTTCAAATCATCCATGATGACGGAAGCGGCAATGTTCAGCACCATCATTTCTCCACCGGTAGAGACACTTCTCAGAGTGCCAACTTCTTCGACTAATCCAGTGAACATGCTTTCCCTCCTAGGAGTTTTGTGTGAGTAACACTTCTCCGCTATCTCTCCGAACAAAACTTGCTCCGGAAGCACACGATTAAGTTTTGTAACCATTCACTTTAGCGTACCGGAGTACCGCTGATACATACATTATCTCCGAGCACTTTTACTTCCAATCCCTCCAGAGAAATCGCATCCTTCATTAGCTCTATACCAGGAAATACGAACGTCCCTTTCGCTTCAGCACCACCGCCAACAATCTTTGGAGCGAAAAAGAGAATCACTCGATCAACGAGCCCACTCTCCAGCATCGCACCATTTAGCGTGCCTCCACCTTCAAGTAAAATCGATCCGATTTCCATTTCACCGAGTGTTACCATAGCAGCCTTCAAATCCACCCGTGGTCCTGCTCCGCTAACAATGATTTGCACACCTGCTTGAAGAAGTGCTGCTTTCTTTTCATCATCTGCGGCTTCAGTTGTCACGATGATAGTAGGCGCTAGACCGTCACTTACTACTGCTGAATCCAAAGGAATACGTAGTCCAGAATCAATCACAATCCGTATCGGATGAATACCCGGCACTTCCGTTCTTGTCGTCAGTGAAGGATTATCTGCAATCACTGTGTTCACACCGACCATTATTCCCTGATGCCGATGCCGCAGCGTATGTACGATCTCCCGCGCTTCACCATTTGAAATCCATTTACTGTCACCAGATTTAGTAGCTAGGTTACCATCCAGCGTGCTGGCACTCTTGAGCGTAACAAAAGGCTGTTTTGTTAAAATATACTTGATAAAACGCTCATTCAACCGCAACGCACGTTCACGCAGCAACCCTACTTCTACTTCAATGCCATGCTCACGCAGCATTTGAACGCCGCGACCCGCAACCTGAGGGTTAGGATCTTCACAAGCGACTACCACTCTGGCTACTCCCTCGTCGATCAGCCTTTGGCTGCAGGGCGGAGTCTTGCCATAGTGACTGCATGGTTCCAGTGTTACGTAGGCAGTGCTGCCCTGTGCTTGGCCAGCCGCCATATTCAAGGCATGAACCTCAGCATGACCTGTTCCGCGCTGCAAATGAGTTCCAAGTCCAATCATCGCTCCATTCTTTACAACAACACAGCCAACAACAGGGTTAATTCCTGTCTGTCCTTGGGCCCGTTCTGCCATATCCAGCGCTAACGACATATAAAACTCGTCATTCATATTATCCATCTCGTTCCTCCTATCCACTTACTGTCTATCTGATGCGTAAAAACAGAAAAACCCATCTCATTCTCCAGGAGGAGTAAAGATGGGTTATGCGAGAGTTTATCGGCAGTCCAAATAAAAGTGTGCGTAAATAACCGTCAAACGACGGCAATTGTGAAATATCGCACATAATAAATGAAAACACTGCAGTCCACCTGTCTATTACAGACAAGCGGTTAACCTCTCCTTCTTCCATCCAGACTATACTGTCGGTCCCGGAATTTCACCGGGTCCACCGTTCGCGTCAACAACGCGAGCCGGGTAGCGGACTAAGTGTGGTAGATAAACTTAAAAAATAAGCACTCTACAACAACATCACCGCCGGTAGGGAATTACACCCTGCCCTGAAGGATTGATCCTTTATTTAATTGAGGTTCAAGTTTTCCTTACTAACAAAATTATCACTTACACCTTCGAAATGCAAGTGCGTTTTATATATTTACTTAAAATTTGTAACTTAATTCTGAGAGGTATGGTGATTACTAGAAGAAACGACATGGTTATATATAGCCTGCAAATGTACAGTTAAAACCCATTCCATACATTTACATAACAAAAGAAAAAGCGCCTGGACTGTATCTCCAGGCGCTTTTTCTTTTTCTTTTTCCAATTACAATCCGCGTTCTTGTTGTTTCAACAAATCACGAATTTCCGTTAGCAACACGATATCTTCTGCGGGTGCTGGCGTCTCCACCACTTCAACTTTAACGGCTTCTTTACGCTGGAATTTATTAGCCAATTTAATCACCATAAAGATTGAGAAGGAAATAATAAAGAAATCAACTACCGCCTGCAAAAATTGCCCATAAGGAATAATCAGTTCATTATGCATAACCATAACACTTAGAGCCCGATCCTTCAGATCTATACCACCTGTTATCAAGCCGACAATTGGCGTAATGATGTCAGATACTAATGAAGTCACAATCTTACCAAAAGCTGCTCCGATAACGACAGCAATGGCTAAATCTAGTACATTTCCTTTCAGGGCAAAAGCTTTAAACTCTTTCCACATCTTCCAATTCTCCTCCAACCTATTGAATTTGAAATTATTATAGCATAGCCGCTTCCCAAATCTTAAGGCTTGTTAAGAAACTATTAAGTTTACTTTTTACTTTTACATGCCGCCATTGGGAAGTTCGCCTGTCTCATCTTTGGTATGTGGAAGGCTTTATGATAGCTTTAAGTTTTTCAAAGAGCTAAACAAACTGTTTCCCATCGATCTTCGCCGGCCTTGAAATAAGGATTTCAATCGAGAATATTGTATACTTCTTGTAGTACGGACGGTATAGAGACCTGTATAAAAATTCGAGAAACACAAAAATTCCCGATTATTATGTTATCTGCCAAGGGTCAGGAACTAGATAAAATTACTGGACTCAGTAATACACTCATGGTACACATTCGAAAAATCAGAGAAAAAATTGAAGCTAAGCCGAGTAAACTACTGTATTTAAAGACGGTATAGGGCGTTGGCTACAAACTGGAAAAAGGAGGTTCTTCTAGTTGAACTTTAAAAGATTCGATACCTTATCTTGGAAAATAGTTGGCTTTAGCCTAACGAGTCTAGCTCTTACAGCAGCAATTTTATTGGTCGGCTATTATGGGACATCCCTTTTGCTATGGCTCAATCCTTCTCATTCCTTCTGGGGCGTTAAACTCATCCGCTGGGTGACCAATAACATCGGTTCTACTTCTATAGTGATTCTCATTGGGGTTCCTTTATTTATTTTTTTCATCCTGAAGCTATCCAGAAATACAACAAGCCATCTTCATAACATTTCAAGCGGGGTTCAAGCGATTGCTGACGGCAACTTATCTTTCAAGATACCAGTAACAGGAACGGATGAACTCGGTAAACTCGCGGAAAATATGAACCTCATGGCGGGCAAGCTAAAATCCGCTATAGATGAAGAACGAGCAGCAGCGAAAGCAAAAAACGACCTAATCACTGGTGTATCCCATGATCTTCGAACCCCTCTAATTTCTGTACTGCGATTCCTGGAATATGTGGAGAAGGATCGTTATAAGAACGAGGTTGAGCTGCGTTATTATGTGAATATCGCCTATGAGAAGTCCCTGACTCTTAAAAAGCGAATCGACGATTTATTTGAATATACACGTGTTAGCAGCAACGGGCTTCCCCTTAATATGGAGCCTGTAGATCTCGGCAAGCTGCTCGAACAGCTTGTCGAGGAATTCGCTCCCGTATTGGAGCAAGCGGATATGACCTACCGTATTCATACGGATATGGGCCCTTTGATTATCCATGGTGATGCGGACGAGTTAGTACGATTATACGAGAATCTATTTACCAATGCGGTTAGATACGGTAAAGAAGGTAAGATTCTAGATATTTCCGTTTATAGAAAAGATGACAGTGTGATTGCTACATGCACGAATTATGGTAACCCGATCCCTGCCACGGACCTCCCCCACTTATTCAAGCGATTTTATCGTGTAGATAAGTCACGTTCTAGGGAGACTGGCGGAAGCGGCTTAGGACTCGCGATTGCCAAGAGCATCACAGAGCTCCACGGTGGAACAATTTTAGCCAAAAGCTCACGTAAACAAACCGAATTCGAGACTTCCTTCCCTGCGAGTGAATAGGTTCTAAACACAAACAAAGCACCCGACTATAATCACGCCGGGTGCTTCTTTCAGTTCAATTTCAAATCATACTTATTCACTTACTTTAAGTTCCCTCCACGTCTAAACACACGGTTTAGAATAAAGCCTATGGCTATTAATCCGATACCTGTCATGTAGAGCGACGCAGGGCTACTTTCTCCCGTCTTTGGAAGCTGAGGGGCACTTGAAGTGCTGTTGTTGACTGTACCTTTCGGAACTTCCTCATCAACAATGTCGACTTCACCCAAAGGAACATTTTCATCTGTAATAACTAAATCAGGAGCTCCTACTTCTTCTGATGTCGCGGATTCCAGATCGCTCGTATTCCCAGGGCCAGCAGGTACTGCCGGATCATTGATGATTACTCCTGGCACCTGCGAACTCGTAGGTGTAGGTGTCAACGGACCTCCTGGGGCTCCTGAGGTTGGTGTAGACGCAGGTTCTGATGTCGGCTCTGTTGACGGAGTATCCGTCGGTTCCGATGAAGCTGATGGTGTTGCGGTTGGGACTATAGTTGGTTCTGGCGTTGCAGTAGGCGTAGGCTCAACTGCTTTATGATTCGTAATTACGAGTTGATTCGTTGATGAGGAATGAATGGACACTGGATGCTCTGTAGGATCAAGTACATAGCCACTAGGAGCTGTCGTCTCAATCAATACGTAGTTACCCAACCATAATTTATTGAATGTTGCTGTACCAGCGGAATCTGTGGTTAAGCTATTAATAAATACCCTGTCTGAGCCGTTAAGGCGATAGAGTGCAAAAGTTGCATCTGCCAGCGTCTTCAAGTTGTCCTCTGCATCCAGCTTCTTGATCATCAAGGAACCTCTAACCCCGCTGCCTGATCCTGATCCACTCGACACACCGACGATAATTTCTTTAGAAGAATCTTTGCTTATTTCGATAACATTAAAACCACTGAAACGAACAGTATTAGTAACCTTGTCTCCTGTATTCGCCATAATCAGGGATTGATAGTCGAGAATATAAGGTTTACTAATCTCCTTGCCGAAGCTTAAAGCAAACGACTGCTTGCCGTCTACATCCGTTTTTATTTCTAAGCTGTAATCGATACCCTGAATCAATTCAGGTCCGCTTTTTGTTACATCCCCGTTTTCAGCTACGCTTGTAGGATACAGATGGAATGAATCCTGCAGCAGAATCTGATTAGCGCTAGGAGTATCGTTGATTAACGCATTCTTCACAGTAGACTGACTACGATTAATTTGAATGCTCCAATCGATTTTTTCGCCATTCTGAACACCATTTTTCAAGAGATATTCGTCTCCATAAGGAATCTTTACGGTAGCGTTCAAATCCTTGGATCCCTTTTTTGTTCCATCATAAAGGCTGGCTTTATTATCAATAGAAGTGCCAATGACTTTACCTTCAAGACTTGTATGAAATTCTATATAATAAGCGGATTGAATAGCATCTGTAAAAGAGAGCTTCAGCTCATTATTACCATTAACACTGTAAGTGTATTTGCTACTGTTTACCTCGACACCTTTCGTTGGGTCTCCATTCTTAGCAACATTCATGGTGTATACTTTCAGCGATCCAGGAACCAGGGTTTGACCCGATTTCAAAATATCCACGACTTCTGGCTCTGCAACCGTTTTGCTATTATAATTGACCCCTAATGTCCAAGCTAATTCTTTAGTTGAAGCATTATAAGAACCAAACTTCATACCATTGCTTTTCGCTTCGGTTCTTGGAATAAATAGCCCTTCTGCTTCTGTTGTGCGAGGAATTTCGGACGTGTCTAACCAGTCCATCCTAACCTTGTTATTGAAATTTTCAGTATTAGACCAAATCCAATCCTTATTAAATTCCGTTGTATAGCTAATTGTATAAAGACCAGTAATCTGCGAATTAAAGACAACCTTGAATCCTTTATTAGCCTGAACAGGAGCATTGTAAACCAAACTATATTTGGAAGGATTCAATACATTCCCATTAGAATTTCTAATTACGAGTGATTCCGGAATAAACTTCAGTCCGCCAAACGGGAATGACTCCGTAACTTCAACCTGACCCATTGGATAATTATCACTGTTTAATGTGACTTTCCATCCAACCGTTTTATTCTGATAATCTACGCCTGATAAGTTCTTATACAAAATGGCTGACCGTATTAAGCGTGTAGCTTCTCCAGTATAGGTACTGTCCGTAACTGTATTAGTGATTATAATATCTTCAAACACACGTTTTACAGCTTTGGTCTTATACTCGATTCGATAAGCAGATGTTACATCTTGTTTAAATTGCAAGGTGAACCCTGACTTCTTCACGTCTGAAGCTGCAACTACAGTGTAATCAATATCCTTGGTCAAAAGATTACTCAACGTTGCTGTACCCGCTGAATCCAGTTGCACCGTGTATACTTTTATCGAATTGGCTACTAACGCTTGAGAATCATCAAACAAATCCTTTAGTACAGCATTTCCTTGCGGAATCGTTTTTTTATTATAGTTATATTCGATTGCCCAGGAAATGATTTGATTGCTCCAGTCATATCCGCTAGAGTACTTGTTCAAACTTCCTCCTCGTTCTACTTGAACAGTAGCAGAGGAACTTGCAGGAACTTGCCCATCTCCTGTAAAAGTCGCTGTATTCGTGAAGCTTAGCCGATGCTCATCAGTAATAGCTGTGGAGTATTCAATACGGTAAGCACTCGAAATCGCAGGATCAGTGAAACGAACATTTAACGATCCTCCAATGAACTCTGTAGAATATTTACTGGTATCGAGTAGTGCACCTTGTGTTACCGAACCGTCCAACTGGATACTCAGTTGATACACACTCACAGTAACCGGAGTGCTAAGTGACAAACCTGTTGGTATAGGGTCCGTTAGGACTGCATTTCCAACAGTTTTTAATGATTTATTTATGTCAACAGACCATAGAATATGGTCTGCATTAAAACCCTGAGGAATCCCCCTCTTCTCAATGGTCGATCCTACATTTGGTTTAAAATTCACAGTAACCGTCTGAACACCACCGCTCACCGGAAATAAAATCTGCTGAACAGTACTTCCTGAGATTGTTTGTTTATCAAACTTAGTATTGATCCGAAGCGTTCCTTGCACATCATCATGCGTTTCTATGTAGTCGTTAAAGGTCATTGTTACTTGGTGTGATAACTGCTCAACTGTAAAAGTTCCTACATCTCCATCCTCTGAGACCAACAAGCCGCTAATATCATTAAAAAGCTGAAACTGCTCTGGAAGCTGAAAGGTAAAGGTGTCACCTTGCTTGTACGGATGAGCTTTAGGAAGAGACCACGTATAATCTAATGTTACATTAGCTTCTTGCTCATAGACGCTATCCGTAACCGTCTGCCCGTCTTCACCATATACAGCCATAGAGACACTGGTGATGATATTCCGCTCTTGATCGATTGCCGCTGCTTGTACTTGTGGAGTGAACCCGATGCCATAGGCATATTGCGCTACAAGCATCAGAATAACGATCATCACACTTATTCTTTTTTTTAACATTATCCTAAAGCCTCCAATTCCTTTTCCAATTTAATTTTTCTGTGTTTGTATCCCCTCTTGAAGCGTAATCTCTGCCATTCCTCATGCTCGAATGCTTCTTATGTAATTCCGCGCCCATTGCCCCATCTTATGTTAAAATAATGAAAAGCCATCCTTTTGTGGGTTAGCTGACAGAATTCATACATATATAACCATTTTATGGATGTTTCGAATCAGAAAATATCAAAAATTTACAAAGATGTTTTTTGAAGTGCTTTTCAGGTACGAAGGAGGTTGGTTCCATGCATCTTTCATCTTATTTTGATCGACAGCGTACGGAGGATTTCATTATGTTCTCCCCTTCACATTGGATTGCTCTGTCTATCATTACATTGGTCTGTATACTGTTTTACAGTTTAAGATTCGAGATTCGGACTGATGTGAAACTTCGGCAAAGTGTGCGCTTGCTGCTGATTATTATTCTTTTGTTCTCAGAAACAGGTCTTCAAATATGGTACCTCTCTCAAGGCGTATGGCAATCCAGCAGCTCACTCCCGCTCGAACTATGCGGAATTACTTTACTACTATCCGTTATCATGCTGATCACTCGCAGCCGAGCACTATATTCCTTTCTGTATTTTGCTGGGATTGGTGGAGCATTCATTGCTTTACTCACACCGAATCTGGTCTATCCATTCCCTCATTTCCGATTTCTACTGTTCTTTATAGCACATGGTGGTATTGTTCTCGCTTCACTTTATATGACCTGGATTGAGGGCTATAAGCCCACTTGGAAATCTCTCCTGTTCACCATGCTTGGACTAAACATTGTAGCCGCTTGTGTGTGGATCGCCAATTACATCCTAGGATCTAACTACATGTTCTTATCTCATAAGCCCAGCACTTATTCTGTATTGGATTATTTCGGGCCTTATCCTTATTACCTGCTTGTTGAAGAGTTGTTTGCCTTCATTGTGTTTCTGCTCATGTATTTGGTATTCTTCTGGGTGCCAGAGCAGCGTAAATCGAGACGTAAACGAATAAGCCGGATTCCTTATTAAATAAGAAAAGGCCAGCCTCCGATAATCCGGAGACTAGCCTTTTTAAATTAAGAATTCTTAAGCTTCGATGATTTCTACCGAAGTCATTTTGTCGCGTCCTTTGAAAGTATCAACAAGATCCATACCTTCAACTACTTTACCGAATACAGTGTGAACTCCATCCAAGTGTGGTTGCGGTGCATAGCAGATGTAGAACTGGCTTCCGCCTGTGTTCTTACCCGCATGTGCCATAGCAAGTGTTCCGCGCTCATGTTTGTTTGGGTTGATTTCGCAGTTGATTGTGTATCCTGGACCACCAGATCCAGTTCCGTTAGGACATCCGCCTTGAGCTACAAAACCAGGGATAACACGGTGGAATGTCAATCCATTGTAGAAACCATCTTTTGCTAGCTTTTCAAAGTTAGCTACAGTGTTTGGTGCATCTTGATCGAACAAGTCAATCAGCACTACGCCGCCATTTTCAAGAGTAATTTTCGCTTGCTTTGCCATATGTAAATGACCCCTTTCAAAATTAACAAATTTAGAATACCTCAATTATATTACTATGAAACTACTCACAAAGCAAAGCAAGCAGGAGTAATTCCTGCTTGCTCTTTATGCCTTACCAGTTTTCCCTACATAACATTAACGGCTGTTACTTAGCAACAGCAGCTTGTTTAGCGATACGCTCAGGAACAATATCGTTGGCAATAAGATCATTATAGCTTTCGCGACGCACTACAAGATCACTGTGTCCGTTCTGAACGAACACTAAAGCCGGACGACGAAGCCGGTTGTAGTTGCTCGCCATGGAGTAATTGTAAGCGCCTGTGCAGGCTACAGCCAACAGATCGCCGCTTTCAGCCTCAGGCAGCTCTACATCCCAGATCAGCATATCTCCGCTCTCGCAGCATTTACCAGCGATGGATACAGTTTCTGTAGCCTCTTCATTCGCACGATTAGCAAGTAATGCCTCATATTTAGATTGGTACAATGCAGGACGTGGATTATCAGTCATCCCACCGTCAACGGCAACGTA
Organism: Paenibacillus sp. FSL R5-0744; assembly: GCF_037972555.1. Lineage (NCBI taxonomy): Bacteria > Bacillati > Bacillota > Bacilli > Caryophanales > Paenibacillaceae > Paenibacillus > Paenibacillus sp. FSL R5-0744. Next base: position 4,813,468 of record NZ_CP150228.1, read on the forward strand.
CTTACGCACGCCTGGGATATCCTTGTTCGTACCTACTGTATAAAGTGTAGTACCTGCATCTCCAACAATACTACGGCCCGGCTCCACCCAAATTTCAGGCAAAGCATTATAGATTCCAGCAAAATGAGTCTTCACGGCATCCGTAATTGCAGTTACATATTCAGAAACATGTAATGGGGTATCCCCCTCAACATAACGAATACCGAAACCTCCACCTAGGTTTACTACACGGAAGTCCACTTCCAAACCTTCTTTAACACTACGAGCAAAACTCGCTACACGTTCAACAGCAAGCTGGAATCCATCCGTTTCAAAAATTTGAGAACCAATATGGGAATGTACGCCAAGCAGCACTAAATTCTTTTTGCTGACTGCCGCTTTAACTGCTTCATAAGCTGATCCATTACCGATATCAAATCCAAATTTGGAATCGGTCTGGCCTGTTGTTATATACTCATGCGTATGAGCTTCGACACCTGGTGTCACACGTAACAAGATGTTAACCTTAACTTCTTTACGTGATGCAATCGACTGCAAAAGATTAAGCTCTACCAGATTATCGACTACAAAGCAGCCGATCCCGGCATCAATCGCCATTTCGATCTCTTCAGAAGTCTTATTGTTGCCATGAAAATGAATGCGTTCTGCAGGAAAGCCAGCTTGCAAAGCAGTATAAAGTTCGCCATCAGATACAACATCAAGCGACAAGCCTTCTTCATCAGCCAAACGAACCATAGCCATTACTGAGAACGCCTTACTTGCGTAAGCTACTTGGAACCCAAGTCCAGAGGATTTAAAAGCATCCATATATTCACGGCAACGTTGTCTCACCAATTGCTCGTCCAATATATATAGCGGGGTTCCATATTCCGCCTTCAATTCAGTTACATCACATCCGCCGATCTCCAAATGCCCAGCATCGTTAATTCGGCTAGTACCGTGTAGAAACATTCTTTAGTCCTCCAATTTCTGTGGAATATCAAGGTTCCACCCTGTCTTTAGTGTATTCAGTATAACAGACAGTGGGAACTCCATTGAATGGACTAATTTGCAGTAGTTTTGTATTTTCCTACGATTGTTAATCATTCTTTTGAGTAGGCGGCACCCTTGTATTGTCTCTAGTTTTGTTGAAAGACGGCCTTGTCTTCGAGCTTAAGACTGGCTTACGCACTAGAATTTCACTCATTGCCTTTGCATTAAAAGGTATAAACGGCCACATATAAGACGAGTTATAGGAGCGGTGAGTAGTTAGGAAAATAGTCAGTAGCGTCGTGCCAATCATAAATCCTGGCACCTGGAATGCCGCTACGGCAATTAGCAACACAAGCCTGACTATTCGATTCGCAAGACCCAGCTCATAACTCGGGGTTGCAAACATACCAATGGAGGCTACAGCCATATACAGAACTACCTCGTTTACAAACAAACCACTCTGAACCGCTATATCGCCAATCAATATAGCTGCAATCAGACCCATCGCTGAACCTAAAGGCGTTGGTGTGTGTACTGCAGCCATCCGCAGTAAATCAACCCCAAGCTCCACAATTAGAAACTGGGCGAGTATTGGAATTCTGGCGGTCTTTTGAGGTCCAATGAAATCCAGCATAGCCGGCTTTAGTTCAGGATGAATGACAAGCAACATCCATAGCGGCAGCAGGAACATGGACGCAAATATACCGATGAAACGGACCCACCGCAAGTACGTTCCCATAAAAGGAGTCTGACGATTCTCCTCTGCATGCTGACAAAGATCAAAAAAAGTAGTCGGAAGAACAATAACAATTGGTGAGGTATCTACAAACAGTATTACCCGTCCCTCCAATAAATTGGAAGCTACGACGTCGGGGCGTTCAGAATAACGCACCATAGGATATGGATTCCATCCACCGCCGATAATCGCCTCCTCTAATTGTTTATCTGCCAGAGGAATACCATCAATATCAATGCTTTTGATTTTGTCGATAACAGACATAACCTGTGTTTTATCAACGATATCATCAATGTAAGCCACGCATACATCTGTTTGTGTCCGTCGTCCAACCCGAAATAGCTCATATTTCAGCCCTGGATCTCGAACCCGTCTTCTGACAAGCGAGATATTGCTCAGTAAAGTCTCTGTAAAACCGTCGCGCGCACCGCGCACCACCCGATCAATCGAAGGCTCGGCTGGACTGCGACTAGGGTAAGAACGAGTATCCATGATGATAACTTTGTTCTCACCTTCGACGAATAGCACGCTCAAGCCTTCAAGTACCTTCTCGATACTTTCACTTAAAGAATTCCCCTCTTCCACCTGGATGTGAGGGACATATTCATTCATAAAGCTAGACAGCACACCCGTAGACAGATTCTCAGAGGTGAGATAGGTCAGACGTTTTAGAATATCATCGGTCACATCTGTGTTGGTAAAACCACTTAAACAGAGTAGAGCTGTCTTATGTCCGCCAAAGGACATCTGTCTGAACGTTACATCAAAGCTTGTGCCCAGTCCCATTACCTCAGTAAGTGTTTGTTTCGTATCTTGCAAGGACATTGGGATTTCATCATTACCTTGCCAGTAAATGACGGATTCTTTTAATGAGTTGGAGTGCTCGCGATCTCGTTTCTTCTGTAGCTTGCTGCTTCCCTTTTTATTGCTGTCTTGTGACTCTTGTTGCGCTTGCTTTTTAGATAGTTTGGACTTTGGCGTCACTTTGGCTTGAGATTCTTCCCCGGACTCTGTTGCGGACTCTGATCCGCCTGCTTGTTGGGTATTCTGATCTTGCGCCTCATCTTCGGATTCCGAGTCTGAATCTAAGCCGAATAACCTGGCAAAAAATCCTTTACTAGGCTCATTCTGTTCCTGATTCCCGAGCTCATCTGACGCCTCTGCATCCTGCTGCCCGGAATCCGGTTGTGCAGCTTCAGCGCTTTGCTCTTCTGCCCCTAGCTCCGTAGATGCTTCTGCATCCTGCTGCCCGGAATCCGGCTGAGCTGATACTTCTGCGCTTTGCTCTTCTGCGCTTTGCTCTTCTGCCCCTAGCTCCGCAGATGCTTCTGCATCCTGTTGCCCGGAATTCGGCTGTGCTGACGCTTCGGTGCTCTGCTCTTCTGCCCCTAGCTCCGCAGGTGCTTCTGCATCCTGTTGCCCGGAATCGGGCTGTGCTGACGCTTCGGTACTCTGCTCTTCTGCCCCTAGCTCCGCAGATGCTTCTGCATCCTGCTGTTCTTGACTCGGATCAGCTGCTGTAGTATTTTCCGCCGGATCTGCGTCTTCACTGGTCATAGAAGCTCCGTTAATCTCGGTATGATCATCAACTAGATCCTCTGCGGTATTCTTCATTGCTGCGGCAGCCGCAGCGTTTTTCTCCTGATGATCCTCTTCTGGCACAGAATCACCGCTGTGAATAAATTTGCTCATTCCATAACCCCCGTTTACTGTCGGTATACAAACCAGTCGAACAAAGAACCCGCGACCTTCCCGCTTACCATCGCCATTAACAGCCCGAACAAATAATGTGTCATGTTCAAGCGTTTAGCGAGTATCGGCAGCACATTTAATACCTCGGTCAATGCTGCAGCGAGCATCCCGACAAAAATCCCGTCAAAAAGTCCTATACCAAGTTCAACTAAAGGACCTGAGGATATTTTCCAATTCCAAAAATCACTTACGGTTCCTAGCAATGATCCAACTACCATCGCACCCTCGTACCAATGTACTTTATCGTAAGAAGAAGTTAATTGAGCCAGACGGGGCACCATGTCGAGAACCACAAATAAAGCGATCACACCACCACCTACAGCGATCCCCCCTGCAATACCCAGCAGCAAATTCAACCCTAGTGTTATAGGTGCCGTCATCTTCCGTCCTCCACGTTCTCTGGTTGATTTTCTCCACGGCGCCTCATTTTGCTATACTCCTCATTAATGACGTATTGGTCGATATTTTTCTGATACAGGTACATTTCCACTTCTAGCGGTGTAGGCTCTTCATTCCACTTTTTCTTAAATAAATGGTTGAAAAAAATGACCATCCCAAAGCCGATTCCTACAGAATACGCAATCTGAAATACAACCGGATGCTCATCCCGATGACCGGTAATCATCTCCACGATTCGGATTTGAACCTCCTGCATGTTTACATCCGCATGGAAATTCATGATGGTCAGCGCAGACCCAAAGAACAGCAGCAGCCACACTAAGACAAACATCGCTACTGAAGGCTTCCGCCTCTCCACTGGACCTTCAATCTGAACAATCGTTCTCCCTTCGCCGATCGGCTCAATGTCCGCTTCCGGCAAAAGCTCATAAATGCGGGGAATAACCATCAGAAGATCAATCAAAATCAGATTGCCGTCACTTTGCTCTGGCTTCATTAGCAGAATAGATTCCAGCGACTCTTTCAGCTCTGGCTCCGCGATCAAAAATGCAATATCACCCAATGTGACACCTTTACCTTTGGGCACCGTCACCCGGTTCTTAAGCTGTATATAGATGGCGGGAGCAGAATGTTGTTTCATCCGCATTCCTCCTAAAGGTTGTGGTCAAGTAGCTCCGGTGCAAGATAACGGTAGTATGGGAGTAAAGCCTTATTTTTACTCTTGTAGCTCTGAATCAATTTCCAAAGAAGCTGAAATGTTGAATTTTTATTGGTATCGGGAATGCTTACCCCACCTTACAATCTTGTTATAAAAGAGAAAGGGAGGAGTTTTATGTAAACGGATACAAACATCGCTAAACTAAGGGCGCCTGTTGTTAAAATCCTAATCCGGAGGTTATGATCATGAACAAACAGAACTCAAAAACTACGTTCAAATTGTTCTTTTACCTGTCTCTCGTGTTTAGTATGTGTTTCAACTTTGGGAATAACAAACCAGCGGAAGCTGCTACGACTTTTGCAAAAGGGGCTGATGTAGGCTGGCTATCGGAGATGGAGTACTATAATTGGTCTTTTTACAATGATAACGGTGTGAAACAAGACCTACTGCAAATCCTCAAAGATCACGGAATGAACTCCATTAGACTACGGGTCTGGGTTAACCCTTCCATTAATTTCTCTAACAAAGCCGATGTTGTGAAACAGGCCGTTCGGGCCAAGAACATGGGTTTCCGAATCATGATTGACTTTCATTACAGTGATACATGGGCAGATCCCGGCAATCAGAAGAAACCTGCTGCCTGGACCAGCAAGAACTTTACAGCTCTAAAGACAGCGGTATATGACCACACGTATGATGTTATGAATACACTCAAAGCTAGCGGTGTTACGCCGGAATGGGTACAGGTAGGGAACGAGACGAATAATGGAATGCTTTGGGAGGATGGAAAAGCTTCTGTAAGTATGAGTAATTTTGCCGCGTTGATCAATTCAGGATATAGTGCAGTAAAAGCGGTCAGTAGTAGTTCAAAAGTCATCGTCCACCTCTCTAACGGCTACGACAATTCCTTATTCCGCTGGATGTTTGACGGTCTGAAGTCTAACGGTGCCAACTATGATGTGATCGGCATGTCACTATATCCCACTACAAGCAACTGGTCTACACTGAACGCTCAGACATTAACGAATATGAATGATATGGTTGCCCGGTATGGTAAAGAGGTGATCATTTCAGAGGTCGGCATGGACGTTAGTGCTCCAACAACGGCGAAAGCTTTTCTTACCGACATCATTAGCAAAACAAAATCGGTAAGTGGCGGCAAAGGGCTTGGCGTGTTCTATTGGGAACCGGAGAGTTACGGTACATGGTACGCTTACACAAAAGGTGCCTTTGATTCTTCTGGTAAGCCTACGGTGGCTTTAGATGCCTTTTTGAATTAAAAAAGAAGACAGCCACGGTGCTTAACCATTGGCTGTCTTCTTTTCTAATAATCTTTAGAAATGGAGCGAATCCAGTTTCTTGCCTTCAAAATCAAACAGGGCTAAATTGGACCAACCATTCTCATGCCCAACAGACCATTCCTTTTGCGAAGGAATCCAAGCAGGCTCCCAGTAATAAAAGCCGATTCCTTTTCCGTCAGGTGTATTCTCAATTACGTTTATGAAATCCTTCATATACTTAGTTTGACCCTCTACTGTGGCTGGATAACCTTCATGGAGCTGGGCTTCCTCATTCACAATTACTGGAAATCCTTCAGGTGCATTCAGTGTCCATGGATAGGCTGTTTCCACCACAATGATATCCTTGTTATAACGCAGCGCTAATTCGTTCAGGTTAAGCTGTAAGTCGTCCAAAGTACCATGCCACCAAGAGTAGAATGATAATCCGATAACATCATAATTTACACCATGTTCTAAGAAACGATCAAAAAAATTACGGCTCGCCGGATGATCAGCACCCCGGTCAATATGGATCATGATGGACAAGTCAGAATCGACGGATTTCGCACCCGCTATACCTGCTTTAACTAGCGTAGTGAACTGCTCCCACTGCTCCGGAGTATCACAATCTCCATCAACCTTGCCTTCTCCCCATAACATGCCTGGCGTAATTTCATTACCGATCTGCACCATATCGGGCAGTGTGCCTTGGGACTGTAAAGCTTCAAGGGTCTCGCGTGTATACTCATACACGGCGGATGTCAAACCACTGAAGTCAAGTGCCTCCCAAGCTTTTGGCTTCCATTGGTTAGCTGGATCCGCCCATTTATCTGAATAATGAAAATCCAGTAGAAAATCCAGCCCTGCTTCTTTGATCCGCTTTGCCATAACCAGCGTCCGTTCCAAATTGCAAAAGACACCTGGAGGGTCATTCCAAATCCGCAGCCGTATGGCATTTACTCCATTGTCCTTAAGGATGTGGAGTAAATCCTCACCTTCCTCAGCAGTCTGAACAGAGCGACTATGGAATTTGCCTCCACCCTGCTCTATTTCATCCAAAAACGAGATGTCCATTCCATTGATAAATGTCGTTATCATCATCCCTACTCCTTTACAGAACCAAGTGTCATTCCTTTAACAAAATACTTCTGCAAGAATGGATATACGATTAGAATAGGAGCAGCCCCGATAAAGATTTGCGCGGCTCTAACCGTTGTCTGCGAGATTAATTCCATCTCCTTCGGATTAATGCTCATGGAGCTCATATCCCGTTGAATGATAACGGTCTGCAGAAAGGTCGCCAGCGGAAACTGCTTGGAATTGTTCAAGTACAATAGTCCATCGAACCAGGAGTTCCAGTGGAACACCATACTAAACAGTGCAATCGTCGCAATCGATGGTAATGAAATCGGTAAGTAAATGCTGAACAAGGTACGGAAATGTCCTGCGCCGTCAATTAGCGAAGCTTCCTCCAAATCTTTAGGAATACCGCGGAAGAAGTTCAGCATGAGAATTACCAAGAATGTATTCACCGCACCTGGCAGAACGAGTACCCAGAAGGAATCCATTAAGCCAATCTTTTGAATAACAATATAGAATGGAATCAGACCACCATTAAACACCATGCTGAACACGAACAACCAGGAATAAACATTCCGGCCTTTGAAGGCTGAGTTTTCCTTAGATAGCGGATAAGCTGCCAGAAAAGTAATCAGAAGCGTAAGTCCGGTTCCGAGTACAGTTCTTTGTACGGATACCCATATAGAGTGTAGGAATATCGGATTATTCATTGTCTTTTTATAAGCTTCCAGAGAGAACTGCTTTGGCCACAAGCCCACCAGATTGGCATCAGCCGCAGACTTGGCACTGAAAGATACAGCTAATACGTGAATCAGAGGAACAATACACATGAGTGCGAGTATGATCAGAAAACAAGTATTGAATATGTTGAAAATACGATAACCTCTAGTTTTGTAATACATAGGTCTCCCTCTTCCATTGGTAGTTTAGAAAATGCGATATCCTGCCCATTTTTTAGCCAGACTGTATGATACAAGGATTAGGACCATACTAATGGCTGACTTGAACAGTCCGATTGCTGTACCAAAGCCCATCTCACCATTCAGAATAGCTGTCCGGTATACGAAGGTGTCGATAATATCGCCTTTCTGATAGACCAGCGGATTGTAGAGGTTAAAGATCTGGTCAAACCCTGCATTCAATACATTTCCGAGAGCCAGAGTACCTACCACAACAACCATTGGCAGTAGAGAAGGCATTGTGATAAAACGTGTCTGTTTCCAGCGGGTTGCACCATCTATTTCAGCAGCTTCATATAATGAAGGGTTAATTCCTGCTAGAGCAGCCAGGAAGACGATCGTGTTATAACCAAATTCCTTCCATACATCTGTGAGAATGACCGTGAACCTGAACCAGTTATTATCTCCTAAGAAAAAGATGGGTTTAATCCCCATACTCCCGAGGATCTGATTGACGAAGCCATCTGTTGCAAGCAAATCTAGCAAGATCCCGCCAAGGATGACCCAAGACAAGAAGTGAGGTAAATAAACCAATGTCTGAATTGTACGCTGTATATAAACCTTGCGAATCTCATTCAAAAGAATGGCGAAAACAAATGGCACAGCCAGATTGAAGATCATCTTCAGAACGGCAATAATCAATGTGTTCCAAATGACCTGCATGCTGTCATTACGTTCAAATAGATAGCGGAAATTATCTAATCCAACCCACGCTGATCCCGAAATTTTTAGCCATGGCTTATAATCTTGAAACGCCATCACAATTCCGCCCATCGGTATAAAACTGAAGATGATCAGGAATATCATCGCCGGCAGCAACATTAAGTGAAATGGCCATGTTTTTTTAAGTGTTCTCATCCTTGGTCCCCCATATCGTGTCAAGTTCTTCTGTAACCATACTCAAATTATAGCAACGACAGGATTCCCCAAATAGCGAGCAAAACCAATATATATGGTACAAAACCAATCTCTTTACCGTATAGAAACAGAAGCAAATTTATACAAATTCGGATAACCGCTAACGCAAAAACAGACCGTTCCCACAGCTAAATATACAGCTGAGGAAACAGTCCCTAATTGTGCTACTTATACCCTTCACAGAGCATTATTTTACGCTGTCATACCATTCATTTACTTCTTTAGTGATTTGGTCGCCGCCGCCTGATTTCCAGGTCGCTACGAAGGTATCGAAAGCTTCTAGTGGCTTGTTGCCATAGATGATCTCATTAAACGTTTGGTTCTCGATTTTGTTCAGATAATCCATCTTCGATTTCATAGTTTCAGTAGTAGGACCAGTGAACATATTTTTGAAGGATTTATCCTCTTGTGCCAGCAGAACCTTTGCAGCTGCAGGGGTATCCTTACCATAGTTCACAGCTACATCCTTCTCCAAACGAGTGGTTGGTTCAGCACCATCCGCAAGATTAAGAAGGGCTTTCATTTGGGCATCCGGAATCCGGGCACCGTCACGAACCAGCATATAACGAACGCTGTTCACATAACCACCAGCAATTTTATCATTTTCAATCATCTTACCGTTTGCATCTAGTTCATAGTCATATCCTGCGAAGAGGCCATTATCCAGCTCGCTACCAGGCTTAGGATCAGCGAAGTTATCGAACAGATAGTTTTGATAGGTGAAGAATGCTTCTGGATTTTTCATCTTAGTGCTAATCAGAGTTACACCGTTGGTGAACTGTGTTCCATGACGCATAACTTTACCATCTGGTCCCGCTGGAATTTCAATTGGAGCCCATACAGCATCCGGAGCATTCTTCACAGTATCTTGAAGCGGCCAACCGCTCATCCAGTAAGGTCCTGGGAGAATACCTGCTGTACCCGCCACTGCCGGCTCAGCTGTTTTGTTCTCATCCCAAAGCGCTGCTTCTTGAGGAATGTAACCTTTTGCGAGCCATTCCTTCATTTTTTCCAGCCCTTGCTTCATACCTGCATTTACAGAGCCGTATTCCAATTTACCATCAGCATCAAGATTCCATTGCTGCGGAAGCGTTCCATAAGCACCGAAGATCCAGGAAGGATCGCCCATCCAAGTGTTCATCGATGTCTTAAAGCCGATACTAAGCGGAGTTACCTTGTCTGGTGCCAAGCCATCAGGGTTCTGATTCTTGAATGCATCCATAACTTTTTCTAGCTCATCTATCGTTTTAGGTGCTTGCATATTTAGCTTGTCCAGCCAATCTTGGCGGATCCAAAGAATGTAATCATGGTTGTACGCGTAATCGAGAACAGGCAGACCCATTCTTTTGCCATCACGGCTGTATTGGTTCCATACGTTCGGATCCTGTGCCATGGCTTCTTTCCAAGTAGCTGAAGCGTATTTATCAAACAGTGTTCCCACTTCAGCATACATACCGGAATCGATCAAATCCTGAGCAATCGTGCTATCACCCGTACCGATCGTTACAACATCGGGCATTTCCTGACCAGATGACATCGACAGGCGCAGTTTGGTTCCAAAAGCACCATTCGTATCTGTAATGGACCAAAGTGATTTAATATTGATGCCGAACTTTTCTTTTGTCCACTTCGTAGCTACGTTATTCTCAATGCTTTCCCCGTTCTTGAATTTAAGCTCAGGGTCAACACCCCATACCGTAGTAATGGTTACCTCAGGATCATATTTATCCTTGTAGGCGTTTTCAGAATCAGATGTTGTATTGGTAGTCGTATCACCGGCTGTATTCTTTCCATCAGCAGCATTATTGCCTGAACAACCTGCGAGACTCCCTACTAAAAGCATACTCATACACAGGAGCGGCAGCCATTTTTTTCTCTTCATCGCGCTCATTTTGTTCCCCCTTAGATTCCTTAAGTGTTGGTTATGACTTAATTATAGGGAACAGAAATGATGTCGAATACGTCATTTAAACAAGGTTTCTGCACCTTTCTCAACCTCTCTATCCGTCACGAAACTCATTTGGTGTCATATTGTAATGCTTTTTGAACATTTTGCTGAAATATTGCGGATTCTGATATCCGAGTTCGGTAGTGATTTCGTAGATTTTTTTATTCGTATTCTTAAGTAAATAAAGTGCACGTTCCATCCGCATGCGGATAATATAGTCTCCGAGCCCTTCCCCTGTCTCTGCCTTATATATTTTAGATAAGTATACGGGGTGCAGATACACATGATCCGCTATCGTCTTGACCGACAGATCATGCCCAGAATGGTTCCCTACCAGCTCATGTACCTGCTTAATAATGTAACTTTTCGTGTTCTGATCACTTTCTGAGAGTTCCTTCTGCAGCTTGTTTAGCATATCAAACGCCCAGTCCTTCAGTTTGTCAAAAGAAACAATGATGCTCTGAGTCAACATCGGATCGAACGCATATTGGTCGATTTGTGAGATGAACTGCCCCCCTTTGTGAGCAATGTACATGAATGCATTAGTAATGGACAGAAAGACTTCATACAGATGCTCACTTGAAAAGCGTGCATTCTCCATATCTCGGAACACATCAGCTATCTTCTGGCGGGCTGTATCCCATTGCTTAGATTCCAGCAAATGAATGAGCGTTGGCGGACGATAAAGGCTTTCGAGTGATTTGATGCTCATCATCTCCTGAAGATGACGATCCCCCAGATAAAGTACCGATCCTGTTTCATTATGTGTTGTCAAATACATTGAACTTAAGCCACTTCGATAGGCAGCCGTCATCCCTTCGGGAAAAGCAAACCACTCCGTTACGATAAGCGATATCTCACCCTTCAGGTAGTTACTCACACTAATTCTGAAGTTAGCAATCGCTGACTTAAGGATCTGTTGTCTCGCAGCATCGTAATTATTCGACTTCTCTAACTCTCGCTGGATGACTGGCTTCAGTTCCACAAGCAAAATTAAACAATCATGGGGTGCTTTGCAAAACCAGACATGGAACTGCTCCTTAAAGAGCTCTTCGGCAATATTGCCGATGGCATATTCCATTAGGGAAACCGAATGATGATCCATTGCGGCGTAATGTTTACCCAGCTGAATCAATAACATCGCCGCTTCAACATCTGATTCGAAAGAGATTTCATATTCCTTAAGCTTTAATGCAAGTGTCCGCTCAGAGAGCACTCTTCCAAGTAGTAATTCATGCATCAAGTTGGCCCGTAAAACACTGTAATCGGCTTTGCGATTATAGAGTAGCAAATGATATTTATCATGTGCCTCCCATTCGTCTTTTAGAGACTCAATCGCTCCGGAGATACTATTGATAAATTCCTCATCACTTACTGGCTTCAAAATATAATCAAAAGCCTGTAGCTGAATCGCCTTCTTAGCGTACTGAAAATCAGAAAAACCTGTCAGCAGAATCGACCGGATATCCGGCCATCTCTCGCTCACCGTTTCAATTAATTGCAAACCGGACATTCCAGGCATTGAAATATCAGTAACCATGATATCTATGTCCTGCTGTTCCAATATTTCCAGAGCCTCGGCACCCGATGCCGCCTGATGCACTTGCTTTACGCCAATCTCGTCCCACGGAATCGTGCGGGCCAGACTTTCTGTTACATAAGGCTCATCATCGACTAACAATATCTCTATCATCATATACCCTCCTAGATGTCATCCATATTATTGTCAGTTAGCGGTAACAACCACTGAAGTTTAACCTGCAATCCTCCGAGTGATGATGGTGCAATCGTCAATCCTGCATCCTCACCAAAACGCAGCCGCATTCTCTGATGCACATTCCAAAGCCCGCAGCCCATTTCTTCATCCATCGCTTTGCCTAGCTTATTTTCCAATACGATAATTTCCTCCGGGGTCATGCCTTTTCCGTCATCCTCAACCGTTAATGTCATAACTCTTCCGTTGCATGTGCCCGTAATTCGCACCAGCCCCTCTTTAGAGACAGGTTCAATCCCATGGATAACCGCATTCTCGACCAAAGGCTGAAGAACCAACGGAGGAAGATCTCTTTTCCGCATTTGCGGCGGGATATGAACTTCATATTGAAGTCTGCTCATCCTCATTTTTTGGATCTCCAGATAGTGAGTCACAAATTCCGTTTCTTCAGATAAAGCGACAAGATCGCGTTCTTGGCGGGTCGTATATCTGTAATACCGGGATAAATTATGCGACATACCGACGACAGCACCCATATTATCGAGCTTCGCCATACTCGTAATAAATGAGAAACAATTATAAAAGAAATGCGGATTGATCTGGGATTGAAGCTGCTTTAATCTAGCTTCTCGGACATGGATCTTTTCCATTAACACATTCTCAATCAGCTTCTGAATCTGTTCCACCATGCTATTAAACCTTCCGGACAGGAAGCTGAACTCATTCTTACCTTTGATCTCCACCCGAGCAGAGTAGTCTCCTTGCTTCAATCTCTGGAAGCCTCCAACCAATAATCTAACGGGCACCTGCACCTGAACATATAGTAGATAGGCTACGAGACAGCTCATTAATAACAATGCACCAATAGCAAAATAAAATAAGCGATTGGAGGTTTGGATCGGATGTAGTATTTCTGACAGCGGCATATAGTCGATCAAATACCAGCCCATTTTATCCGAATAGACTATGTTTACACTGTAGGACTCACCATTAATGTTCACTGTACGATTTTCACTTTGCTTCAGCTGCTCTTGCTCCAGCCTTTTTACCAATTCATTAGCTAGCAGCTTGTCAGCACTACGGTTAAAGATAAGTCCAGTACCCTGTTTATAATAAAAAGGATCTCTCCTGCCATCACTTTTGAATTTATCCAGCATATCTTCAATGTTTCGGCTGTCAAACTCCACTTTCATAATCGTATTGACCTTTTCAGGAGTGAACTCTGACATGAAGGGGGTAAAAGAAAACCAAGAGAACACAAAATGGTCGCCATCTTGCTCAACGATCTTTTCTACATGCCAGCCTGACTTAACTTCCCGCTTCAAATCCTCATCCGAATACGGTATAGCATCATTCTCTGACACCATTCGGTGGATGGACGGTGAATAGAGGTACAACTTACTCTTCCAGTTGGAGGAGCTTTCCTGAATACTGATTTTGGTCTGAATCCGCTTAATCAGGTTAATCGCATCCAGGTTCAAATGTGTTCCCTTCAAATAAGTATCCTTCAAGCTCAAAATATCAGGATCATGAATGAGCAGGATCGGCCAGGAGGACAACAGCTCCATATTACTCTCTACTTGATTCTGAAAAAAACTGAGCTGATTGCTGTTCGAAGTATTTAACTCCGTACGTAGCACATCCGTGGTCGTCTTATTGGAATAGAAATAGAGGATCGTAATAGGAATCAGCATGATGACCATGATACTTACGATTTTGGTAAATAAATTATATCTATACACTTTCCTTCACACTCCGACTCAAATGTCATAGCCTCTATTGTACAAATAATCTTCATTAACGCATAGATAATTTCTGCCTGCAAAATGAGGTAGACAGGTGATAGCTTGTTCAAGCACTGTTATCGTCTTCTCTATTGTAAAGGCTTAAATTATTGCGCTATATGCTACGTACGAAACATTTCTGCAGTTTTTGCAGTCTAATGTATTGTAGAGACATACAAAAAGGGATGATCCGAAAGCCGCTAGGCATTCCAGTCATCCCTTTATACTTTATTTAGTTCAATCTATACAATCAGAGTCTGTTCAGAGCGTTTGTGCTTTAGATTGTTGACTCGATATGAAGAATAAAGCGGTCCAGATCAACGCGAACCCGATAATTTGCGGTAGCGTGACGAGCTGCTGGAATACGATCCAGTTAATGATTACTCCCGTCATAGGAAAGCTTAGTTCAGCCAATGTAGCGAAGGAAGCTTTAGTAGTGCTTAGTCCTTTGTAATACATCAGCATACTGAGTAGTCCTGGCAGCAGAGCCTGCAGCAACAAATTAATGGCTATGGCAGCAGATGCACCAAACCCACCATTAATCTGCCAAGGAGCACCTTCTAATGTGGTGATAACGAAAAGCAACGGCAGCGCCAATATAAATCTTAGGGAAGTCACTGTCTCATATTTCATAGACCCAAGCAGATAACGTCCCATTACTGTTGAGCCACCCCACAATGCGGCCGCTCCTAAGGCCATCAGACTGCTAACACCGATAAAGTTGTTCACATGTCCGAATGGAATACTCCAGCCAAAGGTCAGGAGATAGGTTCCTACCAGTGCCACAATAATGAGGATTCCGAAATTTTTAGGCAGACGTTCTTTAAGAATTAAGGCTGCAAGACCGATAGCGAATATCGGCTGAAGCTTTTGTAGCAACAGCACAGCATTTAAATCCCCACTGGAGAGTGCCATCGTAAATAGAATTGTCGCCCCGGCAGAACCTCCCCAGGAAACAATTAGCAAAGCTCCAATCTGGCGAAATCCAATACCTTTTAGCTCCGCCCGGTGACGCCAAAGAACAGGGGAAGCAGCCAAGAAAAGCACCACATGCTCCAAAAGAACAATTTGCGATGAGGTCAAAGATTTTAAGAGGATAATACGAAAGAGCGGATCAACGCCCCATAGTGCTGCACCGAACACAACGAGCCAAAACCCACTGCGTAACGGCGACGTGCTGCTTACCTTATTAGCTGATGATGAAGCTGTTACATTACTCATAATTCCATTCTCCTTGTCGATACAAACCCTCGATAAGAGACCAAAAACCCCCGAATCACCATAAAAGGTCGACTCGGGGGCATTATCAATAAAGACGTACAGGATAGACTCCTAGCGCCTTTATCTTATGATCCTCTCCCATCCGGACTTTACCGTCGGCTCTGGATTCACACCAGATCAGTCACTTCTCTGCAAGCAGAACAAGTGAGTCGCGGGCTCAGTTCGCTTTGAACATTACCGCCGGTTGGGAATTTCACCCTACCCCGAGAATCTTGTATTCCGTTGTTTTTTTCACAATCTCAGAATAAACCTCTTCTTGCCATTCGTCCAGTACTTTATGAAAATATACATAAAATTTTCATGTATCACAGCTTTTCTTACATATTTTATTCGTTATTGTTCTACTGTCCCATCCCAAAAAATCTGTATAATGAAATTATGTTTATTTTTCCATAGTTTAGTAATTTTTCTAAGGAGGTTGTTATGAAAGAATCATTTTGGATGAAGGAGTCATTCTGGACGAAGTTATTGTTCTCCTTTTTTGCTGTCGGAGTCATAGCTTTTTTAGGATTCATAGGTTCCATAATTACCGCGCTTTTCGGGGGACTAATGTTTTATACTCCACTTGTGGCGATTTTATCTGTTGTGATAGCTATTTATGTTGTACTCCTTATATTTAATGTGTTGTCCCGAAAAACAAGCAATATTATATTGCTATCCATCCTCGGACTTAGTGTGCTCGTAACCGCAGGATATGAGATCAAACAAGCATATATCAACAGCATTGCCACGGTCGATGATCGGGAAGTTAATTTGGTACAATACGAACCTTTTGCTGAGAATACCAAAGCAGTGAATTTGGATAAACCTTCTTCATATCATATCGATAACAACTTACCAAAATTGGATGGCGCTACCGCACTATACCCACTGTATTCAGCTTTCGTGCAATCTGCTTATCCTGCGGCAAGTTATAATCCATATGATTTTCAAACAAGTCAAGTGATTTGCAGTAGCACACCGGAAGCTTACAAAAGACTAATCGAAGGTGAAACTGATATTATCTTTGTCGCTGCTCCTTCTCTTGCCCAACAGAAACATGCGAAGCGAAAAGGCGTCGAGCTGAAGCTCACACCCATCGGCCGCGAGGCTTTCGTATTTTTTGTGAATAAACGAAACGAAGTAACTGGACTTTCCACCGCCCAGCTTAAAGATATCTACGCAGGCAAGATCACCAATTGGAAAGATGTAGGCGGAGCTAATAACCGTATTCGCGCTTTTCAACGCCCAGAGGATAGTGGGAGCCAGACGATGCTGCAAAAGTTTATGGGAGACACTACACTCATGACACCTCCTAAGGAAGACGTGGCGGATATTATGAGCGGAATTATTAAACAAACCTCCAGTTATCGCAATTATAAAAATGCACTCGGGTACAGCTTCTTATTTTACGCCTCAGAAATGAATCAAAGTGGGGAAATTGCACTACTCGCCATCGATGGTGTTAAGCCCGACAAAGAGAGTATTCGCAGTGGACAGTACCCTTTGGCTACAGAATTTTATGCTGTGACTGCTGGAAGTGACAACCCCAATATTCAGCCCTTTCTAGATTGGATGCAATCTGCTCAAGGTCAGGAATTGGTAGAAAAAACGGGTTATACTTCTTTGCAATAAAATGTTGTTAGGGAAAGAGAGCTAACCCAAATGTTTGGGAAAGCTCTCTTCTCGCTTTTTATACCGAAATTTTTCCTTTTTCACTCTAAAAGAGCGCAACTTTTGGAAACTATTGTCGTTTAAGATTTATATAAGCCGAAACTGCATCATAGGAAGAAAAAGTAAGAATTGCTAGAAACCAAGAAACGGGGATGGTAGGGATTGCAGATGAAGAAGTTTGGTTTTTTGGCGTTACTGCTGCTTTTGTTGGTGCTGGTTCATCCAGGAACTGGTTATGCCGACTCTGCAGAGACACACATCAATCTAGACGGCAATGATCTTAAGATTTCAAAAGAAGCACAAGTTCAAATTGTAAATGGAAGCGTGATGGTTCCACTTCGCCTCGTTACGGAGCAGCTTGGTTATACCGTGAAATGGGATAATGTGACCAAGACTGCAACCATTGAGCAAAAGGGAACGACATTAAAGCTTATCGTGAATAATGCGATGGCAGAGGCTTCGGGGAAACAGGTAAAACTGGACAACCCTCCTTTTCTCAGTGGCAACACGACCCTCGTTCCTTTGAGATTTGTTGGTGAACAGACAGGAACTACTGTCGGTTGGGATAATGTGACCAAAACGGTATACTTAACTTCTCCAGTACCAGAGATTGGCGGAAGCGAACCAGAAATTACAGTTCCAGACACATCTGTAACCGCACCCTCTGATAATGGATCGAATGGTAACACAACAACTGATGGAAACACCTCGACGGCAGCAGTCACAAATCTTAGCTTCATCGATAACAAGCTCATCATCGCGATGAACGGCAGTGTAACACCAAATGTATTCACAATGACAGATAAAGACCGAATTGTCGTAGATTTACCGAATACCAGCTTTGGCGACAGCTTTCATCAGAACCTTTCTGTCGGAAAAAACCAAAGTGGGCAGTTGACGATTACCGAATATCCTAACGTCTCAACCATTCGTTATTCATTATTCAGTAGTTCTCCCTCTACGATCCGGATCGTGATTGATCTGAACAGTGCGAATAACTACAGTGTAACGAATGCTAACGATGGACTTATTATAGTGGATCTAAATGGGACAAGCACAACGCCTCCTGCAACCACTGTACCTGAAGTACCGGTCACAACGCCTCCACCTTCTACTGGCAACACAGACAAGAAGATAATTGTTATTGATGCAGGACATGGTGGGAAAGATCCTGGCACTGGAAGTAACCGCAAAGAGAAGGATTTCACCTTGCCAACAGCTCTAAAAATTGCAGAATTACTAAAGAAAGAGCCAAATATCGAGGTTGTGCTCACTCGAAGTGATGATACATACCCGACCCTACAGGACAGATCTAACCTCGCCAATAAGGTAAAAGCAGATCTGTTCATCTCTGTTCATGCCAATAGTATCCCTGTGGGCAGTAAGAGCAATCCTAGTGGCACAGAGACTTATTACACACGTAAAGATAGTTTATTATTCGCGCAAACCGTTCATAAATATCTTACTGTTGCTACAGGTCTTCAGGATCGAGGGGTTCGTCAAGCAAATTATCATGTAACAAGAGAAACTAAAATGCCAGCCATTTTATTAGAATGTGGTTACTTAAGTAATACCAAGGACGAAGCATTACTCTTCACGGTAGATGTTCAGAATAGGATAGCCGAAGCAGTAGTTCTAGGGATTAAGGAATATTTAGGTCGATAGAAAAAAGGGGAGCTTCTTAGCCAATTGGCTAAGAAGCTCCCCTTTCTATTTTATTCTTGTTTGTTATTCCAAACACTCATTCTCTCTCTTAGATTAGAGGTGTGTAGCTCTAACTGAATCCCATCTGGATCGAGAAAGTTGACGGTCCAGCCTACTCCCCTTTTAACAGGTCCTCTAATGATTCGTACTTCGTGGGTACGGAGTACCTGTACAGCCTCCTCGAAATGTTCTTCCGCTATACTAAAGGCAATATGGTCTATACCAATTACACTGCCCATTAATTCAGTGTATTCTGGCTTTTCAATGAGGCAAATCCATGCGCTTCCCCATTCCAGATAGGCATCTGTATTCCCTTTGTGTATTAGCTGAAGACCCAAAATACCAGTATAAAAATTCAATGAACGTGATAAATCACTCACATTTACCGTCACATGATTAAATCCTTGGACCTTCATCCCCGTTCATCTCCTCAGACTTCTCAAACCAGAATAGAGACAATTCTCTTGCGTTTCTCTGAATCGGGATCTTGAGTTACTCGCATCTCTTCATCAAAGATCAGTGTAGGACGTTCTTCCAGATTATACTCAGGCCATGATAGCTCAGATGTAGCTGGGTTTCCTCGATGAGCAAAGGCAATCCATGCCGTATGCATACTTTCAGCCAATTTTTGCATCGCCGGTGTAATTTCCGCACCCAAGCGAGTTACATGAGACAGATTGTTAAAAGCATAGACAATTTCCGCACCATGTACAGCTTTATTTAACAATGGATGGCCAGGGACCGTCCCATCAAAACGATACATCCAAACAGGCGCATAGGCCAATTGATTCTCAGCTAAGGATATAGAGGTTCCCCAGAAATATAGATCCGTTAGAATCTCCGCCTGTCCTTCCCATGTAGAAGAATAGTGGCTGGCAACCTCCGCCAGACTTCCAGTTCCCATCATCTGCTCCAGCGCCTTGAGCGATTCATCAAAGTCTGCACCTGGTGTTTCTCCCCTGAAAAATAAATTACCCTCATCTCGATTGGTTCCAATCAACAAAGGAATACCCTGGGCTGATCCTTCTGCCACAGCCTGTGCAGGATCTACAGGAAGCGTATCCCCATCAATGACAGGCTGAAATAACATGCCTATTGAACCACCCGTTAATTTAATGGTCATTCTTGTGGCTGCTTCTATAATTTGTTCCGCTGAGAACGTATTAAGTAGGCTAGTATCTCCATCAGGAGAAATGCCTAGTTCAGTAAGTAATGCTACAGCAATATCTTTTCCTTGCTGATTTGGCAAGGTTTGAGCAGCCCCACTTTGCATGATCGCTCCAGCAAATAATCCCTTTGCAGCAGGCATAGCCAGAAGGGCAGCGATACTCATGCTGCCAGCTGATTCTCCAAATACCGTAACTCGCTGAGGGTCGCCTCCAAAGGCGGCAATATTAAGCTTTACCCATTCCAGCGCGGCAATTTGATCCAGCAAGCCTTGATTAGACGCAAATCCATCACCAAGCGAAGACAGATGCATAAAACCAAACGGTCCCAGTCGATAATTAATCGTCACCAAGATTACATTACCGTTCTTCGCGAAACTAGTGCCATCAAACTGTGGCTGACTTCCAGCACCAGTCACAAATGTACCCCCGTGGATCCAGAACATTACAGGAAGTGCCTCGCCTGGGGATGCAGGTGACCATACATTTAAATATAAACAATCTTCAGAATGACGAGGTGTTAAGCCACCGAAACGCGTACCTCTCGTATCCGCTGGCTGATGGCTAACTGGACCAAATTCAGAAGCATCTCTAATTCCGCTCCAAGCTTCTGGTGGCTGCGGCGCACGAAATCGAAGCTCTCCAACTGGTGGAGCGGCAAAAGGGATTCCACGCCAAACGTTCACGCCATCCTCCTCTCGTCCTTGAAGCTTACCGTAAGAGGTTACTGCTATCGGTCCTACCATTACATTTCACCCTTCCACATTATTCCTTATTCTCTTCAATCTGCTTATACAATCCGGACTGGAACCGGAACCATTGAAAAATATGTGTAAATACAACCTTGAGCACCGCGTAACCAGGAACTGCAAGGATAATGCCAAGAACGCCAAACATTTTGCCGGCAAAAATAATCACAAAAATGATCGTGATCGGATGAATCTTCAGTGTCTTGCCCATAATCTGCGGAGAGATAAACTTTCCTTCAATCAGCTGTACAGCCGTCCAAACGATGATCATCTTCAGCAGCATAAATGGCGAAGTGACCATGGCCACAATTAAGGCTGGTGTAATAGCAATTGCCGGACCCAAATAGGGAACAACTGCTGTACATGCAGCAGCAATGGCAAGGACAAGTGAATACTCCAGACCAATAATCAAGTAGCCAATATAGAGCAGCGCACCAATGCAGCAGCTTACTATAATTTGCCCTCTAATATAGGAAGATACCTGGGCGTTCATCTCCGACATTACCATCCGAGTCTGCGGCTGCAGCGCGGTAGGTACAAATTTCAAAATGTAATCTGGCAATCTTTTTCCATCACGAAGCAAGTAGAATAGAATAAACGGTGTCGTCACCACCGCCAGCACAATCTCCGTAACGGCTCCGACGAAGCTTCCTACACCTGTTAGCGCATTATTCAGAAAAGAAGTGCCCCAAGCCGTAATTTTACTGGTGATTTCACTTAGGTTAGTTCCTATACTATCTTGAACCTGACCAAAGAATTCGCTTCCCGTCAGATTCATAAATCGTTCCTGGATCAAGTCACTATACCTTGGAAAATCGTCAATCAAACCAGATAATTGTGTTCGAAGAATCGGAATCACCATCACCAGAATCAACGTAATAATACCCGCAATTAACAGATAAAGAATGATGATTGCATACACACGTTTCATCCTGAATCTTTTTCCCATCAGGTCTACTAACGGATTCAGCAAATAATAAGCGATACCGGATAGTAACAATGGTGCAGCCACCGTGTGCAGCAATACAGATATAGGCGTAAAAATAAACGGTATCTTTGAGAACACCAGGATAGTTACCCCAGTTAACAATAAAATAAGTAAGGTTACCACAAATTTATTGTTCAGAAAAAACTTCTTAAACTTCCCCGGCCACACCTGCAGCCTCTCCATCGAACCCTCTCCCCCATGCGCCACCTTATATGAAGTGTTATTTTATTCACTTTTTAATAGCATAGTCAACGTTAGGGGCGCAAGTCAAATTTGATATCTGCAATTCTGCCCGCCTTCACAAAACCAATCGATTGATATACTTTGTTAGAATCCGGGTTTTTGGCATCTGCTACGCCATGAATTCTGCAATCGTAGTACTGTATTTTTCAGTCGCAAGCATCATATATGTATGAAAAGTTTCTTCATGTAATTCACAAAAAGATTCCGCAAACAACTGCACCGTTTCTGCATGATCATCCACTGTAAACCTCTTAAACATGTCTATTCCCCCCAGATCTTCCTTTCATTCAATCATAATCCTCTACTAAACAAAAAGAAACGAAGTTGCTTTCCTGAAAAAGACAAAAAAATACCGCCAGCGCATTGACGGTACTTCAATCATTTCTACTTAGATTTCACTTAGCTGCGAACCTTCGATCAGTGGACAGCTATTTTTTCTTCTTCCCTTTAGCTCCCTTGTCATTTGCAGCCATCAGCTGACCATCATATGTATACAGCAGATGATCTTCAAGTCTCTCGCCCTGTAAATGCTTCCGTACTAGCGATTTCGCTGATTTAGGTGTGATCTCTTTGTACCACACACCTTCAGGGTATGCGATCACGACGCAGGAATCTGAACATCTACCATTACAACGGGTTACCGTCGTATGTATAAGACTCTGTGCACCTTGCTTTTCAATCTCATCTTCTATCGCTTCAGCTACCTCTTCACCTTTATGTTTCTTGCAGCTGCTACCATTACATATCAACAAGTGACTTACGGTTCCTTGTAAATTCCAAGTTGTCATGAAATCCCCATTCCTTTCATGCCTAAAATATTCCGTTAGCGGATTATTCTAAACACTATCATAAGAGCCATTATAGTCAATAGAAAGAAAGACTGGTATACTATAACTGAGAATGATTATCATTGAAAAAGGGAGCGATTTCTACCATGCCCATCCAATCCGGCGGGATGCCACATCATTCCCATCCTTTTTATATGCCTGTTAAGATTAGTAGCCTAACAAGTCTTTCCCACTACGCAACCGATAACATCCCAGCTACGAATTCCTGTATTATGTTTGTCTGGGAAGGTAAAGGTCAGCTTGAGATAGATGGCGAACTTCATAGCCTCGAATCCGGAAGCATCATGATCTTTGCTGCAACTTCAAAATTGAAGATAAAGACTGAGCAACAGTTACAGGGGATGTGGATAGAGTACACCAGTATGCCCAACCATAGGCAAGAGCATTATTTTCTAAATGGCAGCCCAGCTTTACACCACGCCTCCACACAATTGATCGCACTGTCTGGTGAGCTTTACAGTGCTTGGATAGAACCCGATGATCGGAAACCGTTTAAGGTCCAGCAATTATTCACTCAATTCATCGTGGATCTTCATCATGAATTGGCTGCAAAAAAGGAGACGTCAGGAAGCTGGATTGAAAATGTGTTTGAATACATAGAAGCTCATTACAACGAAGATATTACTCGGGAGCAGATGGCTACGTTAGCTGGGGTAAGCCCTGAACACTTCTCACGTACCTTTCGTAAAATTATGGGTCAAACTTTCAGCGCTTATATTACACTGTTAAGAATCCGCAGAGCACAGCAGCGAATCCTCACCAGTTCCCCAAATCTAACAACACTGGCGCATGAGGTTGGTTATGAAGAAGGAACTTATCTGAGCCGTAAATTCAAGCAGCTTGTGGGTCTTTCACCTACAGCCTATCAGAATAAGAACAAAAAAATTGTTGCTTTAAACTACAATCACACAGCTATCCTACGGGTACTGGAAATTATGCCTCAACTCGGTGTTTATTCGGATTGGCATCGGAGCTTAGAGCAAGTGCCAGCCTCCAAACAACTTACGATGAACGAAGGTAACTCTTCCCTTCTATTTGATTCGATAGCTTTAGCAGAACCAGATATCATTATCAGCTACAATATTCCTGAGAATAAGATGCTGACTCCAGTTGCTCCGGTCATTGAATTACCCTTTATGCAAATGAGCTGGCGAGAGCAATTTGGTTTGATCGCTGATGTAGTCAACCGGCGACAGCGAGCAGAAGAATGGTTAGGTCATTACGATGGGCTCTGCCATACTGCCAATAAGAAACTGAATCATTCGATAGGATCGGAAAGAGGGACAGCTATCGTTTGGGAGCTTAGTTCCCGAGCAGCTTATTGTTTCAGTAGCAGTTACGGTAGAGGGTGTCAGATTTTGTACGGAGATCTTGGATTCAAGCCACCATCCATCATTATGGAGAACGGAATAATGGATTCAGGGTATCTAGTGTCATCTATTGAGGAAATTGGAACCTATCCTGCAGACTATATTATTATCACTAGCATCCCATCATCTTCTGAGGGAAGAAAACGCCTCTCTCGCCTTCTGCATTCTCGTGATTGGAGGCAGTTAGATGCAGTCCGTAACAATCGGGTATACATCCTGAACCAGGGTGACATGTTCTATGGATTTGATCCGCTGTCTTCTCAAGCACAGCTTAAAGAATTGTTGCATGTGATGACATCATAAATATGCACAAACGAAGATCATATTCGTCCATAGTAAATAATCAGAGAAGATTGTAAAGTTCTTATTGAGAATGATAATCAATTACCATAGGAGGAACAACAAATTGCATAATCTACAAAAGAATACTTCGAAACAGAATCATTGGCTTCTATTTCCCTTCATGCTGACGTTAATTCTAGTCCTATCAGCTTGTGGAAATTCCAATACTACGGTGGAGAATACAGGTGGTACCAGTAATACAACAGCAGCAACACAAGCACCAACCGAAACTAATCAAGAAGCAGAAAGTGCTGAAACCCCTACTGTCAAGACAGTAAGTACCGTAAAAGGTGATGTTGAAATCCCTGTTCATCCTAAACGAATTGTCGCTGAGGAATACTTGGGAAGTCTAATAGCTCTTGATACCATTCCTATCGGAGCTCCAGGCTTGACCTTAGAGAATATGTATTATAAGGAGGCTCTTACCGGTGTTACAGACACAGGGGCGTACGGTAAAATGTCACCTGAAAAAATCATCGCACTAAATCCTGACTTGATTATTTCGGGACAAGCAGAAAGCTATGAAACGCTTAGCAAAATTGCTCCTACCATCATTGTGCCTTACGGGGATTTAAAAGATGCTCATGCAGAATTAACCTATTTCGGAGAACTCCTTGGAAAGGAACAAGAAGCAAAGAATTGGCTTGCAGATTATGACAAACGGATAGCCGAAGCTAAAGCAAAAGTGGACAAGGTCCTCCCGGCAGATGCAACCTTCTCCATCATGGAAGACGGTGGAAAATCCATCTGGGTCTATGGCGATAACTTTGGCCGAGGCGGACAGCCCATCTATCAAGCACTTGGTCGCAAGCCGCCTACAGAAGTAGCAGCGGAGATTATGGAGAAACAATGGGCGGAAATTTCTAAAGAAGCGTTAACTAAGTATGCCGGAGATTATATTATCTTAACCTCAAATAACCTTACAGAAGCTGATTACAAGGCTGATTCATTTTGGGGCAACCTTCCTGCAGTCAAAAATGGACACCTCTATGTTTGGAAAGAAGAACGTTCCTGGTATTATGACCCTATCGCGGTATTAACCCAGACCGAAGAGCTGGCCGATTGGCTAATAAATAATAAATAATGCATGAGAAAAAGGGATGTCCGAAGCCATAGCGGCTAAGCGGACATCCCTTTATTGTTGTACAAAATTCCTACTAAGATAACTTATAAGCATCTAAAGGCGTTTTATCTGTGAGTAGTTTTATCTCACGCTTCAAATTTAACTTATTGTAGGGACTTCAACAACGTGACTATCTCATCCAGCTGCTTGTCCAGCGCATAAGCATCAGAGAGATAATAAGTTTTGAGATCGTAAGTGAACACATGACCCGCCTTAACAGCAGGTAGACTTTGCCAGAAGACACTGTCCAGAATGTCCAGTTTATCCTGCTCCACACCACGGCTGAAGCCTTGGAATATATAATCAGCTTCTTCTAGATACTCGGGCAGCGTTTCGAGAGAAAGGGAAGCCCAGCCTTCCTTAAAGGCTACCTCTTCGACAAGATCAGGTGCATGCAGCCCCAATCCGTTGTATATAATCTCTCCACCACGCCCATATGACGAACCGTATAGATACAGCTCTTTACCGGCAATTTCAAAGATTGCCACCTTTTTATCAGCTGCGATCAGATCGGCCAATTCCGCTTTCTTCGCTTCCAGCTTCTGATTGAAATCCGCCACCCATTTTACAGCCTGCTGCTCCTTGTTCAAGATTTTCCCGATCTCGATCAATCGTTCCTTATAGTCGTATTTGCCCCAAGGAATAAAGACAGTCGGAGCAATCTTGGAGATTTGCTCATAGGTATCTTCCTGATAAGTGATAATCAAATCCGGTTCCAGGCTCGTTATTTTCTCCAGGGACACCGTCATGTCATCACCCACTACTTCTACACCTGTAAGCGCCTCTTTGAAATATGGATGATTCAAGATGTCATTCCCAGCTACGGCAATGGGCGTCACCCCCAGCGTCAGAAGATCACCGATAAAGTCTTGTACCGGAATTACAATTCTTTGTGGATTGCGTGGGATCTGCACCGGACCTTTATCGCTTTCGTATGTCCAGTACTCTGCATCAGCAGCCGGCTCCGTGCTGGCAACTACAGAATCATTAGTGCTTTTAGCCACTTCAGCAGACGTGCTAGCTGGAGCATTCCCCTGATTAGCAGCTTGTCCGCATGCGCTCAACATTAGCACCAGCGTAAGTACAACGGCTATCATACTTGTTTTTCCTAACGATATTACTCTGTACAATGTAAATCCCCCTTGAGACTTTATATTATTGTGATATTGATAATCAATATCATTTAGATCCATGTTTAATATAACGTCTCCGTGGGAAAACATATATACACGCTAATACATCAATTTGGCTATGGACGATTGTCAGCTTAACTTATGGCCGATTAACAAATCTGTCTGTATCTCCAACTGACGTTCGAGTGCAAGCCCTTCGCTGCCCCAAAATTCCTCAAGCTTGAGGTAATATATGCGTTCATTCCTGAATGCTGGAAGATTGCGCCAAACCACACTCTTGCTAATGCGTTTACGTGTTCTCGACATCCAGTCCTCTCGTCCTGATACAACCACAAACATATGGTCAGCCGCGTATATTGGCAATTCCGATAGTGAGATGCATAGATGATCATTCCGCTCCAGAACATCTGACCTTACCTTGTCTGGCGGAGCTAACCCTAGCATTGGATACAGATTGTACACACCTCGGGCTGTATGATTCCAGATATAAATACTGTTATCTTGCCTAATCTCATACACCGCTACCGTTTCACCGGATTCAATTAGTGAGGACAAGCGCTGCTTGGCCAAATCTATTTTCAAATGATAGTGTCTTATCCATGCTTCTGCCCTCTCCTCTTCTCCCAGCAGTCTGCCGAATAAACGAATCTGTTCTAAGCGGTCCATTTCATCACATTCCACCGTAACTAGTGGACCCAACTTTTCCATCCATTTAAGCTGACGGGGGCTCAGATAGGTCGGTGCAATGACTATATCAGCTTCCAGTCCAGACAAGTCCGCTTCCGCCGGACATCCCTGCAACTCAAACGATCGTACATCCGCCAGTTCCGGCTGTAAAAGCAATGAGTAGTTCATCACATCTTTTTCAACCGCGACAGGCTTCACTCCCAGCGCAAGTAAATCCCCGAAAAATTGCAACGCTACAATCCGCTTCGGTTTGGGACGCAAACGGAAATCTGTTGGAGTCATCCCGGTGACTTGCTTGAATTTCCGGCTCAGATATAGTCCATCTGAATAGCCTACTTTTTGAGAAATTTGCTGGATTGTTGCTTGGCTGGACATCAAATATTTTTTCGCTTTATTCACTCTTAAATGAGCTACATATTCGGTGAAGCTCCACCCCGTCTGCTTGCGGAACCATACTGAGAAATAGCGAGGATTAAATCCCATCATTCTAGACATCATCTCTCGCGTAATCTCCTTTTGGATGTTCTGGTGAATATAAGAGAGCATTCTGAAATATGAACTATCCGTAATGTCTGCTTCAGTCTCAGCCTCTACAACCAGTTGATGCAGCTGATGCAGCAAGGATTGAATTCTATCTGCCTGTGCTTCTAAATTATTGGCAGCAACGTCTTCCAATTCGCTGAATAAGCGGGTTATTTTATTCGTCGTACGTACTGGTAAAATCCCATTGACCGGAAAAAATTCACGGCAAAGTCCATAAACCAATTCTTGCTCAGTGCTATTGCTTAGCCCATATACCTCATAGGAGATTGCTAGAACAGAGATAACGGTCTCTAATGGAGCATTAATATGATAAATCGTACCTGCACTTAAAAAAAGAATTTCACCTATTTTAAGAGCTACTGTCTCTCCTTCAATGGTTATTAGAACGGTAGCTTCTTTTGGTGTCAGGAAGAGTGGGGACTGGGCCATCTGGAGATTACTGATGTGACCACCGCCGCATTGGCGTTTCCCAGCCTCTTTTAACATATAAATTCTGTGTACCAGGTTATTATTAGATAGCTTCATTCCTGCTCCCTTCCAGATCATCAGGCTATTAAACCTTGAAATATAAAGAAAGCGCATGAGGCTTCTCTCCGCTCGAAATGGATAAGAAGCCCTATACGCACAACATTAAAATCAAACCTATTCCTTAAGAATTTACCGCTATTAATGGTCGTCAATGACACCAAGCGCCTTATTCTTCTCTTTGAACCGCTCATTGTGAGAAGACACATAAGCAACTTTAGCCGCAGTTGGATCTATGAACAGCTTGGCACTATTAAGCGCCAGAACTGCATCCGTGAAAGCACCGGCAATTAAACGTACCTTACTTGTATAATCCACAAAGTCACCAGCTGCAAATATGCCTGGGAGATTGGTCTCCAGCTTATCAGATACATTCGCACACCATTCGCCCATATCAAGGCCCCACTCTTTTAACGGACCAAAATCGCTCTTAAGACCATGGTTTACGATCACTGCATCCACTTCAAATTGCTCTGATTCACCTGTCTCTATGTGGTTGATCGTCACCTGATCTATCGTTTCCCCATTACTGCTGTGTAATTGGCTTACTGCATAGGGCACGCGGACATTGACCGAAGATTCCTTCATCCGCACAATATTTTTCTCATGACCTCCAAACTGTTCACGACGGTGCACAATCGTTACACTTGCTGCAATGGACTCCAGTTCATTTGCCCAATCTACTGCAGAGTCTCCTCCGCCGGAGATCAGCACTCTTTTGCCACGGAATGGCTCTAGCTCCTGAACGGTATAATGAAGATTCGTCACCTCATAGCGATCCGCACCTTCGATTTCGAGCTTAGCCATTTGTAGGATTCCGTAGCCAATTGCCAGAATAACGGTTCGTGTCCAGTGTTGTTCCCCGGTAGACGAGGTTAAGATATATGTCCCGTCTTCCTGTCTCTCTTGATTCATGATTTGCTGTCCCAGCACAATGGTGGGTTCAAAGGTCTGCGCCTGCTCCTTGAGCTGCCCGATCAGCTGATGACAGAGAGTCGGCGTTACTCCGCCTACGTCCCAGATCATTTTTTCAGGATAAATAAGCATTCTTCCTCCGAGCTCATCCTTCGCTTCAATCAACTTCGTCTTGAGGTCTCTCATTCCACTATAAAAAGCTGTATACATCCCAGCAGGTCCGCCGCCAATAATCGTTACATCGTATAATTCCAGTTGATTGTTCATTATGTCCCTCCAAAAGTATATTCTATTGATGCCCTTAGCTTCTTACGCTCCAAATTGTGCCTCATGTAGTCGACTGTATATTCCGGTAGTCTGTAACAGTTCTTCATGTCTGCCTTGTTCAGCGATACCACCTTCCGCAACAACAACAATACGGTCGGCATTCTTGATCGTTGCCAATCGATGAGCAATAACAAGCGTCGTACGACCTTGTGACAACTCTGCAAGTGCTTCCTGAATTGCGGACTCCGTCTCGGTATCCAACGCCGATGTGGCTTCGTCTAGAATGAGAATCGTTGGATTCTTCAGGAACATCCGGGCAATGGACAGCCGCTGCTTCTGACCTCCAGAGAGCTTAACGCCCCGCTCCCCGATCATAGTATCCAGTCCAGCAGGCTGGGATTTGATCAGCTCTTCCAATTGGGCGCGCCGTGCTGCCTCCCAGATTTCTTCATCGGAGGCACCCAACCGCCCGTAAGCGATATTCTCACGGATGGTTCCGTCAAACAGAAATACATCTTGCTGTACAATCCCGATGTGTGAACGAAGAGATTCAAGCTTCATGGAACGAATATCAATTCCATCAATGCTAATGTTACCCTCACTTACATCATAGAAGCGAGGTAGTAGACTGCAAAGCGTTGTCTTACCCGCACCAGATGGACCGACCAGAGCAACGGTCTCTCCTGCTTGAATCGATAGATTCACATTTTGGAGTACGTTCTCTTTATCGCTGTAGGCGAAAGCCACATCATGGAAGGTTATATTCCCCTTAAGATCATGAACTGTCTTAGCGTCAATCGCATCATCAACATCCGGCTCCGTCTCCAGCAGTTCGAGATAACGTTTGAAACCTGCAATGCCTTTGGGATAGGTCTCAATGACCGAGTTAATCTGTTGTAATGGTCCTAAAAATACATTGGACAACATCACAAAAGCAATAAATTCACCGTAGGTCATTTGCTTCTGGATTACAAAATATGTTCCGCATACGAGAACAAATAACGAGACCAGTTTCATGAGAACAAAGCTAAAGGATGAATTCCAAGCCATAATTCGATAGGTCATCAGCTTCGTTATACGGAAGCGTTCGTTATTGACCGCAAAACGGGAAATTTCATGATTCTCATTAGCAAAAGCTTGCACAACGCGGATCCCGCTTACATTGTTCTCCACGCGTGCGTTATAGTCAGCAATGTCCGCGAACATGATGTGGAAGGCTTTAGACATTTTCCGGCTGAAGTACATGGATAAATAAATCATAAGCGGAACGATTACAAACGTCAGAATAGCTAATTGCCAATTGATACTGAGCATAATGCCGAACACACCGAGCAGCGTCATTACTGCTATAAAGAGATCCTCTGGCCCGTGGTGGGCAATCTCACCGATGTCCATCAAATCATTTGTCATCCGGGATACTAGGTGGCCGGTCTTGTTGTTGTCAAAGAAATTGAAAGATAACTTCTGAACTCGGTCAAAAAGCTTTTTTCTCATATCCGATTCGATATTAATCCCCAGCTTATGCCCCCAGTAAGTGACGACAAAATGCATAAAGGCACTGACAATATATATCCCCAGCAAGCCGAGGCATGAATAGAGTATCCATCTCCAATTGCCGCTTGGCAGCAGATCATCTACTACCCGGTTAACGGCTAACGGAAAGACCAGTTCAAGTAGTGCAGCAGCAATAGCACAAGAAAAATCAAGAATAAACAATCCCTTATAGGGCCTATAGTAAGTAAAAAAACGACGCAACATGTTAATAATTCGCTCCTTCTGGTGAGAGATCAGCCTACTTTCATCAAGATTTCGTACGGGCTAACAAATACAAAAAGTATGGTGCTCCAATTACAGCTACAACGATACCCGTAGGAATCTCAGACGGCTGAAGGATCCAGCGTCCAATGGTATCCGCTGTAATAACGAGTAGTGACCCAAGCAGTGCCGAAGTTGGAAGCATGAGTTGATGCTTAGGCCCAACTAACCGTCTCGCCAAATGGGGTCCGACCAATCCCACAAAACCAATTCCACCGCTGACAGCGACACTCGCTGCTGCTAATCCTACCGCAGCCGCAAGAAGCCGAAATTGTTCCTTCGTTACTGCGGCACCAAGTCCCACAGCGGTCTGCTCCCCTAGATTCAGTACGTTCATCACCCTTGCCTTATAGATGACATAAGGCACCAGAATAAGAATCCACGGTAGGAGTGAAAGTACAAACTTCCAGCTTGTTCCCCAAATGCTGCCTGCTAGCCAAGTAGCGACGAATTGGTATTTTTCTGGATCAAGCCTTAGCGTAAGCACGATCATAGCTGCACTCATCCCAGCTGCGACAGCTACACCAGTCAACAGTAGACGCATAGGCGATATTCCTTGGTGCCGTTTATAAGCTAGAGCATAGATTAAGGCAGCTGTAAGCCCCGCACCGACGAACGCTACCATTGGCAGCAGATACACTGGAGCCGCGGTTGCCGTAGGGTAAAAAGAGATCAACAGCATAACCATAATTCCTGCACCAGCATTAATCCCTAAGATACCAGGGTCCGCCAACGCATTACGAAAGACGCCCTGCATCACAGCACCGGATACAGCCAGACCTGCCCCAATTAGAACGGAAATCACAATACGTGGCAGCCGAAACTGAAACAAGATTAACTCCTGCTTGTCGGTTCCTTTACCGAACAATGTATTAATCAACTCCATAGGAGTCAAACGTATGTAACCTGTATTCATACTAATAATAAAAGCAATCACAATTAGTACAGCCAACGAAATCATGATAATTGAGCCCCGTTTGTTTTTGGCGGCTTCGAAGGAACCGAATGTCGTCTTTTCCATCATTACAGCTCCCTCCTTTCTTTACGTGCAAGATAAAGGAAGAATGGTACACCAATCAGTGCAATAATAGCGCCAAGTGGCGTTTCATTAGGTGGATTAATCATCCGCGCAGTTAAATCTGCAAATACAGCAAGTAGACTGCCGAGGATCGCTGAACAAGGAATAATCCATCTGTAATCAACACCCACAAAAAATCGTGTCAAATGCGGAATAATTAGTCCAATGAAACCAACTGCACCAACTACTGCAACCGATGATCCAGCCAAAATCAATACGATTAATGCACCTGCCAACTTCACAAGCCCTGTACGCTGACCTAGACCTTTCGCAACATCGTCACCTAAACTGAGCATCGTGATCGATCGAGAGATTACCATTGCACCAATTAAAGCGGCCCCTATCCAAGGGAACATGATTTTGAGTTGGATCCATTTCGTTCCAGCCACACCTCCCGCGTACCAGAAGGCTAAATCTTGACCGATGTGAAAATATAAAGCTACCCCTTCACTCAACGCAGACAAAAGTGCACTAAAAGCAGCACCGGCCAGCACCAAACGAGCAGGAGTTAATCCGCCCTTAGCAAGTGATCCTATTCCGTATACGACACCCGCGCCTACGCCGGCACCCACGAAAGAATATAGAATCAAATACATAAACGATAAATTTGGAAAAAAAGCAAAACATAGTGCAAGCGCAAATCCTGCGCCTGAGTTGATACCCATCAGACCTGAATCAGCCAATGGATTTCGCGTCATCCCTTGCATAATGGCACCTGCAACTGCAAAGCTAGCCCCTATCATTGCTCCGCCAAGTACACGAGGTAATCTTAATTCTCTAATAATCTGATGATCCATGATCTCCGGATCAAAGTGAAACACAGCTGACCATACCACAGACAGCTTAATATCTGCTGCACCGAAGGAGACGGAAACAGCGATTCCTAATAATAATAGCGCCAGACCGCCGACCAAGATTAATGTTGCCGCCCAAGGACGTGAACGAAATTCTCGTTTAACTGCCCCTTTATCGGCCCCTATCCTGGTAGTTATCTGTTGATTCATGAATGCCACCCTATTTCTGTGAAATTGATTCTCATTATCATTAGACTATTGTAAATTACATTTCCTAGGTTTGGCAATAGATAGATTTAATTGGTACCATTTAATTTATTGCATTGACAGAAATTCTAAGCTTTGATACAGTTCAAATTGAAAATGATGTTGATAATGATTCTCATTATTATCATTCGGTACATATACTTAGGGAGGTTTACCATGCTAAAAAGAAAGACCCTTTTCCCCATCCTGGCACTCGTAATGTTATTGTCTGTATTTGTGACGGCTTGCGGGGGAAACAACAAGGCTTCATCTAATACACCAACAGCGACAACTGAAGCAACAACAGCCCCGAGTGCAGAGGCAACAGCTGTTCCTGATGCTTCCGCTGCCGAAATGCGCAGCTATGAAACTACTAAAGGTACTGTTCAAATCCCAGTTAAACCTCAGCGGATCGTTACAGATTATTATGGTGGGGAATTACTCTCCGTTGGAGCTAACGTCATTGGCGTTGAACCTAGTACTTTTGATAACCCCTTCTTGAAAGACCTGCTCAAAAACACACAAGATGTTGGTGCTCCAGTCAATGCTGAGAAAGCACTAGAACTTGCACCTGATCTAATTGTAGTTATGTACGATGACAACTATGATGCTTTATCCAAAATCGCTCCAACCATTCATATTCCATACGGAACTGCTACGAACATCTATGAAACCGTAAAACTGTTTGGAGATATTGTAGGAGCACCTGATAAAGCTGAGCAATTCATTGCTGACTTTGAGAAAAAGGCTGCTGAAGGCCGCGAAAAGCTTAAAGGTATCGTGAATGAAAATGATACATTCGGAATTTATGAGCTGACTGACAAAGGTGAGCTATGGACCTTCGGTAACAATGCGGGCCGTGGTGGACAAGCCCTATATAATGCACTTAAGCTGAAAATGCCTACTAAGAACAGCAATGACAACCAAACACTGCAGCTATCCATGGAGCTGTTGCCAGAATATGCAGCGGATTACATGTTCCTAACTACTTATGATCCTGATAAAAAAGATGATAAGCTGAAAGAGCTGAAGGAATCACCCGTTTGGAACGGACTTGCTGCTGCGAAGAACGACCATCTGTTCTACAACGATTTTGATACTTTTTATCGCTATGATCCTATTGCCATTACCGCACAAATCGATCTGTTCGTTGATATGATTCTTGAGCGCAACGGTAAGAAATAAGAATAGACACATAAAGAAACACCCCACTTATTAGGCATCGCCTAAAGTGGGGTGTTTTGGTTATACATAAGAAGTTTCTATTAAATTTATATCATCTAGTATATTCATTATACTCATCAGTGTTATTTAATTTTTTGTACATATACTCATCATTTTTAAGCTTATAGAGCTGCCCCATCCCCGCAAATACGAAAAACAGCACCAAAATTAATCCATACGCATAGGTGAATTCACCAATATAAAAGCAAGTGACTATCGCAACAAGGATCAAGATCATTAATGCGACTGCAATTCTGGAAAAAATCTTTTTCAAATGGAATCCCCCCATGATTTTATTTGTTAATATTATCATAATTGGAATTAAATTTACATCTTGTATTATTCGTTGTGGGAACATCAAGCAGTCCGATATGAGCCAGCATATTGCGAGTGTATAATTTGGTGTATATACGATAAAAAAGGACTTGAAATAAAAGAAACGCTCCGCCTACCAACAAACAAAACCACATCGGCTCCAGAGCTGTAGACATTTCAACTCTGGAAGAACTAACAACATAAAAAGAAGACAATGCAATACCTAATGCATACGGGAGAAAAAACAGCACTTTTAAAGGGCCGCCTATAATGCGAGCCACGTCCTTAGAAGTAATTCCAATCTTATTCAGCTTCCTGAATTTGATCCTCTCACGCTCTAAATCGGTCTGAATACTGAAATGCAGCACTATCCCGGAGGCGCCGAAAAATATTAAACCAACAAATGAAATTACGAAGATTCCAAATCGGCCAGACTCCTGTAACTGTAGATAGTCACTTATTCTAGACTTCGTAGAGAATACGAGGGCCTCTTGCCGCTCATTGCCATACCAGGACTCTGTATTGTCTTTGTTATATTTGGCTAAAGCGGCATTTAACTTAGCATCTATATCCGCAGTTTTTTTCCAATCCTTAAAATTCAAGAGCTGAAGGTTACCGATCGCTTTTTTATTTTCCGCTTTCAGCACCATATAATCCTCTTCGTTAACAATGACATGAAGACCATTCATAAGATTCGGCACAGGATTAAATAGCATTTTAAATATAAGTCCTTGTGAGTACAACGTATGATTTCCGGAAGAAAGCTTCATTTCGAAGCTGGGCATCTCTGGTCTTTGATTCTTCCATTCTTCTCCTCGAGCAACTAAGGCAAGATTAAGAAAGTGATCTTTCTCCACATGATAATCAGTGCCGATTAATGCATTGATGTTATGGTCCAGAAATATTTTGAAATTAAACAAGTCGATATACTCCAGCTTTTGGTGTGAAAGCAGCGGCGTGGCGCCATGATCCATGATCTCGCTTAGTATTTTTGGTGAGATACTATTTTTTCCAAATACTTCTGAATAGGCAATATCATAAGGGTTGTTTTTTACAGGAATATTCTCAGCATCCCAGGTAATATAAAAGATAATACCGCTTAGAGAAATTGTTATGAAGACGAGGAAGGTGATAAGAGAAAGCACTATTTTGGATCGACCAAGGGTATAGTTCAAATCGGAGCTAAACATTAAATGCTTATGATAAGCTTTCGTAGATCGCGAAAAGATGAGTTTCATCCAGTCACCAAGACCTGACAGCAGCAAATAGACACCCACCATACTTACTCCCAGATTGATTAACATCATACGGGCATCATCAGGACTGTAATGAGTAATCATATCATAAACGGAGATCCCCAGTAATACGACTCCGATGATCCCTGTGATTTTACCATGAAGAAGGCTACGTTCTGCGGCTCTGGATTCTTTTAGAAGGTGTACAATGTTGTATCTCAGCGTTAATATTAATTGGATTCCAATCACAGCTATGTAAATAATCCCGAAGAATTTAATGGTATACAGATAACTTTCCAGCGTAAGTGAAAAAGAACTGCCCCCTATATTAACAAACAACGAGATGATGAAGAAGAAAAGACCGGAGAAGACCGTCCCTGCACCTAAACCCGTGAGAATCGAAGCTAATGCAATCAAGCTATTTTCTAACAAAATAATTTTACGGATATTGTGGCTCGTCATTCCAAGAACCATTAACAGCCCAAAGTCGCTTTTTCTAAATTTCAAAAAGGCCATTTGCGCATATACAATAAATAGAACAGCAAATACTCTCATCACCAAAAAAGGAGCATATAAATTACCGGACACCATTCCATTCACTTGATAGGGGTCATTAAAATCAGGGTTGGTATACAGGGAGTAAAAGGCGAAAAAGACCATAATCGTAAAGCTGCTGCATAGGAAAAATAACAAATACCTTCTAAGGTTCGCCTTAAAAATCTGAATAGCCATTCTCCTAAAGGTCATCTTCTCCCCCTCCAATGAAGGCCAGACTCTCCAGAATCCTATCAAAAAATGCTCTCCGTTCTTTATTGTCCCTAGTAATCTCTAATAGAGCCTTCCCATCCTTGATAAAGAGCACGCGATTACAATAGCTGGCCGCAAAAGGATCATGTGTGACCATCACAATCGTTGCTCCTTTCAGAGCATTCAGTTTGGCGAAGGTCCTCATTACTATACTTGAGGATTTGGAATCCAAATTCCCCGTCGGCTCATCCGCAAAGATCACCTCCGGATCATTAATAATCGCTCTGCTAATCGCCGCTCGTTGTTGCTGTCCTCCTGAAACCATATACGGATATTTATCCTTCACCTCGTCCAGATCAAAGAGTAATAACGTCTCATCTGTCTTGGTATTGATATCGTCTACCTCTTGGTCATCCAGAACCATGGGCACCATTATATTTTCCCGTAGGGTCAGGCTATCCAGCAGATTGTAATCTTGAAAAACGAACCCCATTCGCTGCCGGCGAAACAGTGCAAGCTCGTTCTTAGACATCTCGCTTATACTAGTCTCTGCAATCCGGACTACCCCACTATATTCCGTGTCGATCCCGCTAAGGATGTTCAGCAGCGTCGTTTTACCACTCCCCGAAGGCCCCATAATCGCTACAAGCTCTCCGCTATCCACACTCAGGCTTATGCCGTTTAGCGCCCGAAACACATTCATTTTACCCTTGCCTTTATATTCTTTTGAGAGATTATCTACCTCTAGAATAGGCATGCTCGCACCGTCCCCTTCATAGCTTGGCGGATTAACATTAAATGGAATTATGTTATTCCTGTAAATACTATAAAACTAAGTGAAGAGAACGGTTGTTAGATTGCTCACAAAACAAGAAAACTTGATTCCTCCTCTATCATTTCCGCTCTCGCAAGAAACAAAGACAAACAAAACCAGTAAAAGCAAGTCCTCCGATAGCTGCCAGTGAGAAGGAAAACGCCCTTACATAATCCGATAAATCTGCTTCCAAAAGAGAATGTTTCAACGAAGTGGAGAACAAAATACCGATTAGAGCCACCCCTAACGAGTTTGCTAAATACATAAATGTAGTGATCAGACCTGATCCTGTGCCCGTAATCCTTGCTGGTACTGAACTGAGCGTGACGTTGACTAATGGTGTAGTAGCCATGCCGAGACCGAAGCCATATATCAATAATATTAAAATATTTCGTGCGCCCAGCAGATGCGTCGCATCCACATTTAGCTCCCATATAAGCAATAAACTAGAGCATCCCATCATCAACGCTCCTATTTTAAGTACACTCATCCCCCATCTTCTGACCATTCGAGACGATATCAGGGAAGTCAGAAAAAAACCTATACCTATAGCCAAAAAAACCAAACTTGTATCTTGAACATTATAGTGCAAGCCAAATTGCATATAGTAGCTTAAAACAAAAAAAAAGGAGAACATGCCTAGATAAAGGACAAGCACGGTCGCCAGACCTACACTAAATGTTCGATGTCTGAAAATAGACAAATCGACTAATGGACAATTCCCCTGCTTTCCTTTCCGATTTTCAACCCAGATAAAAGTAAACAACACGAATAAAGCTATAATTAGACAGCCTGAGATCCACAAGGGCCACCCTTGTTTTTGTCCCTCAGATAACGGATAGATCAGCAGAAACAAACTGATCAGCAGTAGGAAGCTTCCCGTCCAATCAATATTGTGCGTCTGCTCGGCTCTTGTTTCAGGAACAATCGGCATTAACAGCAGGACGAGAAGTCCGAAGGGCACATTGAAAAAAAATACCGTCCGCCAACCGAGATCGAACGGATTCCAATTCACAATAGTGCCTCCGAGAATGAATCCGAAAGCGAATCCAATGCCAATCATTGCACCATAAATACCGAAAACAAGCCCTTTTTCCTTTGGCAGAAAGCTGACCTGAAGTGTAGACAAAACCTGAGGCTGGATAAGCGCAGCTGCCATACCTTGTACGATGCGAATAACAATCAGAAGTGTCGGATCTGAGGTCAAACCACCCAACACCGCCATAATCGTAAATCCACTCACTCCGATAATCAGCATTCGTTTTCTGCCGTATATATCCCCAAGCTTTCCACTAATGATCAACGCCACAGCTAATCCTAGCGAAAATCCGGTGACGATAAGCTGTGCTTCAGAGAAGCTCGCATTCAAGCGATTTTGCATTAATGGAAGGGCGACTTGAATCATATAAGTATTCAATGAAATGAGTAATGTTGGAAGTAAAATAACCCAAAGCGCATACCAACGTCGCGAATCAACTTCTTGCATTGTATGACCACCTCTTCATGAAATCTATGATAATGATTATCAATTATAATAGTCTTTTTCTCTACCTGTTAAGGGAGGTTTACTCCTTGATAAGGGAGCAAACACAAAAAAACCTCAAACAGGCAGAATATAGTGTTCGATTCCGAACCCTATGTCCTACTGCATGAAGCCATCTGTAAGTACAAATCCTTCTAGATCCTATTTCGCTCCAAAGTCTGTTGTTCGATACGTTTTAAGTACTCGCTTGGATTGCAGCCGTAGTGCTTACGGAAGGTTGTCGTGAAATTGCTGACATTACTATATCCGACCGAAACGGCTGTTTTTCCTATATTCAAACCTTCTACCTCCATGTACCAAAGTGCCTTCTCCATCCGCTTTATACGAACAAGCTCGAAGATCGTCATGCCAAATAACTCACGGAAACCCTTTTTTAACTTGTATTCATTGATGCCTACCCGCTTGGCTAACTCACGTATGGACAGCGGTTGTTCGAAATGGATTTGCACCAACTCATGTACCCGCTTTAGATTTATAATATCATCATGCCGGAACGTCATACTCCCGCTCTTAGAGCCGTAACCATCGGACTCCCCAAATAAAGCGATAAATTCAAGCGCTTTGCTCTCCATATATAATCGTCTCAATGTTCCATGATAAGTACAATGGATCATTTCAAAGACACATTTTCGAATCGCCGCAGTGTCAGGATAACGGTCAATATTTCCATGATGATGTTTAAGCCAGGTCTCCATCTGTTGTTTCTCCGCTAGATCTCCGGCATAATACAGCAGTTCGCTAGGAGCTAGCCGTATTTCTAACAATTGATTGGAGACACCAGCTTTTTTCTCTTCATACACCTGAACATCCTCTAAAAAAAGAACATTGCCTGTTTGTTTCTCCGTGTGACTTTCCTTGCCGTTCCATTCGCAATAGATTTCTCCACTCACGTTATAGCTTAGTTCGAATAACGGACAAGCTTCCTGAATGTAGAGCTTCATATCTTGTACGTAAGTTATATCCGTATACATGATCTCCATACCTGGACGAATCCGCGTACGTGTAATGCTTCCCTGACCGATATGCGAGGGTATGGTAAGACGTTGTTCCCACTGGTTGTGCTCAACATGCCCTTCTATCCGCTCTGTAAATTGTTCAAAAAGATCATGAATCTCCAAATTCAATATTTTTAAAGCCATCGAAAGCCTCTCCTTCTTCGCCAATACAATTAAAGCCATTCACAACTCAAATGATAATCGTTATCATTTGGAGGTGTCAACATGGAATAATCTATAGGAATTTTATCCCCACTTGGGATGAAACCCTAGGTTTACATAAAAAAGCGTTGGTGGATTTTCCTCCTACCAACGCCTATGGTAATGATTATTCATCAAATTTGTTCGTCCAACATCCCCGTAACCTCCATAATCTTCGAGGCTAACAAAAATGAAGGAACTTCATAATCCACGCACTTGAGCTCAACCGCCGCTTCAGGCATTTCATTTACAATCGAAGTCTCTTGCGACTCTACAAGGGTAGATTGGGCGCCAGCTTGTTTGGCAATCAGCATGCCTCTCGCGCCATCGTTTCCCCTTCCGGTCATTAGAATCAAATGCTGCTTCAAGATTTTCAGTCCAGAAATCGATTCGAACAATACATCAATGGATGGACGGTATCCGTTCACTGAAGCTTTCTTGTGAAGTTTGATTCTACATACTTGCCCTTGCTGAACTACGGTCATATGACAATTACCAGGTGCAATATATGCCGTTCCGCCATGTACCAATTGATCATCTTTCGCCTCAACCACCCGTACACTTGAGAATCGATTCAATCGTTCTGCTAGTACTTTCGTATACTTGGGTGGCATATGCTGAACGATTAATAAAGGATATGGGAAGTTTGCCGGGAGCGAGCTAATTACGATTTCAAGCGCCTTCGGACCACCAACTCCACATCCTATGGCTACGATTTGATCGAATTCTTCCGTACATCCGTTCTTAGAATTGTCTTCTGCCTGTAGTCCTGTCATCACTTTCGAAACAGTAATATTGTTAAGGATAAGGGTTCTCAAAGGAATTTGAGCAGCTTGTTTAATTTTGAATATTAGCTCGTCTTTTATTTGGGACAAATCAGGTCCATGGATTTGAGTGGGCTTGGATATAAAATCTACAGCTCCGTTCTGTAGACCTGTGATAGTTGCTGTTATTCCATCCTTTGATCCCGAGCTTAGGATAAGGATAGGGGTTGGACGTTGCGACATAATACTAGAGAGCGCTACTAAACTATTCAATTCTGGCACTTCTATATCAATCGTCACGACATCAGGCCTGAGTTCTTGAACCATGCTAACCGCTTCGGATGCATTTCGAGCTGCTCCAATGACCTCGATAATTGAATCCTCCGCAATAAGGTTCGAGATCTGTTTACGCATCATTACTGAAGTAGCTACAACGAGCACCTTTAACTTTTGCACTACTTCTCCTCTCCTATCAATGATGATCCCCATGACACGGCTTATTTAACTTTAAAAATAGATACGAGTGCATTTAGTTCCTCCGCAAGCTGTGCTAATGCATTAGCCGTTGTTGCCGTTTCACTACTGCTTGCCGCCATTTCTTCCGTTGCTGCCGATATGCTCTCGATCGAGTACAACACTTCTGATGACTGCGCGGCCTGTTCTTCACTGGCAGCAGCAATTTCTGTTACTTTATGAGCGGTATCGTTCACCATAGAGAGAATATGATCAAAGGCTTCCCCATTTTTTTGTGAAAATGCTACGCCTTCGACTACAGCCTTCACGCTATGCTGCGTATTCTTCTGCATTTCTTTAATAATGTCCGTGACTTGCTTAGTAGCCTCACTGCTCCGCTCTGCTAGCTTTCTTACTTCATTCGCTACAACGGCAAAGCCTCGGCCCTGTTCACCTGCACGAGCCGCTTCTATAGCTGCGTTAAGAGCCAGCAGATTTGTCTGTTTTGCAATATCATCAATGACCGCAATGATCTCGCCAATTTTATCTGAGCCTTCTTCTAGTCTAGACATTTGGTTGTTAAGTAACGTCATCCCTTGAATGGAGTCAGTAACCACCGCACCTCCATCCTGAGCAATACGCATCGTATGATCTGACAGCTCTGAGGCTTGCTCTGCACTCTGAGCTACTGAATTAATCGCTTCAGACAATTCTCGGAACAACTCATTCATCGTTTGCGCTGCAGTGGCTTGACTCATACTGCCGCTAGCTACTTCCTCAGTACTTGCTGATATTTGCTGTGCTGCCGCCGAGACACTTTCCGCAGAGGACAAAATCCCCCCCACAGTATGCCTTAAGTTCAGAACCATTTCATTCACAGAATTCGCAAGTTTTCCGATCTCATCCTTAGAATTTAGATTCGAAGTTTCGCTTAAGTCTCCGTTGGCTACTTTACCTAGCAGGCGCATCACTTGATTAAGAGGCCGTGCTATAATTTGCGAGATTAGATAGCCAAAACCCACGCTGATTAAAAGTGCAATGATAGTAACACTAAAGGTAATCAACCGAGAGGATTGATATAATTCATTGGCGTTATCACTGGATTCCTGTGCCTGCTTCATATTGATGTCAATTAAACCTTGCAAGAAATCCGTCATCTCCGTAGTGGCCAGCTGTAAATCTCCTGTTATCAAATAATTCGTATATTCTTCATTACTAATGATCTTCTTATCCAATTCAATTGCATGATCCACGCTGGTGGTATAGCGTTGCCAGATCTCAGGATAATCCTTCATTTTCTCTAATTCTTCTTCTCTCAATCTTGTCTTACTATATTTACTCATGATGTCTTCAATGCTTTGGACATTCTTATGTAATTTATCCCGATATTCTTTTTTCTTCACCTCGGTTTGGGCCATCGTATTTATATCCCGGATGTTTATTCTATTCGTTAAAAAAAGTTCATTCGCTTCACCGAGATAGGCAATCGGTGTTAAGCGATTTTTATACATATCCTCGATGGACTCATCCATCTTACTCAAATTACTTATTCCATAGAATCCTACAAAGCATAAAATGACTGATACCAACACAAATGCTGAGATTAGCTTCACTGCTGTTCTCAAATTATAAAACCATTTCATCCTTCTGCACCTCATTACGTTAGTCAATTTTTAGTAATTCTTAGGAACTATTTCATCATAAACGGTAAGAAGAATATGGTAACCGAAAATAAATAGCGTGATCACGCAAAATTATTGCGTACCTC
Source organism: Paenibacillus sp. FSL R5-0744 (assembly GCF_037972555.1). Taxonomy (NCBI): domain Bacteria; kingdom Bacillati; phylum Bacillota; class Bacilli; order Caryophanales; family Paenibacillaceae; genus Paenibacillus; species Paenibacillus sp. FSL R5-0744. Next base: position 4,857,197 of record NZ_CP150228.1, read on the forward strand.
CGCAATGACGCGCAAAACAAAAAATCCCGCCTCACTATCTAGTGATCGGGATTTCAATCTATAGGGTTGTTACGTATTTTCACAATGAATTAGTAAAATCTGATTCCTTCAATATTCCGAGCCGTTTAGCTTTTATAGCCGCTTCAATTCTAGATTTCACATTTAGCTTTTGGAACAAATTCGTTAAACTATATTCTAGTGACCGCTGACTCATAAGCACAATCTCCGCTATTTCCTTATTACTTTTTCCTTTTGCGATTTCCGTCAGCATTTCATGTTCCCTTTTGCTAATCATGGAGGTTGCTTGTTCATCATTGATTTCTAATCCTTTAGGCGGTACTTTTCTTAACTGCTTGACTAAGGTCCGCGGTAGAATGACTTCCCCTCTTAATGCACATCGTACCGCTGTAATCAACTGCTCTCTATTGGTTGTTTTTGAGATAAACCCAAAGATCCCCGATTCGATCATCAGGTTAAATTTGTTAGTAAATTCATATCCGGTGTAGATTAAGATAATCGCATCCGCGTTCATTGTTAATACCTGCTTCGCCAAATCAATCCCATTCACATCCGCGATATGAAGATCAAATAACATTACGTCAAAGGAATGACTACTCACCATTTCAAGCACTTCATCCGCTGAATTAGCTAGAGTAACCTTCATGTCTCCCTCTTGCTCTAATATCATTTTAGTCCCTTCCATAACAGATGGATGATCATCCACTAACAATATTTGAATCATGCCTATGACTACCCCTCTATCCAATTGTTATGCCGCATGATTAATCTGTAGGTATAGATATATTGACCGCTAATCCCTTTTTATCTGGCGATCGGAATACTATTGACCCATCCATACTTCGAACCCTTTCCTTCATCCCATAAATCCCCATACTTGTAAGTGAATCCTCACCAAATAAATTCATTCCGATTCCGTTATCTTTATAATCCAAATGAATATGATTGTCTTCACTAGCTAAGGTGATGTGGACTTCTGTCGCAAAAGAGTGCTTTGCTGCATTAGCTAAAAGCTCTTGCACAATACGGTACAGACCTATAAGCACTTCATCATCTAACTTATGCGTGAATCCTTCAGACTCGAAATAAATCTGATAGTTGGTACGTAGCTGCGTAAATTCAAACAACGTCTCCAGCGAGGAGATAAGACCTTCATTAATTAATGCAGGAGGTCGGAGCTCGTTACAAATAATCCGCAGTTGATAAATAACATCAAGTAAACCTTCTGAGATCTGTTCTAGTTGTTCTCTAAGTTCCCCATTAATGGACCTTTCACCTAAGAGAAAATCCAGCTTACGATACCAGATAATCTGTTCTTGGAGCGCTGAGTCATGTAAATCCTGAGCAAGCCGTTTTCGCTCATTCTCTGATAAATTAAACATAAAGCGAAGAAGCCATGTAGGGGCCACTTGCTTAGAAGCCGCTAGCTCAAGATCCTTCGTTAAATCTTCGATAAGCAAAAAATGATCAAAGAGAACACTGACATAACGGGTAATCGTCTCCAGCCACACACGAATAGAACTGATTTCTAGTAAAAGCGTCTTCTCGTTAATCGATAGCAAGTAGCTCTTTCCTCGGGACTCCCCGATCTTGAGTGAATACCCTTGCTCCGTCTCGATAATTTCACATAATTTATCATGGTTAGATTCAACTGCGATAAATTTTATATTTGTTATCTGCAGAGTTTCTCTGACTTCTCTAAGTAACCGCTGTTCCATATGACTAATCTTCATCACACCAAAAAGATCTTCGGAGAACTGATCGAGACTCGTTTGCAGGCGAAAATACCGTTCCTCACTCTCTCGAATAATCTGCTCTGTATGTTGTCTATCCTCATCTGCTTTTTTTCGATCACTAATATCCCTAAATATAGAGATACATGCGACTTTTCCTTTGTACAAAATGGAGCTAGCTGTTACCTCTACATCGATAATCGTCCCATCTGAACGTACGACCTTTTGTTCAATAGGAACTAAGATCTTATAGGGTTCTTTATAGATCTCACGCATGCGTTCTTTCGCCAGCGGCAGATACTCCGGATGCGCCCAATTGAAAATATTTTTACCGATCAATTGACTCTCATCGCTAACTCCAAATAATCCAAGACAAGAGAAATTTACATAAACAAACTTATAATCGCTATGCAGAACGACCGCTTCAGGCGACATCTTGATCAGCTGCTGATTGAATTCCTCGCTTTCCCTTAATTCTTGTTCCATTTGGACTCTCTTGGTAATGTCTCTTGCTACAATTACGATACTCATTACTTCTCCATCCTCACCTAGAACGGGAGTAGCAAGACATTCTAAATTTAAGATATAACCTTTTGTGTGAATAAAACGATTGTAAAACATCTTACTTGCTTTTGTCCGAAAAATATTTGTTATTTGTTCACGCAAGCTTTCTTGCTCATCTGGATCGATATACTCTAAGATGGTAGTGTCCTTGATTAAACCTACAGGAATACCGATTAGGGTCTCACAGGAGGGGGAGGCTACAATGAAATTTCCTTTCTGATCCAGAACCCCCATCATATCCTTCATGTTATTAATAATTAGTCTGTACTCTGCTTCTCGCTGTGCCAGCTTTTGTTCTACTTCTACTGTTGATGTTATATCTTTAGCGACAACAAAAGCACCCACAATACGACTATTCACATAAATTGGGATGTTTTTCATAGTCCAGTGGCTCACTGATCCATCCTTACGCGAAGAGGCCACAACATAATGCTGAGCAGATCCCCGTACTGTTCTTCCGAAATAATCCGACATCCTCGTTATATTTTCTACTCCAAATAGATTCATGATGGACAAGTTCTCTCCGACCATACTTAAAGCTTCTCCAGTAATTTGCTGTGCCGCAGAATTGATTGCCAAAATATTACCTTGTAGATTCACCTCACATACGACGTCTGAGTTATAGTCAAATAAGGATTTATAGCGCTGTTCACTTTTGAGTAAAGCCTCCTTCATTAGCTTTCTTTCAGTAATATCTGCCAAGATCCCATCAAGCCGAACTACCGCTTGGGATTCATCTAGACTGGGTATGATTCTGACCTGTAACCATCGAGGCTCACCACTTGCGTGGATAATTCGATATTCACTAAGTTGTGGAATCCCTTGACCAACTGATGATATGATCTCTTGAATCAAGGGATTTTCTTCCTTATAAGCAATACGAAGCCAAAAATCATCCTCTTTCGCCTGCTCAACGGAATAACCGGTGATATTGAGTATGGCATCCGATATAAATAACACTTTCTTAGATACGTAATCGTAAGACCAAACCGCCACATCTAGATTAGAGAACATCTGTTGATACAAAGAAAATGTGCTCTCTAATTGAATCTGTGCCGTTTTTTGTTCAGTAATGTCCAGCATAATTCCATCTATTCGGCAGACCTTGTTCTCCTTATTTAGGATAGGCGTGCCGATATTTTGAACCCACTTCAGTCCTTCAGTAGGTAGTTGCATCCGATACTCAAGACTACTGATATGACCAGCATTTAATCTTTCCATGTAAGCATCATATCGATCACGATCCACTACATTTACAAGTTCCCGTAAAAAACTAGGGCTGTGCGGTTTAGTCTTACTTGTGCAACCAGCCCATTCCTCTAAAATTCTCGACATCGTCAGCAGATTTTCTTCCATATCCATAGACCATGTGATCACATTCTCGTCACCGAGTGAATGCATATTAAGATCACCTCCACATAAAAAGCCCCCCCTTTTCGGGGCGGCTTTTTGTTCTAATTCGCTATTTTACAAGCGTCATTACATGAATAACTTTATCCTACTGAGCAATCTGCTCACGGATATTCTGCAATATTTTCTTCTCCAGCCGGGATACCTGCACTTGAGAGATCCCTAGACGACTGGCGACCTCCGACTGCGTTTGATCACGATAGTAGCGTAGATAGACAATCAGACGTTCACGTTCACTGAGGCCTCCGATAGCTTCATTTAATGCCAGCTTATCGAACCAACGCTCCTGTGATTCGTCAGCGATTTGATCAATCAGCGTGATCGGATCTCCATCATTCTCAAACACCGTCTCATGGATAGAGGTCGGTGGTTTATTGGCTTCTTGAGCGAACACCACTTCTTCGGGTGTAACCCCTAGCGCTTCCGCAACTTCACCAATCGTAGGCAGACGATCAAGCGTTTTAGACATTTCGTCCTTCATCTTACGAACTTTATTAGCCATTTCCTTAAGGGAACGACTGACCTTCAAGGTGCCATCGTCACGAAGGAAACGCTGAATCTCACCGATAATCATCGGCACCGCATAAGTGGAGAACTTGACCTCATAGCTGAGGTCAAATTTATCAACGGACTTCAGGAGTCCAATGCAACCGATCTGGAACAAATCGTCAGGCTCATACCCGCGGTTCATAAACCGCTGTACTACCGACCAGACCAGTCGGATATTACAGCTTACAAGCGTGTCGCGGGCAAGACTATCTCCGGCCTGACTGAGCGCGATAAGACGTTTGACCTCCGCATCGTCCAAATAGGTCGGCGGAGCTTTTTTTGACTCTGCATCCATGGCTCCAACCCCTAATTGTATAAAGCTTTTTTCGAGACGATGGTTTTCTTCATTGAGATAGAAGTACCGTGTCCCGGTTCACTAGTGACTTCAAATTCATCCATGAAATTCTCCATAATAGTAAAGCCCATGCCCGACCGCTCCAGCTCTGGCTTAGAGGTATACAGCGGCTGTTGCGCCAGCTCCAAATCCTCAATGCCCCGTCCTTGATCCTCAATGGTTAGATGTACCGTTTCGTTGTCTAGCGATGCCGAAATGGTCACAATACCTTCCGGATCACTATCATACCCATGAATAATACAGTTGGTGACCGCTTCCGACACGACTGTCTTCAGATCATTCAGCTCGTCCATTGTAGGATCAAGCCGGGAAACGAACGCCGCTACGACTACACGCGCGAACGATTCGTTCTCCGAGCGTGCAGCGAACTGCACGTTCATGAAGTTACCAGCCTTACTATTTGTCATAACGCAACCTCCAAATCCGAGAGTGCAGTACTCTCGTCGTCATATAGGGGCATGATTTTGAACAGGCCTGACATTTCCAGCAGCCGCTTCACAGGTGCCGTTGCATCACACACAACCATTTTTCCACCTTTACTGTGGATCAGTTTATACCTTCCCAGAATCACGCCTAGGCCTGAACTGTCCATAAACTGCAGATGCTTAAGACTAAGAACCAAATGCGATACCTGACCACGCATAATCGCTTCATCCATATCCATTCTTACAAAATCGGCTGCGTGATGATCCAACTCCCCTGATAAACGGACAATCAACACACCCCTGTGATGCTCCATCTCCACATGAGAATTCATGCTTGCCACTCTCCTCTTCGTTGCTTTGAAAACTGACCTTGAAAGACAGTACCTATTCCCTTCAAGGACAAGGTTTTCTACGCGGCAAATCAGGAATCCTGCCTCACGACAAAACTAGAAGAAAACCCCTATGAATCTACAGAGTACATGGGGGTAATCTACAAAAAAACTGTTTTTAATCTACGCCGAACATCGAGCCTGTTGTGCGCTTAAAGAGCTTCCACCAGCCTGCTTTCGGCACAGCTTCCCCTGCTTTTAATTCATATTCCTTAATCACTTGGGTTCCTTGGTAGACCACTAGCTTGCCCACAGATTGACCTTCAGCTACTGGAGCCTTCACGCTTTCCGGCAATACTAGTTCGTGGCGAATGCCTTCTTGAGTCACACCTTTTTTCAAAAGAACACTGTACGTCTCTTTGGCCGTTATCGGCAGCTCGGATTTTACGCCCTTTTCAATCTTTAGGGTGCCGATGGCATCCCCTTCTTTGTGGATCGTGTGTACTTTATATTGCGAGAACAGGTAATCGAACATGCCTGACACTTCACTATTGCGCGTCTTTGTGTTCGGCTCGCCTAGCACAACAGCGACAGCACGTAGGCCATCTCTTGCTGCTGTAGCGGACAGACAGAATTTTGCCTCAGCAGTATAACCAGTCTTCAAACCATCAGCACCAGTGTAGAAACGCACTAGCTTGTTCGTGTTCACCAACCAGAACGGTTTGGTTGAATCCTTACGTAAGTAATCCTGATAGGAACCGGTATATTTGATAATTTGATCATGCTTCAAAAGCTCACGACTGATGACCGCAATATCGTAAGCTGAGGAATAGTGATTGGCGGCTGGAAGACCGTTGCAGTTGGCAAAATGGGTATCTTTTAGACCCAGTTCCTCTGCACGTTTATTCATCAGATCGACAAAAGCACTCTCTGAACCAGCTATTTTCTCCGCCATCGCCACAGAAGCATCATTACCAGAAGCCATAGCGATACCTTTAAGCATATCGTCTACCGACATTTCTTCACCAGGCTCCAGAAAAATCTGCGATCCGCCCATAGAAGCCGCATATTCGCTTGTTCGCACCTTATCAGTCAGCTGCAGCCTTCCTTCATCCAGCGCTTCCACCGTTAGTAACATCGTCATAATCTTCGTAATACTTGCGGGGGGCAGCTTATCATGGCTGTTCTTCTCATAAATAACAGTTCCGGTACCAGCGTCCATCAAAATAGCAGAACGTGCTCCCGGTGCGAGGTCTACAGCGGCAGCATTACTGCCAGAGTCCTTGGTTTTTTCTTCTGCATAAGCGCCTGACATAGGTCCTAGAACCGATACAGCGATACAGAGCACAAGCACAGCAAAACGCATTTTTCTCACAATGGTTCCCCTCCTGAACGTTAACCTTCATATCACAGGTACTGTGTTCCAGTTTCGTCAGAAAGGGTGAAAATTATTCCATTTTTAAGGAAATAACAACAATTATTTATCTCAAGAATTAAGGATGTCATCAATTAAAAAAAGCCCAGCAGCAGTTGCAGAGCATTTTTATTATAGGGGAGATTAAATAATATTTCAAATTTAAAGTATTTCCATTTTTTTAGCTCTCATTTTAGGACTTTAAAAGGTAAATCGTAGACTTTCACGAATGTTAACTAAGAACCTATACTGTCTTACAGAGGAGTGAATATACGAATGAACCCACTTGAAACTTATATTGAGACAGAAGCAAAACAGAACGATTTCTCAGGCGTAGTACTAGCAAAACAATATGATAAAGAAATCGCCAGCAGCTGTCACGGTTATGCCAATAAGTCGGATAAGCGCGAAAACAATATTCATACTCGGTTCGGGATCGCTTCCGGGTGTAAAATATTCACAGCAATTGCCGTCTGTCAACTGGTCGAAAGGGGATTGATTTCTTTCGAAAGCAGATTATCAGACTATCTGAAGAAGGTAGAGTTCCCTCTCTTTAGTTCTGAAATCACCATACATCAGTTACTTACGCATAGCTCTGGGATTCCAGATTATTTTGATGAAACAATCATGGGTGACTTCGAAGAACTGTGGAAGACACAACCTATGTACACTTTACAGCAACTGGAAGACTTTGTACCGATGTTTAGAAACCTCCCCATGATGTGGCCCCCTGGTGAACGTTTCCACTACAACAATACCGGATATATCGTGCTAGGTCTTCTGGTGGAGGAATTGAGTGGAATGTCCTTTTCCGATTATGTGGAACTTCACATCTTTAAGCCTTGCGGAATGGAGCAATCCGGTTACTTTACGTTAGATGCCTTACCAGCCAACTGTGCACTAGGATACATAGAAGAAGAGAACGGTAGCTGGAGAAGCAACATCTATTCAATCCCGGTAAAAGGAGGCGCTGACGGTGGAGCTTTCGTAACCGCTCCCGACATGCAGTTATTCTGGAATGGGCTAATGAACCATACCCTTTTGAGTCCAGTACTCACTTCATTGTTGCTTACTCCCCACATACATGTGGATGGTGAAGGCTATTATGGTTATGGTGTATGGATCACCCTCCGAGAAAAAAAAGTGTTCAAGTTTCATATTATGGGCTACGATCCCGGTGTTTCCTTCCGATCGGCTATCTATCCGGCTAGTGGAGAGACTGTGGTCGTATTATGTAATACAAGCAGCGGGGCTTCTCAGATTTTCAATCTTATCGATAAGCATTTGTAGCTGCTCCGTCAAAAACGTAAAACAGCGAGCCTCCTATTAACGGAGGCTCGCTATTTTACTCTCTATTTCAGGTCTTTGTCATGAAAATAATTACATTTCCTTGGCTAGTACCGTGTTACTCCATCCTTCGTAACAAGCGCGAATACCAGTGGCAATGGTGGAACCGATTCAGAAGTAATACGGTAAGCTTCCAGCACCTTGCCCTCAGCTTCCTCTACTTTCTTATCACTGGCATCATTGATATGCAATACTGCAACTGTATCCCCAATCTCTACAGCATCTCCAACTTTTTTAGAGAGTTGAATACCTACAGCCAAATCTATTACAGATTCCTTGGTTTCACGTCCTGCACCAAGCAGCATAGCAGCAATGCCGATTTCTTCTGCTTGAATCCCCTCAATGTAACCCTTAGTCTTCGCTTTCACTTCAATGAATCGTTTAGCAGCAGGGAGTTTCTCCGGATCATCGATTTGCGAAACATCTCCGCCTTGCGCACTCACGATCTGTTTGAATTTCTCCAGCGCTGTGCCATCTTCAATATGTGTCATCAGAATCGAACGAGCCTCCGCTTCATCCTTGGCTTTACCGCCAAGAATAAGCATCTGACTGCCCAGAATAAGGCAGACTTCCTGCAAATCTTTAGGACCGTGACCCTTCAAGGTCTCGATTCCTTCCTTAATTTCCAGCGCATTTCCGATCCCATAACCCAGTGGCTGATCCATATCACTGATGATCGCAACGGTATTACGACCCAAATGGGTGCCGATATCCACCATAGCCTGGGCAAGCGCAATAGAATCATCAAGCGTCTTCATAAAAGCACCGCTGCCGGTTTTGACATCCAGTACAATGGCGTCTGCACCCGCTGCAATCTTCTTGCTCATCACTGAGCTTGCAATAAGAGGGATGGATTCAACAGTTGCTGTTACATCCCGAAGGGCATACAGCTTTTTGTCAGCGGGTGTAATGTTGCCCGACTGGCCGATCACGGCAGCTCCGATCTCCCCTACTTGATCAAAAAAACGCTCGCGATCCATCTCTATAGAAAAGCCAGTGATCGACTCCAGCTTATCAAGTGTACCTCCTGTGTGCCCAAGTCCGCGGCCGGACATCTTCGCTACCGGTACTCCAGCAGAGGCTACCAACGGTGCAAGCACCACGGTGGTTTTATCTCCCACTCCACCTGTGGAGTGCTTATCAACCTTAATGCCTGCGATTGGGCTCAGATCCACTTGATCACCGGACATCGCCATTTCCATCGTTAGATCACCGGTCTCCCGTGCGTTCATGCCTTGAAAATAAACCGCCATGGCCCAAGCGGAAAGTTGATAATCAGGAACTTCACCTTTACTATAGCCTTGAATTAGAAAGGATATTTCCTCACGGCTCAGCTCTCCACCGTCTCTTTTTTTCTGAATAATGTCGACAGCTCTCATTTTACACCTGCATTTCACGGACATTTGCGCGAGCAAATCCGATATATTTTGGTTTAGTTAAATTAACTACCTGTTCATGCGTCAATGGCTTAAATTTAATCACTTGTGTCATAAATATGACCTCCCAGTAATTCAAAATGCAGTGCCCGAAATTACATTTTCGGAATAAAGCCTAAGACCAGTTTCAAGAAACGCTCACGCACACGTTCTGCAGTTTCCATTACCTCTTCATGATTGAGAGGTTGATCGAGGATTCCCGCGGCCATGTTAGTAATACAGGAGATGCCCAAAACCTCAATACCTGCATGACGAGCAACAATGGTCTCCGATACAGTAGACATACCCACAGCATCGGCACCTAGCGTACGAAGCATTACAATTTCAGCAGGCGTTTCGTAGCAAGGTCCCAATAGACCCGCATATACGCCTTCTTTGAACTCGAAATTCTGCTGAGCTGCCGTTTCCTTCGCTACCTGGATCAGGCGGCGACTGTAGGCGGTCGACATATCTGGGAAGCGCACACCAAGTGCAGGATCATTAGGTCCTATTAAAGGATTCCGTCCAGTCATATTAAGATGATCCGTAAGAAGCATAAGATCACCCGGCGTGAAATCAGTGTTCACTCCACCAGCTGCATTCGTTACTAGTAAACTGGCTATACCAAGCTCTTTCATAACCCGTACAGGGAATGCCGTTACCTCCGGTCCATAACCCTCATACATATGAAAGCGGCCCTTCATCATCACGACTCGGCGGCCTTCGATCATACCAATTAATAGCTCGCCCTCATGTCCTTCTACAGTAGACACAGGAAAGTGAGGAATCTCATCATATGGAATGCTTACTCCATCCGTAATAAGGTCTGCAAGCACACCGAGGCCTGAACCAAGGATCAATCCAATTTCCGGAGCCACCGGACATTTGTCTTTTATATAAATGGCTGCTTCTTGAATTTCTTTTTGAGTTAATGCGCTCATGGATGATCCTCCTTCATTGATGTTGTGGAGCAACCCACAACCCTTTTATTGCAGTTTCGCTAAAAAGCTTGTCCCATACTGCGGCGCCTTCGCACCAAAGTTATCAGCAATGGTTGCAGCTACATCAGAGAAGGTTTCACGAATGCCCAAACTTTCTGGATGTTTAAACCGCGGGCTATAGATTAAGAGCGGTACATATTCACGGGTATGATCAGTTCCACTATGGATCGGATCGTTACCATGGTCTGCAGAAATAATCAATAGATCATCTTCACCGAGCGTAGATAGAATTTCAGGCAGGGCCTGATCGAACACTTCCAGTGCACGGCCGTATCCTTCTGGGTCACGACGATGTCCATACAAAGAATCAAAATCCACCAGATTCGTAAACAGGAAACCGTCAAACGGTTGACGAAGCTGCTCAATAGTAACTTCGATTCCATGTTCATTGCTCTTCGTTGGATAAGAAGCCGTAACTCCTTCTCCTGTAAAGATATCGTTGATCTTACCAACCGCGATAACATCTTTACCGATATCAGTCAGCGCGTTCATTACCGTTGGTTCTGGCGGCTTCACAGCATAGTCATGCCGGTTTGGCGTCCGAACGAATTTCCCTGGTTCGCCAACATATGGACGAGCAATCACGCGACCAACCGAGAATTCTGGAGCCATCGTCAGCTCACGGGCTATTTTACAAGCGCTGTACAGCTCTTCGAGTGGAATGATATCTTCATGTGCAGCAAGCTGGAATACGCTGTCCGCAGAGGTATAGACAATCCAAGCACCGGTTTTCATTTGCTCTTCGCCGTATTCAACAAGAATCTCCGTTCCGGAAGCCGGTTTATTCCCGATTACCTTACGACCAGTTGCCGCTTCGAACTTCTCAATCAATTCTGCTGGAAAACCGTCAGGATACGTATTGAAAGGAACCTCAATCTTCAGCCCCATTAGCTCCCAGTGTCCGGTCATCGTATCCTTGCCTACAGATACTTCCTGCATTTTGCCGTAGTACCCTGTTGGTGAAGCTACAGGCTCTAGCGGTGGCAGCGGAGCAATATTAGCTAACCCGAGCTTCTGGAGATTAGGAAGCTTCAAACCAGGAACACGATCCAATATATGACCAAGCGTGTGCGACCCAGCATCACCGAAATTCGCAGCATCTGGCGCTTCACCGATACCAACACTATCTAGAACAATAAAACCAATTCGTTTAAATGAGGACATTATTGTCTTCACTCCTTTTTTAATATAGATATTCTTTCGTACCAACAAGAAGAAACGGCTGTACCGTCTTCCAGAAGACATACGCTTCCGAAGTTAGCGATACAATGTACCGCTTATCAGGTATCCGTTTCTGCTAAAAGATAACCTGCGGATCATTCCCCAGTCTATCCTTTCAGTATGATTCCATCATAACCATCTTACTCACAAAAAGCATCTTTAAAGCAGAATTATCGAGCTCTAGGATGGTGGCTCTCATATACTTCCTTCATATTCTTACGCGCTATACCGTTATAAATCTGAGTCGTCGAAATATCGGCATGACCCAGCATTTGTTGTACGGAACGCAAATCTGCTCCGCCTTCCAGTAAATGGGCTGCGAAGGAATGCCTAAGTGTATGCGGGGTAATATCCTGCTCAATGTTTGCTTCCCGTGCATATTTTTTTATGATTTTCCAAAAGCCTTGTCGGGTTAATCTTCCGCCTAGACTATTCAGGAACATGGCTGGTTCCTCCTGGTGATCACGAAGCAGCTTGTCCCGCATAAGTGAAGTGTAAGCCGCTACACTCTCAGCTGCAAGGGTTCCAATGGGAACTACCCGCTCCTTGCCAGAAGTTCCTGTACAACGCGCAAATTTCATATCCGTGTGCACATCATCCACGTTAAGTGAGATTAATTCAGAGACCTTAATGCCTGTTGCATAGAGTAATTCCAGCATAGCCTTATCGCGCATCCCTTGTGGCGTACTTACATCCGGCGCAGCCAATAACTGCTCTATTTCCGAAATGGTAAGCACCATAGGAGGTTTCTTATCAGGCTTCATGGTCTCCATGTCCAGTGTTGGATCCTGCTCAATCAAACGTTCCTTCAGCAAATAATGAAAAAAAGCACGAAGGGACACTGCGTTCCTGTTCAACGTTGCAGTTGCTCGACCAGCTCCGCGTAATGAGCCAAGATATAATATCACATGCGATCTTCGGATCTCATCAGGCTGACTAGCCCCCCGCTCTTCAGCGAACTCCAGAAACTGCGATACATCCCTACCGTAAGATTCCAGTGTATTCGGGGACAATCCTTTATCTCCGGACAAATAATGTAAAAACGGCTGCAAGTGTGACTTCATTATTTCACGCTCCTGTCCTGGCGCAGCTACTCATAGTGACTTCCTGCAGCACATTCAGCATGAGGGTTCTGCAGATGTGTACATTTAGTATACGCTGCATGAATCCACCTTGTTTTCTTCGACATTCTTCTCGCTTGTTCCTGCTTCCTGCGAAGCTTTCATTCTCCATACCAGTAATAGAAGCGCAAACGCTGTCTTGTATCCAGACCATCATCACCACGATCGGCATGATCAAAAGCCCGAACAGCGGAGCCTTCAGGAATTCCATAATTCTCTATCGGACTGATCCATTCACCAAGCCAGCTCATAGCACTGTATAGCAAATAGCTTAGAGCCACAAACATGATCATAAAATACAGCTTTCGAACTGTTTTGGGCACAGAAACGATCATATGGACGCCTCCCTCTACATACAGTTAAGATCTGCTCGTCCTTCACCTTATGCACCAAAACGGACTGATATGTATATCTCCAATAGACCAATCATTTAAAAAGCTCTCTCCGGTAAAAAAACCGGGGAGAGCTTATGAAGTGAATTTCATTATAAGATGACTTAGGACGGATTTCCGTTTGAATTATTCTTATCGCTACACCGATAGCATATCCCATGAAAATCAAGTCTATGATCAAGCACTGTGAAATTAAATTCTTTCTCCAGTCGCTCTTCTAGCGGACCTAACCAATCCTCGCGAATCTCATCCATACTACCGCATTGCACACAAATTAAATGATGATGATGGTGCTTCGCAGTATCTGTTCGCAGATCATAACGGGCGACACCGTCACCGAAGTTAATCTTTTCTACGACGTGAAGCTCGCTAAGAAGTTCCAGGGTACGATATACAGTCGCAAGACCGATCTCGGGAGCTTTCTCTTTCACGAGCATAAAAACATCTTCTGCGCTAAGATGATCTTCCTCATTCTCCAGCAGCACTCTTAAGGTCGCTTCCCGTTGGGGTGTAAGCTTGTATCCTTGGGATTGTAACTGTTGCTTAATTTTGTCTATCCGAGCTTCCATTGTCTCCCTCCCCCTTGGAAAATAACCTCACCGGTCTTCAAACCACTTCTTCCATTATAGGGGGTGTCGCTTTGAGAAGTCAAACGCTTTTACTGCAAGCCCAAGGTAGCCACTGCTTGTACAAGTGAAGGCGTAACCCAGCGCATCATGATCGGCGTAACATAGGTCTCAAAACTAGAAATGCCCAGAATCAACAGTGCCATTACAAGTGACAATATGGTGTACATAGTAAAAGGTCGAGTCACTGGCGTCCGACGTTGTCCTAGCACTCGGCTACGAATCATCTGTAAGGAAAAGGCGATCGCCGCTGCACTACTTACTAACAACACAGGAATCAGTACCAGATTGTGCGGAGCCACGGAGACTAATGCGAACAGCATTCCATGCCATGAATATTGACTTACTAGACAACCGACCGTAAAGCCGATCAATACCCCTTTAAGAAAATCAAGAATCAAGATTCCCGGCAGCCCGATGACTGATAATCCAAGGATCCAGATCAGCCCAATCCATTTCAGATTTAAGGCCGCTATACTCCAGTACGAATCAGGTGCTGCGGGTAGACCCTGCTGATCAACCGTTACAAAGAAATTTCCTAGATAATCCCCCAGCTCCTGTTGCTGATCCATCGTAAGCGCACTAACGATAAGAGCTCCAAATACAACACCTACCAGAAATAATACGCCGACAAAAATATACAGAGGCGTCTGTTCCTTCATCATCAGCCTTAAATTACGCATCGAGACGTTCCCCTTTCCGGTTACATGTTACACCATATGAGAAAACGTCCCGCGATATGACTTGTCCTTAGGACAATAACTCTACTTTCCAGGTTGTACGACTTTACCGTATGTTCCCCCACCGCCTGCTGATAATTCCAATATGCCTGAGCGGGCCCGAACGATCATAGCCGCCAAATCCACTCCTACTACGCTAGCAATTTCCGCTTCACCACAACCATGTAAAATGTTCATCTCCGTGCCAAAAGCTTGCAGTAACGCGTTCATCTTAGCCTTCCCGAGGCCTGGAATAAATTCAAGTGGAACCTGATAGTGATAAGGCGGACGGTTTGCGGGTACTAGAGGCGTCTTGCGGTCTGCGATATCTAGGATCCGGTCGAATACACCTCTCACCAATTTAAGACTGCCACAATACTGGCAGCGTTCCGATGTGACATAAGCTTCGTCAATAATACTGCCACAACCTCCGCAGTAGGTTCGGTGGTATTTACCCAGCCGGGGGTTAAGTCCGAAATTGGCAGTTACCTTCCGCCCTTCCTTACGTTCTAGTGCGAGTCGTAGTTCAGCAAAAGAAGGTCGTGCCAACGCCATTACATTATACTCTCGACCTAGTTTGCCCAGTGAATGCGCATCAGAGTTCGTTAGGAATGTGAAGTCATCCAGCTCAGAAAGATAACCCGCCATTTCCGAATCTGCACTCAGCCCTAGCTCAACTGCTGCTATGCGATGCAGATCAAAGATGTCTGCCATACGCTCCGCTGCACAGCCGTACAAGCCCTTGTGAGGCGTGAATATATGTGCAGGGATAAGAATGCCTCCCCGCCCATAAATCTCATCCTGAAGCTCCCTAGCCGGAGCATACAGGCGCTGGGAACTTAGATTCACATTCCGCATATAGCGGCTCATCCACGCACTAAAATCGGTCATGCGCTCCACGTCCGGCATGTAGGCGAGCACATGGCACTCTTTTCGCCCAGGCTCGCGGATTTCAATCTCTGTTCCCAGAATGATCGTAGTCCCTCGGTAAGCAATCCCTCCACCTTCAGCTAACGTCATCTCTCCAGATTCCAAGGAACGCTGAATATCACGTAGAACGCCTGGTGAATGACTATCAATAATACCGATCATTTCTAGTCCCTTGCGCTCTGCAGCCTCTTTGGCAATGCCCGCAAAGGTAAGCTCGCGGCTACCGCTGATTTTGACCGCTTGTCCTTCCGACGTTCGTCCAATATGAACATGCAGATCGCAATAGAAACTTTTCAATTCAGTTGTTAATTCCATTGGCCTGTCAGCGTGTATAGATGCCAAGCATACACTGCCATCATCGTCTTCGCGTCCGCGATGCGCCCGTCAGCCATATATTGATACGCTTCCTCCAGGGTAAGCTCCGAAACTTCTAGAAATTCGTCCTCGTCCAGGGACATATCCCCTGGCTTTGCATTAGTAGTCACATACAAATGAATAATCTCATCGGCGAAGCCGGGAGAAGTATAGAAGGATTTAAGCAATTTCAGATCTCCACTGTGAAATCCAGTCTCTTCTTGAAGTTCACGACCAGCCGCAACTAATGGATCTTCACCTTTATCCAGCTTCCCAGCCGGAATTTCTACTTCAGTGCGTTGCATGGGCTGACGGTATTGCTCTACAACAAGCATTTTGTTGCTGTTTAAAGCAAGCACCGCTACGGCGCCGGGATGCTTCACAACTTCACGTGTCGCAGTATTTCCATCAGGCAGTCTCACTGTGTCCACCTGTAAAGATATAATCTTCCCATCAAAAACAGGCTGCGTAGACAATGTCACTTCATCAAGCTCGGGTTTGCTGTGCAAATGTTGTTCTCCCATAAAGTTTCTGGTCTCCTTTTTCTCTATTGTGCATACGGTGTATTATAGCAAACTTAAAGGGAAAGAAGGAATTTCAGATGAACGAAATCTTCAGCCGTACAAGCTCATCCGCAGTTACAATGGTAGGTAAACCGGAGGAAATTAAGGCCATTTTAGCTAGGTGGATAGAGCGGTATGGGCCCGATATGCCTCTCTCATACATTCTCTCCCTAAAGGATCAATCCAAGATCATTCCAACCAAAGCAGGGTGAATTCTTAATCAAACATGCTTTTATAAATATAAGGAGCTGCTCCCAAGCTTAATAACTTGGAGGCAGCTCCTTCATTTAATTAAAAGAACTTTAGGTTAGCCCTTCACACTCTCTTTAACAATATTTACTACAAGCTCAGCCACTTTAACGATATCTTCGGCTTTAATCCGTTCCTTAGTGGTATGGATATGCTCGTATCCTACTGCGAGATTAATGGTCGGAACATCTAAGCCATTGAATACGTTAGCGTCACTTCCTCCACCAGAGTGGAACAGACGCGGCGTAAGACCCATAGAAGTGATAGCCCGCTGCGCAAGCTGTACCACTGGATCATTTTCATTAAAGCTGAACGCCGGATAAATAATTTCACTGCGGAATTCGCATTCTGCTCCGTATTCGCGGACCGTGGTCTCCAGTGCTTCACGCATCGAAGCGATTTGATCGCCAACTTTTTCCTGCACGATACTACGTGCTTCTGCGTCCAATTGAACGTGATCGCACACCACATTCGTAGGTCCGCCGCCAGCGAATTTACCGATATTCGCAGTCGTTTCGTTGTCGATCCGACCAAGCTTCATGGCAGCAATCGCTTTGCTCGCTACTTGAATCGCACTGATGCCGTCTTCTGGATTAACACCTGCATGAGCTGATTTTCCGAAGATTTGCATCGTAATCTTAGCTTGTGTAGGTGCCGCAACTGCAATCGCACCGACTTCACCATTGGAATCGAGTGCGAAACCGAAGTCTGCATCCAAATTGCTCGGATCCATCGAACGTGCACCTAGCAATCCAGATTCTTCACCCGCAGTAATTACGAACTGAATCTGACCATGTGGCAATTTTTGCTCTTGAATCACTCTGATCGCTTCGAACAATGCAGCTAGCCCAGCTTTGTCATCTGCTCCAAGGATCGTAGTGCCGTCACTTGTAATCCATCCATCCGCGCCGAGGGTAGGCTTGATATTTTGTCCAGGAACAACTGTATCCATGTGGCAAGTGAACAGTAACTTTGGCGCAGATCCACCGTTCTCAGCCGGCCAGGTAATGAACAGATTACCCGCTCCATGTCCAGTTCTTTCCTGGGAATCATCTTCGGTAACCTCTAAGCCAAGAGCGTTAAATTTGCTCTTGAGCACATCGGCAATCTGCCGCTCATTTCTTGTTTCACTATCAACTTGGACAAGCTCCATAAATTCTTGAATCAATCTGTCTTGTGAAATCACTGGACTTCCCTCTCTTTCGTGAATACGTTACAATGGTTGTACAGAAAGACCATCCATCTTCATGCTATTAACTTAAACTAAATCTAAAGGAGTTACTCATGCAACGTAATAAGTGGTTCAAAATCTTCATCTACGTCATGTTGTTCGCCATGATTGCCTCTACGCTCTTTATGGTTATCGAGCCTTTCCTTGCAGGATAATCTCTTCACAAGGAACATTGATAATAGCGGCTAGGGACCCCCTTGCCGCTATTTGGCTTGCCTGTTAGTTCGTTATTAAACCTTAAGCCATAGTGCCAAAGAACTCATCCTGCTCTTCATAAGGAAAGTGTCTTAGGAAATATGGAACCAATTCTTTGGCCACATCTTGTAGTTCAAAATGACGACCTGCACACTCCTCTAGGGAAGTTACTCCAAATTCAGTGATACCGCATGGAATAATCCCTTGAAAGCCGTATCCAGATATTCCTTCAGAAATGTTAAAAGCAAAACCATGGCTAGTAACAAACCCTCTTCGGAATTTGCTTTTGTTAAACTTAACACCAATGGCACAGATCTTCTCGTCGCCAACCCATACCCCTGTATACTCCGGCTTCCGTTCTCCTACAATTCCGTAGGATGCCAAATAATCAATAATCACAGCTTCCAGACTGCGCAAGTACCCGCGTAAATCCACCTTACCTTCTTCACCGAGCATAAGGATCGGATAACCTACAAGCTGACCCGGTCCGTGATATGTAATATCTCCTCCCCGGTCGATTTCAAACAGCGCAATTCCTTTTTCTTTGAGCTGCTCTTCATCTAGAAGAAGATGTTCGGGATGATTCTGTGAACCAATAGTATAGGTAGGCGGATGCTGCAAAAGAATCAATCGTTCCGGTTGCTCACCAGCATCAATGGCGTGCACACTTTCCTTTTGCAGATCCCAAGCCTCCCCATACTCCATAATAGGGTCATATGAAATCTGCAGCTTACGAATATCCGAATTATTCATACCGTCAGGTCCCCTTTTTCAGTCTCATGCCTGCACAGTTTGGCTCGTTATTATTTTTTAGTAAAGTTTCGTATCTGGGGTATATCCTTCAATGTTATCCTTGACGCGTTGCAAGAAACGACCGCAAATCACTCCGTCCAGAATCCGATGATCCAGCGACAGACAAATATTAGCCATTGACCGTACACCTATCATATCGTTAATGACCACAGGTCTTTTTACAATCGATTCAAACGTTAAAATCGCTGCCTGTGGATAGTTAATGATTGGATAAGAAAGAATGGAGCCAAATGAGCCGGTATTATTTACAGTGAAAGTCCCTCCCTGCAAATCTTCCAGACTCAGTTTGCCTTCGCGGGTTTTTTGTGCCAATTCATCAATCTCACGTGCCAGCCCGGCAACGTTTTTCTGATCCGCCTTCTTAATTACAGGAGTGATAACCGAATCTTCAGTACCTACCGCTAACGAGATATTGATATCACGTTTGACAATAATTTTGTCTACAGCCCAGACAGAGTTCATAATCGGGTAATCCTTAATCGCACTCACAACAGCCTTCATCATGAAAGCCAGATAGGTTAGATTGATACCTTCCTTACGCTTGAACTCATCCTTATGTTTATTGCGCAGTGCGACCAGATTAGTCACATCTACCTCAATCATTGTCCAAGCATGCGGAATCTCCGAGACACTTTGGCGCATTCTTGTAGCGATTGTATTCCGGATTGGTGTTACATCAATCAGGTATTCCGAACTGCTGCCTCGGCCACCCTCGACTTCAATTGTTGGAATACGAGGAGATTCGCTCAAATGTAGACCCGAATGGCGAAGAGGCTCTTCCGCCTTCTTCTCTTGGGCTTGAACGAACTGTGGAGCAGGCGGTTGTGACACCACTGGGGTTGGTTGACTAGCAGAAATCGAAGCTGGAGATGTAGCTCCGCCACTATCGATGAAGGCCAGCACATCCTTACGGGTAATTCGGCCACCCATACCAGTACCCATAACTAAAGTCAGGTCGATGTTATGCTCAGCCGCCAAAGTCTGTACCGCAGGAGAATAGCGTGCACGCATCGTATCGTTAGCAGTTGAAGTCGCACTTTGTCCTGCAACATTATTAGAGGAATTAGCTGCAACTGTGTTAGTGTTAGTCACGTTTGCAGCAGCAGATGCAGTCACAGGCACGGCAATACGACAAATGACTTCGCCGACATTGACAACCTGACCTTCTTCCGCCAATAGTTCACCCATAACTCCATCTATCGTTGAAGGCAATTCAGCATTTACTTTATCTGTAATAAGCTCACATATTGGTTCGTATTGCTCTACCGGATCGCCCGGTTTCTTCAGCCATTTGCCGATCGTCGCCGATACTAGCGATTCCGCCAGCTGCGGCATGATCACGTCAGTCAACTTTTGGTTGTCAGACATCTTTTCACTCCTCAAATGTTTTACGAAGTAAAACTCACTTCGTAAGCATAATCTTTAAGTTTTACGAAGCTTCGCTTCTTAGAAATACTTCGCAGTAAAACTTGCATCGTAAGCATAATCTTTAAGTTGTACGAAGCTTCGCGTCCACTCAACTATTTTAATATTGCGCCAGTCGAAGCATTTCCGCCTTCACTTTTTCTTTGCTAAGCATGAAGAACTTCTCCATTGGAGGGCTGATTGGCATCGCTGGAACATCGGGACCACAAAGACGGAAGATCGGCGCGTCTAGTTCAAATAGACAATGCTCAGCGATAATCGCCGCCACTTCGCCACCAATACCGCCCGTTTTATTGTCCTCGTGCACAATAAGAACCTTCCCTGTCTCACGAGCAGCAGCTATGATCGCCTCACGATCAAGAGGCTGCAAGGTCCGCAGATCTAGAATATGCGCTGTAATGCCTTCTTCGCGCTCCAATTCTTCTGCTGCTTGCATCGCAAAATGCAATGGCAAACTATAACCAATAACCGTAATATCTGTTCCCTTACGCAGCAGATTAGCTTCGCCAATTGGAACGGTGTAATCACCTTCTGGCACTTCTTCCTTGATCAGCTTATAGCACTTTTTGTTCTCGAAGAATAAAACCGGATCAGGATCACGTACGGCTGCCTTCAAAAGTCCTTTTGCATCGTAAGCAGAGTAAGGTGCGACAATCTTCAATCCTGGTGTACCGAAGAAAATCGATTCCGGACACTGAGAATGGTACAGACCGCCGAATACACCGCCGCCGATAGGCGCACGTATGACAACCGGGCAATTCCAATCGTTATTTGAACGATAGCGGATTTTGGCCGCTTCGCTAATGATTTGATTCGTTGCTGGAAGCATGAAGTCAGAGTACTGCATTTCAGCAATCGGCTTCATACCATACATAGCTGCACCAATCGCCACACCAGCTATAGCTGATTCCGCTAACGGTGTATCTAGTACACGTTCTTCTCCGAACTGTTCTTGCAGGCCTTTTGTTGTGGTAAATACGCCACCTTTGAGCCCCACGTCCTCACCAAGCACAAACACGGATTCATCGCGTTCCATTTCTTCCTTCATCGCGAGCCGAATGGCATCGATATATTCCATTATAGCCATGATTTATGCTCCTCCTTTCAGGTCGGAATCACTGTAAACATGCAGCAGTGTATCTTCCGGTTTCGGGAACGGAGCGTTGTCAGCATATTCGATTGCTGCTTTAAGCTCAAGATTGCATTCGGCAATAAGATCTTGTTCTTGCTCGTCACTCCAAAGTCCCAGACCGATCAGGTAATTACGGAATCCTGCTACGCCGTCCTTCTTCCAATTCTCATCAACCTCTTCTTTGGTCCGATAAGCCAAATCATTATCCGAGGTGGAGTGTGGAGATAAACGGTACATCATGGCTTCGATCAACGTAGGACCTTCACCCGCAAGTGCTCTTTCCCGAGCTTCCTTAACGACACGATATACTTCCAGTGGATCATTGCCGTCTACACGCACACCTGGAAATCCATAACCCAGAGCTCGGTCGCTGACCTTACCGCCAAGCTGTTTGTGAGCAGGAATAGAGATCGCGTACTGATTATTCTGACACATGATAATAACCGGCAGCTTATTCACTCCGGCAAAGTTACAAGCTTCATGAAAATCGCCTTGGTTGCTAGAGCCTTCCCCGAAGGTTACAAATGAGACGAATTTTTTCTTTTGCATTTTGGCTGCCAAAGCAAAACCAACCGCATGAGGGACCTGCGTGGTTACAGGACTTGAGCCTGTCACAATACGCAGACGCTTACTACCAAAGTGACCTGGCATTTGCCGCCCACCACTGTTTGGATCTTCTGCCTTTGCGAACACAGACAGCATCAATTCACGAGTAGTCATACCCACGGAGAGTACGAAAGCATAATCACGGTAATAAGGTAAAAAATAATCATTCTGCCGGTCCAGCGCAAATGCTGCTGCTACCTGACCCGCCTCCTGGCCAATGCCGGAGACATGAAAGTTAATCTTGCCAGCGCGCTGAAGCAGCAGACTGCGCTCGTCGTATTTACGTGCGAGCAGCATATATCTGTACATATCGATGACCTGGCCGTCACTTAGTCCAAGCTGCTTATGTCTGTTAATCGTTTCTACAGTATCTTGGGATTCCATAAAGAGATACCTCCTTATTCATAAAGCCTGAGCCTTACAGGATTTAAGACCAATTGTATCCTGATCTTAAAACCTGGTACTAAGACTTGGCTTGAGTTTATTATAATCCCTTTCTACCCAAAAAGAAAAGCTAAATCCCGATAGATCTTCCATCTACAGCTAACATTGCTTCTCCAACGATCTCCGAAAGTGTAGGGTGAGCATGAATAGCCTCGCCAACCTCCCAAGGTGTTGCATCCAGCAGTTGAGCCAATGCAGCTTCCCCGATTAGATCCGTAACATGCGGACCTATCATCTGCACACCGAGAATATCTCCGCTGCTTCGGTCCGCTACAACTTTAACAAACCCGTCCTTCTGACCGTACACAATCGCCTTGCCAATGGCCGAGAAGGGGAATTTACCAGTTACTACATCATGCCCCAATGTTTTAGCTTCCTTCTCAGTGTGACCCACACTCGCAACTTCAGGACGTGTGTAGACACAACGCGGTACAAGATGTGTATGATAAGGGTGAAGTTTCTCACCAGCGAGATGGTTGACCGCCATAATGCCTTCATGACTGGCTGCATGAGCTAGTTGTAGTCCACCGATACAGTCACCAATCGCATAAATATGTGGCTCAGCCGTCTGCATACTAGCATTTACAGCAATAATTCCTTTATCAAAGCGAATATCTGTATTTTCCAGACCAATATTCTCTACATTCGCTACTCTACCTACGGATACAAGCAGCTTTTCTGCAGATAGACTTTGAGTTTGCTCTCCCTTGCGGGCATCAATCGAAATTCCATCGTCCGTTACCTTGCAGGTTGCAGCATCCACTGTAGTTTCAGTCAGTACTTTAACCCCACGTTTTTTCAGTAAACGTTGCAGTTCTTTAGCTACTTCTTCATCCTCTTGAGGGAGTAACTGACCAGCAGCTTCAACTACCGTAACCTGTACTCCGAAATCAACCAGCATAGAGGCCCATTCCACCCCTATTACTCCGCCTCCAACAATAATGATGGAAGAGGGTAACTCGTCGAGGGTCAGCGCTTCGTCACTGCTAAGAATAACTTTCCCGTCTGGTTCCAGACCAGGTAATACACGCGGACGAGATCCTGTAGCAATAATAAGATGGTTAGAGACCACTGTTTCCATTTCACCGTCTTCTAGTTCCACAGCAACAGCACCACTACGCGGGGAAAAAATAGAGGGACCCGTCACGCGCCCCTTGCCTTTAATAACTTGTATTTTATTTTTGCGCATCAAATATTGTACGCCCTGATGAAGTTGTTCAACTACCGCTTCCTTGCGCTTTTGTACTTTTGGGAATACAAGCTGTACACCGCTTGTCTCAATGCCATAGCTCTCGCTCTCATTGATTTCAGCATATACTTCTGCACTTCTGAGCAGCGATTTGCTAGGAATGCAGCCACGGTGCAGGCAGGTTCCTCCCAGTTTGTCCATTTCGATGACGACGACGGACTTTCCAAGCTGTGCAGCACGAATGGCTGCCACATATCCCCCGGTTCCTCCGCCAAGTATGGCCACGTCACATGAAATTGTCATGATATGTATCCTCCAGTCATTACACGTAAGTTCATTTTACATTGTATATTGTACTCTCTTTTTAGCGTATTACAAAACTTATAAACGTCATATCCAAATGGACTTTTTCTTACTAAAGCGTTATCATATGGTTGAATCTAATGGGCTAAGAGGGGTAGGAGACACTTATGAAACTATTAATTTCACGCTTCATTGCCATCCTTATTCTTGTGTTTCCTGGTTTAATCGCAATGAAGGGCTTCTTAATGATGAAGGACGATATTTTTGATTATATCTCTATGCATGGCGATGACTCCGTTGTTCCAGATTTCGCTTGGCTGCATTTCGGCGGTGGGTTTCTGCTCTTTGCAGCAGGTATGACTTTCCTTGGCGGCTGGATTCTGGCAAGAGACCGCAAACGTAATTATGTTGGCCCTCGGTTCAAGGAGAAACAAAAAGAGAAACAAGCTGCCGCGCAAGAAACGATCTCATAAGCAGCATAATCATCCCCTCATTGTACAATCGAAATCTATTGCACATTCTGCAATTAAACCATCCGACAACTCACTTCAATGTATAATGAATATCCACACATTACATAAAGGCGAGAGTTTTCATGGACGCGACCTACGCTTCCTTGAAAACTCCCGCCTTTTTATGCACAGCTTAAAGCCTAGCCTTATCAAGTATTTCTCTACGACCGCCTTGCACCAACTCGCTGTACAAGCCACCTTGCTTCAACAACTCCTCATGGGAGCCCTGCTGCAGCAATCTGCCCCCTTGAAGAACAAGAATTCGATCAGCTGCACGGATGGTACCCAGTCTATGGGCAATAACGAAGCTAGTCCGTCCCTTCATTAGCGCCTGAAGTCCTTCCTGAATCTTGATCTCGGTCACCGTATCGATACTGCTAGTGGCTTCATCAAGAACAAGCATCGAAGGATTGGCAAGAATGGCTCTTGCAATGGATAGCAATTGCTTCTGTCCTTGGCTTATACCGCTACCATCTGCAGAGAGCATTCGATCATAACCTTCCGGCATACGGATAATAAAAGAATGAGCGTTAGCCAGCTTGGCCGCCGCCTCGACCTCTTCATCTGAAGCATCCAGTCTACCGTAACGAATATTATCGCGGATGCTACCCTTGAATAAAAAGGAGTCCTGCAATACAAACGCCATATGACTCCTCAGGCTTTCACGCCGAATCGAAGTGACATCTAAGCCATCCAGCGTAATCTTACCCTGATTAGGATCATAGAAACGAGATAACAGCCCGATAAGTGTTGTTTTGCCGGCACCGGTAGGTCCTACTAAGGCAATCATCTCGCCAGGCTTCGCTTCAAAGCTAATATCATGCAGTGTGTTAGAACTTCCGTCATATGAAAAAGATACCTTTTCGAACTTCACTGCACCTTCAACTTTAACCAGCGAAGTGGCTGCACCTTCATCTTTAGCTTCCGTCTCTTCGTCCAGCACTTCAAACACTCTTTCCGCTCCCGCAACCGCTGACAGTAGTGTATTCCACTGATTCGCTAAGTCATTAAGAGGGCGAGTAAATTGACGCGTATATTCTACAAACACAATAATCACACCGACCGTAATCGCTCCGCGAATCGCTAACAAACCACCGACTCCAGCCACAATAGCGAAGCTCAAATTATTAAGTCCATTCATCAGCTTAGGAATGAAGCCAGAAATCGACTGTGCCCAGTATCCAGAGAGCATAATTCGCTCATTGCGTTCATGAAAACCAGCGATGACCCGTTCCTCTTGTGAAAAAGCTTTGATAATCCGTTGACCGGATAACGTCTCTTCTATATAACCGTTTAACTCACCCACATTGCGCTGACGTTCCTTAAAAAGCGGACCCGTACGCCGAGTAATCCAGCGCATGCCTAATAACATCAACGGCACAACCAGGAACGTGAGCAGCGTCAGTAGAGGACTGAGCCAGAGCATTACCCCCACCGTGCCGAGCAATGTCAAAACACTGGAAAAGATCTGAATAGCTGAGCTATTCAGCGTAGAACTGACGTTCTCAATATCGTTGGTGAGGCGACTCATAATTTCGCCCTGCTGTCTCCGATTAAAAAATGAGATGGGCAACCGATGAAGATGGGAAAACAACTCCGTGCGCATCCGAAATACGGTCTCCTGGGCAATTTCAATCATCCATATATTTTGCAGCCAAGAAGTTAATGAATAGAAGATATAAACACTAGCTAGACTGATCAGAAAAATCGTCCACGATCGTCCGCCAGTGCCTTCCAGATAATCATCCACAGCTTTACCAATCATATAAGGCCCGAGCAGTGCTAAAGCCGAGCTGAAGACTACCATTAACAGAACGAGAAAAAGCTTAGCTTTACGCTGGGCAAGGTAGCTCCAAATCCGCATGAGCGTGCCGCCCCAATCCTTCGCCTTTGCTTTTGGCTTCCCTCCAGCAGCTGAACCAAGGCTTCTTCCTGCTCCAAGCTCAATGACAGGTTTTGGGTGACGAAAGGGTTCAAGAATTGCTTCGAACATGCTGCTTCGCCTCCTCTACCTGTGATTCATAAATCTTGCGGTACAGCGCAGAGCTTGTCATAAGCTCCTCATGTGTTCCCTTACCGATTAAGCGTCCTTCATCCAACAGCAGAATCAAATCTGCAGATGCAGTAGAACTGATCTTCTGAGTAATCAGGAAGGTTGTACATGAAATCTCTTTCAGTGCCTCCAGCAAAAGTCCTTCTGTCACAGCATCAAGCGCACTCGTACTGTCATCGAGGATCAAAATAGCAGGTTTCCTCACAAGCGCCCGAGCAATGGTCAAGCGTTGCTTTTGTCCACCAGACAGATTTACCCCTCGCTGACCAAGCATTGTATCATAGCCATTGGGCAGATCCATCACTGTTGCGTGAATTTGTGCGGCAGCTGCTGCGTGTTCGATTTGTTCCTGTGTGGCATGTTCATTGCCCCAAGCGATATTATCGCGAATCGATCCGCTGAAGAGCTGCAGTTCTTGAGGAACGTAACCGATCGATCGCCGCAATCTTGAAATATCGATATCGGTGCTCTTTTGCCCATCAATGCGAATGGTACCTTCTGTCTCTTCATATAAACGTGGGATTAGACCGACAAGAGAAGACTTTCCTGATCCGGTGGCTCCCATAATCGCTACCCGCTCACCAGCAGCAACTTCAAAATTAATATCCTCTAGCACCGAAATATCACTCTCAGGATACTTGAAGCTGATGCCTTCAAATTGGACGTGACCCTGTATCGGTTCGCCCTTTGCAGCTCCGCCTTCCTTAACTCCAGCGCCAGCTGACATCACTTCTGTAATACGCTGTGAGGAGGCACGTGCTCGGGAAATTGTAACGACAAGTCCAGATATAGCTGACAACGCTCCTATGGTTCGTAAAGAGTAGTTAATAACTGCAACAGTTTCTCCTAAAGTAGCATCCCCATTTGCAATCTCAATCCGTCCAAACCATAGGATCGACATAATCGCTGCATTCACAATAAGCATAACAAATGGCATCGTTGTCTCCGTCAAACGTAGCGCAGATACCGTGGATTTCATCAAATTCCCGCTAAAGACCGTGAAACGTCCAATTTCATGTCCCATGCGCACGAACACACGGATTAAGCGAATTCCCGTTAAATTCTCCTGGATTACACCATTCACACCGTCTAGCCGATTTTGTACGTTGCGAAATAACAAAGAAGCTTTTCTCATGATGAAGTAAAGGAAGAGAAGCAACAAAGGTAGAGCTACAGTGAGAAATAACCCCAGCTTGACATGAACAACCAATGCCATAATCACACTGCCCACCACAACCAGTGGCACCCGTGTCATAAAGCGGAGGCTCATAAATATAGTGTCCTGCAGCTGCGATACATCGCCGGTCAGACGCGTGATCAGCGACGAGGTAGCAAACCGATTGAATACTTCATATGTAAACGATTGTACCTTTTCATATAACTTGTCCCTAAGATCAAACGCAAAGCTCTGACTCGCATGGGCAGCAAAAAAAGAACTTAATACCCCAGCTATAAACGCAACTACCGCGCTGCCGATCAATACACCGCCCCAGAGCCATACTACAGAGGAATTCTGTTCTTTAATGCCCTGGTCAATAATTTTGGAAATGAGTAAAGGCTGTGACAATTCCACCGCTAGTTCAATAAGCATCATCACTAGGGCAGCTATTGCAGCGACTTTATATTTTTTGAGAAAAGAGAAAATCAAACCCATTCGCATACCCTCTTTTTCTATTCGTACAGTGCATCCCTTAAACGAGTCGACATTGTGGAGGCCTGCCCAGTTTTCATTATTGCCCGCCGCAGCGCTTTATTGCTTCGATTCAATTCCACCAAATCTGCCATCATCTCTTCCAGCAAAGCCTCAGCCTCGATAGAAAGATTTCCATTCTGCTGAATCAGAGCTAACCGTTCCTTGTACTCATCTATTTTTTCAGTCACACATATTACTTCCTTTCCAATCACATGATTCCTTTTATCATACCACATTCAATTCTATCGCAATCTTTTCACTGGATACAGCTGACACGAATATGATACTCTAATGAGGTCGCATTTTTAAGATTAAATAATTGGCTTATACGAAAGGATAGATGGAAGTGGCACAATTGTTTTTCAAATACGGAGCAATGAACAGCGGTAAATCCATTGAGATACTCAAGGTTGCGCATAATTATGAAGAGCAAGGGAAATCGGTGCTCATTTTCACTCCATCCATAGACGATCGGGACGAAGTTGGTTTTATCTCCTCCCGTATTGGGCTGCGGAAACAGGCCATACCCGTCGACGAGAATACCGATATTTATAATATCGTCAGCAGTAACCAGCCCAAACCCCACTGTGTACTAATTGATGAATGTCAATTTCTAAGCAAGGACTGCATTTTACAGCTAGTACGGATTGTAGATGAACTAGGCATTCCCGTTATGGCGTTTGGACTTAAAAATGATTTCCAGAACCAGCTATTTGAAGGCAGCAAATACATGCTGATTTACGCTGATAAAATCGAGGAAATGAAGACCATTTGCTGGTTCTGCGAGCGCAAAGCAACGATGGCTCTAAGAGTAGAAAATGGTAAGCCTGTATACAGCGGCAAGCAAATCCAAATTGGCGGCAATGAAGCCTACTATCCAGTATGCCGTAAATGTCACAAGAATCCTCCACTATAAAATACAGCCACAAAGTGAGGCTTTGCTTCGATGCTTACTCAGATACATTGCGGGGGAGCCCAAAATATATACCTTTAGCTAAAAAAGCATTCCGAAGCCGCAATGGCCTCAGGAATGCTTTTTTAAAAATAAAACTCGATTAAACCAGATATCTTTCTTTAAGAATATTCAAATGATGATGATCATGCCCAATCATTACGCACGCCACTGCTCTCGCGGAGATGGTTGCATTGTTAACCGTTCCCTTACGAGTCCATGCATCTTCCGGCAAAGTGTCCAAAAGAGCTTGCGTTGACTCTCGGACAAGCTTGTAATGAGCCAGTAGTTTTTCTAGAGTGTGTGCTTCAAAATTTGCGGTAGGCACATAGTCCTTTTCATCAAAGCCCGCCAGCGGGGTCTTATCTCCTCTTGCAACGCGCAACAAACGATAAGACATAATTCTTCCAGTATCCGCTAGATGGCCAACCATTTGCTTAATACTCCATTTATCGGGAGCGTAACGATGCTCTCCTTGTTCTTCCGTAAGGTTCGAAATAAAGCTACAAATCTCATCCGTCTGCGCTCTAAAAACAGTACAAATGTCCCCTTCAACTGGCACTAAATCGACATACTTTGATAATTCTTCAAGATACTCACTGCTTTCTGGACGTCGATCCATGTCTAAACCCCTCTCATTTTGAATTTTTTTGAAAAAATAGGAGGAAAATTATACTGTAGTTGTTGTATTTTAGTCCATTTTATACGATACTTGCAATAATAGGGTTAGTTAAACTAGAAGTCATCGGGAGTGTCGGCATGATAGATTTTATGCTTTTTATGATATTTTCAATACTAGAGACCTATGCAATGTTCTTTCTGGCTTTCAAAATTTTCAAAATTGACTTATATCATAAAGAGATGTTGTTTGCTAGTTTTATTATGGGCTTTTTTTCTTATACCCTTAGAATCAACTATGGGATAGCTTCATTAGATACTTTCTCACAATATGCACTAATGTTTTGTTTTATGTGGATGTTATTCCGGATTCATCCCTTCTACGCTTCCATATTAACCGGAATGGCTTATCAAGCTTACTCGGTGATTCAAACCATAATTATGTATCTATTAGACTCTGTAATCAACATGCCTCTAAATACTTCGGAACCGATTACAAAAAACATAATGACAATGCAGATATTATCAGCATTAGCCGCGGTTCTCATTGGTATGTATGTGGGTCATAAACGTATTGGATTTGACTTTGTACCTGACAAACCCGATGTAAGAATTAAACCAACGACTAGCGAAAAATTATTATTTGCTCTTAATCTTCCTACAGTAATTGTCGTTACTTTACTCACCTACTTTTTTGAATCTTTTTTCTCTTTCTTCATCCCAATTTTTTATGGAGTACTATTATGGGGATATCTATATTTCTCGCACAAAAAGGATAGAAATAACTATGAGTCATTTAACTTTTAAAATTGTTGAGCTCATTAAGAAAAGTAATCCAGAGCAAACGCATTCCATTGAAATCATGCATTATGCCCTTAGCATTATTTTAAATACTTTATTCATTATTATAACTTCGTTATGCATCGGCGGGCTCACTGGACAGCTAAAGGAAACATTCTTAGCCTTATCAAGCTGCATGCTCCTAAGAATGTCTTCTGGTGGAGTGCATTTAAAATCCGCAAGGTCCTGCAATATTGTATCTATCTTTATCTGTTCACTGATCCCTCATATCACTTATCTAATACATAACCATATCCTTTGGATTAATCTTTTTTCTTTGCTTGTAATGATCTTATGTGCTCCAAATCCTGATGCTAATGCGCAAATCCCCAAGGAATGGTATTTGGGTTTAAAGATCATTTCCATAATTCTGGTTTCTTTGAATTTTTGGATCCATTCGTCTGTCATTGGATTGGCATTTTTAGTTCAATCCTTTACAGTTATAATTCCATTACAAAGGAGGCCAATCAAATGAAGAAAAATTTAGCTCGTTATGCTTCTAACCTATTAGGTATTTCTGCTGTTGTTTTTGCAACAATTCTGAAACCACTTGCTAACAGCCCTGAGATTCCAAAAGAACTGCGCAAGTAATCAAACAAGGATGGGGAAAAGATGCGTGTCTTACAGAAAGACGGTTCCTCTAGTGATATTCTAGAGGAAGATATATTGTATTTCTCCAATTATAAGAATACAATATTCGTCCATACGAAAGAAGGCGAATTTATTCTCCCCACCACGCTTTCCGATCTTTCCGTAGCGTATGAGGGTAAGGGATTCGAACGCCTTGACCGCAGCAACGTCGTTAATATCAACAACATAGAAGGCTATGATCCCGGACGCAAGATTGTATGCTTTAATCAAGGTAAGCAGTTCACTACCGTTTCGGAATCCAATGAACCTCGCCTAAAGAAGTACTTATCTACTCATAAGAAAGATTCTGATTAAAACAATCCCGACATGTACTATACATGTCGGGATTGTTTATGTTTATTAAAATTCAAAGTAAACCAATCTATTATCACACAAAATAGCTATTATGCCATAATTCCCCTAAGATGTAAAGAAAAATTCATAGGATGAATGACAGGAGACGGATTGTATTCCAAATGATACCATATATATAAATGTGTAATAAAAACAAATATATGATGGAGGAACCAAATGAATTACTATTTTCATCCCTCACCACGCCCCTCATCTCTTGAATCAATATCTGATGAAGAATTACTTAACATCTATAAATTAGCGCTTGAGGCACAAGCTTTACCAGATTTCATAGAGATTGTTAGAGAGATCTTAGACAGTAGAGATCTCATACAAACTGAAAAATCATAACATCCCCATACACAAATTAATTCGAAAATTATGACATAATTATATAACTTCCTATGGCTTCACTGCGAGTGTTCTCTAGATTGTCTTCATGTTAACATCATCAACATAAAGAAGGTAGAGCCTCCTGAAGGCCCTACCTTCTTTATGTTCAGTAAGGACTACTCCCTGAAATAGAGTAATCTTCTACTCCGTAATTTCCGTTTTAAATACATTTTCCAATTTTCCGCCAAGTCTTTTCTTCAAAGGAACTTTAATATCTCTACCCAGCTCTTTGAAAAATGTTTCTACATCGCATTTCACATTTTGTGCAGTCGCAATTACAGCGCCATCACCAACAATATTTTGATTCTCTTCAAGAGGAACATCAACTTCGATATCATACTTTTTGGATAATGTCTTGATGTATCGTGCGAAGATCTCCAGCAATTCCTCGTTATTAAAATTCTCTATAGCGACTTTTCCCTTGCTGGTAAACTTCATGTTAATTTTCATTATTAATATCCCCTTTTCTGTCAAACCATTTTTAGTTGTTAGTTTATGGATCAAGATGAATAGATGGCTGCAAGAAAGGGCAACATTATTCATTTTTGAGATCATTTATGAAACACACATTATTTATAAGCACCCTTTATCTGTTGTACTTTAAACTGCGTAAATTCTTTGAGCGCTTGTATGACCTGATCCTGTTCTTCTTCCTTCAGCTCATAAACGCACTCCCGTAACCACTCGCCAAATAGAAAGGCTTGACGCCCTTTCCGAGGGCTCTTTCTTAAGGAGTCGAGGCAACCCTCAAACTTATCGTTCAGGACGTCGGTAAGATTGTATTTCTCAATCTTCTCTATTACCATTCCTGCCCCATATTCCGTTTCATAAACTATGACTTCATTAGAATCAAAGGAAACGTAAGATGTTTCTTTACCTTCCTTTGCCCTGAATTCCTTAAGCTTGTTAAATGCCGTCTCATAAATGTAGTCCTGAGACTGTTTAAGCTGTGGCAGCTCATAACCATGCTTTAAGGTCTTGATATATTCAATATCTGGCATATAGTCTGCCAAATGATACATCCGATTCTTCAGATCTGTTCCAAGTGCTTCGATGATCTTGTCCAGATTGTCTTTTAGCGGAATGCTCTCTCCACGCTCGATCTTGCTAAGCTGTGAGTAACTTATGCCGCTCTTTTCTTCCAGTCCTCTTAAGGTTAACCCTCTCGTCTTTCTGATGTGCCGAATGAAATTACCCAGCTCATCGGGATAGTTCTCAAAATCATTCATGGGAGTCACCTCCCTACTATCATAACACAACATAACAATTTGTGTTGGCTTATAACAATTAATACTAGTAATTACTTGCCTCTGAAGGGTGATTCTCAGCACCAAAAACCCAATATAATACTAGATTCCCAAAATATCGGAGAAGATTTGATACTCATCTGCCAGGCTCTGGATTGTAATCGTTGGTTGGGAATTACAGCGTATCGGACCGAGGAGATCTTATTAAGCTGATTTATGCCATTTCACTCAGCTATCGGACTCAGATGCAACTGTTCATTTAAATATACTACGGTTCGGTGCAAAAGTATGACAATAAGAGTTATAATGTCCGAAAACTTGGAAAAAGAGACCAAAAAGTTGAAATAGCTTGCAATACAGTCCATAACGATCCCAAACCATCTACTGTATGCAAACCATTGTGTGCTTCCAGCTAATCCAATTTGTAAAAAAACAGCCAGTCCCAACAACCTGGAACTGGCCATAATCGTTACTCCAAAACACTCAACAGATTGAGGATCATCTGTGCACTTTCGGCACGTGTGCCGTTTTGCTTCGGAGCAAATTGCGCTACAGCACGTCCCTGCATCAATCCAAGTCTGTACACCTCGCTGATAGCCTCTTGAGCCCATTGTGTTGCAGTGCCAATATCATTAAATGCTGAAACGTTAAGACTAGCTACAGATACGCTGTTATTGGCGTATGCATATGCACGAGCCAGCATCGCTGCCATCTCTTGACGAGAGATCCTGGCATCCGGTTCAAACAGTAAAGCGGTCTGACCGTTAACAATTCCAGCTTGTTTTGCTAACCCTACTGCTTCTGCATACCATTTATCAGCAGGTACATCAGTGAAACCAGCTTCTGCTTGACCTTTTAAGCCAAGCGCACGGACTAACATCGCTGTAAACTCCGCACGTGTAACCGCACGGTTTGGATCAAAACGATCCACAGCTACCCCCTGTACAAGCTGTTTTGCCGCAAGCTGCTTCACAGCAAGGTAAGCCCAGTGATCCGGCTTCAGATCATTGAATGTTTTGTCATATTCTAATACAACATATTTACTAAAATGACTGACAGCAGCAGATAGATAACCATTCATCCATGTACTGCTCATATACTCCAGCTTACCGGCATCATCCATAAAATAAATACCAAGTAAGCTTTGCTCTACAGTCGCACCGACCTTATATGAAATCGTGATCGGCTCTGCAAACTGTCTTAATGAGAAGGACTGGCCATTTTTTGTGAGGATGATGAGCGACCAATCTCGCAGATCACTTTTCGCTCTCAATTGTGCTCCAGCTAGTGTACCTGCACGATCTAACAGATCCACGGCTGTGTTACTAGCTAAAGTGTTCAACCGTAGTGAAATCGTACTCTTGGCAAGAGCCTCAGCTGAGATTAGCTTACTTAGTTCAGCCAGTACTGTAGCAGGAAGCGTAACGGATAAATCCTGCATAACCACTCTAAGCGGTGCGCGTCCAAGCAGCTCTGCAGCATTGCCTGGTAAAAGCAACTCCGTAACCGATCCGTCAACAGAAACCACAACTTCACCTTGAGCATTCTTGTTCTCTGACAGTTGAGAGGCTGTTATAGTTACTACACCTGTTTGTGCAGATGTCGACGGAGTTGGTGTCGGTGTAGCAGTTGGCGTTGGTGTCACAGCAGGTCCCGGCACCCAGCCTCCTGGTGTTGGTGTTGGCTCTGGGCTTGGTGTCGGAGTCGTACCTGGCGTGCTCTCAGTCACTGTCAAAATATATTCAGTGCTGAACCCCTTATAAACAGCGCTGACTTTTGTTATACCAGCACTCAATGCGTGAAGCTCCCCATCCTCACTAATCATTGCAATGGAATGATCCGATGTATCATACCTTACGCCCTCGACCAATTCTTGCTTGCTTCCGTCACTATATACCGCTTGAACAACAACGGAGCCTTTATTTCCTTGTTCCAGCGAATCCGGCCCTTTTATCGTTATTTCTGTAAGAATAGGAGCCTCATCATTTGTTACGACGAGACTATACTCCGAGGCGAACTCCCTGTAGGTTACTGAGATCACAGTAGAGCCTTCCTGATGAGCCTGGACCAAGCCCTGTTCATTGATTGTAGCAATATGCTCATTCGAGCTGGAATAATGAAGTCCATCCAATATTGGGATTCGTTTACCGGATGCATAGACAGCTTCGGTGACTGTCTGGTTGACCTCTGCTGGTTTAAGTTGTCCTTTGCCCTGAAGCTTAATGGCTTGCAGCGCATCTACAGTTATCTTACTTTCCGCAAAAACATTCGGGTAACCTGCCACTGTGACTCTCACCTTAGCTGTCCCTGGTTTTAGAGCTGTAACCAAGCCATTTCCATCTACGGTAACTACTGATTCTGTCGTGTCAGGAACGATGGACCAAAGTTTTGTCAGATGATTAGCCTCATCCGGCACTACCTTAGCTTGCAATTGCAGACTAGCACCAGGCTCAAGCTCAACAGCTGTTTGATCTAGCGTAATGGATTTTGGAACAAAATTTCCGATCACTAAACGGTCAATTTCTACACCGTCTACCGTTCTTGCCGTAACCGTAATCTCGTTCTTCCCAATTTCAACAGCCGTATAGATTTGCTCATCTTCGTCATATATTTTTTCCTGCCAAAAACGTGGCGTCAGCGCATAGAACTTAGGACCGGAGGAACCGCCGATAACATATCGTGTGCCTTCGCCTTCTGCTACCTGCTTACCATCCTTCATTGGAAAAGTTCGCAAGTAAATATGATCATGGCCGTTCATCACTAGATCCACATTATGCTTATCAAACACCGGCACCCACTTTGCTTGCACCTGTTCATTCGAATAGATGCTGCCATAGGGCCCTTGATGGAAAAAAATCACCTTCCACTTTTTATCTGTAGCTGATAGATCCTGATCCAGCCACTCTGCCTGTTCAGTGAATGGAGCACCTGAATGCTCTGTATTCATAACCACAAAATGTGTATCCTGAATGTCAAAAGAATAATTCGTACCTTTTACGCTCGCCGCACCGTTTTGCGGGTTATTGAATTGCGCCAGGTAATCCCCATCGCCATTGGTTCCCATCACTTCATGGTTTCCAATAACCGGAACAAGCGTGGTATTCATCAGCTGCTTTTGGGCTGCATCAAACCACCAGTTCCACTGCTCTTGTTCAAAGCCTTTATCCACCATATCTCCAGCGTGAACCAACATTTCAGCATCCGGCATATAGGCAAAAGCAGCCTCTATCGTATTGCCCCAAAGACCAAATCCCGCTTTAGAATCTGCTTGAGAATCTCCGATAAACAGGAATTTTGTAGAAGCGCTCTCCCCTCCGCTTGTAACGAAGGTTCCTTGCTCACTTACATTTGACTCCCCATCCCCCACACGATATACATATTCGGTTCCAGGGATAAGCCCTACTGCCTCCGCTTTATGAACTCGCATCGTTCCATCATTGTTGGTGTTGTAAATTGAACTGTTGCCGGTAATTTTTGTTACATTCAGGGCTTGAAAGCTTGTGAACTCTGCTTTTTTCACAAGTTCTACTACAGTATTCATGGTTAGCGGTTCTGTCTGCCAAGTAAACTGGCGAGAAGTCGCTGCATCCTGGCCCATCGTAACATTAACATTACGCGGGGCAGCAGTACCGTCATATGGAGCAACCTTGAACGTCATTACAGGACTATAGGTATTTCCTTTTACCGCCTGCAATTTAAAAGTTCCTTCTGCTGAAGTGACAAGGCCAGTAGTAAGTGTCCCACTTCCCCCTGAAGTTGCGCCTTGTACCTCCAATCCATCGAAAAGTAGTTTCGCACCTTCAACAACACTTCCATTCAGATCTTTTACCGCAAAAGACGCATCAAAGCCCTTCGCAAGATCATAATGGTTCCAAGTGAGCATCAACTGTGTCTTTACAATAGATTCAACAGCCGCTCCAATAAAAGAAATAGGAACCCCGGTACCTTCTGTCGAAGTTACAGATCCGGATGTATTTTCAATTACAAAAGGTTTGCTTGTATCCCCAGCGAGCTGCTCCTGAGTAAAGGGACCCACATAATCATTTCGAACCGTATATTGAATTTGTCCGATGAGATCCGTATCTCGTAGATTGGAGGAATTGATATTCGTTAGGTTAAGACGCACAGTGCCCAAAGCTGGATCAATAATTGACTCCATTTGCGTTTCTAATACCTTATCCCCACGAATTACCTGCAAATCTTTAACTGCAGCCGGATTAAAAGCAAACGTAATATTTCCTTCCTTCAGCTTGCCCGCTTTCTCAGCCGTTACATCCAAAGTGTAAGTGTTCCCGGCATAAACGGCTTCTGGTGTTTTGTACACATAGAACGGAGAGCCCAAATTCACTGTAAAATACCATTCTTTTATCGTCTGGTTACCGCTCAAATCGCGAATGGCAACTTTTACTTTATGACGGCCTTCTGTAAGCGGAACCTTTGGTTTATAAGTGATCTGACCTTTTGGAGGATAAAAGCCATGCTCCACTAATTGATCGTCCACATACACACGTGTTTTGTCCGGATCGATTAAGGTCGTTCCCGGATGCACCACAGGATCATAACCATCATCCTCACCGTTGACGGAAAGGGTCGGTGTAGCTGTTTTGACAATTTCGTTCACGCCAGGATAGGCATCTTCAAGCACAGGAGGTGTTCTATCCTCCTCTATCGGACCATAAATTGCACGAATATCATCAACGTAAATAGCTCCCGCACTCTTGTTAAGATTGCTTGTCTCCATATAGCGGACAGGCATATCCATCGTTAACGGGGTGGTTTTTCCCTTAGGCACGGATACTTCGACGTATTTCCACCCCGTCCAGTTCACTCCATTCACCTGATCTGTAAAATCCACAGGCACTGCCGCATTATTGCCATCACGAATCTGTCCCCGCAGCCAGTGCTTTTTGCCATCTCCGTAGATCCACATACTGATCTTCTCAGGATACCCCGGAATCTGAATCCGATTGGCGGTTGAGCTTGCGGTTAAATAAGCACCGGATGTGCCTGTTTTATTAACAAAATCATATTCCAGCTTCAAGGCTTTATCCCCGTTGCGGACAAAATCCTGATCCGTCACTTCCTGAATCGCTACACTGTTAGCTGCTGCACTGGAGGCTATATATTTATCAATGCCATTCTCAAAATCCTCCAGCATTACAGGCGGCAACCCCACATTTACTTCAAAAGAGGTCTGGGCGTCCCCGTACTTAGCATAAATCTTCCCGTTCTTCCCATTTTCACTCGTCGCTTGAAACAAACCCTTCTCGTCCACACTTCCGATCTCGCCCTCAACCCGCCATTCAAAACTATGGTTGTCAGCTCGAATTACCTGTCCATTACGTAGCGCCTTCACAGTTAATTGCGCAGCAGCACCTGAAGAATAAGTTTTGATCTCATCAGGAAACCTAAGGTCTGTGAGCTTATCCACGACTTCGATTTCCCCACTGCCTTTGACTGTCCCAGCCTCTACAATTACCGTTCCTGTGCCGGCAGTGGTTCCTGCGGTGAAGACTCCGTTCACATCGACAGTACCAAGGTCAGCGTCCACCTGCCAATTCAGTGTACCCGAATAAGGTGCCGGATGGCCGTTCTCGTCCACTCCTGCTGCTTTGAACATAAAGCTGGAGCCTTGCAAAATACGTACCGCATTCGGCTGCACAACCAGCTTAGAAGCTGTAGATTGCTCTGGGGCTGTGTTGACGACCAGCAAACCGTTGCCGGTTTTACGTTCATAGCCATCAGAGCCCTGATTCATCATTTTGACACCAGATGCACCCGGCATTCTGGCCACAAAAGTAGAAGAGCCGCCACCATCCAGATTCATGGCGTTCACTACGCCCATATCCTTCAGAATGTTGCCAAGCTCATCGGTATCTACGCCCTCACTAAAACCCGGCGATCTTCCATCCACTTCGAATAAAACAAGACTTCCGTCCGCTTTTGTCCCAATGGCTGTACGCGGATGAATTCCTAAAGGTCCAACACCTTGTTGAACTACTCCGTCTTTTACCAGCGGCCCTTCGCCGCCAATGGCTACCTTCACATCATTCCATTCTCCGCTAAGCGCAAAGGTCGCAGTAACGTTATCGCCAACCGATAACCCCTGCAGAACAGCACGAGACGATCCGTTAGCAGACAAAACTACTTTTCCTTTGGTAAGCGGCGTATTGCCTTGATTGTTGCGAATCTCAGATACCTTCAGCTTCAAGGTCTGACCGCTCTTCACTTCTCCCTCGACAATATCTAGAACAACCTCGTCACCCTCATTGGTCGACTTTGTAGTTGTATTATAATCTTCCGTATAAAGAACCAGCTCATTCGTATTTCGATAACGGTTGATGCTGGTTAGATTAGTTGTTTTTCCATTAATCGTTACGTTCTTGGTCAGCTTCGGCATCCCATAAATCGAGCTGCCATCTTCTTTTAAACCGAAAGTAAAAGCTGAAATCGAACTGTTCAGGATTACACCATCATCCATAAATAATCCATTTGGAACACCCGTGGCAAAACCGGAGATTTCATAAAAATCACCGTTAATCCCTGCGATCACCCGGTTTCCAGGCGAATCCGCATAAGCGGCCATTTCTGTAACACCCTTCATACCGTATACCTTTCCATCCTTCGTACCTGCCCGCAGTTCTAAATGGCCTTGCCCTGGGTTGAACTCCACTGCATGTATCTTTTGTAAACCACGTTCATTCTGAAGATCCATCCAGGTGTACATCGCCCCAGGTGCAAGCTCTGTTTTCCGTATATCAATAACGGTTCCGTAGTTTGTTGCTGGTAGATCAGAAATGGAAGCGTGAACAAATACTCCCGGCTGCAACAACGAAATCAACAAAACAAAAATAACTGCCACATTAATTTGCCTTAGATACCTTCTCACTGTGTTGACATCCTCCCCACTTGGCTGTCCTTATTACGATCTGAAATGGACAACATCATAGGGTTCATATTAACTAGGAAGCGTAAAGGTTAGATAAAATCTACCAAGGCATACTGTTAACTTCTTCTAATCCCCTCCTCAAATTCATGTTTCAACCTGTTGATAAATCTTCTGACCGTTTTCGATCCTTGTTTAGAAGCTGAAACAATGGACCCCGGAGTATTACGATCTGGTGATCGTAGCTCGATCGTCTTCATGATCTTCTGAGAACCCTCAAATGTTTTTAGAAAAGAATAATCCATCCCAATCGTGATCGCGAGTCCTGACGCAACTGCATTATCAATGGCACGGGTGTTATTGCTTGTAAAAAGAATATTCATCGGCCCAACTTTTAGTAAATAACGCTCCACAAAGTCCTGTATGTAATGATCATCGTATAAAACCAACGTCTGGCCTACTAACTGTTCTGGCGTAATTATTGTATTTAGAGCTAGTGGTGATTGAGGATGTACGCCTACAACAATCTTACCTTCCATTAATTCCTCGAATACGACCCCTTTATGTTTCTCTGATAAGCCCTCTGGCGAGACCATCAGTCCGATATCCATTTCATCCTGAAGCACATTATCCAGAATTTCTTTAGGCCCCTTTTCAAAAATCTCTATTTTCACATTTGGAAAATCCGCTTTAAAACCAGATATGACCTTCACGATTAGATGCATGGGTCCCGGAATCGTAGCAATCTTCAAATGACCACTAAGCGCATCGCTGTAGATCTGTGCTTCAGCTTTTAATTCATTTACTTTCATCAAGACTTCATTTGCTTTGCCGATAATAGCCTGTCCCTCTGCTGTGGGAACTGCTCGTTGGCCTCGCGAACGAATGAACAAAGTAACTCCAAGCTCCGCTTCCAGCAGTGTTATGGACTGGCTTATGGCAGACAGGGTGATATGACGATTCTGAGCAGCTTTGGTTAGTGAACCAATCTTTGCGACTTCTACGATATTCTCGCATTGCTCTAAATTCATTTGAATCACTCCCTAAGTTAATATTTACTTAACACCTATTAAATTTACTTAAATTTTAATTAATTTAGACAAGTGCTACAATGTAAATAAGTTAGTAAATAACCTTTTCGCCTTATGAGCCTATATTTCTAGTATAACTATATTTCTCGAGGAGGAGTCCCAAATGACAGACAAAAGAGTAGCCGTAATTACGGGTGGAGCCAGTGGAATCGGGAAACAAACCGCAATTAAATTTGCTAGTAAAGGTGATCAAGTGGTCGTTGCCGATTTCAATCAACAATTAGGTGAAGAAACGGTCGCACAGATTATCAAGGATGGTGGCGAAGCTATTTTCGTCAAAACGGATGTTTCAAAATACGAAGAGGTAGAAGCACTGGTTGAGAAAACTGTTGCCACATATGGCAGAA
This sequence comes from Paenibacillus sp. FSL R5-0744, assembly GCF_037972555.1. Taxonomy (NCBI): domain Bacteria; kingdom Bacillati; phylum Bacillota; class Bacilli; order Caryophanales; family Paenibacillaceae; genus Paenibacillus; species Paenibacillus sp. FSL R5-0744. The sequence continues at coordinate 4,898,886 of NZ_CP150228.1, forward strand.
TTGACGTTATGTTCAACAATGCCGGGATCGGCCGCGTCACTCCTGTACTAGACCAAGACCTTAAGGATTATCATAGTGTTATTAATGTCAATCAGCATGGTGTTGCCCACGGTATTATCGCAGCAGGTAAAAAAATGCGTGAGCTCGGCATCAAGGGGGTCATCATTAATACAGCTTCTGTATTTGGATTCCTAGCTTCCCCAGGTACATTTGCATATCACGCTTCCAAAGGTGCGGTCATTATGATGACAAAATCAGCAGCACTTGAAATGTCCGTTCATGGCATCCGCGTGCTTGCCGTTGCTCCAGGCGCTGTAGATACGCCAATTATCCAAGGATATAAAGATCAAGGAATGGTCGACCAGATGAAGAGCAAAGTAATGGGTAACAAATTAACATTGCCTGAACAAGTTGCAGACACTGTATACTTGCTCTCCTTACCAGAAGCTAGTGCAATTAACGGTAGTGTTGTAATGGCTGATGAAGGTTATGCTTCATTTAAATAAATAATTATAAATCAAAAAATCCAAGGCTTCCCGAGCGGGTAGTCCTTGGATTTTTTTGTATTACTCCCATGATCTCTGTTCATTGATTTCCAGCTTACGTTTAAATGCCTGCTCTAGATCAATATCCAGTTTATTGGCTAGATCAAAAATATTCCACACCACGTCGTACAACTCAAATCCCAAGTTTTCTTTCTTCTCTGCACCGGGGTCGAAGGATACGGATAGCACCTCTTTGGACAATTCCCCTACTTCAGTCATTAAGTACAGCATTCTCTGCTCAATGGAGCTCGTGTCAAAACCTTTGGTTTCACTGAACTTCTTCACATACTGTTGAAACTCAGATGTATTCATTTCGTTACGCCTCGCTTTTAGGGTATAAAGTTATGTAGTTTATAAAAACGATGTCATGCGATTAGCCTAGCTCATTCCTTTATTATCATCCATTTGTTCGAAGAAAACAAACTCTCCCGTCATTACAAAACAACGATTCTTCAGATCATAGAAGAATCGCTAAGAGAATTTATTTACTTGTTGCTGTTTCAGCCACTATCTACGCCTATGTCGGACATTTCACTGCGCGTTAATCCGCAAGTGCACGGCCAATTTCATCATCGAACGTGCCACACCAGTAATGGCGAGACTCTTCATCATTATTCATTTATTATTCGCCGAGCTGCTCCTTGAGCTGCACAATTTCTGTTTCCATGAAATCCACACGTTTATTCAACTCCGCGATATAGTTTCTTCGAGCCTCTTGGTCTGCTGCGCTTGTTCGGTCGGCCGCAGTAGTTTCCGCCAGTTGGATGGCTTCTTTGAGAACTTGAACGCTTGATTCTGCCCCTGCTAATCTTTCCCGGAGTTTAGCCGCTGCAATACTTGCTTTTAGCGCTGCCTTCTCAGTCTCCTTACTCTCCAATATTATCGTCTTTCCTTCAACCGTCAACCCTGCTCCGGTCGCTTCGGACATCGTGCGCACAGGTACGTAGGCCGAGTTATTTACTACAATCGCATCTGCAATCTTCTTTCCGTCTTGTTTTATCGTATACATTCCGGAAACTTTAGCGCCAATTAAAGACGAGCTCGCTGCGAATCCTATTGAACCACCAAGTAACAACGCCGCTGCTACAATCCCTACTATTTTCTTCTTCATATCTACGAACCTCCTGAGTTTATTATTCTTCCAATTATAACCAATGAATTCGTAACATGAAAGATATACTAAGAGACTCTGCCACAGCCAACTCAACTACTGACCATATGTAATCTAGCTATAAGAAGCCATCTGAGTAAGCTTGATCCTATTGTTCTAAGTTGTGTTTTTCGATTTCACGAACAACTTTATTTCGAAATGATTGATGTTAGTTGTAAACAATGTTACTCTATCAACGGTAAACTCAAAATCTTATGCTCCTCAATACCTCTATTAGTAGTCACTATTTTAGTTATAAAGAAAGGTAACACTATGATAAAAGTTGATAACTTATCCTTCGCATTCCCGCAAAAAGAGCTATATAAAAACATTTCATTTACGCTTGAAGAGGCACAACATTGCGCTTTTATAGGAACAAGTGGCAGTGGTAAAAGTACACTGATCGATATACTGATGGATCCAGAAAAATATTTGTTCGAAGGCAAGTTAGAAATTGACCCAACCTGCAAAATTGGATATGTAAGTCAGTTCTCACAAGTAGACAGAACTAAAGAAATAACCGTTTTTGAATATATAGGAGAAGAATTTATTAAGATACAAAATGAAATAACAGCTATTCTCACTGAAATGGAAACATCATCAGATATTGATTCATTACTCGAAAAGTATCAATTAGCTCTAGATGCCTTTGATTCAATGGATGGAAATGATTTTGAAAGCAATATTAATAAGAAACTAAATTTAGCCAACCTCTTGAAGCTAAAAGATGCTAGGGTATCCGATCTAAGTGGTGGGGAATTCAAGCTTATTCAAGTAATGAAGGAAATGCTGACTAGTCCAGACTTAATGATTATGGATGAGCCCGATGTATTTTTAGATTTTGAAAACCTAAATGCACTTAAAAATCTTATTAATGCTCACAAAGGAATATTGCTAGTTGTTACGCATAACCGTTATCTATTGAATCATTGTTTTAACAAAATTATACACCTTGAAAACATGGAGATCCAAGAGTTCGATGGGCGATATATTGAGTATAACTTCTCATTACTTCAGACGAAAATTGAGTTACAAGAAATCACAGTCGCTGAACAAGAAGAAATTGAGAGATACGATAACATTATTGATAATCTTAGAGCGATCGCAACCTATAATTCAGAAGCATCTAGAGGGAGAGCGTTAAAAGCTAGGGTTAAGTTTCAAGAAAGATTGGAAGCGCGAAAAATTAAAGCGCCATTCGTTGATATTAAGCAACCGAAAATCAGTTTTGGTGTGGACAATGAAATTGAAGAAGACATCACTGTTTTAAATGTGAATAATTATAGTGTTTCCTTTGATGAGTTGATTTTAGAAAATGTTAACTTTGAGATGAAACCTACAGATAAAGTAGCCCTTATCGGTCCAAACGGTACCGGGAAAACGACTTTACTCCGAGATATCTTTAAAAATAATCATGATTCAATTGAAATAAATGCTGATATTAAAGTGGCTTATCTTTCTCAGCTTCAAGACGAAGTGCTAAAGGATTCTAATACCATACTAGAAGACTTCATCGATGCTGGGTTTGCAACTTATGACGAGATTAGAGCACATCTTTCAAACTATGGCTTTGAAGGAGAAATTCTTAATCAAAAGATAGAATCTTTATCTGGTGGCGAAAAAAATATACTGCAATTGGCAAAAGTTTCTGCTAGCAAAGCAAACTTGTTGCTTCTTGATGAACCGACAAGTCATTTAGACACCTATACACAAATCGCACTGGAGAAAGCCATTGAAGACTATAAAGGTGCGATTCTCATGATTTCTCATGATTTCTATTCTGTAGTAAATGGTATGGATTATGTATTAATCATTGACGAGAAGACGATTAGAAAAATGAGTATGCGAAAATTCAGAAAGATGATTTATGCCAGTCATTTTGATAAAGATTATTTAGAAAATGAACAAAATAAAAAAGCAGTTGAAATGAAAATAGAATTAGCTTTAAAAGACAATAATTTTGAACTTGCAAAAGGTATGGTTGACGAGCTAGGAGAGCTGATTAAGCTGCTTTAAACTACAACCCTCTGGTGGAAAAATGTCTATAAAAAAGACACTGATGAATAAGATCTCAGTGTCTTTTTACTGCATTGATTTGTTGATAGCTCTTGCCGCAACATACTGCCTAATATAATAACAAAACCCAATAAACCAAAAAGGTTTATCGGGTGAGATGGAAAAAGTTTATCGGTTTTTATATATTAGCTGTAAGTCACTACCAGCAACCTACAATCCCTTACCACGCACTGCCCCTAACCCTTTCAACTAACCTTATGCTCAATCCGCAGCTTGTCTGCTGCCATGGCAATAAATTCCGAGTTAGTAGGCTTAGATTTGGAGATATTAATGGTGTAGCCCTTATGGGGTAAGGGATTTCACATCTTGGTTATGTTAATAGTTCATAGACTTTATTGGCATACGGTTAGACATTAGTACGCAAAATTGTTTACATATTTTATTATGTCGTAAGCATCTAGAGTTAACAATGACATTACATTGTGACTATACTACGTAGCCAGATATAAATAAAAAAATAGGTGCAATGCATTTTCGCATCACACCTATAAATTAGCTGATATACAGCTTTTTATTAACATTGTCCCAGCTTACCTTATGACCTAGTGCTTTCAATACACTAATTTGGAACATAGTTCTCATTATCTTTAATAAATCCGTTATGTACACTATTATCTTTAGTTAGAACGTCCTTAACTGCTTCCACATTATCATCCTCTTTTTGAACTGATTTATCTGGTTTCGGACTAATAAGAGCATAGGCAAACACTATTTGTGTTTGAGTTGGCTGCTTACCATTACGATAATCTGCTGTAGACAGTCCAAACGTCAATTGAAAATGTGGATAATCTTTAAACGAAGTCCAATCTCCGCCCCATTCGAAACCCAACTTTTTTGCCTCATCAGTACCGCTTTATCAGTTCTTCCTCAAAGTATTCAATAGACTTAGATTCTTCCTCGCTAGCATAGTGAATAACTAACTTAAATTCATTTTATAGTTCCTTTTGCTCATCTGATTTTTACCGATCTTTTTATCATGTGCTTCAGGAGTGGCGTAATGAATAACAAGTTTATATTCGTTCTTGTTGGTTTTTTTAGTCATATGAAACGTTCTCCCTCGTAATTGCATATAACAATTATAGCCAGGAGATTAAACTCTAAACTGTGGTGATTACTGAGAACTAATCAATAAAGTATATGAAATAGACACATATATTAAAGCCCCTGAGATAATCCTCAAGGGCTTTAAAATTACTCTTTAGTTTTAGATTTGGCTTCCATTAATACCACTTACGAATTTGAAATACCATCTAATTCCATCAGTAAAATATCGAACTAAAATATCTTAAACTCAAGAATAACCCCAGCAGATAAATATCCAAAATATGGCCATCATTGTGTTTTTCAATAATTACAAGTTTGTGATCTTGAACTTTTCCAAGTTGGAGGCACTGGAATTCTCCAGTGGCTTTAATTTCAACTCCTACTTTTATTCTCTTTCAAATAAATTGACTCCCCTTCAAGCTTAATTAGAATTTCTTTTTCGTAATTTTCATATTGCTACTAACATAAGTTTGTTTCTTTTTAACTTCTTTTTTGTCGGCAAAAATCAATGCCAACAAAAATATGCCAAAGGCAACTATGGTTGAATAATTTGAGAGGATATCGATTTTCGGATTGGGCGCAGGTTTCTGCAATTCAATAACTAAAAGAGCTGGTACGAATATTGCAAAAACTCCAGTCACAATAAAAAGTAGAAAGAAGATCACTTTATAAGATACTCTGACAGCATTTTTAAATGTATCCCAAATATATGCAAATAAAGAAAACACAAAAGAACAAATACTAATAAACGAAGCAACTTCCTTGGGCACAGGAATTTCAAACATGGAGACGCATACTCCATAGATAATTAAAAATATCGCTAATGTAAAGAGGAATCTTTGGGAAAATGATAATTTTGGTTTCATATGACCAAACACCAACTATCAATCTTTTTTATAAGATTATACTAACAAGTAATTTCTTTTGAAATGACTATTAATACAATTAGTACAAATGCTATCAAATAAACATTTAATAATAAAAGACATCAAATTATCTTATACTCCAAATATCATCAATCTTTAAAGAACAAATATTAAATATTAAAAATAACAATTGAGTTATTTATATAAATATAGTTATTTTTGTAAACATTTGCTATATTTTAGTATTTCATGTTACAATCAAAACACTCCATATTATTCCAAATATACCACAAAGGAGATTATGTTATGAAGAAATGTTTAATGTCTTTATTCTCTTGTTTACTATTGTTCAGTTTATTCTCAGCTACTGTGGGTGCTACAGCAGTGAACACTCAATATCTTGAAGAAATACAAAGTATTCAAGATAATCTTATCAAGAATTTGGAACAGGCTGATGTTGACAATACGAAAGAAGCAAATCAAGCAATCAATTCATTTTTTCAAAATAATCCTGTGAATGAATCCTTAATAACGGATTACTTTGTTAATACAAACCAAAAAACTGTTCTTCCAGAAACTGAAGCTGATAGCGACATGGATCTCAAAAGTTATTTAAGAACTAACATTGAGAATGGAAATTTCAAAGAACATATTATCTCAGATAATGTTAAAATTACATTAACTGATTCCCCATTCTTTATTGTCGAGACAGTAACTGATGATGAACAAGTCATTGATAGTGCTTTATTATCGAGCGATATGGCTAAATTAGCAGCAAGTCAAGCAACACCAACAAAAACATATACTCTCGATGTTAAAAGTATACTGGGAAACACAATTTTTTCAATTAGTGTACAAGGGTACTTTACCTATAATGGTACAGCAGTTAATCCTCATCTAGTCGATGCTTGGTATAACAAAGGCACTTTGTCAATTTGGCAGGTTGACGATTGGGAAGAAGGAGTTACCTATGAAATGACTGGAAAAGTGAGGATTTTCGGAAAGGGTAAATTTCATTTCGGACTTGAAATCGCTGGTTATGGACTAACTGTTCAGGATAAATTTTATAATGTATTCCAAGAAGGCGATAAAAGTGGAGGAGTACTTTGGGATAAAACTGTCAACTAAAAAACAATAGAGGAGAAAAAATGATTAATTTTCTAAAATCAAAGTCTTTCCTTGTATCGACAGTACTATTCAGTTTAATATTTATTATTAATATTGCAGTAACTGATTCATCAACTGAAGAAATTGCTCTCGCTGTACTTAAATCATTATTGGCTGGAGTAATTTGTGGATTCGTATTTGGCGGAATTCTCTACTTAATACAGAAAAGAAATAAAAGAATTAATTAATATTAATGGAATTCTATGGAGTAGTTAATTTTATGGAAAAAATCAGGCCTATACAGTAAATTCTGTAACGCGCCTGATTTTTTATGTATGTTTAATGCTCTCTCAAGTTTAATTATCTTTAGCTTTTTCAACTTAACCATGTTTATATATATCTTAGTAAAACAAAAAATTTATTAACTTTCCAGATATCTTCTAAAGTCAATTTTTAACCAAATATGTATCTTATTAATCCGATCCTCAGTATAGCTTTTGTTGCTTTCATTGTACCAGTCCTCAAAACAGAATTTCCATTTTTGGCTGTTGCAACTATAACAAGCTGGTACACAGTTGGATAAATCGTTTGCTCCATCGTCGTTCACATGTTCTTTGTGTAGATCATGTTTTTGCATGGTAGCGCCTCTTGAAATATAATGATCATCTGCTTTTAATCCAGAGTAAGCACACGAATTATCAAAATAATTATTATAATTTTTAGCAGTCCTTTTATCTCTATATACCCTTAACCTATCCTTGTTTTCCTTTGTCCATTTCTTAAACTTTCCATTAATCCTTCTGTTTTCGAACTAATTCTTTTTCTTATTTTTTCTTGAGAATCGTGTTTCCTTACGCTTTCTAAATGCTTGTCATAGTTCGTTATACGCCACTCCAAACCTGTGACAGTTATAGTCTCACGGTTTATTCTAAGTATGTTCTTTTCGACTCCCTGCCCAATCCCCATTACTACATTTGCTTCAGACTTTGTGATGAATCATAACGTAATTGGTGCGATCAGCGGCTTCAAGTGCCTTACGCAGCTCTTTTGCCTCTCGTTTCTTTGCTTCCTTTTCAGGGTTCGCTTTAAATAGGCCCATTTTATGTAATCTCCTTCGGATTCATTTTTTAATTAGCAGTGTTATTATACTTTGTTTAATTGCAGTTCTGTGTAATATTTAATTTCACCATGCTTTTCTAACTTTACTGTATACCAGTTATTACTATAGGCATAAACCTTTCCTTTACCATCTGGCGTTGTAACATTTTCACCAACTACATATCGATTCACGTTTACACCCTCCAATTTTGTTAAGAAGCCATTAATATTTAACTATTATTTTGAGTAAATAATCGTTATATTATAGAATATTTTCATTATTTCACCACATGAATAGTTCGAGAGTATGTAAGTTTGGTTTCAGATGGAATAGAATATAAAACAACAAAAAGACAGCTAATTCTAAACAATAGAGTTAGCTGTCTTTTTGAATAATTATATATCCATACTAGCCAGAGGACTATGTAGTTGATATTTCCCAATCTCTTCGTCTGAAAAATCAAGATATGCATTTTGAGTAACCTCCACTGAGGAATGACCTAATATTCTACAAAGACTCAATTCCCCTTTAACTCTTTTAAGTAAACCTTTAATTTTCACAGGCATTTTCAGAATCGCATTCATTTAATCAGTATTTTTTAAGCTCAAAAATAGTTGCCTCTGATAACAAGATAAGCCTATCGTTATTAACAACAAAAAAACTTAAAGGTATTCCAAGGTTTGTAGAAGGGTCACTTACATTTATTACTTTTACTACATCATTTATATTTATGTCTGGGATATCTATTTTATATAATCTATAAAAAGAGTCAGAGTTATAACATGTCGCTGTAATCTCATATAATGGGTTTTTTAGTTCATATTGATAAACACTATAGTTTTTAAGTCCTTTTGATGAAAAAAAGTCTTTTTTGATGATAATTTCATCTCCAATAAATTTTTGCCCTGTTGGATATTCAGAAGCATCATTATATGAATTTGCAAATCCTAAAAGCTTCTCAACTTTCCAAGTTCCATAGAAATCTTTTTCAGTTTCACTATTCAAATTTATACTATCTTGAGCACAATATACGGATGTGTTTTTTGGAATAATAGACTCATCCGTTTCAGATATGGGCTCACTAGAAGTATTTGGCTTTGATGTCACTTCAACATTTGCACAAGCCGATGCTAGCATCAACATTATCATAATACAAACCAATAATATTTTTTTCATATTTCACACTCCCACTATTTTTCCAAGTTCATATGTCTCCTTTTAGATAAAATATTTGTTTTATCAGATGCTAAATTGTTCCATTAGATAATCTCTATAATCAACTCTATTGAAGAAAGTTAACTGTTCATCTGCTTCTAATTCATTTTGCACAAGATGTTTTATAAGATATTCCCTGTGAAGTACAGTACAACATAAAATTATCAATCTGAAATTGAAAATCAGTCATAAACAAACACTCCTCCATTGGATTTACCGAACCCAATAAAGGAGTGAAATTTATACATATACAAAAAGAAGATTATAGGCAAGATCGTTTCAGCCTAAACACCTACCAGCAACCCACAACCCCTTACCACGCACTGCCCCTAACCCTTTCAACTAACCTTATGCTCAATCCTCAGCTTGTCTGCTACCATGGCAATAAATTCTGAGTTAGTAGGCTTAGATTTGGAGATATTAATGGTGTAGCCGAATAAATGGCTGATGGAGTCGATGTTGCCACGGGTCCAAGCCACTTCAATCGCATGGCGAATGGCACGTTCAACGCGTGAAGGCGTGGTCTTGAATTTCTCTGCTATGGCTGGATAGAGTGTTTTTGTAATCGCACCAAGGATCTCGATATTGTTATATACCATGGTGATCGCTTCGCGCAGGTACTGGTAGCCCTTAATATGTGCTGGAACACCGATCTCGTGGATGATCGAGGTAATGTTAGCATCAAGATTCTTGCCCTTCGTAAGCGGCACTACATTCGATCTGGACGTCGACGAATAGTTGTACATGTTAGAGGATGAGCTCATGCTGCCTTGGACCCCTACAAGCTGACGTACACGATTTGCCAGGACCTCCATATCGAACGGTTTCAAAATATAATAGGATGCACCAAGCTGTACAGCTCTTTGAGTGATGTTCTCCTGACCAAAAGCGGTCAGCATGATGATCTTCGGTTGAGGATTCAGATCCATATCACGCAGACGTTCCAAGACACCCAGACCGTCTAAATGCGGCATGATGATATCAAGAATAAGGACATCGGGAACTTTGCGTGCTTCGCTTAGCATTTGAAGCACTTCTTCACCATTGTAGGCGATACCCGTTACCGTCATATCTTCTTGTTCAGAAATGTATTCGGAAAGCAAATTCGTAAACTCCCTGTTATCATCGGCCAACAACACTTCAATATTCTGCACTGGCTGCTTCCTCCTTAATTATATCTGCTATTCGAAAATAACATTTTTTTCTTGTCTCTTAACATTTTCGACATGGAGATTGAATTCCCTTCTGTCGAAAATTATTTTTCTTTATTTTTTTTCTGGCATGGATTATAATTAAATATTTTATTTCAAAGTTCGATGATCTTCGTAATCCTTCGACAAAAAAATCTTAAGGCTAAACCGCCTTAAGATTTAATGGATACCTATTCTCCTGTAGGGTTACACCAGAATCCTTAAGCATCCATTCGATGAAGCAACCGTAGCCGGACTTAGGATCATTTACAAACACATGAGTTACAGCGCCGATAAGCCGTCCATTTTGAACGATTGGACTTCCGCTCATCCCCTGAACGATACCACCTGTCTTATCGATCAGTCGCGGATCTGTGATACGAATGACCATACCCTTTGTCGCCGGCGTCTGCTGATGTGCCACATGAATGATCTCAACCTTAAATCGTTCTACCTGCTGCCCATCTACAACGGTAAGAATTTCAGCTGGACCTTCCTTGACTTGATTGCTCATTGCCACAGGAATAGGTTCTTTATAAAGACTATGCTCGGGATTACGACTCATTTTACCGAAGATGCCAAAATCTGTGTTACTCTCCACGTTACCAAGCACTTGGCTTTCTTTTAAGAAATGGGCTCGTTTCTCACCAGGATCGCCATCCTGGCTTTTAGAAATCGAAGTTACACTGGACTGAACAATATGACCGCTGCCAACAACAATTGGTGTTCCTGTATTCATGTCCGTAATCACATGTCCTAAAGCTCCATAAACCCCCTGTTTCGGGGCATAAAAAGTTAACGTGCCGACACCCGCTGCAGAATCTCGAATGTACAGGCCTAACCTCCAGACTTTGTCATTAATATCATACGCGGGTTTCAGCTTGGCTGTATGCTCTTTCCCAGCGCGTTTAAAGACAATCGTCAGAGAATTATTCGCTTTTCCAGCACGATCCACAAGCTTGGCCACCTTAGATAACTCGTCCAACTTCTCTCCATCAATGGAGATCATCAAATCACCTGGCACCAAACCGCTGACCTCACCTGGGGAAAGCTTGGATTTCTCGGATACTTCAATCAGATGATGTCCAACAACCAGAACACCTGCTGATTTCACCTTTACTCCGATCGTTTGACCTCCCGGGATCACCTTCAGTTCCGGTTTCATTCCATGCGCAGTCACCTTGGCAGGTTCACTGTTCAGTGGTGCGGCAAAACTTTGGTGGGTTCCCGTTATGCCCGATAAACTAAGAAAGAAGGCAAATAAAAGGCCTGGCATTAACTTCCTGAGGTTAGGCTTCAATGGCTGTCACGCTCCCTTTTGCTTCTTTCGCTTGACGAAAAAGGTGGTCGCCAATTGCGTACCTATAAGATAACCTTGCCCCCAGGCTTTTATTACTGTCAATCATTGTTCCGCTTAGCTTGTTGCAGCCTTACTTGCCTCGGCCAAATTAAGCATTTCCTGCGAATGGTGCAATGTTTTTTCGGTAATTTCCACCCCACCCAGCATTCGGGCCAGCTCCATTACACGTCCATCATTCGAGAGTGATTCCACTTCTGTCATGGTTCTTCCGTCCTCAACCTTTTTGCGGATTAAGTACTGATGATCAGCCATACAAGCCACCTGCGGTAAGTGCGTAATGGAGAACACCTGACAAGTGGAGGACAGCTTATACAGTTTATCTGCAATGGATTGAGCAGCCCGACCACTCACACCGGTATCTACCTCATCAAAAATCAGAACTGGAATCGCATCATGACGCGCAAAAATACTCTTCATTGCCAACATAATTCGCGACAACTCACCACCCGAGGCAATTTTGCCAAGAGGTCTTAACGGCTCGCCAGGGTTAGGGGAAATCATAAATTCCGCACTGTCGATCCCTTGTCTTGTAAGACGAATACGCCGACCCTTATAATCAACTCCACGTGGGTCCTCCAACGTGTCTAATTTAACCTGTAGCGAAGTTCTTTCCATCTGAAGATCTTTAAGCTCACTCTCCACTTGCGTGGCTAAATCAGACGCACACAGCTTCCGTGCTTCACTTAATTCAGTAGCTGCTTCCATCAATACAGACAGCAATGCATCGCGTTTGGTCGTCAGTTTCTCCAGATATTCATCTTTATTCTCAAGCAGATCGGTTTCCCGATGGATTTGTTCATAATAAGCCAAGATCTGTTCTACACTTTCTCCGTATTTACGGCGGAGGCCGGTAATTAAATCGAGACGATTCTCGATTTCTTCGAGTCGCTGTGGATTGAATTCGATCTCTTCTCGGTAATCACGAAGCTGAAATGCAGCATCCTCTAGTTGATAATAAGAAGATTGCAGCTGCTCAAGCACGGATTTAAGACCCTTTTCATCATAACGAACCGCATCCTCGAGTCTGGAAATGACATTACCTATGGATTCTAAGCCTTGTCTATCGTAGAGAAGCTCATATGCACCGGATACGGAATCCATCATTTTCTCACTGTGGGATAGTTTGACCCGTTCTTCGGCAAGTAATTCATCTTCTCCCGGTTTTAATGCTGCAGATGAAATTTCTTCTAACTGAAAACGGTACAAATCAAGCATTTGATAAGCCTTTTGGCTGGATTCCTGCAGCTCTCGGAGCTCTTTCTCCACTTTTGCAAAGGCTGAATACTTTTCCTGATATACCGCTTTTAGCGGCCCGATAATGGGTTCTCCGTATGTATCTAAAAGTCCCAAATGTCGTTCTGCCTTCAATAAGTTTTGGTGTTCATGCTGTCCATGAATATTAACCAGCTGCTCGCCAATTTCACGTAGCATAGTAAGATTGACCATCTGTCCGTTTACTCGTGATGTACTTTTACCCTGAGAGGTGAGCTCACGGCGTATTATAAGATGCTCCTCACGCTGAGCCTCAATGCCAAGACGCTCTAAAGTATCCCAGACGGGATGACCGCTTGGGAGGCTGAAGAGCGCTTCCATCTCTGCTTTTTCACAACCGTAACGAATAGAATCCGCGGAGCCGCGCCCTCCGACAATCAGTCCAAGCGCATCAATAATAATGGATTTACCTGCCCCAGTCTCCCCTGTGAGCACATGGAAGCCAGGATAAAAATGCACATCTACCGCCTCAACGACGGCTAGATTGCGGATAGACAAGGTTTCTAACACTAATAGAGCACCTCCGAGAAGATGATAAGAATTTAATAGAATGAAATTAATACTTTCTTATAATTTAAGAAATGTAACCCATGATTTGTGAAATTACAGTCTTACTGTCCTCAGGCTGGCGGCAAATAATTAGAATGGTATCATCACCAGAGATGGTACCCATAATTTGTGGCCAGTCAATATTATCAATCAAAGCAGCGACTGAGTTAGCCGTCCCCGGTAAGCATTTCATCACCACAAGATTAGCCGATGAATCGATCTGCACAAAATTATCCACCAAAACGCGCTTCAGCTTCTGTATTGGATTGTACCGTTGGTCAGTTGGAAGCGAATATTTGTATCTTCCATCATCCATAGGCACCTTGATGAGCAATAGCTCTTTAATGTCTCGAGATACTGTAGCTTGGGTAACCTGGAAACCAGATTCACGCAAGGCTTCTACCAGCTCGTCCTGTGTCTCGATATCCTTTTGCGTAATAATCTCACGTATCTTAATATGTCGTTGACCCTTCATTGTTGCCTCCTAAAAGTTTTGTAAGCGACACTTCCAGATTAGCAGCGACAAAACTACATCGGAAGCATGGACTTAGTTTTGTAAGCGATGCTCCCCGAATTGCTTCGGCAAAACTACTTCGGAAGCATACACCTAGTTAAATATGGACTCAGTTTGATTCTCCGTCATCTCTGCCAAGCTTAATCACTTGAATAGATCCCGCTGCAGTATTAACATACAAAACTCCGCTACATTCCGGATAAATCAGCAAGTACGGAAGCAAGGTATCTCGTAAGCCACTGCCTGTGAAATCCAAAGGTTTGCGTGGTCTAGAAAGGATAACCAAATATATTGATCCTTCCTCTTTAGTCGCCACATAATCTATAAATAACCGGCTATACATCTGCGCCCCGTTTACGTTGAAGGACAACGGGATTTTGAGCTTCCCTCCAACGACCTCGTACCCTTCATCCTCTAGTATGTCTATAGACGGGTGAGGAATAATCACTTTATTAAACGGGATCTGATCCTTCATGAAAGAACGCGGAGAACTTTGCAGCCACATATATATCCGATAAATTATAAAAATCGATAATGCTACTCCAATAAACGCCATGACGACCTTGTCAGAGCTACCCGCCACTATCAATCACCTCGGTGATTTATTCGCGTGAAGCCATGCCAATTCCTTCTTCTAAGCTGCCTTTTTAGAAGCTTTCCGAATAATTGTTATTTTCCATATGGAAAAAGAAACTCACCGGCGCGATGAGTTTCCATGAGTCGAATTTACATTAAAAGTACCCGTAGCCTGCTTAATCACTTCATCCGCTAGGGATGGAAAATCCTCCACTGGAATAACTGATGATACAGCATCTGAAGGCTGTAATGTACCTTCTTCAGCTTCCGCCAATTCAGGCGTTAGTCTCCAGTGAGCAAGAAACTCAATATTGCCTTCCCCGCCTGTAATCGGTGAAAAGGTTAATCCCTGCAGCTGGTAACCCAGCTCTGCCGCCATGGTCAGTACATTAATTAATACCTCTTTATGAACAGCAGAATCACGAATTACACCTGATTTACCAACCTTCTCCCGTCCTGCCTCAAACTGTGGCTTGATCAGCGCAGCAATATCCGCCGGGCGCTTAAGCAAAGCTTTGAGCGGTGGAAGAATTATTTTTAAGGAGATAAATGAAACATCAATACTCGCAAAATCTGGAATCGGACCCACCAAATCTGGAGGCGTCATATATCGGAAATTCGTTCGTTCCATCACACTAACGCGTTCATCATTACGCAGCGACCAATCCAGCTGATTATAGCCAACATCAATCGCGTACACATGGCTTACTCCATTCTGAAGTGCACAATCCGTAAAGCCTCCAGTAGAAGCACCGATGTCCAGCATGGTCCGTCCCGTAAGATCAATATTAAATTGGCGTAGAGCCTTCTCCAGCTTTAGGCCCCCACGACTGACATATGGATGCACAGAGCCTTTAACCTTAAGGGTGGCCTCCCGTGACACCTTCATACCAGCCTTTTCAATGCGTTCTTCATCCGCGAGCACCAGTCCTGCCATAATGGCTGCTTTAGCCTTCTCACGGCTTTCATAAAAACCTTGCTCAACAAGTAGTACATCTATCCGTTCTTTACGGTGTTCCATGGTCATCTCCCGATCGTTCAAAGGGTTGCTAATTTCCGGCTTCCATTTAGGAAGACGAAGTTGTTTTGTAGTTATAAGCACTCAAAGCCATCATGGACTTGATACGTGCACATAGCGCTTCTACAGTAAGACCTGTTTCCTGGCGCTGTTCTTTAATAGAGCCGTGCTCCACAAAGATGTCAGGTACACCCATCAGATGTACACGAGCGTCATAAATTTCATTCTCTGCGTAGAATTCTAATACCGAGCTGCCGAGGCTTCCCGCTTGGCAAGCCTCTTCAATAACAACCATGTTGGTTCCAGCGTGAGCCAAATCAAGCAGCATGGAGTTGTCGAGTGGCTTCAGGAACCGCGCATTTACGACGCCTACCTGAATCCCTTCCCGCTTGAGTAAATCAGCGGCTTCTTCAGCCACTTGAACCATAGGTCCACAGGCTACAACAGCATAACCTTCGCCTGTACGCAGTCGTTCCCATGATCCGATTGGAATAGTACGCAGCTCAGGATCCATTGCTACACCTGTACCGTTAATACGCGGATAGCGATAAGCAATCGGACCGTCATTATATTCAAGCGCCGTCTTCATCATATGACGCAGCTCATTTTCGTCTTTTGGCATCATCATCACCATATTCGGAATATGGCGCATAAAAGCAACATCGTACACACCCTGATGAGTCTCACCATCCGCACCTACAAACCCCGCGCGGTCAATGGCGAACATAACATTCGCGTTATGTCGGCAAATATCATGAACGATCTGATCATAGGCACGCTGCATGAAGGTAGAATACACCGCATATACCGGCTTCATCCCTTCCATAGCCAAAGCTGCACACAGAGTAGCCGCATGCTGCTCCGCAATCCCGACATCAATCATACGATCCGGAAATTCCTTAGCAAAAGGAAACAAGCCCGAACCTCCTGGCATCGCAGGTGTAACTGCAATCAGACGGGAATCTTCCCGACCCAGTTCGATCAGCGTCTCGCCAAATACTTCTGTGTACATTGGAGGACCCACAGCTTTAAGCGCCTGACCCGACTCAATTTTGTATGGGGAAATGGCATGTGATTTATAGAAATCGGTCTCAGCGGGTTTGTAGCCCTTACCTTTAGTTGTTAATACATGTACCAACACAGGTCCAGCCACGTTATCTGCTTGGTGGAAGGTGTCAATCATCTTCTCCAGATCATGTCCGTCTACAGGACCGAGATACGTAAAGCCGAGCTCTTCAAACAATACTCCAGGTACCATCATATATTTGAGACTATTTTTTAACTGTTCAGCAGTCTTTGCTAATCGTCCTCCGATGGCCGGAATCTTCTTAAGCAGCCCCTCTACTTCATCTTTGGCACGCAAATAGTGGCGATCTGAACGTATTTTACTTAGATAATTATGCATCGCCCCTACATTAGGAGCAATTGACATTTCATTATCGTTCAAAATAACCATCAGCTTACGCTTCTCATGGCCAATATGGTTAAGTGCTTCAAACGCCATTCCACCAGTAAGAGCACCGTCACCAATCACAGCAATAACCTTATTGTCTTCACCCTTGAGATCGCGAGCCATCGCCATCCCCATTGCTGCCGATAATGAGGTACTGCTATGTCCAGCTTCCCATACATCATGCTCACTTTCGGAGCGCTTAACGAAGCCGCACAAGCCCTGATATTTACGCAGGGTATCGAAGCGGTCTTGACGACCAGTCAGGATCTTGTGAACATAAGCCTGGTGCCCAACGTCGTAAATCATTTTGTCACGAGGGCTGTTATAACAATAATGCAAAGCCAAAGTGAGCTCCACGACTCCTAGATTGGATCCGAGGTGCCCCCCAGTTGCTGTAAGCTTCTCAATCAGAAATCGACGAATTTCCTCCGCTAAGGTAGTTAATTCATCGACTGACAATGATTTTAGTTGCTTAGGATCATTTATTTGTGGAAGCAGCACGTATAGTTCCCCGCTTTCCTAGATGTTGTAAATTATATAAAACCCATTATAACACAAACGAAACGGCTGTCGAAATACAGCCGTTTCGAAAGTTCATAATTAGTGATCACGTGCCATTAAGTAATCTGCAATTTCCAGCAGGCGCTGGCTGTCATGAAAACCACCGTTCAGAACAGCATTTCGGGCTGTTTCTGTAAGCTGCTTCACTTCTTCTCGCGATGCTTCGAGGCCGATAAAATAAGGATAGGTTACTTTATGCTGCTTAACATCACTGCCTGTTTTTTTGCCAAGTTTACCTTCGTCTCCAATCAAATCCAGAATGTCATCCTGGATTTGAAAAGCGAGTCCAATGGCTGTTCCAAATTTATGCAAAGCCTCAAGCTGCTGCTCGTTAGCACCTGCAATACGACCGCCAGCTAGTAGCGAAAAGATAATCAAATCTCCTGTCTTATGCAGATGAATGTACTTTAGCTGTGCAAGATCGGTTAGACCCTGCTCGCCTTCCATATCTGCAATCTGACCGCCAACCATACCACGAGGGCCTGCCATTTCCGCCAAATCCTCCACGATGGATAGTACACTTTCCGCAGGGACGCCAAATTTACGCGAGGCTTGTACCACACTGTAGAAAGCATGGGTCAGAAGGGCATCACCCGCAAGAATAGCGGTCGCTTCCCCGAAGACTTTATGATTCGTCAGCTTCCCGCGCCGATAATCATCATTATCCATGGCAGGCAAATCATCATGAACTAACGAGTAGGTATGTACCATCTCTATAGCAGCAGCGACAGGCAGGGCAGCCTCTCGATTTCCTCCTAGTGCTTCACATGCGATAATCACCAGCAGTGGCCGGAGGCGTTTGCCCCCAGCCATAAGTGAATATTTCATGGCTTGCTGCAAATTCTCTGGAACCATCCATTGTGTGGGGAGAATAACCTCTAGTTCATGTGAGACTAGATCGCTTAAGGACGCGATGTAATCCTCCAGTGGCTGACGCACTGTTTCTCCTTCAGAGTTTCTCTCAAGCTCATGCTCAAAGCGAGTCATCGGCGTCCCCTTCCAGACGTGCACCAAACGGCTTCTTACGCAGTTCTCCGTCCTCTAGGGTAATCATTTCGATCTTACGCTCTACCTGCTCAAGCTTGCTGCCGCAAAGCTGAGATAACTTCATACCTTGCTGAAATAAATCGATGGCCTTCTCCAGGGGAACGTCGCCGTGTTCAAGCTCACGTACGATTTCCTCCAGCCGGTCCATGGCGCCTTCAAAATCAAGTTCCGCTTCCTTCGTCATCGTCTTTGCCATCCTCCTTCATTCCCCATACCTGGCAGTTCAGCTGTCCGTCATTCATCTTTATCACTACAAGATCGCCAAGCTGTACTTCGGTCAGCGATTTGATTAAATGTTCTTCCGCTTCGTCATAGACTAAGCTGTAGCCTCTCGACATAACTTTAAGAGGGCTCAGTGCATCCAGATGACGAATCTCCGCTACATAGCGAGCTCGCTTCTCCTGCAGGCGGGCCTGCATAGCACCCATCAGCTCACGGCGCATGCTTTCGGTGCGCTGACGCGCAGCGGCAACACTGCCGTGCGGATGGAACCGCTGCAGACTATGATGCAGCACAGCTTTGCGCTCGCGGGAACGGCTGAGCCGTGCATCCGCTGAGCGCTGGAGCCGCTCACGCAGCTGATCCAGCCGCTGCGTGTGCTGCATCAGCGAGCGGCGCGGGCCTGCCAGCGCCAGCGAGCGTTCCAGCCCCGCGTGACGCTCGCGTCCGCGCTGGGCGCGTCTTTGCAGCGCTTGGCGGAGCCGCTGCTGTTGCTGGCGAAGCTGCGCAGCTAGTTCGCCGGCGTGTGGCACGGCCAGCTCCGCGGCCGCTGTGGGCGTAGCCGCGCGGAGGTCGGCGGCGAAATCGGCAATCGTAAAATCGGTCTCGTGGCCAACGGCCGAGATGACCGGAATCCTTGATGCCGATATCGCTCGCGCGACTTCCTCCTCGTTAAACGCCCACAGCTCCTCGAGCGAACCGCCGCCGCGGCCGACGATAAGCACGTCGGCCTCACCCATGCGGTTCAGCGCTCCAATCGCCTTCACGATCGATGGCGCGGCGCCTTTGCCTTGCACCAGTACGGGATAGATTACAATAGCCACCTGCGGAAACCGCCGCTGGAGTGTAATCACGATATCCCGCACAGCTGCCCCCGTTGGCGAAGTAATCACGCCAATGCACTTTGGAAAGCGAGGCAAAGGGCGTTTACGTGCTTCTGCAAACAGCCCCTCTTGCTCAAGCTTGCTCTTCAGCTGCTCATAGGCTAAATATAGACTACCAATTCCATCCGGCTGCATGTGTGTGGCATAGAACTGGTACTGCCCGTCCCGTTCATATACGGTCACATTACCTCTAGCAATTACCCGAGCACCTTCCTTCGGAATAAAGGGTAGGCGCTGGTTATGAGAAGCAAACATAATCGCCTTGATCCGACTGCTCTCATCCTTTAGCGTGAAATACATATGACCGCTACCATGATGCGTAAAGTTGGAAATCTCTCCGCGAATCCATACATCCGAAAGTAAATTATCCGAGTCTAGCTTCATGCGGATGTAACGGTTGAGTTCTTTTATCGAATAGACCTGCCGCTCTGCCGCCATGAATTCCTACCCCTATTCCAAGCCGTGACGGCGTTTAGCCGCAATCAGCGTATTGCTCATCAGCATTGTAATCGTCATCGGTCCAACCCCACCCGGAACAGGTGTGATGTATCCGGCAACTTCTTTTGCACTATCATAATCAACGTCACCCGCAAGCTTACCGTTATCCAGACGGTTCATACCCACATCAATGACAACAGCACCCGGCTTCACGTACGAAGCGTCAATGAAATTCGCGCGTCCGATCGCAACAACCAGAATATCTGCTTGACGGCTAATCTCTTGCATATTAGCTGTACGGGAATGGCACATCGTCACAGTAGCATTCTCACGTTGCAATAACAAAGACACTGGCTTACCTACAATATTACTGCGGCCAATGACCACAGCATGTTTACCAGCCATTCCTGTTCCTGTACGTTTGATTAGTTCAATTACACCTGCAGGTGTACAAGGAAGCAGACTGTCAGCACCAATCACTAGGTTACCTACATTTACAGGGTGGAAGCCGTCAACGTCTTTCTCCACGGAGATCGCATCAATAACAGCTTTTTCCTCAATATGCTTAGGCAATGGAAGTTGAACTAGAATCCCATCAATATCATCGCGTCCATTAAGCTGCGCTACGAGAGCCAGCAATTCTTCTTGAGTAGTAGACTCATCCAGTTTATGCACTTCCGAATGGAAACCAAGGCTGATACAAGATTTTTCCTTGTTGCGAACATAAACTTGTGATCCTGGATCTTCACCTACTAGAATTACTGCCAGACCGGGCTTCACGCCACGTTTCGCCAGTTCAGCAACCTCCTGGGCAATACCAATACGAATTTCCTCAGATACTTGTTTACCACTGATGATTGCTGCTGTCATGATAGTCTCTCCCCTTTTATATACTTTACTATTGTACAAGCATAAACGCCTTCGGCGTCCTTATGTGGACGGTAAGCGTTTATGCGAGAAATATAAAACATAAAGAATAGGTGAATAACTTATACTTGCTTATATTTTTAATAATTAAGAATGGTCAGCTTTAATTGTATCTATCTCTTGGATCATCTTACCAAGCACACCGTTTACAAACTTACCGGAATCATCCGTTCCAAAATGCTTGGCCAAATCTATAGCCTCATTCACAGCAACCTTAGCCGGAACATCATTCGCGAACACCATTTCATACGCCGCAAGACGTAAAATTTGACGATCCACACGTGACAGACGGCTCATTTGCCAGCCTTTCAAGTAATGTTCAAGCATATCGTCAATTGCAACCTTGTGCTCCCACACACCGTTTACATGCTCCACCACATAGTGCTTAAGCTGAATTTCGTCCGTAATTACACGCTCTGTTTCATTCTCCTCTGAAGCTTCCTCCAGCAGCATTTCCACAGCTTCCGCGCTCTCTACATCGTTCATTTCCATCTGATACAGGCTTTGGACAATAATCTCTCTCGCTATACGTCTTTTCATGTGTTCCTCCTAAAATCTTATATCGCATTAACATCTTTACTCAAACTTCTATAACGTCGGGCAACCATAAATATAACTTCACACCTCAAGTGTGATAATAATTCAGACTTTAATCACATCGCCTATAATTATTTTAAGCCCAAATCCTTCGAATTCTATCCCTAATCCTTAGAGGATTATTGTCCGATGTCCGTTAAAGATATCTTTCACAATTAAAAAAACCGCAAAGTCTTTCTTCCAGGGGCATTGGACAACACAAACTTACGGCTTCCTGCTCCGGGAAAAAGACTATCGCGGTTCACTTGAAGGGACGCCAGCGTCCGGATAGACGCGTAATCAGCTCCTGCCACTGAAACAGGGGAGCCTCTGCGTTATCCTTTCTTTTGCCGAACGTATATCCGATGAACACTACCAGTGCAAAGAACAACATATCCCAAAAACCGCAAATTAAATATATCAAACCTAGACCAATGCCGAAAGTCACTCCGGCGATTCTACCCCCGTGACTTTCCCATACTTCTTTCCAAGACATAAGGGAAATTCACCTCTATTCCACTCGACTTTTGAAGCTTGGAGACTGCGTGAGGTTAGCAATGTATACAGACACATCAGCAACCGGAATACCGGTTGTCTCCTGCACAAAATCATGCACCTGACGTTGCACTTCTGTGGTTAGTAGCGGCAATGAATGTTCACCATCCACTACTGCGCGAATTGTAATTTCAAGGCCCGCCTGAGAAACGCGAATACGCGATTTGAGATCTCTGATTCCCTTCACTTTACCGGCAGCCTTCAGACTCAGATTCTCAATGGTCTCCACTGAAATCTGGATATCCCCATACTCTGTACGCTGATCAACAGAAGGTAAAGAAGCGCGATCACGACGCAAAGAGATGTAGAAAAATCGGATGCTCAGAAGGAACAAGACAACTGCTACTACAATTGCAGTAATATAAGCTGCTGGTCCATTCTCAATCTCCAAAGTTTTAGGAATAGCACCGCTCAAGAGGAGGATGGCAATAACAGATAATATTCCGATACTTAAGCTGTAGACAAACAGCAAAAGTCTGTCCAAAATTTTTGCCACGAGTCTCATAACCTCCTTAAATTAGAGTAAACCCTCGACTTTACTGTCGGGGGTTTATGGAAGAACGACGACTGTTATTTCACGCGAAGAACCGTTTCAGCTTCCTCGTTCTTGTCTACAGTGTTGTTGTTCTTGAATTGTACATCATGAATATGCACATTCACTTCCACAACAGTCAGACCAGTCATAGTCTCGATGGAACGCTTAACATTACGCTGAATTTCAGCAGCCACTTCAGGAAGACGGTTACCATATTCAATGATTACAGAAACATCCACTGCAGCTTCGCGTTGTCCAACCTCTACTTTAACTCCTTTAGACAAGTTCTTACGTCCGAGAAGCTCAACAATACCACCGGCGAAACCACCGCTCATGCCAGCTACACCTTTAACCTCAACGGTCGCTAAACCTGCGATCACCTCGATCACTTCAGGAGCAATCTGGATCTCACCGATTTCTGTCCGTTCGTATTCTGTCGGCAATGTACTCATTTTAGACTTCACACCTTTCAACAAAGATTCTCATAAATTCAAGCGTAAAGCACGTCTCTTATTAAACATACTATATCATTTGACGAACTTTATGACAAACAAAGCGAAGTCGTCCTAAATTTCATACTCTTCCAGAAACTTGATGTCAAAATTACCATCCAGAAATACAGGATGCTCCAACAGTTTTTGATGGAAAGGGATCGTAGTATGGATTCCCTCCACGGCAAATTCAGCCAAGGCGCGCTTCATCTTTGCAATCGCTTCCTGACGTGTGGGTGCCCATACAATCAGCTTTGCAATCATAGAATCATAGAAAGGGGAAATCGTATAACCAGGGTACGCCGCACTGTCTACACGAACACCGAGACCTCCAGGCGGCAAATAAAAGCCGATTTTACCTGGTGAAGGCATAAAATTACGTTCTGGATCTTCCGCATTGATACGGCATTCAATCGACCAGCCATTAATCACGATATCTTCCTGTGTAAATGACAAAGGATTTCCTTCTGCAACCGAAATCATTTCCTTGATCAAATCCACACCCGTAACCATTTCCGTTACCGGATGCTCTACCTGAATACGAGTATTCATCTCCATGAAGTAGAACTGTCCATCCGGTCCAAGCAAGAATTCAAGCGTTCCCGCTCCCGAATAATTCACAGCGAGTGCTGCACGAACTGCTGCATTCCCCATCGCTTCACGGATATCCGGTGTAAGTACAGAACAAGGTGCCTCTTCAATCAGCTTTTGGCGACGACGCTGTACGGAACAGTCGCGTTCACCTAAATGCACTACATTACCATGCTTATCTGCAATAATTTGAATTTCTACGTGCTTCATACCTGTAAGGTACTTTTCCAAATATACACCAGCGTTGCCGAACGCCTTCTGCGCTTCCTGTTGTGCAGCAGTAATCTGCTTCACCAATGATTCCTCGTCCTCAGCAATCCGAATGCCCTTACCCCCGCCACCTGCGGTAGCCTTAATGATAATCGGGTATCCGATATCACGACCCAGCATGACGGCTTCCTCAACATCACCTACAAGGCCATCTGAGCCCGGGATGATCGGAACTCCAGCCAGCTTCATGGTTTCCTTCGCCACAGCTTTATCACCCATACGGTTGATTGCATCTGGAGATGGCCCAATGAAGATAATATTGCAAGATTCACAAATTTCTGCAAAATCTGCATTCTCAGCTAAAAATCCATAACCAGGATGGATGGCATCACATTCTGTTAAGGTGGCTACACTCATAATATTTGTAAAGTTCAGATAGCTGTCCTTGGACGGCATCGGACCGATGCAGTAAGCTTCATCAGCCAACCGGACATGCAGTGAATCCCGGTCGGGTTCCGAATAGACCGCGACGGTGGAAATGCCCAGTTCTCGGCAGGCCCTAATAATGCGGACCGCGATTTCGCCGCGGTTGGCAATCAACACTTTTTGAATGTTCATGCGTTTCCTCCCAAAGTTTTGCGAAGCTTCCGCTCCATAAGTAATCTGCGGTATTTATTCCGGTTTAACCAAGAATAGTGGTTGACCGTATTCTACAAGCTGACCATTCTCGGCCAGTACGGACACGATTTCACCTTTAATCTCCGCTTCCAGCTCATTCATCAGCTTCATCGCTTCGATAATGCATACCGTTGTTTTCTCACCAACACGGTCTCCAACATTAACGAACGATGGCATTTCCGGAGAAGCGGCACTATAAAATGTTCCCACCATTGGAGATACAATTTTATGTAGTTTGCCTTCTGCGACGGCTTGTGGCTGCTGCGCTGGAGGAACCTCACTGATTACTGGATAGGACACTTGCTGCACGCTCTGCGGCTGCGGGGCAGGCGTAAAGGGATAGGCATTATAAGGAGTCGCCAGTACTGCTGTTCCATCAGCTTCAGGGCGATCCGGTTTGCGAATTGCAAGCTTCATTCCTTCGCTTTCGATCTCCAACTCATGTACAGAGGAGGTCTGGTCCAGCAATTTAATTAATTCCTTAATTTCGCTCAACTTGAACATACATTAGTTCACTCCTTCAGCTTTCTCTCGAAGCCACTTCTTAAGCGGACAAGATAACTTTATGTATTATATCATAAACGCTAGAAATGGAAAGAGCCCGGGAGAACCCGAGCTCTTTCGTCATTTTTCCTATAATTTCACGTCTTATTATTTCTCGGAAACGTATTGAACACTAACTTTATCCTGAGACACACTCAGTTCCTTCATTACGAGATCAACGATGCTAACCGCTTGTTTTACATCCAGCTTGTCACTCAGTACGACTACTTTATAGCTGTCCCCAGCTTCTTCCTTCACGATGGCTTCCCCATATTTTTGTTGAAGCTGTTCTTCGATGCCCGTAATTTTAGATTCTTTTTCTTCAAGGTTAAGGAGCTGTTCTTGAGCAACTGCGTTATCAGCAGGCGTCTTCTCCATATCGTTAATCAAAGCGAGTAAGTCTTGTTGGCTCTTTAGATTCTTTTGCTCACGTTCATACAGGTAGTTAGTGAACATGCTGCTCGCCGATACACTTTGTGAAGCTACTTCATCCAGGATTTCTTTATCATTCTTAGCAGGGGTTTTGGATGTTGTAGTAGCCGCTGTATCCTTAGCTGCCGTATCCTTAGTTGCTGTATCCTTAGCTGCTGTGTCCTTAGCTGCTGTGTCCTTAGCTGCCGTGTCCTTAGCTGCCGTGTCAGAAGTTTTACTGGAGTCTTTTGCAGCAGTGTCCGTCGAAGCTTTCTCAGAGTTACCGCTGTCTGCTGCAGCTTTACTGCTATCATCCTTAACCGCTGTAGTTGCACTGTCATCAGTAGTTGCAGTAGCTGCACTATCGTCAGTGGCTGTAGCGTTATCTACAACGCCTCCATCAGCAACAACATCTCCTTGATTGACCACTTCGTTCACAACGATTCCTTTGTCGCCAACCGTTGGTAATGCTGCGTTTGCTGTATCTTTTTTCAAGGAGTCTACCTGCATAGTTCCTGCTGTGTCTTTTGGAACCGATGCACCTGAATCTTCAGTAAATAAATAGTATGCCGAGAGTACAACCATCAAACTGAGCATAGAAACCAACCATATTGTTTGTCTTTTGCCGTTCATTCTTAATTCCTCCTAAAATTTAATCTAGTGGCTGCTTCGGAAGCACTCACTTCTTGACTTTCTCCTGCTACTCTTGTTTGCGTGGTACTACTGAAATGCGCTGAATTGGGACATTCAAGCCTTTTTCGATAGCCTGCTCGATAAGTCCACGAACGACTTTGTTCTCTGCACCTTTGGCAACTACCAGTACGCCGCGTACCTGAGGCTTAATCCGCTTCGTCACAATAGGTGTTTCATCACCCGATTGCGAGTAGGTTACGATTTCGCCATCCCTCGTATATTGTGTCGTGTGACGTTTTCCACCACTGGCATCCGTCTCCTCACTAAGCTGCTGGGAGTCGTTCATATTTCGCACCACGACAATTTCTTCCGTGGATTCCACAGTGACCATGATATCAACGGTACCGACACCAACGATTTTTTCCAAAATCTCCTTCGTCCGGTTCTCCAGTGTCTGTTCAATACTCTCGAACGAGTTAGTAGCTCCAGGATCACTCTGTACCAGCGCCGTTTGGGAGGACTGATTCAGCGGTGGCTCACGCCCCGTATTCTCGTTATCAATCTTCTTCACATTGACGAAGGAATTAAACAGCATAATTGCTGCGCCCAGCAGACCCAGAATGATTAGCCAGCGAAAAGTATGACTTCTCTTCGGACTGCCAGCCCCACCCCCAGCCCATTGCTCCAGCTTTTTCAGCCAATTGCCCACTCCTATCCCTCCTAACATTGATAGTTTAGAAGCTACAGACTCATAACTTGACGTTATTCACAACGCCGCCATCCACTTGGATTACTTCGGGATCCAAATCCCATTTTTGTTCCAACAGCTTTACGATGGACTCCGTTTCACTTGAAGTCGTGTTATTTTCTGTTACATTTCCGTTCACTGCTTTGGGCTCATCTGCAGAAGCTGATCCATTCTCTGGATTCGTACCGATCTTTACTTCTACAGGCTCTACAGGAGCGATTGCAATCGGCGGAGCAGCGGCTGCGCTGGAATTACCGGAAGCCCCTATGGAATTAGCTGTTGCTTGGGACATTGAGACCTTCACTGCAGAAATGACAGGAATATCTTCATTACCGGAGCCGCCGGATTTCCCCATGCCGAGCGTTACAGTGACATTAACCCCGCGTTTGCCGGTCTCGCTGATGATCTGCTCCCTCATTTGCTCAGCAACCTCTTCTGCGGCCAGCTTTAGGCTTTGATCCTGTCGCCCTTGTGCAAGCTTTTGACCATCTGCCAGAATCTTTTCCAAAGAGGGATCTCCACTTCCCCCTCCTGTGAATAAGCCTCCCTCTTTCTCCTGACGCCCCATGGCTATACTCAGCTCGGCTATTGCGTCACCTTTAAGGAGAGAAACGATCGGGCTAAGCATGGTAAGTAAGATCAGGAGGCTCAGCACCAGCCTTGCATAACGCTCCATGGATTTGCTTGGGAGCAGTAATTCAACGAATGATGCTAGCAGCACGACAAGTATGATCTCTCGTAGCCAATCGCCCAACCAGCTCATCGTTTCCCTCCTAAAAGTTTTGTTAGCATAGCCTTCAGAGAATTTCTTCGTACAAAACTAGCTTCGTAAGCACCCGCTAAGTTTTGTTAGCATAGCCTTCAAGCTCACCTCATCATGACGGTTAAATTGCCAGCGGTTAGCATGATCGTGACGGCCATAAAAAACATTAACGATACAGCTGCCAAAGCAGCGAATACGTACACCATGCTTTTTCCGATGGTCTGGAGGCAGACCACAATCGGCGTCTCTCCTAATGGCTGCATTACAGCAGCAGCTACATTGTAGATCAGAGCAAGCACCAGAATTTTGATCGCCGGAAAAGCGCAAAGGAACAAAATGATGATCACTCCCGATAGCCCAATAGCGTTCTTCACCAGGAGTGAAGCTGAGATCACTGTGTCTGTTGCATCTGCGAACATTTTTCCGATGACCGGAACAAAGTTGCCTGTAATATATTTAGCGGCCCGGATCGTAACACCATCTGTCACTGAACTCGTAATTCCCCTGACTGAAATCACACCGAGGAACACAGTGAGCAGTACTCCTAGTAATCCGGCTCCGATATTTCTTAGCAGATTCGCCAACTGGGTCAGCTTGTATTTCTCCGACAATGCACTTACGAGATGCAGCACCGCCGAGAAGAATAATAGTGGAAAGACAATGGTGTGGATCAGTGTGCCAACGGTATGAATCATAAAAACAATTAGTGGATGTGTGACCGAGACGGTAACAATGTTCCCCATGGAAGCTAGTAACGCGAACAGTAGCGGAATCATGGCCATCATAAAATCAATCATCCGGTCGATAGCATCCTTCGCATAACCTATAGCGATATTGAAGCTGTTCACGGCAATAACGAGCACTACCATATAACAGAGCGTATAAGCCACCTTGCTGACCGTTTTTCGCTCAAAAGCGGTTTGTAGCGTCTCCAGTATCATGCTGAGCACACTGACCATGACAATCGTGACCAGCAGCCTTCCGTTGTACAGCACCTCATGCCACATAAATCCAAGAAGCCCGGATAATACACCTTGTAAGCTGAGTCCCTTATCCCCTGGAAGCAGCATGTCCATAAGTGATGGTGTTGCCCCGTCTGGAAAAAAACCTCCGTAATCCTTCATCAGTTGATCCCAGTACGACTCCACCTTATCTGTTGGCAGATTGTTCACCTGACCCTTGACCCACTGGTCTACTGGGAAGGCGTTCCCCGATCCAGGCGCTGGAGTTGCTGGAGAAGCTATGGCCACCTGAGCTGTACCTGCAAACCATAGAATGAAGAAGCATGGGAGCAGCAGCAGTATTATTTTTAATTTTGGAGGACGAAAAACACTGCACTTTTGCATAACTTCTCCTCCCTAATCGTTGCTTAGCTTCCTTCAATTGCTTTAAGCAGGTAGCAGCTTCATGACCGTTTCAATAATGATGCTGATAATGGGTACAGCTAGTACCATAATGAGGACTTTTCCGGCGAGCTCTATTTTGGAAGCAATCGATTCCTGCCCTGCATCACGCACAATCTGTGCTCCAAATTCAGCGATATATGAAATTCCGATGATTTTGAACACGGTCTTCAAATAGATCATTTCCATCCCCGATGACTCTGCCACCCGCTCCAGTGTGGAAAGTATCATTCCAATCTTGCCGATTAGAAACAGGAAGATCAGAATCCCTGTGGCAGTAGCGAGAAGAAAGGCAAACATCGGTTTTTGTTCCTTCAGCACGAGAATCAATATGGTCGATATCAGCCCTATTCCAACAACTTGAATGATCTCCATAGCACGCCTATTGAAAAAGAAAGATCGTTTTTATTTCCTGCAACAGTCCATCCAGCATTCGAATAACCATAAATAGCACGACGACGAACCCGATCACGGTAACCCAATGTGCGAAATCTTCTTTTCCCATCTGTTTAAGCACCGTGTGTATCATGGCGATAATTATGCCAATGCCGGCAATTTGAAAAATCGCATTGACTTCAATATTCATTCCT
Organism: Paenibacillus sp. FSL R5-0744; assembly: GCF_037972555.1. Taxonomy (NCBI): domain Bacteria; kingdom Bacillati; phylum Bacillota; class Bacilli; order Caryophanales; family Paenibacillaceae; genus Paenibacillus; species Paenibacillus sp. FSL R5-0744. The sequence goes on from NZ_CP150228.1 coordinate 4,928,723, forward strand.
GGCACCTCGCTAAAAGATCAAAATGACGATCAATGCTCCAAGCAGCAGACCCAGGCTTTTACTCAATTTTTCATATTTGCCTTGATCCTCTCTGGCCACCGACTCCTCCTGCTTCAATTGCTGCAATGCTAACGCGATATGAGTGCTCTGATTGGACCTATCGCTTGTACCGAGAGTACAACTGAGCTGGCGGAGAATCTCTTTTTCTGTCCCCTTCAATGCGGTAGACTTCCAATGCGAGTCCATAGCCCTCTGAATGGCATCCTGGGCACTTCGATCATGGGGTGGGCTCATCTCCTCAGCTGTTTTAATAAACAACGTTTTGAGCGGTTCCTTAGACTGAATCCCAATGCGCCGCATAGCTTCAGGCAATGGGGTAAAGCCGTACATAATTTCTGTTTCCAGCCGCTGTAGCGCTGCTATCAAGCCTCTGATATGTCTTGGCCTGTCTGCATATTGTTTTGCAAATTGGAGCCCTGCTAACGTACCAGCCAGCACAATCAGAACGGCACCGAATAGCTTAAGCATGTAAATCACCACCTAATCGATCCCCGGGTGAGATAAGAAGTAATCCGCGTTTCTGTCCATCCAGAACACGAAAGGAGAGTCCTGCTTCTGAGCGATGCAGAATGACGTATCTTTCGAACATCTTTTGTTCCAATAGCCCGCCAAGCCCGGGTCTACGAGCCAGTTCTATTACTTCTTTACCGTGAGCTGAAGCAACGACTGATATTCCAGCATGCAGCGCTTCAGTGACTGCTTCAGCGTCTTCAGGACGACCAATCTCATCAGCGATCAATACATCCGGTGACAAGGAACGAATCATCATCATCATGCCTTCAGCTTTGGGACAGCCGTCGAGGATATCTGTGCGCGGACCAACATCAAAGGCGGGAATCCCGCGTCTGCTTCCGGCAATCTCAGAACGTTCATCGACAATCCCCACCTTCATACCTGGTCTTCCGCCTTCACGTTTCCCCAAATCTCCTAAGGAGATTTGTCTTGCGATATCGCGAAGAAGTGTTGTCTTCCCGTGCTGTGGAGGCGAGAGGATCAAGGTGTGCATCATTCGCTGCCTCCCCTTGTCCAGCAGATAAGGTAGCACTTTATCTGCGACTCCGGGAACCTCTCGGGCTATGCGAACATTGAAGCTTGTAATGTCGCGTAGATGCTCCACACCACCACCACTCAACACCGTCCGACCAGCAAGTCCTATTCGATGGCCGCCAGGAATCGTAATAAATCCCTTTCTCAGCTCTTCTTCCATCGTATATAGTGAATGGTTGCTGATCAGATCTAGCAGTCTATGAGTGTCCTCCCGATCCGGCCTATAGGCTTCTTCCGGCCTTTGCGTTACGCTGCCATTTGCTCTAAGAAAGTGATATTTACCTGAATAGTTAATCTCCAGCGGACGACCTTCACGGACCCGAATCTCTTCCACCAATCCAAGTAACGGAAGGGGAAGGCACTTTAATAGTGCTCTTACTTTTTCAGGAAACAATTGCAACCAATCATCTGCCATACAAAGTACCCCCAAGTTGTCCTCTATCTAATTGCTTTATTCCATATTTATGCTTGTACGCGCTCAATATGCCTATCATCTATCATTTTTTTAGAATCCCGATTAAGAGAAAGGCTACACCGCAACCGACCCAGCCCAGTTTGCTCCAGGACAACTGCTGAGCCATCCCTGTAAGTCCGATCGCTGTCGTCAATATCAAGATCGTCGGGCCTACCAAAGCTAGTCCAGAATTGACTGCAAGCGCCTTGTCTACCTGATTCAACCGCAGCATAATCAGTGCAGCTATAATCTCCGCACTACCCGAGAACAGCCGAAGAGTCGCCATCCAGCTTACATACTTGTCCAATCCACTCCACTCCTAACTTTTACTATTTCATACAGAATGATATTCAGGGCTTGTTTGTCCTTCTCTTATCCATGGATATGCGATAATTACTCACTTTAGACAAGGAGAAATGACAGAATTGCAAGTCCAACTGTGAAAGAGTTCATAGTACACACCTATATAAATAAATATAATCAGTACGATAAAATTATTTTTTACGAACACTTCCATCTGTGGTATCCTTGTTAATTGGAAATATAGTGGGTTTATATTTTCAAAAAGAGCAGACTATAAAGACATAAGAAAAAGAGGGGATTTGTGTCATGCAAGTTCGAAGTTACGGGTTACCGCAAAACATGCGGACCGTAGTCAGACCACTCAAGGAAGTAGCTATCATTATTTTTTCAGCCTTTTTAATTGCAAGCGGGATGCGATTGTTTCTAATTCCTCATCAGCTTCTGAGCGGTGGGGTAGCAGGGGTGGCTTCGGTCGTCGGTTATTTAACGGATCCGAAGTACATTTCTAAACTTTATTTTGTAATAAACCTTCCTTTAATTGTCTGGGGATTTATTGCAGTGGGGAAAAAGTACATCTTACTAAGCTTGCTTTCCGTCGTGGCCACCACCTGGTTCATTACCATTATTCCTGAGGTGCAAATGACCAAGGACCCCATTCTTGCAAGTATTTTCGGCGGAGTAATTATTGCTGGGGGCGTTGGTTTTTCTCTCCGTACTGGGGGCTCTTCTGGGGGATTTGATATATTAGGCTCGATTATTTCACGTAAACGGGATATTCCCATGGGGAATATCATGTTCTTAATGGATGGATTAGTTATTCTGAGTTTAGGCTTCTTTAAAAGCTGGGATTCCGCCTTATACGCTATGCTCTGTATTTTTGTAAAGAGTAGAGTAGTCGATATGATCCATATTCGCCATGTGAAGCTGACCTGCTTTATCGTTACCAAAGAACGGGAGATGATGTTAGCCCGTCTCAGAGAGTTACCTCATGGCATCACTGTCGTCAATGCAGAGGGTGGATACAGTCATGAGGGAAATACCATGCTAATGACTGTAACGACTCGGTATGAACTTGCAAATCTGCGGAGAACTATTCTTGAGGCAGACCCAAGCTCCTTCGTCAATGTTGTGGAGACTGTAGAGATTCAGGGCCGGTTCAAACGATTAGGATAAATTCAGGGACCTACCTCCCTTGCTGTTATATAAATGAAAAGGAACGCTGCATTCAAATCTGCAGCGTTCCTTTTCATCTATAAGTGATGCTATTTGCTTATTTTTTACTAGCGGAAATATACCAGTCATTCACTTCCTTAGTAATTTCATCGCCGCCGGATTTCTTCCAGTTGGCCACCATCGTATCGAACTCTTCGATAGGGGATTGACCGTAAATGATCTTGGAGTACGTTTGAAGTACCAATTTCTTTAATAGCTCATTTTTGGATTTCATGGTTTCAGTCAGAGGTCCTTGGAAGTAATTCTTCATACGAATATCCTTTTGCTCCAAGACGATCTTCATGGCTTCAATATTCTCCGGTTTACGAACTGCAGCTGTAGCAATCTCATACGGAGTTTCAGGCGTACCACCGTTTGCCAGTTTGTTCATCGTCTCTGCGTACAATCCCGGCTCACGGGCACCGTCAAAGGTAAGAGAGTAGTAGATCGGTTCAACTAAATGTGTCCGGTCGCCATAGCCAGGGAATAGATCCGGATATTTCGCCGGGTCTTTAACTACAGTACCATCTGCTTGCTTGGCATAGTCATAACCTTCAGCAAAACCATTTTCGAAAATGCCACCTTTTTGTGGATTCGCCCAGTTATCGAATAAGAAGTTATAATAACGCAGCAGTGCTTCTTGATGCTTCGAATCTTTATTGATCAGCATCCATCCGTTAACAGACGGGTTACCACTTTGTGTACCAATTTTGCCATCAGGACCGGCAGGAATTGCATAAGCTTTGTATTTTGCACCAGGTACGTTGTTCAGCAGATCACCAAACGGCCAGTCAGGAAGCCAGTTGCGGCCTACAATTGCACCCGCTTGACCTTTAGTGAATTGTTCGTAACCACCATTTTCATCGACAAGACCTGCATCTTTAGTGATATAACCTTTTTCCATCCATGTCTTCAGTGTAGACAGTGCTTGCTTCGCACCTGGATCGATCGAGCCATAGCTCAGAGTACCATCTGCACCTTTGTTCCATTGTTCAGGCATGGTGCCGAAATCACCGAACAACCAGCTGATATCAGCGATCCAGTTCAAGTAAGTATTTTTAAAACCGGTAGCGAGACCAAGAGTGTCTTTCTTACCGTTGCCATCAGGATCTTTGTTTACAAAAGCGTCCATGATGTTCTCAAAATCAGCAAGTGTCTTAGGAGCCTGCAGACCCAGCTTATCCATCCAATCTTGACGCAGCCAGAGAACCATGTCGTCATTATAAGCGTAATCCAGAACCGGAAGCGCCATAACTTTGCCATCGCGTGTTACTGGTAACAAGGTATCCGGATTCAGCTCCATACCCTTCTTGTATACATCGCCAGCATACTTGTCGATCAAGCCACCAACATCTGTGAACTGTCCGGAGTCAATCAGCATATTGACCGTTTCCATATCGCCGCGGTAAGTAATCACGTCCGGCATTTTATCACCTGAAGACAACATAAGTCTAATCTTCGTCTGATAGGCTTGGTTGGTGTCGGTGACAACCCAATCATATTTCACATCAATGCCCAGATTATCTTTCATATAAGTGTTAAGAACGTTGTTCTCCATACTCTCGCCGGTTTTATAGTAATAGTTATTACCGATGGCCTTAACCGTCGTAAGTGTGATTGGCTCAACATATTTGCTGCCATCCCAACCGGTTTCGTCAACATTACTTTTTGGCTGTGCTGCATTATCAGTAGTGCTGTTTTCTTTCTTTGTCGCATCGTTTGAAGCTGCCGGACTGTTGTTATTATTACTTGAGCAAGCCGCCAGACTTAGCGCCATTACCGAAGCCAGTAATATGTTGCTTATCCGTTTGTATTGCATTTTCTTCTTTTCCCCCTAGATCGTATTGAGAGCGCTTCCCCCTGCTCTACATATCAAACTATAATTCTCGATGAAAAATTTGGAAATACCCGATATTTGGTGCTGATACTAATTTTTTTATCTTTTTACTATTACTCTTTAATCGCTCCTAATACTATCCCCTTCACGAAAAACCGCTGTAGGAATGGATAAATCAACAGTACTGGCAACATGCCTATGAAAATCTGTGCAGCTTTCACTGTCCGCTGAGAGATATTCAGCAGATCACGAGGATTCGCTGTCAACTTACTGAAGTCCTGCGATACAATAACCGTCTGTAGAAATGTGGCAAGCGGATAGTTACGGTAATTATTGATATATAGTAAACCATCAAACCATGCATTCCAGCTACCGACAACTGAGAACAACGACAATGTGGCAATGGAAGCCATAGCCAATGGGAGATACACACGGAACAGTACGGTAAAGTGTCCTGCTCCATCAATCAACGCAGCCTCCTCCAGCTCTTTTGGCGTGGCCTTGAAGAAATTCATAAGCAGAATCATATTAAATACTTGCACTGCACCCGGTAACACAAGCGCCCAAATCGTGTCCATCATGTGTAAATTCCGCACGACCATATATAAAGGGATCATCCCGCCTGTGAACAGCATCGTGAAGACAAAATACCAAGCGTAGATGTTACGGCTTTTGAGTACTGACGAATCCTTCGATAAGGAATAAGCAGCAAGGGTAATCACGCTCATCGTCATAAATGTGCCAAGAATCGTCCGACCCACTGAAATAAAAAATGCCCGTAAGAAATTGGGATTGTTCAAGGTTTTGGTGTAGGATTCGATATTAAAATCGACTGGCCAAAGTCCGACCAGATGAGCATTAGCCGGTGCGCTTGCACTGAAGCTAATCGCTAAAATATGAATAATCGGCAGGATACAGAGCAGTCCAGCTATGACAAGAATGCAATAGTTAAGTATTGTGAACAACTGGTATCCTCTTGTTTTGTAATACATCCCTGAACCTCCTAGAATATTTTATAGTCAGCCAATTTATAGGCCACTCTGTAACCAACCACTATGAGTAAAAAACCAACCAATGATTTAAACACGCCAACAGCAGTAGCAAAGCTATACTGGCCATTTAAGATACCGGTTCGGTACACAAACGTATCAATGATATCGCCTTTATCGTATACAAGCGGGTTATACATATTAAAGATTTGGTCAAAACCAGCGTTAAGTATATTACCAATAGCCAAAGTAGCAACGACAATGATGATAGGTACCAGCGACGGAATCGTTACGCTTAAAGTTTGTCTCCAACGGTTCGCGCCATCTACCTCAGCTGCTTCATATAGCGACGGATTCACACCCGCTAACGCTGCCAAATAGACGATCGTACCATACCCAAATTGTTGCCACACATCGGTCACCACTACGATAAAACGGAACCAGTTGCCGCTGGCTAGAAATAGGATAGGCTCAATGCCAAACCAATTCTGTAATACAGAATTAATCATCCCGTCAGCGGATAACATATCCGTCAAGATGCCTCCGAGAAATACCCAAGAGATGAAATAAGGTAAGTATACGAGCGTTTGCACCGTTCTTTTGACCGAATTTCGCCGGACTTCATTCAACAGAAGCGCAAATGTAAACGGCACGATGACATTCAATATAATTTTCAAACCGGCGATCAGAACGGTATTAACAATAACTTTCTTACTGTCCGGGTATTCAAACATAAAGCGAAAATGTTCAAGTCCAACCCACTTTGATCCCCATATTCCGTCATAAGGCTTGAAGTCTTTGAAAGCGATCACAAGTCCCCCAAGTGGCAAATAACCGAAGATGAACTGTAGCACAACAGCAGGTATCAACATTACATGCAGTGGCCATGTTCGTTTTAGGAATCCTTTCAGCCAGGGCCGCGAGACCAGTGTGCCTTTTACATTCATCTTTTTTGCTGTTTCCATCCCCATAATCCTCTCTACCATCATTTTTTAGGATTGACATCTGCAACATCATCCTGCAATAGTAAGTATACAATCGCCTTATAAGGTCGTCTGCGCCGAGAATTTTGGAACAATGCCTGATTTTTTGTTTCCTTACTTTCATGAAGCGAAGGAGTCGCAAGCATGAACACACGCTTTAATACATTTACAAAAATCATCTCTTTGGTCCTGATCCTGCTAATTCCGCTCGTGGGACTATATTGGTTCTCCAACCAGACAAGTCTGCGTGTGGTCTCGGACGAAATTGAGAAATCGATGTATAAGGACCTTACATACTTTGCCGTGCAGACTGACAATGTCGCCGCGCAGCTCTCAAAAGGCGGACTCATCCTCAGCGAAGATATCAATGTACGCGCGCTCGAATTCATCGAAATTATGACACTGTATGAGCAGACTAATGAAAAGCTCAAAATTGATGACAAGCTGAAACTTGTAATCGCTTCCTCAACTTGGGACACAACACTTAGCATCTATGCCCCCGACACACGAACTTTTGTTTCCTCCAATGTTTCCAATGTGTTTGACAACAACCAACTACGGCGCAACTTTTCTCGGACTTGGAAAATAACGACCGATGTGCCCTCCTTCTATCGTGGGCAGCAACGCTTTGTTCGTCATATTACCGAGCCATTTAATTCCTCCTTGGATCAGGCGAAGCTGATTGTAGAAATGAGCTTTCCTGCCACGGATTTGATCAAGGCACTGGATCGTTTCAAAAAAGGAGGCAAAGGTGATCCTTTTTTTATTTCATCCGATCATAGTGTGATACAAGCCATAGATGCGGATCAGAAGCTACAGAAAGAGCTAATTGAAAAGATCGATCTGAAGGTTCTCGCTAAACATCCGTTCACACGGCTTACACTCTCTGGAAGCGAATACGCCGTCAGTTGCGTCTGGATGCCGGAGCTCAGACAATATCTGGTGGATTATTTGCCAATTCAGGATGTAGTACGGCCGATTACAACAAACAGCTATTTATTCTACAGCTCGATTTTCTTCTTGCTTGTAGGTAGTACTATCGCAGCGTACTTCCTATACAACACCGTTCAAGTACCTATTCGTGAACTTATTCGTGGAGTGCGCAGAGTCAAACGTGGAGATTACTCAACGATCAATGTCTTGCATCCAAATAATGAATTTCACTTCCTACTGGTCAGCTTTAATGATATGGCCACGCAGATTGAACAGCTTATACAGAATGTTTACCTGGAGCAGATAGCTTCAAGAGACGCCAACCTGAAGCAGCTGCAATCGCAGATTAATCCGCATTTCCTATACAATTGCTTCACACTCATTCGCAGTCTGACACGTCTAGGTGAGAAAGAGACGGTTATGCAGCTAACGATGCATCTAAGTAAATATTATCGCTACACGACCTACTCAGAGCGGCAAACCGCCGAGCTGAAAGAGGAAATCGATTTGGTTCAAAGCTACCTCGCCATTCAGGCGATCAAAGTTCAGGATTTAAAATACGAGATTGATATCCCCAGTGACTTTGCAGGGCTTAAGCTGCCGCGTCTTATCCTTCAGCCACTAGTTGAAAATGCCGTATTGCACGGGATAGAGCCGGTAGGCTGCGGAAGTATTCATATCAGTGCCTATGTCACCGAAGAGTATAATATTATCGCAGTTCAGGATGACGGGATTGGTCTTACGGAAGAAAAGCTTATCTCATTGCAGCGGCAGATTGCGTTTCCTCCTGTCGAAGATAAGGGCTGTGCTTTATGGAATACAAGGCAACGAATACAGCTGCAGTTCGGGAAAGAAGCCGGGCTGCGTATTATCAGGCGGGAGGAAGGCGGAGTTGAAACCCAGCTATACTGGCCTAATCAGTCAGATTACGATAGTGCTTCATAACTGGCTTACATCAAGGAGGAACATGAAATGCACCAACTGTTAATCATAGATGATCAGACAGCCCTTGCAGAAGATTTAGCTGATATGCTTCCCTGGCACGAAATAGGCATCGACATTGTTCATAAAGCCTACTCTGGACGTGAAGCACTAGAACTACTCTATGAACATTCGATCGACGTCGTTGTAACTGATATCTGCATGCCGGGAATGTCAGGGCTCGATCTCATTGCCGAAATCAGACGTAACTGGAAACATACAAAATGCATTCTGCTCACAGGTTTTGCCGATTTTGAATATACCAAGCAGGCGCTGAAGCTGAGATCCAGCGATTATCTCCTTAAACCCGTTGAAGACGAAGAATTAATGAGCGCCGTTCGCAAAGCACTAGACGAGCTTGAACAAGAGTGGCAAGAAATCATTTCGATTCAAAAAATTAATTATACGCTTAGAGAACAGCTGCCTAAGCTACGGGAATATCTACTTCGGGATCTGATTACCGGCAAGCAGGACCCGGCCATTGGCCCACTTTCCAAAAAACTTCAAATGTATGAAGTTCCCATTGCCAGAGGCACTTCCTACAGCATGATGCTGCTGCGGATAGACACAACAGAAGGCGAGTACGATCAGAGTGATGAGACACTCATTGAATATGCACTGACTAACATTGCTGCTGAGCTGTTCGGCCCCCGTATGGCGTTATGGCATTGTACAGATATGCACGGATTTATCGTCTGCTTGCTGTCAGACAAGTCCCTTCCAAATACAATTGAATCAACAAAGATAAGCGAAGAAGAGGAACTCGATGTCTGGATTGAAACACAGGCCTTTCAGCTCCAACGTGCGGCTAAATCCTACTTAAAGGTAGGCGTATCCGTTCTAACGAGTAAAAGAGGCCAATTTCCGCAAGATATCCGGACCATGTATCAGTCCTCACTGGTGAGTTTCAGGCATTTCATCGGAAGGGATACCGAATTGTTCATTTCACTAGCCAAGGAACCAAACCGCGGTGAAATGCAGCAGCTAAATGAGCTCTATGTAACGCCCACTCTCGGTTTGCTGTTGGAAATGGGCCAATGGGAAGCAGCCAACGATAAGCTGGCGGCAATCCTGAAAGAGCTGGAAGAAGAATGGCGAGACTCGCAGGAGCATATCCTTGAAGCTTATTTTGCCATTGCCTCCTCCATTTCTTCTCTTATTCATCGCACCAAAAAATGGCTGGCTGACACGATCGGTGAAGATTTCTACACCGTTACTAGCGGGCAGCCTATGCAAACAGTCGATGAGCTACGCAACTGGAGTGAACGGGTCATCGCCAGCTACCGACGCTCGGTTAGCAGTGTGGAGAAGGATTCCCGAAACTCCATTATCCGCAAGGTACAGGATTATATCGCGCAGAACCCTGGTACAGCTTCACTACAGACTATATCTTCAAGCGTATATCTGAATCCTTCATATCTCTCGAAGATTTACAAGCTTGAAACTGGTGAAGGAATCAGTGAATATACGCTTCGTGTTCGTATGGAGAAGGCAATCCTCTTGCTAGAGCAGTCGCCTGAAAAAATCTATGAAATTTCTACCTTGCTTGGCTATCAAAAACCTAGCTATTTCATTCATCTATTCAAGAAGCATTATGGCATAACGCCGCAAGAATACCGCAACAAAGTCGGTTTATAAGTCTAAACAAGAAAAACGCCTGACGTCGTCCTTGGAGGTAGAGTTACAAGCTGAGTACATCCGTAATTCCATACCCGTATCCATATACACCTTCGTAGTGAGGTTCCGCTTGCGGACCGAATGGCTTTATTTCGATGAAATGAGCACATCTATTAGGGACGGACCGTATTGCACTTATTCCTAATAACAAGCCCCTTCCCGGTGATCTGGGGCGAATAACAGCGCTGGCTCGTTTACGTTACCGGCGGCACATTGTATTCGGTTTTTCGCATACAATTGGCACATTTACGTTACCGGCGGCACATTGTATTCGATTTTTCGCATACATTTGGCTCGTTTACGTTACCGGCGGCACATTGTATTCGATTTTTCGCATACATTTGGCACATTTACGTTACCGGCGGCACATTGTATTCGATTTTTCGCATACATTTGGCTCGTTTATGTTACCGGCGGCACATTGTATTCGTTTTTTCGCATACATTTGGCTCGTTTATGTTACCGTCGGCACATTGTATTCGATTTTTCGCATACATTTGGCTCGTTTATGTTACCGGCGACACATTGTATTCGGTTTTTCGCATATATTTGGCTTGTTTACGCTACCGGCGGCACATTGTATTCGATTTTTCGCATACATTTGGCTCGTTTATGTTACCGGCGGCACATTGTATTCGATTTTTCGCATACATTTGGCTCGTTTATGTTACCGGCGGCACATTGTATTCGATTTTTCGCATACATTTGGCTCGTTTATGTTACCGGCGGCACATTGTATTCGATTTTTCGCATACATTTGTCCGTAGGCTCGGCTAAAACATGCATTTCGGAGGATATAAGGTCCGCTCGGTTTTTAGAAACTGACGGATGACTCCTCGTTTATTCCATGTTTCCTGCTTCTTCACGTTCACCCCTCCTTCCTCTTTCTTCGGAGCTATCCACATTTTTTTGTATTGTATAATTTCCTAAACAATAAAAAAAGATGCTTACAGCCATTTAGCTGTAAACATCCCTTTTTATTTCCCCAGCAGCTCCTATCGGCGATCCTTAGGACCTCCGACGAAAGCCTGCTCTGTTGTATCAAGATTGTAGGCGGTATGAAGCGCCTGTATGATTGATGGCAAATTGCCTGATTCTATGACGCAAGATACTTTGATCTCAGAAGTGCTGACCATCTTGATGCTTACACCCTCTTGGGAGAGTACATCAAACATTTGAGCCGCTACCCCTGGATGGCTGACCATACCAGCACCAACGATGGATACCTTCACCAGGTTATCTTCGGAGGTAACTTCACGATAAGGCAAAGTTTTATGAATTTCTTTAATTACTTCCTTCGCCCGATCCAGCTCATCAAGAGAAACTGTAAATGAGAAGTCAGCCTGCTCATTCTGTACACCACTTTGTACGATGATATCTACGTTAACGCCCTCTTCAGCAAGCTTGCCGAAGACCTGAGCGAGTACACCTGGTACATCAGGAACTCCAAGAATACTGACACGTGCTACATTCTTATCAAATGCAATACCACTAACTACGATTCCCTGCTCCATGCTTGTTTCCTCCTTCACAACAGTACCTTCATTATGATTAAAGCTCGATCTAACGACCAGCTTAACTTGATGACGCTTAGCGTACTCCACTGCACGTGGATGTAATACAGCTGCTCCCAGATTGGCAAGCTCCAGCATTTCATCGTAAGAGATTTCCTTCAGCTTACGTGCCTTCTTCACGATACGTGGGTCAGTGGAGTAAATACCATCTACATCGGTATAGATCTCGCATACATCAGCTTGAATAGCAGCAGCCAATGCTACGGCTGTAGTGTCCGAACCACCGCGGCCTAATGTGGTGATCTCACCGTCCACAGTCATTCCCTGAAAGCCTGCAACGATCACGATCTGTTCACGCTCCAAAGACGCTAATACACGACGCGGGTCAATTTCATTGATACGAGCTCTGCCGTGAGTTTCGTCTGTTCGGAATCCAGCCTGCCATCCTGTATAAGAAACTGCATTCCGCCCGATCCCATGCAGGGCAATGGACAATAGAGCGACGGAGATTTGTTCACCTGTCGTCATCAACATATCCATTTCACGTGCGGGCGGCTGCCCGTTTAGTTGCTTCGCCGTATCGATCAAATCATCTGTTGTATCCCCCATTGCAGATACAACCACAACGCAGCGATGTCCCTCATCTTGCTTGTCTGCGATGCGCTTGGCGACGCGTTTCATTCGTTCAGTGTCGCCGACGGAGCTGCCTCCGAATTTCATAACATAAAGTGACAAAGTCCCATTCACTCCCCATATCGGTCTATGTAGTTGCTTCTAATCGGTTTCCCGCTTTAAATCAGTATAATACGAAAACAGTGCCTTGCGTTAATGGTTTCATAAAAAATTTATTAAATTTCCCCGCTGTGAAAAAAAAGATAAGGTCAGCATCAACCCTTCAGCTGTGCTTATTTTACTCAACTTCCAGTATTTTAATGTAGGTTTCCATAGCATCTTTATCCGTTACTGTTCATAAAAAAACCTCCACCGTATAAACGGGGAGGCTCTTCTGGTAATATCTAGGTTATTGTTCTGTTTCCTACGCACGGGAGATATATTTACCTTCACGAGTATCAACCAGCAAGATGTCTTCTTCGTTGATGAACAATGGAACCTGAACACTATGTCCGGTTTCAAGCTTGGCCGATTTTGTAGCACCTTGAGCCGTGTTTCCTTTAACGCCAGGCTCAGTTTCAACAACCTTCAACTCTACGCTGGTAGGAAGGTTGATCCCAAGAATCTCACCTTTGTAACTAACGATGTTTACAGTCATGTTCTCTTTAAGGAAATTCAATTCCCATTCCAATTGCTTTTCGGACAATTCGAATTGGTCATAAGTTTCGTTATCCATGAAAACGTGGTCCGATCCACTGGCATAGAGATATTGTACACCACGGTTTTCGATAATAGCACGGCCAATCGTTTCACCTGCACGGAATGTACGCTCTACTGTATTACCGTTACGCAAGTTCTTAAGCTTGGAACGAACAAATGCTGCGCCTTTACCTGGCTTAACGTGTTGGAAATCAATAACGGTAAAAATATCTCCCTCTACCTCTACGGTCAAACCTGTTTTAAAATCATTAACTGAAATCACTAAAAATCCCTCCAAAATTTATAATCAATCTAATACATCACACTTACTTACAGTACTGTATATTCTTTAGACGAATGGGTCAGCAGTGATATTCCGCTCTCCGTGATCACAATGTCGTCTTCAATACGTACTCCGCCAATTCCCGGCAAATAAATACCAGGCTCCACAGTTACGACCATCCCCGGCTGCATAATATCGTCGCTAAGTTTGGACAAACGCGGCCACTCATGAACTTCCATTCCAAGTCCATGGCCTGTGCTGTGTCCAAATTGTTCACCATATCCGTAGCTAGCAATGATATCACGTGCCAAGGCATCACATTCCCGTCCAGTCATACCCGGCTTGATATGTGCTAAAGTATGTAGCTGAGCTTCCAGCACAATATCATAGATCTCTTTCAGCTTCGGATCCGGTGCTCCGAGTGCGATGGTTCTTGTCACATCTGAGCAATAGCCATCAAGTAATGCACCGAAATCAAGGGTAATGAATTCATTGCCTTGAATTACACGGCTGCTTGCTACGCCGTGTGGCATGGACGAGCGTTCACCTGAAGCAACAATCGTATCAAACGATGAAGAAGTTGCACCATGGGTACGCATATAAAATTCCATTTCCAAATCAACATCGCGCTCAGTCATGCCCGGCTTGATCACGTTCAGAATATGACTGAATGTAGCATCGGCCAGATCTGCTGCACGTTGCATAACGGCAAGCTCTTCCTCATCCTTGAACATACGAAGGTCTTCCACAGCTTTGGAAATTGGAACTAACACTGCCGGCTTAAGTGCTTCTGCATATGAGGTGTACGCGCTGAATGAAACATCATCCTGTTCGAAACCGATACGTACCTCTTTACCAGAAGGCAGAAGCTCGCGAACTGTATCAATGAACTTAGTTGTATGTTCTACAACCTTAACCCCCATTGCTTGGTCCGCGGCCTGTGTCATATACCTGAAGTCAGTCAGCAGATAACAATCATCACTTGTCACCAGTACATAACCGGACGATCCGGTAAATCCACTTAAATAGCGGCGGTTATAACCGCTAGTTATCAACATTGCATCCAATCCTTGATCCTGCAAAACCTTACTCAGCTTGGAGACACGCTTGTTACCCATTTTCATTCTCCTCTCGAAATAGCCACATTGTATTTTAACATAGGGATATCCCCTTGAGAAGTTTTTTCGCGCCGTTAGGCAAGCGCTGTACTTTGCTCACGCTTCCGTTCGTCCGTATACTCGATCGCTGCTGTATATCCAATGAACATTCCCCATAGCAGAAAAATGCAGAACTCACTAATGACAGTGTTCCACGGCAGCTTGAATGGGGGCTGCATAAGAAACATCTGCGAACCAGGAATAAATATAATCGCCCACCATAAAACGCCGTAGACCAGGCCTGGCCAAGGTCCCTTCAGCTTACGGAGAAGCAGTACATACAGCATGGAGGCGATGACCGAAAATACAATAAACATCATATATCCCACGAAATGTCCAAATGCTGTTGTCAAAAACGCATGCCTGAAAAAAGGCTCTGCGATAAAGCCAGGGCTGACTTTGGTAAAACTGAACCAATAGACTAGCCAATGAAGCCCACCCCAAATTAATCCTGCAAAAAAACCTAATTCGAGTGCAAAAAGCCAAATATTTGTATGCCCCGATTGTTGTTGATGAGATTTGCTCATGAAATTGCCTCGCTTTCTTTATTTTCAATGCCGATTTATCTCTCGTTCTCTCTAGAAGATAGTATGTACAGCAAAAGGCGATCCAACTAGTAATGTCTTCAAAAATTAGTTACAATGTATTATATAAATCATATTAAATACGAGAAGGTGAATTGGTTGTCCCAGGAAACTCCCAGTTACGGCGGCCAAGCCGTCATTGAAGGCGTCATGTTCGGCGGTAAGCATATCAATGTAACAGCCGTGCGACGCAAGAATCAGGAAATCACATTTTTAGAAGTACCCAAAAGCGATAAGAGCTGGGTCACGAAACTGCGCAAGATTCCGCTGCTTCGCGGCCTTGTCAGTATAATAGATGCCAGCGCTAAAGGCTCTAAGCACTTGAACTATTCAGCCGAATCCTACGCTGAAGATGAGTTGGAACCAGAAGATATTGAGAAGGAAAAAGCGAAGCCGAAGAAAAAGGATGAGGGCTGGAGCCTTGGAATGATTTTTGGGGTTGCTGTAATGGGTATTCTCTCCTTCTTGTTCGGAAAGCTCATTTTTACGCTTGTTCCGGTATTTGTAGAGGATTTTTTATTTAAAAATGTATTTGATAACTACGTACTGCACAACCTCATAGAAGGCGGCATCAAAATGATTCTCTTGCTGGTCTATTTATGGGCGATTTCTCAAACACCTGTGATCAAGCGACTGTTCCAGTATCACGGCGCCGAACATAAAGTCATCAGCGCTTTTGAAGCAGGCGAAGAACTGACTGTTCAGAACGTTCAGAAATACAGCCGTCTGCATTACCGCTGTGGAAGTAGCTTTATGATGCTGACGATTATCCTCGGTATGATTATTTACTCCGTAGTCCCATGGGATAATCTTTGGGAACGAGTGATCCAGCGGATTATCTTGTTGCCAGTCGTAATTGGTGTATCGTTCGAAGTTCTAAAGGGAACCAATGCGGTAAGAGAAGTACCAGGCCTTAAATATCTGGGTTACCCTGGATTGTGGCTGCAACTCCTTACAACCAAAGAGCCAAAAGACGATCAGGTAGAAGTATCTATTGCCTCTTTTAACCGTATGCGTGAGCTTGATGCTGCGATTGAAGCAAGAGGATATTCGGAGGCAAGTGTGTCAGGCGGCATATTGGATCCTGCGAAAGGATGAGTGATCTATGATCAGGCATGCTTTAATTTTTTGGATTACGGTTACGCTTGCGATTTTCGGTTTTGTGATTGGAGTCTTGACTGAGCCCTTCTTTACGCTGTCGAAGCTGATTCTCCCCCTAGTACTGTTAGCAATCATTTATTATGCTTACAAAAAAATGGGACCAGGCAAATACGCTCGTAGCAGCAGTGGATCTAAGGTTAAAGTGAAGCCTTCCCAGAAAACCATGTCAAAGGTAGCAGGAATTCGCAAGACTCAATCTGCACCAGGCAAACGCAAAAGCTATCCTTTCCAAGTGATCGAAGGAAGTAAAGGGAAAAATGACGATCAGCTTCCGAAGTATCACTAACTTCATAAGAACTCCAAAAAGCATCTCCACGTTTTAAGTAACGTGCGGGATGCTTTTTTCTCATATGGTTATTATCATATTCGTTATCTTGGTCGCCACTCCTTAAAGAAATCTTCTCCTGCTTTAAGTCCAGCAGCATACATTTCATCGCTTTGCGCTTTTGTAATTTCAAATTGAGTCGTCCCAATCCCAAGCGTAGGAATTTTTACCGTACGAACAAATTTATCCCCTTCAATAAACTTCTCATCATGAGCAGAGAGCATGGTGGTTACCATAGCTTGGAGCATACTGAATGGCCCTCTAATTTTATGCGGCTGTGGATCGGTCTTACCTACCGTTTGATAACCTACCGTAGGAATTCTGCTCCCAGGTTGTTTGCTCCCATTATTCTTGCTGTCAAATAGCCACAAAGGAAAATTACTCAAGAGCCCACCATCTACAACATACACAAACTGCTCGGCAAAGGATTTCCCTCTTGCTGCCTGCCCGTTTAGTCTTAACATCACAGGATCAAAAAAATAAGGAATGCTGCAGCTCATTCGCACTGCCTTGGCCACTTCAAAATGCTCCGGAGAGATCCCATACTGCTCCAAGCCATCTGGCAAGACCAATATCCTTCCATTTGTGATATCGGATGCGATGATAGATAATTTACCGGCAGGCAGATCACGGAAGGTGATGATCCCCTTTTTCAGTAATAATGCTCTTATCCAGGATTCCAAGGCTTCTCCAGAATATAATCCTTTCTTCAATAACACTCGCAGCGCAGGACCAACGATAGCCGTATTATAAACGGGACCTCGCTTCAGAAACGATGAAAAGGATGTTCCTTGGATTATCCGACACATTTCCTCCCCTTCATAGCCCGCTGCTAGTAAAGTGGCTACAATCGAACCTGAGGAGGTTCCTGCTACCCTTTTAAAAGTCCAGCCTGCCCTTTCTGTAGCTTCAACTGCTCCCGCAAGAGAAATCCCCTTTACGCCTCCTCCTTCAAATACTGCGTTAATCTCCATACACAAAAATCCCCCGTTTCCCATAGATTCTATTGCTTATCTATGAGCACAGGGGAACATTCATGACTCCTTATGAATAACAGCTAAACTATTAGGATTTAAAATAAAAGGTCAGTAAGCTCGACAATCCGAACGGATTGCGGACTACGACGTCATTCGCTCTAAACATAATACTACCTGCAACCTCTTCGTACTTCTCATTATATTTGAGCTGATTAATAATTTGATCTCCACTTTGCCATTCAGCCTTTTGATCACTGGCTCCGACCTTATAACCAGCTAACCCGATGTAGAGTTTAACATTCGTATTCTCGACTTCTTTTACCCACCAATCTACTAACTTGTCATAACGAGCTGTGCTAAAGGACAAACTCCAATAAATTTGCGGAGCGACATAATCAATCCAGCCCTGCTTAATCCATGTCCGAACATCCGCATACATGCTGTCATAAGCAGATACCCCTGCAGTCGTGTCCGAACCTGTACTATCATTTTTAATATTTCGCCATACTCCAAAAGGACTGATTCCATAAGAAGCCTTTGGCTTCACCTTATGAATCTGTTCTCCCAACTGACGGACAAATTCATTAATATTATCTCGGCGCCAATCAGCTTTAGAAAGCTTTTTCGTATTATAGGTAGAATAAGCAGCATCATCGGCAAAAGTAACATTTGAAGGATAAAAGTAATCATCCAAATGGACACCATCGATATCGTAACCTTTAACCACTTCCATCACCGTGTCGATGATATGTTGGCGAGCCTCCGGAATACCTGGATTAATGTATTTCTTACCATCGGCATTCACAATCCATTCTGGATGTTCTTTTGCCACATGGTTACTTGCTAACGCTGAGGTGGAAGCATCCGTCGTTGCACGGAATGGGTTGAACCAAGCATGAAACTGCATGCCGCGGGAATGCGCAGCACTGACCATATAGCTTAGAGGATCATATCCCGGATTCTTCCCTTGTGTACCCGTCAATACCTTAGACCAAGGAACTAAAGTCGATGGATACAGACTATCTGCTGAAGGTCTAACCTGAACAAATACAGCATTAAAGCCAACAGCCTTTAGCTTGTCTAACAAATTATCAAACTCCTGCTTTTGTTTCGCTTCATTTCCTGCCGAAGACGTTGAAGGCCAGTCCAGGTTGAATACGGTAGAGATCCAAGCCCCCTTCATCTCCTTACCAGTCGATCCACCAGGGATAGTCGGTAACGTCGGCACTGTTGGTGTCGTTGGTGTCGTTGGTTTTTCTGGATCGACAGATTGTGGTGGTTCAGTGTTGGAGATCAAGGAAATATGCTTATTAACCTGATCCCATAACACCTGCAGTCCCAATTGCTCACTTACAAAACGAATGGGTACCATTACCCGCCCCTGCTTAATCTGCACGGATGTATCCAGCGCTACCGAAGTATCGTTTACCCATGCGTTTTTCAGGCCACTGGTCAGCTTGAGAACCGTATCTCCTTGAGTGATCGTTACAGTCTTACTATTTTGATTCCATACTACGCCGGCATTTAATCCTTTACTGATCACACTTATTGGCACCATCGTTACATTGGAAGTTGTGATATACGGAGGCACATCACTAACCAGCGCCTCTCCATCCAGTTCAATCGTAATTTGCACCGCTGCCGCGCGTGCACCAGGAGACCATAAAGGCAGAAACAACATAAGTACTAACAAGCTCAACATCCATTTACGATAATTCATAATTCCTCCCCAAATCTAAAAAATATGTATCCAAAAAATAAGAAAAAACGGATAAATCCTTCAAGCAGATGAGAGAATGCCTCCTTCTAAAAAGGGGGTATCTGTCTCTGCAAAAAATATAAGAAGTACCGAATAAAACTCATACTCTCTTATATTTTTAAAAGGACTGTATCCGTTTTGACGCTAAAAACTGGGAAAGGTTGCACTAAACAAAATAGAAACGGCTATACTATCCACTGATTATGCTCACGAAAGCCTTGCTGCGCATAACTTTTAGGACAGTATCCGTTTCGGGAAAAACATTTCAAGAATCGCTTGTCAGTTCGTTGTGAATCGCATATAAAGTCTGTACACGTTCTTCATCGCGGCGGAAATATTCTACCAATGTTTCAATACGCGTAATCGAATCCCAACTTAAGTGATGCTCGATTCCTTCAACATCATTATAAATGTATTCCTGCTGTACTCCGATCAATCCGAGGAATTCCTCCAATAGTTGATGGCGATCAACCAGACGTTTTCCTACTTTTTTCCCTTTGTTGGTTAGGACAAGCCCACGATATTTCTCATAGATGAGATATTCGTCCTTATCCAGTTTTTGGATCATCTTGGTCACAGAGGAGGGGTGTACTTCCAGTCCCTCGGCAATATCCGAGACCCGCGCATAACCTTTCTCATCTATGAGCTTGTATATGCGCTCCAAATAATCCTCCATGCTGGGTGTTGGCATTAAACTTTACCTCTTTTCTATAATGAGCATGGCGCCGGGCCAAACCTTGCTCTAACAATGATACATGTTTCTAACGCACCTTGGCAAGTCCTTCAAAGGAACTTACAGATGAGTTGCACATGTTTACCATGCTTCTATTGGGGCTGAGTTAGACATAATAAACATACTCGTCATTCAAAAGGAGCGTGAATTTATGACTATAGTGACGCCAGAGCCCTCTACTGTAAAAAGACCCAGAAAACCTACTGCACTTTTTCTTCCAGAGCTTGTTTTCTTCGAACCGAATGCTTTAAATTACCCTAAAGGTGAAAAAATAATGGAATGGGTAAAGGCTAACAATATCCCTTATCGTATGACCACATCACATAATCGTATTATGAATTTCCCTGGTGAAACTGAGGTCGAGCAATATAAAATTGCCAAAAGAACGCTTGTTGTCGGCCTACGCAAAACTTTGAAATTTGACCAATCCAAGCCATCGGCTGATTATGCTATTCCCATTGCCACCGGCTGTATGGGGCACTGCCATTATTGCTATTTGCAGACTACCTTAGGAGCAAAGCCCTACATTCGCGTATATGTAAACACAGGTGACATTATAGATGCTGCCAAAAAATATATTGAGGAGCGCAATCCAGAAATCACCACTTTTGAAGCTGCCTGCACATCAGATCCTTTAGGACTTGAGCATATTACCGGCTCTCTGGCAGAACTAATTACATTTATGGCAAAAGAACCCCTTGGCCGTCTGCGCTTTGTGACCAAATACCAACATGTTGAACCACTGCTTGCTTTGGAGCATAACGGACATACCCGAGTTCGCTTCAGCGTCAACGCAGATTATGTAATCAAAAATTTCGAGCCTGCCACCTCCCGCTTTGAGGAGCGTATTGAAGCCGCTGGAAAGGTAGCACGGGCGGGTTATCCACTTGGCTTTATCATTGCTCCAATTATTTGGTATGACGGCTGGCAAGAAGGTTATGCTGAGCTACTGGCCAAGTTAGCCCAGACCCTTCCCCCTGAAATCGGAAAAGGACTAACCTTCGAAATGATTCAGCATCGATTCACCAAAACCGCTAAGACGGTTATAGAGAAGCGCTACCCCAAATCCAAGCTAGAAATGGACATGGAGAAGCGTAAGAAGAAATGGGGACGCTGGGGACAAAATAAATATGTCTATCCAGATGAACAGCAAACCGCCCTGCGAGAGTTTATCACAGAGCGGATATTCGAACATTTTCCAGAAGCAGGAATTGATTATTTCACTTAAAAAATGAGCCAATCTGGTGTGATTCCCTGTAGCCAAACTGTGATCCGAAACATTTGATCTGTAAAGAGCAGAACGCCCATAAATACCATGAGAACGCCACCAATCTTCATCAGCACATTTGAATATTTAAGGATACGTCTGGCTCCTCCAAGAAAGAAGGCTAAGACAAAGAATGGCAAGGCGAACCCTATGCTATAAGCCGTAATTAACGTAAACCACGTGCCAGGCTCACTGGCGGAAAGTGCGATAATCGCAGTCAGAATCGGTCCAATACATGGAGACCAGCCCGCTGAAAAACCGATCCCAAAAATAAAGGATCCCACATAACCCGCCGGCTTCCATTTTAAATCAAGCTTACGTTCGCGAAGTAGAAATTGCGGCTGAAAGATCCCAAGCAAAAATAATCCCATCACAATAATCAAAATCGCCGATAATTGCCGGATCAGATCACGCTGTCCATTAAAAAATTGTCCAAATAGTCCTGCACCAAATCCCAAGGTGTAAAAAACCGCTGAAAAACCTAAAATAAATGCCAATGTATGGGTTATTGTGCGTATACGGACCTCTTTGGTATTGCTGCCTGACTTCAATTGCTGAACGGATAATCCGGTAATATACGATAAATAAGAGGGATAAAGCGGTAAGCAGCAAGGTGATATAAACGATGCTATCCCTGCTGCTAAGGCTATTCCTGCATTGATATTAGACAAGGTAGCGGCTCTCCTTCCAGCATTCGAGTCACTTCAGGGCATACCCTATATTTTATTCGCTGTTTATGCTGGCAAACCCTTTTTACCAATCAAAGTCAACACTAATAGTGATATGAGTAAAAGCACAATGGTTGCACCAGGGGCCAGATTCCAAACTCCTGCAACCACTAGTCCGCCTACAACAGCAATTTCCGAAATGATGACGGATAGAATGACTGAGGATTTAAAGCTTCGAGATAACAATAAGCTGATGGCCACAGGAATGGTCAGTAGAGCTGATACCAGCAAAGATCCAACAATTTTAATCGCAGTACTGATTACAAGCGCCGTCAGAATGGTAATCAACATGTTAAGTAGCTTCACTGGGAGTCCGCTGACACTCGCAGCATCCTCTTCAAAGCTAAGTAAGAAGAACTCCTTAAAGAACAGAGATACTACTACTACAACTGCTATCGTTACGATCCCTACTACGATTAAATCGGTATTGTCTAGCGTATAAATGCTACCGAACAAGTAACTCATAACATCTGCATTATAACCTTTTCCTAAAGTGAAAAAGAGTGAGGCTAAAGCCACTCCGCCCGACATAATTATGGCTATCGAGAGCTCTGCATAACTCTTATAAGCCTTGCGCAGCTTCTCTATAGCGAAGGAAGCCACCACTGCAAAAATAAGACCTGCTCCCAGCGGGTAAAATCCTGTCAAAAAACCAAGTGCCACACCGGCAATCGTAACATGAGCCAGCGTATCCCCAATCATAGATAAACGTCTGAGCACAAGAAAAACGCCTATAAGCGGCGCTGTAATGCCTATCAGAAGACCGCCCGCAAGCGCTCGCTGAAAAAAATCGCTAAATAGAATTTCCAACTTTAACTCTCCTCCGTAGAACAATTGAAACATTTTTAAAAGCTTTTATTAAAATCTTTTTTTGATTCCTCCCAAACCCTCCCTCCTAAGGGAGGGCCCCAAGGGCTCTGCCCTCTGGACACCCGTCAAGTGCAACTGGCGTAGGAGGTGGGGTTACTGAACATATCCGATTCTCTATGTACGCCCCCAATAATCGAGTGTTCCCTTTTACTACCAGAGTTTAACTATGACCTAAGAGAGTGTGTGCTGCAGGTTCTCCTCTGTACAATTCTGCAAATCATGAGAATGACGGGAGAAAAAGTTAATCTTACCGTTCGTTTGCACAGGTTCATTCCCTAAGTAATTCTTAATCATGTCAATATCATGCGACACCATTAGGAATGTCATATGATGATGGGCATGCATATGTGTAATTAATTCAAAGAATCCTGCTTGTGATTCAGCATCAATACCGACTGTAGGCTCATCCAAAATCAGCAGATCCGGATGGTTGATCAACGCACGTGCTAGAAATACACGCTGCTGCTGGCCGCCCGACAGCTGGCCTACTCTTTTCTCCGCAATATCCTGTATCCGCATCACTTCTAGTGCATCTTCGCACTGACGATGCTGAGCCTTAGATACTCTTCGTATAAGATTCTTGTTGTTGTACAAACCAGATAGCACTACTTCACGCACCGTTGCTGGAAACAGCGGGTTGAAGGCGTTCTTTTGTGGAACATAACCTATCCGTTCCCAGTCTTTAAACTTGCGGACAGGCGTTCCAAATAGTTTGATTTCACCACTGCTTGCCGGTAGCAAACCGACGATCATCTTCATCAGTGTTGTTTTACCAGCGCCATTAGAACCAATGATACCAAGGAAGTCTCGTTCTCTTACACTATAGTTAAGATTCGAGATCACCTTCTGTTCACCATATGAAAAAGAAAGATCCTGTATATCGATGATATGCTGATGGCAGTCCAAGGATACCGATTGCATGCTTTAGCACCGCCTTTTCCTTATACTTTCCTTTTTATTGTAAAGCCATAATCAGATTTTGCAAATTTTTCTCCATCAAAGTGAAGTAGTTATCCCCGTTCTTTTCTTGCTCCGCAGTAAGACCCTCTACCGGATTAAGAACCATAGTAGACACACCAGCTTCAGCCGCTAACGTCTTAGCCAGTTTATCGGAGACAAGCTCTTCAAAAAAGATGTATTGAATCTTCTCCTCTTTAACCATCTTCGCCAGGTTTACTAAATCCTGTCCACGCGGCTCAGCGTCTGGGGATAATCCCATAATCGCATGCTGCTCAAGCTTATAGTCACGGGCAAGATAGGCAAAAGCTTGGTGCGAAACTACAATTTTGTGGTTAGGCAGCTTGGTAAGCTCCTGTTCAAATTTACTATCCAAAGCCTGTAAACGTTCAGCAAGCTTATTGTAACGCTCTTCATAACCATCTTTATGCTCAGGGTCCACAGATTGAAGGCTTTCTTTTATATTGCGCGCCATGATGATCGCTGATTTCGGACTTACCCAGGTATGTGGGTCCGTATGAAGGCTGTCCTCAGAAGAATGGCTATTATGATCAGCATCATCTTCGTGATGATCCTCTTCGCCGCTTCCCCCATGATCATGTCCGTCATCTTCATCGGTCATTATTAAATCAATACCTTTACTTACTTCAACAGCTTCCACTTTACTGCTGCTATCAAGTCCTTTTAGAAAATTAGGAACCCATCCCTCAAGCCCTGCTCCATTGTACAAGAACAATTGCGCTTTGGAGGTATTGACAATATCCTGACTGCGTGGTGTCCAATCATGCGGCTCTACACCAACCGGAAGAAGATTAATAGCATTTATATCATCTCCACCAATTTCCCGAGTAAACTCATAAATAGGATAAAAAGTAGTTACAACATTTACTTTCCCTTCAACTATACTTCCACTGCTCTTAGGTCCACATGCAGTGAGTGTAAATACAAGCACCAATGCAAGTATAAGCAGACTTATTCGTGACTTCATAGCAACCATTAAATTGATCTCCCTCTCAAATCGTAATCTTTACTATTAGAAGTATAATAGTAATCATTACGATAAGTCAACAATAAATCCTAATAAGATGATTCTGAATTTTATCCCTGCTTTTACGTTGAAAAAAGGAATGTTCCCACAGCCTAGCTGGCTGAAGGAGCATTCCCTTTCTTATATAACAATTACATATATAGATTCTACATAACGAATCTTACTTCACAATAGCTCCATTTGGCATGCTATCTGGAACTGTGGCGATGGTTAACTGATCACCTTTAGAAGCCGCTAAAATCATCCCTTGGGACAATTCTCCGCGCAGTTTCACTGGCTTCAGGTTCACAATACAAATCACTTTTTGGCCTACCAGCTCTTCCGGTGTGTAAAACTTCGCGATACCAGAAACGACTTGACGCTGCTCATAACCTAGATCCAGCTGCAGCTTCAGCAGCTTGTCGGCTTTCTTCACAGGCTCAGCTGCAATGACCTGAGCTACCCGAAGCTCAGCCTTGGCGAAATCGTCGATGCCGATCTCTTCTTTATGCTCTTCCTCAGGCTCGGATACCACAGGAGCCGCAGGTGCTGCTTCGGTCGCTTCAGTAGCCGGTTTACCAGCGCCCATGGCTTCGGCGATATAAGCTACCTCTTGCTCCACATCCAGGCGTGGAAAGATTGGATTGCCTTTCACCAGCTTTGTTCCTGCCGGAATCAGACCAAAGGTCTTGCCGCTGTCCCATGTCGTTAATTCACCAACTTCGATGCCAAGCTGTTCCCAAATCTTCGCTGGGGTTTGCGTCAAGAACGGCTGCAGTAAAATGGAAGCGGTGCGAAGACCTTCCACAAGATGTCTCATTACGGAAGCCAACTCAGCTGTTCTGCTCTCATCCTTAGCAAGCACCCAAGGCTGTGTCTCATCAATATATTTATTGGTGCGGCTGATAAAGATCCCGATCGCTGTTAGCGCTACGGAGAACTCCATTTTTTCCATCGCTTCTTCTACTTTGGCATAAGTATTCTCTGCCGCAGCTTGAAGCTCACCATCAAATGCTGTTACATTTCCTTCATACGCTGGAAGCTCTCCACCGAAATACTTCTCTACCATCGCACCTGTCCGGTTCAACAGGTTACCAAGGTCATTAGCAAGATCATAGTTAACCCGATCTACAAAGCTTTCCGGTGTGAATGTACCATCCGAACCAAATGGTACTTCCCGTAGCAGGTAATAACGAAGTGCATCCAGGCCGTAACGATCAATTAATGTAACTGGATCTACTACGTTCCCTTTGGATTTTGACATTTTGCCATCCTTCATGAGCAGCCAACCATGAGCAAATACCTTTTTCGGAAGAGGCTCACCCAGCGCCATTAGAATGATTGGCCAGTAAATCGTATGGAAACGGACGATTTCTTTGCCGACAATATGCACATCAGCAGGCCAGAAATTATCGTACAGACTACGATCCTCGGAACCGTAACCCAAAGCAGTAATGTAATTTGTCAATGCATCGATCCATACGTACACTACATGCTTTTCATCGCCTTTAACCTTAACACCCCAATCGAAAGTCGTACGGGAAACCGCAAGATCCTCCAGACCAGGCTTGATAAAGTTGTTGATCATTTCGTTTTTACGGGATTCCGGCAAAATAAACTCCGGATTCTCCTCATAAAATTGCAGCAATCGATCTGCATATTTACTCATCCGGAAGAAATAACTCGCTTCCTTCACCAGTTCAACCGGATGACCGCTATCAGGGCTTTTTGCACCAATGATTACGCCATTGTCATCTCGAACGATATCAACCAATTGTGTTTCTGTATAGAAGGTTTCATCCGGAATACTGTACCAGCCTTCATATTCGCCTTTATAGATGTCACCTTGCTTGAGCAGTCGATCAAAAATATCCTGAACAACCTTTTTATGACGCTCTTCCGTTGTACGGATGAAGTCATCATTGGAGATGTCTAGCTTGCGCCATAATTCCTTAATGCCAACAACGATGTCATCTACGAACTGCTGAGGGGTTTTACCTGCTTCCTCTGCCTTCCGTTCAATCTTTTGACCATGCTCGTCTGTACCTGTAAGATACCTTACATCATAGCCGCGTAGACGTTTGTAGCGGGCCATTGCATCTCCAGCTACGGTAGAATAAGCATGTCCGATATGCAGCTTATCACTCGGATAGTAGATAGGTGTAGTTAAGTAAAAAGTTTTCTTTTCGCTCATTGATTAATCATCCTTTCTTTCATAAAAAGACAAAAAACTCCCGCCCCTTTAATGGGGCGAGAGTATAACTCACGCGATACCACCCAAATTTCCTGTCTCTTCACAGAGATCAGGCTTCGCCAGTTCCCTCTCGGGAACTGTCCATTAACGCTGGAACACGCCGTTATCTTACGTGAACCTCAATTGCAGTTCCCGCTCGAACACAGTTCCTCCCGGACCATATTCAATCTAACGCTCCATACCGGCTTTCAGCTCGTTCCGGCTCTCTGTAATGGGCGTACCGATTTACTCATCCGTTCCTCGGAATTCATACTATTACCTGTGAATATACCCAATGGTAAGGGCTCGTGTCAAGTCGCGCGAGCAGAATCCTTCTTCGTGGGGTGTTCCTCAAGAGGCGGAACCGGATCAAGTCCCCCTGGATTGAAGGGATGGCATCTAGCAATCCGCTTGGCAGCAAGCCATGAACCTTTAAGTGGACCATGGACTTCAATAGCTTCTAGTGCATAGGCAGAGCAGGTTGGATAGAAGCGACAAGTGGCAGGCTTAATCGGGGAAATGTACTTGCGGTACACCCGAATGGGAGCCTGGATCGTTCTACGAAGGGTCGCCATTCTTAGACCCCTTTTTTGCGATTAGCTGCTGCGACTAGTTCTTCTTCCCGGTTCTCTTCACATTCCTTGCAATAACCGAACACCTCAAATTTATGCTTGACTACCCGGAATTGATCAGGAGTATCCGTTAAATTCATCGGGCAGAAATTAATCGGGTAGGTTTTCTCGCATTGAAGGCAGATCATATGATGATGGTGATCCTGATGATTACAGCTTCCCTTGAATTTCACTCCGTCTTCAAAGACGATTTGTTCAAGTACACCAAGCTCTTCCATTACACGCAGATTGCGGTACACGGTATCAAAGCTAAGTCCGCTATACTTGCGGCCCATATGCTCATAGACATCCTTCGCTGACAAATAACCCTTATTCTCGCCGAATAACTTGGCAAGCGTTTTGCGTTGGTCGGTGATTCGCAGACCTTGCCCCGACATGACCTCTAATATTTGTTCTGTCGACAGCATACGCTCATCTCCCATTAGATTTCAGTTCATTTCATTTATGCTTCACTCTCTTAATAATGCCCCAAAATAAATGCCCCGTCAATGAAACAACCAAGTGTATGAGCGTTCATCAGAGTAAAATCATACATTTAAATACAAAAAGTCCAGCTGAGTATTCCTTTGCGGAATATTCAGCCGGACTTTTATTTCAGGTGAATCCCAAATAACTTAATGGATGGACCTATTTTGTTATTTCTTCGCTGGCAGCGGTGTAACCAGGAAATTCACCGGCAAGTTACTACCAGAAGCTGCTGTGAACAAAATCTCCACGGAGCCGCCATAATCGCCAGTACGATAAATCACACTGTTCATGTCAGCACTAGAGAGACTTCCTGAATTCGGCATTTGTACGATTTGACCATTAACCATAACTGGTCCCATGTAATTACCGCCACGTGGATTAAACGTAATCAATGAATTAGGTGCAACACGGTCGAATTTGATTTTGTATAACACACCAAAATTACCTGCATTGGATGCTTCAGTACCATTCATTGGGTCTACACCGGTCAAATTCAAATCACTCGAATTGTCACCGAGAAGAAGTCTCGCAGGAGTTGTTCCTACTTCGTCGGTAACCGTGATGATGCGTGTAGAATCAGCATAAGTTCCTCGGTTATGCACCCCATCACGATCCAATATTGGAAGTGTAGGAAGTGTAGTTAGAGGATCTTTATTCGCTTCGATCATCATGACATTATATTCAATAGGATAATCGCTAAACAAATCCGCTTGGAGGGATACAATCTCGCCTGGTTTCATTGCAATTTTGTTTAGATCCGTAAGAATCGAGACGCTTTCTCCTGGTTGAAGGACCGTTGTCTTATAATGTTCCCTAGTAATCATAGACTTCCAGTAACGTTCCACAGACATTTTACCAGTGCCTTCTGGAAATGAACTTGGACCGCCAAAGCCTACATACTCTGTTGTAATTGTCGTAGGGTACAGATTGTTATTCTTAGCAATCACATACACCTTCGTTTTAATATTCATATTATTCTTATGGTGGACCAAGAAGCGAGTTCCGCCGAATGATGTTTCTTTATATGTGATTCCTTCCGTATTCACTGTTTCTGGACTATTACTGCGAATAAGGTTATATGGCTCAGAAGAAAGATTATAGGCTACCTTCTGCCAAGTTGGAACCATCGATCCGTCGATGTTAAATACGCTACCCGGAGCACCGAATAATCTATAGAAATCTTCTTTACTGTACAAGATTTCATCTGAAATATTAATGGTTTTCTCAAAAGTGCTGATTGCGCCATGTGAATCTTTGACTTGAATAGCGACTGTTGCTGGACCTGGTGTAAAGAAAGCTTCTGCTTTGTTCGTCCAAGTCACTTCAATTGGATCACCGTCTGGGTCGCTGCTTAGATCCGAATAAGTGATCATTTCACCCATCTTGTAAGAATCTTTGTCTGTCGTGAAATTAGCGACTGGCGGTGTATTTGGTTTTAGTACGTTGATGGTCACAGAGTAAGGATCACTCCACTGTCCATTCGCATCCATAACGGAATAGGATACTACATAAAATCCTGGTGTATCATAGACATCTTGCTTATTTCCTTCCCAGCGTTCATCGACAATGGCCGTACCATTCGGTGAAGAGCTGGAAGTCACAAAATTCACAGGATCACCAGCATAAATTTCAGTTGGCACTGTAAAAGAAGCTTTTGGCTTCGTGTTCAGCGTAAGAATTACTCGTTTTTGCACATTATCAACGGTATAAGGAATGCCTAATGCCCCGGTGATGGACGTCAAAGGAACCATGAATGTACCATTAGTTTGGTAAGCTGGACCTTTCATCGTCACATTTTTACCATTAACGGAATAGATCTTACTGTCCGTTTTAAAGCGCATTACGTCGCTTCCTTTGGTAACAATGGTCTCTTTCGTTTTATAATCGTAAATGTATTTCACACCTACGCGTTCTACCATAGCTCGGATCGAAACGTATGAGACGCCATTCTTCACGGCCATTGGCTGATTAGCCAAATACTCAACGCCGTTTTGGTACATTTTGTTGCTGTTCATCATAAGTACAAGCTGATTACTAGCTGCAGCACGAACACCATCCGTTGGTGTAGGTTGTGTAGTGGTTTCAGGTGTTGCACTTGGGAGTGGTGTAGCAGTTGGTGCAGTTGTTGCTGTAGGTTCGGATGTTGTTGTCGGTTCAGTTGTTGTCGTCGGTTCAGCTGTTGCCCCAGGCATTGGAGTTGGTGTAGGTGATACGACTCCCCCTGGTACCTCAGTTGGCATTGGCGGCAATGGGTCAGTAGCTTCTGGCATTACATCCGTCGCGGATGTGGCAGCTGCTCCTACTGCATTGGTATTACCTGAGGTACTATTGACAGATTCAGCAAAAGCCGGCACTGCCGAGGCGGCCTGAGATATG
Source organism: Paenibacillus sp. FSL R5-0744 (assembly GCF_037972555.1). Lineage (NCBI taxonomy): Bacteria > Bacillati > Bacillota > Bacilli > Caryophanales > Paenibacillaceae > Paenibacillus > Paenibacillus sp. FSL R5-0744. The sequence continues at coordinate 4,959,561 of NZ_CP150228.1, forward strand.
GCCAAAACAGCAACTAACGTTAATTTCTTCAAATCCATGATATGACTCCTCTGCTCCTATTTGTAAATATAAGTAGGTCTCTGTCTTTTTCATACTCCTCTTATATTCCCCGCAAAAACGCAACCGCTCTCAGCGGAGCGGAAGAATTGCTTTTTGCCACGTTCGTTATAACAAAACATAGTATTAGACGCATCCGACCGCAAAAAGTTTCATTTTAAAGTAAAGAAAGATTAACCCAGTATTAAAACAAGCAAAAACAACCTTTCATCCGCTACCCGAAAAATATGAGATTATCCATATAAATATGTGTATTTTACGGCAAGGTATATTCGCTTTCATTTGCTTTTGTTACAATGTATGGAAGAATATCTTTTCATGCGGGTGATGACATGTCCAAGAAAATCTCCATCCTCGTTCAATTAATCATGGGTTTCTCACTGATCATTTTCACTATCGTAGCCTTTACGATTTTTTTGTCCTACCGATCGTCATCCCAAGCCGTTCTTAACCGGTCGAACCAATATATTCTGGAGTCCGTCAAACAGCTTCAAGGTAAAATGGACGCTATCCTTCAAGATAACGACAAACTCTCTTCTACGATCATGTTCAGTCCCTTGATTCAAGAAACACTAGGAGACTTAGCAGAATCCCGCACACCTCCTACTGACGCTATGGATATCACCCGCTACATCGATCAACAGACACGTTCCATCAATTATGACATCCAGTTCAAGTTGCTCGGACTTTCAGATAATCAGGTATATACCAATAGCAGCTCCTTAAAAGTAATCTGGGACAGCGAGAGAGAAATCCGCGGCGCCTATTGGTTTCCAGCTATAGCCCAGAATAACGGCCGTATGCTCTGGTTTGGTGTAGATGTATGGCAGAACGGCACGATCCCTGTGGTCATGGGAGCTAGGCAAATTAATGATTGGAATGATTTAAATCGGCTAGGAACCCTATTTCTCGTCCTTCCTGTGGAGGTTATCCATAACGCTGTCAGCCAATTTCATCTTGGTAAGAATGAGAAAATTCAAATTGTTGATTCCTTCAACACCATTGTTTATTCCACCGATCCAGATGAGATAGGTCTGTATATGGATGATAGAATTCTAAGTCAATTCAGTAATCATAAAGCACGAATCATCCCAAATACCATAAACTCCCGCAATATGTTCGTATCCTACGCTTATTCCCCCTACAGCGAGTGGAGCATTTTTGCTTACATTGATTCTAAAGAAGCTGTTAAAGATTTAAATGGCATTCGCAGAAATATTATTTTAATTGGCCTGCTCGGGATGGCCGCAGCGTTATTATTTACCTTCTTTTTCTCGTGGACACTGTCTAAGCCGCTTCGTAATCTCGCAACCAAGCTAAGCAACGTTGAACGCGGAACCACGCTACCGTTTGTAAAAACAACCATGAATAAAGAAATGGCTATCCTATACTCAAGCTATAATTCCATGCTTCAAAACCTAGACCATACGATTGCTGACCTCTCAAGCAAACAAATCAGTGAAAAACAAGCTCAGATCGTAGCTCTTAAAGCACAGTTTCGCCCTCATTTTCTCTACAATACATTGAACACCATCTATTGGTCACTGGCTAATAAACATATGCGAGAAGAGTCACAGATGGTTATTGCACTAAGCGATTTGCTTCGATACAGCATTGATCGTGGATCGGAATTTGTTACGGTTGATGAGGATTTACAACAACTAGAAAGGTTCATTTACCTGCAAAAACTACGCTACGAGGACAAACTACAGGTTGATCTGCACGTGAATCCTGAGGTCATGAATAGGCAGCTTATGAAGCTAACCCTTCAGCCCCTTGTAGAGAATGCTATCACGCATGGACTTGAACCTACACTACGCGAAGTATGGCTTATACGTATTCGGGCCTATAGTGAAGGCAACTCACTTGTGCTAACAGTAGAAGATAACGGAGAAGGCATGAGCGAGGCAAGAATGGAAGAGGCCTTAATCAGCGGCGAGGTTAATCCGGAGAAGCTGCTCCACACGGGTATCGGTCTCTCCAATCTGAATCATCGTATAGAACTAATCTATGGATATGGATTTGGCCTTCATTTATCAACCAGCGAGCTCGGAGGCTTACTCGTAAAAGTCACTGTTCCATTACAGTTCGATCAAGGGTAGGGGGCGAAGTGATGAAAGTGTTAATTGTTGACGACGAAAGTTTTGTCCGACGATCCCTGTCAGAAATGCTGGGAAGTGCGAACCATAATTTTAGCATCATTGGTTCAGTAGAGAACGGATTAGAAGCGATACAACTGTTAAAAGAGCAGGCAATTGACCTTGTAATATCAGACATACGTATGCCTGGCATGGATGGACTCGAGCTTTCTAAGCATATCCATGAATGTTACCCTGACACCGAGACGATACTGCTCACTGGTTATCAGGATTTCTCCTATGCCAGCCAAGCCATAAGGTACGGTGTACGAGAATATCTGGTCAAGCCAAATTCAGTTGAAAATATCCTCGAAGTCGTAACAAGTGTGTATGAACGTCTGGAATTGAAGAAGCAACACAGGCAAGTCTCGCAGCTGCGAGAAAAGAATCTTCGGGAGAAACGCCTTTCTGATCTACTTTATGGCATTCCATTACCCTACTTTGAAGAACAGCTCATACCTCCCTTTCATTCTTTTGTCATCATTACTGTAAATCACCTAGGTGATGTTATGCCACAGTACTGGTCTGAACAAGCGATGTATGCGGCCGTAATCAATATATTAGAAGAGTGTTTTTCGCTTTACGCTAATGTTGTCGGCATTCAAGAGGAGCAAGAAGCGATAATCATGTTGTTTTATCCCGATGAACAATCCGAAAGAATCGATGAGGCGCTAACTCAGGAAATGATGATTAAGCTGTCTAGCCTCTTGAAATCGCCTTTCAGCGCGGGTGTCTCCAACCCTCACTATGATCTTGGAGCCCTCGCAACAGCTTATCATGAGAGCCTGCAGGCATGCCAACAGCTCAAAAAGGATAGTACCCGACCCGTTATCTATTATAGTGATGTATCCATGTGCTCAGCTTCTCCTCAGCTTACGGAACAACTACAGGTGAAGGCTACACGCAGGGTAATCTCTATGATGATTGAGGCTATGAATTCGCGACTCCAAGAGAACCTCTCTCTCAAAATGATTGCAGATGAATTATACATGAATCCAACCTATCTGGGCCGTCTGTTCAAAGACGATGTAGGAGAATGCTTCTCTAGTTTTCTTACCAAGCTTCGTATTCAAAAAGCGATAGAACTGCTAAATAATGTTACGCTCAAAGTTTACGAAGTTAGCGAATTAGTTGGCTTTAAAGATCCTGCGTACTTCAGCCTCATATTCAAGAAATACATGGGTATGACTCCTCAGGAATTTCAGAAGCACAACAAATAAAGACGAGGTGTGTTCTCTTGCATGTGAATGCTAAGTTGTTGACTATCCTGTTAAGCTTTGGATTGCTGCTTCATACAAGCGGTTGCCAGATCTCTCCTTCTAAGGAAGATATCGACCTTCAAGACCCGATCCAGCTGAACATCTGGCTTACGGCTGGATCAGGTCTTGAGCCGCTTATAGCAGAGTATCAATTGCAGCATCCCGAGCTAGAAATCCATATTCAGACCTCAACCTCCACGCAGCTTCCCGCCAAGCTGCAAACTTCATTCGCAGCAGGATATAGTTCCCCTGATGTGGCGGCCATTGATATTAGCTATTTGGATCGTTTCAAGCAGTTCCCCGATTATTTTTATAATCTAACAACATTTGGAGCGAATGATCTAAAGAATCAATTTCTGAGTTGGAAATGGCAGGAGGTGCTCGGTAATGATTTTATCTTCGGATTACCGACTGATATTGGTCCCTATGCTATGTTGTATCGGACTGACATCTTCGCGTTATCTGGACTCCCTACCAAACCTGAAGAAGTAGCAAAGCGAATCCAAACTTGGGACCAATTCCTCAAGGCCGGCACTAGAGTCCATGAGGCAACAGGCAAAGCCTTTGTCAATGACTTAGAGAATCTTTATCTAACCCTTCTGCGTCAGTCCAAGCTTCAATATTACAGCCCCACTTCCCAAGAGCTGATCATAGGAAATAATCCAGCAGTAAAAGGGGCCTGGGACTTTGCAATTCAAGCTCTGAAGCTGAATTTATCCGCAGGTATTGCTGTAGATACACAGCGCTGGGGCGCAGGTCTGCTAAACGGCGACTTTGCAGTGATGCTCTGTCCGGCTTGGATGATTGATCATATCAAAAGTAGTGCTCCAACAGCCAGCGGATTATGGAATGTAACGACCATCCCAGGAAATAGCGCTAATCGAGGAGGTTCCGTCCTTACCTTGCCTAGAACAGGCAGTCATCCAGAGGAGTCATTCGCGCTTATCAAATGGTTAACCGAGCCCGCACAACAGCTAATTTCATTTAAGTCAGAAGGGGCATTTCCCTCCACGCCCGAAATTTATGACGATCCCGAGATCCATGACCTGTCTGATCCCTATTTTCCTAATTCTGAGGTTGGACGTGTCCTCTCTACAGCAGCACAAGAAGTAGTTCCCACCTACTACGGTCCGCACCACGCCGATGTAGAAACAAATATGCTCGAGTATTTAACCAAAGCCGAGCAAGGTAAGCTAGATCCCGAGCAGGCTTGGTCACTTGCCATTCAGGTAGTGCAAAAAATAGATACTTCTTTCCGCTAACCTATTCACCAAGCGTACAATAAAGGCTATCCCCAGCGCATTAATCATGCCGGGGATAGCCTTTTAGTTTCATTTAAAGTATTTATTTTTGAGCAGCCAAGAAAGCATCTAGTTGTTTTTGTTTCTCTGCAATAATCTTATCAAGTCCGGCTTTCTTCAGCTTGTCGGCGTACTTAGTCAATACGGTATCGGGATCAACAGAACCCGTATCCAAACTGATGTCATATTCATCCATAACAGCTTTACAAGCTGCCATTTCAGTCTTCATAGAGGATGCGTCGAAGTTAAAACCGAGCGCAACGGAAGCTTTACCTTTGGAGTTGAAGGCCTTGAATTGCTCCCATTTGTCTGGAGCTTCACTTTCCCATACAGGATTCAGGAATTGGCTTCCAAGCATCCAGGCAGCAGCGGTATTATAGTCACCCGTTTTGTCTGTAGCTTTAATCGTATCACCGCTAACGACATCATAATGGACACCTTTTACACCAAATACGAGCAGATTATTGATTTCTTTATCCGTGTGCAAAAGATCTAATACCATCATGGCACGAGCTGGATCACCCGAGGAAGCGGAGATCGCTAACATTGATCCTGCTGCATCACTAGTAGAAATCGTCGGTTCGTTAAAAGCAATTTGTTTCAGTTTTCCAACCAAACCTGTAGCATTAGCCAATTCACTATCTTTACCAGGTTTAAGTGATTGTACTGTCATAAAGACATTACCGGCCTTCATTGCATCTTGTGTAGAATTTGTAGCCACGGCCGCATCTTTGTTAATATAACCTTTCTTCATATATTCACGAGTAAGCTTGATGATTTCTTTATAACGATCCAGTTCAATCATGGATTGAATTTTAGTATCCGATGAATCCTTAAGCAGAACGCCCGGAATTGAAGCATCACCAAGCGTATCGTACTGCGCCATGTACTGGGAGTTAAAGGTCTCTCCTTGCTTGAAGTACAGTGGAGTTAGGTCAGGTCTCTTCTCCTTTACGACTTTGAGCACGGCATCCAAATCTTGAATGGTCTTTACATTCGACATATCAATACCCAGTTCATCAGCAATATCGGAGCGATAAACGATCCCGCCTTGTGCTGCTAGCTCCTTATTTGTAGGAACGGCATAATTCACACCATTGATCGCAGAACCTTTTAAGAATTGCGGGTCGAGATTTTTAAGAATCCCTTGGCCATATTCGTTCAATAGATTACCGTACTTGCCGTTATCATCATTAAGTGGGAGGTAAGCACCTTTAGCTGAATTGGTTACATAATTTTTCCATTGGGCTGTAAAAATAATATCGAATTTTTCCTGACTGGCAATCTTCAGATTAACATCATTGTCCCATGGACCCCAGTCGATCGGTGCGATATCCAATTTGGCGTTAATTTTAGGTTCCAGAAGCTTATTGATAGCGTCTTCTACAACCTGCTCATCCTTTTGAACGGCACCGACATAGATTAACTTAACAGTATAAGGATCTAATTTCTTCTCCGGTTCAGCTGTAGGATCTGCAGCGGGCTCATCTGTTGCCACAGCATTGGTAGCGGTTGCATTTTCACTTGGCGCTGGTGAGGCTCCTTCATTATTCCCGTTATTCCCTCCGCATCCAGCTAAGCTAAGACTGAGTACTACGATAAGCATCAGCGTTAAAAGTGTGCTTGTTCGAATAGCCTTCATGTACACCATAACCTCCCTCAAAATATTTATATATGCTGAATCGGACGTTCACACACTTGCATGGAACGCCGAATTAAGCCATTCCAATCCTCATTAGCCTTTAACAGCACCAACGGTAAGTCCTTTGATAAAATACTTTTGGAAGAAGGAGTAAACGAATACGATAGGACCGATCCCAATAACAGCCATTGCCATTCTTACTGTCTCTGTCGGCAGATTGATTTCTACACCTTGTGCAGCTAAGGCAGCCATCGCTTGAGGGCTTGCAGTCAGGAACTGAACGTTCAACATCGTCTTATACATTAGATATTGCAGATTGACATGCCCTTCGGGTGAAATAAAGATCAAGCTTAGATACCAGTCATTCCAATACGCCAAGGTTTGAAATAATCCCACTGTAGCTAGCACCGGTAACGACAAAGGCAGAATGATTTGAACGAAGATCCGAAACTCCGGTGCCCCGTCAATTTTAGCGGATTCAACTAGTGCCGGCGGGATTGTGTTTGCAAAAAAGGTTCGTAAAATGATGACAAAGAATGCTGAAACCAGCAGTGGCATAATCAGAATCCATAGCGTATCTTTCAAATGCATCATTTGAGTATAAACTAGATACCAAGGCACTAAGCCTCCATTAAACAAAAGTGTAAAAAACATAAAGAACGAAAAGAAATTACGATGTGGAAAATCCCCACGCGAGATAGGATAGGCATACATTGCCATAATTACGAGACTCAGAATCGTTCCAACCACCGTCACAAATAAGGAAACGGCAGCCGCATCTATGATTTGCCAATAATCTTTTAACAGAAATTCATATGACGAGATATCCCACTTGTTCGGGAAAAAGCTGTAGCCGTGCTGCACAACCGATTGTTCATCTGAGAACGATACGATAATCACGAGGATCAGTGGGACCACACAAATCGCCGTATAGATCCAGAAGAATATATTAATTAACAAATTGGAGATATTAGAAATTTCATTGGGTTGTCTTTGCCGTTTAGCTCTCTTTCCTGTACGACCCGACGGCCCGATTGCAGTTTCTGTCTGGCTCAACACGCCCACCTCCCTCTAAAATAACGCATCATCTTTACTTATTCGTCGTACTGCTAGATTTGCTAAGAATATCAGTAGAAATCCTACAATAGATTGCACGAGACCCGCGGCAGAGGACATCCCAATATCACCAATCGCCAGGAAGGTCTGATATACATAGGTGTCGATAACTTGCGTAGTGGAGTATAATGCTCCTGCGTTTCTAGTCACCTGAAAGAACAATCCGAAGTCTGCGTTAAAAATCCTACCAATCTGCAGTAGCGTCATTACGATGATAACCGGACTGATCAGCGGCAGCGTGATTTTGCGAATCTGCTTCCATTTAGAAGCACCGTCAATCAGCGCAGCCTCATAATATTCGTGATCTATGCCGATGATCGCAGCCATATAAATGACCGTCGTATAGCCAATCTCTTTCCACAGCTTTACTATCACTAGAATCCCCGGCCAATATTGCGACTGCGAATACCATTCAATTGGATCAACCCCAAAGAACGGAAGCAGTGTCTTGTTCATGAACCCGTGCTCAGCACTTAGAAAGCCGTATACTAAATAACTGACGACGACCCATGAGAGAAAATATGGGAGAAACATCGCACTCTGATGGAATTTTGATAGCCATCTGCTGCGCATTTCGTTAAACATAATCGCAAAAGCCAGTGAAAAAAATAGTGTAAGTACAATAAACGCAGTGTTGTACAATAGGGTATTTCTTGTAATGATCCACGCCGTCTCTGTCGAGAATAAATATTTGAAATTCGAGAACCCGACCCAATCACTGCCTAGAATGCCCTTCTGGTAATTGATATCCTTAAAAGCAATTACCGTCCCTAACATCGGTATGTAGTTATTGATGATCAGAATAATAATGGCTGGGAGCATCATCAAATAGAACACCCAATATTTCTTCATCACTCTCAGAAAATTCGGCACTCTCCCCCTGCCGCGTTTTTTTACTTCTGATAAGCTGACGGAAGGATTCGTCACACTCATGTTCTGTTCCCCCATTTCCCCATCGTCCCAATCTAGAGCCTTTTTCACGCTTGCTTGACTATCGCCTTGCACTTCCTTCTTACACTCTAATTAAAACATATGATAAATTTTGGGAGTATAGGGAGCATATTATATTTCTATAAAAAAAGAGATGATTATCCTCAATAACTAAGGATAATCATCTCTAATGTTTAAAATCATTAAATTGGTTATAACTTATGTACCTTTATCACAGCCGCAGGCTGATCGATAATCCCTTCTTTCCCCTAAGGAGTCCCCACAACCGCAGGAGTGGGACGACTCCATACCCACAACGAAGTGTGGTGAGGGAGAAGGAGCGGAGAGGAAGTTTGGAACTGTAGGAGCGGAGCGTTCGCCTAAAAGCTTTCCTTGGAAAGCTACCTCGGAAGCATATGCTATCCTCGGATTTCAACCGCGAGCAGCGGTTTCCAATCCAGAAATCCGAGGATAACAGCGACCGAAAGTCCAAACATTCCTCCGTAGTGACGCTTACCTCACCATGCTGAGTAACAGACATTCCTTGCAGTGACGCTAAACATCACCATACGCCGCCGACCTCATAACACTTCTGCCCGGCACCGGTCACGATACTCCTTAGGAGACATCCCCGTCTGCTTCTGAAATACCTTCGTGAAATAACGTCGTTCCTGATAACCGACTCCGGAACCAATCACCGTAATGCTCTTATCGCTGTTAGTAAGCATAAACTTGGCAGCTTCAATTCGCTGTTGTGTTACGTATTCCACGAAAGTCATTGCAAAACGGTTCTTAAACAAGAGGCAGAAGTAACTGCCACTGATGCCGATCTTATTCGCCACTTCCTCAATCCCGATATCTGAATGAAGATGTTCAGTGATGTATTGAGCGGCCAAGTTCATTAGCTGATCCGGCGTTTTTTTGCCATTGTCAACTTCAGGAATCTCTTGAAACAAAGGGATGCTATTATACAGTTTATTCTTAAACTGTTTACTACGGATATTAGCTCCGATCTCACGTACCTTATTGCCAAGCTCCTCATAATGTATCGGCTTACAAATGTATTCTTTTACCCCAAGACGGATCGCTTCCCGTGCATAGTCAAATTCCTGATACCCGGTAAGAAGCAGTACCTCACTATCCAATCCCAATTCCCGCAGCTTTCCTACAAAAGTTAACCCGTCCATCACTGGCATACGAATGTCACTCAACACAAGATCGGGTTGCTCCTCTTCAGCAATGCGCAAGGCGTCCATACCGCTTCGCGCCATACCGACGACCTCCATTCCCATCTCCTGCCATGGCAACACTCTCTTCAGATTATTCAGAATTGGGGCTTCGTCATCTACCAATAATACTTTTAGCATAATGATCTTCCCCCTGCTCGTATTTAGGTATGACACATTGAATAATAGTACCATATCCTGGACTGGAACAAATAAATATTCCATATCTGTCACCGTATTCAATGCGGATGCGATCCGCTACACTGCGAATGCCAAGGCCTCTACGTTCAAGATTCATCCGGTTTTCCCGTTCAACTTCAACCTCTTGCTCCACAGGATCATTCACAATATATTGGAAAATAGACAACTGAGATGGTGTAATTCCAATACCGTTATCTTCAATTCGTAAAATTAAGTCCCCTTGCTTCTCCCAAACTTTCACAGAAACTTGACCTTTGTAATCAATACCCTCAAATCCATGTTGAATGCTATTCTCTACAAGCGGTTGCAAAGTAAGCTTTAAAATGCCGCAACTCATCAATTCTTGTGGGATATCAATATCGTATTCAAATAAATCCTCAAATCTAAATTTTTGAATATCCAAATAATTGCGCAGATGTTTAATCTCTTCATCCAGTGTAATTTCTTCTCGATCCTGAATGCTAATACGTAAAATACTTGCCAGTCGGTAGACCATCTCACTGACTTTCTTGCCTTCATTCTGTATAGCCAGAACATTAATCGACTCTAACGTATTAAATAAAAAATGCGGTTTAATCTGAGCCTGTAGAACACGCATCTCGGCTTGATTCTTGCGACGCTGTTCCAAATGGATTCTGTTAAACAATCGGTTAATTTTATCCATAAGATCATTAAAGCCCTTACCAAGAAGCGTTAACTCATCATTCCCCTTCACTTCTACCCGCGAAGTTAGATCTCCATCCTCAACTCGTCGCATAAAACGAACAATTACGGCGATTGCACCAGTAATGCGATTCATAAAGAATAGATTGAAGATCACCGCTGCCAAAAAGCAAAGGAAGATAACCCCTACAAACCAGCGTGCAAATACTGTAACTTCTCGAGATAAAGAGTCCCATGAGGTTACAGACACTAGACTCCAGGGATAATCTTTTAAATGATACATGGAGAGAATACTTTTCTCCCCGTTATACTCTGTTTTAAAACTCTGAAACCCTTTTTTGAAGGTAATCTCTTTATTCGCGAATGACTGAATATCCTGCCCATCCAGCTTTTGATCTGGGTCAAATAAAATCATTCCGTCATCATTTACTAGCATAAACGATACATCCTGATTACTATCCCCAATTTTTAAATTGCGAAATATCGATTCGAGCTCCCAATTTTTGATCTGTACAACAAGGATACCTATGTTCTGAAAGAAGCTCAGTTCCTTCACGAGTCGAATTTGTGTAAACACAGGTTCAGTTCCTGTAAGTTCGGGATACTCATGAGGAGCCAGCCATTTTGGCACGCCATTCAAATCCATTACTTCCTGGTACAAATCACTTTTTTTGAAAGTATCATAGGGTAGCGTTCGGAAATTTTCCTTATTAAAAAGCGACACGATTTCAGAGTTACCTCTACCGTTAAAATTGTATAAAAAAGCATAGCTAATCGATGGATGGTTAAACAACAGACTACGGAAATTGCGCTGGCTTGCATTCAAATTGAGTTGCTCAGCATCAGTCAAATCTTGATTAGAAGGATCTTCTGCGCTAAGTGCCATATGAAAAACCGAGGTAGCAATTCCGTTGTCTGTAACGTTATCCATATCTTTTAACACATTTGAAATACTGTAACTAATTGCTTTGAGTGAGTATTCCGACTGTTGACTGTACTTCTTCTCAATAGAGTTATAAGTCACGAAAAACATAAGCATGCCTAGAATAAATAAGGGAATGATTATCAGGCCCAAAAATGCCGTAAATAATTTATAGCGCAAATTCATCGGCTAGTGCTCCTGACTGAGAAAAAAAGTTATCCTTTTACGCCACCCGCAGTTACGCCTTCAATAATTTTTTCCTGTAAAATCGCATAAATCACAATTACTGGCAGAACGCTGAAGACGATACCCGCTGACATTTGTGCATAGTTCATCTGATATTGATCACGGAATTGAACCATACCCACTGGGAGCGTACGTAGTTCATCATTTGATAGGAAGTAGTTTGCCAGCAAGAATTCGTTCCAATTGCCCAGGAAATTAACAATGAATACAGTAACCATGGCAGGTACGGTTAGAGGTACAATAATTTTAGCAAAGATACCTGGTGCCTTCAACCCATCCATGACCGCTGCCTCTTCAATTTCTCTAGGCAACGAGCGCATAAATGCAGCCAATATAATTATCGTAAACGGAATTGCATTCGCGATATAAGGGATAATCAATGCCCAGTGTGTATTCAGAATTCCCATCTTACGTACAATCGTATAAATAGGAAGCATCAATGCGTTGTTTGGAATGAGCATTCCCACCATAACTAAGGTGAACAAAATCGTATTCCATTTGCCTTGGCGCATCCGAGTAACTGCAAAAGCAAACATAGACGCTAGAATGATAGATACTACAGAAGCCAATATGGAAATGTACAAACTGTTAAAAAAGTAGGTGCTGATCTTGGCATTTACCCAAGCTTCAACGTAGTTATTGAAGACGAACTCCTTTGGAATCCCAAAAGGGTTAAGCGCTATTGCATTGTTATCCTTTTTCACAGAGGAGAATAACACGAACAGGAAAGGAAATAGAATAACTAGTAGATAGGACAATAGTGCGACGTGTGGCAGACTTTTTTTCAGGGCGCGTGGCATCAGTATTCAATCCTTTCTGTGCGTCGGGCTATCAGCAGCTGATAAATAGCTGTAACCACCAATGTAAATACAAAGATCAGGACTGCAATGGCATTACCGTACCCGTACTTAAAGTTAGTGATAGCATATTTAATCATGTAAGTTGCCATTACATCGGTTGAACCAGCAGGTCCACCCTTAGTCATTACAATGACGATATCCGCCGCTTTCATTGCTCCAGCAATGGACAACATGATTACAACAGAAATGATCGGAACAATTAAAGGAAGCGTGATACGTGTAGCACGTTGGAATCCAGTTGCGCCATCAATGGCAGCTGCTTCATCCAATTCACCTGGTATCGACAGAATAGCTGCAAGTACCATTACAATGTAGAATCCGGTCCATTGCCAAGCATTCGTGATCAGGATGGATAACATTGCGAATCTTTCATCCGACAGCCAGTAAAGTGGATCAATACCAACTAAGCCTAGAACCTTATTTAAAAGTCCAATGTTGGGCTCATAAATGAAGCCCCATAGAATACCGATAACTGCTGTAGACATAATAGAAGGCATGAAGACCGCTGTCTTATACAAGCCTTTTAGCTTCTTTACATTCGATATCAATAACGAGAAGAATATGATTAACGGTACCTGTACAAAACAGGAGAAAAGAATAAAGAAACCGTTATTTTTGACAGATATCCAGAATCGCTCGTCTCCTAATGCCTTCTCAAAATTACTGATTCCGGCAGACTTGACTGTGTCAGATACCCCATTCCAGCTAGTAAAGCTGTAATAGATTGAACTAAAGATGGGATAGATGAAGAACATCGTGAACAAGATCAGTGCTGGAAGAATAAAAAGGAAAAATACCAATGGATTTCTTAGTGCTTTATTCATGACTACCTCCGGTTGCTTTGACATCTGGCGAACAATGAATGTTTTAGATCTTTGCAAACACATAATTTCTTTGAGTTTAAAAATGTACCCTGGTTCTGGCACCAGGGTACATTCAATTTGCAGCTACTTATTCAACTGCTGCGTTTGCTTCTTCTTGTACCTTCTGTAAAGCTTCGCCCATTTTCTCTGGAGTTGTCTGACCACCAATTAGCTTTTGAATTTGAATGTTACTGATTTCTGTAGTTACATCAGCTTGAACAAGTGAGTCAAATGCTGGGAACGAAGATTGTGAGTTATTAAGTACACCTACGATTTCGCTCATCAGATCATCCGTAATATTTTCATTCAGCACGTTTTGATCAATTTTCATTGCTGGCAGTACGCCATCTTCAACAAGACCACGTAATTGCATTTCTTCGTTAAACAAGTTTTTGATGAAAGATTTCACAGCAGCCAATTGACGTGGATCTTTCTCAGCAGAAGCAGAGAAACCGTAACCATTGTTTACATCGCGCATCAATGCAGTTTGGTCGCCTACGCCACCATCAACTGGAGGAATATTGAAGAATCCAACTTTACCGATCAAACCTTCGCCAGATTGTCCTTCTTTAAATACGGAAGATTTCCAAGTACCATCATACAAGAGGATTGCTTCACTACTAGTGAATTGTGTTGTATATTCAGCATACTCGAAACCAAGTTCGCCTTTTTTGAAGTATCCTTTGTCAACCCATTCTTTGTACTTCGCAAAACCTTTTACAACGTTTGGATCAGTCCATTTAGCTTCGCCTGTTGCAAACTTAGCGGTTACATCTGGACCTGCATAACGTGACCACAAGTGGTTAGCTAGCATAAGTGGTACCCAACCAGCCTTAGATGCACCAGCCAAAGGTACTTTTCCGTCAGCCTTGATGTCAGCCAATTGTTGTTCCAATTCAGCAAATGTTGTTGGAGCTTTCCAACCCTTGCTATTGTAGTATTCTTTGTTGTAGAAGAACCCTTCACCAGATCCACCGATAGGCAATCCGTAAATTTTTCCTTCATAAGTGAAAGGATCAAGATTTGAGAATTTATCCTTAATTCCAAGTTCCTCTAGGATTGGAGTCAGATCGAGTAATTTACCTTCTTTAGCATAGATCTTAGAGTCAGGGCTTCCGAAAAGATCGAAGATCTCTGGTGGATTACCTGCAGCCATTTCACCACGTAATTTTTCTTTACGGTTTACATCTGAATCTACTCCATCAAGCTTAAAGGTCAGACCCGGTACATCACCTTCTACCTTTTTCACTACTTCTTGCAGAATAGCTAAACGTTTCTGTTTGTCGGCACCGATTTGAGTGTGACGAATCGTCATTTCGAACGGCTCGCTACTAACCGGTTCTTCTGTTGCTGGAGCATTTGTAGCATCCGCTGAATTCGTCGCGGTAGCGTTTCCATCTCCTTTGTTAGAAGATGCATTGTTGTTGCCTCCGCAACCTGCCAGTAAAGCTGATGATACAAAAATCAGGGACAATAGCAAAGTCATACCTTTTTTCATTTCTTGTGACCCCCCATATAATGTTGTGCTTTACACTTCTTATTATAGAAAACAGATTCCATTCTCGTAAGGTTAAGATTCATCCACTATAGGGATAAAAATCTCTAATGAAAGCGGAATCAACTACACGATATGTAATATAATATAACTTAATTTCAGTAATAATTACGATTAAAAGCTTTATAGCGTGATTTAACCATACATACACTTTGAAAATAATCATAAAAACTCAATGCAATGATACAATATATATCATAACGTATTTCCAACTCGTTAATTAACAGCTGTAAATATATCATTTTTTTAAAGCGAAAATACAAAATTACCCCTTTAAATGACATCAGACGTCCCTCATAACAAAAAAAGCCGTTCCTTCAGCAGTAAATCACTGAAGGAACGGCTCCACTTAATGTAGGTATAAATTATACCAATGCTGTCTGCTTACGACCTTCTTCGACTAAGCGGTACGCCCGCTGAACTTCTTCATCCGTAGGGGATGGCACTCCATCCAATTCATAAGCCTTACCGAGCATTTCCCATTTATAGATACCCATTTGATGATAAGGTAAGATTTCAAATTTCTCAACGCCATTTAAGGTTCCAATATAACGACCTAGATTGATAAGGTCCTCTTCACGGTCATGAATGCCTGGAACATATACATGTCTAATCCACATCTTACGGTTATGGTCTGACAGCCAACGTGCAAGCTTCAAGGTCCGATCATTAGATTTACCAGTTAACTTAATGTGTGCTTCTTCATCAATATGCTTCAAATCGAGCATCACCAAGTCTGTAACATCCAATAAGTCATTAATCTTGTCACCTTCGTTATAACCATTACTATCTAATGTGGTGTGCAGATTCCAACGCTTCTTAACTTCCGTAAATAACTGTTTTACAAATTGTGCCTGCAAAGTTGGTTCTCCGCCGGATACAGTTAACCCACCACCGGATGAACGATAGTAGTTTAAATATGGCTCGATCTCCGAAAGCACTTCTTCTAGAGTCATTTCCTTACCTTCATCTAAAGCCCAAGTATCAGGGTTATGGCAATACTGGCATTTCAGCAAGCACCCTTGCATAAATAAGACAAATCGAATACCAGGTCCGTCAACGGTTCCAAAGGTTTCCAAGGAGTGTATGCGACCTTTAATCATAGGATGTCATCCTTTCTCCAGGACTGACTAACAGTCCATCTTTCACGAAGAAGAATCCCTGCCCTTAAGACTGTGTTCTCCTTAATCGCGACCGTAAAATTTAAAATTTTAATGATTCTTGAACAAGATATTACCGCCCTTGAAACAAGAGCGGTAATTCCTTGCAAATATTTTAGTGCATATCTCAATGAAAGATCTTTATAAATATAAACAAATTACATTGAACCGTGGAAAGTACGGTTAATTACGTCCATTTGTTGTTCGCGAGTCAACTTGATGAAGTTAACTGCATAACCGGATACGCGGATAGTCAATTGTGGATAGTTCTCTGGGTGATCCATAGCGTCCATCAGCTGTTCACGGTTAAATACGTTAACGTTCAAATGCTGAGCGTTATTATGGAAGTATCCGTCCATCATGTGTACCAGGTTAGACTTACAGGATTCATCGTCTTTACCTAGTGCCTTAGGTACGATAGAAAACGTATTGGAGATACCATCTTGTGCATCGGAGTAAGGCAGTTTGGCTACAGAGTTCAGTGAAGCCAGAGCACCTTTCTTGTCGCGTCCGTGCATTGGGTTAGCACCTGGTGCGAATGGTTCGCCTTTTTTACGTCCGTCAGGTGTTGTACCTGTCTTCTTACCGTACACTACATTCGAAGTAATGGTCAATACCGATTGTGTCGGTACAGCATCACGATATGTTTTGTGTTTACGGATCATAGACATGAAGGTTTCAACCAATTCTACTGCGATGTTGTCTACAGCATCGTCATTGTTACCGTAGCAAGGGAATTCGCCTTCAGTTTCGAAGTCAATTGCAATACCTTGTTCGTTACGGATTGGTTTAACTTTTGCGTATTTAATAGCACTCAGTGAGTCAGCTGCAACGGACAGACCAGCGATACCACAAGCCATTGTACGCAGAATGTCGCGATCATGCAGTGCCATTTCGATACGTTCGTAAGAATATTTGTCATGCATATAGTGAATGATGTTCAAAGTGTTAACATAAGTCTTAGCCAACCACTCCATCATCGGTTTGAAACGTTTCATTACTTCGTCATAATCTAGATATTCAGAAGTGATAGCTGGGAATTCCGGTCCAACTTGTGCTCCGGATTTTTCGTCTTTACCACCATTAATAGCATACAGCAAAGCTTTTGCCAGGTTGGCACGAGCGCCGAAGAACTGCATTTGTTTACCGATACGCATTGGAGATACGCAGCATGCAATCGCATAATCTTCACCCCAGTATGGACGCATTAGATCGTCGTTTTCATACTGAATTGCACTAGTTTCGATAGAAACCTTAGCACAATATTTTTTGAAGCCTTCAGGCAATCTTTCGGACCAAAGTACAGTTAAGTTTGGTTCCGGAGCTGGACCCAAGTTGTACAGGGTGTTCAGGAAACGGAAGCTGTTCTTGGTAACACGAGTGGTTCCATCTTCAGCCATACCACCGATGGATTCAGTTACCCAAGTAGGGTCTCCAGAGAACAGGTCATTATAGTCAGGTGTACGCAAGAATTTCACGATACGCAGTTTCATTACGAAATGATCGACAATTTCTTGGACTTGTTCTTCAGTCAAAGTACCTTCTTCAATATCGCGTTCTGCATAGATGTCTAGGAAGGAAGAAACACGTCCCAGGGACATCGCTGCACCATTTTGTTCTTTAACTGCTGCCAGATATCCAAAGTATACCCATTGAGTAGCTTCTTTAAAGTTCATCGCTGGTTTGGAAATATCCATGCCGTGAGCAGCTGCCATTTCTTTCAATTCGCCCAGTGCACGAATTTGCTCGGACAGCTCTTCACGTAAACGAATTACTTCTTCTGTCATGGAGTCAACTTCAAGCTCAGCTAGTTGTTGCTTTTTGTCTTTAATCAAGAAATCAATACCGTACAGAGCTATGCGGCGGTAGTCGCCGATAATACGTCCACGGCCGTAAGCATCAGGAAGACCTGTGATAACGCCGGATTTACGCACTGCTCTCATGTCTGGTGTATATGCATCAAATACGCCTTGGTTATGCGTTTTGCGAATGTTCGTGAACATGTCAACGATGTTTTGTGGAAGCTCGAAGCCATAAGCCTTCGTAGCATCAACCATCATCTTGATCCCGCCGAACGGCTGGATGGAACGTCTGAAAGGAGCGTCAGTCTGCACGCCTACAATTTGTTCCTTGTCCTTGTCAATGTAGCCTGGAGCATGTGAAGTGATTGTGGAGACAGTATCTAGGGAAACATCCCATACGCCGCCTCTTTCTCTTTCTTCCTTACTCAGCTGGGAAATAATCTTCCACAGTTCAGTTGTGTTACTAGTAGGACCTACGAGGAACTCTTCGTTACCTTCATAAGGCTTAATGTTACTAGCGATAAAGTTGTTAACATCAACTTTCTTGGACCATTTACCTTTTGTAAAACTTCTCCAACCGGATTTCACTTCATTTACTTCTTTTTCAATCACCGACATGCTAAATCCCTCCATCTATATTTATTATATTTGTAGAGATCGCGGGCTTGAAGGTTGATCCCGTGTCTCGTGATCCCCAAAAGATGTGGTTGTTCCAAATTTCACAATCAACATTTCATATGTGGGACCGTTGTTTATATAAACATTCTAGTTTATTTTCTATAAAAACACTGTGACAAATATCACCTTTCGAGTGATATTTGTCACCTTTATCTAAGTCCACAACTATCCTATTCTCTATTTAACCATTTATTAATTATCAAATCTTCCGTAGAACGCATTACGGTATACATCAGCAAGCTCAGAAACCAGTGGCAGCTTAGGATTGGCAGTTGTACATTGATCTTCAAACGCACGGTCAGCCAAGTAATCTACGCGGGATTCGAAGTCCTTAGGATCAAAGCCCAGTTGTTGGAACGATTCTTCGATGCCCAATTTTTTATTCATATCGCGAATAGCATTGATCAGGCTAGTTACACCTTCTTCAGTTGTGCGAGCTGGCAATCCCAGAATACGGGCAATTTCAGCATAACGCTCATCAGCTACGAAGTGCGAATATTTAGGGAACGAAGCGAACTTCGTAGGTTTTTTAGCATTGTAGCGGATAACGTGTGGCATAAGGATCGCGTTAGTACGACCGTGAGCAGTGTGGTACTGTCCGCCCCATTTATGTGCCAAACTGTGGTTAATACCCAAGAATGCATTGGCAAAGGCCATACCAGCAAGTGTTGATGCGTTATGCATTTTCTCACGTGCTACTCTGTCGCCTTCCAGCGCCGATTTTTCAAGGTATTGGAATACCAGTTGGATGGCTTTAATAGCTAGACCATCAGTGTAGTCACTCGCCATAACTGATACATAAGCTTCGATAGCATGTGTCAATACGTCCATACCTGTATCAGCAACAGCAGTTTTTGGCAAGCTGTATACGAACTCTGGATCAATGATAGCTACATCTGGAGTTAACTCGTAGTCAGCCAAAGGATATTTAGTGTGCTGTTCAGTTGTTTTATCGGTAATAACTGCGAAAGATGTTACTTCCGAACCTGTACCCGAAGTAGTTGGAATAGCTACAAATTTAGCTTTGTTACCAAGTTTAGGGAATTTATATACCCGTTTACGGATATCCATGAATTTTTGTTTCAGACCATTAAAGTCTGCGTCTGGATGTTCATAGAATAACCACATTCCTTTTGCAGCATCCATTGGGGAACCGCCGCCAAGTGCGATAATGCAGTCCGGTTGGAATCTGTTCATCATTGCAGTACCTTTTTCAACTGTAGTTGTCGATGGATCTGGTTCAACTTCAGAGAACACTTCGATAGCTACAGGAGTTTGACGTTGACGCAGGT
Organism: Paenibacillus sp. FSL R5-0744; assembly: GCF_037972555.1. Classification (NCBI taxonomy): domain Bacteria; kingdom Bacillati; phylum Bacillota; class Bacilli; order Caryophanales; family Paenibacillaceae; genus Paenibacillus; species Paenibacillus sp. FSL R5-0744. The sequence continues at coordinate 4,979,472 of NZ_CP150228.1, forward strand.
AATGTTCAACTCTTTCAACATATCCAAGCTTAACCATCATTGGGTCAGTGATAATTGCGACACGTGTGATATCAGGCATTTTGGTCAGGTACTGAGTAGCGCCTTTTTCGAAATAGATCTTGTCAGGTACTTTAAACCATTGCATATTCACGGTACGACGATTCACCCTTTTCACGTTGATCAAATTGATTGCTGTAACGTTTTGCGACACGGAGTTACGTCCATAAGATCCGCAGCCCAGAGTCAACGAAGGGATATTAGTGTTGTAGATATCGCCGATCGCACCATGTGTGGAAGGCGAGTTAACGAGAATACGTCCTGTTTGCAGACGGTTAGAGAACTTCATGATTACTTCTTCATTGTTGGAGTGGATAGCCGAGCTATGTCCCATACCACCAAATTCAACAATTTGAGCTGCGCGTTCGATACCTTGATCTGCATTCTTAACTTTGTAGCAAGCAAGAACCGGGCTTAATTTTTCAGCGGAAAGTGGATATTTAGTGCCTACACCTTCAAGTTCTGCTACCAGAATCTTTGTGCCGGCAGGGACTTGAATGCCACACATTTCAGCAATCTTCACTGCGGATTGACCTACGATTGCTGGGTTAACCGCACATTTATCTACGTTCATTGCTCCACTAGTCAGTTTGGCAGCTTCTTCTTTATTCACAAAGTAGCAGCCATTAGCAATCATCTTTTTCTTCACTTGATCGAAGATTGGTTCTTCGATAATAACAGCTTGCTCGGAAGCACAGATCATACCATTATCAAATGTTTTAGAAAGAATGATGTCCGTTACGGCTTGATCAATATCCGCGCTCTTTTCAATAAAAGCAGGTACGTTACCAGGGCCTACGCCAAGTGCTGGTTTACCACAGCTGTAAGCTGCTTTTACCATTGCAGAACCACCAGTTGCCAAGATAAGAGCAACGTCTGGGTTGTTCATCAATGCGTTTGTCTTGTCCATTGTTGGCATTTCAATCCATTGGATACAGTTCTCAGGAGCGCCAGCTTTCACGGCAGCATCATGAAGAATTTTTGCAGCAGCTGCACTACACTCTTGCGCAGATGGGTGGAAACCGAATATAATAGGGTTCCGTGTCTTAATCGAAATCAACGCTTTAAACATCGTGGTGGATGTAGGGTTGGTTACCGGTGTGATACCCATAACAATTCCGACGGGTTCAGCAATTTTTTGGAAGCTATCATAAGCGTTGTCTTCAATAACGCCTACTGTTTTATCGTATTTAATTCCGTGCCAGATATATTCAGTTGAGAAGATGTTCTTCGTAATTTTGTCTTCGTATACGCCGCGTCCAGTTTCTTCTACGGCCAATTTTGCGAGGTACATATGTTTGTCGAGTCCAGCCAACGCCATTGCATGAACGATTGTGTCAACTTGCTCTTGGTCTAGCGCCATGAACGCCTCATGCGCTTTTTTTGCTTTATCCACTAAATTCTGAATATACTCTTCAGCGGTAACTTGTTTAACTTGGGCGGCGACTTCGTTCTTAACTGCCATCTCCCTCGTCCTCCTGTCAATTTTTAGTTGTTTTTCTCTACACATTTATCTTATCACATGATTTCCACCTTGTATAGTGAAATCTTTCACAAAGTATAAAGTTTTTTTGATTTGTTTTCAAAGCGCTTTCATTCGATCATATTATAGTCTTTTTACCATATTATGTGCTATAGAACCCTTTAAATCTTAGAATTATACTTTAATAAGCAAAATTTTAGCTCCTTTTTATTCCATATATCTAAAATCAGTGCACAAAAATGTATACTCTTCATCACAGTCAATTACGATTTTTCTACACCGTCATAATTTCCAATTGATTATCACTATTTCTGAAGATTTATAAATTTATAAATCTTCACAACAAAAAAGCCGGCCCCAAAGGGGCCGGTTTTTGCATTAAACTATTCCGCTTTAATCGTATCAAAGAATTTCTCTTGCACTGTTTTAGCTGCTGCTTCTAGCTGGCTCTTGGAATCCGTTCCTTTTTTGGAGAACAGCTCTTGAATAACATTGGACATGGTTGCGTAATAGTCCTGTGTGTTGTATTGAGCTTCAGGTTTACCATCCAAAAGTCCCATAATGTCAGGGCTATATTGGTATACATTTGTGTACTTGTCATAAACCGCTTTGGTCTTCTTACCAAACTCAGAATCAGCTGAGTAGTAGTCTAAGAGCGGCGGGATAAAGTATTTGCCATCGGTTGTACGTTGTTGAAGAATTGCATCCAGCGCTTCCAAACCTTTGTCAGAGAAATAATCAAAAGTAATGTAGCGGAATGCCATTTCTTGTTCATCTGGCGTAGCATTTGGATTGATTACTAGATAGTCACCACCAAGTACCCCTGTGTGCTTACCGCCTTTTTCCATAGCTGGCATAGGATACGTAAGCACATCCTCAGGTTTCAGTCCACCTTGGTTCAACGCTTGCTCGATAACGCCATCAGATCCGGCCATTACCATTGCTGTACGACTTTGTTGGAACGCACCTACAGCATCGCCCCAACCAAGTGCCCAGTCCTGAGGAATCGCGTTAGCTTCCCATCTAAGTTTCTTGTAGAAATCCAGTGCTTTTACGCCAGCATCGGAATTAAATGTAGCTATAACCTTACCGCCTTCAATCTTTTGAATCTCTCCGCCAGCTTCAAACAGGAAGTTGGTCCAGTTCCAACCTGATTCGTTCCCCTTACCCATTGGAGCAATACCGGAAATCCCTTTTTTGGCATCAGCTACACCTTTAGCCGTATTCAGCATATCATCCCAAGTCCAATCCATAGGTGGAATGGCTACGCCTTTTTCATCCAGCATTTTTTTGTTGATCATAGTGGTTGTTACATAACCTTTTTGTGTTACTCCGAAAACTTTGCCGTCGATGATAAATTGATTTTGAAGCACTGTGTTAATTTGATCTTTAAATTCATATTTGTTCCACAGATCTGTGATGTCAGCAACCCAGCCCTTTTCAACCAGGAATTTAGCTTCTGTAGCAAAAGTATTAAAGAAGGTTGGTGCTTCATTCGCAGCCATTTTAATTCCGATTTCACTTACATTGTACTGCCAGTCATCTTTAACGATTTCTACGTTCGGATATACCTCTTGGAAACGTTTGATTTTGTCGTCTTCCTGTGCTCTTATTTCAGTCAGGTCAGGTGTTGGATAGTGAATCTTGATCGTCACTTTTCTTTGAGTAATGTCATCCACTGGCGCATCTGTAGCGGTTGCTGTATTATCCGTTACCGCATTTGTTGGCGCAGCAGATGCTTCACCGCCTTTGTTCCCCGCTGTATTTCCGTTATTGTTGCCGCTGCAAGCAGATAGCAACGATCCGGCTACAAGTACGCTTAGTAGAACGCTAGAGTACTTACGCATTGAAACTCCCCTTTTCAATTCATAATTATCTTACATATCGATCATAAATTAGAAACCGTTTACAAACGAGGTGCATTTATATTCCTTTCATGTGCATGTTTACGATCCGTGGTTAAATTCGTCGATAATTGCTTATCCTTTCACTGCCGACAAAGCAACCCCACGCATAATGAATTTCTGGAAAATCAAGAAGACAATGATTGGAGGCAAGGATACTATAAACAGGATTGCAAATTTAATATTAGTATTGAGTGCCTTCACATTAATAACGTATTTATAAATGGCTGTCGCAAGCGTATATTTCTCTTCACTGTGCATAACCAGAGATGGCCAGAACCAGTCATTCCATGCGGTAGAAAAGATAAAGATCGCTAATGTAGCAAAAATCGGAATGGATAGTGGCACGGCAATGGAGAAAAAGCTTCTCGGCTCAGAGGCCCCATCAATTCGTGCTGCTTCAAAGATTTCTGGATGAATCCCGTCAAAAAAGTTCTTTAACAATAGAAAGTAGAACGTGTTCGCTCCCGCTGGCAACCAGAAGGCCGCATACTGATTCAGCAATCCGAGCTCTTTCAAATTGACAAAGTTCGGGATCATGTAACTGGTCGCCGGAATAAACAATGTCATCAGGAAGAAGAAGTAAATAGCTCTTTTGTAAGGAACATTCATACGAGAAATACTAAAAGCCGACATTCCCAATACGACAAGCGTCACGACCATATTCCCTAAAAAGATATAAATGGTGTTTCTAAGGAACATGGGTAGATCAATGTAATTCATCGCATCTTTAAGATTACTGAAGTGCCATTCCTGAGGGAAAAAATGCGGCGGGAATGAATTCACTTCTTGATTCGACTTCAACCCGTTGAATAACGTCATACAAATCGGGTACAGCATGCTAAAAACCATAACCAAAATGACTACGCACATCAAGCCATAAACAATCTTATTACTTGTTTTTTTCAAATCGTGTTCTGAAAGAATTCCTCTATCTGCGCTTTTCATCTTAGTAGTCCTCCTTGTTAAGCTTGAACTGTAAAATGCCCAAACCACCTAGGACAATGAACATTAACATGCCAAGCGCAGTAGCTGTTCCATAATCGAGTCTTGTAAATGCATATTTCACGATCAGCAGCGCATAGGTAAGCGTAGTATTATTTGGCCCGCCATCAAGCAGCGCCATCTGTGACTGATACCCTTGTGAAGTACCAATAATTTGCAGGATCAGCATCAAAAAGATCAAATTACGCAGTGAAGGCAATGTGATGTACTTTATACGTGCCCATATACCTGCTCCATCAATCTCAGCGGCTTCATACCAATCTCTTGGAATGCTGAGTACAGCAGCTAAGTATATTAGCATCCCTGATCCGAACTGCTGCCATGTTTCCATAAACACAAGGGAAATCATCGACCATCTTGTATCTGTTAAGAAGGCAACCTGATCCACACCCATTGTGCCTAGTAACGCATTAATCGGGCCCACCGGATCATAAAGCCATCTCCACAGTCCATAGAGAACCACACCAGGCATTACGAAAGGAAGGTAAGCCGCTACACGTACAAAGCCCCCAAACTTTCTCAGCTCCGAGATCATGATGGCAAAAGCAATCGGAACCCAAAAACCGATAATAAGACATAGAAACATGTAATACCCAGTGTTCTTTAATGCGGTCAAAACATCTGGATCACTAAGTGCTCTACTGTAGTTCTCAAAGCCTACAAAGCTATTACCTTTCACAAAATCAACATGGTAAAAGCTGTACAGTAAGCCTTTAAAAATTGGAACCCACAAGAACATAATAAAAATAATTACGGCAGGTACGAGGAACATATATCCCCAAAAGTTTTTCTTCCAGCGGTTTTGCTTGTACGGTGTCCCCTTCAGCGTCGCCGGGTTTTCAGTTACTACTGCGGTTTGATTCATCAGGCTCCCTCATTCCATTGTTCTATCAGCATTTTTCGCAAAATGCTTCCTACCTTAAATTGTAGGAAATGAGGGTTGTACTGAACATGTCTATATCTACCGAAGTCATGAGTGTTTTTACTTCTTCAATTCACTGGGGCTAATCCCATAATATTTTTTGAAAATTTTACTAAAATGCTCGGGTGATTCATAACCCACACGTTCCGCAATTTCGTATCTGCGAAGATCGGTATTCAAAATCATCTCCCGACTTTCTTCCATCCGGAGCTTAATTACATATTCCCACAGGTTATAACCTGTATTTTTCTTAAATAGGTAGCTCAAATAATTGGGGCTAACATGATTCTTTTTAGCCACATCGTGAATAGTAAGTCCTTTTTGAGCATAGTTCTCGTCAATATATTCTTTTGCTTTTTGTACGATCAGATTGCTATGCGTATGAAGTTCTTCTACAGAAGGATCACTCGTGTAACTATTCCAGTTAAAATCCCCATAATAGAACACGTAATGGTCACTATGCTCATTATTCCAAAGAATTGCATTAGAGGCCTGACGGTTCAACACGGCCATAAACGAAAGCCCCTTTAAAATCTGGCTAATGCCAATGACTACGTTCAGATGTAAATATTTATGGATATTAAAATGTAGACTACGACCAAGTATATCTAGCCTGTTGATTTGGCCGGCAGAAGAATCTTCATAGCTTTTTTCATCCCATTGAATAATGATCGTAATTTCTCCATCCGGCGCATAAAAGGCTATCGAGTTCCATTCCTGATCCATTAATTCTTTGGCAATGTTCAGCGCAGCATAACAAAGAAGCCGTCTGTCCCGCATAGTATACTGCTTCTCCTGATTCACTCCAGACAGTGGCACCTTAAGTTTTAAGACGGAAAAATACGGCCCTTGTAGCTTCAGGTTATCCAGCTTCAGCAGGTTATCTCCTTCAGCTAGTACAACTCCAGGGTCAATGAGCAATTCGTTCAAGAGCTTGCTATATTCCGGCAGCGGCTCTTCCAGTCGAAAGCTTTCGTTAATTCCAGACATGAAGACATCTAGTTCTGGTGAGGGCTTCCCCATCTTAAGGAGTACATTTCGGACCGAATCCAAAAACTGCTCACTATTCAAAGGCTTGATTAAATAATCCTTTGCCCCGAGCCTAACAGCCATTTGAGCATATTGAAACGTCTCATGAGCAGAAATCACGATGGTCTGTACCCATGGTTTGGCTAGTTTGGCATGCTGCATCAAATCAATTCCACTCATCGCACCCATCTGTATGTCCGTAACGAGCAGATCAATTTCCTCCATACGTATACAGTCTAGTGCTTCAAATCCGCTATTAGCTGTATAGATATTAGAAATATCCAGCCCGGATGAAGCTAATAAATTGCTCAATCCTTTACAAATCAATGGTTCGTCATCCACAACCAATATATTGAACATATCTGCATGCTCCCCTTCCTTAGTCCTGATTCTCCGATTTCGGAAGCTTAACTGTTACTAGCGTTCCGCCTTCTGTACGAGGGGTATAGCTGATGCCATAATCAGAGCCAAAATGTAAATGAATACGCTGGTTAATATTGCGGATACCATAACCGCTAGTGGGATTGGGGCTTTCATCATTCAATACAGCTTCTATGGCTTCATAGTCAACAGACTTATAGCCGTTATCTTCAATAGAGATCCTAACGGTTTCATCCTCACATACTGTAGTGATGGTGATCTCACCATCCTCGCCCATATTTTTAACCCCATGAATAATAGCATTTTCTATTAATGGCTGCAGCGTGATTTTTGGAATTAGGTTGCTTTTCGTATCCGGGTGAATATTCATCACAACTTGAAATACATAATCATAACGGTGCTGCTGTAGCTTGATATAGGCCGTTGCATGCTCCAGCTCTTCTTCAAGGCTGATCAGCTCCCTCCCCCGACTAAGACTGATCTTCATTAGTTTGGACAATTCCTTGATCATCTCGGCGGATTCGGCATTTCCTTCTAAAGAGCTTTTCCAATAAATGCTCTCTAGGGTGTTGTAAAGCAAATGAGGGTTGATTTGTTGATATAGAAGTTGAAGCTGGGATTCCTTCTGTTTAAGCTCCATCTGATATTTGTATGTGATTAATCCGTTTAGCCTTCGGGCCATATCATAGGTAGAAGCAATCAGCACACTGACCTCATCGTTACTCCCCCTCCGTGGTGTCTCTGGAACTCGATTACCCGGCTCGTATTTTCGCACGAAAAAAGCCAGCTTTTGCAAAGGTGTCATTAATGAACGCCAGAAGTACGTAATCATAATTAGTCCAAATACTGCATAAGCCACGGTGATGTATTGAATAACACTTTTCATTTCGTTCTGTTGCTGCAGTAGCGCCTTTACCGGAACTTTGTAGACCAGTTTTTGTCCAAGCGCATGGTTATTGTTAACCACATAGATAAAATCGGAGGTAATCACATCCACAGTACCTTCCAGATCCTCGGCAACAACCGTCTCCGGCAACGCAATTACTTCTCCAGTATTATTCGTAGTAGAGGCGAGAACACGGTTGTTTAAGTCTGTTAAGTAAATTTCGCCGTCAGGCAAAGAGATCGATTTGAGAGATTCTCCAATTTTAGAGTCCATTTTGGTGATGACCAAAACCCCTATAGTCTCTGCTTTTCTGGAAATGTTGTTTACAGCTCTCATGTAAGTAAGTGTCTTTAAATTCTCCGCTTGAGCGCTTAGCCTCTCCGTGAACTTCAGCGAGCCGCGTCCTTTCTTCTGAACAACCTCCTCAAACCAGTAAGGCTCTTCGGCTTTAGAAAAGAAATAAACTCCCGCCTTCTTAACCTGTGGAAAATTGGGAGCAAAAAAGTAATAATCATTCGGATCGTATATATAAAGGGAGTAATAGATGCCATCACCACGTTCAGCCCCCTGAGAGTAACTGACCAACAGCTTCTCTATTGTCTCATATCGTTTGACTCGCTCCAGTATGGTATCCGAGCCAGTCATATTCATTTGCTGAATCAGAGGATTTTGAATCACGGTGGTAGTGATTTTATTTACTGTATCGATATCCCGATTAATGATCGTAAAGTTCTGCTTGTTCAATTCCACATATGCATTCGTAACATGGCGCTTCAGTATTTGTTCTGCCTTCAAATTCCCATATATGTTCAAAAAGAAAATAGGAGAAATCATAATCAGGAATAGTAGGATGAGCTGCTGCTTGACGCTCAGCTTTCGAATCAATCTAATCAGCCTAGACAACACTATAGTCACACCTCCGGGTTAAATAACTATATCAAAGGGATAAACGCTTACATATGTTCATTTTAAAGTTTTTTATGGTCATTTGTATGTAGTTTTTTTCTGTTGTACGGATTTGAATGAGAGGGAATCATGGTGTCATTACGAGGAAACTTTGGACTTACGGCCGCTGTTGTCTCCAGATTTTCTGATTTATACCGCCACTGGCGGATAAAATCCGGAGACAAAGGCGGACGCTTTCGCTCCTCCAGTTCCAAAATTCCTCTCCATGACCTTCTTTCCTCTCAAAAAAACCGAAAACAGAAAAAAGGGAGGGCGGGCAGGGACCACTGCGTGGAGCGTTTGGGCTTACGATCGCTGTTATCCTCAGATTTCCTGATTTTATACCGCTTGGCGGTAGAAATATGAGGATAAAGGCGACCACTTCGTTTCTCCAGCTCCAAACCTCCACTCCGCAACTCCATCGCCGCGATTCTTAAAAAACAAAAATAGAAAAATAGGGCGGGAGAGTGAAGGCCACTGCGTGGGGCTATGAGAGGTATTATTCGCCTCTGCTTTACACTGTTGTGGGCTTCACATTTGTTGAGCCTTTGGATGAGCGATTGGATTACCCAATGAGCGACATTACTACTTGGTGTGCGCAGTTGTACTTGATAGCTGAATACACAGCATGAGCACAGGAATTTAAAGCAAAAAAAGACCGACCCCACAGTAGCATCAGCTACTTTGGAGTCGGTCACCTTTTTATTTAACTCAACAACTCATACAATCCTTTTACAACCATATCGGCTTCCTTCAGCACTTCGGGCTTACCTATGCCTACTACCTTCATAGCTGCAGCCTTACCTGCTTGAACGCCCGCTTCCGCATCCTCAAACACGACACATTCGTCCGGCTGTAAGCCTAGCTCCTGACCAGCGATCAAGAATACCTCCGGGTCCGGTTTGGCAAGTGACACTTTGTTACCGTCAACTACGGCATCGAACAGATCCGTAATGTTCAGCTTATTCAAAATAAACTCTGCATTCTTACTAGCTGAACCTAACGCAATTCCAATCCCGCGCGTTCTCAGTCCAGTTAAGTATTCTTTGACCCCAGGAAGCAGTTCCGACTCCTCAAGCTTAGAGATGTACTCTACATATAGGCGATTCTTCTTCTCCGCCATCGCAAGCTTCTCCGCTTCTTCAAATTGTAGGCCACCAACTTCCAGAAGAATATCGAGCGATCTCATCCGGCTCACGCCCTTAAGGCGTTCGTTATCCTCCTCTGTAAATGTAAAGCCTAGCTCGTCAGCAAGACTCGCCCAAGCCAAATAATGATATTTGGCCGTATCTACGATAACGCCGTCCAGATCGAAAATGGCACCCTTCATATTTTGCAACATGGATTTACTTCCTCTCCGTTGTTAGTTAATGTCTATACTGTTGCTTCAGCCAAGGTTAGCCGCAAGCTCTCACCTGCACCACAGGACTTTCCTTCTCCCCCTTGTACCGAGAACACCAGAGTCCCGCTGTAGTCAGCTGCTGTGGTAACTGTAACTTCATCCTTGCTGATCCGTAGTTTAAAGGTATCTCCCCGAAGCGTAACCGGAAGCTCAACAGACTGCCAATGTTTAGGCAGTGAAGGTTTGATATGGACAGTTCCCCCATCATAATCCAACCCTGCAAAACCAAGCACCGCAGCCATCCAAGCACCACCGTTAGCGGCTGGGTGGGTACCACCGATATAAAGATCGCCTACGTACTGCTTAGATTCTCCCGTGAGATCAACAGTAGCCGTGCGCATAAAATATGGATATCCCCAATCCGGCGAACCAATATCGGCAGCTACCAAAGCGTAGATACAAGGACTAAGACTTGACCCATGCTCGGTGCGCGGTTCGTAGAATTCCCAGTTCGCTTGTTTCACTTCCTTGGTGAAGGAATGTTTGAATAGATTTAACATCAGTACGACATCCGCTTGCTTCAGTATTGTTGTGGTTGTGGCTAATCCATTACCGCCACCCAAATACTCATTTTTGTTAAGTACAAGGGATTTCAAATCTGGCAGCCTAACATCTTCTAAGGTGAAGTAACGGTCGAATTGTTCGATGACAAGACTGGCAGGGTCTGGCTGCGGAACATAGAAGCTATCCAGCATAGCTTTGAACTCTGTCAGAAACGGACCTTCGCTAAACTCTGTAGAGAGTTGATTGTACACTTCCGGATACTTATCTTGCAGCAATTCTGCTGTGCGCAAGGCAATCTCCAGTGTCTCCTTAACCAGAGCATTCGTAAAAGCATTATTGTTCACACGCTCATGATATTCGTCTGGACCTGTTACATCTAGAATCTCGAAGCGTTCTTTTACTGAATTATAGTAAGCATAAGAGTAGAAGAACCGGGCACATTCCCAGATCACTTCCGCCCCTCCGCTAGTCAGCAGACTCTCGTCACCTGTAAATTGAACGTATTTCCAGATCCCATGTACAACATCTCCACTGATATGAACCTGCTTATCGCGGAAATAAGTCCGCATTGGTCGACCGGTAAATACATCATTCACATTAAACAGAGTACAAGCATCGTCTCCTGTATCCTGACTTTCCCAAGCATAGAATGCTCCCAAAAAACCATATTCCGCGGCCTTCCGGCGAGCTCCGTCCAAGGTATGAATCCGGTACATCATCAGGTTGCGAGCAACCGTTGGATCAGTATGCAGGAAGAAAGGCAGCATAAACATCTCCGTATCCCAGAATACGGCCCCTTTATAGACCTGACCCGATAAACCTCGAGCCGGGATAGAAACCTTTTCCGAAACTGTAGGTGCAATAATTAACAGCTGATAAATACTGTATCTTAGAGCAAACTGGGCATCCTCATCACCTTCGATAATGACATCGCTAAGTGACCATCTTTCTTCCCACTGCTGGCGATGAGCCTGTAATAACTCGTCATAACCGAGCGATTCAGCAGCTAGGACAGACTTTACTGCTTCTGACTCCGGTACACTAACATCAAGTCCAGTATATACCGCAACGTACTTAAACCATTCATAGGTCTCACCCGCATGCGCTTCAAAAGAAATCCGGCGAATACTAGCGCCCTCATCCAGTTGCTGATCTCCGAAATTAAATACGGCTCTCTCCGCCACAACTACCGGAATGTTCAATTCTCCACTAGTGGAGGAAGAGACTAGTACCTCACCCTGTGACTGTACTTTTTGACCATAGAGGTGGGGACCATTGATATCCCATACATCTACGTCAATCCCGGTCTCAATCACAATTTGGCAGTCCTGTGTGCTATGGATAGAGTATTTACTAACGAGCAGGTGAAGATTGTCCTGGCTTACGAAACGATCTGCTGTAAATGTCAACATCCCACCATCAGATAGACTATAGCCAGTGCTCCGATGATGAATGGCACTACGAATATTCAGCTCCTGAACATGAGAGCTCGGTTCACGCTCTAGCACACTTAAAGGTTGACCGTTGCAGACAATCTTGGTCCATAATCCATTTGGAGCATTGACAGGTTCTCTCCACTTCTCTCCCGCTTTGTCATATAGACCAGCTAAAGTTACGGCAACTAACTCAGTTTTACCGAATTCCTCTAGTGTCCCGCGATATCCCATATAGCCATTGCCTAACATATATTTGTTCCCGTTCGTCGTCACAAGTTGCTTGTCAAAACAGCTATCCCTAACCGCCCAGCTCATCGAGCCAACATCCCTTCACCTAGCGGAAGCGTCGTCCCGGAAGCGTCCACCGTAATTGACTGCCCATACACTGTAATATCAGTGCTACCCCCATTAATTGCGGTGAGCGTTACTGAAGTCTTGTTGACCAAAATACGTAGTAATACCCCTTCATACATCACTTGGAAGCTATACTCGTTCCAGCGCTCCGGCAATGAAGGCTGGAAGGACAAACGATCCCCATCTGAACGCATACCTCCAAAGCCATACACAATATTCATCCAAGCGGCTGCAATCGAAGTCGTGTGCAATCCTTCGCGTGTGTTACGGTTGTAATTGTCTAAATCCAGTCTTGTCGCAAATTCAAAGAACGAATAGGCTTCTTCTGGCTTGCCGATTTCGCTTGCCAGTATCGAATGGATCGAAGGTGAAAGTGAAGACTCATGAATACATCTAGACTCGTAATATTCATAGTTAGCCAGCTTCGCTTCTTTAGAGAATTGTCCATTATATAAGAACATAAACATGAGAACATCCGGTTGCTTAATCATGTCATAACGGTACAATCGATCATACGACCAGTTCGAGTAGAGCGGAAACTCTGTTACAGGAATGGAATGAATATCAATATGTGGCATATCGAAGAATCCATCATGCTCCTCAAATACTCCTGTCACTTCGTCAACCGGAATCTTCATATTGTCTGCTTTATTTTTCCAATCGGTAAACTCTTCGTCACGGAGCCCCGACTTTTCCGCAACCAATGCAAAAGCCTCTGGTGCCTGTTTTTTCATTTCACTCAGGGTGTCTAGCGTGTATTCAAATGATTTTTGGGCCATCAAATTAATATAGCAGTTATTATTCACCATCAATTGGAACTCATCAGGACCCATTACGCCAAAATATCCATATTTCCCACTCTGTTGACCCCATTGACCGCGTGTAGCATAGAATCTACTGATCTGGATCAGCATTTCAGCACCTTTACTGTGCAGGAATTCTTTATCACCAGTATTTTTAACATAATGCCATATACCATAGGAAATAGCAGTCCCTACATGAAGCTGAAGATTCGAATGCTGCCAGAGATCACAGCTTTCAGTTCCGTCTATTGTAGCAATAGGGTAGCAAGCGCCATCGCAATCAACATCTTTAGCACGTTGCATAGCCTGAGGTAATGTCTTATATCTAAAGTCCAGTAAACTCCGTGCAGCCTTAGGGTTATTAAACATATAGAATGGTAAGCAATACGACTCTGTATCCCAGAACGCCAAACCACGATACACTTCCCCGGTCAATCCTTTAGCGCCGATGTTGAACCCTGGATGATCACCATGATAAGTCTGATAAAGCTGGAAAATGCAAAAACGAATGCCCTGCTGATTCTCAGGATCGCCCTCGATCCGAATATCACTTGTCTCCCAGATTCCATTCCAATATGCCGTCTGATCCGCGAATATTTGAGTATCGCTCAGTTGGCTTGCACTTTCAGCAAGAGCTATCCCTTTGCTCCACAGCTCTTCAGCTGTATGGGCAGATTCACTATCCGAACAGTTGATAACCAGCTTTGTAAAATGGGTCGCTTCTCCCTGAGCAAGATCCATAGTAAAGCTTTGTCCAATAAATTTATCATGTTCAACTCGCGTAAGCTGAAGCGGCTGTGAAGATTGTAACGAAAAGCTAGAGAATAGCTTGTTAGCTGTATTCACTGTTCTCGCCATAATAGCTGTGGTAGATCCTTGTTCTCCACTGCGGAGACTACTCCACATACATTCGCCGCGTTCCTCATGAATAATGCTGAAATCAAGACCTGCACAAATGTCCACGCTGCCCGAGAAATTAAGGGGCTCAAATTCCACCCGCTGTAATCCCAGATGAGACATCGTCATACTTACCAAGCGTGTAAAGACAACTTTTAAGCTTTTCCCATCATCTAGGTGCCAGATTAGCTCCCGCCGATAGGTCCCACTACGAAGATCCAGTTTGCGCACATAATCTGATATCTTACTTTTTGCCAGATCAAGCTGTTCACCATTCACAGTGATCCGCGTATACAGCCAGTCCACCGCATTTACCATATATCTCAGCGAGCGAATAATCCCTTTATAATGATTGCCAATGTCCAATTGTTCATTTAGCCCGTTGAAATAACTGCCTTGCAGGGAATCCCCAGAGTAACCTTCCTCAGCATACCCCCGCACACCCATATACTCATTTCCCAGTGAAAAAATAGATTCCGAGGTCCGATTTCGTTCTGGATCAAAGCCCTCTTCAATAATTGCCCAAGGATCTACCTTAAGATATTTGTCAGCCACTTTAGCCATGTATGATTTCCCCTTCTCCTGGTTTTTGCTCCATTCTCAGGATATCGTTCCATACCCGTTGCGCCAATGTCTGACCTTAATGAAGATGTGTGCATTTATACGGAGTTGAAATCGAACGGATTTCTATATCATGAATTTTTGCAGTATAATATGTAGAATCTAATAAGAGCAAAAAAAACAGCAACAGACCCATTATTTGAGAATAATGGATTGCCACTGCTGATATATAAAGAACATATACTTCTTACTCCTTTTTAGTTAAAAATCATATTACATCTAGCACTTTTGAAGTGAAAATAATCACAATGTTGAAAATTCGACACTTTTAAATGGTTTTTCTTAACCAAATCGAAGATTTTAGAGGTATAATTAATTTAAAATTTACTGAAAAACTGAGGGAATAAAGGGGATGTCGATTATGCTAAAAGAACATTACAATGTCATCGAAGCCCACGGAAATACAAACTGTTTCTCCGAACAGAATTTCAACAGACTTCTTGTTACTATGAAAGAACGCGTTGTTCCAGAGGGTTCACATCTTTTCTGGGAAGGCGACTACTCGGATAAATTGTTTTATATCAAACGTGGACGTGTGAAATTAACTAAATCAACGGATGAAGGTAAAGAACTTATTCTTTATATGTACCAAGCCGGCGATATGGTAGGTCAAGCAGACCCATTCTTCAGCACCAAGCACAGCTTTACTGCAGAAGTGATTGAAGAAAGTGAAGTTGGCGTTATCGAGCAAAAGGATTTAGAAATTCTCATTTGCCAACATTGTGATTTTGCCATCGACTTTATGAAATGGATGGGCATTCATCACCGTCTAACTCAAACGAAATTCCGTGATCTGATGATGTATGGCAAACCAGGCGCACTTTGCTCCACTCTCATTCGACTTGGTAATACTTATGGTGAGAAGAGCAGCGATGGTGAGAACATCCTCATCAACAAAAAAATTACGCATACAGATCTGTCCAACATGATCGGTGCCACTCGTGAGAGTGTAAACCGGATGCTGAGTGACTTGCGTAAAAAAGACGCGGTTGAGTACGAGAACGGTATGATTGTCATCAAGGATCTTGGCATGCTGCAGGAAATTTGCCACTGCGAAATGTGTCCAAACGAGATCTGCCGAATTTAATTCCATTATAATGTACCCTCTATTCTCCTCAATGAAACATACATGACCCAATTATTCTGCACATTATAAAATAGAGTGGTCAAAGGCGCCTAACATAGGCGTCTTTTTTTATCCCACAAGACAAGCAAAAACGCCTTCGGCGTCCCTAATGGACGGTAAGCGTTTATGCGAGAAATATAAGGATAATTTATAGCGTGAAACTTATACTTTCTTATATTTAGAAAAAGAGCTGAACCCGAAATTGGGTCAACCCTATAACTATAAATATACTCTTAACGCTTGGTCTGAGTACCACGCACGGGAGAGATCATCCAGTAGGCCATGCCAACGAATACGCCACCGCCAATTATATTCCCTAACGTAACGGGTATCATATTGTGTACCCATCCGGCAATTGTAACGGTGTCCGGGTGATTCGGGAGCAACACAGCAACACTCAGCAGCGTCATATTAGCCACACTGTGCTCATATCCACTCGCAATAAAGGCAAACAAACACCACCAGATTAGAACCAGCTTCGCAGTTTCACTTTTAGCGCGTGAGGCCATCCATAGCGCTAGACAGACCAGCCAGTTACATAGAATTCCACGGAAAAATAGCTCCGAAAACGGAAGGCTCATTTTCTTGGCTGCAGCCGCATAGATCAGATGCTCTGGGGGAGCCGCACTGAATAGTCCAGTTCCTCGAATCAAAAGTGCTAAAATCACTGCCCCTACCACATTCCCTACAAACACAAGCACCCAGTTCTTTACAGTATCCCAGATACTTGTTCTACCAGCTAGTGTACTAACCGTAAAGAACATATTATTTCCGGTAAACAGCTCTGAGCCTGCAAACACAACAAGAGTCAAGGCAATACCGAAGGATGCACCCATAATGAGGGGTTGGAAAGGCGATTTGGCAGCCGCTAGAGGCGCTCCCAGCGAAAAAATAAGGATAATCCCAATGCCTACATATGCTCCTGCCAAAAGGGCTGCTAGAAAATATCTTGGTAAACTTTCATTCATTTGGTCTCGCTTGCTGACTGCCGCCTCGACAATGTTTTCCACACTTTGAGTAAACATAGTACTCCACCCCACCGTTTTCTATTTCATCCTTTACTACAAGCTTCGGTGTCTACAAGCTCACTGTCACAATGTCTCCGACAAGAGAGACTGGATAAGTCATAACGATACCTTGATCCGGTGCCTGAACTTCACCCGTGCGAAGATCTATTTTCCAATCATACAGTGGATCGTAAAGAAAGTGACCCGAAACGATCCCTTCCGCAAGCGGCCCCCCTTTTGGATGAGGGCTCCGATTCTCAAGTGCAAAGATCGCTCCGTCAGAGGTACGAAATACAGCCAGCTCCACATTTCCAGCAATCACCACACGGCCAATCTGCAGCAGGAAATCCTGTACTGATCCTATTGGATACGTTTGTGTTGTCTTATTCATTGGTCTCTCCCCTTCTGTGTGGGTTATATCCGCTAGACTCTTGTTTCTTCAAAAAGCGCAGCACGAGTGCTGCTGTCATTGAGCATTTTTTTCCAAGGATCCGTAACCTGAGTCAGAGCAAAGTCAATCCGTGCGGCCAGCTCTTTGCGGTTATCTTCATTATTCAAAATAACCATTTGAATCTGCTCAAGTCCCATACGCTCAACCCACTCGGAAGTTCTCTCCAAATAATTGCCGGTCTCACGGTAATATTGCATCACAGCGGAGCACACTTCGATCAACTCTTCATCGGTCTTAATTTTGCAGAAGGAGTCTGCGATCCGTGGCTTAATCCCACCGTTACCACCGATAAACACTTCCCAACCACCATCATTTCCAACGATCCCAATATCCTTCGTGCAGGATTCCGCACAGTTACGTGGACAGCCGTTGACAGCTATTTTAAACTTGGCAGGAAAATCAAGACGTTCATACTTACGTTCTATGAGCGCGCCCATTCCCAGTGAATCTTGTGTGCCAAAGCGGCAGAACTGGGAGCCCACACAAGTCTTAACCGTACGCAGGGATTTGGCATAACCGTAGCCTGAAGGCATATCCAGCTCTTCCCATACCTTAGGCAAATCTTCCTTCTTCACACCGATTAGATCCAGGCGTTGCCCTCCAGTTACCTTCACAACTTTCACGTCATATTTAAGGGAGACGTCGGCGATTTTCTTCAAATCCTCCGGCGTAGTTACCCCACCATACATGCGTGGTATCACGGTGTAGGTTCCATCTTTTTGAATATTGGCACCCATTCTTTCATTTACAAATCGGGATTCTTTCTCATCTTGATGGGTATCAGGGTTCATCATCCCTAGATAATAGTTAATCGCCGGACGACACTTGGAGCAGCCTTCCTCTTGTTTCCAACCGAGTACATTCATGACCTCTTTTGTTGTTTTAAGACCTTTAGCTGTAATTTCAGCAACAATTTCATCACGGCTAAGCGTTGTGCACCCACAAATACCTTGCTTAGCAGCTTGCTGGAAACTGTCACCTAAGACAAATTGCAGGATTTGTTCTACTACGGGTTTACAACCACCACAAGAGCGAGTAGCGCCAGTGCATGCTTTGATCTCATCCACATTAGTAAAACCATGTTCAGTAACAGCATCTACGATCGCTTTTTTAGTTACACCATTACAGCCGCAGACAATTTCTTCGTCCGCCATTGCTTCTACGGATGTGCTCTTCTTAGCTCCGCCACCGCAGCAGCCCGTTCCCATAATCTCCGTATAAATCTCATCGGTCATTACCGCGCCTTGTTTTACTAGCTTTTGCAGATTCGCGGACTCCGTTACATCACCGAACAAAACCGCACCGACAATCACATTATTTTTGAGCAAAATTTTCTTATAAGTTCTCTTCCATTCATCTTTGCTTGAAATCACAGTGTGTTCAGGAGAATCCAAAAACTCACCTGCAGAAAATACATCCACCCCAGATATTTTAAGCTTCGTGGAAACAATCGAACCTTCATAAGGCTTGGTATCGCTACCACATAAATGTTTAGCTAGAACCATGCCTTGTTCAAATAGTGGAGCCACCAGTCCGTAACACATACCACGATGCTCAGCACATTCGCCGATGGAATATACATTCTGCATGGAAGTTTGCAAATAATCATCCACCACGATCCCACGATTTACGGAGATTCCGCTATCTTTTGCCAATGTCACGTTCGGTTTGATTCCAACAGCCATTACCACAAAATCTGCAGCAAGCGTACTGCCATCACTAAAACGCAATCCACTTACTCTCTGTTCCCCGCTCAATTCTATCGTTTGTTTGCCCATAGCAAATTTCACGCCTTGACGCTCAAGCTCAGCTTGCAGCATCGAGGAGGCATTCCGATCAAGCTGACGCTCCATCAGATCTTCCATCAAATGAACTACGGTAACATCCATACCAAGGTTCACAAGACCTTTTGCCGCTTCCAACCCAAGTAAACCTCCGCCGATGACAGCCGCTTTGCTGTATTGTTTGGCCGCTGCCAGCATCGCATCACAGTCTGAAATATCCCGGAATCCTACAACGCCCTCTTTATCACTGCCAGGTACAGGTAAAATAAACGAATTCGAGCCTGTCGCAATAATTACTTTGTCGTAGGGGACTATCATCCCATTATCCGTAACAACTTGCTTCGAGCCTTCATCAATTCGTGTCACCGTTGTTCCCGTGTGTAGAGTTATATTATTGTCTTCATACCAATTCCAGTCGTTTAGGATGATATCATTAAGGGTCTTACTTCCTTCAAGAACATAAGACAACATGATCCGATTATAGTTGGGATGAGGTTCACTTCCAAAAACCGTGATGTCATAAGCTCCACCCAGCTTCAATATCTGCTCAATCGTACCTATGCCTGCCATACCGTTGCCGACTAATACTAGTTTTTCTCTTATCGTTGTCATGGTTAGGTGCCTCCTCAAGCTTATGAATACCTGATCAATTTCTCTTCTACATATTGGAATTATACGGTTCAAATTCAAGTCGTCATTGTGATTGCAGTCACTTTAATTGTGAATATTTTCACACTTTAGTCTACTGATAATTGTTAGATAAATTTTCCACATAAAAAGCCAGATTAACGATTCTGAACAACCGTTGATCTGGCTTAATTTACGATTTTTTAGCGTAAAGTCAATAAAATCTCCAATTCATCATGAGCCCTGAGCTTCATATCCATTCCATCATCAAGTAGTTGTTTTCCGTTCACCTTCAGCTTCCATTCTTCATTACTAAGAGGAGTATAATCGTCGACGGAAAGCACCTTTTTATTGTCATCGGCCAACTGTACGCTACTACAGCTTTTGAGCAAATCTCTTACAGTTAAATCCTCTTCAAATAACATAATATACGTATGATGCAAGTCTACTTCAACACTTCCACCGTTCAAGGTCAGCCTTACAGTTTGAAGTGGTGCTTGATGGTCCTTCGACTTCGCGGTGAAGACTAGCTGTGAATCATACCCTACAGTATTATTCCAATCCGCATTCCCAATGATTTGACCGCCCATCTGAAGCTCCCAAACCATTCCCGCCTCTAGCGAAAAATCCTTTACCGAAACAATGCTTGAGTTATCCTCAGCAAATGTGGCAACATTACTACCTTTCAGTAGCTCCATGATCGATATTCCATTTCTATAACTCCCACTAAGTAACCTATCTGATGGTTTAGTAAGCAGTTCATTATCTCCAACCCTTATCGATATTGTCGGTCCCTCTGATCCTGCCACACCATTATTAGCATTACTATTGCCGTCATTGTTAGTAGAGCATCCACCTATTATGAATACAATGACTAATCCTAGCATCAATTTCCACAAAGATCGCATGGGCATCCTGGCACCGCCTTGTCCCGCCTAATGACCATATAGCGTCTCAGGCTTGTAAAGTTATGTATACTGTCTTTTTAAGGATAACTTAAACAAGCCATGTTCTCAAATAAGTAATAACAAGCTTACTTCTAAAATTGACAAAAACTTTTTAAAAAGCTAACCTCTATCCCCCTCTTTCTGCTCATTCGGCGCTATCTCGCATATTCTAGGGGATTTATCCCCCTCTTTCTGTCCATTTGGCGTCATCTCGCATATTCTGGGGGATTTATCCCCCTCTTTCTGCTCATCTGGCTTCATTTCGCATATTCTGGGGGATTTATCCCCTTCTTTCTGCTCATTCGGCGTCATTTCGCATATTCTGGGGGATTTATCCCCCTCTTTCTGCTCGTTCAGCCCTATCTCGTAGTCTGCTTTTAAGCAATCCTTCCGCCTGCCTGCCTGCCTGCCATCCATCTATCCATCAATCGATCTTACCCATATTTTTTACGATCATTTCTTCTATCTTTTTCAACGGAGTTATCCCCATTTCTTTACATTCTATAATTCCCTATAAAAAAAGCCCCCTAAGGGACTCTTTAGCACACTATTCATCTTCACTGAAACCTAGGGAACAATATATTATTCTCCAAATGTACGTGTTCAAAAGTCATACTCTCCAGCTCTTCCAGCCGGGCATATGTCAATCGATAGGTCGTGCAAGCATGCGCCGGTGGAGTGAAATCATCTGTAATACTACGTATTTTTCTCAAAATATCGCCCGCACCATCATGTTCACTCTCCAGCTCAGACAATGACTCACGAAGCGACGTCAGGCCTTCTTCACTAGGATTAGCAGCGTATGTCAACAGCTTAGGAAATTCATCTTCTTCTTCTTTAGCCGTATGCTCAAGTAAATCTTCCTTAAGTGTGTTGAACAAGTTATATAACTCCACCAAATGGGGAGAATCTCCGCCATGCACTCGATATACCTTAGTTACATTTTGGCTAATGAGGGGTAGCTCTTCACGAAGATAACGGTGGTGTTTGTTAATAATATGGTCAATTAACTCTTCTGAAGGTGCAGTATTCCAAGCGATTTCCTCTTGGGGTACTGGATACTCTTCGAACAGCTTGTTTAGATCGCCGATGATTATCTCGTGATCCAGACCACGCTCAGCAGCTGCTTCAGCAAGAGGTTTAGCTCCACCGCAACAAAAATCAATCCGGTTTGCTTTGAAATAATCTGCCGCTTTAGGGAACTGCAATACAATATCCCTCACTAGTGCATCTGGGGTAAACCCAGCCTGTATCGGTTGTGCTTGCTTCGAATCCGAAATACTATCATTAAGTTGTTTAGTTTCCATTATAGCTCCTCCTTGGGTTATGAGATTAGGTTCTGAATAAATCTTATCCACTTGTTCACCTTAACCCTGAAAGGAACTTTGACTTGTGATTGTACGCACGGAAATTGTATCTTATTTTTGAACGAAATTGGAGATTGTTGTACATGCAACGTAAACGCAAAAAGCACCTTTGCCTACAAAGGTGCTTTTTCAACTCATTTTATTGCACATAAGCCTGCATATACGTCCGCTGTCCCTTTGAATCCTTCAAATAAGGTCCCAATCCGGCAAAACGGGAGTGATCCATATAAACACCGGTCATCCATCTGCCTTCCGTCAAGCCACCATTCCATTTAAGGACAAGATCAGGTGCGGAAATCCATTCCTGAAAGACTCGTATATCCTGATCTTTGTATTCTTTACATGGCTTAGACCGCTCAATAAGGTGGAACTCATTAAGATAAGTTGGAACGAAATAAGAGGATATCGTATGCAAATCATCATCGTCAAAAAAAGGCTCGTCGCCTAAAAAGGGTTTGAATAATACGGTATTCTCGTACATGGACCAAATTAAAGCTTGAAGCACCATACTCTGGCGAATGCCGTTATGAAACTTATATTGTCGTCCATGATTCGCCGCATTTACATCCTGTGGAGGTTCCGTGGACTCCAGACAGTGCCGTTCACAACCAATACACTTCCAGCCGGTCGGACTTTGAATCCATTTTTGAAAAATAGTCCCACTATCATTGTTTCCTTTGTAGAGTGAAGAGATAATGCTGTAAGGCACGCCAATCCACGCATCCCATAAGGAATCAGGAAGATGGCTATGCAGCATGAACAACGTCTTGTCATAGATGAGCTGTACTTTGATAGAAGCATTCTCTAGCTCAGCAACATCCTTTTTTCCATACGTTATTTCCCGGGAAAACAGGGTCGTCTTCGTCTTCATCTCCCTCGCCTCCTAATAGTTTTGCTATGCCTGTACTCCAGCTGAGTAGATTTGAGCAAAAACCAATACGCGAGCGTTTCCATTCAAGGATCATACAATGTTTTTCTATTATATTACAATTATTTTTAAACTGTGCAAGTTTTTTTCAAGCATAAAGGATTGGAACAAAACTGTCACTGTCTAATATTTAGAAATTGAAAAGCCCCTTTTCCACCATTCCGGAAAAAGGGCCACAACATCACTGTGAATTTTAGTCTACCCAGCTCTCAGCCCAAGACTGAATCTGCTGCATAACAGGCTGCAACGCACGGCCTTTGTCTGTTAATTCGTACTCAATACGTACGGGTGTTTCTGGGTATACATGCCTAACCAGGATACCCTCACCTTCCAAATCCTTCATCCGCTCGGACAGCATCTTATCGCTCATTGAAGGAATGAGGCCGGAGATATCTTTAAAACGCTTCGGTCCACTCATCAATGTCTGAATAATAAGTCCATTCCAACGTTTGCCTAAGAAAGAGAAGGCTGTTTCAAATCTGGGACACATCGCAAATTGATGTTCTTCCATTGTTCTCACCTCTCACTAGCGAAACTTACTATTAGTTAGTATATATAATATTAACACATTTTAACCATGATGAACATCGTTTACCGAAAAAAGTTCATCTGACTCTATTATTATATCCCCAATGTCAATCCCCCATTGGTCCTTTAGATCCCCTTAGAGCAATCGCTTCAGTTACGATTTGTGCCAAGTCATCATTTCCAAAAAGCGAAAGCACACCCAAAACGGTGTCATCAGAAATGTCCCCCGCTTCCTCCGCGGAAACCGTGAGGGCAAGTGCCTGACGCAAGGCTTCATTCCCTTCCTGCTGCGGATAAGCCTGCAAGTATAGAGCATGTGGATCGAGTCCATTATTTACACACCACTGAGCGAATACAAGAATCATCATCTCTTCTTCGCGCTTATAGCTTTCGATGATCTGTTCCTCCACTAATTTACGGTTATCCTCCATATATTCTTCTCCTTTCTCAGAGACCTCATTCAGCAAGCTGTGCCGCCAGCATATGACTAGGCAGTACCGCTGAAGCAGCAATGCTGCATAGCTCCGGTGTATTTATGTTGCTAAGAAAATTATTCACTACTCCACTAAAACCTCTTCTATCGAGTACAGTATCCCAGCTTCCAAAGCCTTGAATATGCGGTAAGGTATCTTTTTCAAAAAGAATGGCTTTTTCTAGATCCACTACTTCCACCGATCTGCCATTTCCGTGCAGCTCAAGCTTCTCCAAATCCACACCAGCTTCACGAACCATACTGTACATCCCAACTGCACTATCTTTCCAGCCCAACATTCCAGATGCCTGCAGCAGACGACCTTCTCCACTAGAGTGAAGATGACTACGAAGCAGTTCATAATGATCTCCGCACAACCACAACAGCAGGTCAAGCAGATGGATCAGATCATCATGCACGGTTTCGCGGCTGGTGCTTGTCTGTAGCTTCGTTCGATGTTTAATCGCACTGCAATGGCTAATTCCGCCAACTTCTTCAAGCCATTGCTTGGCGGTGACATACATTGGGGCAAAACGGCGATTAAAGCCCACTCCTAGCAAAAGCCCCTTATCTTGTGCTAGCTCTGCCATCCTTCTGGACTCTTCTAGATCATAGGAAAGTGGTTTATCTACATATACCGAAATCCCACGTTCGAGACATTTTGTTACTATATCATAATGAGTAGTTGTTGGGCTATGTACAAATACTGCATCCAGATCCCAAGATAGCAGCTCTTCCAGATTAGTCGTCCCTTTAGGAAAACGGTAGGTATGAACGGCCTGCTCTACCGTTGTCGGTGAATGACTAAGAACACCAACTACCTCGGCATAATCATGCTGAGAGAGCAGTGGTAAATATACTTTGCGGGCTATATTGCCGATTCCTATTATGGCGACTCTTTTACGTTCAGGTACAATCACTGATCCATCCCCCTCTTAACACTTCAATAACTCGTTCTTTTCTCTTTGTTCTCTACAAATGCTATTATACCTGCTTCTCATTCTCTGACAATTGATCTTTACTTCAATATTTATTCTTTATCCCGTATGATGAGATGAATGAGTGGAAGAAGGGGCATATTATCTATGAAGAAATGGTTCTCGATTATTCTTTATGTTTCGGGTACAATCCTTGCGTTTATCTACAGATATGACATCCTAAGCTGGATGAAAGAGGATCATAATCTTTTCAGTTCTATAGGGATCGCAACTTTACTTGCTTTGTTTCCGGTTGTTCCTTATAAAGCTGTCATCGGATTCTTCGGTTATGCATACGGAAGTTTAGCGGGTGCCTTGATTTGCTGGCTAGCTACAAATTTGGCTGCCGCAATCCTTTTTGGCGTTGTGAAGTACTTGTTTCAAAGCCAAGCGAGAGCTTATTTAGCCTCCATTCCCGCACTCGAAAAGTTCACAGTAGGCATTGAGCGGCGACCTTTCGCTTCGATTGTCCTAGCACGACTCGTGCCCATCATTCCCCAAACAGCTGTTAACATCTACGCTGGAGCAGCTGGTCTGCCTTTTTGGAGCTATATTGCAGCTTCTGGCATAGGAAAAATACCGGGGATTGCATTATACGCTTTCCTCGGGGATCATCTGTTCCAGGACCCTGTAAGTGCGATTATTGCCATCATCGCCTATATCGCTGTGCTAATTATCGCTGGACTGAGCTTGCGTCCGCGCTCTCAAGAAGCGAAGAATAACCGATAGCGAAAGAACTTATCGGTTACAAACTGGCAGGCAGTTAGTATTTGCTTTATAATTAAATTGTGATCTATTTAATTGCATTATGTGAATGGAGGGATATCAATGAGTGAACATCAGACTAACCATATAAATACCAAGACAGAAAAAGCAACCTTTGCAGGTGGATGCTTCTGGTGCATGGTCTCGCCGTTCGAAGAATTGCCAGGTATCATTAGTGTCGTCTCTGGCTATACCGGCGGTCATACAGTGAACCCAACCTATGAAGAGGTTTGTTCTGAAACGACAGGACATGTTGAAGCTGTACAAATTACGTTCAACCCAGATATTTTCCCTTATAGCAAGTTACTTGAGCTGTTCTGGCAGCAAATTGACCCTACCGACGCAGGTGGACAATTCCATGATCGCGGGACTTCTTACGGAACAGCAATCTTTACCCATTCGGAGGAACAAAAAGAACAAGCAGAAGCTTCCAAGGCAGCTCTGCAAGCAAGCGGTCGGTTCTCTAGTCCGATCGTAACCCCGATTCTCCCGGCAGCCACCTTCTATCCTGCCGAAGAATATCATCAAGGTTACCATCATAAGAATCCAGGCCACTACAAACGTTATCGCAAAGGTTCTGGCCGAGAGGATTTTATCGAAACCCACTGGACACATAAAGAGGACAAACAAAGTTTGAAAGAACGTTTAACCCCTCTTCAATATGAAGTCACTCAGAACAGTGCAACAGAATCTCCTTTCCGGAATGATTTTTGGGATCACCATGGAGATGGTATTTATGTAGACATCGTATCTGGCGAACCGTTATTCAGCTCGCAGGATAAATACGATTCCGGTTGCGGCTGGCCAAGCTTCACTCGTCCGATCCGGGACTACGCTGTGAAGGAAAAGACGGATCTCAGCCATTTGATGGTTCGGACAGAAGTTCGCAGCAAAGTAGCGGATTCCCATCTAGGCCATGTCTTTGACGATGGTCCCGGAGAAAACGGTTTACGCTATTGCATAAATTCGGCGGCGCTACGATTTGTACCGAAAGAGGATTTGGAGAAGGAAGGATACGGGGAGTATCGCATACTCTTCCAGCCTGCCTAAACATCAATCCTCAGCACATAAAAAACGGTTGTCGTCCTTTTAGGATGACAACCGTTTTTTTCTCTTAAAATATAAGAAAGTATAAGTTTCACGTTATACATTATTCTTATGCTTGTAGGGCTATTCTTTCTTTGAGTCCTCTGAGTCCTTATTAGCCTTCGAATTATCCTCTGAAACTGCCTCCTTAGGCTCTGTTGCCGCAGGGATGGCTTGCTCTCTGTTCAGCTCCTTATTTCGCTGACGAATTCTCTCGGTCTGCTGCTCCCGACGCTCGCGAATATTTTTACGGGAAACTAATACAATAGCTAAAATAATGGCAGCCCCGATAAGTATCGGTAACGCTCCTGCAAGGATAACGACAATCCACTGAAACATCACAGATAGTGCATTTAAGCTTCCGTTTAGAGCATCTGAAGCACGTTCCAGTAACGGCCCTTGCTCCTTCTTCTCTTTGACAGCAATACTTTCATCCGTCTGATACACTCTCAATTCTACCGTAGAAAAGGATACATTCTGATTGATATAACGCATTCTACCTTTAATCTGCTCAATGCTTTCTTGAATCGAACCAAGCTCGTTCGCGAAGGCGACCAGATCAGTAGATTTCGTCGCTTTTTTCATAAACTCTGTATATTGTGCTTCCATTAGCTGTTTTGCCTTCAAACGTGACTCCAGATCAACATACTCTTCTGAGACATCCTGACCTTGAATGCTGCGCTGTAGAGATTCGTGTTTTACTTGTTCTAATTTATTCAGAAAAGGTGAGAATCCGGAGGCAGGCACCTTAAGGATAAACGTCCCACCTTGCTCGTACTGCGACATATTTTCATTAAACTCAATAATATATCCATTGGCCATGGTTACTAAATTACGTATTTCAGTCTGTGCTTTTCCATAGTCTTCTACTTCCATGTTAAGATTCGCTTTATAGATCAGCTTCTTGTTCAAGCCCGCTACTACATCGCTACCAGTAAATCCTGCACTTGCTTGATCTGTATTTTCTGATGTGGAGCCCTTTACAGCCATATTCTCGCTGCCAGTTGCTTCTGCCTCAGGAGCTGCCGAAGTGCTTTGATCCGCTGTTGAGGCCATCGAGCTTTGCGATTGTACCTCTACTGCTGCGTCGTTACTCGTACTACCATTTTCTTTTGCCAAACTATCTGCCGCTGAATTCCTATCCGCCGAGCCACAACCCGCCAAGACTACCGCAAGAATTAATAAACATAAGTAATGCAGACCCCATTTGCGCATTCTCATTCCTCCAAAAATGTAATAGATACCGCTTGCACGGATCATAATATCGTTACGGAATGTCTTGTTCTAAGCAGATCTCTTCCGTCACTCTTTACTAAGACGTTCCAAAACTTGGAAGGTTGCACTGAAAAATGGAATTGTGAACAGTTTCTTTTGAATTATGCTCTCTAAATAAAAAAAGAGTCGCATTTCTGCAACTCTTTTAGTTTAAGCTATTATACAGAAGCACTGTTGTATACAGGCTGAGAGATTCTTCTAGTCAAACCACTTCTAGTGACATATGGGACACCATAACCATTCGAATAACTCATTTGCTTACAAGCACTTTATTTGGTACAATTACCACGTCTAAACACGTAAAAAAATACCAAAAACCCTCTATTCATAATGAATGAGGGCAGAACACGGTTCTGTTCGGACAAGCTCCACCTTGTTGAACAGAGAAGTTTTTTAATAATGCTGTCTATTACTAAAAGGGGAGGTGAACCCTCATGGCAAAAGACGTAATTTGCGAAGTTAACTCCTGCACCCACTGGGCAGAAGAGAACAAATGCAGTGCTGATTCTATCTTTGTAGCTTTCCACAGCTCCCAAGAACCTACACGTGCAGAAGAAACAGATTGCAAGACTTTCGAAAGCAAATAAGGTGATGATTTGAAGGGACCCTCCACGGTTCCTTCTTTTCTTTTCTCATTCTATCAAGAATGAGAATTATTATCAAGTGGCTGAAATAAAAAGCCAGGGAGAAATTCCCCGGCTATGATTTATTGTATACTTCTTATGTTATTTGGAAGCACTAACTCCTGCATTTTCTCTTGCAATAGCGGCAGCCTTTACCATGTTACGAAGTGCATCTTCTGTCTCCTGCCAGCCACGTGTCTTAAGACCGCAATCCGGATTAATCCAGAACTGTTCAGGATCAAGCACCCGCAGCGCACGATCAATATTAGCTGTCATCTCTTCTACTGCAGGAACCCGTGGACTATGGATATCATATACACCAAGACCAATTCCTTTATCATACGCCTGCTCCTCAAAGCTAACGATCAGTTCCCCATGGCTACGTGAAGTCTCAATAGAGATAACATCCGCATCCATCGCTGAAATGGAGTCTATCATGTCATTAAATTCGCTATAGCACATGTGGGTATGAATTTGTGTCGTAGCCTTCACATGATTCGTCGCGATACGGAACGACTTCACCGCCCAATTCAAGTATGCCTCATGATCTTCAGCCTTCAAAGGAAGTCCTTCACGGATAGCCGGTTCATCTACTTGAATCATCTCTATGCCTGCATCCTCCAATACTTTAACTTCATGACGGAGCGCTAAGGCAATTTGATTCGCTACTGCTTCCCGACTAAGATCATCACGTACGAAAGACCAATTGAGAATCGTAACAGGACCAGTCAACATACCTTTAACAGGAAGGGAAGTTAACGACTGAGCATAGACGCTTTCTTTTACAGTCATAGGCTGGATAAAAGCTATATCCGCATAAATAACTGGTGGCTTAACGCAGCGTGATCCGTAGGATTGAACCCAGCCATTACTAGTAAATAAGTAACCATCCAACTTCTCCCCGAAAAACTCCACCATATCGGTTCTTTCGAACTCACCGTGCACGAGTACATCCAGACCCAGCTTTTCTTGGAAAGTGATTGCATCTGCAATCTGCTCACGAACGAACCCGTCGTAACGCTCTTGATTCCATACGCCTTTACGCCATTTCAACCTTGCCTGGCGCACTTCTACGGTCTGTGGAAAGCTTCCGATTGTTGTCGTTGGCAGAAGTGGCAGCTGCCACTTCTCCTGCTGCACCTTCAGGCGTTCAGCAAAAGGTAAGCTACGTTGGTCTGGTAAATCTGTAAGTCCGAGAACTTGCTCGGCCACATCCTTACGACCGCGTTCAGGAAGTGCACGGAAGGCAGTAAGGGCTTCACGACTGGCCGTCAACGCAGCAGCAGCTTCTGCTGTACCCTCTAAGGCTGCGGCAAGCAGGCCAAGCTCTCTAAGCTTCTCATCGGCAAAAGCTAAAGCAGCCTTAACGGTGGCCTTCAGCTTCACCTCACCCTGAACAGTAACCGGAACATGCAGCAAACTGCAAGAAGGCTGTATAATAAGACGATCAAGTGATACATGTACACTCAGCTTCTCGATTAGCTGCAGCTTAGCATCCAGATCTGAGCGCCAGATGTTGCGTCCGTCAATAATACCCGCTCCCAGCCACTTATCCTCAGGCCAGCCAAGACGTTCAATCGATGCCAGGTTCGTCCCGCCATCATGGACAAAATCAAGACCTAAACCTTGTACCGGAAGTTTGAACAGCGCCTCCAGCGGTTCAGCAGCTTCAAAGTAAGTCTGCAGAATAATATTTAATCCAGGCACGGATTCAGCAATTTCTGTGTAAATCGAGTGAAGTAAGGATAATTCTGATTCATTTATTCCTGTAACAATCGCTGGTTCATCAATTTGTACCCAGCTTACTCCTTCTTGCTTCAGTTCCTGCAACAGCTGAACGTAAACCGGAAGAAACCGAGCAGCAATCTTCGCAATATCCGCAGATGCAAAACCTTTTGACAACTTAAGGAATGTATAAAGGCCTAAAACCACAGGTTTACCCTCAATTCCCGCTTGGGACTTGGCAAAACGATAAGCAGCCAGTGGTTTATTCTCGGTCAGACGCGGCGTTTGTGCACCGATCTCTGGAACGATGTAATGATAGTTCGTATTGAACCATTTAGTCATCTCGCAAGCAGTAGCCTCAGCATTTCCTCTAGCCATCGCAAAATAAAGATCAAGCCCAATATCGCCACCATCATACGCATAACGTGGAGGTACGATCCCGAACATTACAGCTGTATCTAGCACATGATCGTAGAACGTAAAATCATTTACCGGAATTAAATCAATTCCTGCCTCCTGCTGAGTCTTCAAATGCTGAAGCTGAATTCCTGTCATTTCAGTACGGAACGCTTCCTCATTTATTTTTCCCGCCCAGAAGGCTTCCAACGTTTTCTTCCACTCGCGGTTTTTTCCGATTCTTGGATAGCCAAGATTGCTTACTTTTACTTTGTTCGTCACTTTGCAGCTCCCCTTCTCCATCTTCTTATTTTGGACTCGATATCACTTGCATTCCTTTAAAAAAGAGCGCCCCTTCCCTAAAAAAGTCAAAGGGAAAGACGCCCATAATATACCTATGGTTAACGTCTAACACCTTCCTATCCTTCGTAGGTGAAGCAGTGCTGTTGAAACAGGCAGGTCTCCTGGCTAGCGGTGTCAGCATCCTTAGCAGTCTTCCCAGCAGTAGTAAATTGCCAGTGACATATGTTGCTATGGACTCTTCCGTTACAGTGGCGGGACCGCATCGGCTTCAAACCGAATTTCCCTATTAAGCCTACCGAATTACTAATTTCCGGCAAGCACCTGTCTCCGATATTGTCAAGCTAAAACGCCTTCAGCGTCCTTTTAAGGACGGTAAGCGTTTATGCGAGAATGATAAGAAAGGATTTCGTGATACTTATACTTTCTTATCATCCATAAGCTAAAACGCCTTCAGCGTCTTTTTAAGGACGGTAAGCGTTTATGCGAGAATTATAAGGATAAAGTGAGTGTCTTAAATCTGATGTCATCATACGTGAAAGCCCCCGTCATCTGCAATAGATTACGGGGGCTTTTGTTATATCGATTCCTTATAACGGATTTAGAAAAACACGAAATATACTACTGCAGCAAGTACTATGCGATATATAGCAAATGGTAAAAGCTTAATCCGGTTGATCAATTTCAAGAAGAAACGCATCGATAATAGTGCAAATACAAAGGCACTGATAAAGCCTGCAATGAAGAACGGCAGGGCATCGATGGTGAAATATTGCCAGTTCTTCATCAGTGAGAGTAAACTGGCGCCTGCCATGATTGGAACAGCCATAATAAACGTGAAATCAGCAGCAGCGCGATGACTCATACCCAGAAGAACACCACCAGAAATCGTCGACCCGGAACGGGAAAATCCCGGCCACAAGGAGAAGCACTGGACCAGACCAACACCTAGCGCCTGCTTATATGTAATCTGATCGACACTCTCCGTTTGAATCTTCTTTGGTCCGAATAGATCCGCAATAATCATTAATACAGCACCGACTACTAGACCGATTAACACGGTGGATGTAGAGAATAAATGCTCGTCAATATAATCATTAAACAGAACCCCCAGCACGCCTGCTGGCACTAAACCTACAAGCACCTGTGTAAGCTTAAGGTGGCCGCCTTTTTCAAGCTGTGGTTGTTGATCGGTTACAGGATCCAACTGCTTGCGGCTGAAGCGCTTTAAGCCCAGCAATTCAATGAACCTATTTCTAAAAATAACTACAACTGCTAATATTGACCCCAGCTGTATAACCACTTTGAACGTATTGGCCGTATATTGCCCAAATAACTCTGTCGATTTTAACCACATATCATCAACAATAATCATATGACCTGTGGAGGATACCGGAGCAAATTCAGTCAATCCTTCAACAATTCCCAAAATAATAGCTTTAATAATCGTTAATAGCTCCATTTTTTCTCCTCCTTTTAATCATAACTTTTATCTATAAGTCCTTCTCGGCTCAACCTTCGGTGTTCATTTTCCGGCTGCGCTTGCGGAAGAACAAATACCCAAGGATCACTACTCCACCTGCAAGAAGCACGTACACTACGTTGGAGTACATATCCATATACATGGCGATGTCTTCCCAGGACTCACCCAATGCCGCACCAATAAGCACCAGCAATAGATTCCATCCCAGCGTACCAATCGTTGTGAAGATCATAAACACTCCAAATTTCATGCCCGACATCCCTGCAGGGATCGAAATCAAACTACGCACTAGTGGAACCATCCGACAAAATAATACGGTCCAATAGCCATATTTGTCAAACCAAGCGTCAGCCTTGTGGATGTCCTTTTTGCTAATCCGGAGTAGGCCGCCCCAGCGTTCAACGATCTTTTCCAATCGATTTACATCCAACAAACGACCGATATAATAGAGAATTACTGCACCCAGCAGTGAGCCAAGCGTAGCAGCAATAATTACACCAGGAATGGTCAAATTCGTTGTGGTTGTCATGAATCCGCCAAAAGGAAGGATCACTTCGGAAGGAATCGGTGGAAATATATTTTCAAAAGCGAGCATCAGGAAAATACCAAAGTAACCAAACTGCTCCATAAAATCTGTAATCCATGCTTGCATTTCGTAACCCCCATTATTCAGATCAAGTTCTTCTTCAAGTTGCGTAAATAACGGCTGCGAATAAAAAAGAAGTAAAGTCCCTGGACAGCCAAATATCCCAATAACACCGCCCCGGTCTCCACAGCAATAGATAAGTAAAACAACCGCTGAAGCGCAATAAAGGCAAACACACTATGCAAAATGGCTACCCCAACCGGAACAAAAAACAACAACGACAATTGTATCGTTACAATTCGGTTTAGCTCTTGATCTGTAAGTCCCATTTTGGACAATGTAGAATATTGATGGCGATCATGATCTAGATCTGTATACAGCCGGAAGTAAAGGAAGCTGCCTGCTGCAATGAAAAAGACAGTGCCCACCAGTAAAGAAGCGAATAGCATCGTGTTGTACAATGTTCTTTGTATTTCAAACAGCGTGCCGCTAACAACAATCGCGTATGGCGAGTTACTTTCATAGGACCGTTTCCCTTTATGAGCAAGATCCGCCGCTATACCTACTGTTCGCGGGAAATCATCCATGTAAAATCCTGTATACAAATCGGTCTGTACGGGATGAATGGCCTTGTAAAGCTCATCGCTAATCACAACACCACTGAAATCTCCCCCATCCCTTCCATCCAGCTCCGGCAATAGATATTCGGCAATCGGAACATGCTGGGTATAGCCCATTTCTCGAATGGAAAGACCTTGCTTCAGGCTGTATACCGGCTTTACTCTACCCGCTTGCAGACTCCGGTCTCGTTGCGAACCGATCATCACCAGTCCTTCATCTCTACTTAGAGGCTGCTCATCCGTCGTAAACCCTGCACGAAGCAGAGCAAGCTTATAATCACTGTAAGCAATCAAGGGAAGCCTTAACGTGCGATCTGGCCCGGTCTGAGATTCCACCTCTGCGTATTTAATCGGAATACTAAGTGTCTCATAGGGTAAACCGAGCGTTGTAAGCTCTTCCTTAATTTCGTCCAAATGCTGATCAAAAGGATCCTGCAATTGATTGCCTT
Source organism: Paenibacillus sp. FSL R5-0744 (assembly GCF_037972555.1). Taxonomy (NCBI): domain Bacteria; kingdom Bacillati; phylum Bacillota; class Bacilli; order Caryophanales; family Paenibacillaceae; genus Paenibacillus; species Paenibacillus sp. FSL R5-0744. The sequence goes on from NZ_CP150228.1 coordinate 5,013,623, forward strand.
TGGCTACATAACCAACTGCTGCGGGATAGTCCAATTTCAACTCTCTGGAAAGCGTATGGATCGATGCGAATACTCCCACTGAAGTAAAAGATACTGCGGATACAATCGTCACCATAAAGAACATTCGGGCATTCTCTTTCCAGCGGTAAGACAAACCCGATAAAGTAATGATATTCGTGTGGTTCCAATACAGGCGCCGGATCGTCTTAAGTAGTTTAACAGTGTAAATACTGAGCTGAGTATAAAAGAGATAGGTACCCGCAACCGTAATTATAACGACGGGGAACATCACCTTTTCAACCGAAGCCGCTTGTGCTGTAGCTGCCATAAAATAGCCCGTTAACAGCAATAAAGCAGACAGTATAGATAACACCAAGGAAACTTTAGGTTCCTCTTCTGCTTTTCGTTCTCCCTGAAACAGCCGCATCAGTGATTCATTCCCAATAAAGAAGAACGTGCTTAGCGAGATTAGAATAAATAACAGCGCAAAGCTACATATCGTTAGTACAAGCGCCTGCCATGGAAGATGAAACGTTAAAAGAGGTATCCCTAGAAAAGTAGATCCGATCATCAAAAACAACTTACCTAGAATTAACCCAAGTAAAGTACCTGTCAGGATGGCAGAGGTGCCGATCATCATATTTTCCAAAAATACCATCATGTTCAGCTGTCGCTTCGTCATTCCATGCATCAATAAAATCCCAAACTCCATCTTACGTGACTGCAGGAATGATCCGACCGATACAAGAACGAACAACGAGCAAAACACATAAATAATGGCTTCTGCCGCCATCATTGTATGAGCAGCTGTACTATAAACCAAGCTCTTAGAAATATCCGGATGGTAAATAAACAATGCGCACACAAAAAAGATCATCACTGAAAAAGCACTGACGACAAAATAAGCCGCATATTTACGCTTGTTACGTGTAACATTCCTATAAGCGAATTGCCGAAAGGTCATGGCTAGTTCCCCCAAGCAGAGACAACATATCAATGATACTTTGGAAGAAGGCGCCTCGGCTGCTCCCCCTGTACATTTCACTATAGAAACGTCCGTCTTTAATAAAGATGACTCGGTTACAAAAGCTCGCGGCCACTGCGTCATGTGTGACCATCAGCACGGTTGCCCCTTCTTCCTGATTCACCTCTGTCAGCATATTCATGACTTCACCTGAAGCTTTGGAATCCAGATTCCCTGTAGGCTCATCTGCTAAAATCAATGAAGGACGATGAATCATCGCCCGGGCGATGGCGGTCCGCTGCATCTGTCCACCTGAAATCTCATATGTCCTTTTTTGCAGCAGATGCTCAATGTCCAGCATACTTGCTACTTCTTTCAATCTGCTCTCCATTTCCGTTACACGGACACCAGCAAGCGTGAGAGGCAGCACAATGTTCTCCTCTACAGTGAGCGTATCCAGCAGATTGAAATGCTGAAAGACGAAACCAAGCTCATGGCGGCGAAAGAGTGCCTTTTCTTGTCTGCTAAGCAGATTGGGATCTCGGCCGTTGATCAGAATCTGACCGGAGGTCGGCTGATCGATGGTGGCGATCGTGTTGAGCAGTGTTGTTTTCCCACTCCCCGAAGGTCCCATTATGCCAACAAACTCCCCTTTTTCAACAGAAAAACGGATATGATTCAATGCCTGAGTGGACACTTTACCCTCATATATTTTTGATAAATTATGAACATCTAGAATGGGCAAGTGTTACCTCTCCTTCTTTCGACTGGATTGCCTTCATTATACAAAGTGTATACACAGGCTGCCATTTCTCTAACTTACAATGACCTTACATTTTTGTAAGGTAGGACTCCCTAAACACTATCCGTACGGTTGTGCCCTTACCTTCTTCTGAGCAAATGCTCACCTCGTGACCAAGTTTTCCGCAGATCTGTTTCACAAGATATAGACCCATCCCCGTGGATTCTTGAAATATTCGTCCATTCACACCTGTAAAATAAGGATCAAACACACGCGGTAGATCACCTGCTGGGATGCCAACTCCTTCATCTCGTATCTCCAGTACTGCTCTCTTTTCTTCTTGTATGTACCCATGGAAATATACATGTTTGCCGACTTCCGTCGTATAACGTATTGCATTCGTAATAATTTGCGTAAGCACAAAGCTTAGCCATTTCTCATCTGTGGTTACGGCGATTCGTTCATCTATTTTAATAGTAGGAAATATACGGTTACGTATGAACAGACGCTTCTGCTCTGAGGTCACGCTACGTACGAGGGTTTCCAAATCCAAACGTTCCACGTAAAAATCATGCTCAAAAGTATCTAGCCGAGCCGTATAAAGTACAGTGTCCAGTCCTTTTTTCAGACGATCCAATTCATCACCTATCGCCGTAAAAGGCGGTCCGTCTTTATCTTGAATCATCAAATGGATGACAGACAATGGCGTCTTCATCCCATGCACCCACTGATTAATAAAGTGAATATGTTCCTCCAGCTTGTGGCGGTAGCTGTGTAAATCATTTTTGTAGAGGCGGAATTGTGACCCTAGTAGTCCTCGTAAACTCACGGCAAGCGGAGAATCCTGTGATGGACCGCCAGCTTCATCTAGAGAGGTGGGTACAGTCTCCAGACGTTCATAGAACGTACGATTGCTGATATACCGATAAGCGAGGTAGCCAAGCAGCAGACAAGTGCTGAGAAGAGCAGCGTACAGACTAACACTCACACCACTGCCCCCATCCAGCCGATATACTAGTGTGATCAAGATGAGCTGTGCTAGATAGACAACAATTAAAGGGATCTGCTCCCTTAAAAATAGCTTCAATCCTCATCCCCCCAATTCGGAATCAAGCGGTAGCCTTGACCTCGAACGGTTTGTAGACCGTCCGTAATCTCAAGAGCGGCAAGCTTTTTACGTACACGGGTGACATAGACATTAAGCGTATTCTCATCCACAAAGGCTTGATCATCCCAGATTTTTTCGAGCAGTCTGTCGCGGGTAACGATAGTTCCCGACTTTTGCATCAGCTCATCTAGTATCTTGGCTTCCGTGTGACTTAAATCCACTTTGGCTTCTCCTCGGGTAAGGACTAGTCGCTCCACATCCAGTGCCATTCCGGCAACGGTTAGGGTACGCTCATTGTTGCTTCCCGCATAGGTACCGTAGGCGCGTCGTAGCTGGCTTTTAATTTTGGCCATCGCAATTTCGTAATCAAAGGGCTTCGTAATATAATCGTCGGCTCCGTTCTCCAGCGCCATCACCTGATCCATTTTGCCATCGCGGGCAGATATAAAAAGGATAGGGCAGGTGGAAATCCCACGAATCTGGCGGCACCAATAATACCCATCGTATTTTGGCAAATTAACATCTAAAAGAACCAGGTGCGGAGCGAACGTCTCAAACTGAGCACGAACCCGCTCAAAATCATTCACAGCCTGTGTTTCATATCCAAACTTATGTAAATAATCCTGCAGCAGAGCCACCAGTCCACGGTCATCTTCTATAATAAATATTTTGAACATATCATGCCTCCGGTAACAGCTTTAACATTATAGTACGTGTTCAAAAAGTACGGTTTTCAGCACCGAGAAGATTGGATGAAGGTAGAAACTGAGGAGCGGAGCGTAGTGGAAGCTACGTGAGCACCGGAAGTTTCGCCTGAATTCAATATTCGATGTCGAATAATCTTCTTGGAATACTTCGTGATCAAAAGCGGACTTTTTGAACAACCTCTTATAAGGGCTTTGCCAAATAATATATACATCGCGGACAGGGTTAGTCAAATTGTTAGGGGGATTGTGCGATAGATCATCATGCGTAACGTGAGGCAAATCGTCATGCCTAACGCGAAGCAGGTATTTGATGGTTATGAATTAAACTATCCCAAGCCCAACCTCTAAAAAAAGACCCGTGAATGAGCATAATCATCCACGGGTCTCACTATATAGTTAGTTGCAGATACAGTAGCGGTGGACATCACAGAGTCGATAATACAAACGTCGAATAGTGATATCACATCGAACATAAGTAACCAATGTCTTGCTGAAGCAATTAGAAATGGATCCGGCCATTTCTACGGGATTTATACCGTTCTTTTGGCTGGATTCGCTCAATCCAGCCCATTCTACGGGATTTATACCGTTCATTTGGCTGGATTCGCTCAATCCAGCCCATTCTACGGGATTTATACCGTTCATTTGGCCGGATCGGCTCAATCCGTGCAAATTAAGGGTATTTTTACCCTTCTTTCACTCCATTTGGGCCAATTCCCAGAAATCTAGGGCATTTTTAACCCTCTTTCGCTCCATTTGGGCCATTTCCCAGAAATCTAGGGCATTTTTGCCCCTCTTTCGCTCCATTTGGGCCATTTCCCAGAAATCTAGGGCATTTTTGCCCCTCTTTCGCCCCATTTGGGCCATTTCCCAGAAATCTAGGGCATTTTTGCCCCTCTTTCGCCCCATTTGGGCCAATTCCCAGAAATCTAGGGCATTTTTGCCCCTCTTTCGCGCTATTCGGGCCAACACGCACAAGAAGGGTATTTCTGTCCTTGTCTCCCCCTAATAAGCCACTCGCTAAAACCGCTTATTCTGTGCCTCGAAAGTTCTACCCATCAACCTCGCCCAAACCTATCTGCCATCCAGCAGATTGCCGAGTCCCCCAAGTACGCTGCCTTCTTCTTTGCGTCCGCTGTTACCAGCTGCGGACAGAATGCGGTCAGCCATACGGCTGAATGGCAGTGACTGCACCCACACCTTGCCGGGTCCGCGCAGTGTGGCGAAGAACAGGCCCTCTCCGCCGAATAGCGCGGTTTTGACACCTTTTACAAACTCGATATTATAATCCACGGAAGACGTCATAGCGACAAGACAACCTGTGTCCAGCTTGAGCGTCTCTCCCGGCTGTAGTGTGCGTTCCATAACGTAGCCACCAGAGTGTACGAATGCAAGACCGTCGCCCTCCAGCTTTTGCATAATAAAGCCTTCTCCACCAAAAAAGCCGGTGCCCAGCTTGCGCTGAAATTCAATACCGATCGAGACGCCCTTCGCCGCACAGAGGAATGAATCCTTTTGACAGATCACTTTTCCAGCGTATTGCTGAAGATCGAGCGGGATGATTTTTCCTGGATATGGAGCAGCAAAGGTGACACTTTTTCGTCCATAAGAACCGCTATGTGTGAATACGGTCATGAACAAGCTTTCCCCTGTCAACAGACGCTTGCCCGCACCCATCAGCTTACCCATCAGTCCGCTTCCGCGCGTCCCCCCACTACCATCACCAAAGATCGTCTCCATCGTAATTTCCTGATCCATCATCATGAAGCTTCCAGCTTCGGCAATTACACTCTCTCCGGGGTCAAGCTGCACCTCCACACACTGAATTTCCTCGCCCATAATGACATAATCAATCTCGTGAGCACTCATCCCGCATTTCCTCCTTCTTATTAAAGTCACCATGTGACTCTTCGAATGAAAATTAATACGCGCGTTGTGATTCACGGTTTCGCCAATCATAACTATCCATGTTATTCGCTTATATCCAGCAAAAAAAGTCAACCAAAATTCTGGCTGACCTTAATCGTAGTATCCCCGAAAAATGCAGTTTATACCAGCCGACAAAACGACTACATCCAACAGGATGAATATAGTACCTACTTTGACTCCTACATCCACTGATCAGCAGCGGTAAAATATCGTCTCATCCACTCGCGCCGCCATTTGCAGACTTCCCCCATAGGTATGATGATTCAGACATATTCATTGCGCTGTTTTTCTTACTAATATCCAAGTTTTAACCATTACCGATTCAAGAGTATCTTTTTCAAGTCTTGATAATATGTTACAATACTTTTTATACTTAAACGTTTATTTAGTAGTCTAATTCTAATGATAAAGGTGAAAAGAATGAAACCACAATCGGAATATGCAATTCTGCTATACTATAAATTTGTAAAAGTGCCTGATGCCGAACAATTCGCTCAGGAGCATTTGGCTTACTGCAAAGAGCTTGACGTAAAGGGACGAATTCTCATCTCAGATGAGGGCATTAACGGGACACTGTCCGGTACGATTGCCCAAACCGAGCAATACATGAAGGATTTGCGCGCAAATCCGCTGTTTAGCGATATCGTCTTCAAGATCGATGAGGCTGATGGTCATGCCTTCAAAAAGATCTTCGTTCGTTATAAAAAGGAACTCGTGACGTTCCGGGTCGAGGATGAACTGGACCCTAACGTGATCACCGGAGAGCATCTGGCGCCTAAAGATTTCTATGAAATGATGCAGCGCGATGATGTGGTAATTCTGGATGGTCGTACCGGCTACGAATTCGATCTTGGTCATTTCCGCGGTTCCATCCGCCCTGAAGTAGACAGCTTCAAAGAATTCCCGGACTGGATTCGCGAGAATATGAGCGAGCTAAAAGATAAACCAATCCTGACCTACTGTACAGGCGGAATCCGCTGCGAGAAATTAAGCGGGTTTATGATGAAGGAAGGCTTCCAGCAGGTGTACCAGCTGGATGGCGGCATTGTGACTTATGGTAAAGACCCTGAGGTACAGGGCGAACTGTTCGATGGAAAATGTTATGTCTTCGATGAGCGGATCTCCGTACAGATTAATCATACCGACGGGGATATCATTGTCGGACGTTGCCATCACTGCGGTCAGCCAGCTGACCAATTCATCAACTGCGCCAACGATGCTTGCCACCTTCAGCATATTTGCTGTGAGGACTGTGAAGCACAGCACAGTGGTCATTGCTCGGACGAATGCGAAGCTATCACGAATGCCGTGGGCTAAATAAAAGGGCAAGCTGGTCGCAAATGTCTCTACACGATTCAAAGACGAGCACAAGAGAGTCTTAAATTAACTAAAAGGTGGCGTACAGGATTTTCACTGTACGCCACCTTTTGTTATGAGCGAAACGTCCAAGCAACGCCACTGAGATCTTCAACCCTTTAAATCGCGTCACTTATACAACAAAAAAAGTCAACCAGAAATTCTGGCTGACCTTAAATATAGTATATCCCCGAAATAAGCTGTTTATACAGTCTTATTCATATTACCGTACCATCATGTGGCTTACGCAGCGTAGACTGAATCTTTGGCGCCTTCACTAACTTTGGTTTACCTAAAGAGGTTGTAAAGGTGATCACATAACCAGCTACAACTACCGCCATCACCGTATACATCGTTTCTCTAACAGGCATATAGAAGAGTGATAATGCCAGAACGACTACGTCCAACATGATGAATACTGTACCTACTTTAATTCCCTTCCATTCACTGATCAGCAGCGACAAAATATCGTCTCCACCACTTGCGCCGCCGCTTCGCAGAATAATTCCCGCGCCTAAACCTGTCAGTACGCCAGACAAAAGAGCTGCTAATGCCAAGTTGCTCTGCAAGTTGATGACCAAACCGGAATAACGTTCCATGAGTCCGTAAAAGATTGTAAAAGCTCCTACAGAAACAAAGGTGTTGCACACGAACGCTTTCCCTTTGAACATCCATGCAATCAAGAGTACTGGAACGTCTAGAAGCAGAGTTGAAATTGAAGGTGAAATTCCTAATACATATTTGCCGAGTAGCGATAATCCTACGAATCCGCCCTCAGACAAATGGTTCTGAAAATTGATGTGATAATAAGCAAACGCAAGCAAAAATGTTCCAAACAAAATGACTGTCAACCGGAGCAGTACATTCACTCCGTAATTGTGGTTCCTCATACAGGTCTCCCCTTATCGTATATGGCGGCTAAACGTCCCACCAACCTCTACGACGGGTAAAACCGGAGGTATTGCTCCTTCGCATATATATACTCCTTCCCCTCGCAGAGGCGGTTCGTCGAGTAACAACGGTTCACGCACCTTCTACAGGGAAGCTAAGTATAAGACAGATCATAACGTTTCCAAATCGTCCTTTGGGGAATCGTCCTTCGGGGACACATGGTATCCTGATCCTTTCTGTAATTTAATAAGTTCTGAATACATTATACCACGGAGATCCCCCACTCTAAACACTTCGCTATAAAAATAGGCAGGAATCACTCCACGGTACGCAACAAACGATTGACTGTTTCGCGTCTCACACCGATCAATTGTCCAATTTCTTCCTGTGTCAAAAGCTCTGTTAGCGCTGCGCCATGAGAGTAGTCATTGAACCAACGGGTTAAGAGCTCCATACGTTCTGCGGGTGTTCCAACAGTAAGGTGATCTAGCCGAGTCTGCATAAACCGTACCTTCTCCTGAAGAAGGATAGCGATCTCCATCGCTCGACCTGGCTCATCCCGTACCTGTTGATACCATTCCGCTGAAGGAACTGCCTCCACCTCGCTCTTCATCATCGCAACCGCTGTTCCATGCGCCTCCTTTGGCGAAATGAGTGAATGATGGGGAACCATCTCACCAGGATACAAGATGTTGAATAACACCATGTTCCCATTTTCATGAAGCCTTGTTACCTTGAACAGCCCACTTTTCACCTTATATAAGAATTCGCAGCTGTCCCCTTGACGGAACAAGACCTCCCCCTTGTGCAGTATCATCTCGCTCGCTCCTTTGCCCTCTTGTTATATATATTTTCAATTATACAAAAATAAACCTCAATGAAGGAGATTATTCTCGTAAGGGTAGAGGGGCATACGTGGTCAAAGTTTAGGTAAGAAGAAACGCCTTTGGCTTCCTCTTAGAGACGATGATCGTTTCTGCGAAAAATAGAAGGATAGTTTTTAGCGTAAACTTAAAAATTCTTATATTTCAAAAAACTGCCGAGCACCAGAAGAAGCGTCTGGCACCCAGCAGTTCAAATTATTTATTTTATTACTTTGCCTCAAGAGGTTTCTTCCATAATCCGAGCATTAATCCGGAAATAACAGATCCGATCAGAACGGCCAATAGGAACAACAACGCATGACTCGAAAGCGCGGCTACAAAGATCCCACCATGCGGTGCTGGAACGTTGATATTCCAAAACTGAGTGAGGCCACCTGCTACGGCTGAACCTAGGATACAAGAAGTCAGGACACGCAGTGGATCGGCAGCGGCGAATGGAATCGCCCCTTCTGTAATGAACGATAAGCCCAATACATAGTTTGTTAACCCTGACTTACGTTCTGATTCTGTAAATTTGTTCTTAAAGAAAGTAGTAGCAAGCGCTATTGCAAGTGGAGGAACCATACCGCCTGCCATTACAGCCGCCATCATGAATCCGTTAGTATTTCCACTGGTAGTGAATACCCCGATGGCAAAAGTGTAGGCCGCTTTATTGAAAGGACCTCCCATATCAATAGCCATCATTCCACCGAGAACGAGACCCAGAATTACTGCATTAACGGTTCCAAGATCGTTAAGCCAATTAATGAGTCCTACGTTCATCCAGCTAAAGATTGGATCGAACAGGTAATACATCAATCCACCGGTTATCAATAGACCAAATACCGGATATAACAGAATCGGCTTTAATCCGTCGAGCGTTTTTGGCAGACCTGCAAACACTTTGCGCAGACCGATAACAACATAACCAGCTAAGAAACCTGCAGCCAGACCGCCGAGGAATCCAGCGTTGGAATTCAGGGCCATATAACCGCCAACCATACCTGGCATCAGGGCTGGACGGTCACCAATACTAATCGCAATAAATCCAGCAAGAACCGGAATTAGGAAATGGAAGGCACCATCACCGCCACCAATCGTCTGCAGCAGCTGAAATAGAGGGTGATTCTCTCCACCGACTTGTTCAATCAGGAAGGAGATCGCCAGCAGAATACCACCGCCGACTACAAACGGCAGCATGTGAGAGATACCGTTCATCAAGTCCTTGTATATTTTACTGCCGATACTGCCGGATTTCTCTTTCGACTCTCCTTCATTACCACTACGACCTTCATTATGGTAAATCGGTGCATCGCCGTTCATTGCTTTGCGAATGAGCTCTTCCGATTTGCGAATACCGTCACTAACCGGTCTTTGCAGTACTGGCTTACCATCAAAACGGGCCATTTCCACTTGTTTATCCGCTGCCACAATTACACCACTTGCACGCCGAATCTCGTCGGGTGTTAAGACATTTTTGGCACCTTCTGAACCATTTGTCTCTACACGGATATTAACTCCCATTTCCAGAGCCTTCTTCTTGAGCGCATCTTCAGCCATAAAGGTATGCGCAATTCCAGTAGGACAAGCAGTAACAGCTACGACGAATGCTTGGGAATCCGGGTTGCCGACGATTAGCTTTTCAGGTTCTGACTTCTTGACAGCTTCAGCAGCTTCGCTCTCTTTCTCCTTGGCTTCTCCTTCCGCCTGCTTCACATCGAACAAGGCGGATACCTCATCTGGAGTTCGGGTATTCATCAGCTGTTCAATGAATTCACTATCGATCAACAGTCTGGACAGCGAGGCCAATGTACGAAGATGCATGTTGCCCGCTCCTTCTGGGGCGGCAATCATAAAGAAGATCCGAGCCGGCTCATCATCAAGCGATTCGAATTCGACGCCCGTCGCACTCTTAGCAAACACAACTGTCGCTTCATTCACCGCTTTAGTCTTGGCATGTGGCATTGCGATACCGCCACCAATCCCAGTACTAGACTGCTCTTCACGCTTCAGGATCATCTCTTTAAATAGAACAGGATCATTGATACGACCACTTGCGGCAAGACTGGCAATCAATTCATCAATTGCACCTTCTTTAGTGGTTGCTTTTAAATTCATAATCATTGTATCTTTTATCATCAAATCCGTAATTCTCATATCTTCCAACTCCCTTGAGTACTTTGAATGCTGTTAGCTTACACTTCTGAGATGTTGATCAGCGGTCTCAGCTGCTCAATGAATGCTCTATCTGCCAGGTCATCAGAGAAAGCTGTTGCGCTACCTGAGGCAACACCTGCACGGAAAGCTTCCATTAAATCTCCAGTCAAAGAAAATGTGCCAACGAATCCAGCGATCATAGAATCGCCTGCGCCTACAGAATTCTTTACTGCTCCTTTTGGAGCATTGGCGTGGTATACCCCCTGTTCCGTAATGAACAAGGCACCTTCACCAGCCATTGAAACTAACACATGCTTCGCGCCAGCTTCGAGCAGCTTGCGACCATAAGTTATAATTTCTTCCTTAGTCTGTATCGTAACGCCGAATAGCTCTGCAAGCTCATGATGATTAGGCTTAACGAGCAACGGCTGATAAGGGAGTGCCTTTTTCAGCGCTGAACCTGTAGTATCAATGACAAATTCTGCCCCTCTTTGCTTACATACAGATATCAACTTGTCATAGAAATCAGCACCCAGTGAAGGAGGAACACTTCCGGACAATATCACAACATCCCCTGCATTCAGAACAGCCATCTTCTGTAATAATGCCTCTGCCTCCGTATCTCGGATGACGGGCCCTGCACCATTAATCTCCGTTTCCTCTCCATGCTTAAGCTTGATATTTATTCGGGTATCATCAGAAACAAATACGAAATCACTTGAAATCGACTCTTTCCGCAACCATTCCTCAATATATCGTCCAGTGAATCCACCAAGAAAGCCTATAGCTTTATTCTGAACCTCAAGCTGATTTAACACGCGTGATACGTTGATCCCTTTACCTCCAGGAAGCTTCAAATCACGTTTCATCCGGTTTAAGCCACCTAGTCTCAAATCTTCAACTTCCACGATGTAATCGATGGAAGGATTAAGCGTTACTGTATAGATCATAATTATCCCTCAATTATTTTGGTTTTCTAAGCCATAGATTACCGGCTAAACATGCGGCAAATGTAATTTCTCCAAACGATCTTACAATGATTCCATACCACTCAAATTAAGACATTTTCTAACCGTAGAACATCCTCCACCTAAAGGTCATACCAGCGAGAAATCTACGCCCATTTGCGTAATCTCACGGATGAACTTATCTGACGCACCAGAATCAATAATGAAGTGATCCATTTCCGTCACGTCGGCAACCTTACAGAAGGATACTTGACCGAGCTTGCTATGATCAGCCAGAAGAATTACTTGCTTCGCAACCGAGATCATCTTACGTTTGGTCGCTGCTTCAAGCATATTAGGTGTAGTGATTCCTTCTCGTAAATCTAATCCGTTGGTTGCAAGAAAGGTTTTATCAACTCTTACCATCTCTAAAGAGCGCTCTGTCATCGGTCCTACAAAAGCCAATGTATCCGGCCGCAACATTCCGCCTGTAATCGAGACTTCTATATTGCGACAATCCCGCAGTTCATTAAGCGCCATAATCGAATTCGTAATGACTTTGATATTAGAAAAAGCCCTCAGCTCTTTGGCAATCTGTAGCGTTGTGGTTCCAGCATCCAGCAGAATAGCATCGCCTTCCTGAATCATCTCTACGGCCTTGCGTGCTATTCTCTGCTTCTCATCCAACAATCGATCTTCCTTATCTGGATAAGTCGCCTCAAAGTTAACACTCTGCAGGGATACTGCCCCGCCGTGCGTTCGTTTCAGCAACTTGGCTTCTTCAAGCTCTTTCAGGTCACGGCGCACAGTAGACTCAGACACGCCCAGTTCCTGACCTAACTCCTGTACCGAAGCTCTTGAATTCTTTTCCACAAAAAGCACGATTCTTTGTTTTCTCTCTTCCTCAAACAACATCGTGGTTCGCTCCTTTAAGTTACAGTGCTATCCCATTTATTAAATGCGCTTATCTTTGGAAATCCATGACCATTATTTGATTATATCTGACTGTTATTGATCATTTGTGCTCGTTTATGATTTTAACAGCGTTTTCATCATCTGTAAAGCGCTTTAACATTAAAAAGGATACTCCGGCAAAATGTAATAAATGGAATGATTTCATGCTTCGCTCAAGGTGAAACAAGCCCATAAGAAAATTACATACCAATTGCCTATCTCCTCACTGATGTTTAAAACATATTAATACTACATATAGGAAAAAGCGGGTGATCAGAAATGGCCAACGGAAGAAATAACAAAAAAATGGGCGGTAACAGCAATGCTAAGAGTAACGGAAATAGTAATGGAAATAACAACGGGAACGGTAATAGTGAGGAAACAGCAGAATTAAGTGCTGAAGATTATGAAATCATTGCTGCCGCACTGGCCACTTTAGGGGAATTTTTTGCTTTTTTATCTCTCGTCAAGGCAAGACAAGTTACGAAGGAAACCGGAGGCAAGATTGAAGTACCAGAAATATTCACCCTTTCCACGAAGAAACCTTCTAGACGGAAGTTAAGATGATCCACAAAGCCCCTGAGCGATTTATATGATGATGTTATGGTTATGTGTTGTGAACAACTTACTTGGCGTAGCCTCAGTCATAGGGTCATCCTCCACGGATATGCCAAGAACTACCTATAGGAGAGTAATCCATTCTTTTGAATCAAGTCATGTGAATTAGGGTTATTAAACTACATAGATTATATTTTGAACTTGGGGGATGTTCCTATTGCAACAACAGAAGTATTTTCGGACAAGTCTTGCTATTATCGCTTTTTTACTTATTTTGTACTTGGGCTCCAAAGTAATGTTTCTATTCGCACCACTGGCTGCCATTATCAGATTATTACTCGTTCCCATGGTACTATCAGGTTTCATGTACTACTTGTTACGACCGTTAGTAAGAGTTCTTGAGAAAAGAAAATTAAACCGGGCATTCTCCATCCTGCTCATTTATTTCTTGTTTGCCGGATTGTTTATTCTCTTCTGGGTTCTAGTCTGGCCGACACTGCAAGAACAAATTCAGAACTTTATTGATAACACGCCTTACCTTGTTCAGGGATTACAGGATCAGTTCAATGCATTAAGGGATAATCCGACACTCTCACGCTTTTTCCAAGGGGACTCCGACATAGCTGCCCGTATATCAGAATATCTTAGCGAGGCTATTACTTGGGTAACCAATTCGATGTCCAATTTGATCGGCGTAGTTTCCAGCATTGTTATTCTAATCGCTACCTTGCCCATCATTTTGTATTACATGCTAAAAGATGACTATAAGCTGTCACCAAAACTACAGGGCTTAATCCCTAGAAAGTACCGTAAAGAAGGCAAAGAAATGTTCGGGGATATCGACAGCGCACTGAGCAGTTTCATCGTCACACGTGTGGTGCTAAACGTCGTACTCGGTATTATGTTGTATATCGGTTTCCTTATTATCGGATTGCCTTATTCACTGCTGCTCGCAGTAATTTCAGTACCGCTCAATTTCATTCCTTATGTGGGTTCTTTCCTTGCGGGAGTACCCGTAGTTATTGTTGGATTCATTGAATCACCCACGATGGCAATATGGTCGCTGGTCGTCATATTCATTGCACAGCAAATCCAAGATAATGTACTCTCACCGATCATTTACGGCAAATCATTAGATGTGCATCCACTGACCACGGTCCTTCTTGTTCTTATAGGTGGGGATTTCTACGGTATTATTGGTGTGCTTATTGCGCTGCCCGTCTATATGATTGCCAAAATTATTTTTTTACGAGTGTATGAGATTATTGTTGCAGATCGAGAGGAAGAGGCTGAGCCTCTCAAGCATGAGAATCTATAGCACTTACGAACTGAATGAGGTTCCATAAATAAAAAAAGGTACGTCTCCAATTGGAGATGTACCTTTTTGTGCTTCTTTATAGGATTACTGAAATTAACCTCGCAAAGAACGAACTACAAAGATGTGATTGCCTTTCATAAGGTTCTGTCCATCCTGAAGTGTAACTGAACCTTTGGTATGCGAAATGATGGTCGTATTCAGAGCAATCAGCCGATCTTCTTTCCAAACACTTACAGCCGATTTAAAATATACTGCATTATCAAATTGCTGCCTTTCCCTCATCACATAACCCACAGAATGCAAGACTGGAGGCAGTGCTCTTTCTCTAGGAGCCAAAGCTTTGATGACCACAATATCCCGAAATGGCACGGCAATTTCCTGATGACCGATGACCGCTACAGAAGCGGAAAGATCCCATTTGCGAAGAATGCCTTTCATGATCGTGTAAGGTTCGTCCCCGCAGTACATGATAACCGGTTTACCAACCCAATGCTTCATTGCTCCCTCCCCCTTCCCAACATCCCATTAGTTATATGTCCGAAATGAACCAATCGATTCCTTTCATTCCCTTCGACTCCAAAAACTGATTGACCTTCGAAAAAGGACGGCTACCAAAGAATCCACGATACGACGAGAGCGGACTCGGATGTGGAGACTGAATAACCTCATGACGACTTTGGTCTATGAAGGCACCTTTTTTCTGTGAATGACTTCCCCATAAAATAAACACCATCGGCGTAGTTCTTTCATTTAACTTCTTCATTATGGTGTCTGTGAATGTCTCCCAGCCTAGACCTTTATGAGAATTCGGCTCTCCCTCACGTACCGTTAGTACCGAGTTGAGCATAAGCACTCCCTGTTCTGCCCATCGCAGTAAGGATCCGTGGTTTGGAATTGGTACACCGATATCCTCCGATAGCTCCGTATAAATATTACGCAGTGAAGGCGGTATACGCACCCCCGGATTTACCGAGAAGCTTAAACCATGTGCTTGTCCCGCTCCATGGTATGGGTCCTGTCCCAAAATAACAACCCTTGTCTCACTATAAGGTGTATGCTTTAACGCCGTGAACAGTAATTCTTTTGGCGGATAGACTGTATGTTCCTTATATTCACTTTCCAGATTAGCCATTAGCTCCAGAAAATAGGGCTTTTGCATTTCATCTTGTAATATCTCATCCCAATCGTTGCCGAACATCCCCAATTCTCCTCCTCTAGCCGAAACCCAGAACCTTACTCTAACTATTTCCGACCATAATCTGCTTTAATTTCGCCCCACTCTTTAGTCTGCCACTTAAGCACTTTATTGTCATATGTATTGGTTTGCAACCAACGTTCTGCCCGATCAATAAGTACCCATATTTCCTCTGTTGAAGCATCGCGTGGCAAGGTTGTCGCTACTTTCTTCTGCTTTACCCACTTCATTGCATTCACAGAGTCGCTGTAGACTGTCTTATTACTTCCCTCTTTCTTCAGGAGCGCCAAGGCATGCACAATCGCTAAAAACTCACCTAGATTATTAGTGCCCTTCTTGATCGGCCCACAAGAGAAAATAATATCTCCGGTTTGCGTATCCACACCCTTATATTCGACTGGACCCGGATTGCCACGAGTTCCAACATCCACAGAAATGCTGTTGTAATCGATCTCCGCTGAGGTCTCCACTGTAGCGCTTCGTTTAAAAGAACTTGTCCCCTTGGACTTAGCCGCACCGGATGCTGATGACCCTGTTCCCCAATTACCTTTCCAGCCCGCTGTGTATGCCGCATCTGCCGCCGCTTTAGATTCATACGATTTATATTTGGCTCCGGTATAGTGATCGGTCTGCGCCTGGCATTCCGCCCAAGTGCTATAGACTCCCGGCTGCTTGCCTTCCCATACTACATAATATTTCTGTTTAGCCATTGGTACAGCTCCTTTTTTCACCTTAACTTATTGTAATCCAAAATGCTTCTTCATCAAAAGAAGAATGTTATTTTTCGTGAATTTCTTCGAATAATTCATATTTTCCAGGTCATACTATACGCCAGAGATGTCCAGGCCTATATTACCATTTGTAGAATGATCGGTAAATATTATTGTGTACTCAAGCAGAAAAGTCTTCATCGTCTCTCAAGGACGGTAAGCGTTTGTGCTTACAACACATTAATACTAACTAATCAGTCTATATTAAGCTCGTAGGATATCAGTACAATTACTCAGGGAGGTTATACAGATGAGAAAGATAGCAAGCGTAGCCGCAGTATTTGCAATTGTGCTTTTAGTCGGATGCGGAAACTCAACCAATAACAATGCCAACGTTACCCCTACCGCCACTACTACACCTGGTAACACCAATAACGCTGGCAACACTAATAACACCACTGATGCTGTAACCTCAGCGTCGGTAGTGGATAATGAAGAGGCCTTTAAAAAGGCAATCAGTGCGGACGGTACTTGGATTGCTGCTACGCTGAAAGACTTAACCTTCACCGAGGATCTCGTGCTGGACGGACAATTCACGAATAAAGATGAACCTGCTCGAAAAATCGCTCTCTACACACAAGATGCAGAGCACAATATTACTAACTCCTTTAAACTAACTGCACCAAAACTTACGATCAAAAGTAAAAACGCCCGTATTCAAGGCGGCACATTTATTGGTGATGTATACGTCGAAGCAGATGGCTTCAGTTTAGTAAATGCATCGGTTGAAGGGAATGTTTACTTCGCAGATGCTAAGTATCAATCCACCTTCGATACCTCGGATCAAGGAAAAGTAACGGGTGTTACAGAAGTGAAAAAATAAGTAAAAAGGTGCTCTCAAGTCGATAAGACCTGAGAACACCTTTTTTTCATGACTTCATTATTCTTGATAAAACCCATTTTTGAAAAAGGTATACCATCCATCGATTTGTTCTAATGGCATAACCTTTAACTTCTTCAAGACTTCCCTTGTAAATTCCAAAGAAGCCGTACCATTAGCAGTAATGATATTGTCACTCGAAACGGTCTGTTTTTCTAAAAAATTTGCGTGTCCTTTATAATTAGGAGCGAACTCTTTTAAGTAATCTAATGAATTTCCAGTGTGAGGAATCTCATCTAAATAGCCATGTTCTGCCAAAAAGGTTGATGCGTCACATATAGCCGCTATAGGAGTTCTATTCTGAATACAACTTTCAATCACTGGAGTAATCGCTGAATTATCTTTCCAGCCTGTACCCCCAATTAAAATTAACATTTCAAACTGGGCGGGTAAACTATCTATAGTATAGTCTGGAATAACAGTAAATCCGCCCATAGATTGTACATTGTCGCTATTTAAAGAAACTGTCTTAACTTTGTATTCACTTTCTGGCTTGTTTAGTTCGGCACTTATATAGCCAGCTTCCCAATCTGCATATCCATTAGAAATAAAAATCAATACTTCTTTTTTCATTTACTGATCCCCCTCAAGTTTCAACAACGTATCTGCAACTTCCCGCCCGTTAACCAACAGGACAATCCGATGTTCCCCGGGATAATGACGACGAGTGGTTAAATCCGCCCAGCGATGCGTCCGTTTGCCTGACAGAATTGTACCCCCAGGTACTGTTTTATCCGATAGTAAGAAAGATTTACGAGAGGTTCGACCTGTAGCCTTCACGAAATAGATGCCATATTCTATTCGAACACGGGCAGGAGTTCCTTCACAAACTTGAAGTTCGTATTGTAATTCAGAGTTTTCTCCAATTCGCAATTGGGTAGGATCAATCGTTATAGAAGCACTCGTTATGAGTGGTGTTGCTTCGTCTGCTTGCTCCGCATATCCGAATAAAGCCATAATCTCCGGATTAGCTTTACGGATTAAAGAACGACAACCATGCCGCACAATCCAGTCTGTGAGGGGATCTATACCTATCCAGCGGCGAGCTGTCTCAAGTACCACCTCCGGGTGATCCTTCGCAATATCGTTCAGATTGTTAGCCACGCTTTTGCGCACATATAAGGAGGAATCCTTCTTCAGTTGCTCAAGTACAGGTAACACAGGGGCTGGATCTACCTTAAACATTGGGAGCGCCTGTCCCCATGGTAGACGAGGGCGACAACCCTCACTTGCTAATCGTCGCACATGCTCATCGGGGTGCTTCGACCATACTAGCATTTGCGCCATCATCCGCTCCGGTTCACGCAAGAGAAACGGTCTAACCGCAAACTCTGCTGATGATTTCGGTGTGAACCTTTCCAGCGCCTGCATAGACAACTCCCAATGCTCAGCCCCTTGACCAAATACCTCTACAAAATCTGGAAAGATCAAGTATGGAAATCCCACACAATCCTCAGTAATAGCGAACAGTATCGCCAGCGCTTCCTCATAAGGAAGCTGTAAATGACTTCCCAGTGTCTCCGTAATCCGCCGCATCCTTGCCTTCAGTTCGAGCGTATCCCAAGGTTCCGCCATAGCCGAAATTACAAATGCATCAGTATCAAAAACACTATGTACACTGCGAATCTTTTCGCCAAAACCAAGCAGGAATTGTTCATTGTACATCGCTTTTAAAGGTTCAGCCATTGTGTATCCCTCATTTTCTTCTATAAATCATCAGAAGTTAATCTGTTATGAAATCGTAGCACACCCAATTTGACAACAGTGTGTCAACTTCGGCTATTCCCTAATCTTGAACATTAACCTGCCTAGTATCGAGATTAATCATTCGACTTCTCGTATCATTACGCGAAATATAAATAGGTTGTCCGGTAGAGTCGATCCAATATGAGATGGGAATCGAAATTCCACAGTTTCGGTAAGATCCGTCAGCATGGCTTGTCCCAATAATCATCGTGTTATATTTCACAGCAATCCTAGTGGCTTCCTCGATCCATAATTCAAATTGTTCTTCGCTGAACATGCCTACCCCAATCGGATGTGCGATGAAATCTAACGACTTAGCCTGTCCTTCCAAACCAACGTATCCTTGCAGAAGCTCAACACACAGCAAATAACCAATACTGAGGCCATCCGCTTCCGCAACTGACGGGCGATACAGCTGTTCATCCATCGGCGATTTGGCTCGTTCCAAAATGATGTCCCCAGAAGGATGAATCATTAGCGCTCTATCCTTGTTATTGCTGTTCCTATATCCTGTAATGATCAGCTTTTTATATGTTTTGGCAACTTCACATAAGGTCTTTAAACTGGCTTCATCTGCTACATAACCTTCTGGATACAACACCGCGTCAAAAGAATCCTGTCTGCTCATTTCTTTGAGCAAATGCTCCAAATGGGGTTCGTGATTAGGTTGCGCTACGAGTAATCTCATATTTCCCCTCCAACGGTTAATTAATTAGCACCTTCACCTGTTCTAAGCTTTGCTCTGCACGACTGTTCAAAGCTCTCTTATCTTTAAGGCCAAGCTCCTTAAGCTCATGTCCAGGGTCAATGACCAGCGGCTGTGAGATTACATTTTCGAGAATTTGCACAGCAACTTTACAGGCCTCAAATAATAGTTCTTTTGGGATCACTTGTTTATGAGAACCAATAATCCCTACCAGTTTCTCTGCGTAGATCAATCTAACCAGACTATCCGCACTCATCATATTCCGCGAGGCAAAAGAAGATACCTTCTCCACAATCCAGCTGTCTTGATAGTTTCTCGATAAAGCGTCTAGGGCAGTAATTGCATCCCAATCTCGGATCGACAACTGCTCGGCGTACGCCAAGGCCATTTCATTGAGCCATTCTATCTCTTGTTCTCTAGGAATTTCAAAACGCTTATACTCCTTAAGCAAACCTGCCTTATGCATATCTAAAAAATGACCCAGAAATCGTGTGTATAACTCCTTGGCTCTTTGTAGCTGTTCTGTCATTTGACGATCATCCTTTCACTACACAAATCATATCCGTCCGCAGGTTTCTTTTCAAACCAGAAAGTAAAAAAAAGACAGACAGCGAAACAACTTCGCTACCTGCCCTCGGATGATCTTCGGATTTTAATACAATTACAACCAAATTTCGCATATTTTTGACCGAAATCAAGTAATTCCTCCTCAAATTCATCCGCAAATCGTGTTAAAATAGTTCCTTAGGATTATTTATATTCATACATGTTGAAGATATCACCGGAGGGAATACCATGCCACATACACTTAATAAAAATATTGATTTTTTCATAGCCGCTTTATCCCAAACTTATATCACTGCCCTACAGCTTGACCCTGATGGAATGTATTCTGAGGTTGCCTCAGGAATCGTTGAAGAGTTCTCCGATGTACAGGTACGCCTTAGAAGATATGACGGCTCCGTATCACACTATGCTAGGGACAACACAAAATTCCAGCGCAATAAAGGTTAGATGAGAATGCATACCAAAAAGACGTGACTGGAGAAATCATCTATAATGATCGTTCCTCTCGTCACGCCTTTGCATCCTCTATATCTTGCTAGTTAAGTACAATCCATTCCCCTTCGGCATTTGCTGACTGTACTTCCGCCTCTATGATTTCCAAAGATTCTGCTGCACTCTCAGGCGTACAAATGATAATAGGCTTATCTTGAATAATCGCATCCAAGAAATAGACCAGCTCTCTGTAGTAACCCGCATCCGGGGAAAGCTCCACCGTAAAGCCTGCTCCATCATTGGGATTCACCTTGACTCCACTACCATCAAATACAACATTTCCTCGCTCGAAGTTAACCCTGTACCCCATGTAGAATCCAAAGTCGCCCTCCAGCGTCCAGTCCACCTGAGCATTGATCACCTTTGCATCCTTATAAAAATAGTGTGTAGAAGCAATATCATACCCACTTCCCGGTAGAACATTCCGGCCCAAAGTCGATACTTTATCCGGTCTGCCGAACAGATAGTTAATCATATCCGTATCGTGAATATGCATATCCACAATGCATCCACCGCTTAGCTTCTCATCCAGAAACCAATCTTTAGGAGCCCCTGAACCACGGTAGAAATATCCTTCTGTCACTTTACCAAATTGCTCAGTTTCCACAACTTCTTTCAAATATTCATACCCTGGCCAAAAACGCAGGCACTGTCCGATCATCAATTTCTTTCCACTGTGCTCCGCTGCTTCTACCATTTTCTGTGCTTCTACTGAAGTTCTAGCCATCGGCTTCTCACAAAAGACATGATATCCTCGTTCCAGCAAAGAACAAGCCATTTCAGCATGCAGGTAAGTAGGAACTGCGATATCGATCATATCCAGTTCCTCATTCGCTATCATTTTCTCCAGATCATCATAGAGACTGTAAGCTGTTAAATCATACACTTCTCGAGCGGTACTCATATTGCCGTCCGCTTTACCGTCTTTCAATTCCTCAATTCGCAAGTCACAGATGGCTTTAAGGGCAATGGGATGCCCCTCTTCCGTTAAGCGAACATAATTATCAAAATGCATCCGGCCCATAAATCCAAAGCCAATCAAACCTATTTTCAACATAGTGAAGCCTCCCCAGCTAAATGATTAATAATTAAACAAGCTCTATCCAAGCACCTTCCAGCCCAGCGGATTGTATCTCAGCCTCAATGATTGCTATAGGCTGAGCATCGCCTTCCCCCATACTTTAAGCTTTGAAAGTGGTACGTCCGAGAATGGCATCCATAGCTGCAGAAGTATTAAAAATAATTTGCTCCGTATAATGTGTGTATGACGGTATCATTTCACCGGTAACATAATTGTTGAATCCAATGTCTTCAAGCGCTTTCATGACTGCTGGATAATCCACATCCCCAGCGAGTAGATCAACAAATCCGTGAAGCCCACCAGCCGTCCGACGGTAATCCTTGAAATGCACCTTTTTAATTCTATGGCCTAGAATCCGTATCCACTGCTCTGGATAACCGGAATGCACGATATTCCCAACATCAAGATAGGAACCTACATAACTGGAACCGACCGTATCAATAAAAGTACGTAATTCAAGCGGAGACAGCAAGAATTTATTCCACACATTTTCAAGACCAATAGAAACGCCTGCTTGCTCAGCATCCTTGGCTAAATGACTAATCGCTTCCAGCGCTCTATCATAAGCTTTTTCATAATCAACAACCTCACAGCCCTCGATGAAATCCACACCAACAGCGCCAGGGATGACAAGAATTGTATCTACACCTAGCGCAGCCGCCAGCTCCAGTTGCTTTTTGCATACATCGATTGCCTTGGTTCGATTCGCTTCAGATTCACTAGTCATCGCATAAGACCAATATAGACCTGTTGCCAGCCCCGCGATCTCCAGACCCGTTTCATTAATAGAATCACGAAGGATACGCGCTTCTTTCTCAGTGGTTTGCAGGCCAAGTTCACCTGACTCATTTAATGACAGCTCGATCCCCTCAAATCCAGCCACTTTGGCTAGACGTACGCATTCTTTAATTTCAGTTCCTTCGCGAAACGACCAGATGTTTATTCCCTTTTTCATTTGAATCCTCCTCCTATTTGTTCTTTTCCGTTTTCCACTTCCTAGGCTTAGATGCACTTTGTATCCTTTAATTATTTATATTATACTAGATTCTAAATTCGATTTATTTAGGCGAAGAAGAGACTTTTTGCACTATTCCGGTCTATTCTATTAAACATTCAGGAGGCAGTGACATGTCTGACAAAGATCCCTCTTACCCACTGAGAAAGCAGGTACCCTCTCGTGATTGGGCACCCGGAATTCACTATGCACAATTGCAGACACTTCCACCTTGCACCTTCCAAAGAAGAAGGCTATATGACTTCGAGCTACTATATGTTCGCCAGGGCAAATTATTAACAAAGATGGATACGGAAGAATATATACTGAACGCTGGGCAGCTAATTTTCCTCTCATCTGGGGTATATCATCAGAATGTTATCCTGTCAGATTCAGATACTAAGCTTATTGGAATCCATTTTGATTTCTTTGGGGAATCAATTATTACACATGATGAAGATATGGTAGTTAATGAGGATGAAGTCATACACGATAAATTCGCCTTTGAAGCCGTAACTGTCCCCTTCATGCCATTGTCACAAGAACCGATCTACTCCCCGCCACCCGAATGTGTTCATGCCATGGAACAGCTCGTTCATGAATTCACTATGCGGCCTGCCGGTTATGAGTGGGTCTGTCGAGGGCTACTACTTGGTATTCTGACTTCGCTGCTTCGAACGCAAAACTCCCGCGTTGCAGCTAAGTCTTCAGTTCATACTGAGCGGATCAGGGCATTAATAGACGAGCTAGAAGAGCGGTTAGCAGAACGCTGGACCAATAAATCCATGGCCACATCCATGAATATGCATGAGGACCACTTTGCCAAGCTCTTTCGTGAGGTTGCAGGTATGCCCCCCGGAGAATACCTCCGCTCGATCCGGCATAGGGAAGCGCGTAAGCTGCTGCGAGAAACGGATTGGCCGATTGAGAGGGTGGGCGATCAGGTCGGCTATCCCGATATCCATTATTTCAGCAGGGTGTTCACGGCGAATGAGGGGATTTCTCCGCGGGCGTATCGCAAGTTGTCTCGGATTCTCTAGATTCTATATAGTTAGTTTAAAGAATCTATAAAATCTATAGAATCAATAGATTCTGCTTTTGAGCAAAATCTGACTCTGTCTCCATAAGCGCAACTAGTAGGATGTCGCTCCAAGAGGCTGACGATTGGATATTGACTAACCAGTAACTTTAAACCGGATCACCAGCGAATAATCCTGCAAAAGTACATCATTCTATGTTTCAATGGTGGTTAAAGTATGGATTCCTGCAAATCTGCAGTATTTATAGCTCCAGAAGAAGTTTTCGAGCCATTAGTGAGGATATTCCTGCACATTTGCAGGTTTTGGACTTCATGCTGAGGATTTCTGTGTAAATTGCTGTATTTTTGCAGCTTTCCCTACTCCAGCTACTGACTTTCTCGAGTTCAGCTACAGGTTTCCTTTAGTCTACCCACAGACTATCTCCAGTCTACCCACTGACTTTTCCCAATCCAAATAATAGTATAGATAAATTAGTAGGCATACCTTTACCGTTGTGGGATGTGAAGCGAAGACTCATGAAAACTCTTGCATTCACCACTAAATCGATCGTTCCCCCTGACGTTGACCTGTACAACGTAGCTAAACAGAAAAAGGCGGATTCTCACTCCTTTCAGGTAAGAATCCGCCAAACTATTACATATTCATATCCAGCCACACACTTTCCATTCCGTTCAATTCGAGCTCTATTCTCAAATCGTTCTCCATCAGGATCGTCGTCTTTTGGGTCTCCGCTGTGTTATTTACAGCACAATAGCGGCCAGTCTCAGGGTAAGCATGACACTCTACATTCGGATTCAATGAGAACCAAGAATACAATTGTTCCTCTTGATGTGCAGCCCAAAAGATCGCCCGGCTCAGTAATCTAGTATTCTGGATACTATACGGCAGCCCTGCAATATAAACGCCTCGACCCTGCCCAAATGAATTCACTGCAAGATTGCAGCTATTGTCGTGTACATCCAAGACTTGTGCTCCAATCTCCACTTGATAAATCATGGTCATCCCTTCACCATAATCAATGTCGCCTTCCAGATCTTCCGTAATGAAATGCTTCTTTACTGGCGTTACCTTAGGCTTATTAACGCTTGCTGTAAAACCCATTTCCTTTTGAACACCTAAAATATCCGCTAGTTGAAAAAGAACCCCTTGATGCTCATATGCCGTTGGATCACCAATTCCAATAAAACCGCCGCCTTGATGCACCCATTCACGAATGCTAGACACCACTTTTGGATCGCTCCAATGATCTCCGCCACTCCAAGAAGTATGGACATCACCCGCGTTAATGATCACACCGATACTAGGATCAATCCCGTGTTGTCTAATATCATCAAAGCTTATAAATTCAATGTCGAAAGGCAATCCTGCGAGTGACTCCAGTGCCCCTATGTAGGAATAACATCTTTGATTCCATAAAGAGTGAGCCACTTGGTGCGTCTGCCAGCTGCGAATGTAGCCCCAAGTATTAAGTATCGCCACTTTAAACGATGCCTTATACGGCTGAGTCCCTTCAGCATTTGCATGAATTCCTTTAAACTGAGTCGCAATCTCCGTCACATGATCAATAAAATTAGGGAATTGGTACGCCAGACTTAGATATCCACCATACCCCATTCTTCCAACCGATTTACGCATAAGTGCCCGGCGACATTTTATCCAGATCGGCATGGACTCTCCAACAGGATCTCCACCTTCAAAGAATACATCTGGGAAGAAGTACGGGTAGAACCGGGCTTCGGTATCCTTAATAGGAATATCCGCGATCATACGGGTCGTAACCCCATCTCCGGCTGCCCCGACCACTGCATCTAGCCCAATCTCGGAAAAATATTTACCATAAGGCTCTGTCCCTGCCCAGTGATCCCCAAAGAACATAATGGCTTTCTTACCGAAATCATGCACCATATCAACACATTGTTTGGCATAACCTGCAATGAATTTCTGATTAAATTCCATCCAGTCCAAATACCTTGGCGTCGGATTCATAAACGGTGTGTTATATCGTCCTTGATCCACAAAATCTTCCGCAGTCAGACGATATCCATAAGCTTGTTCAAACTGATCTAAAGCTAATGGACTTACGCAGCTTAGATAGCCAAACCAATTAACTTGCTTCTCCTTACCTTCCTTATTAAAAATCAGGTCGAAATTATAAAAAAAGGTAGTAAAACGAACGATATCAGTCTTCGGATGCTTTGCTAGCCAATCTTTCAGCACCTTCAATACATGCTCTTGAGCCTCGGGATAACGAACATCCAGTGGTAAGCGATGCTCTTCCGTCCAGCTATTCGTGATGTGATTGTACATAGAGACCGGTTCCCAAATCTGATAGGCCAAGAAACTGACGGTATATTTGTGAAACTGTTCCGCCTGCTCAAGCGTGACGATCCCCTCTGCATAACTCCAATGTGCCGAAGGTACTATTTCTCCTGTGGTCCGGTTTACAACCTGCCAATACTTTTTAATATCCACATCTGTGTTAGGAACAAATTGATCTGCAAAAAAATCTGCCATAATATCAATGGTCTTCACCTTCGATGTCGCAATCAATGGTGCAGACATCAGATAAATCTGCTGTCTATACTGTGGATGCTGCTTTGCCCACTCGTTGTCCTCACGTACCAGACAAAGCGTTGAATAGATTTGCAGACCCATATCAAGAATGTCCTGCGATAGACTCGTGCCATCACTGTCACGTACAGCATCTACGCCCCATCTCTCTACAAGATCGGCTATGACCTCTTCCATTCCTGTTTCACCAGGTAGTGTAAATCTTCCTTTGTCCACACAAATTCCCTCCATGACTTTGTAGTTCAGCCCTTAATTCCACCAGCGCTTATTCCTTGGAGCAATTGTTTTTGTCCTACCACATATAGGAGAATCGTTGGAATGAGTACCAAGATCAATGCGGCAAATAGTGCGCTCCAATCTGTAGCATACCTTTGAACCTCAAACAGATTGGCTAAACCCACCGGTAATGTTTTTTTGCTATCCGTTTGAATTAGAACTAATGCCAGTGGATACTCATTCCAAAAGCCCATCGCTGCCAGCATACAGACCGTTACAATTCCCGGCTTAGCTAGTGGCGCAATGATTCTGACGAGTACCCCTGTATTCCCGCAACCGTCAATCTTGGCGGCCTCTTCATAATCTCTAGGGACAGATCGCAGAAATCCGCTTAACACAAAGATCGCAAAAGGAAACTGAAGGACAGCATAGATCAAACCGAGCATCCCGCGATTGTCCAGCATCCCGAAAGAATTCACCTGAATAAATAAAGGAACCATGATATAAGAAGCTTGGAGAAAGATACAGGCCATATAAATATTAAGAATCATTTTGGAACCCCAAAACTTAAATCTCGTTAATACATAAGCTATAGGGACCACAAAAATAACTAGAATCGCAGTGGAAAGTACCACTAGAAAGATAGAATTCAGGAAATAACTTCCCATCTTAGATTTCTGAAAAGCACGTACATAGTTATCCAAGTGTAAGGCTTGTGGAAAGGAGAAAGGATCGGTTAGAAATTCCGTGTTGCTCTTAAATGAGGCTAAAAGATTCCATACAAACGGATATAACAAAACAATAGTAGCCACAATCAGAAACAGCCGAGTGATCCAATTGATAATGTTTATTTTTATAAGACTCTGTTGATTACTATTCACCCTTCTCCCCTACCCTTCTGCTCGATTTGTAAGTAGTCTAGACAGAAAAGAAAGGACAAAGGCAAACGCAAGCGTAAAAATCGCGATAGCCATGGCATAACCAAAGTTCGCATTTTGGAACCCTTGAGTGTACATGTAATGGAGTAATACAGTAGTACCACCTGCCGGTCCACCGCCGGTCATGATTGTTACGACGATAAAGCTTAAATTGATCGTACCCGCCAGGGACAGCACGAAGGTTATTCCAATGATTTCTTTTAACAGTGGGATCGTAATGCTGACAAGCTTCCGGAAATACCCTGCACCATCAATGGTCGCCGACTCGAACACATCCGCAGAAATCCCATCTATTGCAGCGATATACATCACCATATAGTAACCAACCGCCTGCCAGATCAGAGTGACCGCAACGCACCATAATGCAGTTCGGCTATCCCCAAGCCAAGTCATAGTCAGTTGATCCAGCCCAATACTTGAGAGAATATTGTTCAAGATCCCCATGTTCGGATGAAACACAAAGGACCATATGATCCCGACTACCGTCAAAGAGATAATGCTTGGGAAAAAGAATACCGTCCGGTAAAAGCCTCTCTCTTTCAGCTTCGTCTGCGTCAATAGAAAAGCAAGCACTAAGCCAAAGGCTAAGGTAACCACCGGCACGACCAGCATCAGCTTGAACGTATTACTAAGCGCTTTGAGGAACATCTCATCTTGGAACATATATTTATAGTTATCCAGAAAGATAAACTTGTTCTCATCACTCATCCCGGTTGCATCCGTAAAAGACATAACGAATGCCCGAAAGGTTGGAATGATCATAAATACGAGAGTCAACAGGAGCGCAGGAATGGTACATACGGCTATGAATAGCTTCGGATTTTTAGTTTTCGTTGACTTAGTCTTTAATTTTCTGTTTCTAGGAGCTACTTCCGTTAGTTGCATCTCAGACATCTTTCTCACTCCTCTTCATGCAAAATGCATCCTGTTCATAGATGTCTGTATCCATTCTTAACAGGATGCATTGGCATGAGATGCTATAAATTATTTACTAGCTGCTTTCTCTTTACGAATCTGTGCAAAAGCTTTTTCAACATTATCCATCCATTGGTCAGTGGTCATTTGACCTGTCATGACTGGCGTCATCGTATTCTTGAACATTTCAGTGACTACACTAACTTTGGAGCCCTTCGGTAAGGATTGCCAGCCTTGCAGAATTGAAATGGAACCATTGTAAGCCTCAAACATGTCATATACACCTTTGGTCAAGTATGGCTTCGACAGCTCCTTCGCACCATTAAGTGCGTACGCACCATTAGCTTTTTCCGCGAATAATTTAACGGACTCATCCGTATACAGGAACTTTAAGAATTCTTTAGCCAGCTCTGGATTTTTAGCTTTTGCAGGAATGGAGAATTGCTCATAGCTGGAAAGTACGTACTTCTGATCTCCTTTATTAAATACAGGGACGGTTGTCATCCCAAATTCAAAGCCATTCTCCCTTGGTGAATCCTTCATTTCATTTTCCATCCAGTTGCCGTTTACAATAAACAACGCTTTCCCCATCATCATATCAGTCTGCGATTGGGTATGGTTCAAGGCAACTGTGCCATCCATCAGATATCCGTCTTTAGATATTTTGTAGAATATATCCAATACTTTTTTGATCGTATCGTTCTTAAATGAACCTTCCTCATAAGCAAAGACTTTATCTAACGTTTCTTTACCGCCCGCACTAGCAATCGCAGGATACAGAATTTCTTCCAAATAGTCCGGATAGATACCTTGGTAAGTGAACAACGCTCTTTTCGTTTTCGTTCCATCTGCATTGACCAAGAAGTTCTCTTCTTTTTTCAGCTCATCGCCTAATGCAAAGAACTCGTCCCAAGTCTCAGGAACACTCCAGCCTTTTTCCGCGAACAAAGTTTTGTTGTAAATCAAGCCCATCGGTCCAGCGTTAAAAGGTGCCAGATAGATCTTCCCGTCTTGATACGGCTGAAATCTTGTGCTGTCCAACATTCCTGGAAGAATCATATCCTTTAGCGTCTCATCTTTATCTAAGGCCTTGCTTTCGAATACATCAGTGATGTCTAGAAGTCCTTTTTCTTTAATCAGGGAAAGCATAATCCCACTTTGCTCTGTATCCGTAACAGATAGGAAGTCAGGAGGATTACCGGCAACAATCTGTGGTCTGATCACTTCACCAACCTTAGGGTTGATCGTCATATTCACTTTTACCCCTGGATAAGTACTCTCGAATTTACTGACAATTTCATTCCAATAATCGGCGCCATATCCACCTTGGAATACAGCAATACTCAGTTCCTTGTTATCAAAATCCTTCTTAGCATCCTCTTTAGAAGTATTCTCGGCGTTCGTTGTACTTGTCGCTTCCGCTGTACTCGTAGCTTTTGTAGAATTCGAATCCTTTGAGGCAGCTGGTGTATTCGTGCTATTCCCACAACCAATCAACCCCACACCCAGCAGCGTAACTGCTAATAACGTACTCATTGTCTTTCTCATAAACGCCCTCCTTAAGATGTTCTTGCTAATGACCCAACCACAGATTAAATATTGAAAACGCTTTATCTGATAAATTAAGTATAGAAGTGTTTACGTTTTATTTACATTTACAATACAAACTTACCTATGTATTATTTTATCCATCTATCATTCAGGTTTCAGATATGCTTATTCATCAGGATCACATGTATTGTAAACTTAGCGGTTAAAGGAATGGATAATACTAACGATTCCATAGATTATTCTTGCTTTTCGCCCATGCATATATATTCCATTCTTCTTTTTATGTTAACTTGTAAGTAAAGGATATCGAATGGGAGGTCATCCACCTGAGTCATAACAAAGGGAAGCGGTATTTTCCTAGTCCCCCACAAATCATAAGAAAAATTAAAATTCAAAATCGCTTAACCGTTATCTTCTTAATCGTTTCCGTGATTCCAATCATCTTTATAGGTTTCTATTCCTATACTATCTACTCCAAATCCATTAACAATAAATTAAGCAAATCCACCTTTCAGGCTTTGACACTGCTCAATCGAACGATGTTAAGCGAGCTTAATAACTATCAATATCTTGCCGGATCTGTTTCTACCAATCCTATTATTCAGGAGCGTTTAACGGCAGCACCTAATGAACCCGCTCCTAGCAATGCTACCATTAACCACGCTATGGATAATGTGTACAGAACCATCTATCCGGGAT
The DNA here is from genome assembly GCF_037972555.1 of Paenibacillus sp. FSL R5-0744. Taxonomy (NCBI): domain Bacteria; kingdom Bacillati; phylum Bacillota; class Bacilli; order Caryophanales; family Paenibacillaceae; genus Paenibacillus; species Paenibacillus sp. FSL R5-0744. The sequence continues at coordinate 5,044,478 of NZ_CP150228.1, forward strand.
ATGTTCAGAACGTTCGGATCATAGATTCCAAGAACGAACCTATTTATGAATTAGGCTATGATGGCATTCCCAATCCAAAGTATGGTGAAATCATGAAACAGGTAGATCTGAATGCCCCTTATGACAGTCTTAATTATGTAAAAAGCTATCGTGCTTCCCATACGATTGTCCTGGGGCGTAAAATTTTTGATCAAGAAGACATTGGCGTTCCATTAGGTTATGTGTTTGTTTTTATCGGCGGGGAGTTATTCTCAAAAGTCATTCTTTCCAGTGTGGACTTAGGAACAGGTTCTAATCTGCTTATCATGAATAGAGAAGGAATAGTGATGTCCTCCAACCTAAAGGGTACAACACTTGGAGAAGCGTATGATAAAGGTCAACTGTTTAAGCAAATCAAGGAACAAGAGGCACAGAAGAACCATTCCTTTCAAGGCTTAGTCAATGGCAAAATGCATCAGATCTCCTATATCAATAATAATCAATTAGGCTGGTACATGATTTCTACGGTTCCTTTCTCTTATATTAATTCTGAGACAAGTAAAATCACCACTGGACTCCTTATCGTCGTCAGCATCATTGTAATCCTATGTATCCTAATTATCATCGTCTTGTATAAAAGCATCCTAAAGCCTATCAAACAAATTATTGTCTTCTGTAATCAAATTTTTTATGGCAATTTATCCAATCGTATAGAAGATCACAGCAACGATGAGATGGGTGTTCTTGCTAATAGGATTAATAGCATGGTCAGCCGGATTGAGCAACTGATAGAGGATCAACAGAAAGATCAAAAGAGGCAGCGTTCGCTTGAATTACAAATGCTACAATCACAGATTAACCCTCATTTTTTATTCAACACTCTAAATTCCTTGCGATGGCTCGCAATGATTAACCAAGTTCCGGTGCTAAGTGATGGTATCTCCTCTCTCGCAGAATTACTGCGCAGTACCATCATCGATCAAGATGAGGAAATAACCATCAAACAAGAGCTTAATAATCTGGACAATTACTTTGCTATTCAAAAAATACGTTATGCTGATCGATTTGACGTTGAATATGATCTAGATGAATCGGTATTACATAGTCTGATCCCTAAACTTATTCTGCAGCCGATCGCTGAGAACGCTATCATCCATGGGGTTACGGACATTGGAGGAAAAGTTCTTATCCGCATTAAGGCTTACGCAAAAAATGAATACACACTTGTTATAGAAATCATTGATAACGGAAAAGGCTTTGATACGAAAAAATCGGAAAAGGCTGATACGCTGTCCGGTATCGGAATTTCTAATGTAGCCGATCGCATTAAGCTTCAATATGGTGAGAGCTACGGACTATTCATCACAAGCTTGGTGGGTCAAGGAACCTGTTGCCGCCTGATTATCCCCAAACAAACCTACGAAGAAGATAAGGGGTGATACTAGTGTATCCAATGTATAATGTAATGCTGGTGGATGATGAACCCATTGTAAAAGTCGCGCTCAGAACCATGATTCCATGGGAAGAGCTTGGATATATGATCTGTGCTACAGCCTCTGACGGAGTTGAAGCTTTAACCCTTGTTGAGAAGTTTAATCCCCATATCATCATTACAGATCTCAAAATGCCTAATATGGATGGTTTGCAGCTGATAAAAGAACTCAATAACAGAGGGTTTGCCGGGAAAATCCTGGTGGCAAGTAACCACGGGGAGTATGAATTGGTTCGTGAAGCATTAGTTCTTGGCGCTGTAGATTATATGCTTAAGATTAGTATGAAGACTGCGGACCTCATCCAGTTGCTGGAGAAATCCACGCAGCTAATCCAAGAACAGCTTCAGTCCAAGCAGCAGCTAGAGACACAATCTCAGCTATTGCAACACAATTTAAAGAGTGTGAAGAATGCGATTTTAAAAGATTATTTTACCGACCCATATTATGATATGAATCAGCTTGAGCAGCAAAATTCTATAACACTCGCTTTTAGTGACAATAGCTGCTACTTGTTCTACATCACCTTTGAGCAAAATAGCGCCAGCCCTAGCGCACGTAAAAACCAGCTATCGGTATCCTTCATTGAAAACATCATCTTAGATATCCTGGAAACCGTAGATCAATTCGAAATTATTCAGCTTGAATCGAATGCATTGTTGCTGCTAATCTCCACTGATACCTTGGACAATCAGCAAATTATCCGTACCGACTTTATCCATAGAGTCATTCAGTTGATCAAAATGTATATTTCTATTACCCCTACCATTGTTTATTCCCAGCCCATTAGAGGATACGCTGAGGCGAAAGTAATGCTAGAGCGATGTAAAGAATCCTTGGAAATCCAATTTTACAACGAAATAACGATTATTGATCCCGAGATTGTCCATTTAAATGATACGCTCGATTTCGAAAACGTTCATGAGTTCTCTACGAATTTAATACAGGCCTGGAAACGTTCGGGCATTGAAGCCGTTAATCAAGCCACTCAAAATTTCCTTGAGACCTGCAGATCGAAACAAATAAAGCCGGCTGAAGCCAAAACATTCATCGTCAATTGTCTGCACTATCTTCCATTATGCGATGCTCACATTATCGTTGAAGATCCAAAGCTTTTGAAAACAACTATTGAGAATATTGCAAACAGTAAACGAAGTGCTGAGATTCTAACGCAAATGGAGCTTTTATTTCAATTATTCTCACATCAAAAACAACAGATTGTGACTACCCATAATAGGGATGTTAAACAAACAATTGATTATATCAATGCAAATTATCAGAAAAAGCTGACCTTATCTCTGATTGCCAAGCAGGTCAACTTAAGTGAGAACTATCTATCCAGAATCTTTAAAGAAGAAGTCGGCCAAAGTATCATTCATTACATTAACACCGTAAAAATGGAGAAAGCCGCAGAGTTAATTCTAAAGGGCAACCCTTATGTCAAAGAGATTTCTACGCAAATCGGTATACATGATCAATTTTATTTCACCAGACTTTTCAAGAAGCATTTTGGAGTTAATCCGAGTGAATATAAAGATTATGTTCAAGCGACGCTTGGCTCAGGAAATTAAGATCCTTTCTTTTACGACGAAAGGCCGTTGCTGTAGATCAGCAACGGCCTCTTTTTTGGTATTACAACACTTTCCGAAACAATTCATTGTTTAATCGCTCCAGCTGCAGAAGATGATGACGATAGTGCATCTCAATAAGCAGGAACCATTCCTCCGCGCATAGTCCACCGAATCGTGGGTGAGATACGGTATTTTGTTTGGACGCTTTTTCAAGAGACGGTTCGATCTCTCTCATTCTTTGGATGACTGAATGTAACCCTTGACTTAATTGTTCCTTGCTCTCCGGCTGCTCCGGCGTATATTGGGCGGAAGGCGGAACCTGAATACGAATGGGCGGAAAACTGCCTTGTGCAAATATAGCCGCACCATCCTCGGTTTTCCCCACATGAGATACCGAGGGATCTTGGTTGAGCACCAGACATTGATCGATATTACGAAGCTGCATATACAGTGCCGAGTTAATGAGATGTTGAACCATCTGTCCGATGGACCACTCGTTTTCACTTGGCTTTAGCTTCAGCTGCTCCAGATTGAATCGCTCTACTTCTTGAATATAGTATGTCGCAGTTTCTTCAAAACGTTGTAAGGCTTCTTTTGTTGTAATCATTATATATCAGCTCCTGTAGTCATTGATTATCCAAGTATATAAAAACGCTACTGACAGCGTTATGTCAGTAGCGTTTTAACATTATTTCTAGTTCGTTTCTAACTTGATGGCGAAAAGATTCCGGCTCTAGCACAACCATGCCACCTCCCCAGCCCAGCACCCATTGCAGCAATTCCGCTGGCTTTCGAACCCGAAAAGTAACCCGTAAGCCTTCCGCATGATCCTCTATAGTTTCCATATAAAAATTGTTCGATTCCCTTACCTTATCAGCTATGTCAGAATGGACTAAGATAACCACATGAACGTTACGATCATCAGGAGGTTGGTATACCTCCAATTGAAAATCCGCTGGCCGTATAAATTTATCTTCCAGATCAATAAGCTCCCTCATTCGGGATAACCGGAAATGACGGATGTCTTGACGCAATTCACACCAGGCGACGAGTACCCATGATCCTTGATGAAGCACAAGTCCGTAAGGAGCTACCGTACGAATACTTTGACGGTTCCCATCGGCTTCGGCGATTCTTTTGGAATAACGAAATCTTATTTTCCTTTCCTCTAATATCGCTCGACGAATGGCTTCCAGACATGCCTTTTCTTGTATTGGTGCTATATCTGCTGCGGATGCAAATAAACGAAAACTTTTGCGGATCTGTGATGCTTCACTGCGGATGGCTTCTGGCAGGATAGCTTCTATTTTCGCTTTAGAACTTCTAGCCTTATTGCCATAGTGGGCATCAAACCACTGCTCGATAAAGTCAGTCCCGATAAGCAATGTCACTGCTTCGTCCAGCGTGAAACTAACGGGTGGCAGGAAATAGCCCTCAATCAAGGAGTAGCCCTGCCCTGGCGCTCCTATTATGGATACGCCCGCTTCACTAAGTGCCTGAATATCCCGATAAATAGTTCTCACGCTCGTTTCAAACGTAGCCGCCAAATCTTCCGCTCGCAGCACTTTATTACGCTGCAATTCAAGCACTATAGCTAACAAACGGTCCATTTTGTTCATACGGCTCTACCTCCCCGAGAAATTGATTTTCTATCTCTAACGACAATGTTAAAAATCTCTAAAAACTTCTATATCTATAAACCATTTTTATATTAGATATTATAAACATTAATTTTACTTATATCGCTCTAAAAGGGTATAGTAATATAGGGATTATAACCATTACTTTTATAGAGAGTATACCCTTATAAGAGGAGAGATCATATTGGAAAGAGTAGTTGGAACAGTGGTACGTGGACTCCGCGGGCCCATCATTAATAATGGGGATAATATTGAAGAAATCGTAGTTCAAACCGTATTGAATGCTGCAAAAGTCGAAGGTTTCTCGATCGAGGATCGTGACATTGTAACTGTAACTGAATCCATTGTGGCTCGGGCACAAGGAAACTATGCGACGATTGACAATATTGCTGCTGATATAAAGGCAAAATTCGGTGAAGAAACCGTGGGTGTCATCTTCCCAATCCTTAGCCGTAACCGATTTGCTAACTGCTTGCGTGGTATTGCCAAAGGGGCAAAAAAAGTAGTCTTAATGCTAAGCTATCCAGCTGATGAAGTGGGCAACCACCTTGTAGACATCGACGAACTAGATGCTAAAGGTATCAATCCATGGACGGATGTATTAACAGAAGCTCAGTTTCGTGAGTTTTTCGGCTATATCAAGCACCCATTCACAGGTGTTGACTATATTGAATATTACAAAGGTTTAATTGAAGCTGAAGGTGTGGCTTGTGAAGTCATCTTCTCCAACAATCCAAAAACCATTTTAAATTATACAAAAAATGTATTAACTTGCGATATTCACACTCGCTTCAGAACCAAACGCATTCTCACAAACAATGGTGCTGAAAAAGTATTTGGCTTGGATGATATTCTTACACAATCCATTGATGGCAGCGGCTTTAACGAAGCTTATGGTCTGCTTGGATCCAATAAAGCAACAGAAGAAAGCGTAAAGCTATTTCCAAATAACTGCCAACCTATCGTGGATGGTATCCAAGCAAAAATCAAAGAAATAACAGGTAAAACTGTAGAAGTTATGGTTTATGGCGATGGTGCATTCAAAGATCCAGTCGGTAAAATATGGGAACTGGCAGATCCAGTTGTATCCCCTGCTTACACTGCCGGACTTGATGGAACACCAAATGAAGTGAAATTGAAATATTTGGCCGATAACAACTTCTCTCATCTTCGTGGTGAAGAGCTGAAACAAGCCATTTCTAAATACATCCAGAATAAAAATGATGACCTGGTTGGTGCGATGGAAGCACAAGGGACTACTCCTCGTAGATTAACGGACCTGATTGGTTCATTATCTGATTTGACTTCTGGTAGTGGCGATAAAGGAACACCGATGATTTATATTCAAGGTTACTTCGATAACTATACAAAATAAGATAAATACAAAAAGGGAGTCTCCTCTACGAGACTCCCCTTTTTTTTACTTTGCGGTGCCCTCTTTCATATCAAGGCATTGATAGATTAGGGAATTTCTCCCTAAAATTCAGTGAATTTTGATCATTAGGCCAACAATTAGGGAATTCCTCCCTATAATTCAACTAATTTAGCGGTAAAAGTATATTTTGGCCCGATTTTTAGGGAGGAATTCCCTGATTCCATTCATTTAAAGCAATTATCGGCTTTTATTAGGGAGCTTTTCCCTAATTACTCACAATCCACTGGTATAGTGACAGCACGCCAAGTAAATCCATGTACACTCTTTAAATCAAAATACACCTTTAACCGTACGGATGAACATCCGAATGGTTAAAGGTGTATTGTCTCTGTCTACTTTTTAATTAGAGTTAATTCCAGATCTCTTCAGCAATCTCTTTAATATAAGCAAGCTTGCGCCATTGCTGCTCTTCTGTAAGGTGGTTACCTTCTTCCGTGGAAGCAAAGCCGCATTGCGGGCTCAGGCAAATCCGGTTTAGATCGACATATTGCTTCGCTTCCTCAATACGCTTCAGAATATCTTCCTTGCTTTCAAGCTCACCAAATTTGGAAGAGAACAGGCCAAGCACGACCTGCTGATTGTCTTTTAGGAAGCGTAATGGTTTGAAGTCACCTGCACGTTCAGTATCAAACTCCAGATAGTAACCTGAGTAGTTATTGATGTTCAGAAGTGTTTGCGCGATAGGTTCATAACCTCCGCCTACTCCAGCATAAGTAGAAACATAATTGCCTCGGCATACATGTGTCGTTACAACGAGATCTTCCGGCAGACCGGATACCACTTCTTCGTTCAACTTCGCAAGCTCGTTCGCATATTCAGCTACATTCACACCAACCTGATTCATAAATGCTATAAACTGTTCGTCGCACAGCGCTCCCCACGTGCAATCGTCAATTTGAATGCTGCGGCAGCCCGCTGCATAAAAGGCAAGAATTGACGCTTTGTATGCTTTGGCAATATCCGAAATTAGCTCTTCACGATTCGGGTATAATTCATTCGTGCTTTCCTTATTTTCTACCCGATCCAGCTCAAACAGGAACTGCGCTGCTGCAGGAATCGATTGGCGCGCAACAACATCCTCACCAGCAGCGCCTTTTAAGAATTCATAATGCGCTACAAAAGGGTGGCTGCTGTAGCTTATTTTTCCGGTCAGTCGTGCGGTTTCTGGTCTGGATTCTGCACCATTAAATTGGTAGCCTTGATCAATAATGGTCCGCTCTACACCATCAAAACCCCAGAAGAAGTCGAGATGCCACCAAGAGCGGCGGAATTCGCCGTCGGTTACAGCTTGAAGACCTACCTCTTTTTGTTTTTGCACGAGCTTGACGATCTCGTCGTTCTCTACTTCCTTCAACTGCTCGGCAGTAATTTCGCTGTTCTTGAATTTTAATCTAGCCTCTTTCAACGCCTGAGGGCGCAGGAAGCTGCCAACAATATCATATCGAAATGGAGTAACGGTTCGCTTTTTAGGTTCGGTTTGAGTGCTCATATATTAATCTCCTCGTGAACAAATTATTAAAATTAATATAGCATATCCGATTGCCTATACCGTTACACCAATGAGTTATGGCAGGTTATAAGTATTAGCTATACCTAATAAATAAACGATTGTGTACGCTAGTATTGCCCCAGAAGTCCTTTCTTCATGGCTATTTTTTCACAGCGATCAAACACAACGAGCCCTAGAATCAAATAAACCAGCGAATTTAATATTAATACGCCATAGTCAGATAAAGATAGATCCGTTAACGTTAGATTCTCAAGCATCACCGTTCTTACCATATTCACGCCTTTAACGAATGGGGCAAAAGCTAAAAACGGAGCTACAGTGATCGGAACAAATACAAGTCCCATCAAGACAAATTGGAAAATCTGTAGAAATGCTTGAATTTGTTTCACAATAATAGCCAAACCAGCAATCATAAAACTAACGCCTACCATACTTATCATAGTAACTATAATGATTGGGATCGTTGTCATGGGATTAAGACTCAACCATTGTCCCGAGGTTAGCATCGCTCCAAACAGCAAGAGAATCATAATGACGGACTGTAAGCCCAATTGACTGACGATCCGCGTGAGCATAATTTTCCACACACCCATGGGAGACATATATAACTGCTCTAACGTTCCACGCGTCGCTTCTGTGATTACCGAATAACCAATAAAGTTCATCGTCATCATCGTTAAGCTCCAAAAGACCACACTTACAATTGAATATTGAACATTCGTATCAAAACTGGCTGGATCTCCTATGAACATAATTCCAAAAAATGCAGCCAGAAATATAATATAAAAAGTGACTACTAATGCAATCGTGTTCGGTAAATATCGTTTCAACTCAATATATTCCTTACGAAAATTAGCATTAAATAAATGGAGCCATTTCATGAGTCTTACCTCCCTTCACAATCTGAATAAACACTTGTTCAAAATCAATGGTTATTCGATCAATACTTTCCACCATCGTTCCTTCCTCTTTCAGAAGATCGAACAACTCGTAGATATCCTGACCATGCTCTAAATTCACTTCCACGATCGTTTCATGAGAGCTTGCTTTATAAGTACTTAAAGGGAATATACTCAACAGTTTATTCTCCTGTTCAGGGCTTAATTGCTCACCTAATTTAATGGAATATGCCCTTGTTTCAAATAACTTAAGTAAATTCTCCACCCTGTCGTCAATCACAACTTCACCTTTGTTAATGATAATGGCACGGTCACACAGCTCCTGAACGACGGGCATATCATGTGAGCTAATAATGATCGTACGTTTCTCTTCCCTCACTATCGTTTTTAGAATATTTCGTAATTCATAACTAACCTCAACATCCAAACCGAGCGTTGGCTCATCCAGCAAGATGACATCCGTATTAGCTAATAACGCCACAGCGATTGCCAGCTTTTGTTGCATCCCCCGAGATAATCCATTAACCAACTCATTCTCCTTTTCTTTAAGGTTGAATTGCTCTAATAATTTATCTGTCTGATCGGCAATTTGCTTCCGAGAGTACCCCCGGTTACCTGCAAAATATTCTAAATTTTCCCGAACCGTAAGACGCCAATATAAATTCCGGTTCCCTTCTAATACAGCACTAATATGCTCTAGCGCTTTGAGTCTCTTCTTACAAATATCTAAGCCATTAATGGATATAGAACCCCCATCCGATTCTAACAAACCACAGAGCATCTTTATTGTTGATGTTTTCCCAGCACCGTTGGGGCCTAGTAAACCGAGAACCTCTCCACGATTTACATGAAAAGAAACATCACGAACGGCATGGATCTTCTCTTTCGTCTTTCTTTTCTCGTATACCTTGCTAATCCCTCGTACTTCTATAATTTTCTCCACCTTATAACCATCCTCTCCCGTACGATTTAAAAGAGTGATTCCATTGTTAAATTTATTTTATTTGAGTATCTAAATTTAGATAACTGGCTCCAGATGGATACTTTCTCCGTCTGAGGAATGAGATTTGTATAGACGACAACTATGATAAGTCTATAGGAAATATCGCAATTTTTAAGAATCACTGGGTGAATGTCCGGCATGGAGCAAATGTAGGTTATTTCATCATAGAGAAAACGAGGAGGACATCATGAATCAAAAAAAAATCCATTTTGCGTGGTGGGTATTAGTAGTACTTGTTTAAATGGTTAGAGTTGCAAAAAGTGGCGTTATGACCGCAGGCGGGCTATTTTGACACTAACAATGATCATATCGTTATTGCCGCAGACATTGATGAGGTAGCGCTAGAGAAAGTAAGCCAGAAACAGAATGCTTATGAAATGAAATTGCATGTTGTCTCAGATGAGGATTGGCAGAAAATTAATTCCATCGATGGAGGATACTCAGCTCAATAACGATAATGACAGCCCTCAAGTTAAATGAGGGCTGTCATTTTTTCATTACAAGGCCATTAGAAGATCCATATGAGTAAGAAAATAACTGCAATTATTGCCACCACGATGAACAGATTGGTTACCTCGCTCCAAAATCCAGGAACACCTTGTGTATGATATTTTTGCGCATTGACATCATGGTTTGCTTTATGACCGCCAGGGTCCGTCACATTTGGATTAGGTCCTGGATCAAAAAAGTCAGACATAGAAATCAACACCTTTCTCGATTATAAACCATATTATACCAGTTAATTCCCTTTTTAAAAATAATCTCCTTTGCTCAATTCATTTGAGAATGAAAATAAGGTAAGTGTTTCTTTGATAGAGCTTTTTCGATTAGTTCATGATCGTAGCCATATTTTTGCAATGCAGTAATAATCGCTTGTGTCCTGTCTGATCGTTGTCTTCTTAAATTTGATTCTAGCTGTATTTCTAGAGGAACCGTAGGAATAGTGTACCGTCCGATTGTCACATTCCTAAAATGATTCCAAATGAATTGTCCACCTTCCCATATCCCATCGCCATCCATAGAATCAGGAATTCCCGCTGAGTTGGAGATATGAACGACTTCCACTTTAAACCCATCGATGATCCAACTCCCTTTTGTCCATGAAAAGCCTGAAGAAAAGGTCTGAGTGTATGTAGGTTCTTCTAAAGAGGATAACCAGTTCTCTCCATGAGGGAATTCACATTTACCCAGCAAGGAATATTCCTTCAGAAGTTCTGCAAATTGTGCAATCCCTTCTTTATTTTTTGTATAAATATCAACGTCTCCCGGAGTCATTTCACAGCCCTGTAAAACCGAACCCACCGAACCAAGCAAGATCCATTCTAATTTCGAATTCACTTCCGATGAAAAATAAAGCTCACATACCTTTGACAAAGCTATTTCCCAGCTATTCATAATTCCACCCCAAATTGACTAGTAAGTTCGAGTACATGAAACCTTAATAACCTCAGATGCGTTAAAGAACTATACAAATTCACAGGAGGTTTTTAAAATGAGATACAGTGCTGCAGGCGCGCGAATAACCTGTCCTTGTTGTCAAAACGATACCTTTCATCTGGATTATAAACTGCTTAACACAAGCGGAGCATCCTTTCTAGGATTTGACTGGGCGAATAAAAACGCTGCTATACTTATTTGTAAGAGATGCACCCATATCTCATGGTTTATGGAAGAACCAACATCAGATAACTAAACACTACCAGATTTTTCTACATCCTCATTATAAAATATTTCTATAGACTATGCGTCCTTGAGCTGGATGCAATTGTTCTTTTGCATCCAGTTAAATACCTCTAGATAACCATCCCCGATTGTCTTAAGCCTCTTTGGATAACGATCCGAAATATTCTACAACTACCTTACGAAATTCCAGAGCAGCTCGCGAAATATACCGACTCTTGTGCCATATTAAAGCAATTTCCCGTACCAATTCGTGATTCTTTATTTGGAGATATTTGATGTCTTCCCGTGAATTTCTTGCTGTACTTGGTATGAAGGCAAGACCAATCTCAGCTTCCACAAGAGTGATTAACCTTGCAGGTTCATCCCCCTCATACACATATTTAGGCGTAAATCCAACCGATTGGCACACAGAGTCTATTAAATCCCGAGTTCCATAACCACTCTTAACCCCGACGAACCATTCATCTCTCAGCTCTATCAAAGATACGCTGCTTCGATCTGCCAACCGATGCCCCTTAGGAACGACTACAAGGATTGGGTCGATAAATACGACTTGGCATTCGATGTCGTCCCCTTCTAAAGGGGGTGAGGACAAGCAGAAATCCACCTCTCCTCTATCCAAAAGTGTAACCATTTCCTTCGTAGTCAGCATCTGCACATGAAATTGAATATCAGGTCGCTTTTTTCGAAACTCGCGAAGGATATTGGGTAATGTACTGGCGGTGGTCACTGCTAATTCAAGCGTGTTATGTTCCGGGTGAGATAAATCGCTAAGCTCCTGCTTCCCCTGCTCCAATTCAAACAAAGCTCTTTCTGCACGGCGAAGGAATCTGCTTCCGAACTCATTCAGACGAAGGTTTCGCCCTACTCGATCGAATAAAGGGACCCCTAGATCCTCCTCCAAGCGCTGTATTGTTTTGCTAAGTGATGATTGAGTAACGTGCAGATTTCGCGCAGCTTCGGTCACATGTTCCAACCGAGCTACCGCGAGAAAATATTGCAGCTGTAGAAGTTCCATTTCGCACCCCATTCATTCCTTTAAGTCAATGAGAATATAACATAAAATGCGTTGGAATGAATAATTAAAATCAAGTAGGATGACATTAATACGCTTTAGGGGGACACAAAATGAGTGCTCGGAATTGGTGGTTAATGATTTCAGTGGGGCTAGGGATACTATTGAACCCATTAAACTCTTCAATGGTTTCTGTTGCTATTCCAAGATTGCAAAATGTATTCCAACTTGACTATACAGGTGTTTCCTGGATTATTTTTTCTTTCTACATCGCTAGTAGCATCGCTCAACCCGTCATGGGAAAGGCCAGCGATTTATTTGGTAGGAGGAAGATATTTCTTACCGGGCTTGTAGTAGCCTTCATTGCCTCATTATTAGCTCCATTCGCACCAAGCTTCGCATGGCTCCTCGTGTTCCGCATTGTGCAAGCCATTGGAACAAGCATGATGGTTGCCGTCGGTATGGCTATAGTGCGAATTCATGTAACGGAAAAACAAGCGACAGCGCTGTCTGTTTTATCCATCTTCCTATCTGGTGCGGCAGCCATTGGACCCTTTATTGGCGGGGTTATTATACACTGGTGGGGCTGGCCCGCTATCTTTTTCGTTAATATTCCATTTGTGGTAGTGAGCTTTCTATTGTCTTGGAGAAATGTCCCTAAGGAAAACTCGTCATTAACCGTTTCATCGGGCATGTCCCTTCGCAAATGGTTCAATTGGATAGATGGATCAGGGATCCTGCTCTTCACAGTGGGACTGGTTGCCCTGCTCATTGGATTACTCTCAGCAAAATCATCCGGGCACATCGCTGTAGGAAATGTCATTGTTTCACTGATAGGACTCGCTCTGCTAGGGGTATTCGTACGACATGAGTTAAAAGCGACTTCGCCTTTTATCCCTTTACGCACATTCGCCAAATATCCTGCAATGACGTGGGTTAATGTGGAATTCATGCTCGTTAATGTACTCTTTTACTCACTCTTTTTCGGAGTTCCGTCCTACTTGCAAATGGTTCGCCATGTCAGCGAGTATCAAACAGGGATACTTATGCTAACCTTAGGCCTATGCTCTCTAGTTACTTCTCCAATAGCAGGACGATGGATCGATAAATCCGGACCAGGACCGGCACTACTAGTGTCTGCAATATTGATGACTGCGGGATCGGTATGGCTCGTGACTTTGAATCAATCTTCACCGGTTATTAGCGTGTGCCTGGCTTTGGCTGCATTCGGGATTAGCAATGGGTTGAATAATGTAGGTATGCAAGCAGCTTTGTTCCAAAGTTCACCCAAGGAAATGATCGGCGTAGCATCGGGTTTATTTAATACTTCAAGATATTTGGGAACCATTCTCTCTTCCTTGTTGATAGGCATCGTAATGAGAGGCAAGTTCAGCTTTGAGGGATTTCAAGTACTTGGGATTATTCTCACGATCATTGCATTGTCTTTGGTATTCATGAGTCGGCGGCGCCGGAAGTCAGGGGAGTTGCAGGAGAGGATAAATTGATTAATTACTCCAAATAGTCCTGCATATCCGGATAAGAGTCGAATACATTTTTTATACTTCAAAAACCATAGAACTACCTCAGATGTTGCTTAACTTTGCCTTCAATAAATAGACATTTCTCAGTGAACCGCAAAAAAAGCGAGAGCAAATCCCCCGCGTTAAGCAAGTACCCTATTGCATTATCTTCCGATGGGCAGGTAGTGGGATACAGAAAAGATTCTATGTGGGCGAGGGAAATCTCGCAGCTTCAAAGTGGCAACGTTCTGGTAGACCGATACCCCCTTGTGCAAATATTGTGCCAGACAACGCGTTAGCCCTGATACGTACTTGATCACCAGCCTGTAATAAAAGTATAGAAGAGACTTCCACGTAAATTGCGTTACCAAAGGAACCGAGACTTACTTCTGAATCTTCAGCAACAACCACTCCGTTTTTCTCAATACGAACAGATGCTTTGAAATCAGCAACTAGATTATTTACGAAGAATATCGATCCAATAATTAAATATATACCATTCTGAATAGGCGTAAACGTTGAGGTTAGTGGGTTAAACTCACCATTTAAATCAAATTCTACAGTTTGGAAGGTGATAACAGTGTCTCCAATTAATTGTTGCTGATCATCTTTATTAACTCTAAATGCCGATACAGGTACAGGCCCCGTTACTCCTGTCGCTCCAGTCGTTCCCGTTGCCCCCGTTACTCCCGTTACTCCTGTCGCTCCTGTTGCTCCCGTTACAACTTCAACGCTACCTAAAAGTTCGTCCGATAGAATACGATGGGCTGCTACCAATTCCCGGGATTCATCTTTACCCCATAAGGAAACCTGCGTTTCATTTTCAGCTGGACCTATGATCGTAAACACAAATTCGAAAGCGTCAAATTCTACAGAATAGTTACGAGTGATTACAGTGTTTGTTAGTACTAACATCAATTCTTGAACATATATAGTTCTCGTACCGTTTAAATAAAATCCCTCAATTAAGATCGTTGAATAATCCGCCTCGTTACGATTATCTATTTTAATCGTAACGAAGCTGGACGGTCTAACACCACCAATGAGATTATTGGAAATGGGACCAGTCGACAAAATTACCATTCCTTTATTCCCTCCTTTCCGAAAGAATTTGAATTCGATTTCGTATCGGTTCATGTTCCCTTTACATAAAAATCCTATATAAATACTGAAGCGTGATTGAGCGTATTGAGAAAGATCAGTTCTACATTATGGAAGGAATGGTTTACTTTATAGTGTATTATCGACTTTACTAAAATGTCTGTTTGATTGTCCTAAGGAAGATATACTAATAATTTTATTGAAATTCTTTGTTCCTTCCCTTCATTACTTATTTAGTCTTGTATATTAAGCTTAGGTGCAATTCCTAAATTCGTTGTGAAGAGTCTATTAAATAAATCTTAACTACGATACATTTGGAAGCTTCTCCATCCCTCTGTTTCTGTGAATAAATAATCGGGCTGGGGATAGCAAGTAGACAACACTAATCAATCCAAACAAACAGGCACTGACTTGAAAAGGCAGCAATTGATTTCCTGAGCTTCCCAGCCAGCCTCCAATTAGCGGACCAATAACCACCCCTAAACCCTCTATGGAAAACAATAGTCCCCAGCTGATCCCTACAGAATCTTCGGGAATGTAACTGGCCATTAAAGCATTCCAAGAGGGAAGCAAAGCAGCATAAGCACACCCTAGCAGAAGCGAGAGCCCAATGGCGGCGGAGAAGGAATTAATAGAAGTTAAGCCGAACAAGGCAACCGCAAATACGCCGAACCCAATGACAAGGAACCACTTCCCTCCGACTTGATCAAACCATTTTCCCATGGGCACAAGAAATAGAACTACGCCTGCTCCTCCCATAAATAACACGATAGACAGCTGAGAATGGGACAGACCCAGATGCGAAATAGTAAAGCTTGTTAGAAAAGGAACTAGTATCCCGCCCGCTGTAGTCTGCAGCAGCATGCCAGGGACCAGAAATCCTCCCTTTTTTACTTTGTTCCATAGAGATACAAACTGCTCACCTACGGATATATTCACACTCTGCACCGAGACCTTGTTCATCTTTACAAGACCTACCATGATCCAGCCCGCTACGAAAAATAATCCAATGACAGCAAGGGACAGTGACAGCCCACCACCAATTAACAAATTCATCATAACGGGACCCAGACCTAGGCCAGCCATCCAGTATACGTACAAGGTTCCCATCTGTTGTGCTCGTTTTTCCTCTGATACCTGGCTCATACATAGGATCCAGATCGGTGAGAATCCAGCACCTAAGCAAGCAGAGGCTACAATAAGCATCCACGGACTATGCGTTGTCACCATCAATAACAGTCCAACGAACCCAAGAAAGAACCCTCCATGAAGCACGGTACACCCAGGATATCTATCCAAGAGATAGCCGATGAAGCTTTTGATCAAGCTGTCCGTTAAATAGTGTACGGAGACCGCAATGCCAACTACTGACGTTGAAAGCCCCCAGCTCGTCAATATATAAGTGGGTAAGAACGTGATTAGGACAGCCCCTCTTATCCACTCTATAAAAAAGAGAATCATTGCGAGGCGGGTAAACGTCTGCTGTTGTCTTTCTTTCTTCCTAATAATATCCATGAATCGTCTTCGCCTGCCCTTCAACAAGCATGGATTTTGCTGCGGGAACAGAGGGCTGACGCAATTTAATAGCCTCTAAAGCTTCGGTAACGATAGCATCCGAGGCTGATTTCCGCGAAAAGACCTTCATATGCTGTTCCCTTTCATCTCTGTACGCCATATGCTCCAATCGCTGGAGCTGCTCTACTACCTGCTCCTCATTTCGTGCAATCTCTATCAAATGCTGCCCAGATAACCATTCTGCATTGCCTGCCTCCTGACCGGGGAGAGGTCGGTAGACGATAACTGGAAGTGTTTGAGCCATCGCCTCAGTCAAGGTAATCCCGCCAGCCTTGGTCAATAGACAGGAAGCTATGCACATCAGCTCCTGCATTTCTTCGGTATATCCCAAAATGTGAACTCGAGAGTTCTCTTGAAAAAGCTCCCCCGTAGCTTCTCGAAGCTTATGATTATTCCCGCACAATACGATGACATCGAAGCTTGATTGAAGCAGTACTCGTTTTATTAAACCGCCAATGTCACTTAATACACCGTAAGCTCCTGCCGCTAGTAATAGATATTGACGATTTCCTTTTAACCCATGTTTGCGCAAAAGCGCTTCACGATCCTGAGATTGTTCAAAAGCCTCGCGAATGGGAATCCCACTGACCACAAGCTTCTCTTCAGCGATCCCTGCTGACATCAGAGTCGCCTTCATGCTTTCTGAAGCGATAAAATATTTCGTCGTTCGTGGGTGAAGCCACCTGCCATGAACTACATAATCCGTCATAACCGTGAACAGAGGTATTCGACTTCCTGTTGTTGAAGCTAGTTCAGCAGCAGCCAAATAAGGAAAGGTATGAATAATAATATCCGGCTGTATCTCGTCGATGATCCTTTGTACTTTTCGTTTGCCCATAGAATGGATGAGTCTACCCATGAACTGCTCTGGTCTCATCTTGCTCGTCATTGTGTACAAGAATCCATAAAATTCTTGCGTATACCCCGTGTTGTTTAAATAGAACCTTCGGGATAGCTCATTCAAGGTAGGGTGGACTGCAGCGAATAGGTCCAGAGTTGTAATCCGATTAATCCCCCGACGTCTAAATGAATGTTCGATGGCCTCAGCCACTTTCATATGCCCGTCCCCAAATGCCGACGTAACAATAAGTACTTTAGGATCTGTGTTCATGACAAAGCTCCTTTTTCTCATGGCCTCCTTTAACTCTAACTCTGAATCGTAAACTGATAGTGAAGGGATTCTTAACTGAATATTAATTTCAATATTTTATAAAGAGAGACCTCGTCGCAGCCAGTTTTTGCCCACAAAAAAACGATGACCTATGGCAAATAGCCAATAGTCATCGTTGTTGTACGCTTACTATGATTAAATACTACCTCTCGTGCACAATAATCCCTTTAGAAACAAGCAGTTTCGGATATTCGCCCATGATTTCCGGTATATCTTTCAGCGAAAACTGATGGCTAATCAACGACTCAAT
The DNA here is from genome assembly GCF_037972555.1 of Paenibacillus sp. FSL R5-0744. NCBI lineage: Bacteria > Bacillati > Bacillota > Bacilli > Caryophanales > Paenibacillaceae > Paenibacillus > Paenibacillus sp. FSL R5-0744. The sequence continues at coordinate 5,062,320 of NZ_CP150228.1, forward strand.
CTGAACGATTCCCTTCTCAATTAACGCAATCGATTCCTCATGTGTATATGGATTAATGAAAGAGCCCATGATGTTCAACTCTTTTGTAAAAATTTCGAATGGTGAGACTTGAATCAACGTGTCCGGGGAAGCAACTCCAAACATTAAGACTTGTCCACCCTTACGCGATGCCTTAACCGCCAGCTCCATGGAATCCGCCCGGCCTACACATTCGATCACAATATCAAATTGATGATGGAGAGCTTCCATCACACCTTCTGCTGCAGGAGATACGGCTTCATCCGCACCTAATTCGACTAATCGGTCATGTTTGAACACTTCTGGCTCACTGACAATAATCCCTTTAACACCCGCAGCCTTGACGAGCTGCAAGAACAATTGACCAATAAAACCTCCGCCGATAATCAGGACTTGGTGTGCCTTACGGATATCCAGCTTCTTATAACCGTGAAGTACACAACCTAAAGGTTCAATCATCGCCCCTTCGATCCAGCTCATTTCATCAGGTAGCAAGTAACAGTTCGCTACAGGAACAACACAATACTCGCCCATACCACCGTCACGAGTCACCCCAACAGCCTGCAAGTTATCGCATAAATGTACTTTTCCATTCCGGCAAAAATAACAGTTTCCACAATAGATGTTCGGATCAACCGATACACGGTCCCCCACTTGTAAGGTCGTAACCTCATTACCTACAGCCACTATTTCGCCCGCAAGCTCATGTCCTAACACAATCGGAGCTGTCACCTCCGCAGACCCTGGGTATCCATGATAAATATGCTGATCTGTACCACAGATCCCGCAGCATTTCACACGAAGTTTAACTTCTTTGGAGCCAACAGCCGGAGCTTCCCAGTCCTTAAATTCAATGTGCTTAGTTCCTTGAAATACAGCCGCCTTCATCTTAACTCATCTCCTTAAATCCAAGTTTTTGTTAACCCGCATCATTCATTGCCGTTACACGTAAAGTCTCCCAAGGCAGTGCCCCGGCATCCACATGATGCACACGAACCGTCTTCTCCTCACCCGGAATCAGATCAAAGAAATTATCGTCCATAATCACCCAGGGTGCATCTAGTTCGATCATCACCATCCGGGCAACGCGATCTGAGATCAAGTGGATATGTCCTTTCGCTTCATCCACGGAGATCTGAACATGAGCGGGTTGATAATCCATATCCTTATAGTCTCTTAAATAGAGTACATAATCTTCTGTTAACCGTTTCTTCGAACGAAGTACGACCACAACCTCGCAAGCGCTATGTTGCTGCAGTACCTCAGCTTCAGTTAACTTGGCAAAATTAACTTTACTGTTCGAATCAACGGTAACGTCGAATGCACGCTGATATACAATTGTACCATCCATCCGATAGATCGTTAATTCCGCCTCATCCTGATAAGCTTCGCGGCGATCATTGAGAGCCCATAACTGCAGCAGTCCATTCGGATCATGATCCACACATAAGAGTACCGGTGCAAAGAATTTACGCGCATAGTGGTAGCTCGCCTTTGGTAAACCATAATAATCGATAACAGACCAGCTTGTTCCCGGCCAGCAATCATTGAACTGCCAGAATAAAGCCCCGCTTGTATCCGGCTTATTACGGCGGTAATGCTCAATGCCATACCTCAATCCCTCTGCCTGGGTCAGCATCGAGAATTGAATATATTCATTGATATCCTTTGGAACTCCTGTATAACCTTCCATGAGCATAATGCCCTTAGGATAATGGACATCTTTATTACGATACTTCATTTCATCGCTATCCCAATAGAACTGATTGTCCGGCATGTTCTTTGCTAGGGTGTAACGATTGGAAGCGGCATGCAGCCCGAATTCACTGGCGAATTTCGTGAAGTCTGACTTGAATCGTTTGAATGATATCCCTTCAACACTATAATCCTGTGTCTGCGGTTCACCAAACTGACGTGGCTCATTATTCCCATGCCAGACTTGCCAGTTATGGGTATCGCCCACCTCACGTGAATTGTGATCATTGCCGCCAAAAGGCGAGCTAGGCCAAAACGTTCGTGTGGGATCGAGTTGCTCTAGTACTGCAGGCATGAGCTCATGATAAATTTTTTCTCCATAAAAGGGATGTGTGATCTCGCCGTTAGAGGACAGTGCCTCATACAACCAATCATTCTCGTTATTCCCACACCATAGAGCAAGGCTCGTACGACTGCGAAGACGTTTTACGACCTGCTCAATTTCGCGGTGAACATTATTCATGAAATTACGATTGTAATCTGGATACAGTGCACAAGCGAACATGAAGTCCTGCCAGATTAAAATTCCTAACCGATCACATTCGTCAAAGAAAATATCCCGCTCATAAATGCCTCCACCCCAAGCACGAATCATATTCATATTGGCATCCTTGGCCATCTGAAGCAGATGTGCATAGCGGCTGTCTGGCACGGTCGCAATAAAGCTATCAATAGGAATCCAATTAGCACCTTTAGCAAAAACTTTTACGCCGTTCAATACAAAAGTGAAAGCATGGCGCCCTTCTTCATCCAGTTGCATCAATTCGATCTTTCGAATCCCAAATGGCTGCTCATAGGTATCTATTAGCTTCCCATCAGCAAATAACGTAACGCGTAGATGATATAAGAAAGGCGTTCCTAGATCATGGGTCCACCATAACTTTGGATCCATCACCTGCAAGGTAACTGAATGATGAAGCGTACGCGCTGTAATCGCCCCGTCAACTGCAATCCCTGAAGCTCTGTCCAAAGCGACATTCGCTTCCGCAACACGCTCCGTCCCGTCCAATAGTTCCACACGCGCCGTATACGAACATCCGCGATCAAAGGCATGTGCGCATAAATCCACATCAACCACACCTACTTGACCCTCTATCGAGGTTGTACGAGCAAACACATGATCTAAATGTGCATGACGCCGTTTGATCAACTGTACCTCTTTCCATATGCCTGCACAGACCAGACACGGACCCCAGTCCCAGCCAAAATGACTCTGCGCTTTACGTGTCCAAATCCGCTTCTTACTATAGCCCGACCAATAATATTGGACTTTATCGCCTGCGTGTACATGAATAGGATCAAATTTTACGGCAAGCGTATTTTTCCCCTTATTTAATTCACGGGTTACATCAAATGAATGGCTAATGAACATATTATCTGTTGATCCAAGCTCCACGCCGTTGAGATATACGGTTGCATAGGTATCTAACCCTTCGAATAATAGCTCCATCTTCTCACCAGGTTTAAGATCAGAATCGTATGAAAAGACCGTACGATACCACCATACCTTTTCTTCAATCCAACGGCATTTCTGATCTTGGTGGCCAAAGAAAGGATCATCAATAATGCCTTTCTCCCGAAGCGTCGTATGGATGTCACCGGGCACTGTTGTGGTCATCCAGAAATAATCAATAAACTCTGGCGATGCAACTTCAAGATCCCGGGCTTCCCCCACATGAAAATCACGAAGTTTCCAGTTTTCAGTTAATTTAATGTTCATTTTCTTCATCCTCTCTCCCAAATTAAAACGCCAAAACCACTTCGGTTTTGACGTTTATTGTTATACGTATATCAAGCTATCTAAAATTTCTTGTACACTAAGTTCTGCGCAAGCCATTGATGTATCCGCGACTCCGTAATACATTTTAACAACATCGCCTTCCACGAGTGCACCGCAAGAGAATACAACATCGCCGAAGAATCCGTTCTTCTCATAATCCGCTTCCGGCTCCATGATAGGAGCATTGGAGCGCGCAATCACCTTCGAGGGATCATTTAGATCTAACAAGACTGCTCCCATGCAATAACGATGTTCCAGCGTGGCTCCGTGATACAGCTCCAGCCAGCCTTTATCGGTCTTGAATGGAACCGCACCGCCGCCAATCCGGCCGCTATCCCACATCCCCTCACGCAAACCGATCAGATGCTTATGGTTACCCCAATATAATAAGTTGTCCGATTCTGCGATCCATATTTCCGGATCTCCCGTGCTTTTCGTTGTTGGACGGTGCAATGCATAATATTTGCCGTTAATTTTCTCCGGGAAAATCAATACGTCTTTATTATCCGGCCCAAAGATCATGCCGTGGTGAGTTACATTCACGAAATCTTTGGTTGATACCAGTGATTCTCCAACGCCCACAGGGGAGACTGCTGAGAAATAAATATAGTAGGTATCCCCAATTTGGGTTACCCGAGGATCTTCTACCCCGAAGGTCTCCAGTGAATTGGAAGGGTACACAAATGGCTTCTCATCCACCGTAAAATGATGTCCATCCTTACTTCGAGCGATTCGGATATAAGATAATGAAGTCAAGTACTGAAATGTAGCACTAGCGGATTTATTCTTAATTACACGCGGATCAGAGAAGTCGAAGCGCTCATCATCTGTATTCAGATCCAAAATATCCAATTCATTGGTCTCCGGATTATAAATCGGAGCTTTCACAATTTTTGGATCCTTGCTAATTGGGCGTTCTGCTACACGGAGAAACATTAATATTTCACCATTATAGCTAGCAATACCGGCATTAAATGCACCAATCACTTCAAAGTCATCGTGATACGGCTTAACGTCAGCCGGTGTAATAAGTGGATTTTGTTCATAACGATAGATTTTCATGTTGTAATAACTCCCTTAACCAAATGGATTTCATACTTATAAAATTTCAAATTGAGCAAAAGGATCAGGGATTGTTGCTCGTTGTGCTTCCGCATCGCTGATTCCTGCATATATATTAGCTGTACCGTCCTCATGACGTACGAGCCCGCCGCTGAACACGACATCCTCCAAATCAGAACGTTTGGCAACGCCTGGCAAGAACTGATTGCGTACAGCGATTAATTGAATATCCGAGTACTCACCTGTTGCCGGATCGATAGCGAATACCATCGGGTAATAGTGACGATCGCCCGAATCATCAAAAGATGCGATATGCCCAAGAACACCGAGCAGTCCGTTCTTTAGCAAGTGTGCTTCGTTCGCACCGCCCCACTCTTCGTCAACAAACTGTCCATCCAATAACGGTGTTTCTTCGATCAATGGAATAGATAACGCTTCTAACGATGCAATGCGGGTAAAGCCGATTTTACCGCGTCCTCCTTTATCTCCTTGAGGGCGGGTCAGTACTCCGATGCTATCTTTCAGATCCACTAGGCGCAGATCTTTCATCCCATCCGGTCCTTTAAAGAATGGTTCTAAGCTCGCGATGTTCTTCCCGCGGTAGAATACTGTACGCCACATTAAGGCATCAGCCTTTACCGGATGTGGATAAATTTGAACGCCTCCAACTATCAATTCACCATTAATTTTCGTGAAAAAAGGATCTTGAAGTTCAAGGGTAGGCGCTCCTTCACGGGGTACCCATTGTCCATCACGTTCGACAAAAAAAACGACATCGGAATGCTCGCTGTCACGGGATTCAACTCGACCCGCAATCACCCACTCACCCTCATCTTGGAATGGAGCTGTAATATTGTAGACATCTTTATTATCTACACCTGTGAATGTTAATTTCTGTGTATTGGTTACGGATACGTCTTTCATCGCGTATTCCATGAGCAGTTGTTCACATGTCTTCACAGCATTCTTGAGCAGTTTCATAATAATAAAATTCCTCTCTAGTCAAATAATAGCGGCGCACGCATCCATATTGCGGCTTCATTCGGCAACAGAGTTACCAAGTCTGTACCGCTCACTATGTCTCGGCGGCTTGATAATATATTAGTTGCTTGCCCATCCAGCAGCTCACTAGGATCAATCTGTATGCTCTGATTATCGTAATTCAAGGCTACGAGCGCTCTGGTATTGGTTTCTTTCAATGTTCTTACATATAAAATAAGATTGCCTCTGCGTTCCAGCACGTCATAATCCCCGAATTGAAATACATCCTGTGTATTGCGCAAGTGGAGAAGCTTTTTATAATAATGTAATAATGAATTCGGTTGATTGCATTCGGACTCCACGTTTAATTGCTGATAATTTGGGCCCATGCCAATCCATGGTGTTCCTGACGTAAACCCGCCATGTGGACTTGCGTTCCATTGCATTGGTGAGCGAGACGCATCTCTTCCCTTTGCATTCGCAATTTTCAGGGCTTCCGCCCGGGTTATCCCCCGCTGTAGTGCGATTTCATATGCCTTCAATCCTTGGATGTCCCGCATATCTTCCAGCTTATGGGCTACGAAATTCCGCATCCCAATCTCTTCACCGAAATATAGGAAAGGTACCCCTTTTGCGGTCAAGGCCAGCGTTGCCATAAGGCGGGCCCGTTCTTCCTCAATCTCCGCGTCCCCTTCGCCAAAACGCGAAATCACGCGATCCATATCATGACTGCCGAAGAATAACGTTGGAATCTGATCCTCACGGTGTACCTGCTCCATCATCTTAAGCTCGGCGAACAAATTCTCTGGACTAAATTCCTTCTGGCTTCCCAGATTAAAGTTAAAGACCACATCAAACTTACCCGTTCCGCTGTAACGCTTCAGCATGTCCATATCTTCAGAGCCGACTTCACCTACCATGAACATTCCGCTATGCGCATGAACAAACCTGCTAATTTCCTTGATGGCATCCATAATTCCATCTTGATTCTGATCATGTACATGCTTCTGCTCACCCGTTACTTCATCCATCGGGTTATCCGGGAATTGATCGGACACCGATAAGAAGTTGATAACATCTAACCGGAAGCCACTTACGCCTTTGCCCAGCCAATAAGCCATAACATCCTTCATCGCTTCTTTAACTTCGGGATTCGCCCAGTTCAAATCGACCTGTTCTTTCGCAAACCCATGATAGTAATACTGTTCTGTTGCAGCATCCCATTCCCACGCGGTTCCACCAAAAAACGATTCCCAGTTATTAGGTACGCCGCCGTTCACCGCGTCCTTCCAAATGTACCAATCCCGCTTCGGGTTCGTCCTTGAGGATCGGGATTCCTTGAACCATGCATGCTCTGAAGACGTATGATTCAGGACAAGATCGGCAATCACTCTGATCCCTCGAGCCCTCGCTTCCTGAATAAACCGTTCAAAATCTTCCATCGTTCCAAAGTCTGGATCAATCTGACAATAATCTGCAATGTCATACCCGTTATCTACTTTTGGAGACTTATAGAACGGCGTTAGCCAAATCCCTCCGATGCCAAGTTCCCGCAAATAATCCAGCTTGGAAGTAAGACCGCCGAAATCACCAATCCCATCCCCGTTACTATCACAGAAGCTTGGCATATACACTTCATAGAATACCGTCCCTTTCCACCACGGCTGTTCCAACCGATAACCCCTCCTGTGCAGACCTATTTCAAGTTAAATTGCATGCCTTCCTGGAACTTCTTGCCGAAAATAATGAACAAAATAATGATTGGCAAGGTGAGCATCACTGCACCGGCATACATCGGACCCGGATACGATTGATACGGACCGAACATCTGAGATAATAAAACGTTCAATGTTAACATGCCGTCACTTCGGACGACGATCATATCCCATAGGAGCTCTGTCCAGCGTTCCATTAGCAGGAATAGGAATACAACGGTCGTAATGGACTTCGACATCGGCATCATAATCTTATACAGGATTTTGAAATCGGATGCCCCATCCAGCTTGGCAGCTTCAATGAAAGCGTCGGGTACCGCCTTAAAGAAGTTGGTGTACATGAAGATCCCCCATAAACTCATCGCCTTGGGAATAATGAGCGCCCAATACGTATCGAACAGTCCTACTTTTTGAATAATCAAAAAGTTAGGGATGATCAGAATGATTGCCGGAAAGAACATATGAAACAACACAAAGTTGTTAATAGAGTCTCTCCCGCGGAATTTCAGCTTCGCCAACGCATAAGCGACCATAATCGCGAACATCATCATTAAGGCTGTAGATACCAGGGAAACGAACACACTGTTAAAGAAGGCGTGAATCCATGGTCTTGTAATCCCGGTCTCACCACCTGTAAAGAGCCATTGATACGAGCGCAGCGTAAATTTCGTCGGTATCAGCTTCCGGTCTACCTGTGACCAATCTGCAAGTGAGTTCAATACCATATATAAATAGGGGAATACCATAATCACGAGCAGTACGATCGCAATCAGATAGCGGATCGACAGCCGGAGCTTGATGTTTGAATTAGACCCAACCATTGCGCTTACCCCACATTTCCAGAATTTTTCGGATTACGAATATAGATATAAATGTCGCAACCGCAGCCATAATCGCGATAGCTGATGCGTAACCTGCCTGCAGGTTCTTAAATGCCTGACTGTATATTTCCATTTGCCATGTATTCGTTGCATAGTTCGGTCCGCCGCCTGTTAATTGGTAGACCTCAGTAAAGATACCGAATGTTGCACCAAAGGATAAAATTAAGGTTGTATAAATCGCAGGGTAAAGCAAAGGCAAGGTAATTTTCCAGAACCTTTGGCTGTCCTTCACGCCATCAATTGCCGCTGCTTCATATACTTCCTGATCAATGCTCTCTAAACCTGAAGTAAGAATTAACGCATAGTAACCTGTAAATTTCCAAGCCATAATCATCGCAACGACGAACAATGCCGAGAAAGATCCCCCGAGCCAGTCAATATCAAGACCTAACCGATCCCTTAGAAACGTCTGAACAGGACTTGTATGTGACAAAAAGCCTTTAACAATAAGCGATGCAACAACCCCTGAGGATAGGTAAGGCAAGAAGAATCCAATAAGAAATACGGTTTTTAATTTAGGTAAGCCTTTTACAATTACCGCTACAAAAAGCGACATGGCTGTGACAATCGGTACAAATACGATCATAAATTTGTACGTTACCCAAAATGCCGATCTTACCCCTGGTGTGCCTAATGCTTTGGTAAAATTCTTGAATCCTACAAAATCATAAGTCGGTGAAATCAAGTCCCAGTTAGTAAAAGACAAATATAGAGACCAAATAAGCGGGCCCAAGAAAAACACAGTCGAAAAAATAAGGTAAGGGCTGGCAAAAAGCCAGCCTAACCGATTATTATTTTTTTCAATCATTATTGAAGTTCCCCTTCAATCGCCTTCTTCATATTGTCCCAACCCATTTTTGGATCAATCTCACCACGAACGATTTTGTTAAAGGCCTCTTGACCAATAAAGGTTTGCAATTCGTTGAATTTCGGATTGTCCATGGATGGAACAGCATTCGGGATTGCTTTTGCATACTCTTGCAATACAGGCGTTTTTTCAAATACTGGTTTAAACACTTCATTTGTACCTACATCATCACGTGCTGGAGGCAAGTTAGTTTCTTGGAAAAAGGCAACATCGTTTTTGTCATCCGAATATACCCACTTGATGAATTCTATTGCAGCAGCTTGTTGCTCTGGACTTGCCGATGCATAGATAACAATTCCTTTAGCATCCGCAAATGTTTTTGCATTCGCTGGATCCATACCGTCAGGAACAGGAGGCAATGTTACTTCAAAGTTCTCCTTGTACTGAAGCTCTGGATATTTCTCAGCCCATGTGCTGAATGTCCAAGGTCCTACATCCGTAAATACGCCCACTCCATTTTCAAAAGGTTCTGTTACATTCTGAGACAACAGCCCTTTCTCCTTACGAAGATTGTCCACAAAAGTAAGAACGTCTACACCAGCTTTTTCATCGCCAACAAATTGGCTGCCTTCAATGAATTTGTTGCCGTCTGAAGCGGCATTGTACAGCATAAAGAAGTCGAACCATCTTTTCCAAGAGGTAGGGTCTGCTAAGTCAGGTTTCGCCCAAAGATATTTATCTGGGTATTTTGCTTTTAATTTTTTCGTTGCCTCAATCACTTCACTGTATGTTCTTGGAACTTCGTTCACACCAGCTTCTTTCAAAATATCCGTTCTCCATCCGAACAACATTGCATTGGAGTAGATTGGAAGAACATATTGATGGCCATCGGCAAATTCCCAAGGCTCAATCGTTTTGGTCATATTACGTTTTGTCACAATATCATTGAAGCCAGCAATCGTATCCAATGGAACTAACGCTTTACTGTTTGCAAGTTGTGCTGCAAAACCACGGCTAATGTTCTCAGTCATCGTCGGAGCGCTTCCACCCGCGATTGCGGCTTGAATACTTGCCTCAGAAGTAGGGGACTCCTTGATCGCACTTACGTTAATTTTCACCTTAGGGTTAACAGTCTCATACTCTTTGGCGATTTTCTGCCAATATGCTTGTTGAGTCGGGTTAGGTGCAGCCCAGAACTCAATAGTTGTTACTCCATCTGCTGAAGTGCCTGAATTACTGCTCTTTGATCCACAACCGGCAAGAATCGTGAATACAAGCGTAAGTGCAAGCATTACTGAAAGCTTCTTCTTCATAAAATAAACCCTCCCTGAGTATCGATGCACATCAGTGCAGCATTTTGTAATTCCTAGATATAATTTTGTAACGTTACAAAATTAGATGAATATATACCTGTAAGCGGCTTTGTAAGCGTTACAATTGCTATTATTATAGTTTTTAGCGAAAATGTCAACCTGTTATTCGAGTATTAATGAAAAAGACACAATTAATCACATTACAAATTAACTTTACTTAAATGTTTTGTAATGTTAAAATAATTTATAGTTGTAATGTAGTTTTACAGCATAATCTTTAGTATTATGAGAGACAGTATGGAAGAATATTCATTACACTTCTAATTAGAAAGGACGTATCTTCGCATGAAGGTGAAGGTAACAATGCAAGATATCGCCGATCGATTGAATATATCGAAGAACTCTGTTTCTCAGGCTCTGTCCGGTAAAGACGGTGTGAGTGAGGAAACGAGACAATTAATTATCGATACTGCGAATGAAATGGGTTACACCTATTCGCGAGGGCGCAAAAGCACAGAAGAAGAAGCTGGAACCTTTGTCATTTTGGCATCAGAATTTGCATTTTCCAAACGTAACTTTTTTGGAGAAATTTATTTGAGTATTGAGAAGGAAGCAGCGAAGCGAAATAAGCGTATGGTTATTCAATCTATTGATCATCACGCTTCCGAACAATTGATTCTGCCTCCTATATTATTTGATCCTTCCGTAGAAGGAATCTTGATTCTGTCCCATATTACGACCCCATATATTCAAGCAGTGACGGGCACAGGGATTCCCACCGTGTTAATTGACCACCATCACCCTGATCTTAAGGCCGATAGTATTCTCACCAATAATCGTTATGCCGCTTATACAGCGGTGCAGCATTTAATTGAATTGGGACATACCCGTATTGGCTTCATCGGCAATATTCAATTCTCACCAAGCTATTACGAGCGTTTAGAAGGTTATCGCCTGGCTCTATACCAATCTGCCATTGAATACAACCCAATATGGGTGTTCGATCGTGCCATTGAAGAAATGGATGATGTGTTCAACGCTGTACAAAAGTTGGATAAGCAGCCTACGGCTTGGTTCTGTGTCAATGACGGCTTTGGGTTCTTGATCAATTCCGTGATGTACAAGCTTGGGTATCAGATCCCCCAAGATGTATCTATTGTGAGCTTTGATAATGGACAGTTATCGCGGATAACAACTCCTTTGACTACAACGATGGATGTAGATTTGTCTTACTTTGGACGAAAAGCTATAGAACAACTCTTCTGGCGCATTGATCATCCCGAGGAGCCTTTTATAGAAGTTCTCCTTCCTACCCATCTGATCATTCGGGAATCCACACAACATCCAAATACATAATCAGTTCATATAGACAGGAATGTTGTATGGAGAATAAATACACGCGCATCACAAAAAGGGAGGGTCACACGAGCCATGAAATGGCTGTGGAACTCTCCCTTTACTTACAGATTAGGATGTATGTTGACGCTCGTTGTGGTCACTACGTGAATGGACCGTTGTTCCATTCACCCTACTACCAATATCCTCGGATTCCGGACTGCATGCGGATCAGCGCTTCCAAATAATAATAGTCTCCCCAAATCATATGGCCATCAGGCACACGTCCACCTCTGACATGATAGGAACCATGCTTTAGAAGCCCCTCCGCCTCCGGATTTCCGGATGTCGCATAATGTTCCGCTAAGGATTTCATGCTGCGGAGTAAGGCTGCTTCATAAATAGCACGATCCGGGTCATCTGCGTCCAGAAGATCCAGCAGCTCCAAAAGACCGGAAGCCGCAATGGCTGAAGCCGAGCTGTCGCGAGGGGTACTCGCTTCCACCGGCACATCAAAATCCCAATACGCCACACTATCCTCTGGAAGATGGCTGATAAAGTAATGAGCCAGACTTTTAGAGGTATTAAGAAAGTCTTCCTCTCGTGTATAACGATAAGCCAGGGCAAATCCGTATATTCCCCACGCTTGACCACGTGTCCAGGTCGATCCATCCTCATAGCCTTGATGTGTTCCTCCACGAATTGCACTTCCTGTAGCTGGATCAAAGTAAAAAGTATGATAAGAGGAAGCATCCCCACGCACAAGAAATTTCCGGCTCTTTAACGCATGTTCGAGTGCTATATCATAATAGCGATTGTCCCCCGTTTCCTCCGCAGCCCAGAACAGCAGAGGCAAATTCATCAAGCAGTCAATAATGATACGTCCCGCATTCTCGGGGTCACTCTCTAAACCCCAGGCCTGGAGGATTCCAGCGTTTTCACGCCAGCGCTTGCATAGTGTATCCGCAGCCTGTAGACCGACAGCTCGGGCTTCTTCGCTGCCTGTTATTTTCCACTCTGCTACTGCAGTCAGTGAGTACAAAAAGCCAATATCATGATGGTCCAGGGCGATGTGATGATCCAGACGATGCTTAAAGTCTCCTAACCAAGAAGCTGCCGCCTCCTTATAGAATGAATCTTTGCTATATTCATAAGCAAGCCACATCATACCAACATAGAATCCCTCTATCCAATCATCATTGTCTCCCCATTCGTATTGTTGCCCCTCAGCGATATGAGGCAGTTTGCCCGGATGGCCCGCGATATTACTCTCGATCTTGCGAATAGCATCCTCAATTGCCGTTGTCCACATCTTTGTCTCTCCTTTCCGATAAATCAACCGTATGAAGTACTGCTTGGTTACGAGGATCGTAGATAACAATCCTTCCGTCCGACTGCCGCTGAATAATCGGCGGTGATGACAGACTCTCCTGGTTCTCTGGGGTATTCGTAGCTCCGAAGACTGCAGATATTAATACCTGATCTCCCGGCTCCAATCTGGAGATCAAGCTCGGAAGAAACGTCCGAGGCTTCAGCAGATTAGTATTCGGTTCGGGTAGCACGCATTCTCCCCGATCAAAACCGCTTAGCATATGTATGGCACTGATTCCCCAAGGCAATTGCACCGAGACAGCAGTGTTAGATACATGAATGGTTTCCCGATCACTGCGTGAGAAGCCAGCAGACTGGCCAATGGCAAATCCACCCTCCGCTACGTCGAGACACCGGGCGCTGTGAATGCTGTGAATACGGACATGCCACAGACCCGCTGGAATAATCCATGTCTTCACATGTACATCGCTCCAGGGATGCCAGCGTGAATATACATAATTCTCTCCAATTTCCCACGTCTCGCAGAATCTGCGTACCCGGTAATGCTCATCGCATTCACACAATGCTAATGTAGAGTCGTAAGCGCCTTGAACTAAGCCATAACCCGCCTTCGGCACACTGAATCCGAACAGCGTGGAGTAAGCAAACTTGGAATATTTAGCTGCGCTATGGGCCATATCAAAGTTAGCCATCTGACCAGAGGTATAGGCAATAACATGCTTATTTCCTTCTGGACGACTCACCAGCATACGCGCCTCTTGAAGCGGCAGTTGATCTTTCAATACAGGCAGTGGTTCTTCTTCCGCTTGCCAAAAAGGATGATCGTCCGGTAAGGCAAGAATAAGCATAGCTTTAAAGGCCCAATACGGTGATCCGGGGGCATTGTAGTTCTCCGTCATTACCAGATTCGGGTACGCATATCCGATACTTAGTAATCCGTCTATTCCCATAATAGGCTTCTCAAACCACCAACGAAAATGACGCATTATAATTCCTTTGAGAACGCCATATGAAAAAGGAAGGACCTCAGCATACACCAGCGCACTCCAGAAAGAGACCTGCGCAAAACGATAGGTCAGACTACGTCCGAAAGGAATCGCACTTCCGTCCTCAGCAAACCAATACATAAAATCTTTGGCAAATTGCGCGGATCTTTCCCGGTAAACTGCAGCCCTCTGAGGATCATCATCCGCCATCAATTTAGCATATATCAGCGTATAATAATGCATAGCAAAAGCAATATAATAGTCTCTCTGATCGGTCAGCCCGTCGGAATACCAGCCATCACTCAAGTAGTAGGTATCAATCTTCTCCAAATAATGATTCATTATCTCTTGATCGTAGGGCAATCCGACTTTCTTAAAGCCCACATTCACAAGAACCGTGAACATCAGCCAGTTATTCGGGTTCGAACGATCCACATGATTGATCTGGTTCAACCAGTTATATACCTGCATTTTCTGAACATCACTCAGCGGCTCCCACAGCTTATGCGGCGCAAGAGCAAGCCCCAGTCCCAATACAGCCTGTTCCACCATGCGCTGGTCTTTAGTCGAGAATTCACCCCAGTATTCTTCATGTTCAGGGTCAGTCCCATTGACGATCCCCTCGAGGAACATCGGCCAAAGCGCACTCTCCCCTCCCCCGCTGGCATGGGGAACAAGCCCCCATAACGGACGAGCGAAGGCTTCCATAAGCGCGGTAGCTTCATTGTATATTGATCCTGTAGCTCCCATATCGATTCCTGCACATCCAGAAGTAAATCGACTCTCCAGCGGAGCATATAGGTCATTTAAGAACATTTGTAATTCATTTTTAGTACCCTTCAGTTCCACAGTAATGGTTCCTCCAATCCAAACTTAATGCCAAGCCGCATATTCACTGGGCCTCATGCCCATTTCCCGTTTAAACAGCTTGATAAAATAACTTTTGTTGGCATATCCCAGATACTCGGAGATCTCTTCCACAGTCTTTCCAGACTGATTAAGCAGCTCTTTTGCCTTCTGGAGCTTTAGCATGTTTACGTATTCGATGAAATTCTGGTTTGTTTCCCGTTTGAACAAGCGGCTGAAATAGCTGGCATTCAAGTTCAGGCGTCCAGCCATGTCCTCCAGCGTTATTTTCTCCGTTACATGACTGATCACGAACTGCTGGGCTTTAATAACCTCGCTCCGTTTGGACTTAATAGAGAATATACTTATTTTCCGCGCTAATTCTTCCAAGTACTGAACTAACCACTCTTCCAAATGCTCGAGGGTATCAATGTCACTCACCACGCTAAACAGCTTTTCTTCCGCCATAGGCAATGGAGACTGCAACAGCTGTTTCGTCTTCAATTGCAAGTCCATCAGCAACCGGAGAACACATTCCTTAACTTCATTTGGATGAAACTTTTGCGTTGCCACCCATTCTCGCCATTCCTTTACATGAACACGAAGCTCTGTTTCCCTATTCAGGGCAATATCATCATTAATAACAGCGTACAGACTTCCATATTCGGCATAAATATCATCCCGCGAAAAGCTAATCTCTTCAAAACGATGGATGCCCGCTGCTGGAAAATAAAACCGCTGGATCTTCTCCTTTAACATC
This sequence comes from Paenibacillus sp. FSL R5-0744, assembly GCF_037972555.1. NCBI lineage: Bacteria > Bacillati > Bacillota > Bacilli > Caryophanales > Paenibacillaceae > Paenibacillus > Paenibacillus sp. FSL R5-0744. The sequence goes on from NZ_CP150228.1 coordinate 5,077,892, forward strand.
CGCTGCAGTGTTCCGCGAATTTCCTCAGGACTGCGTGCCTCAGCACCAAATATGCAGGAGACAGACAGCTTGAGATATTTCTGTACCGCAGAGGCTGCATTTTGAATGGAATGATAGATCGCTTGGTGGTCTCTGGAAGACTGATCGCTGCAGAAAAGAATAACAATCTCCTTATGGCTGTATCTCGAAATAAATAAACTGTGATCAGCCTCAAGCACTTCCTGCATAATATTCTCGACGGCAAAAGAAATCGTATATTCACTCATACGCCGCACCCGTGAGGCTTCCTCTGGACGGTCAATCACTATAAGCATTGGAATGTAGGTCTTGGCATGGATCATAATTCCGTTTGACCGGGCTTGCTCGATCCAAGCTACCTTGTCCCAAGATTGGTATAACGTATCTTTTAGAAACTTTTCTTTTAGCGCAGCACGGTTTTGTGATTGCTTTTGCTTATATACCTGCATCTCGGTATGCTGCTGCCTGTTCAGACCCACTTCCTTCACAAGTGTTCTGAGTGCATGTTCCAGCTGCTCGATATTCAGTGATTCTTTTAAAATATATTCTCCTACGTTTAATTTCAGCGCCTGCTGAGCGTATTTGAACTCGTTGTGGCAGGACAGAATAATCGCACGAATTCCGGGCTTCATCGCTCTGAATTTCTCAAGCATCTCCAGTCCGTTCATCTTAGGCATGCCAATATCGGTGATAATCAGATCCGGTGGATTCTGCCGTGCTTTTTCCCAAGCCTCAAGACCGCTATAATAACATCCGGTGAGTTCAATCCCGAGCTCACTCCATGACACGGCCTGCGACAAATAACGGATAACCGGATAGTCATCATCCACCAAAATTGCCGTCAGCATTCTCTATACCCACCTTTCCGTAGTTCAGTGGAAACTCCAAACAAATCTCCGTACCCACATCAGGTTCGCTTGATATATTCAACTTAAATGAAGCACCATAAATCATACTGAGGCGTTGGGCCACATTACGTAAGCCTATGCCGGAGAATCCTTTTCTGTCCTCTTCTGCAATTTGCTCACTACTGTATGCGGTTTCACGAAGTCTTTTTAAATTCTCCTGTGACATTCCTATGCCATTATCCTTAATGGTGATAACCAAGGTTCCTGTAGTTGCAATAATACGAGCTTCAATAAAGATCTCACCACCAAACTGCTCAAAACCATGGATGATGGCATTTTCGATCATAGGCTGAATCATAAACCGAGGCACCAGTGCTTCAGCAGTTCCGTCTGCTAAATTCATTTCCAGCCTGACCTGATTGGCATGACGAAAATTCATCAAAGTCACATAATGAGATATCGTATCTGTCTCCTCACGAAGCGGGATAAACTCATTGTCTCTGTTAAAGGTCATACGGAGCAAAGACGACAACGAACCAATCAACTCGGCGTTCTCCTTGTCTCCTTGCATCAGAATATTTAACCGGATCGAATTCAACAGATTAAACATAAAGTGCGGATTGATCTGTGCCTGCAGCATTTCCAGTTCAGCTTTTCTTTTTCCTGTTTGCTCATAGGTGATTTGTTCAATCATCGACTCGATTCGATCTAGCATTTGGTCGATGGTACGAGCCAGTTGAGCCGCCTCATTATTCCCACGGATTAGCGAACGTTCGTCCAATTGACCACGACCTATTCGCTTTACAAAAGCACTTAATTTCACGATGGGCTGAGTCAGCTTAGAGATTAGAACGGTTAAGAGAACGGAAAAGAAGGTAAAGAATAGAATTTGCACGGCTAAGCTGATAAATAAAATCTGTTTATTCTTTGACAATGCCGCCTTCATAGGGATAATGCTCACCATCTGCCATCTGTTGCTGCTCAGCTCCTGGTCAACATACAAAAATTTCTCCCCACTGATCTCGACAGTATCAAGCCGACCTTCCTTTTTCCACCACGTCATTGTTTCACCAATTCGGGCTGGATCAGCATGTGAGACTACAGTTCCCTTGTCATCCAAAAGCATCATCTCTTTGCCATTGTCATTGTTCAGATAAGGGCGGAGTTTACGCTCATTGATGTTGATAATCATATATCCGATCGTGCTGCTGGAGGTCGATTGTATAGGTCTCGCAATAGTTACCCAATTGGCTGAGCCCTTATCAGAATAGTTGTAGTAGGTGTCGTGCTCCGCTCTCCAGAAAGTCGAAATCGGCTGAGTTTGTTTCAATAGTGACATCCAACGCTCGCTATAAAAGGTTTTCGGATTAAAGTCGCTATAAGGATAACTCGTATAAATAAATCCATTCTTACCGATCAGTGTCACTTTCAAATACTCTGAAAGAACGAACATATCATCCAGCATCCGCGACATACGGTTATACTGGATGATCTCTTTCGCTGAATGGAGCGACTCTGGAACAGCAGACATCATCTGCCTGATTTCGCTGTTCTGAAGCACAAAATTGGACTGCTCCAGCGTTTGTTCAAAAATGGCATTCATATTGGCACTGGACGCATTGAGAGATTCTCTTGCGCTGCCAACGGCCTTCTCCAGAATCAGATCCCGGGTTAAATAATCTGTAACCATGTAAATGCAGACTAGCGGGATCAGTACGCAAATCATTGAAGACCAGACAAGTTTCATTCGAAGTGATTGATGCTTTCTAAACACGGATGACAGGCCCCATATCTGTTTTAAATTTGGAGCAGGAGGCAGAAATGCTTTCCTGCCCCCACATTATAAGCCCCCTTGGGGAAGCGTACAATCAGTCTCCGCCTACTTTCCGCTGTTGTTCTGAACGACTTCCGAAATTTTCTTATCGATATTGGTAACGGTGACATCCAGATCCTGTTGGCCAAGGAGATACATTTCCGCTTCTGGAATAACGTTGTTCTTAGCTTCATCCGCATATTTAGCCGGAACTTGCGTCGCACCAGGTGCCGAATTCTCCATCGTATATTTCAGGGAATCAACATCAATCATAGATGGATCCTTAGAACCACTCACAATCGTATCCACCAATTTGTTCGTATCCGATTTCGCCCAGCCAGAGAAGACACGTCCGCCAATTTCCAGTCCTTCTGAGGTATACCAGCGTACAAAGGTGTAAGCAGCTTCCTTATGCTTGGATTTAGCAGCGATCCCCATATAGGTTGGCTGAACAGGTGAGTAATGTTTGCTCTCACTATCCAGTCGAGGGATCGGCGCAAACGCGGTAACGAAGGTTGCTGGAATGGCATCCGTACCACCCGATTCCGCAACCATCCAGTCACCCATCGGAAGCATCGCTGCTAAACCATTAAAATACTGATTCCGGTAGGCAAGCTTCTGCGAAATAATATCCTCGTAAGGAGTAGCACTCTTATCTTCGTACATCATTTTCTTCATCATCTGCAGATTAGCCTTAAATTGCGGGTCCAGGGCATTGGAGGTTCCGTCAGATTTTAGAAAAGTATTATCCTCAGGTTTACTCATCAGCTGGAGTTGGAAATAATCTGGCCAATTGTGCAGATAGGCGCCAAAACGCTTCGTTGCGCCCTCACCCTTGGTCAATTTCTTGGCATACTCTTCGAAATCCGCCCAAGTCCAGTCGGTCGGAACCGGCAGACCAGCCTCATCTAGCATTTCTTTGTTAAGAAGCACGAACCAGCGCTGCATAGATGACGGTAACGCATAGACTTTGCCATTGACCGTAGTGTCCACTAGATATTCATCGGAGAGCTTATACCCTTCTTTCTGAATATATTCGTCCATCGGCGCTAACACACCGATATCTGCTCGCTGCGAATAGTTGGTATACGGCAGTTCGACAATATCCAGCGGGTCACTTGCAGCGGCCATCAAATCCAGTTTCTGCATAGAGGCTACTGAATCGCCTTTTTCATTCAGTAGATCCACTTCTACATGAATGTCGGGATGCGCCTTCTCAAACTCTGCGATAATCGTACTCCACTTCGCTTTAGCTTCCGTCTGCCAGGTACTCAGCTTCAGCGTAACCTTCTCTGCTGCAGGCTCCTTATTTCCACCAGCATCAGGCGCATCTGTTGCTCCTGCATTATTTGTTTTCGCATTTCCACCGCAAGCGGCCAATGACAACGCCATAGATGTGATCATAAGCACGGATAATAATTTCTTTTTCATATAGACCCTCCTATAAATGTGTTGGGTATACCTCGCTTTACAGCCAAAGCTATGTAACTGCTTACAAGAACATCCTAACATGCAGGATAGACGAGGAAAGTTCTCATATTCTACCGAAGAGAAACTATTTTGACTTTTATTATCCTTTCACGCCTCCGAGGGCAATTCCCTCAATAACCTGCTTCTGACCGAGAGCAAAAATAATCAGCAGTGGCAGAATTGCAGATACCGCACCAGCCATCATGAGGGAATAAACATCCCCGTATTGGTCCCCAAACAACCGAATACCTAACTGAATAGTAAACAGCTCTTTAGATTTCAAAAAAATGAGTGGATACTGATAGTCGTTCCAGGTCCAGATAAAACGCAGAATAGCATAAGTAGCTACAGCGGGACGGATCAGCGGAAATGCAATTTGTAGAAAAGAACGAAAATGACCTGCTCCATCCATCCGCGCCGATTCAAGATACTCGTTGTTTACCCCCATAAAAAATTGCTTGAGCATAAACGCACCGATAATACTAAAGCTGTTAATTAAGATCAATCCTAAATGCGTATCAATCAGATTTAGCCAGTTAAATAGTAGAAACTGTGGAACCAGCGAAGCCTGCGGAGGAACCATGTAAAGGGCCAATACAACTACAAACATCGCATCTCTACCCGGAAAACGCAGCTTGGAGAACCCATAAGCAGCCAGTGCGCATATCAGCACATTAATTATAGTCGTTGCCAGCGTAATATAAATGGAATTTCCGTAATAACGAGCGAAATCACCTGACCAAACTTGTTTATAATTCTCAATGAGGTTCCACTGCTGCGGCAGCCATTGTATCGGAAAATCAAACACATCTTTCTCCAGTTTAAAGGAAGTGGATAACATCCATAGAAACGGTAAAAGAAATGCGATACCTAGCAGTCCCATTGCGATTGTCCAGAAGGTTCTGGATAGAAGCTCTTTTCTCACTGTAATTTCTCCTTTCTGCCTTTAATAATTGACCCATTTTTTTTGCGCTAACATCTGCAGGGCTGTAATGATCAGGCAGATGAGGAACAGGACAAGTGCCATGCTAGAGGCATAACCAGTCTTCAATTGATTGAAGGCGGTGTCATATAGCTCATAGACGATGACGGTCGTGGAGTTGGCCGGTCCACCCTGTGTCAGCACTTGGATCAGATCGAAGATTTTAAATGAACCAATGACCCCTGTAACCAGCAGGAAAAAGGTAGTTGGCGAAATGCAGGGAACCGTGATATTGCGGAATTTCCGCCAGCTATTGGCCCCATCAATATCAGCCGCTTCATAAAGGTCCTTCGGAATACTCTGTAACCCAGCGATAAAAATAATAATGTTGTACCCGAGCTGAATCCAAATCTGGATCAACATAAGCGACGGCAAAGCATAATGGATATCAGCTAACCATTTTGGCGGATTACTCCACCCCAGTGACATCAGGAATTGATTGACAGGTCCTAGTGAGGGATGAAACATTACCTGCCAAACCATAGCGATGGCAACTACACTGGAGATGTAGGGAAGGAAGTAAATCACTTTAAACAAGTCCTTCAGGAACACCTGTTTATCAATCAGGATCGCTAACAGCAGAGCAACGATGATCGTAACCGGTACTGTGATAATAAAGAGCAGATTGTTCAGCAAGCTTTTCATAAAAGCATCATCATGAAACAGCCTTATGAAATTATCCACGCCCGCGAACTTAATCCCCCCTAACCCAGCTACAAAGTTCCAGTTCGTGAAGCTTAACAGCAGTGAGCCCAGCACTGGGATCAAGGTCAAGATGATCAGCCCCAACATCAGTGGAGCGACGAATAAATACCCAGCGATTGCTTCGCGCGTATCCATTTTAAGATGAAATTTTCGTATCATAGTTCTCCTCCTTTACTTATCCATAATTGTAGAAAAAGTAAGCCGTAATCATAAGAACTAGAATTGTTCATTTTGGAACTAATTTTACCGATCCTTTAGTTGCGAAGTTTTCTAGACAACCAAGTATAAACGCCTTTGGCGTCCTTATAAGGACGCCAAAGGCGTTTATGCGAGAAATATAAGACATAAAGTATATTGTAAAACTTATACTTTCTTATATTTGCAAAAAAAGCGCGAGCCAAGCTCCCGCCATCCACTACATTTCTATTTTTCCACGTAAAGTAAAGATCGTTTTACACGGACGCAACCTCTACAACACCTTTTCCATCCCCACCCGTGCTTTTCAGCTTCTTACTAAAAATCATAAACAAGATGACGCCCATTAAGCTCGTTATAACTTCTGTTATGGTCATTGACCAGATCACGCCATGAAGTCCAAAAACAGAATGTAACACGATAATCATAGGGATAAACAATACGCCTTGTGTGATGGCCATAATGTTAGTTGGTATCCCCTGTCCGGTCGCTTGAAAAATACTCATAAACAAACCTGTAAATCCATTAAATAAAGCGGAAATCAGCATGGCTACCAAAATATAAGTTCCCATACTTAACACTGAAGGGTCATTAGAGAAGAAGTGCAGGATCGTTCCTCTAAACAGAAACACTAGACCTACAAAGACAAAAGCAATACCTCCGATATAGGCAAAAGCATGTTTAATCGTTGATTTAAGTCTCGCCATATTTTGACTAGCAAAGTTAAACGCAAATAGCGGAATCAAACCTAAGAATAAGCCCATTGATAAGAACTCCGGAACTTGCACAATTCTTAAGGCCACACCAAATCCGGCAACCACATTTTCTCCATATTGAATCGCGAAGTTATTTAACAAAAGCGTGCTCACAATCACAAAACTGAATTGTAATAACTCAGATACACCTATTTTGTATACTTCTAATTGATCTCGAACAGATATCTTGAAATGCTTCAAAAATCCCCTTAAATGCTCACTTTTCGTTTCTAAAAAATAGACATAATAAATCGCGGAACCCACATTCGCTAAAACCATCGCCAACGCAGCACCTGCCACATGCCATTTCAGCACAAGAATAAAGAGTGGATCAAAAATTAAACTTAAAGCCGTACTAATAAAGATACCGTACATCGATTCTTTGGAGGCACCTTCGGAACGGACTAGCTGTTCCAAGGCAAAATTAAGCACAATGGCAAATCCACCGGCAAAAAGGGTCAAAGCATAAGCCTTAGTAAAGTCTAGAGTAGCAGCATCTGCGCCTAGTAATCGCGTAATTGGATCAATCGCTAACATCGCTATTAGAGCAATAAGAATACCCACTATAATGCTTCCATAAAAAGTGTATCCGGCAACCTTCTTTCCCTTCTCCGTATCCTTTTGCCCCGCGAGCCTTGTAATAAATGTTCCGCCACCTACGCCAAGCATATTCCCAAAGGCCATTAAGACTGTGAAAATGGGTAGACCCAGCGTAATGGCAGTCAGCATACTAGTATTGTGAAGTAAGCCAATGAAATAAGCATTGATTACATTATAGATGGTACCAACAGACATCCCGATCATCATAGGAATGGATAAATGAGCAATTGCCTTCTTGATCGGCGCCGTTTCTAAATAATATTGATTGGAGACTTCTGTTTCCATGATTAACCCTCCGAACGTTTATAGACTTGAATTAACTTTTTGCAGTAAAGACTTTAAGTTTGCTGTTTCTTCCGGACTGAGTGCTTTTGTAATGCTTGCTTCTACCCCTGAGAAAATCTCATTGAACTCCTCGACCAAAAGAGCGCCCTTTTCCAAAACAAAAATGCTCTTCTGCCGTTCATCATTTTCAGGTGTGACACGCTTGATATAGCCTTTCTTTTCTAACCCTTGAAGCATGCTGGTGATACTCGCCCCTTTTCTATTAAAGACTTCCGCCAAATCCTTTTGAATCACACCTTTTTCTTGATGCTCAAAAATATAACCGATCATGCGTCCTTGCTGTGAATTCAGCCCTAGCTCATTCAGCCTGGCGTCAGCTGTACTTTTTAGTTTCATCCCGATCTCTCGAATCAAATTAGAAAATGGTGTATTTTCAACGGGTTTGCTCATTATTATTTCCTCCGCATTCGTATTAGTTAGAACTCTAAGTAACATCATTATCATAATAGTTAGAACTCTAACTGTCAATATTCTAACTAAATAAACTGGTTTTATTCTTCCTTTAAGGTAAGTACATTGACGGCGGTGAATGTTTGGACTTCCGGCCACTGTTCCCTTGTAGAATGTTTTTTTAGTTCACCTTATTAAAAAACGCCCCTCTCCAGCACATGCCCGTAGACATGTACTGAAAAGGAGCGATTAGAGAAACTTACTTCACAAGTTCTTCCAGCTTTCCGAATAAAGCGGTTTTCGATTTCAGCTTTGAAGCATTGCCGACCACCGTGAAATAGTTCTGTTCCGTCACAGCCTTAAGTAAATCGGTGTACTGTCTGATATCTTCTGGTGTTGTCGACAAGATTTCATCCCGCTCTCGCTGCAGTTCGGCCTCCGTCACCTGTTCAAAATAATGTCGGTCCGCCCGCCGTCCCTGTGCGCTGGGACTAAGAGGCTGATCCAGCATAGATAAGGTACCGATGATCGCTTTGGTCATCTCATCGGGATCTGCTTCATACCCCTCAACAAATCGATAAGCCTGATCATAAACCTCCAGCGTCTCCTGCAAATTCGGATCACGGTAGGAGGTGAACATCATTATCCCATCTCTGCGCAGAACCAGGTTCCCGCCATACGCACCGCCCTTCACACGTACGGCATTCCACAGATAGGTAAGGCTCATGATTTTCTTGAGCACCTGCATTTTGCCTGAATATGTGAATCCTAGCTTAGTGAAGTCGTATCCTTTGACCACATATTGCACCTGGCTGGAAGACATGAATCCTTCATTGTCCGCATGTCCCTGTGCCGTAATCTTAGGCTTATTTACTACTGGCCGATCCTGGATACCCAGCTTCGCTGCATTAGCTATGAATTCTTCATACAAATCAGGCGTACCAGTTACGCTGATGATCAAATTGTTTTTATTGAACAAATCCCCACAGATGTCCTTCAGTGTGTCTGCCACCTGAGCTCCCTGCTGATCGAACGTCTCGGCAAGCTCACGGATAAAGCGATAATAAGTAACGCCGCCCTGTTGTTCCTGATACGCTCCCATGTCCGAGAAATAGGACATCAGACGGCTGGCCGCAATCTCATTCCCTCTTTGATTCAGAATCGATTCCATCTGCGAGGCTTCCCGGCGGACGATTTCCTGCAGCTTGGTCAGATTGTCGAGCGCACTTGTGTAGAGTATCTCTCGCAGCAGGTCCAGTGATTCACCAATATGCCCCGCCATCACCTTCACCAGCGCAGAGAATTTAGGCTGATAGCTCGCCCCCGTAGCTTTTGCAGCGCCATAGAGCTCATTCCTGAAATATATGCCCCCGGTTTTGATCCCGATTTCACTGGTGAGCTCTTCGATGCTGTAGGACGCAGTCTCCATTTGGCCCAATACCTCTGCCAATAGCACCAAATAAGGAATCTTTTCAGGGGCTATAACACCCGTATCCCAATAAAGCTTGCAGTAGGTAATCTTATGGGTAGCTACCTCATGGTGGATCACTTTTATTCCCTCATGGATTTGTTCATGGGTCGGCACCTGAGGTTCTACGCTGCGGTTAATATCCTGTAAAGACAAGCTCGGTAGCTTCTGTAAATCTTCGGCTGCATCCGCACGACTCTGCCGCGCCAGAAGATGCTGTGTACTCTGAACAAGCTGCTCCAACTGATCTGGTTGCAGTGACGCTTTGTATTCACTCAATTGATGCTGAGTGGATGCTTCCTTTTCCGCTGCGATCGTCTTGGACGGGTTCAGTACCACTACACTGCAATGATCACTGTTCAGCAAATAGTCCTCAATCAGCTTCTCAAAATAACGGTCCGCAAGCTTTTCCCGAATGGCCGTGAGCACCTCTTCATAGCGCATGTGAGTAGTCGGCTGACCGTCATAGAGCCAGGACTTCATCACTTCGATATTGTAAGTAAGACCCTTCGGATACTGATTAAAGTCCGCTTCCCGCAGTTCAAATTCCTTACTGTTGACCGCTGCCAGCACCAGCTTCTCATCTAGTCCGTCCTGAACCAAACGCTTTAAGGTAGTCTTCACCAGATCCACAAAGGCATCTTTGGAGGAGGCATTGGAATGCGTCAGCGTAATACCAAGCAGCGGTTGAACCATACTGTCGGAATAAAAAGCAAACGCGTCTTTGCCAAGTCCGCTTTCGAGCAAGGCTTGCTTGAGCGGAGCTGCGTTGCTGTCCATCAGCATGCTTTTTAAAATATCAAAAGCAAGGTTCAGTTCCCGATCAGTAGAAGTTCCAATCACATAATTTAGACTCAAATAAGTCTTATCAGTGGCTGCTTCTGCTTCCAGAATCGGATAATCCGCTACCAGCTCCGTCATTCCAATGGGCTGTTGTAGCGCAATGGAAGTATCGAAGCTATTTCGTTCATAAGACCCAAGATATTCCTGGTCTATAAATTGCAGCTTTTCTTCAATATTAACGTCTCCGTAGAGATAAAAATAACTGTTGGACGGATGATAATAGTTGCTGTGCGCCTTGAGAAACTGCTCATAGGTTAGCGCAGGAATTTCCTGTGGATCTCCACCTGAAGAATGACGGTAAATCGTGTCCGGATACAATGACTTTTTGATTCTATCCATCAATACCGTAGTCGGCGAGGAATATGAACCTTTCATCTCGTTGTAAACCACGCCTTTATAGATTAACTCATCTTCGGGATGCTGAAGCTCGTAGTGCCAGCCCTCTTGCTCAAAAATTTCTTGTTGCTTATAAATATTCGGTTGAAAAACACTATCCAGATAAACCTCCACCAAATTAGAGAAGTCCTGATCGTTCCGGCTCGCTACTGGATACATCGTCTTATCCCCAAACGTAAATGCGTTCAGGAACGTCTGCATCGAGCCTTTCAGTAATTCTACAAAAGGTTCCTTGACCGGATATTTCTCTGAACCACATAATACGGAATGCTCCAAAATATGAAAGACCCCCGTACTATCTTCAGGCGGGGTCCTGAAGCTTACACTAAATACCTTGTTGTCATCCTGATTCTGCACGAACAGCAGCCTGGCGCCGCTCTTCAGATGTTCCAGCGTGAATACGTTGGATTCGTTCTCCGGGATAAATTCCTCATTAACAACCTGAAATCCATAATAAGTGTTCCCTGTGATCAAACGGCTCATAGATTTCCCTCCTCTGTTTAGGGATATGATAACTCTACATGAGCTTATCATATCCCTGGGCGATTATTCCATCAGTAGAAGGTCTCCGGGATTAATTTCTGGTTCACACAAAACAAGACCACACCAGTATAATTACTGACAAAGCCTTGTTTTATTTCAAATGATCTTTTAATATTGCTCCGAGTTCAGCTGTGTATTTAGTCAACCTTAAGCTTATCTCTGTACGCATAACATCTCGAGTTAAACCAAAGCGTTCCTGATATCCACGGTAAAAGATTTTGTAATACACCAAGAATTCCTCCTGTTCATCTGCCAGCACCCTGATATTCCGCTGTTTCAGCTCTTTTTGCAGCCGATAAGTATCCTGCATGATCCGGCGTTGAATGGCTTGACCAGCCATCAGATAGGCACGTTTAAGAATGTTGCTGGAGGGCTCGATCTCTTTCAGGCTCTTGCTAACCATAGTATCTATATAAGGAAGCAAAATGAGGTCTCGAACCATCGTACGTTCCTCCATAGTTATCATTTTATCTGGGTTCTCACGCTGCTGTTCCTCGTACTGCTCAACATGCTCGGTCATGATCATTTTCGTTTTCCAGCGTTCATTACCCTCAAGTTTACTCATTTATAGTGACCTCCAATCTGTTCAGCTCTTTCTAGGGCAACACCGGATTCAAGCATAGATGAAGCTCTGATTAGAGCTTTACTGCCATAACGAGCTTTTATTTGATCGATTGCACGTTCTTTGTTGTAAGCCCGAACCCTGTCATCAAAGAGTGTAAGTTGGATGACGCTATCATCTGATAGGTTAGACAAGGAAATCGCTAATCGACCTATGGGAAGGCCTGACCAGTTGTCTGCAAATAATTTTTGCGCAGCAGCAGCTACTTCGTGTGTTAGTGATGTGGGTTCGTGCAATGTCATCTGACGCTCGTAAGCGTTTGAACGCTCTCCGTCCGTCTCTAAAACTGAAATAGATACTACCGATCCCATATAACCATACCGCCGGGCTCGCTGGCATACTTCAATGACGAGCTCAAGCAGCACAACCTCAATATCCGTATGCCTTGTGTATAAATTCCAGCGCAAAGCCTTGCCATGTCCCACTGATTTGATTTGATGACGCATTCCTGTGACCACTGGACTAGGATCTAGCCCGCGTGCAGTTTGCCAATAATATTCCGCTTGAATATCACTTTGCTTACCCATGGTAGTTCGCATTCGTCGCTTAAATTCTGACAGTTCCATTCGCGCAATATCTCCAATTGTGGATATACCCATACGCCAAAAATTCTTGGTCATTCTAGCCGCTACCATAAACATATCCTGCACGGGAAGTTTCCAAAGGGTCGTCTCTAATTGGTCAAAAGAAAGTTCATATATCCCATCCTTCATCTTTTTGGCGTAGTTATCTGTCGCCATCTTTGCCATAACCTTAGTAGATCCAATACCTACCCGTGTCCAGACTCCCGTCGAAAGTAAAACATGGTGCTGAATTTTATGAATCATATCCTGCAGCGATCCTCCGAAATACGCAAGAGATCCTGTGACATCCAGAAACTGCTCATCGATACTGTAGGGTTCTACCAGATCGGTATATGTTCGGTAAATCTCTGATATCAAGAGTGATACTTTAATGTAAGTCCCCATGCGTGGCCTTATTACGATTAGCTCTGGGCATTTTGCTAAAGCTTCACCTACACGCGAAGCCGTTGTTACCCCCTTCGCTTTAGCAAGCGGGCAGGCCGCCAACACAATACCGTTCATTCTTGTCGGATCCCCTACTGCAACAGGTTTATCTCGATATTCAGGATGGGCAGCCTTCTCCACAGAGGCGTAAAATGCCTGGCAGTCAGACAGTAGTATGACACGCTCCTTAGGCATGACGCTTTTCCTGAACGGGTTGCCAAGATAGAATATTCGCTGCCAAGAACATGCGAGGCGTTCCTGTAGTTAGACAGCTTGCTCGTATGCGGCCGTCACGGATACTGTGTATTTCAATTTTTCGCTGGCTGATATTTCTCGATTTGTCCTGGTAAATAATTTCAATTATTTGGCCGATGCTTATTTGCATGCGATCGCCTCCACAAAAATAAGAACACTTGTTTGTATTATATGCGCAATCGGGAATTTTAAGCAACAAAAAAGGTGAGGTAATTTCCCCCACCATACCGGATCTGATTTTTTTAAAGCTAAGAATAATCTAATCCAGACTGAACGAGATCACAGTTCATTAGAGTGCATCCATGTGCTATAAAAAATGAGCATCCAGACCTGCGTAATCAACAGAGATTGAACAGACAACGAAAAAAGTTTACACTTTGATAGAGTAAACAACAGTAGTAAATTATTGATCTGTACTCAAAAGCTTTTTCTAGAAAGGAATTTTGCTAATGTTCCGTTCCTCCTACACCTTTCGTTCGGAAGAAGAAGCTTCCATGCTTCTGTTTGATTCTATTGGTTGGGAACAACTCGATTCACCTGCCTACTCCTTCAACGGCCAGAACCGGACGGAGAGAAGTTGTGTTATTTTTCAGTACACATTATCGGGAGAGGGTAGAATTGAAATAGATGGGGTTGTTCATCGGTTAACGAAGGGCAAAGCTTTTCTAGTGACTGTCCCCAGCATACACAGGTACTATTATCCGGAAGAAGGCACCGAGCCTTGGGAAGTTTTATGGCTCAATCTGCGGGGGCCTTTAGCGATTTCACTTTGGAACCAACTCGCTGCTCATTGCGGTCCAATTGTAGAACTCCCCCAAGAATCGGTTTCGATGGATTTATTGTGGAGTACATTCAAGGACATTCAGGTTCATGAAGAAAGGGATTTGCATCTTTTAACGGGAAAAGTCTTTCAGTGGATCTTGTCCATGGAGAAAACCCTCAAGAAACCAAATTTGTTAACCACCTATATAAAAAATGACAAGCTTCACGCCGCTATTCAATTCATGAAGGATGATCTGCATAATAATAATCTAAGCTTAGACGATGTTGCCGCTCATGTTGGTGTTTCCAAACATCATCTTTGCAGACTGTTTCAAAAAAACATCAATCTTTCACCCTTTGAGTATTTAAAAAGACGGCGGATCGAGTTGGCAGCTTCCAAGCTTAAAACAACAGATTTGAGTATCAACCAGATTGCGACGGAAAGCGGATTTGATAATGCCAGCTACTTCGGAAAGGTTTTCCGGTCCTATTTTGGGGTCAATCCTTCGACTTACCGCGAACAGGATCTGGCGTTCCAAACCAAACATGTATTTTTCGAAAATTGATCCATATAACAAAGGAGCAAGCCAGTGGCTTACTCCTTTTCTTATTAAACCTCTTTGAGTACAAATAATAAGCTTTTGAAATCGCCCTCAAGCTGTGGAAGTGAGAGTCCGAAGTGCATCAGCTCATCCCCTCTGTACACTTCACCGTTAAGCTCAAGTTTGTAGTTCTTAGCTGGGTCGAGTCCTTTCAACCGCAATCTACGGAGAGGTGCATTAGGCTCGGCCAGAACTCTGAAGTACGTGGCAAAGGCTTCTTTTTTATCATCCGAAACAAACATCCACGCAGTCTGATTCCCCTCAAATGGACTAAGCAGTCGATAGAAATCACCGAACTGAATCAGCATTCTCAGTTCCTTGTACTCAGAAACCTGTTTCCGGATATCCTCCCGCTCATCATCAGTTAGCTTGGTCATATCTAGTTCGTAGCCAAAGTTACCAGACATCGCAACATGACCGCGTGTTTCGAGTGGTGTGATACGGTGCACCTGATGGTTAGGAACAGCCGATACGTGAGCACACATAGAGCTTGCAGGATACACCATGCTTGTTCCATATTGGATCTTCAATCTTTCAATCGCGTCCGAATCATCACTGGTCCAGGTCTGTGGCATATAGTACAGCATTCCCGGATCATATCGTCCGCCGCCGCCGGAGCAGCTCTCGAACAAAATATGAGGGAAACGGGTGACGATACGCTCCAGCACATCATAAAGTCCAAGAATATAGCGGTGAGCCGTTTCGCGTTGACGTTCCGCTGGCAGAAGAGCAGATCCAATCTCCGTCATATTCCGGTTCATATCCCATTTCACATAAGTAATCGGAGCCGATGACAGCACGGAGCTAACCGAATCAACGATATAATCACATACATCCTTACGGGATAAATCCAGAACGAGCTGCTGGCGAGCTAACGTTCTTTTGTGACCTGGTACATGAAGACACCAATCTGGATGTTCACGATAAAGATCACTTTCTGGCGATACCATTTCCGGTTCGAACCATAATCCGAATTCCATGCCCATTGCCGTAATATCTTCTCCAAGTTTTCCAAGACCTTCAGGAAGCTTGCGGCGATCCTCTACCCAATCTCCGAGGGAGCTATCATCATTGTCTCGTTTCCCAAACCAGCCGTCATCTAAGACAAACAGTTCAAGGCCAAGATCTTTACCTGCTTGAGCAATTTCTTTGATTTTATCTGCGTTGAAATTAAAATAGGTCGCTTCCCAGTTGTTGATGAGAATAGGGCGCTTCCGATCACGGAATTCACCTCTGCATAACCGGGTCCGGTACAGACGGTGATATGTTCTTGATAATCCGCCAAGGCCTTGGCTGGATCTTACCAGCACTGCTTCAGGAGCCTGGAAGGATTCTCCCGGTTCAAGCAACCATTGAAAATTAAACGGTTGAATGCCGATGCCCACTCTGGAAATACCGTATGGATCCACTTCTGCTTGCGCAAGAAAGCTTCCGCTGTACACAAGGCTGAACCCGTATACTTCACCGTGGTCCTCTGTTGCATCTTTTGCAAGCAAAGCCATAAAAGGATTCTGCGTGGAGCTACTAGCGCCGCGCTTACTGTCAATTCGTTGGATACCAGGCACGAGTGGTCTTTTGTGGATATGACGTTCTCTTGTCCAAGTACCAGATAATTGTAGCATGTCATAATCAGAATCATGGAAGTCAACATTTGCGCTTAACACACGCTTCAGCACCACATTGTCCTTACCTTGATTCTCAATCCGTACAGAACGTGTGATCACATCCTGATTATTAAACACGGTGTAGCTCAATACAGCAATCAGCCCGCTTTTGTCATCTTGAAGAAAAAGTTCCAGTGTCTCTGCTTCTTCTTTACTTTCAACATAAGTGGAAGGCAATCCCTTTAACTCAGGCTTCCCTTTATTGATCTTATAGCTCTTATAAAGGAAATCCGTAACGGTCGTACCATCTACCAAATGAACCTCAAGCGCTGGTTCCCGGAAATCACCATTCCCATAAGACGGAAATTCACTCGGAATAGTGTCGAGGGAGATTCTCTTGTCCTCCATTGTGTAGGTCGGGCTAAAAGAGCAACGTTCCACCAAATTCAGCGGTTGCACTATTCCTTCTAATTTAGGACCCCAATAGACATGCGCTGGAAGCTCACCTCTAACGACTTCAATAACGTAGCTGGACCGCTCAGACTGTAAATGAAACACCTTGCGGCTGTCATCATAATAAATGCTCATAATATCCTCCTACTCTTCTTATCAGATCTTGTTGTAATATAACTGACTTAATTTATCTTGTTGTTTGAAGTCTATTTTAAAGATAATTGGAAGGGGATACAATCTTAATATCTATACCTTAAGTAGTAAAATATTGATCTATAAAAAATTCAATTTCATGTTATTAAGCTTTGCAGACCAATAAATGATTATTAGCGGCTATAGTAAAAAAAATACATAAAAAAAGAGGCCCCAAGATAAGGGCCTACTTCCTGTGAATCTTCCTAATTAAATATCAAATACGGAACGTACAGTAAGCTGTGCACGAAGTTCTTCCACCGTAGCTGGCTTGTCGAGATCTTTTTTAGCGATGATAATGGTCCTAGTTGTACCACCCGACATATCAAAATAGTTGTCGCTGAAGATGGCATCTCTCTCCTTGAAGTCTAGGCCGACAAAACGAGCATACGTCTTAGCCTTCACGGTAATGACAAATTTTTCTTCTTCCTCGGTAAGCATAGCTTCAAGCTCAGGGTCAACGAAGCTAAAATGCTTCGGCTTAACAAACAGGACCGTGCCGCCACTCTTTGTCTCTCCCTCTACCTCAAAAGAATATTCCAGATAAGTCTCACGTTTCTTCCCTTTCGTATCCAGTATGTGGCCGAAATCAAGCTGTTCGAACTCAGCAGTACTTAACGCGGCAATCTCCACTGGCTTTGTGCCTTCCAGCAAGACCTCCGATGTCGTAGTAAGCAGTCTCCAACTCAGTTCACCAATAACTTGTTCTCTGCTTTCGTTAGAGACATGAAGGGAGACCTTCGTTCCTTCGTCATGGGCAGAAACAAGAATCGGCGCGAAGAAATGTTTAGCCGCATAATGCATAGCCTTCCACCGGCCATAATAGTCGATACTGGACCAAGAAGCTACCGGCCAGCAGTCATTCAACTGCCAGTACAATGCACCCATGCAGCGACCTCTATGTCTACGCCAGTGCTCAACGCCGCAACGCATCCCTTCTGCTTGGATCAGCTGTGAGGCATACAATACAGAATCAAAATCTTTCGGATATTTGTAGGTCTCCCCAATATAATAGAGAATTTTCTCATTCCCGGTATTGTTCTTCTGATGGGACTCCATGACATAAGAGAAGATATTGCGATCCTCCGGCAGCGTGAACGACTCGATGGTCTTCAGGCCCGGAAACGACTGTAACCCGAATTCAGACATATAGCGCGGATATAGCTTCCGGTAATCGGTAAACGGTTCCTTCCCATGCCAGACTCCCCAATAATGCATATCTCCGTAATTCTCGTCATTTGGCTTGTCAAAGCTACCTTTGGAGGATGGTGAAGCACGCCAGTAGAAGGTATTCGGATCAATTTCTTTAGCGATTGCCGGTAGAAGCACCTCATATTGCTTAATATAATCTGCCTTAAGCTGCAGTGAGTAATGCTTCTCCCAGTCCCATTCGTCCCAAGCCAGCTCCTGCTCGTTGTTGCCGCACCACAAGCCTAGCGAAGCATGATGGCGAAGACGTTTCATGTTATCGATGGTCTCGTGAGTGATATTCTCCTCGAAGGCTTCCGTCAGAGCATAAATGCCGCAGGCATACAGATGATCCTGCCAGACAATGAGGCCATATTCATCGCAGAGATCATAGAAATAATCATCCGGGTAATACCCGCCACCCCATACGCGAATCGTATTGAAATTGGCAGCGACACAGCTTTGGAGCAAGCGATCCGTGCGATCCCTAGACACGCGAGGTAGAAGATTGTCTTCCAGAATATAGTCGGCACCTGTAGAGAAAATAAGCACACCGTTGACTTCAAAAGCAAACGATTCTCCCCACTGATCTTCTTCCTGCTTCACAGTAATGGTTCTAAGTCCAATCCGAAATTCTCTACGATCTAACTCCTGTGACTTTTCCTCAATTACAACCTCTACGTTATACAGTGGCTGAGCACCGAGATTATTCGGCCACCACAGCTCTGGCTCCATAATTTCCAGTGCAATATGTTGATCCGTCCCAATCATTTCAGACACACGATGCTCAATGCACAGACCCGCTGGTGTGTGAACTTTAACCACAATTTCTCGATCAGCCGCTTGCCAGCTCTCTGTTCTAACTCGAACATCCAGCATGACCTTATCCTTCTCATGGAATTGCGTAATATAAACATCATCAAGGCGAGCACTGTTGTAACCCTGAATAGAGAGACTACGCCAGATTCCTAGATCGGGTAACTTTGGACCCCAGTCCCAGCCGAACATGGAGTGCGCTTTGCGCAGATGCGATATCCCCTCTACCGCATCAGCACATCCACTGAGCGGCAATTCTGCTTGCTTCCGTAGAGTGAATTCTACTGGGGAGCGAAAAATGGCGTGGATAGTATTATCACCAGGCGTCAATACAGCCTTGATATCCACTTCATACGTCCGGTGCATATTGTCACTGTTCAGAATATTAGTTCCATTCAGGGAAAGCTCACAAAGCGTATCGAGCCCTTCACACAGCAGAAATACTCGGTCATGCTCTAGTACGCCTGCTTCCAGCTGAAAACTACGCTTATATTCGTAATCGTAATTGGACAGTTCCAGAACCTCATACTCCTGCTCGCGGTAGAACGGATCTGGCATTTCACCGGCATTCAACAAATCATGGTAGACAGAGCCTGGCACGTTGGCTTCCAGCCATTTCGGTTCATGAAGCCGTTTCATTTCCCATTTTCCGTTTAGATTGACAAGTTGCATATTTTCGCCTCCACAAATGTGCTATTTTGACTTCTTGTATAAAAATTTTAACAATAATATGTATACATTTCTTCTATTGTGTTCGCAAAAATAGTGTGCTATTTTAACATAACTAACACTGGAGGAAAAACATGATCAAATACACTGAGGCAAGCCATATAAACCCCGAATTGCTAGCTGATCCCTTCTGGGTAGAATCTCTGAGTCAGGTATCCCCAGAACATACGCATGATTTTTATGAATTTTTCATACTCACTGAAGGCCGGTGCCGACATATCGTCAACGGGGCTGCCCAGCTTCTTCAATCTGGCTGCCTTGTCTTCATCCGGCCCGATGATACCCATCGCTATGAAGCTGACGGGGATAACGATTGCCGCTTTCTGAACATTCCCTGCCGAAAAAGCCTCATTAATGATGCCTTTAGTTACCTGAATGAAGAAGGATTCCTGCACGGGCTATTACATACTCCGCTCCCTAGAATCGCCATGTTATCTCAAATGGAGATGGATGATTTCATTCGTTCTTTCGAACGCATCCGAATGCTTTCTACCTTAGACAAAGTAAAGTCCAGGATTTATCTGAAAGGAATACTCGTAGATACACTTACCCAGCATTTTTTCTCTCCAGAAACCATCGAGCAGCCAGAATTCCCACTGTGGCTCGAACATGCCGTTTCCAAGATGCATCTAAAAGAAAACTTAAACAAAGGCCTTCATGCCCTGTACGAGTTATCGGGCAGAAGCGCCGGTCATGTCAACCGGGCCTTTCGCCAGTACTTGAACCAGACACCAACAGAATATATCAACCAACTTAAGCTCAACGTGGCACGTAATCTGCTACTTACTACTGAACTACGTGTGGTCGAAATTGCTCTGGAGTCCGGCTTTGACAATGTCAGCCATTTCTATCATCAATTCAAAAAGTACTATCACCAGGCCCCGCTGGATTTCCGCAAGAATGCGCATGCTAATAGACTAGTTTAATTAACATTTGAAAACATAGAAAAAGGCTCCCCCTCTGCCTGAATGCAGAGAGGAAGCCCTTACAATAATTATTTTGAATTCCACAGCTCCATACGCTCTGCGTACTTTTGGTTAATGATTTCTTCTACTTTCTCATCCCCAGCCTTTTTCATTTCCGCAAGCATCTTATCGAATGTCGCGTTGGCTTCGGCTTCAGTAGGAGCAATGATTACTCTCGTAATGCTTTGATCCATAATATCTTTTACCTTCTGTGCAGTCAGTGCTTCAGGTGTTCCGCCATCAGGGCTCAAGTTGTCATATGCCGCTGTATCCCATACGGAATCCCCAAGACTCTTGATTGCCATCTGATCTACTTCACTGCGTTGATATTTAACGGCCATATCGTAAGGCTGTTCATTTGCATCCAGACCATTTTTGATAAACCACAACCATTTGCGGACACCGCTCTTCTTGACTGTGTCGTCCCAGTTTTCCTTGAAGCTATCCAAGAATGCAGGGTCCGGTTGTCTCTTGCCATCCACCATGGTGTATTGAACGCCTTCTTGGCCCCACAGCAGCAAATGCTGTCCTTCATCACTTGCCAAGAAATTGAACAGCTTCATTGTTTCTTCAGGGTGCTTGTTGTTCTTAGTAATAGCGATAGCATCCCATCCAAGTGAGCTTCTTGGTCCAAATGTCGTTTGGGCAGGGTCTACTCCAGGGGCAACAACCTTGTATGGGAAGAGCTGATTATCTTCTCCGCCATCCTTCTTCAAAGTTCCGTTCCCGTTACCTGGATCCCAGTAAGCGCCTGGTGTGGAGAATACTGCGCCAGTAGCCAGCTTTTGAACCCAAGTTTGCGTTTTGCTAATCGCAAATTCCTTCTCAATCAGACCTTCTCTGTATAATTTATTTACGTAGAGCAACATTTCACGATACTTTGGATCCTTAACATCATATTGCAATGTTCCATTGTTATCATAGTAAGTTTTCAGACCCCACATGCCTTTGAATGTTCCAAGGTTGGCGCCCATATTCTCGCCGTTCATGGTCATTGGAATCGATTCTTTTCCATCAATCGTTTTGTTTTTCGCTTTAAAATCCTTCAAAATCGCTTCTAATTCATCTGTTGTAAGCGGTGCTCTGCCATCTGCTTTGTCCGGTGCCAGATCTGCAAGCAGATTTTTTCTCATCAGCATCCCGAAGACTGGATCACTATCTAGTCCATACCAGTTAGCCAAGTAATAGTTCTTTCCATCTTTATAACGAGTCTTGGTCAGTGTGTCGCCATACATTTCCTTGATATCAGGGCCATTCTTCTCAATCAGCTCATCGAGTGGAATAAAGGCACCGCTTGTAATGTATTTATCAAGTGAAGCATCCCCACGGCTCATCACGACCACATCCGGATAGTCACCGCTGGCAAGCATCAAGCTTAGCTTCTCTGTCGGATTTCCTGTTGGCTGCTGAATAGAGATCTCAATGCCAGTCTTTTTAGTGATTTCTTGGGCGATAGCATCAGTAAAAGGCTCTCCCTTAGTATTTGAATCAAACCATGTAAGTGTAATCGGCTCTTGTTTTGTATTGTCTCCAGCCGCTTTGTTTGTATTGTCTGTTCCATCATTAGAGCCACAGCCCGCTAATAGTGAAGCAGATAATGCAGCAGTTATACTTACGCTCAACAATTTGTTTTTCTTTATCATAGACACCCTAATTCCTCCCATTAATTAAGTTACGTCACAAGTCTATCAAGCAACCAAGCAAGTCTGTCCGCTCACCCCCCTTCAGGGCCGCCAGCTGGACAACTCCTCTCCGGCTGGCGTTCGGTTATTTAATCATATTAACTCTTAACAGCTCCCAAAGTCATACCCTTAACAAAATACTTTTGCAGGAACGGATATACTAGAACGATAGGCAATGTTGCAACCATCGTCGCTGCCATCCGGATCGTATCGCTTGAAACAGCATTTCGCTTGGCGGAGTTTGCCAGCATTTGCGATTGCGATACCATACCTCCGGTCTGGAACTGACTCAGTATTTTGACGAGGACCGCTTGCAAGGTCTTCAGGTCTGAGCTGTAAGTAAATGCATAGGAGTCAAACCACGAGTTCCAATGCGATATTGCCTGAAAGAGGCCTACTGTCGCAAGTACTGGTGTTGTTAACGGCAGCACAATCCGGAAGAAAATCATTAAGTCGTTCGCTCCATCTACTTTCGCTGACTCCTCAATCTCACCAGGTAATCCCTCCATAAAGGTACGGACAATAATCATATAGAAGACATTCATCAAGCCTGGCAGAATAAAAACGGAGAAAGTGTCGATCATATTCAGGGCTTTAAGCACCATGTAATAAGGAATCAAACCGCCTCCGAAATACATCGTAAAGACGAAGTAAAGGTTCCAACCCTTGCGTCCCATCAAATTCCGCCGGCTTAGCGGATAAGCAAGCATCGTAATCACAAGAACCGACAGTGGTGCACCAATTACGGTCCGTTTAACCGTTACCCATATCCCATTCATAATTTCGGTATCTTTCAAAATTTGTTTGTAGCTATCAAAGGTGATATCTCTTGGCCAAAAGTAGACGCCGCCACGAACAGTATCCTCAGCAGCATTTAATGAAAGAACGAGAATATTCCAAAAAGGTAAGAAGGTAACTAGCAATACAAGGATAAGAATCAAATATACAAAACACTTAAAGATATGATCTCCGTATCTGTTCAAAAACATCTCAAGCGCTCCTCTCCATTTTGTTATTTAGAACAACGCTTGGTCGTTCACTTTTCTAGAAATTCGATTCACGATTACAACAAGAATGAAGGCAATAACGGATTTGAATACCCCCACGGCAGCCCCGTATGAGAACATGCTGTTTTGTAACCCGTATTTGTATGCATAAATATCGATAACTTCCGAGTACTCAAGTACAGTGTTATTTTGCAATAGATATTGTTGTTCAAAGCCGGCATTCAAAATACCTCCGACTGCAAGAATGGCCAATATCACGATAGTTGGACGTAAAGCAGGGAGCGTAATATTCCACATTTGCTTGAATCGGCTAGCTCCATCTACTCTTGCGGCTTCGTAAAGCTCCGGATTAATAGCGGATATTGCAGCTAGGTACATAATGGCGCTAAAACCCATTTCTTTCCACATATTAGATAAGGCGATAATCCACCAGAATAAGGGTCCGTTTTGTAGAAAAGCTACCGGTTCGTTAACAATCCCGAGCGTTACTAGTAGATTGTTGAACATCCCATCGGAAGCTAGCAGCGTAATTACAATGTTAGCGGCGATAACCCATGAGATAAAATGCGGGAGATAAGAAACCGTCTGTGTAAAGCGTTTGAAAAATCCCTGTTTTGCTTCATTCAGCACAAGCGCGAGTATGATCGGCGCAGGAAACCCGAATAACAAGGTCAAGAGGCTTGTCGCAAGCGTATTACGCATTACACGGTAGAAGTCTCCTGTGGTAAAGAAATATTCAAACCACTTAAAGCCAACAAAGTCAGCATGGAAAAATTGTTGAAAAAATGTTCCTCCACCCGGTTGATAGTTTGTAAATGCCATATACATACCAAACATAGGTCCATAGGAAAATAGCAATGTCGCAATTATGGCAGGGAGCATTAGCAAAAATAACCATTTCTGCTCTTTTAATCTGTACCAAAAATTATTGCCCCTGACTGTTTTGATAGCGCTTGCTTTATGCATCAAATACCCTCCCTTTTTATTTAGTGCAGCATGCCCTGCTACATCTCGATTCAGCTTCTCTCCTATTTATCTTAAGTCCGTATAGAGCTCCTTTCTATACTTCAATCCTCCGAATGATAGCGCTTTTTAAAGGAGTTTCTTAACATTCGAGCATTGGATTTCGATATTCAGTCTGATATGATAAACTTGGCTTTCCGTGAATTCACAGTAAAGAAGGGACTTCTACGATGCGTCATTTTTACAAAAAGTATATTTATATGCCTTTTATCGACCTTAGCTTTCGCTCCAAGCTATTCCTCGTGTTCGTTCTGGTCACCATTCTTCCAATGATGCTTTTTGTCTATTTTTCATTCGAACTTACAAAATCAAAGCTGACCGATCAAATCTACATCAATATGATGAATTCAACGGCCCAGATCAACAAGAACCTGGAGAACAAACTGGACAGCTATGAGCATATTTCCGCTTCTATTTACTTGGATAATAGGCTAGCCACTTACCTCACGAGCGAATATCAAGATGATCCATCTTATCTAGACGTCTATCAATATATTGGCAATCGTATAGACACAGTAATGGCTGCCTATCCCGATTTTGGTAGCGTTTTCATTTATTCCGACAATCCATCACTGCCCAAGGATAATTACTATATCAAGCCGGTTACACCCGAAGTGAAGGAGACAGAGCTGTACAAGCAGCTGATGCAGTCTCACGGGAATATTATTCATCTGTCCTCACCGCAGTCACAAGATAATCCCGCAATGTTTACACTGGCTAGGTTACTGAACAATAATCGCAACCAATATCCCTACGGTATTCTGGTCTTCGAAATATCCGAATCGGTGATCTATTCTTTAATGGAGAAAGAAGCAGGCGGCAAAGATATTTTTATCGTTAATGACAAGGGCCTTATTTTATCAGCCGCCGACAAACAATTATTAAATACAAGTCTGCCGGAAATGCTTGATCAGAACTTTGATGAATTGCCTTCTGGCAGATTTGATACTACATATAAAGGGGAAAAGGCTTTCGCCGTCTATAACACGCTCACAAATGGATGGAAAACCGTCTCTATATTCCCTTATGACAGTATCATTCAGGATGCGAAATCACTGTCAGAGCTCATCATCAAAATCTCTTTAGGCTTTATAGTCGTCGCATTATTGCTGATTTATATTACTGCATCGATGTTTAGCAAGCGTATTCGAATGTTAATCCGAATGATCCGGCGGCTAGAACGTGGTGACTTCAACCCTACGAATGATGAATATTTAGGCAATGATGAGATTGGCCAGCTTCATTTTGCCTTCAAGCAAATGACTACACGCTTAAAGAGTCTAATCACCGAAGTGTATCAGAAGGAGCTACAGAACAAGGAGGCAGAGCTTGACCTGCTTCAGGCCCAGATCAACCCCCATTTTCTGTACAATACACTGGGCTCCATTTCGTCTCTTGCCCTAAAACATCAAGATACTCGCATTCAGGATTTGGTGCTTCATCTCGCCAAGTTTTATCGCATCTCCCTGAATAAAGGAAAGAGCATCTTAACTATTAATGAAGAATTGAAGCTGACGCAAAGCTACAATGCCATTCAGCTGATCCGATTCAAAGGACAACTGAACATCACCTACAATATTGATGAAGCGATCTTACCTTACTCTACAGTCAAGCTAGCCTTGCAGCCTTTTGTAGAAAATGCGGTGCTTCATGCGGTGTGGAATCAGGAAAGCCCGCTAAATATTCATATCAAAGGCATAGTCGAAAATAGTGATATTATTCTATCTGTAATTGATGATGGCATGGGGATGAGTCGTGAGACACTTCACACTTTACTTGACGATAAACCCGGGCGAGGTTATGGGATTTCAAACGTAGATCGACGGATAAAACTGAGGTTTGGTGAGCATTACGGCGTTACAGTGTTTAGTAGGCTCGGAATAGGAACCACTGTGCAAATTCGTTTGCCGCAAAAGGAAATGTAAGGAACGACGCATCTGAATAACCGCAAAGCTTATTGAGAAATCAGAAATATTGATTAACAATTAGGGAAATCCTCCCTGAAATTTGGTGATTTTTGCTCATTATACTGATAATCAGGGAAATCCTCCCTGATTATTTGCTGATTTGGAGGTAAATTCAGAATTCGCCCGATTATTAGGGAGGATTTCCCTAATTACATCGCATCCAAGAATTTTTTGGCTATTTTTAGGGAGATTTTCCCTAATCGCTCTCACCTAGCCTAGTTACCACGAGCTTGCCACGAGCCCCTCGATATAACCATTATCATTTTAATAAAGCTTCAGTGAACACCAAAAACGAAGGAGCTAAGCATCTAGAGATTGCTTAACTCCTTCGTTCATTTGTATATTTGCAATGTTTTACTTCATAATCAAGTTATAAATCACTTGGGTTGCTTCTGCTCGGGAAGCGATCCCTTTTGGTGCAAATAGACCTTCATTTTGACCTTGAACCAGTCCTAGGCTGGCTGCTCCCTTTACAGAAGCGGCTGCCCAAGAGGAGACCTGCTTCATATCTTTGAATGTCACATCAGTTGAAGCAACAGTTACTTTGCCATTCTTCAGCTCATAGGCTTTCATTAACATGACCGTGATTTCTTCACGGGTAATCTGTGCAGCCGGCTCGAACTTGGTCGTACTTCTGCCGCTCACGATGCCCGCCTTGTAAGCGATAGAAATGGACTCCGCGTACCAAGCAGACGGTGCAACATCAGCAAAGCTAACATCTCCCCTTGTGGTCAACCCAAGGGAATGAACGAGCATAGAGGTGAACTCGGCACGCGTAATCGCACGGTTTGGTTCAAACTTGTCTTTGCTAGTCCCTTGAACATACAGCTTCGCCGCCAGTTCTTGGATTGCAGGACTCGCCCAGTGATTGGCTGGCACATCGACAAAGGTCCGTTTGAGCTCCAGCACAGCATATTTACTGAAGTGGTTAACTTGTGCTGTCAATACACCATCAGCATAATTCGCAGAGATATATTCCAGCTTACCGTTATCCGCAATATAGTAAATGCCTCCACGCTTGGAATCAAAGCCTTCTCCCACTGTCAGGCTTAGCGTAATGGGTTGATCGAACGCAGAAAGCGTTCCTGTTGTGCCAGCTTTCGTGGTCACCGACAGACTGAACTCATAGATATCACCCATGAGCCTAACCTGTGCTTGAGTAGTTCCCTCCGCTGCAGCAATGATCTCATTAGCCTTGCTGCTGAGTGGTACTAATTTCAGGGTTATCGTGCTATCATCCCGCTGACCTTCCGGTAGCTTGCTCTGCAACTGGCGGAGCAGATCCGCAGGCACCTTCATGGAGAACTTACCGGACTTCAGAACCAGCGTGTGATTCGCCAACTGGCGAACTACATCAGAGGATAACTGTATCTGCTGTGTATCTCCCTTAATCTCCACGATGACATTACTAGATGCACTATCCACTTTCAGCATCTCTGGTGTAAGGATTAGAGTGCCCGCGCCATTCTCTTGATCTACAATGCTACCAGGAGTACCGTTGTTGTTACCCGGATTCGCAGGGACTTCAGGATTTCCCGGTTCTATAGTGGAGGCTGCTTTGACTGTAACTTCTGCCGTAGCTTTGAAGCCGCCGTCTACTGTTTCCACAGTAATTGTGGTTTTCCCAGCATTTACAGCCGTTACCGTTCCATACACTACGGTAGCTACAGACGTATCGCTCGAAGTCCAGTGTACTGCTTTATTCGCCGCCTCTTCCGGAGATAGCGTAGCCGTCAGCTTTCCGGTTTCACCAGTGGTTAATGTTAGCTCTGTCTTATCTAGCGATACACCTGTTACTTTCTTAGGTGCAGCTGTCAATTTTACCAGTTTCGATTCAGTCGGCTGCAAGGACAACGCGAGTGTTCCTGAAATCGTCGAAACCTCTCCTGTCCAAAGGTCTTGCATCGTGTACGATTCCGCTGCATCCAGTCCAGCGCGACCGAGATTCACTGCTTTGTCTGCCGCGGCATTGGCACTGTAGTTGAATACGGCCATATAATAATCGTTGCCGTCTTTCATAACAAAAGTATCCGCTGCATTCGCATTCGTATTTCCTTCCAGCGGCTTGAATACTTTTCCTTTTAACGCTAATTCGAGAACCTCCTTGTTGTTAAACAAGGCAGTCATGTACTCCTGTGCCTTTGGATCGTTAACATCATCAGAGCCGAGAAGTACGGTACCGGCGATGACGCCAGAGTTCATTCGACTGCGAGCTTCAGTTAAGCTGGAAGCGCGGGCCAACGCTAAATGATCGGGATCCGTATAGGTGTAAATCGTGCCATTTTGCCAGAATCCATAAGTTAACGAATTCAGCATGTATTCCGTTTCATTGATCTTGCCGTAGGTATCGCAGGAAATACGTCTGCTGTGTGCATATTGGCTTGGAAAGATTGGCGCAATAGATGCGCTAATGAACATTTTTCCATCCAAACGATCTTTCACATAACGCATTCCTTCATTGTAAGCTTGAATCCCTGTCGTTATGGTTGGATCGAAATGTTGTCCCTCAAGCGAACCGTGCGTCAAGAAATCCAATTTGATGAAGGTAAAGCCCAGATCCTTAAATTTGTCCAAAAAATAATTCATGCGCAGTTTAGCACCTGGATGTGTCACATCCAGAGGAAAAGCCCCATCCAGCGTCGGCAGCGGTTTGCCCTCGGCATCTTTGAGGACAATATCGCCATACGTATACTTATTGTCGGTACCCTCTACCGGCTGGCTCATATTGTTGCCCCAATATACAAATGGTGCCCAATAGATACCTGCATGCTGACCATTGCCCTTAATTACTGATACAGCGTCAGCAAGCTGCTTATCATTCAAATTGTCCCAATAGGAATCCATATTAATAAATACATTACCGTTATTATTGAAATCATTTAAGTGCTCCTTATAATAATTGGAGACATCCACAACGTCTTGGTATGAAAGTGTACCTTCGTAAGCTCCCCAGCTGTTAAAACCAACAGGTACACCTTGCGGCAACTCAGGATTCAGCAACAGTGGAGGTGTGATGATCGCATTAGCTTTTCCGTATTCCTCAAGTCCTGTGCGGTAATCACTGAATGCCCCCACCATAATCATCGGCGAAGACAATTCTGCGCCTGTAAGGATGCCATGAGGCTGGGTATCCCGTGTAACGTCGCTGGCTGCTCCGCCATAAACCACTAGCTCATTCAGCCGATTAGAAGAACCTTTCCAGTCGATCCCGGTCTTCCACGTATCATGAGTTACCGACCCGAGCACAAGGCCGCTGCGCGTCGAGTTATTAAAGATAGTCGTCATTTCATAGCTGGTATCCGCTCGGTTCATAGATTGAGATTTATAACGAATCCAAGCATCATTGTCAAAAGGAACGGTCAGTACCCGGTTATCTGCACTGGCACCGATATCTACTCCACCTGAACGTTTTACGGTAATAGGTGACATATAATTCGTCTGCAGCGCCGTCTCGCTAACGGCATCCAGACGAGTTAAGAAATACTTCTGATCATCATAAAACTTGTAAACCTGTTTGAGCGTTGGCTGTCCAGCTGAGGTGTGAACAAAAGTAAGCTCCACCCCTTTGCCGAAGCCATCCTGAATTTCTACTGGAGCACCAGCACTTGCATGATTCTCATAGCTTGCAGTCTCAACGAGAGTATCACCGAGTTTGATGCTGCTATAGATTCCTTGCAGCTTCTGACCATCCGTCCACTTATAGCTTGCGTATCCAGACTTAGTATTAAAGGAAACCTCATATTGTCCATTCGATACGAGCGTTCCATAAGTATATTCGGTAACGGTGATGGCCCCGTAGTTATTCGAAGTCCCTGGTGTCCCCAGATCACCATCCTCTTCAACTGGAGGATTAGGATCTGTTCCCATTGCCGGTTCTACAATGATGCGATCCAGATCTGGCGCATACCAATTGCCGTCTGAGAATTTGATTGTATTCTGGCCTTCGTTCAGGGGCAGTGTAAGCTCATATGTGAGCGCCGTATCCCAGTCTGGTGTCTTGGGCAGTTCATAATACTGCTCTGCCCCACCATTAGCGCTGACGTATAAGCTGCGCGGGTCACCTGAGAAATAAGCTACCGTAATTCGATAATCCCCTGTCATAGGAGCTATAACCTTATTGAAAGTTAAGGAACTGCCACCATTCAGATACCCTACCTTCTGACCACCAGAAGCATTAGGGCTATCGCCAACTCGTGCTTCTCCAGTTAAATCATTGACCGGAGACTCCGCTTCATAACTGATCGTATATGGAATGACTTCAATCCGGTCGAAATCTGGAGAGTACCAGTCATGATCCGAGAAAGTGATCTTATTCAACCCTTCTTGCAAGGAGACTTCCACATCATAAGTTCCTACCGTATCCCAGCTTGCCGTCTTTGGCAGATCAATCAATTCATCCAGTCCATCATTCACCTGCATATAGACAGGTCGCTGGTCACCGGAAATATAGGAAATACGGATCAAATACGTTCCCGCTGCCGGCACAGTGACATTTGTGAACTGTAAAGTACTGTTTTTATTCATATCCTTTACAATTTTCCCGCCGGAACCAACACTGCTGTCCGCTATCTTGGCGTTGCCTGTAATTATATTTTCAAGCGCTTCAGCTTCGATGACTGTTCCATGCAGCTTCTCCTTCCAGTCGCCTCCAGATCCTTCACCTGGGTCGCTGTCGTCCAGTCCACGAATTACGATCTTGTCGATGTCTGGAGAATACCAGTTGTTGTCATCAATCAGGATGCTGTTCTCTCCAGCATTCAGCGGAAGTGTTACATCATAAGTTCCCACCGTATCCCAATCCACTGTCTTGGGTGGTTCTTCAAACTGCTTATCGCCGCCATTGGCACTGATATTGAATGGCCGCGAATCGCCAGAGATATAGTACACTGTAATTTTATAATTCCCACTCTCACTTACAGTCACATGATTAAACTGCAAAGTGCTTCCTTGATACATGCCTCCGACTTTCTGCCCCCCGGAAGCCGCTGGGTGTTCAGAAATAGAAGCATTGCCAGTCATAGCATTTCCATCAGCTTCAGCTTCATAGGTAGTATTCTCCGTATCATCGGCATAAACCGTACTGACAAACTGACCGCCACTGCCTATTACCAAGCAGATGATGACAAAGAACAAAAATCCTATTTTCATTGCTTTCCCAAACATTTAATCCCTCCGTTTGTAGGTCTCCTTGCACTTTTGTGATATTCGGGCTATATCTGTCCATCAAGTCATCAAAGGAGTTGGTTAAGAAGCATCTTGAAAGCGCTACCGATTTTCGATGAACTAAAACTCCTTTGATTGCCTTGATGAATGAAGCCCCTCACATGTGCTAGTTATAATACATGCTTAATTGTAAAAAGCAGAGGGATTAATATCCATATCGCAAGTTTACTATTCGTAAGGGAAAGTAACTTTATTTCCTATTTGCCGAACTGAAGCGCTGGCACAATCATAGACTCTTCCTATACTCGTTAGGTGTAACTCCTTGGTTCTTCAGAAATAGGGAGATAAAATAAGACGTGCTTTCGTAACCGACTCTTTGGGCGATATCCTGAATTTTGAGCGAGCCGTCAGCCAGCAACTCTGTAGCCTTATCGAGCCGAATACGTGTTAAATAATCGTGAATCGTGATACCGGTCTTGTCTTTAAAAATGGAGCGTAAATAGTTGGGCGATAAATAAACCTGATCAGATAAGCTATTGATCGTAATCGGCTGATCAAAATTTTGGTCGATCATACTGCGAACCTTGTGAACTAGCTTCGTGTTTTTGTCCATAAGCCGCTCACCCAGCAAGCTCATAGCATTGCCTGCAGTGCCCAGGATCAAATCCTCAATCTCATTTAAAGTCAGTGCATTATAGATGGAATGATATAACTCCGCCCGTTTAACCCCCTCAGGAACAGGTTGATGCAGTTGCTCCAGCAGCTCGTCGACAAGATCAATCGCCCAATCGCAGATATTTTTTTTCTTGATTCTTAGTGTGGCTAGCCCCTCGAAATACTGATGCAGCTTCTGTGCGGCTTGCTCGAAATCTAGCTGATTGATAGCTTCAAACCACTCTTTCCTATTAAAAGGTGGCACATACTCACTATCAAACTGGTTTGAAATCGCCAAGGCATGAATAATTGAACCCGTACCTTTATAGAAACGCTCGTTTAGGATTTCACGCGTCTGCTTATACAGACAATGAACCTCCGTTAATTCGGTTTCCTGTGCACCGACTGCTGCCGTCACTGTGAAATCCAGTCCACTTCGGATAGCCGCGGCCAAATCCTCCCACGCATAATACCCAGGCTGTTGGCGTGCTTCCATAAACACACCTACCTCCCCATCTTTGTAGGGCACAAATACCGTCTCTATATTCTTCGACTTGAAGAAATGATCCAGAAAAGCTACCAACCGGTTCTTACAATCCTCCAGACTCTGCTGTTCCCCCTCTGCCTCAATCGGATCGATACTGAACAGCGCCATTGCGTAGCGATTCCTCTCAGACTCACGGGTAAGCTTGCAATAGCTGGTCGCCAGATCAGCGGCATGTTCCGCATTTTTTTCATAGGAAAGCTCCTTAAGAAGGTTCGTTTTAGCCGCCTCCATGGAACGTTTCTTCATTTGAACTTCCTCACAGCGCTGCTTCACCTTTGCGATAACGCTTCCAATTTCATTCAAGTCGAGGGGCTTCAGTAAATATCCAACAGCACCTACATTTAGAGCCGATTTTACATAGTTGAATTCGTCATGCCCAGTCAGGAACATTAACTGCATCCAGTCATAGCTCTCATGTATTTTTTTAGCCATTTCAATACCGTTCATAATCGGCATCTGGACATCTGTAAGAATAATATCAGGTCTAATGGCCTCTATCTTCTCTAGAGCCTCTCTACCATTACTCGCAGTTCCGACGACATAAATACCCATTTCTTCCCAGCGGATATAATCTCTCATCATCTCAAGGCCTATTTCTTCATCATCAACTAGAAAAATACTATACACTGATGTCCCCTCCTCTTTGTTGTCTGCATCTGTTTCTTCTATTATATTCTTTTCCCCTTAGGCTACTATGATCCAAATAAATGAAAGTTATTTTCAGGCATGAATCGTTAATTTGCAGACATCGGCAAAAGGGCTATCCGGTCCATAACAGACCGGATAGCCCTTTAATCATGCGCTAATAACCCAGCATAATTAAAGCGGGGGTTCATATCACCCCCGCTGAATCATTATACCAACTCTAACTGACTGTTAAAATAGTAGCTTCCTCCTATTTCTCCTTGAACAGTAGCTCTTCTATCTCCCAACCGAATTGTCACGGTTCCTGGCGAGTAGGTACGGATCGTAGCTTCCACTAATTGACCATTGTCCCAAGCTACATCAACCTCAGCATTTCCTTTGGCCCGCAGTCCAGATACCGATCCTGTCCCCCATGCTTTTGGAAGTGCAGGCAGCAGATGAATCTCACCCTCATGGCTTTGCAGCAGCATCTCGGCAATAACAGCCGTACCCCCGAAATTCCCATCGATCACAAAAATATTGCACTCCGCTCCTCCAATGCCCGATTTGGAAAAGCTAAATAAATTATCGAAACTGAGTCCACCAATCAAATGAGATATATGATTAAAGGCCTTTTCCCCATCATACAATCTGGCAAAGCCGAGACCGAACAATGCTGCGGTAAATTCCACATCCTCCAGTTCTTCCTGAACCATCCGGTTCTCAAGTGTTACTCTCACCGCGGCGCTAAGTTCAGGTGTCTTACCTGGTGTGATCTGATTACTTGGATATACCGCGAACAAATGGGCCAAATGCCGATGCTCCGGCTGCGCTTCCTCGTAGTCCTCGAGCCATTCTTGCAGCTGTCCTCTCTTGCCGATCTGAAATGGTGGCAGCTTGGATATCGCTTGCTCCAGCTGCTCCTGTAGTTCCTCATCCGTATTCAGTAGTTTCGCAGACTTCAAACAGAACTCAAAAAGGTCTTTCACCAGCATCTGATCCATAGTGGTACCCATAGACAGCTGCTGTGCGCCCTCGCTGCTATCCGCAGGATAGAAATGATTCTCCGGCGAATTAGAAGGTCCGGTCACCAGCCAGCCGTATTTTGGATGAATGGTCATATAATCTAGGAAGAATGCTGCGGCTTCTTTTAGCACTGGATATGCCTGTTGCTCCAGAAACACACGGTCCTGACTGTATTCATAATGCTCCATCAGATGCGTCGCAATCCATAGTCCACCTGTAACGTTTAGCCCCCAAGATGTCTCCCAGCCCGGAGCCGTGAATCCCCAGACATTCGAGAATACATGTGCTACCCAGCCTTTGCTGCCATAGAAATCGCGAGCGCTTGACTTTCCAGCATGAGACAAACCCTCAATATAGCGCATTAATGGTAAATGACTATCCCCAAGATTTACGACTTCCGTCGGAAAGTAATTCATTTGCGTATTGATGTCCAAATGATAGTCACAGCTCCACCCCATACGGCAAGCCTCACCATCATTCCATATTCCCTGTAAATTCAGCGGTAACGGGGAGTCTGCCCGTGCTCCAGCGATAGTCAGGTAACGTCCGTACTGCAGGAACAACGCGAACAACTGCGAATCTTCCTCCTGGCCCTGTGCCAGTAATCGAATACGCCTGTCAGTCGGCAGATTCACCTTCCCAGTGGTACCTAATTGGATATCCACCTTACCATATTCTTGCTCATAATCTTCGATATGATCTTCTTTTAACTGCGCATATCCTTTAATCAAAGCCTGCTGTAATGTGCTGCTGCTCTCCATTTCCCACTCCGAGTTACTACGGTTGTAATCGGTGCTGACGGCAAAATAAATTCGCGCCTCATTGGCTCCGGCAATTCTCAATTGACCGTCCCCTCTGTACATCGTACCACCGGAAATGCTTACCTTAATTTGTCCCTTTGCCCATACCCCGCAAGTGCCGTCACTATGCACATTCTCTGTGGCTTGTCCTCTGAATTCAATAGTGTCGTCATTCACGACTTGAGTCGTAAACGACTCTGAACCCCCCTCCAGACCGATCGTAAAGGATACACCTCCCGGTTCATCGCTCCAAATTCTTGAGACCACCAGATCATCAGCATGGGAGGCAAAAATCTCACGATGCAGCGTTGTTCCACTACTTTGAACCACTGTCTGGGCCACCGCACAGGTCAAATCCAGCTCTCGCTCGATAGCCGCTGCTGACCTGGAATCCGTGTCCTGTTCTGCAAAGTCAATGACAACCTCGCATAAACCAAGGTTCGTACCAAAATTTCGTTTCTTCGGCTGCAGATGTTGTTTGGCTAGACGGTCACCTTCTTTATAATCGCCAGCAAAGAAGTACTTTCGCATCTCTTCCAGCGCAGCTTTGCCTCCGAAAGGAGCAGGCTCTGACTCAGCTTGACCCGACCAGTAGGTAACCTCGGTCATGTTCCATACCTCACGATACGGAGCAGCTATCACTACTGCACCTATTCTTCCGTTGCCCAGTGGCAATCCTTGTGACCAATCTGTTGCAGGGGTAGAATACCATAATCTAAAATCGCTCATTTTATTTTCTCCTGTCCATAGTAGAATCTGTGCAAGCGCGATAACCCTCTAAAAATGTTGTTAATTAATCCGCTATATAGTGTAAAATTATTCCTAATCCCATCTCTTTCAAGATGAATCACACTTTCTTAAACCTATCCAATATGTTGCGGATTCATTGTATTTATCGTATCATTTGGATGAATCACTGTCTTTGTTGACCTGTTCGATTATTTGACGATTTGTACGGTAAGAAAAGAAAAGAAAAGAAAAGAAAAGAAAAGAGGGGCCGCATGAATAAACTATCTGAAATGACTCCGTATGTCGGCGCAATCATGCCTTATGTGTACGACGGCAGCAGCAATGAGCATCTGAGAGTCGGTAATGCATACGCGTTCCACTTGTTTACTGATGGCCCCGGTGAGATGGAGATCGACGGAATACGTTATCCGATTGAACGGAGGACACTTGTCTTTCTCCGTCCCGGTCAGCCCCATGCTTTTCATATCATGCCTTCTCATCCACTTTCGTCCTACAACATCTATTTTGATTTATGGGACAACCGCTCTCCAGTATCTAATAACCTTTTATTTATCCATGCCCCTGAGGTCTTACAATTTGAAAAAAAGCCACCGAAGCACCCTGCGCCGAGCTGAACGAGTTGCCTTGCGTATTTCCACTAGCTAAATATCCCCTGCTATACGATAGTCTTGTGATGATTGCCAAGTCTTACAATGACGCGCTGTTCTATCGTAATGAAACGGCCAATAGCTATCTGTACGGCTGGATCTTGAGCTGGTATAATGCCCTCCATCAGCATCAGCCAAGTGATTATCGTATTGTCCGCCTGCTGGAATATTTGAATACCCACCCCGAGCGTGGTAAGTCTATCGAAGATTGGGCACAGTTCTGCGGGCTCAAACGGACATATTTCCATGAGCTGTTTCTACGGGAGACCGGAATGACGCCACGCGTCTATCATCATAATTTAGTCATGAGGCGGGCAGCAGGACTGCTTCTGGAGAGTGAGCTTAGTGTGACTGCGATCGCTGAAAAGCTGGGTTATCCTTCCATCCATCCTTTCTCTAGACATTTCAGTACCTGCTACGGCATTAATCCAACACAGTACCGCCTTAATCCGCAAAGCCGAATACGAATGTAAGACTCCAACAAAAAAGAATACGCGCTATCCGCGAGAAGCGGTTGCGCGTATTCTTTTTTCAATGTGTATAATCAGTTGGCTTTTGCCGTTAATTTGAAGATTTTGGACTCTGCCGGTTCGAGCGTAACTACAAGCTCTCCCGCTGTTTCCCCTTGTATGCCTTCCCATAGATCAAGCAGTTGGTAAGCTGTTTGACCCTTCAGCCCTGCACGCTCCAAGGAGATAGATTTATGAGCAGAATTCGCAGCATCATAGTTGAAGACAGCAAGATAGAATACATCATCTTCTGCATCTTCAAGTACGAAAGTATCGGAAGCTTGCTTGCCAAGATCCCCTTCGACAGGGTGGAAAGTCTTCCCTAGGCGGGCGACATCCATAATCTCTTTATTGCCCAGCCACGCTTTGGCCCGTGCGGCTGCTTCTTCTTTTCGGAAATCATCGCCTAGCAGAAGTACCGTTCCAGCGATGACCGAAGCAGTCAGTCGGCTCCGTCCTTCATGCCAGCCAGTGGCATCTTGGTTGTGGCTCTTGTAGAGCACGGAATGATCCGGGTCATTGTAATGGTACAAGGTATGACTCATCCACCACCCATGTGTCAACGAGTTCAACAAATATTCCGTATCGTGTAGCGTGCCGAAGACATCACAGGATACCCGGCGGCTATGCGCAAATGCATAAGGGAACAATGGAGCGATGGATAGATTGATAAAGAACGGCCGGCCGATCACCTCTGGTGAGAGCTTGTTCTGCAAGTAAGTCATCCCATAGTGATATGCCGCAATTCCCGTCGTAATCTCCGAATTGTAATGTTGCCCTTCCAGTGCACCATGTGCCAAGAAGTCTAGCTTGACATACTCGAAGCCTTCCGAGATGAATTTATTCGTATACCAATCTATTCTTTGCAGGTTGCCTGGATGTGTCGGGTCAATGGCCAGCCCTCCATCAACATCCGGCAAAATTTCTCCTTCGCTGTCTCGCAGCAAGATATCACCATAAGTGTACTTGCCGTTTGTACCTTCCACGAGATCTCCAAACTGAGCCGGACTTCCCCAGAAGGCAAAAGGCGTCCAGTAAGTTCCCGGTCTATGACCGTTCTCCCGAACCAGGTCCAGTGCATTCTTCATTTCTTCTGGTGTGAAATTGTCCCAGAAAGCGTCAAAGTTGATGTACAGTGTGTCCTCATTCTGGAATCCTAGCGGCTGCACTTCATTTTTCAGAAAATTACTGGTGGATGTATACAGATCGTAATCAAGCTCAGCCATTGCCGCAGACCAGCTATTCCAGCCGATAGGAACGCCGCCATCCCATGACAGAGGAGCCTCTATCCAGACATTAGCCTGACCGTACGCTTCAAGCCCTTTTCTATAATCATCATAGAACCCTACGAAAACGAGCGGTGACTCTACTCTTGTTCCTTTCACATAACCATGTGGCTGGAAATCGCGGGTCATTTCACTTACAGCACCGCCGTAAAGATCCAGCTCCTCGATCCCTCCGCTCCGTTCGCTTTTGATACGAATCCCAGTCTTCCACACCTTGTGCGTAATGGAACCCATAATAATTCCCTGCCGGCTTTCCGGCGCGAACAATGCAGTTACTTCATAGCTTTCCATATCCATCGGCGGCTTCACTACTGTATATCTGACCCACTTGTCGTTGTCGTACGGCACACGCAGAATGCTTGGTTCTTCGGGCTGCCCTGACTCCCCGCCAAGTGACACCGATTTGGTCTGAAGGACTGCCATCCGGTTTGCCTTGATCTCTTCATCGCTTGCGCTTGCGATTACGATTTGCATCAATACAAATGATGAAGATTCATAAATATAGAAATGCTGCTCCAACTGTGGCAGCAGGGACGTTTCGTGCAAAATGACTACGTGAACACCTTTTCCAAAGCCCTCACGAACTACCACTTCCTGAGACTTCAGTGTGTGGCTCTGATAATGTTCAGTGTTATATTCCCGGCCCTGCCAGCGGAATGCACTGCGAATCCCTTTTACATGAGAAGTGTTTCCGCGGGCAACGGATGCTTCACCCGTCCCGAGATCAATCTCTAGATTCACCTCATCATTGGTTACACGGATAAAAGATGCTGTGTCCGTATTCACTTTTACCGTTGTAGCACTATCAGTTAGCATGATTTGCCTCCTTGTTACTGCGTTTTGGACCTTGAAGGCGGCAGGCTCTGTACCTGTGTCCCCCAAGTATGCCCTCATTATAAAGATCAGATAAAGCGTTTTCTATACAACGATCTTCCGATCCATACCGCGATCTAACACATCTAGCACAAACCTAAATCCCCCTAGTATTCATGTCGATGACAAGAAGAAGAGACTGTACATAAAATACTGCTCATGCTCAACAATTTCGTATCCACACTCCGTTTTCACCTTCGGGCAGCTAGAAGAGATAGATTAGGGAAAACTTCCCTAAAAAAAGCCAAAAAACACTATATTCCAATGTAATGAGGGAATTCCGCCCTAAAAAACAGAGTGAATTCCAAATTCACCACCAGATCGGATGAATTTCAGGGAGAAATTCCCTGATTGTTAGTCTTGCGAGCAAAAATCTCCGAATTTCAGGGAGTTTTTCCCTAATTGTTGATCAGTATTATATTCGTACAAAAAAACAGCAGCAGGACCTGTAATTCATGTCCCTGCTGCTGTCCATATTCGTATGAAACTGACTATTATTGCTTACCAACTATAAGCTTGTAGGTCTGACCTGCGGTCGTTGGAAAGCTCACCGTTCCATCTACGGAGCGGTCAAATTCCATCTCGTTGCCGCCATTACTCACCATGAGCGAAGCATCTGTGCGGATCACACATTCATTGCCTAGAAGGGAGGTAATCTGTGCTTCCACGAGATGGCCTCTATCCCACTGAATGCTAACTTCAAAGCCACCGCGGGCACGTAGCCCCGCCACGCTTCCCTCCTGCCATTCATCTGGCAGTGCAGGCAGCAGATCGAGATACCCGAGGTGAGATTGCAGTAGCATCTCAGCAATTCCGGCAGAAGCGGCGAAGTTACCATCAATTTGGAACGGTGGATGTGCGCCAAGCAGATTGGCATAAACCCCGCCGTGACTATACTGTTCGGACTCCCCGTCCTTCACCAGCCGCAGCATGTTTGAGAGCAGTCGTAGTGAGCGGTTGCCA
This sequence comes from Paenibacillus sp. FSL R5-0744, assembly GCF_037972555.1. Classification (NCBI taxonomy): domain Bacteria; kingdom Bacillati; phylum Bacillota; class Bacilli; order Caryophanales; family Paenibacillaceae; genus Paenibacillus; species Paenibacillus sp. FSL R5-0744. The sequence continues at coordinate 5,117,979 of NZ_CP150228.1, forward strand.
TCCCGGAAGCGGCTCCAGAGCGCAACTCTCCAGCCCAGACTCCAGCCCGTGCTCTCATCCCCACGCCGTTCAAGCGAAGTTTTGGCGGCAGCGAACAGCTCAGGGGTCTCTTCTTCTGACAACTGCCGGCCCGGATAGATACCGACCAAATGTGAGGTATGTCTGTGATACATATCTTCATCCTCAAAGTCTAAGGACCATTCCTGCAACTGTCCGTACTTACCAACCTGCAGTGGCAATAAACGTTCACGAGCACTTACCAATTCTGCACGCAAATCCTCATCCGTTCCAAGCGTTTCCGAAGCCTCGATACAATTCGTAAACAGCTCCCAGATGAGCGAAATATCCATAGTAGCACCTGCGCTGACTGCAGCCAAGCCCTCCGCTGTCTGGAATTTATGCTCTGGTGAAGTGGATGGGGAGGTCACAAGCCTTCCGTTACCATCGTCAACAAGCCAGTCCAGTGCAAACAGAGCCGCCTCCTTCATCACAGGGTAAGCGGAAGTCCGTAAAAATTCCTCGTCCCCGCCAAAAGCATAATGCTCCCAGAGATGTTGTGTCAGCCAAACGCCACTCATCGTCCAGTAAGCCCAGCTTGGATCTCCGTCACCATAATCCCCGACCGGTGCTGTCTGTGCCCAAAGATCCGTATTATGATGAGCCACCCAGCCTCGGGCACCATAATTGACTTGAGCAGTCTCCGCACCCATCTTCGCCAAATTTCCGATCATATCCAGCAGCGGCTCATGACATTCCGCCAGATTACAAATTTCAGCTGGCCAATAATTCATCTCTGTATTGATGTTCAGTGTATAGTTGCTACTCCACGGCGGACGGGTAACCGCATTCCATATTCCCTGCAGATTAGTAGCCTGTGTTCCGGGGCGCGAGCTTGCGATCATCAAATAGCGCCCGTAATGAAACAGCAACTCGACAAGACCAGGGTCTTGTGCCGCGTATGTCGTAATCCGTTGCTCCGTGGACATCGACTCCGGGGCTTGTGTCTTACCTAATTGGAGCTTCACTCGGTCAAAAAGTGATCGATAATCCTCGACATGCGCTTGAAGCAAGCTGTCGTAAGACTTTCCATTCACATCTGCCAAGTAAGAAGCTGCAATAGCAGAAGCATCTTTCCCCTCAGCTCCCGGGATTTTGTCAAAGCCATTAAAGCCTGTAGCCGCGCTGAAATAGAAGGTTGCAGCCGTTCCTCCCAACAGATGAATTCCACTACCGTCAACGGTAACTTCCCCATCCTCTGCTACTACGGAGAGTTGTCCTTCAAAGGCCATGCCCTTGCTCTTGCCAGGTTCTCCGTATTGGATCGGATTGTCACTCCAAAAATAGCTTGGATCAACATGCTCCGGTGCAGTTCCCGAGAGTACAAAGTTATCACCCTGAGCGCGAAGGCTATGCCGAAGCGAACTATCTAGTGTAGCATGTACATTCAGCGCTCCCGGTGCACTTACAGTCAGATGCAGCACGAGCAACTGATCAGGATGTGAAGCGAACATCTCACGGGTATAAGTAACATTACCAATCTTGTATTCAACGCGGTGAACCGCATGTTCAATATCTAATGTCCGCCGATAGGATTGATAAACACCACCATGCTCAAAACGAAGTAGTAAATCTCCAAAAGGCAGATACGATTGGGTGTACGGACCTAGCATCTCTCTAGTCAGGGTGTCCGCTTCTGTATACCGGCCCTCCTGAATCAGCTTTCGAACCTTTGGCAAAGCTTCCTTAGCACCTGGATTGTTCCCATCCTTCGGGAATCCCGACCATAATGTATCCTCGTTTAGACTGACTTTCTCCTGTTCCACACCGCCGAAGATCATACCACCCAGACGGCCATTCCCAATCGGAAGCCCTTCGGTCCATACATTTGCTGGCTTGTCATATTGAAGTTTCATTGGTTCTCTCCCTCACGATCTGTCATGAATTAAATAATGTATTCCCCCAAGTCTGCCCTCATTATAAAGATCAGATAAAGCGTTTTCTATACATCGATCTACCGATCCATATCGCGATCTAACACAACCTGCCCTAGCTCATTGAATTAATTATCCTGAATATCGACATCGCTACAGGCGGTTAAACGTATCGCATCCGCAACACTGGAAAGACAGTTCGTTCTTTCCCCACCCATGACAATTTCGTTAGCACTGAAGACCAGTCCGCGGGTGCTCTTGGCACTAAGGACTAACGTTTCACCAGTCTCGAACCTGTTGTTCTTAATAACTATACCCTGATGAACAGGAGTGCTCTCATCAACCTCTGTGTTCTCTGGCGAAATGAAAATAACCGGATGCTCGTTGCCCCCGCATTCAATAAAATGATTCTGGGCGATGGTTACATCCTCCACCTTGCCAGACTCATACCAAGACTCCGCATCCAGGGCAACCAGAATCGCACTCATTTGCATCCGATCAAAAACATTCCCCTTAATCTCTACTTTACGCCGGGTTGTCACAAGGATACCGCGGGTCGGTACCCGAGCGAGGTGATTATTTACGACTTCAACCTCCGGTGTCCAGGTTACATTCTCGATCACATCATGGCTGCCAATTCCTTCAGGAATAGACTGTGCTAAAGTCAATATTAGCTCCCGTGGGTTGAGACGCGTAACCTCTATCACTTCATTAGCAGTATAGGTGGTCAGAGAGCCAGAACGAACAAATTCAATTTCGTCTCCTGGATGGAAGGCCATAAAACCGTAAGTCTGCGGATGCATGAACCGAACCTTCACCCTATTCGCAGACAGCTTCTCCACGATCCGTAGATAGGTACCATGGACATTGACGACGTCATCATGAGAACCGGCAAAACGGCTGTCCGCAACAGTTATTTTACCTCGGCAGCTGGACATGTGGATGAAATCCGCAAAGCCAGTAACCGTTCGGCCTGTCTCCAGGCGCGGCGAAATATCCATACGTTGAAAGGTGAGATTGTCGCTGAACTGCCCTACAACACCAAGTCCGTGTAAAAAATGCAGCCCCACATCGCTGAAGGTGATGTTAGAGCTTTCCACAATGAAGACACCTACCTGATCGCGAATACCATCACGGCTTTGCAGGACCTGCCCGGGGACAACCTCAGGCCCATGATCAAAATGCAAGCGGAGCTTCATCGGCTCCAGCTCTTCAACCGAATCAGCCAGCTCCGACCAGTTGTCCACCCGCCAAGTCGTATTGCTAAGTGGATCATAGGTCTGCATTGGTCCTTCCGAGAAGCTCCAGCCCTCACCGATCCAGACCAGCTTGCCATCCCTGATCTCATACCGTGAATCGGGGTGAACCTGGACATCGAAATAATGAGTACCGCTTTCAGTAATCTCCATCTCTGTCACAGTCGGCCGAGCGTAGTCGGTATGTAAATTACGAATCTCTACATTTTTGCATCCTTCCAGCAAGAACATAGTCTGCTTGCCATGGAAGATAAATAGAGAGCCATTGCCTTCAAATGTTAAATTGTGCAGCCCCTTTAAGAGAATTCCTATAGTCTTGGTGACATCAGGATTCTCTTCTTCACTGGTAGTGTTGGAGATGTAGTAGGGTTTCCGGATCGCCTCTTCCGGATAGAAATGATAGCAGCCATTTGGACAATCCAGCAGGACCGGCCCAGTTATTTCGGCGGCTGCCTCAATAGCTCTTGTCATGGCTGGCTGAGCATCCAAGCCGGAATCCGGCAGAACACCAAAATCAGTCAGGCGGATTACGATAGGAGAAGAATCGACGCTGTGTTCTGTAAAAGAAATGATCAACACCCACTTTCTTAGTATTGTAAACGCTTAATATGAGGCAGTATAATCCTCTCGGTTAAATTAATCAATTGTACATTAGCTGCAAAATACGCAGACTGGTGCCTTTACTCTGTTCATCCTTTTCCCCTGTAATTCGCACGGTTACTTGCAATTCCTGACGTTGTTCCTCGATTCCGAACATAGCAATAATAGGCCGAAACGCAAGCGGACACCATTCATCGAATAAGTTAAACGCATGAAAGGGACCTCCATTGAGCGAATATTCGAATATCCCACTGTCCGGGCCGTAGAGCAGCAGCAGACCCACACTCTGTCCGGTTACTGTGCAAGAAAAAGATGCCTCTTTGCTGTCTGTATATAAATGCTCCGTTCCAAATCGCCAGTTCATCAGTGGATCATCAGAGGTAAGCTCGCGTAGCTCGAACCCATCTGCATGATTAGCGCCTCTGAAATCCAGTAAATTACCGTATTCATAATTTCGCTCCTCCAGAGGAGCAATACTTAACGCGCTTCCGGTATTTGAATGTGTGTTGTCAGGAACAAGAGCTGCATCCAAATATTCCTGTAAAAAAGAAGCATACAGCGCATGTCCGTCATCATTGGGATGATATCCATCCGGAGCCAGCTCAGTCCATTCCATTTGTCCGGCCTGGGTCAGTGCATAAACTCTAGCTGCAAAATTAACAGATGGAAGATCGTAATGCTCAGCTACTTCTTCGTGGACGGCAATGTTAAAGGGATTGCTCCCTGACAGATTCTTCTCTGCTGCCGTATACAAGAAGCAAATGTCAGTGCCGGGCGACAACCGTCTGCACTGGCGCACAATTCCTTCCAGACCTCTAATGGATTCTTCCCGGTCGTTGCCGTCATTGACGCTAAATTCAACGAATAGTAGATCAATCTTGCCGTATTGCAGAACATGCGACTGTAATCGGTGAGCGCCCAGCGTGGAATTCGTTCCACCCACTCCTGCATTGATGAAGCGGAATTCATGATTCGCAAATCGCACCTGCAGATACTTACCAGTCAGCGCTCTCCAGCTAAATGTGTCCGCGTCGGAAGCACCTGCCCCCTCTGTAATGGAACCACCCAAAAAGGCGACAGTCACCGGCTCCTTTCCCGCAAGTCTTACGCTTGTATTCGGTAGTCCCCGTCTTGGAACTACAAATTGATGATTGCAATGTTTCTCTTCTGTCATGACTAATCCTCCGTAAATAAAAATGTATATTTTTCCTTGAAATCAAGAAATCAGGTGCTGGGGTATATCTTACAGCACCTGATTCTGATTTCAATATTTTATTTTTTAGAAGTTTCGTAAGCCTTTTGCAAGATTTCGAGATAACGATCTAGCTTCAAGTCTTTCAGACCTTTTATATATGCATCCCAATCTTTATTAAGATCCTTGTTGCCCGTGATGAATTGAAGCTGATTTTGCTCAATGTAATTCTTGATGTTGGTTTGCAGTAAACTCGCTTCATCGATTTCACTTGGATCAATCCAAATCGACCAGATCGGGAATAATTCTTTAGGCTCATGTCCTTCATACAGCAGAGTCGCATCATACAATCTGCGTTCATAACCGCTGGAAGCGTAGATGTCAGTAGCTTGAACGAAGGTATCACGGTACTCTTTTGGCATATAGAAGTGCCCCATACCGCTCCAGCCCGCATTGCGCGGCGCTTCTCCCTCCGCCATAGGAATGGTCTTGATCACTGGTTTAACATCTTTGTCCAGCGCTACATCGCCTTCTTCTGGATCAGTCCAATCAATGCCCTTCATACCGCTGCCACCATTGGTCTGTCCTTCAGAAGTAAACATGTAGTCTACCATTTTAATTAAAGCGATCTGTGCTTCCTCGCTAGCTTTGTTGGTGATGACAAATTTCGCTCCTGGGGATACGCCACCTGCATCATGAGTCGCATAGGAGATACCTTCCGGTCCGCTAATCGGTGGTACAGGATTGTAGTGTGCCGAACTTCTATTGCCCGGATCAATATTGACGAAAATCGCAGGGTGCATGCCCGCACCAGCGCCCAGAATTTCCGCATCGGCATTTTCACCGATTTTCTTAAAGGCTTCCGCATTCTGTGTGAATGCCCCTGGATCAATCAAACCTGCATCAAACAGAGATTTGATATAGGTCAGGCCTTCCTTCCACTCCGGTGTGACAGCCGCCGATTGAACTTTTCCATCCATCATGTTCAGATAATTGCGGTCATCATCGTATACAAAGGCATTCATGAGGAATGGTACAATGCGTACACCAAACTCCTCAATGGAGCCACTCAGTGGCACTTCATCTGCTTTTCCATTTCCGTTCGGATCTTGTGTTTTGAAAGCTTCCAGCACTTTTTTGAATTCTTCGGTTGTCTTCGGCATTTCCAGATTCAGCTTCTTCAGCCACTCGGTATTGAGCCACATTTTGCTCGGATAGGAGCAGTGAAAGCACTCTGTGTAAGCGACAAGCCCGTAGATATTACCATCAGGCGCTGTGTTAAGCGTTCTTAAATTATCGTTCTTTTCCATAGCCGCTTTAATATTCGGAGCATATTTATCAATTAGATCGTTCAGAGGAATCAGCACGCCCTGTTTGCCATACTTCAGAAGATCTGCCTGTGAGAACTGATCGATATAGTGAGTGAGCAGGTAAGCATCAGGGTAATCGCCACTAGCAAGTGAGATTTGGCGCTTTTCCTTGGCTCCGTCTGAAGGGTTGATTTCCCATTTGAATTTAATATTGAATTTGTCTTCCACAAATTTCGAAAATTTATTGGTAGGAACATCGATCCCGGATTCCTGAACCGAGAACACGCTGATTTCCACCGGTTTGCTTGCTGATTCCGAGTTACCTGAGTCAGCAGGTGCGGAGGATGTGTTATCTGTATTTTTATTAGCACATCCGCTTAACACCACCGTAAGAATTAATACCAGCACCAATGACAAGGTCATCATACTTTTCTTCAAATCCGATCACTCCCTTTTATAATTTAGCAGGTACGATATCTTTCTGTCATTTTACTGCGTGCCTCTCCCCCTCTCCAGATTTTGAAAGCTGTGAATTAGCCTTTAACTGAACCAACCAGCATTCCTTGGACAAAATAACGCTGAACAAACGGATAGATAACAAGTACAGGCAGAGTAGCGATAACTATAAGTGCATATTTGAGTAGCTCAGCAAGCTGCTGCCGCTCCACCATTTTCATCGCATCCATTGTACCTGCACTGTTGTTCTGGATGATGATGCTTCGTAAGACAAGCTGAAGCGGGAACAAATTCGCTGATTTCAAATAAATCAAAGCGTCAAAGTATGCATTCCACTGTCCTACCGCATACATAAGGACTAACACCGCGATAATGGGCTTCGATAACGGAATGACAACGCTCCAGACAAACCGCATATCACTGCAACCGTCGATTTCGCTGGCTTCCAGCAGCTCCTCCGGAATGGAGGATTGAAAGAATGACCGGGCAATAATGACCTGCCATACCCAAATCGCGTTTGGTATCAGCAGTGCCCAGCGGGTATCAATCAAATGGAGTTCCTTCACGACCATATAGGTCGGAATCAGCCCGCCGCTGAAAATCATCGTAAAGGTGATGATCATCATCAAAGTGTTGCGTCCGAAGAAACCTCTGCGTGATAAAGGGTACGCGATCATGATCGTAAGCACAACACTAATGAACGTCCCTGCGGCTGTATAAAAAATGGAGTTGCCGTAGCCTGTAATGATCTCGGGTGTATTTAGCAGAACCTTGAAACCTTTGAAGGAAATATCTACAGGCCATAACCAGACTCGACCGGAGGTAACGGCTGCTGGACTGCTAATCGAGCTGCTGATGATAAAAATTAGCGGATAAATCACCGCGATGACCACGAGGCTGAGTAGGATATAAATAGTGGTCAGAAATAGCTTATCGCCAGTTGATTCTTTAATTTTTTGTTGAACTGCTGCCATGTGGTTGCTCCTTTCCTACCAGATGCTGTTGTTTGTGATGCGTTTAGCCAAGCCATTCACCGTAAGCAACAAAATAAGGTTGATTACCGAGTTGAATAGACCAACCGCAGTTGCAAAGCTATAATTGGCGTTCAGCAAACCGACCCGGTAGACATAAGTGGCAATGATCTCGGAATTCGCCAGATTGAGCGGGTTCTGCAGAAGATAGACCTTCTCAAAGCCAATAGCCATGACATTCCCAACATTCAAAATCAGGATGATGACGATGGTAGGCACAATACCTGGCAGATCAATATAACGAATTTTTTGAAAGCGTGAAGCGCCATCGACTTTGGCTGCCTCATAAAGCGTAGGATCTATACCGGCAAGCGCTGCTAAATAGATAACGGCACTGTAGCCCGCAGTCTGCCAAATATCAGACCAGACATAAATAGAACGAAACATTCCCGGTTCTCCAAGGAAATTGATCGACTCCAAACCGAAGAAGTTGAGAGCGATGTTCGCAAATCCAAGACGAGGTGCCATAAATAGCATAATAATGGACACCATGACAACCGTCGAGATGAAATAAGGCGCAAAAGAGACCAGCTGGACGAACTTTTTGAACCTTCCCCCGCGCAATTCATTAATCATGAGCGCAAGGATAATCGGAATTGGAAATCCCGCCAGCAGCAGGTAACCACTAAGCATGATGGTGTTCTTGAGCAGGGTCCAAAACTGCGGATTATCAAAAAATAATCGAAAATTATGAAATCCAACCCATGGACTTCCCCATATTCCTTTAATCACGTTGTAGTCCTTGAAGGCTAGAACCGCGTTCAGCATTGGATAATACTTAAAAATGAGGAAAAATAACAGAGGTGGAATCACGAGCAAATGTAGCTGCCAGTGCTTTTTCATACTTCTACGAGCATTTTGTAAAAATACAGAGCCCTTACGCTTCGGTAACGACTTGTGGTGTAATACTATTTCTTTCTCCAGAACAATCCCCCCCTAAGCAACCGCCAGTAGTTTATGATAGCGCTTTCTACGAGTTGATCATAATTGACTTTTATCCCCAAAGAAAAGGTACACTTGGGCATTTCAGCGTACAAATAACCCTATTCAGGGAGAACAAAATAGCTGTAGAACGGCCATTTTTCCGGAATCAGGCCCCTCTCTGGAGATTTTCAATCTGGACAATTCTACCGGCAGTTGAATAAAGCGCATGAGACAATTCAACCAACGCTTGATAGGATTGCGTTTGCAGAAATGCTATGCTGTTTTTGACAGTGCGCACTGTACATTTTGTTTTATTGGAGGTATACAATGCTCGACTTGCGTAAAATTGGAGCTTATATTTCGAAGCTTCGCAAAGACCAGGATTTGACCCAATTGGAACTTGCCGATCAACTGAATGTAAGTCATCAAGCGGTATCGAAATGGGAACGGGGCGACTCGCTACCGGATATCGGAACGCTTCCGAAGTTTGCGAAATTATTCGGCAAAACGGTAGACGACATTTTAAATGCAGGAGACAATACAGAAATTCGGGAACACCCGCACTTAGGAACGATCGTTGAGGAGATCTCAGAGAACAGGCCGGAACAAGTTGCAGAAATGGTCAATACCGGAGAGGCCGAGCTGGAGGAGCTTGTAGAAGTAGCGCCGTTTGTAAAAGCAAGCGCTCTGCATAAGGTTACAGAACGATTAGACAGCAGCGTCCTTAAGTTAGACGTGATCATGAAGCTGGCTCCGTTCCTTGGAACAGGTACATTGGATGAACTGGTTCGTCAGGCAGAAGAAAGCGAAATTGTGTGGAACACCATTACTGGACTCGCTCCGTTCGTCAGCAGCGACACATTAAGTCGACTGGTAGATAAATCGATTGACGGTTCCTTAGAAGTGCATAATCTTGTTGGGATTGCCCCATTTCTTGATAGAGAACATGTAGATCGCTTGGTACAACAAGCAGAAGAGAGCAGCTTGAGCTGGCATTCCGTTCAAGGGCTGGCACCCTTTATTAGCAGAGAAACATTAAACCGCTTGGTAGACCGGGTTGCAGACGGTACTATCGATGCGGACCAGATCATAAGCCTCGCACCTTTTCTCGACAGGGAAAATCTCGACAAGTTGATTGGTGGAGTCGAAGCTGAACATCTTAGCCCAGATCTGCTGGCAAGTCTTGCTCCTTTCGTCGATCAAGGGACATTGAGCAGAATGGTGACAAGCTTATTAAATAAAGTAAAGTAGACACGTATATCGGAGATCAGAGATTGGTGATGCATAGACCGTCGGCGATCCCCAAAGCTAACGGGAAACGTTAGTTGAACGACAACAGCGGCAGTCTAAGACTTTATTTATCAAGTCTTGGTCCGCCGCTGCTTCTTTTAATGGATCAGTCTAATACTTAATTTTCACCAAACAACTATTTATTCATCAATAGACTGTCTATAAGCGCTCGGTGAAACGCCGATTAACCGCTTGAAGGCCCGTCTGAAAGAATGTGAACTGTTATAGCCCACCCGCATGGCAATCTCATCGACCGTATACCGACTATCTTTGAGCAAAATCACAGCCTGATCCATTCTCACTTTTATCAGATGATCGGAGAAATTGACACCGGTAACTTCTTTAAACAATTGAGAAATGTATTTTTCAGGCCGTTCCACCTGTTCAGCTACCCGGTACAGACTCAGCTCTGTATCCGAATAATTCTCTACGGTATATTCCTTGATCTGCTTAATAATCTGAATATGAACATCCTTCTTTTTATTTGCAATAAGTCCACACAGTTCTTCCATAATGACAAAAAATTCGGTCTGAATCATTTCGAGTCGTTCCGATGAACCAATGTCTATGACCCTCCGCTTCACACTCTCGATGTCCGGGTATTCTGTAAAAGCCTTTTGATCCAGAAGCTTAAGAAACGTCCCTTTTATTTCACCAACAAGCTGTTGCTTCATTTCCATGGATAATTCACGCTGTTCCATGTTCTGGGCGACGATCGCACGAACAATCCGTTTAGCTTCTTCTAGTTCTCCAGCCCGAATGGTACTGATCAGACGTTGCTCTGTATCCAGTGGATAATAGTAGGTCGTATTCTCATTTTGGGCTTCGCTACTCCATACAATTCCTTTTTTATTCATGTAGACGGCATATTCCAGAGCTTGCTTGGCTTGGTCAAAGGAAAGGCTAACCTCCGTTATTTCTGTGAAAAGATCACCGAAGCCCGCCTGAGTAGTAATACGGTACTCATTAAAAACGTACTGCGCCAAATTCTCCAGAATGTTAGTGATATTTTCTGCCTCATACGCTTTGTCGGTCTCTTCTTCCTTGGAGAAAAACAGAGTTACCACTTTGTCGGAGCCCATATCCGTCATTAGTACATCCACTCCGAGATCCGATAGGGACTGCTTCAGCAGCAAACGGGAAGCATTCAGCTCATTGAGAATTTCAACGCTGTCCATACCGGCATAGCCGTTAATCTGAACAATTCCAACATATCCAGTGTTCTGTTTCAAGTTAATCCCCACCTGCTCAGCGGCAGTGAGAATCTCATCATGCGTTTTGAATTCACCTGCTAATAACCGCTTCAGAAATGCATCCCTGACCAACGGAAGCTGACGATTAAGTTCGGTTTCCAGCAACTTGTTCTTGGTGATCATATTGGCAATATTTCCGCTTAAAAAGTCAAATTCATTCTTGGCGGAGGCCTCTTCCTTGCCAAATTGCTCCTTCATGACGCTAAGCATATGGTTGATTGGAGCGCTGTTACGGTAAGCAAGTATTAGTCCGACTATCAAGCCGATGAGTAATGTCCCTCCAGTAATTTGTATGGACATTTGCTTGATCTTGTTAGCATTCTCCATCAAAATATGCCGGGGAATCCCTGTCTGGTATACCCAGCCGTTCGAATCAGAACGAGTCGTGATCACTAGATCGTCTTCATAGAACTGACTAACCTTGTTTTTATCAAAATCCGAATCAGCGGTCATATGGGCCATTTTCTGCTCATCACTTCCCTGCAGGACAATCGTATTTCCTTCAGCATCGCTGATATGAACCCAGCCTCCGTAACGCTCAGTTAGACCAGATAACAGACTAGAAATGATTTTCTCGTCTATGATCACTACCGCGACAGCTGGTGAGGAATCGTTGAAACTATCCAGAGGGAGTGACTGCATATAGGTAATAACGGAGGTTTGCATGCCCCTGCTAACATAGTCACTGAGTGGCTTGATTTCACTGCGGTGGGTTTTCTCAAGCACTTCTTTGGTCCAATCCTGTAGTGAAAGATCCTTATAGTTGAAATTAGAGTAGTAATGTTCCGGTCGGTAAGAAGAACCTGGGGTTAGAATAAGATTATAATTGGCGAGGTAAATATAATAGTTTTGCAAAAAATCATTCGTCTGACCGAAAGTCAGGACATTCCGCATCGTTCTCCAAATGCCATACACGTTCGTCTCATTGTCTCTTTCATTCATCAGAACGTTTAGCTCCTGGTTGACTGCCAATTGCCTGGTAAACCCTTCTACTTCCGCCATGCGGCGCTCCAATATTTCCTGACTTTTCTGGAGCTGGGTGACCCCGTTCTCAATAGAGATAGACTCTGTCACAGAAATCGAAGTCAGATAGGACATATATCCGCCAATGCTGGGAATGACCAAAATGACTACATAGGAGATTAAGAATTTACGAAAGATATTGGAATATTTAAGCGTAGTGACCCCTCCCCTAATATCATTTCGATAGCGCTATCATTACCATAGATTAAAACATTTTACTTAATAGTCAAGTGTGCAAACCCAATTTTACAGGTGTTAAAACTTTCAGAACTGGATAAAAAGCAGCGATATACGCCGTTATCACTGCTTTTTATTCACCATCCGAATTTTTTTATCTTTCCAGTGTGTTACCCCTCCTAAGTTGTACCCATCGTATGGCGGGTAGAATGTGAAGGCACAAAACCGAATTCCTCCTTAAAACGATCCATAGCATACAAAGGCTTATATTCTTGACCGGAAAAATGATAATAATCCAAATTATAATCATTCCCCACCAACGGGGTAAGGAGCTCAGCCACTGGCAAATTGCTGCTAGCATCCGGCCCAACCAGATTGAGAGTTCTTACCCCCGGCTTAAGTGGAGCTTCCAGTGCCGCAGTAATTCCCTCCACCACATCCTCAGCATGGACATGCCCCAGTGTGATGAACGGGAGCGTTGGCTTGGATCCTGTCTTCAAGACAGGAGGAATCCAGCCTGGGGAAGCTACAGCTCCAAAGCGAAGATTGATAAAGTCGGTATCTTTATGATTGCGATGAAAATACCGGGTCAACTCCTCGACCATAGCCTTGCTTAGCCCATAGGCATCCGCTGCCAAACAGGGATGATCATCTGGGATAGGCAGCTCAAGCGGAATAAAATCCTCAGTGAGTCCACCCACCACGGCAATGGAGCTCGCTGTGATGAACTTTTGGCAACCGTGGTCAAGCAGATATCGGTACAATCTCCTTGTTCCCAGCACATTAACAGCAAGGCTTTCCTCCTCTGTAGAGCCGCCAGTTACTGCGGCAAGATGAATCACCGCCTGAATATCATACGAGTCCAGCCTGCTCAAATCCTCCGCCGAATCAAAAGAACCCTGAACATACGTAAAAGCCCCTTCCGGAGCTTGGCGTGACAGACAAATCACTGTATGTTTATCTGCCAAATACTTGGCTAGAGCCGTTCCGATAAATCCACTTGCTCCGGTAATCAGAATATTCATGCTCATCTCCCCTTCTTTTTCTCATCTCATATCATTCAGAAAAAAGGGGCCAAAGAAGGCCCCTCCGTTCATTCATCGCTCAACTTATTCTGTCCACTGTTCTCCGCCTTGTGTACTAGGCTTCGAGATATGGTCGGTCGAAGCCTCCTCAATATCACCGAATGCCCAGTGGGAGACTGGAACATCGTTCCACCCTGGCTGCGAGACACCCATAAGCGGGCCCCTGCCCAAAACTCTGTTGATAGCTGTAACGGCTTCCGCACGAGTAAGCTTGGAATTCGGACGGAAAGTTCCGTCACTGTAGCCATTCATTATGCCTATATCTTGGGCTTTCTTTATCGCTGCCTGTGCCCAGTGACCGGTGATGTCAGAGAAGCCGCGGCCCGATGTTGTAGAATTCGGGCTCAGCATGGCTGTTAAACTAGCCATTTCTGCACGCGTCAATGGTTGATTAGGCTTAAAAGTACCATCAGTATAACCGTTCATTAGTCCCATCTTAGCTACTTTGGCAATAGCATCTGCCCCCCAATAGCTGGAGGGAACATCACTGAATGTTACGCCTGATCCAGTGGCCTCTTTCTCAGCAACCTTCGCTAGGATGGTTGCCATCTCAGCACGGGTAATGGGAGCATCGGGTTTAAAGAAGCCTCCCGGATATCCGTTGATATACGCCGAATGTCGCATCGTCTCGGCATCATCCTTCCCATCAGTTCCAGATGCCGGAGTTGGCGTTGGCGTCGGAGTCAGGGTAGGTGTGAATGAAGGCTGAGCTGGTATAGACGGACCCCCTGCATCAGTCGGTGTAGGTGTTGCCGTCGGCGTCGGCGTCGGTGTTGGAGGTTCTGTAGGGTTCGTTGTTCCGCCATCACTGGTTGGGACTGTGAATTTCAATCGATCTGTCAGTATGAGATTACCTGATTTCTTCACAGCTTTAAGTGTGTGTAAGCCGCTTGCCAATCCAGAAATACTATAAATCTCCTGTTGTGTCAGTCGACTCTGACTATAAGCATTCACGGTCTGAATCCATTGTCCGTCCACATAAATATCTACTTCACCTTGATCTGGACCCGTAGGTGTGATCAATCGGATTCCAGTGCCCTTGAAGGTATATTCAAAGGAATCGCCGTCCACTGTCGTTGAATGCACATCATTAAGATAATCGCCACCAATAGTAAAGCTGAGGTTCAGCTTTCCCACTGGTTGTGCTGCGAGATAAGATTTGTTCAGTGTAACACGGTCACCAGCTACCGTATAATCGGTCCCAGGAACCAGATGATATGATCCATTCGTAATGCCTATGAAGCTTTCCGGCTGTTGTAGAAGTGTAATCTCAATGTCCTGCTGAGCAGAAGGCGATTTATCAAAGCTCGCTGCGATCGGATTAATCATATTCGGAATCTCTACCTTGAGCATGTCAAGCAGCATGAATCTGCCTGATTTTTTCACAGCCTTGAGTGTGTGCTGTCCATCTGTAAGCCCAGAGATACTGTACAGAATCTGCTGTGATAATCGCCCGTTTCGATAAGCGCTTACCGTGCCCTTGAATTGATCGTCTACATAGATATCCATATCCCCTTGTGATTCGTCTACCTCAGTGAACAGTTGAATCCCTGTTCCTCTGAAGGTATATTCAAAAGAATCACCATTCTGCTCCGCATACTGCACATCGTCATTGTAGTCGCCCATTCCTCTTCCACTACTGCGGGACCAATTACCGTTATATTTGATTCCCGGATCGTCGTTATTAACCATCACATAACGGATGCCTGTAGAATCGCTAATGTGTACCGCTAGTGTCTGTGGATCACCGGCGTTAAAGATGATGTTAAGACTTGTTATGCCAGCAGATTGCCGTGCCAGATATTCCTTCTTAATGGTCAATTTGTCATTAGTCACCGTATAATCTTCTTCGCGGAGTGCCACTCCATTATTCTCAATACCACTCAGCGTATTACCATGCAGATTAAGCGTGACTGTGACATCCTTCTGTTGTTCCGTTGCTTTATCAAACCCAGCGGAAGTCGGAGTGATAGAACTGTTCTGACCCCCAGCCGGACTTTCTGTTGTCACTTTCAGCGCGTCGAGCAGCATATAATTTCCTGATCCCTTGTTCACCTTAAGCGTGTGAGGGCCGTTAGAAAGTCCTGATACACTATAAAGAGATTGTTGTACCTCTCTCGGTCCACTTGTATACGCATTTACAGTCTGTGCAACCCCATCGTCTAATGTAACAATCATTTCTCCTTGCGATTCATGCTTTTCCGTCAGCAGCTCAATGCCCGTTCCCGTAAAGGTGTACTCAAAAAAATCACCGTCCTTCTCGGTATAGTGCACATCGCCATTATAATCTCCATGTTCTCGGGCTGAGCTTACCTGCCATGTGCCGTTGTATTTAATGCCGCTGTCATTATCATTAATGTAAACCACATCCGTAACGGTGGTATTGCTTGCCGAAGCTGAATCCGCAGCAGGGGCAGCTCCAGAGCTAAGAGCATCCTCTTGAGGAGTACTGGTAGCAGCACTGGAATCCTTGATTGTAATGCTCAGATCCTGCTTTCCCTCTAACAGCTCCTTGCCTCCATTTCGCTTCCAAACTCCGCTGTAGCGCATCCCTGTATCATCGTTATTGACAGCTGATGTACCGCTTAGCGCGGTTACTTTAAGCATGCGAGAGGCATGGGGTTCAAGGATGCCACCGCTGAATTCCTTCTCAAAGGTTCCCAGCTCGGAATGGCTCCATAGGTCGCGCACTGAAGCCGGACCATCAAGGCCAAGATCACTCCATTTGACTTTAACCTCCGCACCCCGACTACCCAGATTGAACAAAGCAACGCTGTAAGTCCCATCTCCATTATTGGCGTACCAGACCTGCTGCTGGGTATCCATCGACACCGGATGTCCAGGCCGTCCAGCCTGATTTACGGCAATTACCTCATCATTGGTAAGCAGTTCTAGTCCATAACTATCCAGCCGTGTCATGTCATTCCCCGTATAGAGCGGTACGGAAGAAATGGACCAAAACGTCATCGCAGTCTTCCGCTCATCCTTGGTCAGACCATCCATGGAGCCGTTACCAACATTCAGGGAATCGAAGTCATTCCAGCCACCAGGGCCTGCGTCCCGCCACCAAAGTGCCGCTTTGGGGAATAATCGGGAAATACTCGGCCATGCTGTCAACCCACTTCCGTCATAAGATTCAACATCCCAATCAATTCGCCAACCGTTAGCATATTTTTTCCAGAATTCTACGTAATTGTGATCGAGCGCCCAGGACAGCTCAAACCAGATGTTATTTCTATCCAAAGCCTTGGACCATGCTTCTACATCGCCGCGTGCATCCCGGCTCAAGTTGTCAATCCCCGACCCAGGGGTTACGCTGTCGAATTTGACGAAATCGATCCCCCACTCGCCAAGCATATCTGCAATAGAATCCACATACTTCTGGGCACAGGGATTCGTGAAATCAATTTTATAGGTGTAGGAATTCCAATAATCCATAATGGTAAGCGGCTTGGCCGTAATATCCTGAATACGACATTCGCCGCCTGTCCCATACACCTCAAGATTTCGGTTATATGCATCGATAGATACCCCCGGGATCAGATAGATCCCAATCTTTTGTCCATTATTATGAACATAGTCAATGACCTCCTGAAATCCGTTCGGATAAAGGACTTCACTAGGAATAGGTCTCCCGTATTCATCCATATCGCCATTCCAGCCCGCATCAATATTAATATATTCATATCCATGGGCTTGCAGCTTCTCATGCATCGCATCCGATTGCTTCTTAACGCTCTCCGCCGATGTCCAGTTTCCTGCCCCATCATACACTTGCATACTGTAACTGCTCCAGCCCATATACGGCTTTTGAGCCATACTCTTTTCCGCCGCTTGCGCAACATTGCCTTTCATTCCTGTAAAACCGAACTGTACTGCTGCAATAATGAATACTAGCAGACTCATACCCAATCTTTTTCCCATTCGCTTCAAATCATCCTTACCCCCTCATGAAATGTGGTCAAAATTACTTTGATAGCGCTTTCTTTCGGGAAGATCATAATTGAATATGGATTCCCAAGATAGGTACATTTCGGTATTTTACGTACAAATAACCCCAAAATAGAGGGGCAAATAAACAGCCTAACAGACATAATTCCCTCGATTCGAAGAACTTAGTAAAAACACTGTACCCTAGTTATATTGGGACAATCACAAAACAAACTCTTGTTTCCTCGTTCCAGTGATGAAAATCACTTACTTTATTGGTAAAATAAAGAATAGTCTAGAGATACAACCGACATAGCTATAACAGATGAATGATATACAGAAGAAAGGAAGATCGCATTGAAGTTGGATTTGGATGGATTAAATGCTGATTTCTTAACTAGTATGCTTAAGGCATCTTTTTCATTGGAAAATTGGGGTGCTATGATTGAAATTGCAGATAGATTGATTACCCAGATTGCATTCATATATGAGACAAGCAGTGACACATTGAGAGAACAAAACCTGAAGCGGAGTATTCCCTATTATTTTGGATTTAGCTTATGTTCAAAAGGAATCGCACTGCAAAAGCTCGGTAAGTATCCTGAGGCTAGAATGTGTATTCAAAAATATGCTGAATTGGGCTGGATCAAAGGACTAGATGATGAGGGAATTAATGAAGTCAAATACTACTGTAATATTGCAAAAGCCAATACCTACGTGCTCGACCTTTTGGAGGGCCAGACAGGAGTCCTAAAGGAGTATGTTGAATTTATTAGAAACAGTGCTGAGGAAGAGTTACTGCCAGGACTAATTACCATCTTGGAATCCTCGATAAAATATAACTATTCCGTAGATTGGATTCTGAGTGATCTTAAAAACAACGTAAATGACATAGAAAAGTATGTGACTAATGTGGAAATAAGATATTACGAGGAATACATTTATTTGCTGGTGATGTATTACTACGAACAAGAGAATATGAACGAAGCAATCAACACTATTCTAGAAACTCTGATTTTTAGTATCAAAATTGAAAACGATACAAACCTCAAGAAATCAGTAGCACTCTTTGAGCTCCTAAGAGAACATGCTCATCAATCACAACTTCAAATGTATCACAACATAATGGAAAAAATAATAGTCAAAGAGTTTACTAATGAAAAAGAAAATGTTCTTGCTTACAGTCGTAGTCTTGATTAGTTCCAGCTTAATGATCGCCTCTGCAAGTGCTTCCGCTGTCAATTTGGGTTCCACAATTTACACCGTTAACAATCACGGAAGGTCATTGATTGAAATTTTATAAGTGGATTATACAAAGGAGCGATCATCCGGCTATTGGATAATCGCTTCTTTGTATGTAAATGCAAAAGATAGCTTAGCTAAAGACAACAAAAAGTAATAGTTTCATATTATACATAATCCTATGTACTCTATCATTTTTTATATACAATAATAAGAGACAACTGATACCTGTGCTACGAAGGTGTTTACATACAAATCAACCATTAGAGGTGTATTTTAAAGATGAACAGACCAATTCGTTTTGGAATAATCGGAAGCGGCTGGCGGGCGGAAATGTATCTTAAGTTGGCTCACCTGCTTCCGCAGCAATTTCAGGTAACCGGTGTATTGATCCGCAACCCTGCCAAATACCAGCAACTGATCGACAAATGGAACCTGACCGTGTACAGCTCGATGGAACGTCTTGCGGCCGAGAGCGATTTTGTGGTTCTGGCGGTGTCCAAAACCTCTGCCGTCTCACTGCTGTTGGAGCTTGCAGCGCTGCAAGTACCTGTATTGGCCGAAACACCCACCGCCTCCACGCCGGCTGAATATGAACTGCTTCGATCCAGTGCCATTGATTTCCCTCTGATTCAAATAGCCGAGCAATATCCGCTGTTGCCTCATCATCAGGCAAGAACCGCCTATATTCAAACCGGACATTTGGGCGAGGTAGGTCATGTTCAAGTCTCTGTTGCGCATGGTTATCATGGAATCAGCCTGATCCGTAAATGGCTCTCGATCACTGGCACAGCATGTGAAATCACAGCTCGCCGGCTAGAGGTTCCAATCATGGACTTCTCTTATAGGGGGAGGGAGGCCGAAGATGACCTGAAGACAGAGCAGCAGGATATCGCAATTATGGTGTTTCCCTCCGGCAAAAGCGCTGTGCTTGACTTCACTCGCTCCCAATATTTCTCGCCCCTCCGTACCAACCGGGTACTCATCCGCGGATCACATGGAGAAATTCGCGATAATGAGATTATCCGTCGCCTGGGAACCGAAGAGACCGAGTATATGAACATTAGTCGGATTCAAGGCGGACAGGAAGGCAGTCTGGAAAGTCTCTCCTTGCATGAATTGCGTGCAGGACAGCTTAGTCTATTTCAGAACCCGTTTCATCCCTCTCCCCTTTCTGATGAAGAGATTGGGATAGGACAAGCCTTATTGAATATGTCCAGCTTCCTGCACACGGGAATTTCAGCATACTCATTAGCGGATGCCTTAACAGACATCAGACTGTCATTCGCGGTCGATGAAGCCATCACCCTTGGAAGTACTATAACTTTGCAAGATGAGATCAGGTCTGCCAAATAAAAACAAACACATGAGAAAGTTAAGAGCCTTCTCATGTGCCTGAACAATTGTATACGATTCAATGACTCGAACAAGTGTAGCATGCAAAACAGAAATCAATGACCGCCCGATTTCAATGCCATGCCCTCATGCTCCATATGAAATTTAATTAAACGAACAAATATCCGATTACAGGACCCATAAAAATAACCAAATATATAAGTGTAATCCATGGCTGATAATGAATATAGAATTCTTTGAAAGAAAGACTCCAAGGATGCTTAATGATCACCCAGCCCAAAACATCAATTATAATGCAAACTCCGGCCCATATTGCCCCAGTAATAAGAGCTTCTTCAAGGTTGGGTACAGATAACCCCCGCATATATAGCCAACCAAAGATAGAAAACAGAATGACATTATAAAGAGGATGCCAAGGCTTTGTTTTTTCATATCCCTCCCCCATACCTTTTTCGTCCATTGGACTCATTTTTAACGCATAAATATTAAATACGGTATGTAAAACTCCAACAATAGTCACTATAAAATAGCAAATCCATAACCATAACATCGACATTGCAAAATCCTGCATAACTGCCTCCTTTTATTACCCCAGCGCATGCAACTGCTGCTTTTCCGGCTATGGAAATGAGACCATTCAAAACAGAGTTGTTGTTTGAATTGAAAACATCATATCTAATTCCGCTCAAGTTTGCGCTTGATAATACGATGGTTATTATGTTTGCATCCGGACTGTATCTAACCTGGTAACCCTTATAAATATGCGCTTTCATTGGATCTGATGAATTCAAATCTTTGTACACGCCCTTTTGCGGAAACCGAAAGAAACGAGTACGAAAAGGGAACATTGCATATTGTTGGCATCCGGCTCCTTTGACGGAAATTCAGTAAAGGAGGCTGCCGTTATAAAACCAGAATGAACCGGCGTTAGCAAAATGCCAGTAAACCCGCTTAAAATCAAACAAGGGTTCCAGCTCAAATGATCTGAAACCCTTGTTTGTTAGTGATGCCGAGGAAGGGGGTCGAACCCGTATGGTACTCACGTACCGCAGGATTTTAAGTCCTGTGCGTCTGCCTGTTCCGCCAAAGCGTTGATAACACTAGAGTTTTCAGTGCTTAAGTTCGACACCTAGCCCTTTAATAGTCAGAATTATGTACGTTTCTGGCTTTCTTAATTACTTGCTCTTAGGAAATACCCAACGATAATAATACTCCCACACTGGTTTTCTTTCCTCGGGAATATTATCAATGCTTCTTCCATTGTTGCTGGTGCCGCATTTTCAACTTTCACTATGATCCAGAGGATAAAGCACATACCGCAAATTTCGAGCAATTGTTTCAACCATCAGCGACCATCGTCTGGTTTCTTCCCCTGCTCTTAGCCAGGTATAACGCCTGATCCGCCTTCTCCAGCAGCCCCTCCCGCTCCAATGCATGAACAGGATAATGGGCGATTCCCTGGGAGATCGTAACCTGTGTCGGGATTGGACCCCTGCTTTGTTCCAATGCCCGCCGGACTCTTTCAGCTACGATGAAGGCTTCCTCAGGTCTAGTGTGGGCCAGTAAGATTACGAACTCTTCACCGCCGTATCGGTGGCAAACATCGTCTGGGCGAAACGAGGTAACTATAACTTTGGCTACATGTTTCAGCACTTCGTCGCCGATGAGATGGCCATAGGTGTCGTTCACCGTTTTAAATTTGTCTACATCCAGCACAATGAGCGAAAACGGTTGCTCTGAGGCAATCCACTGGCCCATCGTATACTCTAACGATCTCCGGTTCATTAAACCGGTCAGTGCATCCGTCGTAGCCTCTTGGGTCAGTTGATCCGTTTGCTTCTGAATATCCGTCGCGGCAAGTAACACAGCCTTGGTCAGCAGATCTGCCTCTCGGCTCCATTGCGGCTTCGCTTCCGGCAATACAATCTTCTCCTTGCCCATCCTGCTCACCAGATTCGCCAGGGAGACAAAAGGCCGGGCCAACTTGCACGCTACGAGAATGACGCCCATCAGGAGTATAATGAACGGAAATAACGAATACCAGAGAATTGTCCGAAGGTGGCCCATCAGTTGATGATGAATGACACTAATCGGCGAAACGACCACGATTCCCCAGCCATTGGCCGGTACGCTGGAGTATCCGGCAAGCATTTCAACGCTACGGGTGTTGCGCACTTGCTGTTCCCCGCTTTCCCCTTTCATAAGTTTCTGTACAACCTTGTTACTGCTGACATCCTCCCCAATGAGCTGCTTATCCGGGTGGTACAACAGATGCCCGCTTGAATCCACAATATAATAATAAGAGCCAGAATTGTCCACGTTGTTGTCGCCAAAAATCATAGACAAAATATTGTTCTCTTGCAGATAAAACGTGCCGCTCAAAATACCGCGATATATACCATTGTTGCTGAAAATCGGCTGACTCATAAACACAATTAGTCTCTTGGTGGTTTGGGTCATATAGGGGGAGGATATGTAAGGTTTTTTGAACGCCAGAGCTTCCAAACCGACTTTAGAAGTAATATGGTCACCTGTTGTCCCCAAACTAGTCGGTACTACGTTGCGGACCAGCCCGTCGGCATCGACCACGGCGATAGAATTGAAGTAATTGCTACTATTGCGCATCAGTTCTAAATTATCATCTACTTGCTTCGGCGTTGAGCCATCGTCATCGGAGAGTGTGGCAGCGCTATATTCCAAACTGCTGCGCATGGACTGAAATAAGGAATCCATTGTCTTGGTCATTCGGTCAGCGTTGTAGTAATTCAAATGGAGCGTAGTCTCCATCAATGATTGTTTTTTGGACTCGTAAGAACCGATCAGAAGAATGCTTGAGGTTAGTAGAACCACCAGCGTAACCAAGCCCGTAAGCAGCGATGTGAGACTGAGCTTTTTACTTTGACGCGGCTCGGCTCTTCTCAGTGTAAGCAAACTATAACCCTCCTTGAATCTTGAAAACTAGCTTTATCAATAATACAACAAATTAAGATGTTATTCGACAATAATCAATGAACTCCAACCTCTCACACACTGTACGTAACGTTCGATATACGGTGCTTCATGAAATATTACATATTAAAAACTCCTCTCCAGAGCTTGTGAATTGACAAGCACTGAAAAAGAGTATTTCCAACTTAATTTCTGTGAGCTCGGATGTGATTCCTAAGTAAAGGACCTTTAGTTTTTGACGGAAGTTTTAATCAAGAAAAACAAAAAAACCTTGATTTCTCAAGGTTTTCACTGTGATGCCGAGGACGGGGGTCGAACCCGTACGGTACTCACGTACCGCAGGATTTTAAGTCCTGTGCGTCTGCCTGTTCCGCCAAAGCCTTGATAACACTGGGTTTTTCAGTGAATGTCTTTTCTAGCTACACAGGACTATACTCATAAATCATATAATAAATTCAGAGATTCTGTGTGCTGATACTAAGATACTCTATTATTTACTACGGGTCAATTTTAATTAATCATAATACACCATTCACTACCATGGAAATAACTTCCGAGCTACTGGCTTGGATTTGGAGATACTAATGGTATAGCCGAACAGGTGGCTGATGCTATCGATGTTGCAGAACTATGTCTATTGGTTCAATCATCAGCGACACGGTACGATCGGCTACCTCACGCAAGTACAGGTTAGAAAAAGTGCCCTCATAATTGTTGTTAGGCTTTGTGTTGACAATCCACCCTAACGGTTTTCAAGACCGCCCCTAGCTGTAAAAACTCGCAATCCCTTATGCTGATTGACTTCATAGCACTTTATAGTTGAACCGCTACAGCGGTCTGAGTTAAAACGTTCGTTTCGGTACGTGACCGTTGGATAGCTTCATTATTTTGTCCAAAGAAGCATGAGTCAACTTTGAACTTTAATACATAAAGGGACTTCTTAAAGGATACAGTCTGTTTAATTCTAAAAATATTGAGGGGACACCATTTTTAGATTCCCCTTTTCCATTTATCCTTACTGTACTTGTACATAAAACACAGCACTTCTTCGCTCTCGTAATGCCCACGTAATGCAAATTCAAATCTTGAATTGCTTCGGGAAATTGCCCATTAAATTCTTTGGGTAAAACATACCTATGAAGATCAAGGTGGAATACCACATCAAATTCAAGACCTTTCGATTTATGGAGAGACATAATTTGAATTTGATTCTTACCTGCTGGCTTAAAATACTCAAGTAACTCCGCACTATTAAGAATGTTATTCAATGTAGTTACAGCAGTTTTATTTTCTGCTTGAGGGTATATTATACTTGCAATCTCAATAAAGTTAGCGCCACTATTCTGCATCTCCGGTATATTATCTTTACAATTTTCGATTTTACTTAATAAACGCATAAATTCTTTAGCCTTTCCGGCTTGTAACTCAATATCTAAATAATCTTCTATTAACTCATACTTTGTTATCGAATCATCATATATAAAACTAAGAACACTTTCAAAAACGCTTCCCCAAAGGCTCCTATTTCCATCAAATGGAGTGCTACCAAAAAACTTGTTTTCTAGCGTCAGACTTTTTTGAATACCTTTTGCTGTTCTTCCATTTCTAACGAGTATTCCTATTTCATTTCTTGACTGGACACCGAAGTGTATCATAACTTTAGGAATCACAGTATTTAGCCATTCAGCGGTTTCCTTTTCTCCCCCACGTATGGATTTAGAAAATATACGAGTTTCATCTGAAGAAAGATAATCGGTAAATCCCTTTGATATTAATTTGCTTGCATAGTTTATAATCGACGGATGGCATCTTCTGTTTTTTGTTAAATGAAATAGTTTAAAATCAGCATTCTGAGCGAGTCTTAATAAAAACTCAGATGATTTTTGGGAGAATCCGAATATTGATTGATTTGTATCTCCAACTGCTACCGAAATGATACCTAAATCTTTTAATCTAATGAAGACATCATGTTGGTCAGAACCAGAGTCTTGATATTCATCAATAAAAATATATTTATATCTTGCTTTTAAATATTTTCTACAGGAAACACACTTATCAATTATGTACAGGGCAAGTTTAGAAATTGACTCAAGTAATACATACCCTTCCACATATAATTTAATTAGTGAGTTTAAATTGTTATCAATCCATACATTAATATCCTCTTCTTCATCCTCAAACCCTGCAAATGCCCTAAAAAAATCATTTTTCATATCAATGATTTCCAGTTCTTTCTTTGGAATACCAAAAATATGCCTACCAAAAGAAAAAACAATTTCTGTTATATAGAATTTATCCATTGTGCCAAAGAATGAGCTTTTCTTATCCGTACCATTCTCTAAACATCTTTTTTCGAGTTCTCTACTTGCCTTATTTGTATATGAGATAGCTATTACACCTTGATAAAATTCTAATTCCCCTAATATGCTAATGATTTTCCGTGATATTGTGAATGTTTTTCCACTTCCTGGATTAGCAATCACTACTGTATGTCCTGTATAATCAATAATTTCCTTTTGCTCTGGTGTCGGATTCATCGAACATCTCCTCCACAATTTCTGTGCACCTAACTAAAGGAAGCGATAAATCATCATCTAATAAAACTTTTAATCTCCCTTGATTCTTATATAAAAAGTCATACATAAATGTTGCTTTGCTTTTCTGCATTTTCTTTAGTAGACCTTCATAATCTTTTTCTCCATAATATATTTCAACTGCTTTACGTAAAGGTGAGTTTAAGATGTCGTTCTCCAAGTCAATGTTAGATAAATACATATCCATATCCTCTAAAGCTCCTGCAAACTCTTGACCTAGTTCTATTTCAGAATCAATTAAATTTTCTCTCGAATTTATTTTACCTAGCAAATGCTTTTTGGTACTTATTAATTGATTTATAGGGTCTGTATCTTCATAACAACAATGATTCTCAACAATCTTTACGCAACGAGATATTCCTGAATAGTAAAAGTAATCCTGATATGGAACTTTAATAATATCATTATCAGTTCTAATGACCCAACTAATATTTAGATTATTTAGAACATCAATAAAAGGCTCGAACCCCACCCCATCAACCATTAGGATTGAGATATTATATTTATCAAGGTCAATTCCTATATCTACTGCTAATGCTTTATAGAACAATACTTCTGAAGGCCCCTCAACAAGTAAAACAACATTAGAAAAAAATGCTTCTGCCGGAACAATATTTAATCTATAGCCAAATTCAATGATTGATTTTTCTAATCCAGCGTTACATCCATCATTAGCCGCTTGAGTCGAAGAGTTAGTTTCATTGTAAAGTCTGATTATTGAATCAGGTGAAAATTCAGATGCTATTTGTGGGGAATGTGATGTTATTAAAACTTGACTTTTAAGTGAATCTACTAGATATTTTGATAATCTCCTCTGTTGATGCGGATGCAAATGAGCTTCTGGCTCCTCAATACAACAGATAGTGACTTCTAATAGCGTGTCATCTAAAATCCTGTTTTTTGCAGTTCTTAATGCGAGGTAAATTTGATTATTACGCCCATCTCCTCCAACAGATAAACTTTTTCCATTAACCTTGGAAACAAGATTTACACTATTTATAAAATCTTCAACATCTACTCCACCTGTATCAAAGTCAATGGTACTAGCGCTATGGTGAAATGATAGACTTAATAATTCATCGTTCAAACTATTGGTTGCACTATTTACATATGATAATTTTGTTATTCTACTATTTAGAATATCTATTGTTTTTTCAATTTTCTTAGTCAATTTATCATCAGACTGTACTATTTGCTCAGCTCGTTGCTTCCTTGATTCTAATAGTAAGTTTTTCTTTTCTTTTTTGATATATGAATTAAGCTCTCTACTGCTCTCAATATAGTCCATGTTCAATACTTTTAAGTAATATCTGGACTCAATAGGTTGTAGATCATCTTCCTGCTGACCAATATAGAATTGATAGCTTTTTTCACCAGACCCGCCCTTCTTTACCTCATAAGCAAGAAATAGTTCGTCTTTTTCATTAACATATTTACCTACTTTACCAACTACACAATCTTCCACAACACTTTCAAATTTAATCTGTATAAAAATCTCATTACTATTTTCATTATATACATGAAAGTCCGAATCCTTTAGTTCTAAATCTGCGTCTGATAATTTTTTATCAAGTAGTAATCTAAGAGCATAGACTAAGTTTGATTTTCCAATGTCGTTTGAGCCAATTATAAGCGACTTCTGTTTTAAATTAATGTTTGCTTCATTAAAATTTCTAAATCCATTAATTTTTATATTAGATATATACAATTGCAACATTCCTTTCAAATCAAAGTTAATTTAACGCTCTCTAACATAAACTATAATTAACTTCTTTATAAAACAGTAAAGGTCCTAATATTAAAATTGGAACTAAAATATTCTACTACGTATACCTCTAAATAAATTAGTCGTACTATAATATAGAAGAAACATAGCTCATTTCTAAACTAAGCCCCTTGCCGTTTTAACGTATGTGTCAAACAGCCTAATTAGGTATTATATGATTCGCACTTACATGAAAGAATAACTAAAGAGGTAACCAGTTACGCCTCTTTTTGTTTAATAGTTCTCAACATAATTGAGTCTTCTATATTGATCTCCACACCAACGTTAGACCATCACTTAAATAGGTATGTTTCAGCAACTTCGTTAAGATTTCATCTGCCTGCGCATTCCATCTTGCAGCGTCTTCTACTACTCCGTAAAATTCGGATTTTCTATTAGCAAATTAAATCGACCAGTTTTCAACTTTATCAACTTTTTCTTTTTTTTTCGCCAAATCTTTCTTGAATTTTACATAATCATTTGTAAAGTCTTTGAGTATCCTATCTAAAGCAATATAAAAAACACCTGAACCTGTAAGCAAGAATGTATTTATAGAAGGAGAATATGGTTCCTCATTTAGATATCCTTGAAACTTCTGATACAGTTCAAAGACTACAACCGTGACTAAACATAAATACATGAATGATCTTCTAATGAACACACCTTCTGAGTTTGTATTGACGGTTAGGACTCTCACGTAATACACCCAATAGTTAGCATATAAAGGCATAAAACAAACACTAAGGAAGTAGAAGTTAGCATCCCATTTTAATGTAACCAGACATGTTAACGAAACTTGTAATACTACTAAAGATTTAAAGAAATCAGGGGTTTGTTCCATAAACAGTCCTAAACGGTTTGAAATGTAATTATCTTTTAATTTATTCGATATATCTAGTTCTTTAATACGTCTCCCAAGTTGCGAAGTGTACTCAGGATTTTTCATTTTATACTGCTGTATCACTGCACTTAAAATGAGAATGCTTGCCACAAAAAAGAACATCATTATCGCCCAATAGAGAAAAAACATTCCTTCCCCATCTGTGAGAATATATAAAGTTAGATGCACAGCGACGAAAAAAACGATCAAGAGTAAGACAAACACTTCGATTACAGACACAATTGAGCGTTTTTGAATCTTATCACCAATTTTCCCACCGTATTTCTCAGCGATAGGTAACAAGCATCGTGTAAATATTAGATCAAAGAGCTTTTTGATTACTATAAATGCAGCTATTATTACAATTATGATTCCTATATTCATCCAGATGTTCAAGCTCACCGCTCCCTAGTCCAAATTACCTCCCCATAACCTTCTTCACGTACTTTTCAGCCTTATAATCCTTACGCACCTCATGCAGCACGCCGCTATTCGCTTCACTCCATGACTCCAAAATCATCCTTGGTTCTCCTTCAATAATCTTACGTGCTGCAACAATTTCATCGCTTCTGAACGCCTCAATCACGTTTATCAAGTCAATACGATCAAGCAGCTTCACATGGTTGATGCCCGCAAGCGTCTCGCAAGGCTCCGTATATTTGGCTGTAGTGATCACAATGGCTCTTTTAGCTTTATAGTACCGCATACAAGAGAATACCTCCTGTACTGCGCTAATACCCACTGGATTGCTAATGGAATATCGCTTTGCTTGGACGACATTCCTAACACCTTCACGATCAGTGAAAACAACATCTGCTCCAAAATCGCGGCTCCCTACAGTCTTATAAACTCCAGAATAGCCCAGTTCTATGAACAGCCTATATAAGTACATCTCAAAGCCAGAACCATCTTCCATTCTGTCTATTTCAGCCATAGTGATAGTTTTCAAATCATAATTTTCTTCAGTAAATACTACCGATTTATTTTGTTTACGTTGGAAACTCAAGATCAACAAACTTAACACAACAATCACTACAACTATTGATACAGTTAAAACATAGATCATTAGGGCTACCTCCACTATAAATTAGTAAAATCATACCATATCTCCTTGGAAATAAATCAATTTATTGGATTTTTCGACATGCAATATCAAACTATATCTATTTATTCATTCTCTGCATTATCACAATGTAATTTTGGTTTATAAATAATCATCTCTCTGATGAAAATAACAACCCAGGCACTCGAATGAGATATTCAACATAACATAGCTACCTTTACCAAATTACCTAAAGGAAAGCATCATAACATTTTCTTATTCTTCGAAATCTCTTCTAATTAATTATTGCAACTCCTAATTTAATAATTCAGTCTTTTTAGTATCCTTCAATATCAATATCTAGTTGCTGACTATATGTGTACCAGCATTTCGCTACAACAACAATCACTTTCCAACTGTAAACCCCTGCCCCACCCGCTCCTACATAACAAAAAACCACTCTTATTGAGTGGCTAGTCCTTTTACATTGTATCTACAACTTTCTGCTTATTTTCTTCACTCGGCATCGAATACTTTAGAATCATCATATTCGCTAAACTACTCCCACTGGACTTGGATTTGGAGATACACCAAGGCAGATAATATTCATACCATTTTGTTGTTGAAGTTTCAGGAGAAGATTGAAGTGCTACAGATACTATTAATGTGACTCGTAGACACGCAAAAGACCATCCTCAATACTCTTTCTGTGAATATTAATAAGCACCAACCCCTTGTTGATGCTCAGTAAATAAACTTCTTTTTTATTGAACTTACGTGTCCAGTATCTAGTTAATTGAATCAGCATCGTTAACGCTCTTCATTTTATAACTCTGAGTCTCTTCAATAATTCCATTCTCCCGATTTTTTGATACTCTTCGTTAACAAAAGTCATTAAATGTGTTAAGTATAAGGATATTTCATGAAGGTAGCTCTTAAATTTATGAAAAGTCAAATCAGGAACATGTTTTTCTTCATAAAGTTGCATATAGAGTTGCCACCAGTCAAATTTTACAGGCACTGGATAACCCAGCTTCTCCAAATCTTTTTCCATGCCATCTAAAAAACGTAATTCTGGAATTAATTCTTTAGTATTACCTACGTATAAGTCTTCTTTTCTTTCTACTTTGCCCAATTTTTCAACATCATTTAATATTTCCGGTAAATAATCAAATGGATCGAAACACTCTGGGACATTTGTAAATTCACTTTTTTCAAGTAATTCTTCACAGTAAAATTTCCTTAACTCTGAAATAATTTCTTTGTCGCTAAAAATAACACCGCTCTCGTAATTGTTATTGCTCCCAAAACTAAAATTAGCTGATCCAATAAACGCGAAATCATCAGTAATAAAGAGCTTTGAATGATTTGTTGTAAGTTCGGCACATAACACAAAGTTTTTAAATATATCTTCGATTTCCAGTTTGTCTTCATCAGAAAATGTCATTTTTGAATATAGTAAGTTAACATCAATACCTGAATTAGCGAGATTTGATAACTGCTTGTAAAAAGTTCTTTCGTATTTATCCCTAAAATTAAAGTTGTATGTCGCTATGTAGATAGCTTTTGTTTCCCTCTTGCATCTTTCTAATAAATCATTCCAAAAATTTGATTCTTTAAAAAAGATCACTTTACCTTCTTGAAATGGAATTTCTTTTCTCATTTTTCCTTCTCCTAAATATAGATTACAGTCTGTAGTAGGAAGCCCCGCTATAACCCCACAATACTTATTCGATGTTAAGATTAACCAGAGTTTTTCCACCCGGGTATCATCCTATTTATTAAAATACGGAAAGTTCTGTAGGATAGTTTTATTCAAACGTATAGCCCCCTAACTCCAAACATGCCCAATTTACTAAGTGCATCATATAATCATCTTTTGTCGTATCGCCAAAAACAAATCCATAGTAGATCATTGGAAGTGCTTTCAATAGCAACAATAGAAAGCCTAGGATTCTTTCCTTAGACTCCTTATCTTAACACCTATATTTTCATCGCTTAGATAGAAAATCTTTAATAGTGTCAAAGCAAGCACTAACATTTCTAGTGACCTGCGTTCCAGTGAAAACATTTAGTTGGAATCCTTGTGATGTTGCGATTGCTCTTTTCACTGCATCTTTACTCCGCTGTTCGACTGTCTTATGGTAATCGTGTCCGTCTAGTTCGATTAAAAGCTTTTTTTGTTTATACCAATTTACCAGCATAAAATCAAATCTAACATTTGTTGCTTTTGCATCCATACGCTTAGGATTATTTTTCGGTATATGTGACATGTTCAGATAGTACATTCCATCAAGTGTTTGAGTCCAGAACATTTCTCGTGTCCCACAAACCTCTGGAACTAAGGCAGGTAAACTTTCATCGTCTGTATAATTATTTAACCAATACTTATAAAAATGTTTCTCAATTGGACTCTTTGAGAACTTGATTAATAACTCCTCTAAGTTAGTGCCATACCGTTCGAGTTCGTGATTAACATGAGCAATCGTCCAAGGAATCAAAGTTTCACCTTCGACGATTTCTGCTTTCTTATAATTATGAGTTCCTGATTGTAATCCATATCCAAAATCAAAAAAAGAATCGTTATCCCATCTATATCCCAATCTTACTCGGTCAACCAATGGTCCTTTCTTCCTTGCTAATTTTTGATTTTTATTATATTTTCTAGTGAAGGAATCCATGATGTGTTCACGCCCCCCCTCAGAGACCATCCAAAGTTCCTCTTTTTTGTTTTTATAAATTCCTACACCATTTTCAAAGAATTGTTTACCATACCACCCCTGCTCATGAAATTTGGTCAAATAATCAATGAAGTCTGAATACATTTGCTCAGGTGTCCACACTAAATGATCACGAACATATTTATCCATATATTTTCCAAGCACACCATTAACGTACCATTTTTCTTCTTGGGTTAAGTCTTTATATTTCAAGGTCTGAGCCTCCATTATATAATATTAACTATTGTATCATGAAATTTGATTGATATAATCTTATAAAGTTCATTGAAGTATGCCATTCCAATAAAGTACTAACCATATCAAAAAGTATAATTTACGCCAGATGTGTGAAATCCGTTAAACCATATTTTTTGATACGTGTCAAAATATAAACAAATGAAATGTGTAAATTAACCTTTATGTATTTTGATACAAAAACAAAAAACCACTCATGTTGAGTGGCAGATCCTTATATATTGCTTTTACAGCCTTATGCTTATCTTCTTCACTTGGCATCGAATACCTTAAAATCATATCTGCTGACCTATGACCACTCCTCTGTATCACGCTTATATCTTCTCCTGCACGTACAAGCCCTGTAATGAAGCTATGTCGTGTCTGGTGTGCGTTGTGACCATTCTTCTCCATGAGGTGCTGAACGCTTCTGATGCTAATACGCTCTTGTCTGTTGCTAATAAATAAAGCTGTATGGCTATCTGCTCGTTCTTCTAAATGCTTCTCAATAGCCCTTCTCGCTTCAACGTTGAGTGGAAGTGTACGCTCCTTGTTCCCCTTGCCCAACCTAACTACCAACGATCCTTTTCGGTCGCTTACATCAACGTTTGTGCGGTCTAATGCCACTAATTCTGACACCCTGATACCAGTCATGAGTAGGGTCATAAGAATAGCATAATCTCGCTTATTGCCTGTACGGTCAATATCTCTAATCAGCTTATTACGTTCAAGTTTATCCATTGTTTTCGGTGCTTGTCCCTTTCACTTACGCTTGGTATAAGTCTGAGAGAAATCTTCTTGTTTCTGGCTTATGCCATTGGGGCTTCGATATGTTTATCTTCTTGTTTGCGATTATAGTTGGAAATTAGCGCATTTACAAATCCCTCCAGTCAGCCGATATATATATATATATCGGCTGTTATTATATGGATGGAGGTTTATTAGATGTGTATTCTAAGAAAAACAACCGCAGCGCTGCTTACTTTGCTCGTGTCGATTGCCAGCTTTACAGGTATAGTAACAGCATCAGCATCAATATCAAAGAAGTTATCCGTTGATGTTATAAGCAATTATTCGAGCCTACTCCCAGGCCAGAGTGTCATGGTGAGCGTCAAGATTTCGAATATCCCCTCCGATCACAAAGGGCTTCGTTCTGCTAAGATTGCTGTAAGCTATGACGAAAATGTATTTTCATCAGAGGATAACATTCGATTCGATAAAGCTCTTGGGAAATACATATGGAGAGATGATAACTTTTTCATTCCTTCCAAAACTTTTGAGACTGCTGATTATCATATCGATAATCCATATCCTGAAGATTTCAACCCTGCCGATGGCAGGAAGGAAGTAGTTCTGTCTATGTCAGCTCTAAATAGCAAAATGATCGACTCAACGGCTGATGAAGCGTTTATCTCTTTTTCCCTAACGGTTAAAAATGAGGTCAAGATCCAGAATACACTAATCAATATTGTATCTGAGGGAACTATGCTACAAGATACCACGGGAGCCTCCGTTCATAGCTATGGCACAACCTCTAAGCAGCTTCTAGTTGGTGCTCCCACTCCCAAAAGAATTGAAATCGTTCGCGGAACGATCTCGCCATCCTCTGATCCATTCAAACTAATTGTAAATAACGGTTATGAATTAAATGCGCTAGCTATCTTCGATAATGGGGACACTGCATATGTAACCGAGCAAGCTTCTTGGGAAACGACGGACCCACAGGTTATTGCGACCTTAGGTCGGGGGAGTCTTCAGACAATCGGATTAGGAAATGCTTCAGTCATGGCTACTTTAGGTACTATGACTGGCAAACATGAGGTTAGGGTATACCTGGCGAATGCACCTGAATTAATTGAAAAACCAGTAGTCTACTATGGCATCCAAACCAAAATCCCAAATGAGAAAAGCTTTGCAGCAGCTAAAGTCGTTCAAATCAAAGTGAATGGAAAAACCGCGGAACCCGGAAGACTATTTGATAGCGCCGTGTTCGTTCCACTGCGATCTGTCAGCAAATTGCTAGGAGTAGATACAGGCTATGACAGCATCAAAAAACTACCAACAATAGATGGAAAAACAATAGCAAATTGTTATACATTTTCAGGGGTATCATACATTATAGCTCGCAATCTTACCTCATTGCTTGGGGCTGATATGCAATGGGATAAGAACAAAACAACCCTGATGATAACAAGCTCTGCAAAAAAACAATAATCGTTAGACATAAAAAAGTGCCCTCCTTCATTGCCAAATAGGCAATAAAAGAGGGCATTCGTTTAATTATCAGTCTATTAACACTCAATCGTTGCAGGTGGTTTCGAGGTTACATCGTAGACGATGCGGTTTACGTTCTCTACTTCGTTAACGATATATTAAGCTTCGTATAGCTCCACACTTTCTATGGATCTTCTAAAAATCAGGTGTAGTTGTTGGCTTAGTAAATATCTGCAATAACACTCTTCCCATGGAGTAAATTTTCATATGCTAGTTTGTAAGACTCTTTTGTTTTTATCTCTGCTGTCACAACATTTACCCCACCAATAGGGATATCTGAAAAACAAACAATTTCAAAATCATTATAAGGAGATACTTGATATACAACCGACTTATTATCTTTAAATTCACACAGCAAAATATCAACTACTTCTCCATTGTGACTTGTTATTAATAATTTCCTGATAACAGCAGCATCTTTGACTTCTTCTTTAGAAAATTTCTCCACTAAATTGTAGCAATAGTTTAAGTTCCCAGAACAAAATAAAACCAAGTTATCAAAATGATATAACTTGGTCGCTTTTTGATCCACCCTATATAATTGTCCTTCTAACATTGCTGATGTTGCTGAATCTGAACCTATAAATATATTGTCATTAGTCTGTACGACAGTGGCATTGCTCATTACATCACTCCTATTTAAATTATTTCCAAAACAATTTTTAGTTACATAAAAAAAAGACCCTTGTCCATATCAAAAACGTGAACAAGGGTCTAAATAACACTAGAAATATTCTTTTTGTTAAAATCCCACTCTACTTTATCCCTCTTTTAGAAGGACTGATAATGAACTCACGATACTTCTTTTCTTTTTCTTTATGAAGATTGACATTCTCATTTTCGTACATTGATAACATAGGCACTGAAACACCTACTATTACAGAAAGGTCTTTCAACTTAATCTTTTTCTGTTTTCGTAATAATTGATACCCCTGTCTGATACTCATATTAAATTCCATCTGTATTCCCCCTCAAATTATCTTCTAACTATAAAAGTAATTACGACTGAAATAGTTAATCAATATTGGCAGAGAAGAACGGAATATAATACTATGTGATTTGCGACATTTTCATATTTAACAACCGGCATTCACCATTATCAATTCTAGGAACAACTTTCTATCCTCTAGAGGTCTAACAAATGATGATTAAATGTATTAGACGGTTCACAACTTCTTAGTCTTTTCTTTTCAGGTAACAATTTATGAATAGGACTAGCTAAACCATGCTCTTTTTTCAAATCATTGTTGGTCAATGCTACATAGCGCTTACTCATGGATAAGTCGCTATGCCCTAATGTCTTTTGTAAAAATAATACATTTGCACCATTTCTGATATACTCCAGAGCGAACGTGTGTCTTAAATCATATGGACGTATGTGCACCCCCAGCTCCTTGCTATAGCGCTCCATTCTGTCTCCCCACGTGTGACGATTCAGCGCTTTGCCCTCAAGTGTGCAAAAGACTGGAGCGTGTACACTCCATGAATCAGGTCTAACATGTATCAGTTGTTGAATAGCCTTGATGGTTGGCATTGAGATTGGTAGTGCTCTGGAGACTCTCGTTTTTGCTTTCTCAGATGTAATATAGATTTCTTGAGAATGAGCGTTAAAGTCTGGAATGATCAGTGACAAAGCTTCTTTAGGTCTGATACCTGTGTCTAAGGTTAAAAGAATCAAAGCATAGTCTCGTAATCCCACAAAAGTGTCCCTGTTAGGAAGGGACAACAACTTTATCAGTACCTCCTGATCTATATTCACAACTCGTCCTTCGTCCTTACGCTTCTTGAGCGATTTCACAGGATTAGTGTCAATCAACTCCTGTTCAACACACCAATTCAGAAAAGTCCGCAGATAGACTAGACGATTGTTGTAAGTACATGGCTTAATGCCTTCTTGTCCAAGATATTCAAACAGATTATTTTTTAGATATTCTACAGTCTCGAATGAGTTGCTGTACCTCTTGAAGAAGAGCTTCACATGTTGCTCATAGTCCTTTTGCGTCTGTTCACTGACTCCTTCTGCCTTCTTCCAAAATAGAAATTGCTTTAACGCCTCTTTCCAATCCACTGCCTTATTCTTTTTAATTTTTGTAACTCTAACCATAATAAAAAACTCCTCTCCAGAACTTGTGGTTAGACAAGCACTGAAAAGGAGTATTATCGTCAGGGTTCTGTGTGTTAGAAAGCAATTCCTAGACACACAGAACCTTTAGCTTTTGACGTAAGCATTGCTTGATGGCAATAAGTTAAAAAACCTTGATTTCTCAAGGTTTTCACTGTGATGCCGAGGACGGGGGTCGAACCCGTACGGTACTCACGTACCGCAGGATTTTAAGTCCTGTGCGTCTGCCTGTTCCGCCACCCCGGCATATTATGTGTTGTTGCTTCATACGATGTTTACGTATAACGCGACAAGAAATATAATATCATGAATATCGATAACGCGCAATCCCTTTTTTCAAAAAAAGTTTTATCACATTAAAAATAACCCGTTCCAGCTTGTACCGACACGGGTTATTTGGCATGTTGATTATCTGCGTTCGTCACTTCTGCTTCTCATTCCGACAAGGCCCAAGAGTCCAAACAATCCGAGCCAGCCCCAGTTTGATCCTCTGCTGGTAGTCCCAGTATTGGTAGTTGTGCTGGTTGCCCGATATCTACCATCCGTTGTAGTGTTGGATAGTGGAGTTACCGTATTTCTGTTGTAGTTATCCCGGGTGTAATTTTCATTGTAGTTATTGGTGTTAGGTCTATAATTTTCCCCTGTGCGAATCTTATCTTTCATAATGCTCTCATGCTGATTCATCGTTCCCGTGGTGCCGTTCATTAGATTGCCTTCCGTATTCATCATCCGAGTGTTATTCACGGTACCATCCATGCCCGTATTCGCGTTCGGGATACCGCCTAAAGCGGCTGACCCGATTGGATTAGCGTAACTAGCTCCCATTATACTCATTGACAGTACAGTACCGCATGCAAGGCTTGTTATTAGCTTGTTCACAGTGTTATGCCTCCCTTTATGGTTAGTTATCACTGATAATTTCCCCTTGGGTGGCACTGTCTATACATGAATAGCTTTACTCTTTTACTACATTCACTGTCTTGCTTGCTGCGTCATACGTAACCTTTGCTCCAAGCGCCTCAGCCAGAGCACGCACGGGTACATACGTTACGCCGGTATCAAGAACACCATCCGTAAGTTTAGTGCCGTTTAAGGTTATCGTTACTTTAACGTCTTTGTTCACCTGGTCATCCTCCCCAGTAATTCTTTTTAAAGCTTCATTGACCTGATCCGTCGTAGGACGTTTACCTGCCCGAAGTTGAGTCGTGGTTAAGCCGAAGGTCATTTGCAGATGTGAATAATCTTTAAAAGACGTCCAGTCTCCTCCCCACTCAAGCCCTAGCTGTTTTCCCACCTGTACAACCTCTTGCCAGTCCGCTATTTTATCTTTATCACCATCACGATTCATATCCCAGGAAATACTATTTCCATCCGGCAGCAAAAGCGCAAAATCAAACGCAAGGCCATAATTGTGATAGCTGGTTCCACCCTTGGCGTTGGTAACTATAGGTCCAGGCTTACTTCTCCCCTGCGCATACAAGGCATTTTGTTCAGCAATCGACCGCAATCCCTGAGTAATAACGATGGGTACTCCTCTGGCATAGCTTTGCTGTATCAAAGCCTTCGCCCCTGCTGCCAAAACAGGATGAAGCCCAACAAGCCTCGCCGCCGATTTGTCCCTCACTTGATCTAAAGTCAGCATAGAATCACCCCTTGGTATAATCAATGATCCCGCTTCCCCATTCGCTTGTACTAATACCCCTGCTTGCCTTAACATACAAGCATAAACGTCTTCGGCTTCCCTATAAGGAAGGGCGATAAGCGTTTAAGCGAGAAATATAAGACATAAAGGATAGGTGTATAACTTATACTTTCTTATATTTTAAAAAAAGACCCCGGTATCCCCGAGATCTCCCCTGAAAAGCACCTATTCATAGCTTCTTCACCTTGGATCATTTCTACAAAAAAGGGCAAAATATTAGCGAAAGGTGGGAACACATATGGACATTCATAGTGATAGCTATAAAGTTGCTGCCCTGAGCGAGCAGGAAGAAGCACTCGAAATTATTCGAAATGCCGAAGCTTCCATTGCAAATCTGACCGGCAACCCAACGGTGACCCTAATTGCTTATGAAAAAAGTGAAGTCAGCGGTTCTCAGCATTAGACGATGTAAACCTCCACTAGATCATCTACATTGATCCACTTCCATTCCTCCGCCCACTGCAGCTTAAACTCACGCGAGTGGGTGTGAATGGAAGTCACAAAACCACTAATTGTCGTATTCTCAAAAGGATCAAACAGCACAACAGTGACGCGCACATGACTCCGTAACGATAAGGCCAGTGTACATTCGATCTCCTCCAGCTTCTGCTCATCCAGAATAGGCTTAATGCGGCGCAGGGTCTCCCGTTCATCCCTAATAATTCTTACCTTATGCTCCGGCAGCATCATGCGACTGCTTTCCCACAGTCCGTTTTTCTCCAGCTTTTTGCCCATGGTAACCCCTCCCTAATTTCTATACTCATTCCGCTACACACGAACGTATGTTTGTATTATATCCACACCTTCGCTGAATAATCAATAATCAGGAAAAAGATACCACTTTAAAATCCTCCTCTTTTATCTAAAAGTTGTATAATAATTAATATCTAAATGAGAGGAGCTTTCCAATTGAAAAAAAACAAAGCCCTGCTCATCCTAATTCCCGTATTATTCCTGTGTCTATACCCCCTCGTATATCGAAGCAGTACCCTCTCAGACCTCACAAAAGGAATCATAGCCGGCTTATTTATAGGATTGGCAGTGTTACCTCTACTCAAGCTCAAAATCGCATCAAAAAGACGCTGACAGTTGAACTATTCAGCGTCTAAATTTCGATCTATTCTTGAACTTTCTCTGATTCAGCGGTGGACTGACCATCAGCATCGATGAGTCCTGTTGCTTCTCTTGCTTCATTAAGCTTGGAAATGCCGTATAGCATCGCGACGTCAGCGTTCTGATTCAATTCCTCGAACTTCTCAGCAGTGACCTCTGCGGAATCAGCACCTTGAGAGGCCTGTTCTTTTAGAGAATAAGCACTTTGAAAAGCAATTTTGGACTCATCAAGCAGTTTACGAATGTCTTCGGGCAAGCTAGAGGAAATTTTCACTTTCTCAGCCTGATTGGATAGGTCTGTTGCGGTCTTTTGGAATTCGTTAATCTTCTTCTCCAACTGCCTGTCCGAAAGTTCTCCTGCTGAATAAGCAGCAATAGCTTCGTTGAACTCCGCTAAGGATGATTTTCCTAATTCATCAAGTTTAGACATTTCATTGTAGAAGTTTTGCACGGTTTCCTGCACTTCTTCTTCCGAGGCAGGAGCCGATGAAGTTGAATTATTATTGCTGCAGGCGCTAAGGATGACAGTCAGCATTAGCGTTCCTATTAGTAACACTTTTTTCATTATTTATCCCTCCACTTAACAGAATAATGTCGGTTTGTGTAAAGCGCAAATGAAATTTATGTAAAATGACTATTATGTTATAATTATTTCAATTGTAATCAGGGAAGGAGAGTATTTATGCCTTATTGCACAACCTGCGGATCAGAATATAAGCAGGGCGCTAAATTTTGTGGAGAATGCGGATCTAGCATTGACGGAACTGCTCCAGTGACCACCCGTCGTCCATCAGCAAATCCAAACGCTACTCAAGAAGTCGTGCTCTGGAAAGGCAAACCAGCCAGTATCTCTGATCGCCTCAAAGGAATCGTACGCCTAAACACGACTACGTACACCATTACAAGCCAGCGCATTATGGTAAAGACCGGACTTATCGGTAAAAATGTCGAAGAAATCGAATTACTGCGTGTACGCGATTTATCCGTAGCACAATCTATCATGGACCGGATGCTCGGCATCGGTACATTAACTGTATTTTCTGATGATGCCTCAGCGCCTCAGCTTCTTTTCCGAAAAATCCATGATGCCCAAACCGTCAAAGATGTTCTGCGCAAAGCTGTTCGTGACGAGAAGATCGCCAACAACATTAGCTACCGTGAACAAATCTAAGAACCTTTCACATTAAAAAAGCCCCGAAATCCGGGGCTTTTTCGCTAATATTCCGATGCTCGAATCAGTTCGGATATCGTCTTATGGAAGATAAAACGCTCCTGCTGGAATAATCCCTTTGGGTTGGCTAGGACTTTCCCACTGCAATACAATTCGCGCGTCCCCCTCATTCTCATAGTACTCCACTTTTATTTCATGTAGCTTGCCAGCTATAAGATTCACACTGCCTTTTCGCTCCTGTCCACTCTGATTCACCCAGCTATCAATGATCAGCCCTCCATCAATCCACACCCGTACCCCGTCATCAGAGGAGGAGTAAATGGTATAGGTTTCACTATAGGCTGCAGTCAGTTTTCCACTCCACCGTACAGAGAAAGCGTCGACACGAATGGCTGGATCAGGCGAACCCTGTTTCCACGAAAATTGGATGTTAGCATCGGTTCGCGTCAGCGCAGGTGCGCCGCTAAGAGTCATATTATTGTAATATTGCCCCCATAGTCCACTCTGCAGCACACTGTCTCCCTTAGCGGCTACAATTGCCGCCTCAACAGCATACTCTTCCCGCGTGAATACAAAGCTGTCATTCATAAAGGCTCTAATTACCGCATCGGTATTCTTCTCATAAAGAAGCTTGCCCCAGGTCATCTGATAAGACCATTTAGGCTGTGATTTAGATAGTAGTACAGGGGACGGTAGCTCTCCATTTTCTCCAATCGCAATCACTTTTCCACGACCCAGATCCCATAGACTATCATAGTGACTCCCCTTAAAATCCCCATCATAGATATCTAGTGCCAGCACATCTACTTTGTCACCGCTTGGGTAGTATTCGGCAGGGTCATCACTCCACTGATTTTTGGCGTTTGGGCTCCAGACCCACAATAAATTATGCAGCTTATGATAGCTGGTGAAACGGTCAAACATAAGGTTCCACAGTCCCACGTAGTTGATCTTCTTCCCCCACCAGAACCATCCGCCATTCATTTCATGATACGGCCGCCAGAGCACAGGAACTCCTGCATCATTTAGTTTTTTTAAAGAAAGGGCTATCTTATCCAGATCAGCGATCAGTGCGTTGTACTGAGAGGTACCCGGGGTTATATATTTGTCAAAATCAGCGTTGCTTATGCTCGTAGATACGTTATCCCAAGCTGGCGCAGTCCCTGGCAACTGTGCGTGATAGCTAATCGTTACGATTCCACCGTCTTTATACCAGCGAATAGCGCTGCTAACGACCCAATCC
The DNA here is from genome assembly GCF_037972555.1 of Paenibacillus sp. FSL R5-0744. Taxonomy (NCBI): domain Bacteria; kingdom Bacillati; phylum Bacillota; class Bacilli; order Caryophanales; family Paenibacillaceae; genus Paenibacillus; species Paenibacillus sp. FSL R5-0744. The sequence goes on from NZ_CP150228.1 coordinate 5,159,844, forward strand.
CGCTGATTGTCTATTAGTGCCGCCGTCTGATTATTGATTGCCCCCAGCTCATAGCCGTGAAGGGCGGCGTATTGCCCGCTAGTATTTTTCAGCTTCCCATTGAACTCATCCGCGCTCTCCAAATAATCATGTTGTCCACTAATCCATCCTTTTCCTTGCAGAAAATAAAGGGTATTCAACAATTTCTGAGCAGAAGGTACCGTTTCCGAATCCGCCGGAGCCATTTGCAATTTACGATACGCGATTTGCCACTGAACATCGCTCACAAACCTCGATGCCGAATCAACCATATTTCGAAGATTGCGCTGTTCCATCCACTCTCACATCCTTTTAACTTTTTTAAGTTATAGTATGGGGACAATAGTGACATGAACTCAGCGAATGGACATGAAGTTGTAAATTAATTTAGGACAGTGTAAGGAACTGCTGAATAAATTCACGGCTCAATAAAAAAAGGAGCCCGGCGGCTCCTGACTAAATCTCCAATTTACCTTGTATATCTCAGCGGTAGTAATTCAGAAATATCATATTTAGCTAACCGGCCGTCCTCGGATACAATAACTTTGCAATCCTTCCCGTAATCAGCAATTAACTCACGGCACATCCCGCAGGGAGAAACTACTTTAATTTCTCTTTCCTCGCTGTCCGGATCAGGATGCCTTACCGCAACAATCGTATCAAATTCCTTGTAGCCTTCGGATATCGCTTTTCCAATCACCATCGCTTCTGCACAGACTGTAATTCGTCCCATGCTAGCTTCTACATGTACCGCTGTAAAGATTTCCCCCGTCTTAGTACGGAGCGCCGCCCCTACATGGTGTCTTCCCCATTCATAGCGTCTAGTAATAATATCTTCAGCAGAGGCTATAAGCGTCTGATCTTCAATCGTAATCAAATACTCCATATCCAATTCCGTCCTCCTCTTATTTTTCCTAAGTATATTAAATCGCACTGCATTATGATATAAGATATACTATTTTAAGTTCCAAAAAAGGAGGAGCAGATTTGAAAATACAGAAATTACTCACCAGTCTCATCATTATTGTGTTACTTGCTTTGGGCGGTTACTGGTATGAACAGAACGGAGATCCGTCAGCCCCCTCGTCCACATCTGATTCAGAAGTTGTTCAGCTGATCTTCCCATCAGATCGTTATCCTGAGACTGCTAAGCACATTCAGGACGCGATTGCTAAAGGGGAGTCCGCGACGTGCACGATTAACCGTGAGCAGGCTGAAGACAACCGCAAAGAATCCTTAAAAGGGATCCCCACCAAAAAAGGCTACGACCGCGATGAATGGCCCATGGCCATGTGTAATGAAGGCGGCAAAGGGGCCGACATTGAATACATAACCCCAAAAGATAACCGCGGCGCAGGAAGCTGGGTTGGCAATCAGTTAGAAGATTATGCGGATGGAACCCGCGTAGAATTTATGTTCAAATAATAAGCTAACGTGAACAGTGCTTCAAAAGAATAGCCCCATCCGGTATACCGGATGGGGCTACAATGTGCATCAGCTAGCTTAGAATAAGCAAGCTTTAGTGATGATAACCAGCAAGATGAAGAGTACCAGAATAGCTCCTGTTGAAGTAAAAGGACTACACACCGGACCTACATTTACTGGGCTTACTACAGGACCTACGTTACAACCACAATGTTCCATTCCCATAATTAATTCCTCCTAATGATTAATGACTACAGCACAAGATATGTAAAAAGGAGATAAGCCGTTTGGGCGAACTGGCAAACAAATGCTATTCACCTAATGAATTAGGTAGGCACTGTCGATAAACAGGATATACACGAAGGAGGTGCAATATGGATATAGCCGCATTATCAATGGCAATGAGCCAGGCATCCTTAGCTCAAAATGTAGGAATACAAGTCATGAATATTGCCAAAAATCAGGCTGAAACCCAGAGTCAAACGATGGTGGAAATGCTGGGCAAAAGCGTTGCTCCGAATTTAGGAAAAACACTTGATATTAGTGTTTAATTGCTTTATGCTAAGGACACACGAGAACACTCGTTCTTATGTGTCCTTATGTTTTTTACTTTACATAGCCTTCGGGCTTTTCTTTTGCTCATTTATGCGAACATACGATCCTATAACTGATTCTGAATGAGGTGAATGATATGAATAACATGAAATCCTATTATCAAATGACTGCGCTGGAGAAGTGGACAGAAGATTTATACAAGCGTCTGAACCTTACTCAGCCTTCGCAAATTTCGATTGCTTATATTGCAGAACGGCTTAATATTTGGGTTCATTATTTGGATGTAAGAAGCAAGAGCATCGAAGCATCAGCGGGGATGTACACCATGTTTATTGACAACCGGCTTCCAGCCAGTCTGCAGCGGCTAGAGTTTCTCCATGAGCTCTGTCATCTGCTCCGCCATGGTACTGATCAAATATTGATGCCAGAACATTTTACGCGGGCACAGGAGGATGAATCTGAGCGATTTATTCTTTATGCAGCTATGCCCTACTCCATGATCTCCCGCATGACATTGCCTGAGCAACGGGAAGATGCAATCAGCTATCTTGCAGCAGAATTTCAAGTGCCAAGCGAGCTGGCTTTACAGCGGATTGATCAAATTCAAAGACGTGTTTTTCAGGGGCAATTATTGGCCGTGATGGGAAGAAACGAAGAACGATTAACACATATTCAATAATGACTGCGGAGATAATAAGGGTAGTCGCAATGAAGGACCATTAATTAGGGTGGAATTTCTCGCAAGGGGGATCGATATGGAAGCCATTAAAGTAATTGAATTATTGATGACTCATCCAGATTATAACGTAGATGCAGTACACCCCGAAATTCCGGATTTTGTTGGGATCGAGTCGATTGAAGTGGATCATGAAACGGGGACCTTCTCCATTTTATTGCAAGAACCCAAAGAAGACTGAAGATGATTTGTGTAAGTTCATAATAAAAAGGCAGCAAGTATAGTATACCCAGGCAATTCTTTACCTACGCGGGTTTAACTATCGGCAGGAAATTTGCTGCCTTATTTGTAATTATAAGCTCTGTTATGCGACAAATTGAATCAAACCAATAAGAATTAGAATGAGGAACATACCCACAACTCCCCAAATAATAAACCATAAGATTCTGAGACCTGGTAGGCTGGGACTAGTATGATTCTCCAATACCTTAATTCGCCGCTCCAGCTCCTGTATTTTTTCTTCTTGCTGCGTCATCTTTCTCTCCACCCTTCTAATGTGTAGATTACAAGATACAATAGATATGACATACCAGTCACAATATATTATCTTATAATATATACATTTTAGCTAAATGGAGGGAATTAATGAAGAAAAGAACAAAAATAATCCTTATTACCTTCGTTATTGTATATGGAGTCGCTTCTTTAGCGCTTCAGGCCTTCCGAAATCATATGGACAATGAAGTGATTCATTATTTGGTAGCTACGAGAGATTATAAGAATGAAGATCTTTATAAAGTACACACCCAGATTAGTAAGGCTCCCGTCGTAAGTACAACGGTGATTTTTGCAGATGAACCTAACGCAAGATACTTTTATCGAAAAGAGAAGGATCGGATTTATCAATATAGCATGGCTCTTGTAAAAAGGTTTGATCCAAACTATACATATAAACATATTGAGGAGGGCCTCCCGTAAAGGGGAACTTCTATTATAAAGGCGCGATTGTCTCAGTAGTCATGATATGGCTGCTGGGGCAATCGCGCCTTTTTTAGATTCTAACCCTTGATCTAGACGCTAACAAATTTTCTCAGGAACATAATGTGACCAAATGCCGTCCTAAATGGTGTTATAGGTAAAGGGGGCATAGAATCATGCAACGATCCATGACCCGGCCGGGAAATCATGTGATAAAGAGTTACGAAATCTACGCAGATATGCTGTTCCGGATTGCTTTGGTCCATTTAGGCAGCCGCCAAGATGCCGAAGAGGCCACTCAGGACACCTTCATCAAACTGATAGAAAAAGCACCAAAGTTCATAGACGCTGAACATCAGAAAGCATGGCTGATCCGAGTAATCACCAATCATTGTAAAACATTACTGGGCAGAGGCTGGCGCAAGCGCGAGGTTAAGCTGGAAAATGCTGAGCCGATTGCGGTAGACACCCCCGAGGATTTGGCTCTACTGCAGTTAGTTATGGCGATGCCTATGAAGTATAAAACCGTAATCCATCTTTATTATTACGAGGACTATCCCATCCAGGAAATCAGCAAGATTCTGCAGATTAGTCAGTCTGCCGTGAAGATGAGACTTCAACGGGGACGGCAACTGTTAAAACTGGAGCTGGAAGGAGTGGAATCACAATGAAAGAAGATCAGTTTCGAACATCATACAAGAGAGCGGTGGATTCTATGAAACCAGGTGAAGAGATGAAAAAAGAATTGATAGACAAACTGGAGCAACAGCAGGAACGGAAACGTCCACGCAAGACGGTTTATATCGCGGCAAGTATCGTCCTCGCCGCCGGGATCGGCTTAGCTGCACCTAATATATGGCAGCAGTTAAACGGCCAGAGTACTCAAGGGCAAATCGCTCAGGTAACTCCAGGTCCAAGCCAACCAGACAATTCTGGCATAAATGCGTCCGGAAGCATTGTTATCCCCAAGTTGGAACTGCCAGATACCAAATCTGGCGTTATGGCAGATATGATCGCTCTAGTCGTATATAAAGATAACATTTATACACAGTCTGCGACTCGAATCAACGCAGCCGATGCTGCCGCTCTGCGTGGTGACAAGCTGGGACGTACTACAGGTGGCATCGATGAATGGAGCGGTAAAGACAAATATATTGAGTTGGCTTCTAACATTGGCGAAACGGATATCTATTCCGTGAAGGGATATGATTCCAATTTCCTGATTATGTCCTATTTGGAAATCAACGGCGAGGTATTCGCCGAACTGTATGAGCATACAAACGGGATCACCGTAAACAGCGGCGCTGATCTATTTGGCAAGCTAAATCTGGAAGGTAGAATTACTTCCGCACAGTGGGAAAGCTTCGACAGCTGGAACAACGGACAGCAGCAGTACACACCGCTCGCTGACGACGAGGCACTTAATGGCTTCTTGAAGGCACTCCAAGCAGCCAAACCGCTGGCAGCAGAGCCTCTTATCGCGCAAGGCATCTACGACAGCGAAGACCGCAAGGTTCTCTATCTCCAGCTGGAAGACAACGCCCGGGTAGAGCTGACGCTGTTTGGTCAAGGGCTAGTACGTTACGGTCAGGCACCTGTATTCTTCGAGGTCGAGTCCGGGGCATTCCAGCTGCTATGGGATAGTATGAAACCATAAGAATGATGGTCGGAAACCGAAAGTATAGCGATAGGAACAACGATTGGGACAACTTTTCGGGCACCATACCCATTAGAAAAGTCTAGCTGGATACAAAAAAAGGCGTTGCTGCAAAACCATTTCATGGCTTTGCGACAGCGCCCTCTTTGTGTTGGCTGCATGGTTTGCATTGCGTCATGTCAGAATATCAGATTCTAAGTATAAAAGAGCCGTTGTAGATTAATCCTATGATGGCTCTTTTACATGTTCAATACTGCTATGATAACGGGACTCAAAAAAAGAACGCCCACCATGGACGTTCCTGAGATTCTTATTCGTATACAACGTTTCAGCAAGTTACGCATTTACACTTTCTGTTTTACGATCCTGTCTTGTGTGTAATGTTTTCATCGCAAATCTTGCTATCGGCTGAGCAACCAACAGTTCAATCCAAAATGCTATACCAAAGTTTCTTGGCCAGATATGAAGGAAGTTTTTAAGTGGCTCTAGACTTATTTGTTTCGTCCCAACCCATGTACCGATTATCGATAGTAAAATAGATAACACCGTAACATTCAATAAAGTATTCAACAGCACCCTAGCATTAAATCCATCGGTTTGTCCCATGAATTTCGGCATCACTTTCCCAACAATCGGCCCGGCAACTAATCTTACGGATAAAACTACGATCATCCACATAAACGGAATAACCTTTAGTGTATCTATATACACTTCCTTACTGAAGCCCCGTTCCAACCCCACAATAATAGGGGCAATAGTGTTTACTGAAATGATTGAAATAATGAGTAAAAATAATATACCTTCTTTTCCGTTTCTGGGCAGTCTTGTGTCTCCATGCATGTTTGTCATCTCCGTGAATCATATTTCAGATGGCAGACGTATCATGAGACATATATTTTTGGCCCAATAAAAAGACCAATATCTCTACACACTGATTTAATAATTATAGCACTTTTTTCAAATGAATGTCAGACCTCTATTTAAGATTTATTAAATCCCTCTGCTCTTTAGTGCATTCAAAAGATTTAAACTATCCCTGCAAGCGCATGGCGATAAATCTGGTATCAGTGCATCCGTTAGCAAGCTCAAAATTCCAGCCTTCCTAATTCCCTGCCTTTTGAATTTATGTAATAGATATAAAATTTCAATTTTGGTATTAATAATCTTTACAGTTTTCTTCTGTTTAGCATTTTCATCTTTCAAACATTCTAGTGATATCCATTATCAAATAGTTAGCCCTAAAGAAGCCAGCGTCATCAATTTTGATAAGAAACAGCAAGTACCTTGGGGAGTTCTCTATCAAAATCAAAAGATCTCGTACACCTTAACTAACAAATTCTCTAAAGTGATTAAAGTAGCTATTATGGATAGTGGAATTGATGAACAACATGAAGATTTAGAAAACACATCCATAATTCAATACAATGCTGTTGACTTGGAAGAGCCAGTTTTTGATAAATTAGGTCATGGAACTGCAATAGCAGGTATCATTGCTGCAAACGACAATGAATTCGGATTAGTAGGGGTTTCCCCTCATGTTGAGATTTTATCTATTAAAGTCTTAAACGATGAAGGTAAAGGTGAATTTGAGAGTTTTGTGAGAGGTATTGAATGGGCTATCGATCACGATGCGGATATTATTAATATGAGTTTTGGAATTATGAGAGATGATCCACAATTAAAGACAGCCGTTGAGAAAGCACTCAAACATGGAGTTATTGTTGTTGCTGCGGTGGGTAATAAGATGGGTTCTGAGGTTGAGTTTCCAGCAGCATATAAGAAGGTTATTTCCGTTACAGGGATAGACAGCACAGAAAATATTTTTAGCCTAGCGTCTAGAGGAAAAGTTGACTTTAGTACACCTGGCAAAGATATTCTTAGCTTGGCTCCAAATGACCAATATGCTGTTTATAACGGGACTTCTTTTGCTACTGCTCATATCACTGGAACTATTGCAAATCTACTCCTGATTAACGACTATTCTAAGAACGAAAATATTAATACTTTTATTAAAAATGATTTAACGAGCCATTCAAAGGATCTGGGCAACAAAGGCTACGACAATGTTTATGGTGTTTATGGAAACGGTTCCTTATCTAACTAACTAAATGAAAGAGGGATAAAATTGAATAAAAAAAGATCTATTATTAAGCCTATTATTTCAACCCTACTCACCTTTGCTATTATGTTTTGTTTCGTAATTCAGCCACAAGCATATGCTAAGAGTGAACGGTCAGACGAAATATCTCCTAGTTTTCATGTTATAACTAAAGATGAAAATAAAGTGGAAGTTGAAGCAAGATATTCTAATGGCAATTCCGATATGTTCCGCAGTTTTGGAAAAACTGAACAAAATGACTCAGATATAGTCGGTGTTATGACTGTAGATAAAAAAGAAGCAGAGATGACACTAGTAACAAACGAAAAATCAGAAGATGGATCCTCAAACGAAACAGTCTATGAAGTATTGATACATAGTATTAATGACGATGGAGAAATGAATGCTACATTTACAAATTTAGAAACTAATGAGAGTTTTTTGATTGAACAGGATAAATTACAAGCTTCCTTTGTAATACCGATTGGTGTTATTATTGGAGAAGCTTTGCTTGGGTATTTGCTTAGTATAGGAGCAGCCTTAGTTGTAGCGTACGAAACTATTAGTGTGATTAACGAAGTAAGAGATATCTTAAAGAAAGATCAAAGATACCATCACTATACAGCTCGAATTTTAAGTGGAAATCTTTATGTGGGTAACGCAATAGACTTGTCAGAAGCAGCTGCAAGGATAGTAAATCCTATATTTACCATAAATACCAAAAATGTCTGATCTACAAGCGCACCATTAGCAGATGCGGTTGCAAGATTGGCGGGTGGTGGGAATACACCTTTAGGTCCAGAGTTAACTTGTGATCAGCTTCCAGGTAATTTTTACTACATCCATTATCATACGCATAATAGAGTTGGAGGACATTCTTTCTTTTAAGGAGATATAATGCTAAAACAATTAGATGAAAATTTCAAAGCATCTGGTCTACCATCAAATTACACTTTAGACCAAGCAGGACAGTTACTTCAAAAAAATTACAATGCAATTGAACTAAGTAAAGATGATTTTAAAAATCTACAAAATGATCCAGACGCAAAGTACGACCACATTGCAAAATGCTATAAAATAGTGGACACAAAGTTACTTTATTCAATTTACACTCAGGAAGAGAAACAGGATTTATCTGAAATGATCTTATATCTTAATAGTTTGGATAATAGAGGATCGTCAGACAAATCTGAAAGTGAACTTATATGGAAAGATATACAAGAAGGGAGACGAATCAATATTGTACTAGAAAGTGTAGATAACAACTCTATATCTTCATTTACTATGCAAGGTTTGTCTCAAAAAATTCTGAATGATCTAATTATACTAAAGGGTATTCCAAATGAATATTGCGTACTGGGCAATCCTCATTATGAATATTACCTGAATGTACTGCATAATGCAGGAAAAATATAATGAACATTTCACTGAACTTAATTTCATTACTAAATTAATTAAATAAAAAAAATCCCCCGTTAAGGTTGACGGGGGATTTTTTATACATGCTTATGCCAATATCATTCTAAATTCAAATTCATTTCTCATGTAATAAGCGTCTGCGACCTTAACGCTGACTGGGCTCCATTTTTGTACTGGACCTTCACAATCAAATATACAGCTAGCTAGATCACCACGACGTTCAAGTATATCCATTTGAGACTGTGAAAAAGCAGTCGTTAGAAATTCAGTGTCTGTCTTTAGGACTTTGTATATATTACTCAACATGATCACTTCTAAAAAGATAAGGTACAAAGCGCTAATCCTAATACAATAACTCCTACGATCATCACAACAACACCTTTTCTGTTTTTCAAATAGTTATATCCACCAATAAATATGAGGGCTCCACACATCATTACAACCATCAAAGATTGTTGTTCCTCATTCGCAACATCATAATTATTGAACAATAAAGAAATACCTAGAAGAATAGTTGCCGCACAAAAATGGACACCAAATTCTTTGAATATTTTCTTCATAACAGTACTCCTATGTATTAAAATACCTGGTCTCATTTTCTCTGCTTTATGTATTTCTTAATCAAATAAAACAATACAAATCCTAACAACACAAAGCCAAGTATGGTGATCCATAGAATCGTTTGATTCCCTACGAAAAAGTATGTATTTCTGTATTGAAAATCTTCATGGTTCATCAGTATAAAAGCTCCTTGTTCTAAGAACTATCTATTTCTTCGCAACCCATCGTTTTCAACTTTGAAGTCCTTCTTAATTACTTTATCATCCCATGACTCCAGTATAATCCTGGGCTCTGACTCAAGGATATCCTTTGCTTTATCAATCTGCCCTGACTTGAAAAAGTTTATAATTTCTATAAGGTCACTTCTACTATGTAATCTTACGGCGTTATAACTAGCAAGTTCTTCACAGGCTGAGGTATATTGATTTGAGGATATTACCATGGACTTTTTTGCCATGTAATATCTCATGGAACTATAGATCTCTTGAACAGCTTCTAACCTTACTGGATAAGAATAACACTTTGCCTGAACAACATTTCGAACCCCCTCCCCGTCTGTAAACACTAAGTCAGATCCAAAATCTCTGCCTCCTCTCGTTTTATATGCATCACTATAACCCATGGCCAAAAATAAACGATACAGATATTCTACAAAGCCAGTTCCGTCTTCCATTCGGTCTATGTCCTGGATCGTAATCTTAAGTGGATCAATTACTATACTTTGGGGAGGGTAACTCTTCTTTCTAGATAAAACTTTGAATACAAAAACAGCAGTAATGATAGCAAGAATAACCAACAAAATTATCATTTTTGTCAACCAGCAACCCCCATTAATATTAAGAACCTCGCATTAACTAATGAATACTTGTGTTCTTCTTCCTACTTCAATTCGCTCAGTAAATTTTCCTCCTGTATATTCTTCTATTGCCTTTTTCCAAAAGAGTTGAGCAGGCTTGTTGTTATCTATTTGGTAAACTTCCCATTTTCCCTGGTGCATATCAAATATATCTTTAGCAACCATTCTCCCTAATCCCAGCCTACGATACTTCTTCGCAATAAAAAATTCAGCAATAGAAAAATATGCGTCATCTTCTTCCCGATTTTTTAATTTGACTAAGACAAATCCAACAAATTTCCCATTGAGACTGATTAAATATGGATAATTGGGGTCTTTAGACCAATATTCATCAATTGGATAATTAGCATACTTACCGTTTGCCTCAAACTGCAACTCCATAAATTCTGAGAAATCATAAATATAGAATTGTAACAGGTTGCTGAGTATTTCTTTATGTTCCAAGGTTGCTATTTTGATTTCATAGTCCATGTTTGATACCATCCCTCTGTAGATTCAACTATCGTTTCGCTCTGGACACTCTATTATAGATTTAGTAGCTTGCATTAAGTCACTCCTTCATAAATACGGTTCTTGATGAGTATCACCTTCAAAAAAAGGTGCTTTCAGAGTACACCTTAAGTTAACTGCGGGAAACGGAAAGTTTATTTTAAGTTAAACTTTACTGCCTGTTAGCTTGATGAGGCGCCCGCCCGTCTATTGTGTTTTCATTGGCAATTTATATTGGAATGAGACGTGGTGAGATCCTTGGACTTTGCTGGGGTGATATCGACTTCGAAAAGAAAGAACTCAAGGTGATCCAGACGGCCAACTGGACACGTGATGGTTTAGTCATTCAACGCCCGAAAACGAATGATTCCATACGACGGGTAAAACTTTTTCAGAATATTATTGATGACCTTAAGGAACGCTACAAGCAAATCGAGGCTTATAAAAAAGAATATGGAGACTCATATGAGGATAATGATTTAGTATGTTGCTACCCTGGCGGGGGTTATATAAATCCAAAGGTAGCTGCTGAACGACTGGGTATAACTCCTGCGATGTTCAACGAACGATACTCACACCTACTCCCAATCATGCAGGAAGAGGCCGTTGACAAAATTGAAGAAGAACTGAATAAATACGCTGAAAAACAGCTCGAAACTGCAGAAAAATAACTCTCGTTAGCAAATCCGTTAGCAATCTTAAAATCCCGGCCTTTCCCAATCCTATTTTCTTTATATCACTAATCCTATAGACAGCAAAAAACCCTTACAAAGTAAGGGTTTTTGATAAGTGGGCCCTGAGGGACTCGAACCCCCGACCAATCGGTTATGAGCCGACCGCTCTAACCAACTGAGCTAAGGGCCCGGATCTAAAAATATCCGAATGTAGAATTGCTGTTGTAAATAAATTGGTTGCGGGGGCAGGATTTGAACCTGCGGCCTTCGGGTTATGAGCCCGACGAGCTACCGGGCTGCTCCACCCCGCGTCAGAAAAAATATTCAAACAGCGACAATAAATAATATACAGTACAAATCGGGTCTACGTCAAGGAAAAATTTATAAAAGTTCTCAAGGCAGAAATCTAACCCCGTACCTTCCCTTACGGGATCGATAAATTTCTACAAAACGCGGGTCATGATAACCGTAAATCCAGCCATCTTGCTCCAATCTTTTAGCCAAACAACCTGCTTGAAATCTGGTCCTGAACAGTTTCGCGAAGTATATCCAATTCATGATGCCCTCTTCTCCTTTTCGCAAATTTATGATACACCGCTCTGAACTTATCATGCCCAAGTTCCACAAAATAAGCCACCAGAAAACTGGTGGCTTAGGGCATATTCCAGAGTCATTCACCGATCGAGTCAAAATAGACCGTGGGATCTTTTTCAAGTGTATCCAGCATGGTATTCCCTTGCTTCTCCCAAGCTTTGAGTGCATTCTCGACGGTTTTCTTCCCCTGATAAACATCAATAAATAATTGACGTCCAACATCACTAATCCGGCTAATCCCAGGCTTCTGCATCTGTAAACTGATCAATAAAGGATCCGTTGCAGGTAAAGGCTTAAGCGTATAAAAAGCTTCCAAATTTACAGAAGGGGTCTGAGCGGTAATATAGTCCTTACGGGAAGTCAGTTCACTCTTGTTATGGGCTTTGATTTTCGCAACCTCATTACTGTTGACGAACTTAATCAAATCCCAGGCATCTTCCTTATTAGTAGCCGTAGAACTAATAGCCATCATATTACCAAGCCATGTTCCAATGGCAACATCCGGTTTTTCCTGAAAGGTAGGTACAGTAACCACACCCCATTTGATGGGACTGTAATTTTTGATCTTAGCAGCATTACGGGCCACTCCCGCCAGTTCATTGAGATAACCATATTCTCCAACGACCATTGCTGCTTTACCTGTGAGGAACAGATCGCCTTGGATTGGACTGTAGGCATTCCCTTCTGTTCCTGCAAAATCCAACCCATTTAGCTCAGGTACAATTTGTTTCTTAACCAACTGGCTGTAAGTAGTCCAAGCCTGATTCCACTGTGTGGTATTTACAGTCATGTGCTGACCCTTATTATCGTACATCGTAAGTTCTAGCGGTGCGACATAGCTCTGCATATCCCAGAATGGATCACTTAAGTAACGGTTCATCGAGAACCCGTATATCCGAGTTTCTTTATTAGATGACTTCTTCGTCACCTTATCTGCTAGCGTAAACAGTTCATTCCAAGTCATCTTATCCGTTGGATAGCCCACACCAGCAGCATCAAAGATTCCCTTGTTATAAAAAAGCGCACTAGACGAGAAGATCGGCGCCAACGCAAAAAGACTTCCTCTACCCAGCTCACGAACTCCATTCAGCATCGTAGGCGCCATATTGCTTAAATCATACTGATCACGCGCTATAAGCGGCTCCAGCGATTGGACAAGATTATGATCCACCAAACTCTTCACTAATGCGCTATCACCGACGATCACATCAACAGGCTTATCCCCGCCCATAATCGCCCGGATATTTTCCAAATTGTCAGAGCTTGCGTCTGAGGAGGTGTTATTGTACCGAAGGTCATTCGTATCTATAGCCGGAATAATCTCCAATTTGATTTCTGGATGCTGCAATTCATACATATCTGTAAACTGCTGACGAAAAAACGAATCGTCCTCCCCAGACCATAGACTCCCAATACGCAATACACGTTGCTCCACTGAAGCCTTAGAAGGCTCAGCCCAAGCCGTATTCCACCCATCAGAGATTAGTGGTAGTATCAGCGCAGCGCATACCCCAAGGCTTAACCAGCGGCGCCACAGCCGTTTATTGTTGTTTATATGATTCATTATTATATCCTCCCATAAAATACTTGATTCTTCTACATCTTATGGATAAATAATCCATAATCCTAGTAACAGTATAAAGCTTTAATCAAGAAGGGAAGTTACAGGACGTTTAAAGTTATACTACGATTTCTTCATATTATTCTCATAAAAATGTTACTAGGAGCTTTTGCAGATACACGATCTCCACTACTAGAAGGTTTCGGCAGATACTAGGCTGATTATAATTGCACAAAGTGCAACTATAGTGCCAATTCCTCTAAGAAAAGTTAGTTTAAGTGTACAAAATACAACTATTCGTGTCTTGGATGACAGTTGAGTATGTTATGTCTGTTAAAAAATAAAAGCCCCTCACTGAAAAGTGAGAGGCTCGCCTAAACTATACTCATTTATTTAAGCTTAAACACCAAATGATGAAGGATCTTTTCTCCAAGATTTCAGTACTTCTACGTCCGTCGATTCAATTTTACCTTGTGCAAGAGCCACATCAATCAATGTGCTGTAGTTGGACAAGCTTTGTAATGGCATTTCAGCTGCAGCAAAAGCATCCACTGCACGGTCCAGCTCATAGCTGAAGATTGCGAGTACAGCCAGCACTTCTGCGCCAGCTTCTTGCACGGCCTGAGCCGCTTTGATGGAGCTTCCACCTGTGGAGATCAGATCTTCAATAACAACAACCTTTTGTCCCGGTTTAATCAGACCTTCGATCTGATTCTGCTTGCCGTGGCCTTTAGCTTTATCACGGATATAAGCCATTGGCAGGTTCAGTTTATCTGCTACCCAAGCCGCGTGTGGAATACCCGCGGTTGCTGTACCTGCGATCACTTCTGCGTCCGGATACTCGCTCTTAATAAGCTGCGCGAAGGCATCTGCAATATAGTTACGAACTTCTGGGTAAGCCATAGTCAGACGATTGTCGCAATAGATCGGCGATTTGATACCAGAGGTCCATGTAAAAGGCTCCTGGGGACGCAGTGCTACTGCTCCAATCTCCAACAGATAACTTGCTACTTGTTCACTTCTATTTAATGAGCTCATGCTAGGGTCATCTCCTCAATAATGTTTAGTGCTGCTTGACGTGGATCTGGTGAAGCTGTAATCGGCCGTCCTACAACAAGGTAGTGACTACCCTGACGAATGGCTTTTCCAGGTGTCATAACCCGGGACTGATCGTCCAAGGAAGCACCTGCTGGCCGGATACCCGGTGTAACCGTGCAAAATGCTGGGCCGCAAGCTTCTGCGATAGCTGCGGACTCTTGTGGCGACGCTACTACACCATCTAGACCCGCATCGGCAGCCAGCTTGGCGTATCTTACCACAGTATCCGCTACCTCTCCAGCGATCCCAATTTCGTTATTCATCACTTCTTGACTCGTACTGGTTAGCTGGGTAACTGCAATAATCAAAGGCATCTTAAGGGCAGCATTAGCACTAACTGCTGAAGCCGCTCCTTCGCGTGCTGCAGCCATCATGGCTGAGCCCCCTGCCGCGTGTACGTTAAACATATCAGCGCCAAGATTTGTAAGACTTTGAGCGCCACCTTTTACCGTGTTAGAGATATCATGCATTTTCACGTCAACGAACACAGAATAGCCACGAGATTTCAGCTCTTGAATAAATTCTGGTCCTGCCGCATAGAACAGCTGCATGCCTACCTTCATATAGCAAGGAATTCCTTCCAGCTTATCGATCAAGGCTCTTGCTCCAGTCACATCAGGATAATCCAAAGCGATCATCAGACGATTCGCCATTGCTTTCCACTCTACTTCTCCTACTCCCATAACCATGCTCCTATCCAGTGCAGACTACATCCACACCCTTTATTTATTAGACCCTAGGCATAGCGGAACGGTCTGCGTAAACGCAAACCGCCCTATGCATCTTTATGAGATTAGTTCAATTGTCCGACAAAAGCAGGCATGGACTGTGACGAGAAGTTAATCGTCTGCAGCATTCTGAGAAGTGCCGTCACTGTATCCAGTGAAGTCATACATACGACGCCATTCTCAACCGCTTCACGGCGGATACGGAACCCATCACGTTCTGGCGTTTTGCCTTTAGTCAGTGTATTAAAGACGAAGTTAGCTTGCCCACCACGAATCAAGTCGAGAATGTTTGGCGCACCTTCATCCAGCTTGTTTACATTCATTACGTTGAGGCCTGCTTCTTCAAGCGCTTGTGCCGTGCCTCCAGTTGCAATGATTTTGTAACCCATGGAGTGGAAGCCTTTCATAAGTTCTACAGCTTCTGCTTTATCTTTATCTGCCACCGTAACGATGATAGCGCCAGTAGCTGGAATTTTCATCCCTGCTCCGATCAGACCTTTGTATAAAGCTTTTGCATACAACTTATCACGGCCCATAACTTCACCGGTTGATTTCATTTCAGGTCCGAGTGTAGGTTCTACTCTGCGCAGTTTGGCAAAAGAGAACACTGGCACTTTAACCGATACATAATCGCTTTCCGGCCACAACCCTTCTGTATAACCGTCATCCTTCAGCTTGCTGCCGAGAATGATTTTGGTTGCCAAATGCGCCATTGGAATTCCTGTCACCTTACTCAGGAAAGGAACCGTACGCGAGGAGCGTGGATTTACTTCGATTACGTATACTTCGTTCTGATAGATAACAAACTGGATGTTGACCAGTCCAATCGTCTTCAGTTCCTTAGCGATTTTAATTGTGATCTCAGCGATTTTCTCTTTTAGACCTTCATCCAGATATTGCGGAGGATATACGGCGATAGAGTCACCGGAGTGAACACCTGCGCGTTCGACATGTTCCATGATGCCCGGAATAACTACTGTCTCACCATCACAAATCGCGTCTACCTCAACCTCTTTACCTAGCATGTAACGGTCAATCAATACCGGATGCTCCGGATTCACTTTCACCGCTTCTACCATGTAGCTAAGCAGTTCAGTATCGTTATATACGATTTCCATTGCACGTCCACCTAGTACGTAGGAAGGACGTACCAGCACCGGATACCCAAGGGATTGTGCAGTTTCTACAGCTTGATCCACGTCGGTAACCGTCTTGCCTTTCGGTTGAGCGATATCAAGGCGTGCCAGCAAAGCTTCGAATTTCTTACGGTTCTCAGCTTCATCAATGCTATCAAGGCTAGTTCCAAGAATCTTCACACCAGCAGCACTTAGAGGTGCCGCAAGGTTTATCGCTGTTTGACCTCCGAATTGAACAATAACTCCAATCGGATTCTCTTGCGCAATTACGTTCATGACATCTTCGAAGAATAATGGTTCAAAGTACAACCGGTCCGAAGTATTAAAGTCTGTAGATACAGTCTCAGGGTTATTATTGATGATAACCGCTTCATATCCAGCCTTTTGAATGGCCCATACCGCATGGACTGTGGAGTAATCGAACTCAATCCCTTGACCGATCCGGATTGGACCAGATCCCAGCACGATAACCTTTTCCTTATCAGAATGAATGACCTCGTTCTCAGTCTCATAAGTCGAGTAGTAATAAGGTGTAGAAGCTTCGAACTCAGCCGCACAAGTATCTACCATTTTGAACACAGGTGTTAAACCTTGCTCCAAACGTAGCGCGCGTACATCAGCTTCTTTGGTGAATTTCCCGTTCGCTTGTCCTTCTGCACGAATCTCAGCAATCGCACGGTCTGTAAAGCCTTTACGTTTCGCTTGGTATAGAGTTTCCGCAGACAACGTTTCTTCGCCGCGAATAACCTCTTCAAAGTTAATCAAACCTTCAATTTTGGAGAGGAACCACCAGTCCACGTTCGTAATATCCTGGATTTCTTGCAAACCGTAACCACGACGGAAAGCTTCAGCAATCAGGAACAGACGCTCATCGTCAGGCTTCGCAAGACGTTCACGCAGCACGCTCTCTTCCAGTGTCTCTGCACCTGGCAGACGGAACCGGTGAACACCAATTTCCAAAGAACGAATCGCTTTGTGAATCGATTCTTCAAAAGTACGGCCGATCGCCATTACTTCGCCTGTCGCTTTCATTTGCGTACCCAGCTTACGGTTCGCATGAATGAACTTGTCGAACGGCCAGCGTGGTATTTTACTTACAATATAGTCAAGTGTTGGCTCGAAGCATGCATAAGTCTGTCCGGTTACTGGATTGACGATTTCATCCAGCGTGTAACCCATCGCGATTTTGGCAGCCATTTTGGCAATTGGATATCCAGTTGCTTTGGACGCCAGAGCCGAGGAACGGCTGACACGCGGGTTTACTTCGATTACATAATATTGATAACTTTGCGGATCAAGTGCGAATTGTACGTTACATCCACCTTCAATATTCAGGGCGCGGATGATTTTGAGCGAAGCTGTGCGCAGCATTTGGTATTCGCGATCCGATAACGTCTGGCTAGGTGCCACAACGATACTGTCACCTGTATGTACGCCTACAGGATCAAAGTTTTCCATGTTGCAGACAACGATACAGTTGTCATTAGCATCACGCATAACCTCGTATTCAACTTCCTTCATGCCGGCAATACTCTTCTCAACCAGACATTGTCCGATCGGGCTGTAACGAATTCCTGCTTTGACAGTTTCACGCAGCTCTTCTTCGTTATCGCAGATCCCGCCGCCAGTGCCGCCAAGTGTATAAGCTGGACGTACAATCAGAGGGAATCCAATTTCCTCAGCGAAATTCATTGCTTCATCTACAGTAGTGATAATGGTGCTGTCCGGTACAGGTTGATCCAATTCACGCATTAGATCACGGAACAAATCGCGATCCTCTGCTTTCTCAATGGAATCAAGCTGTGTACCGAGAAGCTTAACATTCTCTTGCTCAAGTACACCTGCACGAGCCAATTCTACAGCCATATTTAGGCCAGTTTGACCGCCCAGCGTTGGAAGCAATCCATCTGGACGCTCTTGGCGAATAATCGCAGTTACGAATTCAAGCGTAATAGGCTCGATGTACACTTTATCTGCAATATTTGTATCTGTCATAATCGTTGCTGGATTGCTGTTAATCAGTACGACTTCCACGCCTTCTTCTTTAAGGGCTTGGCAAGCCTGAGTTCCTGCGTAGTCAAACTCCGCTGCTTGGCCGATGACGATCGGTCCGGAACCGATCACTAGTATTTTTTTAAGTTTATCGTTCTTTGGCATGTTATAGAGCTCCTTTCACGGCTTCAAGCTGTAAGTTAGTTTTTGGCGCCGTGATTCTGGCGTTTGCCGCAAGTTGTGCCTGACGTGAAACAACAGGTGTCTTTGCTTTATGATCGGCAATCAATTGGAGGAAGCGATCGAACAAGTAGCTGCTGTCATGTGGTCCTGGCGCCGCTTCTGGATGATATTGCACCGAAAATGCTGGGTAACGTGTATGTTTAATACCTTCAACAGTCTTATCATTATTATTAATGTGAGTAACTTCTAGTTCAGTGTTCTTCACAGATTCCTCATTCACGGTATAACCATGGTTCTGGGAAGTGATGAAGCAGCGTCCGCTTTCCAGTTCCTTCACAGGGTGATTCCCACCGCGGTGACCGAATTTCAGCTTCTCTGTATCCGCTCCACAAGCAAGTGCAAACAACTGATGACCAAGGCAGATGCCGAAGATCGGATATTCACCAAGCAATTCGGAAATCGTCTTGACAGCGTGAGGTACATCTTTAGGGTCCCCAGGGCCGTTGGACAGTAGGATACCATCTGGGTTCAGACGGCGAACTTCTTCCGCTTTTACATCATGTGGCACTACAACAACATCACAACCACGTTCGTTAAGCTCACGTAGGATACCAGCCTTCGCACCGTAATCCACAAGTACAATTCTTTCTTTGTTGCCTGGGCTGCTGTACGAACTTGCAGTTGATGTACGAGCTACCTGATTGCGCAATTCCTCAATCGTAGTATTTCCCATCATTTCCATCAGTTCCTCTACACGTTTGTTAGAGGTGGTCAGGATCGCTTTCATTGTTCCGTAGTGGCGAATAATCCGAGTCAACATCCGAGTATCAATCTCGCTGATCCCTGGAATATCGTATTCTTTCAACAAGTCGTCCACACTATATTCAGCACGCCAGTTACTAGGTACCTCTTCATGACGGCGCACTACAAAGCCGTGTACGAAAGGTCGAACAGATTCAAAGTCATCCCGAGTAATCCCGTAGTTCCCGATCAATGGGTAAGTCATTGTAACGATTTGTCCGCAATATGAAGGGTCAGACAGCACCTCTTGATATCCTGTAATTCCTGTATTAAAAACAACCTCGCCTGTCTTTTCGCCCTCAGC
The DNA here is from genome assembly GCF_037972555.1 of Paenibacillus sp. FSL R5-0744. Classification (NCBI taxonomy): domain Bacteria; kingdom Bacillati; phylum Bacillota; class Bacilli; order Caryophanales; family Paenibacillaceae; genus Paenibacillus; species Paenibacillus sp. FSL R5-0744. The sequence continues at coordinate 5,179,647 of NZ_CP150228.1, forward strand.
GCCAAATGCGGTACCTGTAAATAAAGTTCCGTCTTGCAGCAGCAATCTCGCCTGCATTCCATTCCACTCCTTCTTGTTTCTGTAGTCTAATGCTTATGCCTTACAAGCCTTCCGGAGTGAACGTGTACACAATCGCTGCATCCGTAAAGATCAGCAACTCCGCCCCACCAGTCCGCTAGTTTTTCTCAGTCCATACGGCTTTGCCGTCTACCCATGTCATTACTGGCCAGCCCTTAAGCTTCCAGCCACCGAAAGGAGTATTCCGTCCTTTACTTGCGAAAGATCCTGGGTCTACTTCTTTCTCCTGCTCCAAATCAATCAGTGTCAAATCTGCAGGAGCTCCGATATCCATCACACCGGTGTTCAGTCTGAATACCCGTGCAGGATCAGCAGTCATTCTTTGTACTAGTAAGGATAAATCCCATTTCCCTGTTGCTACAAACGCTGTGTATAGTAGTGGGAAAGCTGTTTCGAATCCAACGATACCAAAAGGTGCAAGTTGCATGCCTTTAGCCTTCTCTTCCTCACTATGCGGCGCATGATCCGTAACAATCATATCTAGTGTGCCGTCAAGCAAACCTTCGATACATGCTTCAACATCGCGGCGGGAGCGAAGCGGCGGGTTCATTTTCCAATTGGCATCAAGGCCTGGAATATCTTCTTCAGAGAGCAGCAAGTGATGCGGACACACTTCAGCAGTTACTTTAATGCCGATTTCTTTCGCTTGGCGAATCAGTCGCACCGATTGTTCAGTACTTACATGGCACACATGGTAATGAACGCCTGTCGCTTCAGCCAGCAAAATATCGCGTCCAACATGGATGGCTTCTGACTCATTTGGAATTCCTTTCAGGCCATGCTTTCTTGCGAACTCACCTTCGGCTACACAGCAGCCTTCAACCAGTGAATTATCCTCGCAGTGAGCAATGACTGGCATATCCAGTGCTGCGGCGATGTTCATAGCATCTTTCATCATTTGAGCACTTTGCACGCCCACGCCGTCATCGGTATAACCAATAGCTCCAGCTTCTTTAAGCGCTGCAAAATCAGTCAGCTCACGTCCGAGCTCATTTTTCGTAATGGCTGCATAAGGAAGGACTTTAACGAGTCCTGCTTCACGCGCTTTGTCTTTGACAAATTGTACGATTTCCGGGGTATCTGTTACTGGACGGGTATTAGGCATACAAGCGATGGTTGTAAATCCGCCTTTGGCAGCCGAACGACTTCCGGTTTCCACGGTTTCCTTGTGTTCAAATCCCGGTTCGCGTAAGTGCACATGCATATCAATGAGTCCTGGAATGAGCAGCTTACCTTCAGCATCAATGATCTCTCCAGCTTCTGGAGCAGCTTCATTTCCATCGATTAAGGCCGAGATCACACCTTCTTCAAGTACAATATGTTTCCGCTCTAACAAGCCTTCCTTAGTCAATACGCTGGCGTTTCTAATAATCACTGTCATGATTCTACCTTTACCCACAGATCCCGGCTGCGGGCCCTCTCGTTATTATATAATAAAAATTCATGTTTGTGTATATTTATTAGTCCTTATTCATCATCATTCTTTGAACTTTATAATAAAGCTCTTTCGAGAACTGCCATCCGAACCGGAACCCCATTAGACATTTGCGGAAAAATCCTTGATTGACTGCTCTCTACAACTGCATCATCAATCTCGACATTCCGGTTAACCGGAGCTGGGTGCATAATGATTGTATCTTTTGCGAGCTTAGCTGCGCGTTCTTCCGTTAAACCATAATGTCTGCGGTAATCTTCCGCGGAAAGTACGATACCAGAAGAATGACGTTCCAGCTGCACACGAAGCATCATGACTACATCTGCTTTAAGAGCTTCTTCTATCGTTACATAAGGTGCGTATTCCATAAGCTCAGGAGCCTTCATATTCTCCGGTGCACAGAATTGCACTTTAGCCCCTAGCTTTGTAAGTCCCCACAGATTGGAGCGTGCTACCCGGCTATGCATGATGTCCCCGATAATAGAAACCGTAAGACCCTTTAAATCTCCAAACGTTTTGGTCATGGTGTAAAGATCAAGCAGCGCTTGTGTTGGATGTTCATTGTTGCCGTCACCCGCATTAATAAGCGGTATGGACACCTTCTCAGCTAACTGCTGCAGCACACCTGCAGGCTTCAAACGCACAACTCCGGCATCGATCCCCATCGATTCCAGTGTGCGTACTGTATCGTAGATCGACTCCCCTTTTTCTACACTAGAAGCTGCAGCCGTAAAATTCAGTACTTGTGCACCCAGTCGTTTCTCTGCCATTTCAAAGGAGAAACGAGTGCGTGTGCTGTTCTCAAAGAACATGTTAGAAATAAAATGCGAGTTCAAAATGGGAGTTAGCTTCTCGCTCTGATTGTCCCAGTATGCCGTTCTGTCCAGCAGCCCAGTGATTTCCGACCGGTCAAGCTCTTTTATTCCCAGCAGACTACGTTCCTTTACCTTGGTAAGTGTCATGATGTTATCGTTCCTCCCGGTTTGAAATAATGTAGACCTCATCTTTGCCGTCGTATTCCTTCAGCGCCACTTCAATCTGCTCATGCTTTGAGGTAGGTACATTCTTACCGATGTAGTCTGGTCGGATCGGCAGTTCGCGGTGTCCACGGTCAGCCAGTACTGCCAGTTGAATCATTCGTGGGCGTCCGCAATCCATCAAAGCGTCCATCGCTGCGCGGATGGTGCGTCCGGTGTAAAGCACATCGTCGAACAAAATGACCTTCTTATCATGGATGCCATCACTGCCGGAAGTAATAATGACGTTACTCTTCACTACCGCTTCACTGCCTCCTACTTCACGGTCATCCCGATAATGCGTGATGTCGAGTTCGCCGTAAGGAATCTCGACGCCTTCAATTTCCTTGATCCGCTCAGCGATACGCTGTGCTAGGTATACGCCTCGTGTCCGGATACCGACCAGCAGACAATTCTCAATCCCTTTGTTCTTCTCCAAAATCTCATGAGCAATACGCGATAATGCCCGGCGGATCGCCGTTTCGTCCATAATTACATTTTTCTCAGTAACCATAATCTTGTCACCCTCCACTTGTTTCGCCTGTTCAAGTTCCTGGAAATCAAAAAACTCCTTGCCTATAACAGGCAAGGAGTGAAATCCGCAGATGAAGAAGATGGCGGCCGCGCGCATAAAAAGACAGTCCGGTGTATACACACGGATACCTTTCTAAGAGTCGCGAACCTCGATTCACGTTACCTTGCCAGCCTCACAGGACTGAATTAAAGGCGCTATTCATTTAATGAGAATTATGACAGAACAAACCCTGCATGTCAACTTTATCTGCCTAAACTACAACACTTTCCAAGCCTGCTTCTATTAACAACAAAAGGAAGGCGGTATTATAGGAAAAACCGGAAAACCTCCCTATAAATAGGCCACAATAGTCATTATGATCAGTTTATGCGGAATTCCTCCCTATAAATTGAAGGATTTCCTTGAATACAACCAAATATGCTGAAATAGAGGGGGAGATTCCCTATATTCTAGCGGATTGAAGCTAAAACACAAAATTAGAGGGAAGAATTCCCTATCTTACAGTAGCTCTATTCTACAGTAGTCTAATCCACAGTAGACTAGCCACTACATAAAGAAAAGCCACCCAAGGCTTCCCTTAGGCGGCTTCAATGTCTAACTAATGTTTAAAATTCAAACTCCACATCGCTTAAGCGTCTTTGGATTTCAGAGATGACACGTCTTTCTTCCTCTTCCCCTTTAGCAATAAAGGTAACAGAGAAACGTACAAACGGACCTGCATCATCCCAAGGCACGGTGGAGATTAGCTTCTCACGAATCAGGAATTGCGAGAAATCCTCACCGGATTCGAAACGGCGACCACCTTTGACACCCTTAGGTGCTGCAACATAAAGGAAGAAGGAGCCCTTTGGTTTCTCAGCTTGGAAGCCCAGGCTGTTCAGTGCATCTACCAACAGGTTGTGACGACGAGAATACTTGGCAGCAATCGCTTCAGTAATCTCTGGATGAGCAAGACCGTAAGCCGCAGCTTTTTGAATCGCGATAAATTGACCGGAATCATTATTATCTTTCACATCACTGAAGGCTTTAACAACTAAAGGATTCCCAGCAACAAAACCGATTCTCCAGCCTGTCATATTGTAGGACTTGGACAAGGAATGCAGCTCCACGCCAACATCCTTAGCACCTGGCACAGAGAGGAAGCTAAGCGGCTTCAAACCGTCATAGGTCAAGGCAGCATATGGTGCATCGTGGATAACGACTACATCATATTTTTTAGCCCATGCAACTACCTCAGCAAAAAACTCAGGAGTCGCACTAGCGCCCGTCGGATTGTTTGGATAGTTCAAGTAAAGAAGCTTGGCTTTATGAGCAACTTCTTCTGGAATTTCGTTCAGATCTGGAAGGAAGTTATTCTCCTTCTTCAGCTCTACTGTAAACACTTGTCCACCCAAGTATTTAGTGTGTGTACCCAGCACTGGATAACCCGGCACCGTCATGATCGTAATATCACCTGGGTTAATGAAGCAAGAAGGCAACATCGCCAGTGCAGGCTTAGAACCGATCGAGTGAACTACCTCCGTAACGGGATCAATGCCTTCAACACGGAATACGTCCCGCAAATAATCAGCAGCAGCTGTCTTAAACTCAACAATTCCATTGTCCGCATAACCACGGTTCTCTTCCTTAGCTGCTTCTTCAGCAAGCTTAGCCACAATACCTGCATCAGCCATCTCATCTGGCTCGCCTACGCCCATATCGATCAATTCAATATCAGGAAAATCCTGTTTTGCGGATGCTTTAGCACGTTTGATTTTCTCGAATTTATAAATCGAAGTGTCCTTGCCGTAGTTCGCACCGCCTATGCGGTCTGCAAAATTAGTCTGAATGAAGCTGTCTTGGTATTGTTCAATACTCATACTTTCATCTCATCTCCTGGCTATCTATTCTAATTTTAGAAGAAACGGCTTCGCCGTCCCTTGGATGGCTTATGTTTCTAGAGATCCGTTTCTGTGATAAAAAATAAGGATAAAGAATAAGGCATAACCTTCTCTTTATCCTTATGTTATTAAATATGATGGAAAGCAGAGTTCAATACCATAGACTAATTATCACTTCATTTGTACTTATCTGCTGCGCAATGTGAACAGAACATCTTCCATGTCTTCCGGAATAGGTCTGCTGAATTCTTTATATTCACCTGTCGTAGGATGAATAAATCCAAGCACCGCCGCATGTAACGCCTGTCCATTCATAGCTGTTCCTTTACTGCGTCCATAAATCGGATCACCCACAAGCGGATGACCAATGAATTTCATATGCACTCTGATCTGATGCGTGCGGCCAGTCTCCAGCTGCAGCTCCAGTAGTGTACAGTCACCGAAACGTTCCATCACTGTAAAATGGGTCACAGATTTCTTGCTGTTCTTTTCCGTTACAGTGTATAGCTTGCGATCATGTGGATCTCTACCGATCGGAGCGTCAACCGTTCCTTTGTCATGCGACAAATTGCCGTGTACAACTGCTATATAGCGGCGTGTTACACTGTGCTCTTTAAGTTGTGCTGCGAGCGACGCGTGACTGGCATCATTTTTAGCCACCATAATAAGACCAGAGGTATCCTTATCAATACGGTGTACAATACCTGGTCGAATCTCACCATTAATACCGGACAGATCCTTGCAGTGATACATCAGTGCATTTACCAAGGTGCCTGACGGGTGCCCGGCAGCCGGATGTACAACCATACCACGCGGCTTATTTATAACAATGACATCGCTGTCTTCGTATACAACTTCAAGTGGAATATTCTCTGGGATCAAGTCTGTAACTTCCGCTTCTGGTACGACAATGGAAACTTTATCGCCTTCTGAGAGCTTATAGTTAGCTTTAACCGGTGCCCCATTAACCGTAACATGGCCACCACTGATCCACAGCTGCACCTGAGAACGAGAAATATCCTCTTCCCAAGATTCCGTTATATATTTATCGATTCGCTCCCGCGCGTTCTCTGCTGAAACGGTCCACTCCGTGACGTCCCTCTCTTCTTCGCTCGTAGATGCCGCTTGGTGATTGACGTCTTTACTCAAATCATTCATTCCCTTCTTTTACTTCCTTTGCTTCTTTTACTTCTTTGATTTCCGTGATTTCTTCACCATTCTTAAGATCGCGGAAGGAGTCCAAAAGAATCAACCCAACCCCAATGACGATACATGAATCCGCAACGTTAAAAATCGGGAAGCTATAGCTTCCAAAATTAAACAGAAGGAAATCGACAACCTCACCACTGATCATCCGGTCTAGGAAGTTACCTATCGCTCCACCCAGAACAAGTCCAAGGGCAACCGATAGCATCTTCCGCGAATGTCTAGTTTTGTTCAAGTACCAAACGATACCTGCAACCACTACAACCGTAACTAAAAAGAAGAACCATTGCTGACCTTGTAGAATACCAAAAGCAGCCCCGCGATTACGATGTGAGGTAATTAGGAAGAAATTCCCGATCACCGGAATCTGTTCCCCAAGCTCCAGACGTGTGGCAATGAGATACTTCGTTCCCTGATCCACCAAAAATACAATAAGAGCAATCAAATAGTACACCACAGAAGTTGTCACTCCGTTCTTATTTTTCCCGCCAAATGCGGTACGAATACTGTTATAAGACTTGTATATTGTAGCACAGCCCTTAGAAGATCGTCTATTGCGTGACACCTCTCGGGCGCTTAATCTTGGGGACTATTTTCCATCGCTAAAATAACGCCTCTCAGGTCAACCTAACAAAGAACCATCCGGTGCAAATCGGTTTGTCGGAAGGATTCTTAATAAAGTACAGAAAGGAGCTTACTCATCATGACGCACCTGACAGTACAGCAGCTCTCAGAGCTACGCGCCCGATTAGAAAAAGACCGTGATACTATTCAGCACAGGCTTCAGAATAATGAAAATTACGGCTTACAGGAATCCATGCGGGATGGCACCGGAGAACTTTCCGAGAATGACAACCATCCTGGCGATGCAGCCACCGATTTGTATAACCGCTCCATGGATATTTCACTGCTAGAGCGGGACGAGCATGAGCTGGATGATATTGAAGCTGCTCTCAACGCTATGGATGAAGGCACCTATGGGATATGTAAAGCTAGCGGTAAACCGATCTCTTTTGAGCGTCTATCCGCTATTCCCTCCACGCTTTATTGTAAAGAGCATGCCCCACGTCAAAATGCACCTTTTACTCGGCCCATTGAAGAAGAATTTTTGTCTCCTCCATTTGGGCGTACGAGTCTCGATGAACGAGAGGATCAAAACGGCTTTGACGGTGAGGATGCCTGGCAGATTGTAGAAAGCTATGGAAACTCCGATTCCCCCGCCATGGCGGAGGGCAGCAACATTGACTCCTATAATGATATGGAGATTGAAGCCGATGAGCTTGAAGGCTGCGTAGAGCCTTGGGAGAACTTTATCGCCACCGATATTACAGGCAACAATGTAGTTGTAGTACCGGGACGTAGCTACGAGCGTTATAAGGATAGTGGCGAGGGAAGTTACATGCTTGATCCACTCGAAGGCGAGGAATAAAAGCATTGTCCCCCACAAGAAAAAATGAACAGCGTGCGGTTCCAGTTTCATTGTGGAATGGCCCGCTGTTTTTTTTATATTTTCTGCGCTATGTCATTTTGTTAAGAAAATGTTCAGATTCAGCTGGTAAACTGATCTAACGGATTCTGAAATCGACATACAAGGAGTGTAACGTTAGTGAATCACGACTATTTTAAAAATGTGCAGCAACTCAGTCATGAAGATGACCGACGATATTTATTATTAATGAGAGGCTTACGCATCATACACGAGGAAAAAAAGCAGCGCAGCCCTCTCCAAAGATTAAAAAAGGAAAGGTACGGACTGGGGAGAAACATAGAAGCCCAAGGCTGGATAAATCCACCAAAGAAGATTGACCGAACCCTAATCCCTTCAACAAACCAAATAAAGACGGCTTCGCCTTAACAAGCTATTTGAATTCCAGCTGACGTTGAACAATTCGTACAATATCCGCAATATAATCTCCGATGATCGGTAGATTCAATGCTCCAAGTACCTGAAGAACATAGATGATCGTTGCCGCAAAAAAAGTAAAGCCTAGCGCAATCCCTACTCCACGAGCCGCTCCATATAAAATATTTTTCCAAATTAGAGTCCAAGGTGAATATAACAGCTCCGTATACTGATAAATTCGTGATTTCTCTAAGATATGGGCCCATTCAAAGGTTAATCGATACATTGTATTCATTTTTTCTTCCAGTGGAATGTCTTCTGGATTGCGATGATCTGCTGTTAAACGCTCAGGGTTTTCCTCAGGAATAACCTTTTTCTCCGCTCCCTTATCTGGGCTGTTCTTGTTGCCGGATGTCTTGACGGAGATTCTGTTCTTCTGATCCTCCACAGCCACAGCTCCTCTCATACGTCTATATTCGCCACAAAGTAAACGAGCCCGGTCAAAGAGAATACATCTCCTTGAGCACGAGGCTCGTTATTTTCGCGGGCGAAATATAAAGACTATATTTCCCGCATAAACAGAAGTTCTCTGTTTACACTTGTGCCGCTAGTATATGCTGTTTTGGGACAGGTAATGCAGATTTACACTTCAATATGGATACCGATGGATTTACCACCGACATCTACCGTTTCAAAAGCATGTTCTCCGCCAAAATCAACCGTAGTCACAAGTACATTGTCTCGCAATACATTCTCAAAGGCTGTAACTGCTGCTTTAAGCTCATCGTCTACACTCAGCGTGAGTGCGATCCGTTTCTCGATCGGCAGATCCAAACGTTTACGGTAATCTTGAACCGCACGAATGATCTCACGAACCCAGCCTTCTTGTTCAAGCTCAGGTGTGATTTCGGTATTGAGCGCAACCGTAATTCCATATCCGGAAGCTGCGGCGAAACCTGCTTTAGCTTCTTTTTCAACGAGTAGCTCTTCAGAAGTGATCACCAGTTCTTCTCCCTCTGGCGTCGCAATCGCGATTGAGCCATCTTGCACTGCTTTGCGGGTAGAGTCACTGTCCAAAGCTTTTAGGAAGCCTTGCAGGAAGCCGACGTTTTTACCGTATTTTTTACCGGCAACTTTAAGATTCAGCTTGAGTGTGAAGTCAACAAATCCACTATCGCTAGTCTCTAGCACGATGTTTTTGATGTTGATCTCGTCTTTGATGATCTCTTCATACTCAGCCAAATGGAAGTCACGGTTCATCGAAACGATCAGCTCAGACAGCGGTTGACGATTCTTAATGCCTGTTTCGTTACGCACATTACGCGCCAGCTCAACGATTTGTCTCGCACTTTCCATATCCTCTTCCAGCTCTTTATCGATCAAGCTCTCATCAGCAACCGGATAATCTGCTAAATGCACACTTTCTCCACCGCCAAGATTCGTGAAGATATCTTCAGACAACATCGGTGTAAATGGAGCCATCAAAGACGCTGTCTTCAAAAGTACATGGGTCAGTGTACGGTAAGCATCCAGCTTATCTTCACCTAGACCACTACCCCAGAAACGGTCACGGGAACGACGGATATACCAGTTGCTCAGCTCATCTATAAAGTTCTCAATGCCTTTGGATGTATTCACGAAGTCATTTACTGCAAGTCCTTTGTCTACCAAAAGAATCAAGCTGTTCAGACGGGACAAAATCCAGCGGTCCAGCTTATGTTCCGATACTTTAAAAGGATGATCGGCAGGATCATAACCATCGATGCCTGCATAAAGCGTCAAGAACGCATGCGTATTCACCAGTGTATCTACAACTTTGGATTTGGTTTCCCCTACAAGGCCACGAGAGAAACGTTTGTTATTCCACGGTGCACTATCGGATAGAATCGCCCAACGGAAAGCATCCGTGCCGTAATCGTTCATGATATCCCAAGGATCAATAACATTGCCTTTTGATTTGGACATTTTTTGACCATTCTCATCAAGGATATGACCGTGAGCAATAACAGCTTTATATGGAGCTTTACCTTTAAACAAGGTAGATACAGCTAGTAAGCTGTAGAACCATCCACGTGTCTGGTCGATCCCTTCACAGATCATATCCGCTGGATATTGATCATTCAGCTTATCCTCGTTCTCAAATGGATAATGACTTTGCGCAAATGGCATCGAACCACTATCGAACCAAACATCGATAACTTCTGGTGTGCGAACCATCTCTGCCCCTTCGCTGAAAGGACTGCGTAACTTGATCTTATCTACAAAAGGCTTATGCAGCTCGATATCCTCAGGTACATCGCCAATCGCCATCGCTCTCAGTTCTTCAATGCTGTGTGGAGCGAACTCTTTGCCCGTTTCTTGACATACCCAAACATTAAGCGGTGTGCCCCAGTAACGATTACGGCTGATATTCCAGTCCACCAGTTCATCCAGGAACTTCCCGAAACGGCCTTCACGTACATGATCAGGATACCAATCTACACTGTTGTTGTTAGCAATCAGCTGATCTTTGATCGCTGTAGTGTTGATGAACCAGCTGTCTGTTGCGTAGTACAAGAGTGGTGTATCACAACGCCAGCAGAACGGATAGCTGTGCTCGTATTTTTCTTTGCCGTAAAGCAGTCCTTTTTCAGACAAAGCTTTAACGATATCCAAATCGCAATCTTTCACGAAGCGTCCAGCAAAATCAGATACTACATCCGTATACTTACCGGAATTATCAACCACGTTCACGAAGCTGATGCCGTTCTCGCGGCAAGTCTTGTAGTCATCTTCACCATGCGCTGGTGCCATGTGTACGATCCCTGTACCACTGGAATCTGTAACGAAGGAAGCACCTACGATGACATTGCTTTTCTCTGCCTTGATGTATCCGAATGGAGGAACGTAGGTTTTGCCGATAAACTCGGAACCTTTATGTGTAGAAAGGACTGTGTGCTCGCCTTTCATTACTTCCTCTACCAAATTTTTGGCAACAATGTAGATACCGTCTTCTTGTTGTACACGTACATAATCCATGTCAGGGTTCATGGCTAACGCCATATGTGCTGGCAGCGTCCAAGGTGTAGTCGTCCAAGCTAGTACGTAGTCTCCACTGTCATCCAGTTTGAACTTTGCAGTCGCACTGAGATCCTTGACAGTCTTGTAGCCTTGGGCTACTTCATGGGAGCTTAGGGTAGTCTGACAGCTTGGGCAGTAAGGACTAACACGGTGTCCGCGGTAGAGCAACCCTTTGTCATGCACAGTAGCCAAGATGTTCCACACGCTCTCGATATACGTGTTATTCAAAGTTACGTAAGGATTATCTAGATCCGTCCAGTATCCGATACCCTCTGTAAACTCGCGCCATTGCTTCTCATAACCGAAGACGCTGTCTTTACATTCCTGGATGAATTTTTCTACGCCATATTCCTCGATCTCTTGTTTGCCGGAGATGCCAAGCTTCTTTTGTACGCCTAGTTCTACTGGCAAACCGTGTGTATCCCAGCCCGCTTTACGTACCACGCGGTAACCTTTCATCGTTTGGTAACGACCGATGAAATCCTTGATTACACGGCCCAGCACGTGCCCGATATGCGGGGCACCGTTCGCTGTTGGAGGACCTTCGTAAAATACATAGTTCGGACGTCCTTCACGATTCTCCATCGATTTACGGAACGTATTTTCGTCGCTCCATTTCTTGAGTATGCGGACATCTCTTGCCCGCGCTTTTTCTTTGACATCTACTTTTTGCATGTGTTGGTCAATCCTTTCATGGTTTAGTCTGTAAAGCTCTTTTCGATCCTTGGGCAGTCTGGTTCAGCTGGCCGCATTCAGCTCTTGTCTTCGGTACCCGAGCTGCGATCCCGTAGGGCAGCACTGGCTCTGGGTGCCACATGGAGCGGCGAGTGAAACGCCGGTCTGCTCTAGCAGTGAGGCCCCGCAGGCGAACCCGCCAGGGGAGCCTAAGAAGGGCCGCTCCTTCAGCCACCTGAGTCCGTTCGCTTCCACCATCGTACCCGTTTGCACGAGGCTTTACATTGCGGGTGTCCAGAGGGCGGCAGCCCTTGGGGCCCCCCTTAGAAAGGGGGATTTAGGGGGATGGCCCGCCCCGGAACAACAAAATAAGCGTCATCCCACCCCCAAAGGGGCGAGACAACGCTCGCGATACCACCCTAATTCTGCGCATGAGCACATCCTTAAGGGGAGTGTATTCAGCACAATCTCAGTCCTGCGCGTAAATCTCATGCACAGGTCCGGTGTAACGTCCGGCGGACGGCTAAGCTTACGCACGATCAACGCTTCAGCTTAACTTCTAGGGGAAGATCTTCCGGCAGGGTTCGAACAATCGGCTCTCAGCAATCGCCGACTCTCTGGAGAACGTTACCTTGTCGTACTTGTCCCGTCATCGAATACATATAAACATTATACAGATATGTTCTATTTATAGACTTTTTAAGTCTAAATGTCAACAACCGCTAGCGAAATCCACATTAGGATTATACCTGTGCAGGCGGAATACTTTATTATGATCGATTTTAGCAGAAAATAAAAATAGAGGGAATAACTCCCTCTATTTAGCCGATTTTAGCATGAAATTATAAATTAGAGGGAATTCCCCCTATAAATTCAATCAGCATTCATTCATCATAATGCATTAGATACGATGTAGAACATCATCCTTAAAAGTTACGCTCTCGCTTGCCTCACGACTCTCCAAGGCATTCCAGTCATCCTGTGACAACAGCTCGAGCTGTGCTTCCACCAATGTGCGGAAACGAGTGCGATAGATCGAAGCTTGCTTACGCAATTCTTCAGTCTCAATAGCAACCTTACGGGATTTGGATAACGCTTCGTTAATAATCCGATCCGCGTTCTTTTCCGCTTCCTTGATAATGAGCTGCGATTCCTTCTTGGAGTTGTTCTTCACATCATCCGCCGCTTCCTGAGCGACTAAGATCGTTTTCGATAAACTCTCTTCAATATTCACAAAATGATCTAAACGCTCTTGAATGGACAAAAGCTGATTCTGCAGCTCTTTGTTCTCACGGATGACACTTTCGTAATCCTTAATTACTTGATCCAGAAATTCGTTGACCTCGTCCTCATCATAACCGCGAAGTCTCCGAGAGAACTCCTTGTTATGTATATCGAGCGGTGTTAATGGCATGCTGTGCACCTCCTAGAAATTTCGGACCTTCTAAGTCTCTGAACCATACCTGCGCAGCAGACAAAGAAGAAAGACTGTACTTCAAGTAAAGGCAGAGGATGTATCGACGTTCCAACTGCCATTCATGGTTCGCCTCTTTTATAAAATATCGGCGTCCTGCTTTAAAAATGTTTGATTCCCTCGAAATAATCAATTTCGACAAGTAAAGCCGGATTCCTGCAAGGGATTCACACAAATTTACCAACCTGAACACGGTATCGGCCCTTTTTCGTCAAACTACCAACCTCTAGAACCTTGAATCGACCAAATCCTTGAATAGATACCATGTCACCATCTTTAAGTCCGCAGGAAGGGTCTTCTTCCACTTTCCAATTTACCCGAACGCGCCCAGCCTTGATGGGAGCAAGAATTTTGCTTCGACTAAGCCGTGTTACATCTGCGGCTATGCCATCCAATCGTAGGGACGCTACAGTCAAATCCATCATTTCCAGCTTCACCTCACTATTACGCAAGGCAGAAAGTGGCAATACCTCCGTGCTCACCTGTATTCGGTGTACTCCAGTTAAATTCATGTCTAAATAATCTGCAATATCTGCAGCTACTACCACATGACAACCATCGTCCAGAACATGAATATCACCGATTTTTCCACGTTTTACTCCAAGACCCAGAATAGAGCCCATGTAGTCCCCATGCTCTAACGCCAGAAACTTTTGCTCACCAGAGGTTATCGCAAGAACGCTCAGCTCCATGTCCTCATGATCCAGATCACGGTAATCAGGCGCAATGAGTGCTCGCTTCCGCTCTGCCTCAGGGTGGCCGCCTTCCCATCTAACGATAACATCTGGATGTCGATTGACGAGACTTTGCAGAATAAATCCTTGGCGCGGATCTAGAAATTCGGTCAGTTTCGTCTCATGATATTCTCCAGCATGGGTAACCCATTCCCAAGCCTTGTCCACAAATTGTCTTTCATCGGGATGAAAATGCCCGTAAACTTCTATCTTCATCACTTCTGCCTAAAAAATTAAGTGCAAAATGGATTTGAGTCCACCTGCCGCAAATTCCAAGACGAATAGTGCAATGATCGGGGAAATATCAAGCGTACCAAAGAGTGGCGGAATAAACCGACGAAATGGTGTCAAATACGGCTCAACAAGCTTGCTCAGCAGTTCTCCGATAAAGTTCTCACGAACGTTTGGTAACCACGACATCAGTACGTAGAAAATAATCATGTAAAAATAAATATTAAACAGCATATCAATAATGTAATCAATTTGGGGCAAAGCTCATTCACCTCATTCTGTTATAGTCTGGATCGTCACCTAGGATTTCCGTAATGGCACCTTGAATTTCAACGGTATCTGGCGTGCACATAAATATATTGCCCCCAATTTTAGAGATTCCTCCCCCAAGGGCATAAACGGTTCCACTTAAAAAATCAATAATTCTCATTGCCTGATCATTACGGACACGCTGAAGATTGATCACTACCGTCCGGTGAGAACGGAGATGGTCCGCAATTTCCTGAGCCTCATCGTACGAACGTGGCTCATAAAGTACAACTTTTACATTCTTCTGCGAATGGATACTGACAACGTTGCCCCTTTGATTTTTGCGGGTTTCGACAGGGGCTGGCTCATACTCATCCTCTTCGTGGATTTGCTCCCGCTCCACAACTTCTTCTTCCTCCTGCAAGCCCAAAAAACTCATAAATCGGTTCATAACGCTCATCACGATCCCTCCTAATGGCCTACTAACACCGTACCTAGGCGTACCCAGGTGGCTCCTTCCTGTATCGCCACTTCAAAATCATTCGACATTCCCATTGATAACTCCGTAATCGGTTCAGGTGTCAAAGCAAGTTGATTGAGCTCATCGCGCAGCTCACGAAGTCCGCGAAATACAGGGCGGGTAAGCTCCGGATCACCTTCTAAAGGTGCCATCGTCATTAGTCCAATTACTTTTACACGATCTAGACTAGCAATTTCACGCAAAAATGCAGGTACCGCCTCAGGCGACAGACCAAATTTCGTATCTTCTCCAGAGATGTTTACTTGAAGAAAGACATTCACTTCTTGATCTGCGGCAATCGCCTTTTTGTGTAATTCTTGCGCCAAAGATATCCGGTCCAAAGAGTGTATATATTGAAACTTGCCAATAACGTCTTTAACCTTATTGGTCTGCAAATGCCCGATAAAATGCCATGTCCCTTGGTCCCCTAAAACCTTCCATTTGTGCTCAGCATCCTGCCAGCGACTCTCGGCAATATGCTCTAGGCCTGCCTCCAATACGGAGGACACCATTTCCAGAGAAACATATTTCGTCACTGCAATTACCTTGACGTCATTTCGATCCCGGCCGCTTGCCGCGCAGGCACGTGCTACACGTTCCTCTACCTCAGCAATTCTCTCCTGCAGTGTTAAAGCCAACTTTCAACTCTCCTTTATTCCGATCCAGCTCGTCATCCTGCCTGTAACCCCATCTTCTTTACGATAAGAAAAGAACAAATCTTGATTACAGCTTGTACACCAAGATGTACATTCGATATGAGTCGGCAATATTCCTGCTTTAATCATAATGCGTCGATTCATTTCTTTCAAGTTTAGCATGTATTTGTTCTCATCTGTGTCAGATGTTCTGTACAGCTCCACAGTATTGGCTGTTTCTGTTGGCTTACTCAGATCACCTTCCAGTCGATGAACATGCTCCATCACATAATCGTCCACCTCATAACAGCAGTCACCAATGGATGGTCCGATCGCTGCAATAATGTCCTGCGCATGGCTTCCGTAAATGGTCTCCATTTTACTCACCATAGCGGCTGCAATCTGGGCCACAGTTCCCTTCCAGCCAGCATGGGCAAGACCGACGACTTGGTGCACAGGATCATAAAAATAAAGGGGTACACAATCCGCATAAAAAGAAGTCAGAAAAACTCCCGGTACATCCGTAAGCAAACCATCGGTTGCCTGAAATGCCGAGGTTCTATCCTTTTGACCCCGCCCACGATCGGCTTCCCTTACCACTGCTATTTCTGCTCCATGGGTTTGTTCTCCACAGGTCCAAGCTTCAGGTTTGAAATCAAGAGCTTTCGCAAGCGCCCTACGATTCGTTAAGACATCTTCCGGAGCATCCCCAACATGAAATGCACAATTCAGGCTGTCATAAGGCTTTTTGCTAGCCCCTCCCTGTCTACCCGTAAAACCTGCTGTAATTTCTTTATGCTTCACACGCCAAGGCTCCAGATGAAGCAGCATAAGTGTTTCCTTCCCCTGCACAAACGGTTCCATATCCTCACCTCCGCCTTAGTGTACCACATGTAAATACCCCTACAAAATGCCGCTTAAGCTAGAACATTAAATTTACTAACTTTTAAGCCATGCCATTTCGAATCATTTTATAAAAAACAAAAAACGCACCTAATTAATAAGTGCGCCGTTCGCCTCGGTCCCCTCGTTCCAAATACATCGTTTCTCGTTCGTCCTGCCCTTGAGGCATTCTTGATTCTTCAATCTTCACAAGCACTACATCAGACCCGATTTTGACAATATTTCGCCATGGAATAATCAGATCGGTTCCGCCTCCGAACAACCCCATAAACCGAGTGTATCCGGGAATTACGATTGCATCAATGACACCTCGGCGTAAATCAAGCTCTAAGTCACTGATTTGGCCCAGCCGCTTGCCGTCCACAATGTTAATAACGTCCTTAGTCTGAAAATCAGAGATTTTCATTTTTTTGGCTGATCCTAAATAATCCTCGTTCATCTCACCACCCCTGTACAATCAGACCTATAGTCCAATATATGTTATGAAAGCTTGGCCACATGCATGAAATATCCCCACAAAGTGAGGCTATGCTTAGATGCTTACCAAGGTACTTTGCGGGGGCTCAATATAATTCCTGAAACAGTAAAAAGAGGAGATCACCCAAAATCCTTATCACGGATTCTGGATATCTCCTCATTTCAGACGATTTAAGACTTCACATGCTTTTGCATTTGCTGAATCGCAGATTTCTCTAGACGTGAGACTTGTGCCTGTGAGATACCAATCTCATCTGCGACCTCCATCTGTGTTTTCCCTTCGAAAAACCGCATGGATAAAATTCGTTTCTCCCTTTGACCTAACTTACGCATCGCTTCACGTAAGGCGATTTCTTCGATCCACGACACATCCTTATTCTTATCATCGCTAATCTGGTCCATTACATAAATAGGATCGCCACCGTCATGATAGATCGGTTCGAATAAGGACACTGGATCCTGAATAGCATCAAGGGCAAAGACTACATCTTCCTTCGGTACGCCAAGTGCTTCAGAGATTTCGAATATCGTCGGTTCCCGCGAATTCTGATTGGTCAGACTATCGCGTACCTGCAGCGCCTTATAAGCAATGTCTCTAAGTGAACGCGATACTCGAATCGGATTGTTATCACGCAAGTAACGGCGGATCTCACCAATAATCATCGGAACCGCATATGTGGAGAACTTAACGTTTTGTGATAAATCGAAATTATCGATGGCTTTCATCAGACCGATGCAGCCCACCTGGAACAAATCGTCAACAAATTCTCCCCTATTATTGAACCTCTGGATAACACTTAGAACGAGCCTAAGATTACCATTTACCAATTTCTCTCTGGCGGATCGCTCGCCCTGCTGCTGCAGCGAAGTGAACAGTTGCCGCATTTCCACATTCGTTAGAACAGGCAGCTTAGCAGTATCCACACCGCAAATCTCGACTTTATTTCGGGTCATGATGATTTACCTCCCAAGGAGAAACATTACTGTACATTATCTCCCGGGTTGGCCATTTTATTCCTTGCTAATTTCACCTTACACCATCTTGTTAAACTCCTTACGCAGCCGCTTAATAATTCGTTTCTCCAGACGAGAGATGTAAGATTGGGAAATGCCGAGCAGATCCGCCACATCTTTTTGCGTCTTTTCTTCGCCCCCACGCAGTCCGAAACGCAGCTCCATAATGAGTCTTTCCCGTTCGCTCAGCTTTTCCAGCGCCTTTTGCAGCAGCTTGCGATCGACCTGTTCTTCAATGTTCCGATAGATGGTATCATTTTCCGTCCCTAAAACATCTGAGAGCAGCAACTCATTACCATCCCAGTCGATATTAAGAGGCTCATCAAAAGAAACCTCACTCCGTGTCTTGCTATTACGCCGCAAATACATCAAAATTTCATTCTCTATGCAACGTGATGCATATGTTGCTAGTTTTATTTTTTTCTCGGGATCAAAAGTGTTAACTGCCTTAATTAATCCGATAGCCCCTATCGAAACCAGGTCTTCAATATTGATTCCGGTATTCTCAAATTTACGAGCGATATACACTACGAGGCGCAGGTTACGCTCAATCAGCATCGCACGAACAGCAGCATCGCCGCTAGATAGCCGCTGAAGCAGATACTCTTCTTCTTCCCGTGTCAGCGGTGGAGGTAGAGCCTCGCTCCCGCCGATATAATAGATTTCCTGACTCTTCAGCCCCAGTAGAAACAGCATGCGGTAATATTGCAGCTGCAGAGCAATTTTCCATTTGACCATTATTGTTCCTCCTCCAAGAAGTACACGGTTAGCGTATGAAGCTTTTAATTACCGCTTTCAGCCATCAGAAGTTTGGTTCAGCTAGCTTTAAAGATTAGGAAGGTAGTGCTGCATCAGTGGCGCTCTCTTTTTGAGTTAAATCCGGATGTATGACCGCCCGATAGGCTCCATCTCCTGAGAGCGTCCCGCCATCCAGCCCAATTAAGACTCTTTTACTATAAAAGATATCTTCACCGAGCTTTATCGTCACAAGGTCTGGCTTCAGTGCGAGCATAAATGATGCCCCTCGGTTAATCCCCCTGTAAGGTACTAGTCGCATCCTATCCTGCCAAGCAAACGACTGCCCGTCCGTTTCTAGCAAAAGTCTGTCCGCACCATCCTGAGTGAGTCTCCCTTTCCATGCAGCAGGCAGATGCCCCTCCCAGAGCGTCGATTCCATCACCATCACCGGTATGCGGGTCAAAGGATCACAGAGACGATTACCTGTGTCTAGCAGGCCAGGACAGGAAACACTTACACCATCAATTTCAACAACCACCTCACCGATATAGGTTTCAAGCTGCTCCCTTCTGATTCGTGAAGAATGCACTGCCTTGAAGCAGATTAACACCAGGGGGAATACTACAATGACAAACCAAAAGCCGATCTTTAAGCCGTAGGCATGCCCTCCTGAAGCAGTGAACATAATACCATTCCAAATGTCGCTGGAGCTCTGCAGCAAATAGTGAATACCAACAATTCCACCTGCGGCTGCAAAATTGATAATATAGAAAGCTCCCATAGTGCGAAGGTAGCTTTGCAGACTCCCAAAACCAAAGGCAATCCATAACATAACCACCGACAATCCAAACTTGATAAGGAAGGTATACATGAAAGACAGCTCCGGTACAAACATCATCACTACATACAGTGCGCCAACGAGAGCTGAGAGGATTAAACGCCACCATGAGATTCTCAGCTTAACCATCCAGCCTGTCAGCCACAAAAGAATTCCGTCGATCACTAGATTGGCGGCGAATATCAAGTCAATATAAACAACCAGTGCATTCACCTGCTTAATGGCGGAATCTATCCTCTAGCCAAATTGGATCAGGCTCTGTTTTTGGACGATATGATTAGTATAGAAAGTCTCGCATTCAAAGTCTGTCTAAACTTGGGGGGCATTCTTACGGTTTTTTTGTCGAGTTATAGCGCGTGGGGATTTATTCCTTCTTTATGGAATTTCTTATATCTTTTATTCACTGCGTCATTCGCTCCATCATTCGCTGGATCATTTAATGGAATAGAGGAATCCTGCAAATATACAACTTTTTGTGCAAAACTCCGCTTCATGAAGTCCAAAAACTGCAAATATACAGGATTATTCTCACTTTTGGCTAGAAATCTTTATTTGGCGCAGGAATTACTGCAGATTCGCAGGAATCAACGCTTCAACCATCTACTTATTATTAAATACTGTATTTTTGCAGGATTATCCGATAGTTAATGGTTGCCGCTTTCCGCTCTCCGACTACCAGTTACCACCTACTGTAACTACTTAGTCAACCATCACCCCCTTGGAGCTACACAGTGCCGTTCATAGTCTTGCTTGATCCTTATTACATTTACGCAAAAAAAACACCGTACCGCTATAGCTAATCAGCTAAGCGATACGGTGTTCTCGTATAATCTTGATTCTATTTAATTAGTCATTGTTGCCCCGAGTACGATTACGCAGGAACGTCGGAATATCGAGCTGGTCAGAAGAACTCTGATTGCCGAAAGGACGTAAATTAGCTGAACTCTTATCCGGTGCTGCCGCAGGCTCGTTATTCGTCGAGGCCGGACGACGTCCTGGAGTTTCAGGCGATGGTTTATGTTCAAAGCCAGTAGCAATTACTGTTACTTTGATATCATCCTTCAGGCCTTCATCAATAATCGCACCAAAGATCATATTCACTTCAGGATCAGAGGCGGATGTAACGATCTCAGCCGCTTCATTAACTTCATATAGAGAGAGGTTGGATCCTCCCGTAATGTTCATGATTACGCCGCGGGCGCCTTCAATAGACGTTTCCAAGAGTGGGCTCATGATGGCTTTACGTGCTGCTTCAGACGCACGGTTCTCACCATTTGCAATACCAATACCCATAAGCGCTGAACCGCGCTCTGTCATGATCGTCTTTACATCCGCAAAGTCAAGGTTAATCAGACCAGGAACCTTAATTAGGTCAGAGATACCTTGAACAGCCTGCCGGAGAACATTATCTGCTTCACGGAAAGCTTCCAACATCGGTGTTTTCTTATCAACGATCTCAAGCAAACGGTCATTTGGAATGACGATTAGCGTGTCGACTTTTTCTTTCAAAGCTTCGATTCCAAGCATTGCCTGGTTATAACGTTTTCTTCCTTCAAAAGTGAACGGGCGAGTAACTACCCCCACAGTCAAGGCTCCACACTCTCTAGCAATCTCAGCTATAACTGGTGCTGCACCTGTTCCTGTACCGCCACCCATCCCTGCAGTAACAAACACCATATCTGCGCCCTTAAGGGTATTAGAGATCAAGTCACGGGATTCTTCCGCTGCTTTCTTACCGACTTCAGGATTAGCTCCTGCACCCAACCCGCGGGTCAGCTTGTCCCCGATTTGCAGCTTGTGCTCCGATTTGGCCATATGCAACGCTTGGGCGTCTGTATTAACCGTAATAAATTCTACACCCTGAACGCCATTTTCAATCATCCGGTTGACAGCATTACTACCTCCGCCGCCTACGCCGATGACTTTTATTTGCGCCAAGCTCTCCATTTCAAAATCAAATTCTAACATATTGTTCCATCTCCCCCTCAATGTGCTTGGATGGCCGGTCCAAGTATATCTGGACTTACACTTATATAAACTCGCTGAACATGTTCTTTAGACGCTCGACAAACCCGGTCTTCTGAACCGTTTCCTGATTTGGAGTGGCGTTCTGCTTACTCCGGTTGACCGTCTTTTTGTTGCTGCTTCCACCACTGCTTCTTCCACGGAAGCTACGGACAACATTATGCAGGATACCAACACCTCCGGTAAACCCAGGGTCCCGTACACCGATATAATCCGGTACAGCGATGCGTACAGATGCAGCCAGTTCAGTCTGAGCCGCCTTTAATACGCCAGGCATCGAAACAGTTCCACCCGTTAATATATAACCTCCAGGTAGTTCACTGTAACCAAGCCGTTTCACTTCCTGTTTAATCAGATGGAAGATTTCTTGCACCCGTGGTTCGATAATTGCCGCTAAATCCTCTTGGTTAAATTCCTTCTCTACATTACTGCCAATGCGCAGCACCTTGAAGACAACGTCAGAGGCTGCATCGTCAATCCATGCGCAACCATACTTTAGCTTTACTTTCTCCGCTTGATCAGTAAGTGTACGTAGTCCGTATGCAATGTCATTAGTTACAAATTCTCCGCCGATCGGAATCGTAGAGGTTGCACAAAGGGAACTTTCTTCGTATATGGCTATCGTTGTCGACCCGGCCCCGATATCAACCAGAACAGATCCCATCGATTTCTCGTCTTTGGACAGCGCCAATCCACCAGCACCAAGAGACATCAGCACAAGATCCTTCACTTTCAGCCCTGATTTCTCAACACATCGTAGTAGATTATGTATTGGCGTCTTAGCACCCGTAATGATGGTTGCGTCCACTTCTAGACGAACACCAATCATCCCGCGCGGGTCCTGAATACCTTCGAGACCATCGACGATAAATTGTTTAGGAACAACATCAATCACTTCTCGCTCCGGAGGCATAGCGATGACTTCCGCAGCTTTAATAACACGATCGATATCATCCTCACCGATTTCACGATCCTCATTCTGAACGGCCACGACACCGTGGCTGGATTGCAGGCCAATATGATTACCGGAAATGCCTACATAAACTTCTGATATTTGAATACCCACCATTTGCTCTGCATGATCTATAGCACTTTTGATCGATTGCACAGTTTGGTCGATATCTACAATCGCGCCTTTACGTATTCCTTCCGAATCAGCAGATCCAACGCCAATAATATTAAAGGTTCCATTGGTAACTTCCCCAATTATTGCCCGAACTTTGGATGTACCGATGTCCAAACTAACAATGATGTCATTGTTGCTCAAGTCCTATGGCACCTCCTGTTATAATCGAAATAATTTGCATAATCTTATCCCGGTCCCGGGAAACTTCTCTGTACATATTCAACATACCTAACCCTTTCCCTCTTTTTTCTACAAATTTTTTGAACGGAATAATATTCCAACATCCCTAAATGTGATTGGTTACTCATAATTTTTTATAAGAATGATAATTATCACAAGAAATATATACCTATTTGGTTATTACTAACCATATAAAAGATTATATTTCAAAAAAATCGAAGAAAAAAGAGGGATATAGCTTCTTGCCCGTAACTCCGATTGTAGCATTTTTTGAACTCTATTAGTAGGGACTATTTACCTCTACTCTACTCTTGCACATCTTTTTGCTCATCGCCCTTTTGCTCCTCACTTTCGACCTGAAAAGGAACATACGAGTCGGCTTCAAGCATCGTGATAAGTCCAGGCTCCTTTGTCTCTATTACCTGATTCAAGTATGACACTTTGCTCTTCAATAAAGAGATGGAAGTGATCACCTCGAAACGGGATCTAGTATAGAGCTTGATACGATCCGGAAATGACAAGGTTGGCGAGGGAACAATCTCAGAGATATCACTTGTCAATTCATTAGAAATGCTTCCAAGCGTTTGACATAGGATAGCCTTATTAGGATCAGCTGGATCCCAGTTGGTTAATATAGGTTTCTCTACAGCAATACCAGTCTCATTAACAGTCACCGCTGCTCCACTCGACAGAATCGCCTTCAAGATGCCGCCCTGTTCCAGTTCATAGGCCACCGCAGGGAACTCTTCAATCTTCACTGTGATTACCCCGGGGAAATCCTTCTTTACGGCTACAGTCTTAACCGTCTTAAGCTCCAGCAAAGATTGTTCCACAGACTTCGTAGAAACGGCAAAGAATTGTCCACCTATATGAATTCCACTTTGCGAGAGTAATTCCTCACTAGTAGAATACTTGCTTCCCTGAAAATCTATCACTGTAATGTGACTAATAGACGATCTGAAAAAAATCACAGCAAGAAGCGCAGTGAACAGTAGCAGCAGGATCGCCGTAATCTTACGGCTCATTTTTTTCTTAGGCTTGTCCTCTTTAAGAAGAGGTAATCGGGTTGTTGTCATTCTCATATCTCCGTAATAAGGCCCTGTCTCCTTCCTTGGTAGAACTGAAGGAGACAGGGAGCTTTAATTGGCCAAATCAAGTGGATCCGGTACGGGTACCTTGCGGCTTATGCGCGCGCCAAGCTTCTGAAACAGCTTCTCTATTCCATCATACCCGCGGTCAATATGGTGTGCTTGCTCAACGACTGTAGTCCCTTGTGCAGCAAGCCCAGCAATGACCAGAGCCGCACCTGCACGCAAGTCAGTAGCTTCCACAGTAGCACCATACAATCTCTGAACGCCGCGAATAAACGCACGATTCAAATCAATAGAAATATCAGCGCCCATCCGCGCCATTTCTTCAACATGCTTGAATCGTCCCTCAAACACCGTCTCCTTGATTACACTGAAGCCATCAGCGAGAGACAACAGCACCATGACCTGA
Organism: Paenibacillus sp. FSL R5-0744; assembly: GCF_037972555.1. Classification (NCBI taxonomy): domain Bacteria; kingdom Bacillati; phylum Bacillota; class Bacilli; order Caryophanales; family Paenibacillaceae; genus Paenibacillus; species Paenibacillus sp. FSL R5-0744. The sequence goes on from NZ_CP150228.1 coordinate 5,204,019, forward strand.
GATTGCAGATCGGTTGGGAAAGAAGGATAAGGAGAAGTCACAATTCTCTCAACAGCACGTGGACGCCCCATACAACTGATATTAATTATATCATTGCACACTGTGATTTGAACACCAGCCCGCTTGAGCACATGAATAAGCGAAGTCAGATGCCCCGCATTGGCATGTGTCAAAGTCACATTCCCTCGTGTAGCTGCCGCAGCAATCATTACGGTTCCAGCCACAATCCGATCAGGTATCACCTCGTACGTACAGGGATATAGGTTTTTCACCCCTTGAATTGTGATGGTGTCCGTACCTGCACCGATAATCTGAGCACCCATGCTATTTAGAAACTGCTGTAGGTCCTGTATCTCCGGCTCTCTCGCTGCCCCCGATATTGTTGTTGTTCCCTCTGCCTTTGCGGCAGCCATCATAATATTCTCCGTTGCTCCTACACTTGGATAGTCGAGATGAATATCACTCCCTATAAGCTTAGAACCCCGACAGAATATTCTTCCGTTGCTCTCCTCGATCTCCGCCCCTAACGCCTTAAGTCCCTGTAGATGAAGATCGATTTTACGCTCTCCGATCGCACAGCCCCCAGGCTGATAGATCGTTACCTCTCCAAATCTGGATAACAGCGGTCCCATTAGAAAAATGGAAGATCTCATCTGCCGCATTAAATCCTCAGGGATATGAGATGTCCCGACGGCAGACGTATCTATCGTCACCGTATCCTCTTGATGCACGCACCTGCAGCCCAGCCGATCTAGGATGTCTAGCATAGTCTCGATGTCCAGCAGCTTCGGCACATTATGCAGTGAGTGAACTCCTTCGGCCAGCAGGCTTGCCGCTAGAATCGGCAGCGCCGCATTTTTTGCTCCATGGATACGAATGGTGCCTGACAGGGGACTTCCACCCTCAATCACCAATTTGTCCAATGTATCACCTCCGAGATTACCGCTCACCCACCACAAACACTTCCGTTACAAGCTCATATGAAATGTACAAGTATAAACGTCTTCGGCGTCCTTTATAAGGACGATAGGCGTTTAAGCGAGAAATATAAGGATAATGTATAACGTGAAACTTATACTTTCTTATATTTCAAGAATATCCTGCACTACATCTCAGGTTTGGAAGTGTCCTGGGTGATTGTCACGATTATAGGATTATCCTATGTTCGTTCCTCCAAGTGTGTGACAGAGAGCTGCCAATAAGGAAAACCCGTATGGAAAACGATGATATCTTAAGACTTCTTACCCGCAAGTCTTCGGAGCTCGCTTGTGATTACTGCCGCAGAATCTCTTTTGCCGAGTCGTTTGGAGGCCACGGACATCTGCTCACGCACGGCTTCAGTTCCGATGATTTTTTGAACCGCCTCATATAGTGCCGTGCCGTTTAAATCTTTCTCAAGCAGCACCACAGCAGCACCTTCACGTTCCAACTGTCTTGCATTCGCCTCCTGATGGTTATTCGTCACATTAGGAGATGGAATGAGTACAGAGGGAATACCCAGCGCTGTAATCTCAGCGAGAAAAGAGGCTCCCGCCCGATTAACGATCAAGGAGGTACAAGCCAACACCTCTGGCATATTATGAACGTAAGGAAGGACATGCAACCAGTTTGGTATGCTACCCAGCTTTTGACGCAATTCCGCCCGAGTCTCTTCGAAATAAGGTTCACCTGTAACATACACATAATGAACACCATTACCCTTACCCACTTTTGGGGCCATTTCAATCATGGCTCTATTAATAGCCTTAGCTCCCTGACTGCCACCAACCACCAAAACAACAGTACTGCCATCCGAAATCCCCAGCGATGCGAATCCACGTTGCGGACTTGCTGTAGTAACTGTTGTGGCACGTGGATTGCCAGTATAGATCACATTTTTGCTGCCCGGAAAAGAGGACTCTGTTCCTTCAAAGCTTACGGCAACTGTACTCGCATACCGACTCAGAAAGCGATTGGTTAGACCTGGTATGGCATTTTGTTCATGGATCAAAGTAGGGATGCCCAACCGGGATGCAGCATAAACGACTGGACCACACACATAACCGCCTGTTCCAATCACAACATCTGGTTTGAATTCTCTTAACATTTCTTTGGACGCCTTAACACCCTTCAAGAAACGCATCACGGTCTTGACATTGTCTATGGATAGCTTGCGCCGAAAGCCAGTGATGTCAATAGATTTGAAAGGGATATTCTCTTGAGGGACAAGCTTGCTCTCTAAGCCACGCGTTCCACCAATATACAGGAAGGTAGATTTGCTATCTTCCAACTCCATTTGCCTAGCAACAGCGACCGCAGGGTAGATATGTCCACCCGTGCCTCCGCCGCTTAATACGATACGCATCTCTTTCACCTCGCAAAACGGGATAAGTTCAATAGAATGCCAAGGGATGTTAGCATCAGTGTAAGTGAAGATCCGCCATAGCTAATCAGAGGAAGCGTGATGCCCGTTACAGGCATTAGACCAATAACAACACCAATATTAATAATGACTTGCACAGCCACCATACAGACGATGCCAACGGCCAGATAGCTTCCAAAACGGTCAGGTAGACTCATCGCCACCTTCATCCCGCGCCAGATTAGAATAAGAAATAGGATCAACACAGCCAAACCACCGATAAACCCCAGCTCCTCGGCCAATATAGAAAAAATAAAATCTGTTTGTGGCTCAGGTACATAGCTGTACTTCTGCCGACTCATTCCTAATCCAAGGCCACCGAGTCCACCAGGACCAATCGCATATAACGACTGAATGATCTGGTAGCCTGCACCAAGGGGGTCGGACCAAGGATCAAGAAAAGCGGTAATCCGCTGCAACCGGTAAGGCGCTGCTGCAATCAAAGCAACAAACCCTGCCGCACCAGCTACTCCAAGTGAAAGTAAATGCTTCATTCTAGCCCCTGCTGTGAAGACCATCATCAAGGCTGCACCAAACATGACGGTACCTGTACCCAAATCCGGCTGGAGCATGATCAGCGCGAAGGCTGACCCAATAAGCGCAAGTGGTGGGAGCAAGCCGCGTGTGAAGGAAGTGATGTCGTATTCCTCTTTTCCTAGCCAATTGGCTAAGAATAGAATCATCCCCATCTTCATGAATTCGGAAGGCTGGATCCCGAAGGAGCTAATTCCTAGCCAGCTGCGCGCTCCCCCGCGTACTACACCAATACCAGGGATAAGCACAATAACAAGTAAGAAAAAGCAGATCAGAAGTGCCGGCTTAGCCAGCTTTTTCAGCACCCTGTAATCGGTATTCGCCGTAACGAACATTGCGATTAGTCCTAGTCCTGCAAACAAAAGCTGTCTTTTTACAAAGTAAAACGAATCTCCATAATTGCGGAAGCCCAGAACGGACCCGGCGCTGTATACCATCACCATGCCGATCACCAGCAAAGATAGAATAGGAATCAGCAACCAAATATCGGGAGCATGACGAGTTTTGTTCATCAGGAGCACACCTCTTGCATCCGTAGTAGGGATGGGGCTTATCCACCCCCCTACTTAAAGGTTATGCACCGCCTCTTTAAAAATACGCCCGCGCTCTTCATAGGATGTAAACATATCCCAACTTGCACAGGCAGGAGACAAAAGAACGATATCTCCTTCTTCCGCCAGAGCGGAAGCTTCCTGCACAGCTTGCTCAAGCACGGCAGCGGCACTCTCCCCATTATCGACGGAGATAATCTGCTTTAATCCTGCCAGCTGCGCTACATTCGTTAGCTTGTCCTTAGTTTCCCCTAACGCCACTAGCGCTTTAACACGACCGCTCAGGACAGGCAGCAGCTCCAAATAATCGGAACCACGGTCTAATCCACCAGCGATCAGCACTACAGGGCGCTCAAAGGACGTTAATGCCATAATCGTCGCTTTGGAGTTTGTTGCTTTGGAGTTATTATAATAAGTGGCTCCAGCCTTATCAGCCACATACTCCAGCCGGTGCTCCACACCGCGAAATGAAGCAAGCACTTCACCCAATAAAGAGGGGTCAGCTCCAGCAGCAATGGCAATTCCACATGCAGCCAGTGCATTTCCCACGTTGAAACGTCCCGGAATACTAATGGAATCTACATCAGCAATGATTGTTTCTTGGTCTGCAGATTCGCGATAGATGATGCGGCGCTTCAGATCGTCATCTTGACCCGTAATATAGGATGGGCTAACAAACACACCATGAGTGAGCTCCTCGGACATAGAGAACGGAAGAATAGTTGCTTTCATATACGGCACAAGTTCCCGGCAAAAAGGATCGTCCCAGTTCAGCACAGCCGTATCCGTATCTACTTGATTGGCGAACAGCTTTGCTTTGGAATCGACATAATCCTTCATGCTCCCATGATAATCCAGGTGGGTCTCCGCAATATTCAACAAACAACCTATTTTGGGGCGGAAAGTCTCCGTACCTTTGAGCTGGAAGCTGCTGAGTTCGACCACCATCCAGTTATCCTCTGTAGCTTCTTGCGCAGCCTCACAGAGAGGCGTGCCAATGTTACCTGCAACAATCGGATTCATACCTGCAGCTTCCAGCATTTGACCTACCCAGGTCGTCGTTGTCGTCTTGCCATTGGATCCCGTGATGCCAATCATCGGCGCTGCACAAAGACGGTAAGCAACCTCCACCTCTGTAACTACTTCAATGCCAAGCTCAAGAGCCTTTTGCACAGGAGGCGCAGAATAAGGAATGCCTGGATTCTTAATGACCAGACTTACACCTTCATGAATCAGTCCATCCGGATGCCCACCGCTTATAACACAAATTCCCAAAGATTCCAATTCGGAAGCTTCGGGACTTTGATCTCTTTCCTTTTTATCGTTCACCGTAACTACAGCGCCTCGATCATGCAGCACTTTAGCAACCTGGACACCGCTTTTTGCGAGCCCAAGAACCACAACTTCTTCACCACGATACATATCTGGATGTTTCATTCGCTACAACCCCTTGCTAATAAATAGTCCAACAGCGGCTAATATCAAGCTTACCGCCCAGAACGAAATTACCACACGCCATTCCGACCAGCCACCAAGTTCAAAATGATGGTGAATCGGGCTCATTCTGAATACACGTTTGCCACGGGTTTTGAAAGAAACTACCTGTATCACGACAGATAACATTTCCACCACAAACACACCGCCAATAATTAAAAACAGCAGTTCGCTCTTTGTGACAATGGCAATCGCACCTATCGCACCGCCAATACCAAATGAACCGGTATCTCCCATGAACACCTTAGCCGGATGGGCATTAAAGACCAGAAATCCAAGAACGGCCCCGATCATTGCCGCTGCACACACGCCAGCTGCAATTGACGTAGCCTGCATCGCTACAACAGCATAAGCGGCCAAAGCAATAGCACTTACTCCAGACAGCAAACCATCTACTCCATCAGTAAAGTTAACAGCATTCGTTACTGCCATCATCATAATAATAATGAATGGATAGTAGAAAAAGCCGCCCCAGTCAAAGCTGAAATCAGTACCCGGAACGCTGATACTTGTGCTATGTCCTGCAGAAATCAGCAGACCGCACATCACAGCACCTACCAACAGCTGCCCGAACAATTTTTGACGCGCCGTAAGGCCCAAAGAACGCTTGAATACGATTTTGATATAATCATCCAAAAATCCGATCAGTCCAAAACCAAGCGTAGCCACTAGTAGTACGTAGAAATCGTTATTCACCACGGAAAATTTCAGATAAGCCAATGTAAAAGCCACGATGATTACGATACCGCCCATCGTCGGCGTTCCCGCTTTCTTTAAATGGGATTGCGGTCCGTCATCTCGCACCTGCTGTCCGAATTTCATCCTGCGCAGTAGCGGAATGAAGAGCGGAGCGGCAATGACCGCAAGGATAAAGGAAACAGCAATAGTCAATAACAATAGTTGATAATCCATGGGTGCACCCCCTCCATTTTTTTAGGTCTCTTTAATCTCTTTATTAAGGCTCTGAAGCACTTCCTCAAGCCTCATCCCTCTAGATCCTTTGAATAGTACAATATCCTTGGAGCTGCTTTTCTCGATAAGGACGGCTGTTAATTCTGACTTATCCGTAAAAGCCAGCACACGCTCGTTTCCGAATCTTTCCTTTGCAGCTTCTGCAATATGGACTGACAATGGACCATAGGTATATACAAAATCAGTCACTGCGGGGTCTAGGTAGTAGCCAATTTCTTTATGAAACTGTATTTCATCCGGCCCAAGTTCCAGCATGTCCCCCAGTACTGCGATTTTTTTGCCACTGCATTTCATAGTTTGAAGCACATCAATGGCCGCCTTCATAGAAGTCGGACTGGCATTATAAGCATCATTCAAAAGTGTAAGCCCGGAAGAAGTCCGAATCACTTCAATCCGCATGCCCGTCAACTTAAGATTGCTTAACCCATTCTCTACATTTTGTTCTGTAATTCCAAAATGGCGAGCAACCGCTAGTGCAGCCAACGCGTTAACAACGTTATGCTGGCCTGGCAGCGGTAATGTAAAAGCATGTTCCTTATGAAGGCTTGACGTAAACGTCATACCACCACTATGGGACATCATCCCAGTCGGATAATCATCATTATCTCCGTTCAGGCCGAAACGGAAGGACACCATCTCCTCCGGAGCCTCAAAAGTGGACTCTTGCATTACCTCAGTCAGCAGCGGTTCATCACCGTTATAAATTAGCAGTCCACCTGGCTTTAGCCCTTCAACTATTTCCAGCTTGGCACGGGCGATTTCTTTGCGGGATCCCAGTTGCAGCAGATGTGACTCACCTACATTAGTAATGACTGCAACATCTGGTGCAGCCAAAGAAGCCAGCAGAGCAATTTCTCCCCGCGAGCTCATACCCATTTCAAGCACTGCAATCTCTGTATCCTCAGCCATGGATAGAATCGTGAGCGGAAGACCAATATGATTATTGAAGTTTCCTTCTGTCTTGTGCACCTTGTACTGCGTTTCGAGCAAGGCCATAATGATATCTTTTGTCGTTGTTTTGCCATTACTGCCCGTAACTGCGACAACCTTCGGAGCGACCTCATTTAAATACGCAGCGGACAGCTTCTGAAGCGCCTCTAGCGTATCTTCAACAATTATGACTCCGCCACCCTCAGGCGCAGGACCTTTATCACGCTGCCATAAGGTCCCTGCAGCACCAGCAGCCATAGCTGTAGCTGCATAATGATGACCGTCAAATTTGTCTCCCGTTAGAGGAACAAACAGGCAACCTGTAGTTATCTTACGGGAGTCAGTAACGACGCCCGTAAGTGGTATATTCATAGCTTCGGCAGCAGGAAGTTCCCCTGCGCACATCACAGCAATTTGTCCCAGTGTTCTTGTAATCAATAGCTTCGACCCCTTATAACTTCTTTAGCGACGATGCGGTCATCGAAATCGTGAACCACTCCGCCAATCAGTTGATAGGTCTCATGACCTTTCCCCGCAATCAATACTACATCGCCAGAGCTTGCCATTTCAATAGCCTTCCCAATTGCTTCTCGGCGATCAACAATCATATGATACCGGTCAGAGGTGACTCCATCCTCTACTAGTCCTGCTTCTATATCCTTCAGAATTAGCCCAGGGTCCTCCGTCCGAGGGTTGTCAGAGGTTACGAATATCATGTCGCTATATTTTGCAGCTATCTTACCCATTAAAGGACGTTTCGTGCGGTCTCTGTCTCCTCCGCAGCCAAACACAGTAAGCACTTTACCTGTAGCAAATTCGCAGACCGTTCTTAATACATTTTCCAGCCCGTCTGGTGTATGTGCATAGTCAACGATAACGGCATATTCTTGCCCCTCATCTACTGACTCTACCCGTCCAGCTACCCCATCAATCGCCTCAAGACTAGTCTTGATATCTGACAGTGACACATCTTCCAACAACGCTGCCGTAATCGCCGCAAGTGCATTATAGACATTGAACTTACCAACCATACGAAGCGAAATGTCCGTCTCACCCTTAAACGTATCTACATGGAAAAAAGTTCCTTTTGCAGTGATCGAGATTTGCGAAGCTCGGACATTAGCGTTGTTATCAATGCCATATGTAATCACTTCCGCTGCAGTTTGGGTTGCAAAATAGTGGCTCGCCTCATCATCAGCATTCAGCACCGCATATTTGCGTTCTTCTTTCCAAGGAGAGATCACATTTCCTAGTCTAGAGAAGAATAGACCTTTAACCGCCCGATACTCCTCCATTGTATGATGATAATCCAGATGATCCTGGGTTAAGTTCGTAAATATTGCTGTACGGAAGTCCGCACCCTTCACACGTCCTTGCTGAAGCGCATGGGAGGAGACTTCCATTATGCAACATTCCACACCTTTGGAGGCCATATCATGAAGCGAGCGCTGCAGATCTAGCGATTCTGGAGTGGTCCCTGACATAGGGTAGCTTTTGCCGTCATAGCGCATTTGAATGGTCCCAATCAGACCCGTCTTCATATTCTGGTCTTGCATAATCCGCTCAATAAGATAAGTCGTAGTTGTCTTCCCGTTTGTACCCGTAACCCCGATCATTCTCATTCGGCTGCTAGGTGAGCCAAAGAATGCATTCGACATGACAGACATCGCAAAACGGCAGTCATCCACAACGATCTGTGGGATATCAAGCTCTAGCTTATGCTCACATACGATAGCAGATGCTCCAGAGGCTACGGCTTGCGGCGCAAATTTATGTCCGTCTACGGTGTGACCCGGTAAACAGATAAACAGATCACCCGGACTTACACGGCGGGAATCCGTCTGAAGATCAGTAATCTCCACCTCCCCGTCCCCATATAGACGCGAAGTGGCAAGACAAGCAGATAATTCATTAACTTTCATAGTAATCCCTCACTCTACATTTTCGGATACAAACTGAACCCTTATACCTTTATCATTATTCACTAGAAGCTCCCATATAAATCCTGATGGTTGAGCCCTGTTCTACTCTTGCCCCAGCTTTCGGAGCCTGATTGATGACCGTATTGCCAGAGCCTGAACGCGCCAGATTAAAATTCATATTTAAATCCTCATAGATATCTTGTACGGTTGCACCTGTAAGGTCAGGCACGGTCACAATCGGAGTTTCACCATACTTATAAGTTTTTGGAAGCTGATCACTGCGCTCAGGAACCTTCATATAGTGCAGCGAGTCTTCCAAAATATTTTGCACGATTGGAGCTGCAACTACACCCCCAAATTGAATCCCTTTCGGATTATCCACTGCAGTGTAGACAACGATCTGCGGATCATCCGCCGGCGCAAAGCCAATAAAAGAAACAATGTGCTCTGTCGGAGAATAACGTCCATTTATAACCTTCTGTGCAGTACCCGTCTTGCCACCTACACGATAGCCGTCGATAAAAGCCGGCCGTCCCGTGCCTTTGGCAACCACGCTCTCAAGTGCTGCCCGCACCTTCTTGGATGTCTCCTCCGAAATAACCTGCCGCACAAGCTCAGGCTTCACCTCTGATACAGTCTCTCCCGTTTCAGGATTAACCCATGATTTTGTTACATGTGGTTTATAGAGATTGCCACCATTGATAGCCGCGGATACCGCAGCAATCTGCTGGATAGGTGTAACCGAGACCCCTTGGCCGAAGGCCGTAGTCGAAAGCTCCACCGGACCAACTTGACTAAGCTTGAACAGAATCCCATTAGATTCTCCGTTTAGATCAATTCCTGTTTTGCTGCCGAAACCAAAATCACGAATATATTTGAAGAGGGTTTCTTTGCCCAGCCGTTGCCCAAGAGCAACAAAACCAGGGTTACAGGAGTTCTCAACCACCTGAAGAAAGGTTTGGCTGCCATGGCCGCCTTTTTTCCAACAGCGCAGCTTCGCACCCGCCACTTCGATAAACCCAGGATCATAGAAATGATCATTTTGCAGGTCTACCTTACCTTCTTGCAGTGCTGCAGCAAGTGTGATGATTTTGAACGTCGAACCAGGCTCGTAAGTCATCCAAATGGGCAAATTCCGATTATAGATCTGCGGATCATATTCCTTATATAAACCCGGTTCATAACCCGGTCTACTAGCCATGGCCAGAATTTCACCATTCTTCGGATTCATCGCTATAGCCCAAGCACCCTGCGCCTGATATTTTACCATAGCTTGATCCAGCTCACGTTCCATAATGGATTGAATCTGTTTATCAATCGTCAATTGCAGATTAAGTCCATCCTGAGGGGCAGAATACTTCTCCGATGATCCAGGCATGAGTCTTCCACCTGCGTCAGACAAATACGAAATATTGCCTGCTATTCCTTTAAGTAAATTATCGTATATGTTCTCGACCCCGGTAATCCCTTGGTTATCAATACCTGTAAAGCCTAGTATATGCGCGGCAAGATCGCCGTACGGATAATATCTTTTGCTATCCTCAGCGACAACGATGCCCGGCAACTGCAAATCACGGATGCTCGCGGCAAGTTCCATCGTAATTTTGCGGCCGCCGGGCTGTAGTTTCACCGACATTGATTTTTTAGTCAGCAAGCTCATCAGCTTCTCCTCGGTCATCCCAAGCAGAGGCGCCAATTGCTGCGCTGTCTTTTGCTTCTCCTTCACCTGCACAGGCACCGCATAAACCGTAGGCGTACTGATATTATAGGCCAGCGGTATACCTTCACGATCCAAAATTTCACCACGCTTGGCTGTAAAAGGAATATTGCGGCGCAAGGAATCTTCTACCTTGTCACTTAATTTCTCGCCTTGGGATAATTGCACAAAGCCAAGACGCACGACCAGCGAACCGAATAACACTGCCAGTCCCAGCAGCGTCCACAACATTCTCCGCCGTGTTACGACCTTCGAAACCTTCATTCCGTTCTCCCCCGCTTTCACCTATAGACATGAGCTCTTATCTTCATGACTATTCGGGACAAACAGGGGTTAGAACAAGCCTATGGCCCACTCTCCGATTCCGTACCCTCATCAGCAGTCGAAGTTGCAGGATCCTCTTCACTCTTATCATTTAATGGTTTCAGCTTCAAAGTAACCAATGTTTTGCCGTTCTTTGTTCCTTCAATCTGTTCCGAGACATATCCTTCGCCTTCTACCGCAATCTCCACTTTTAGAAGTGTTAGAATCTCAAGCGCATCACGCAGCGACTCTCTTTGTAAATTTGGAATGGTAGGCTTGTCCCCTTGCTTGCTTAATAGGTATATACGCTGACCTTGAGCAAGCTTCGTTCCAGCCTCTGGATATTGGGTTTCCACAGAAGCTTCTTCACCGACAACTTCAAAATCAAATCCTTGATCCAGAAGCGTCTCTCTTGCTTCCTTCATCGTTTTGCCCATCAGATCAGGTGTGGTCCGGAGCACAGGCGCTTCAGATTCAACTGTTTTTTTACTATCCTTATCGCTAGTTTCAGTCGCTAACTTTGGAACTCCCATGTATTGCAGAGACTGAGATACGATTTCTTTAAATACAGGAGCTGCAGCTTTACCTCCACCAACCTCAACGTTCGGTTCATCAATAATAACAATAACAGCGATCTTTGGATCATTCACAGGCGCATAACCAATAAAGGAGACCAGTACTTTGGACTTCACGTAGTCCTTACCTTCAACCTTGATAGCCGTTCCTGTCTTACCTGCGACACGGTAACCTTCTATGTGAGCGTTGCGTCCTGTACCTTTGACTTGGTCGGCAACTACCTGCTCCAAGTATTCACCGGTTTTCTTGGCGCTTGCCTCATCAATCACCTGACGCACTACACTAGGCTGAGTAACCTTAGTGTCTCCGGTGTTTGGGTCCGTAACCTCTTTTACCACATATGGAGTCATCAGTTTCCCACCATTGGCGATAGCAGATACAGCAACCAATTGTTGAAGTGGTGTAACTAGCACTTTACCATGCCCATATGCAAGTGTAGCAATTTCGATAGGACGTCCAAGGTTAGGGTTAACGACCCCACTGGCTTCCCCTGGCAAATCGATTCCTGTCTTCCCATTAAAGCCAAAATCATCAATATACTGTAAAAGTCTATCTTGTCCGAGCATTTCATAAAGTTTTACAAAAAGAACGTTACTAGACCGCTTCACACCTTCCAGGAAACTGATTTGCCCCCAGCCGGCACGATTAATATCATGTAATGCCTTACTGTATCCCTTAATTCTGATAGATCCTGACAGAAATGTAGCTACGGGATCAAAAAGCTTCTCTTCTACAGCTGCAGCAAGTGTTACAATTTTGAAGGTCGAACCGGGCTCATAAGTTGATTTAATAGCATGATTGTAGAAACCCGCTGCATCAGCACCCGTATCCATATATTTATTAGGATCAAAGGTAGGCATATTCGCCATCCCCAAAATCTCCATCGTATTCGGATCAGCAGCAATGACACTCATACTTTTCGGCTTATATTGCGCATATGCCTTTTCCATGGCCGCTTGTATATATTGCTGGATTGTACTGTCGATTGTAAGCTTGAAATTACTTCCATTCACTACAGGTTTATAGGTATCTTTTGAATCCGGCAGCTTAACCCCTTGACCGTCACTTTGATAAAGCAGCTTGCCATCGGCACCCTTAAGCTGTTCATCTAGGGATTTTTCCAGACCCATAATCGCCTTGCCATCTCGATCTGTATAGCCTAATATATGCGCAGCAAGCGAACCCTTAGGGTAATATCGTTTCTGCTCTCTAACAAGACCAATTCCAGTCTCTTGAATTTTATGCTCTTTACCTAGGGCTACATAAAATTCTTTCACCTTATCAGCAAGTTCCTGATCGATCTTCCAGCCTTCGTTACGAACCTCACGATTCTTGAGGTATTTACCGTTCTCGTCTTTCGCTTCAACCAGCTTCCGCAGCTCATCTTCTGGCTTGCCGAGTAGCTCATGCAATCCCTTAACGACCTCATCACCAATTCCCTTTTCAGCAATGACTGCCGGGTTTACAACCACAGTATAAGCAGGAACATCACTTGCGAGCACACTCCCATTACGGTCAGAAATCGTTCCTCGCTCTGCTTTGATAGTCGAAGTGTGCGCCCAAAGTGTAGCAGCCTTTTCTTGCCATTCTGAACCCTCCATAACTTGAATCCAGAACACTCTAGCTATCAAAACAAGAAAAAAGAGGGTAATACACCCTCCTATAAACAGCGTGCGAAGTTTTATTCTCTTTACCATAAGCGAACCTCACAATTTTTTTATTGCGATCTTGCCAATCGCTCACTAATTATCGCCTTCTGTCGATATCGGATTCGCCGGAATAAAGATTGTAGCATTTTCATCCGGTGCTACGTATCCAAGATCCTTTGCCTTTTGGGCAACCTTCTGCTCCAAGTTCTGCTTCTCCATCTCAAACGTGGAAATTTGCTTCTTAGCAGTCGCTATATCCTTATCTAATTTCTGGGCCTGCAAGTTCAAATCATAAATATGAACGTAACGTGAAATCAGGGTGATAGCCACCAAAACGCATACTCCTAGCGTCAGCATATACAAAAGTTTCTCTTGCAGCGGAAGTACTCTTCGTTTGGTAACTACTTTTGTCTTCTCGCGGTAAAGGGGGTTTACCTCTTCTTTTCTTTTGGGCTGAACTGCTAAATTGCCGCGGGTATAGGCCATCTCTGACTCTCCTTTATCGTCAATTACAATTTTTCTGCAATGCGCAGCTTAGCTGAACGGGCTCGAGTATTAAGCTCAAGCTCTTCTTCAGAAGGCACAAGCGGTTTGCGGTTGATTAACTTAAGCGTGCCTTTCGCGCCACATACACAAAACGGAAAGTCAGGCGGGCATGTACATCTGCTTAAATAGCTGCTTAGTATTTGCTTGCAAATTCGGTCCTCGAGTGAATGAAAAGTGATAACGGATACTCTACCTTCTGGTGCAAGGCAACGTACTGCGCTATGTAATCCTTCTTCAAAAGCACCCAACTCGTCGTTTACAGCAATCCGTAAACCTTGAAAGCTACGTTTAGCGGGATGTCCTCCCGTTCTTCGTGCAGCCGCCGGAATACCTTCCTTGATAAGCTCAGCTAATTCTCCTGTGGTCTCCACAGGACTTTCTTCTCTTCTGTCTACAATTTTCTTAGCGATTCTCCGCGAGAACTTCTCTTCTCCATATTGGAAAAGCACACGGGCAATCTCCTGCTCAGACCACGTATTCACAATATCAGCAGCCGTTAATAGCGCTGTCTGATCCATCCGCATGTCCAGCGGAGCATCATGATTGTAACTAAATCCGCGTTCTCCCTCATCAAACTGGGGAGAGGATACGCCAAGATCAAAGAGGACTCCATCCACTTGGGGAATGCCATCTTTTTGTGGTACAAAGGGCACATCCTTAAGTACACTCTCCAGATCACGGAAATTGGTCTTAATGAGTACAACCTTGTCTCCGTATTCAGCTAGTCTTTCTTTTGCGTTCTCCAGAGCCCAATCATCTTGATCCAAACAGATTAATCGGCCTTCGCCGCTAAGTTTGGAAGCAATTAGTGCGCTGTGGCCTGCTCCACCGAGAGTGCAATCTACATAGATTCCGTCTTTTTTGATGTGCAGCCCTTCTGTCGCTTCTTCTTTAAGCACCGTGATGTGGTGAAACAAGCTGCATCCCTCCAGGACAGTATTCGATATTGTGTTTTATAGATCAAAATTGAAATCCACCAATTTTTCGGCAATTTCGTTGAACGATTCCTCGGACTGTTCGAAGTACTGCTCCCATAGCTCTTTGTTCCAGATTTCCACCCGGTTCGAAACGCCCAGAATAACACAGTCTTTGTCCAGTTTGGCATACTGCCTTAAATTGGCCGGCAGATTTACCCTTCCCTGCTTATCCCATACACATTCTGTCGCGCCTGAGAAAAAAAAGCGACTGAATGCACGGGCATCTGATTTCATCAGTGAAAGGCTTTTTAGCTTTTGTTCCATGATTGCCCATTCTTCCATGGGATAAACAAATAGACACGAGTCTAGACCACGGGTCGTCACAAAGGAGGTTCCAAGCAATTCACGGAGTTTAGCCGGAATAATAATTCGGCCTTTGTCGTCAATGCTGTGTTGATACTCTCCCATGAACATCCTTTTTCCCACCCCTAATCCCCGAATCCCCACTTTACCCCACTTTTCACCACTTAAGCATAATAGATTCGCCATTAAAAATCAAAAACCTTTTTCTGGTGAAAGGAATTTTTTGCTAAATCAGATGGATCGTTACCCAAAAAACATTTCGCCACAGAAAAAAGCCATACAATCGGAATCTTGTCCGCTGCATGGCTTTTCAAGCATAAACGTCTTCGGTGTCCTTATAAGGACGCCGAAGCGTTTAAGCGAGAAATATAAGGATAATGTATAGCGTAAAACTTATACTCTCTTATATTTTACAAAAGTTGCTTCAGTTCAAGGTACACTTGGTTAATATACTTTATTGTTGTGCGTTCCGTAATTAATCGTTCAGATTCCAGCTGTCCAAATAATCCACTTGTGCTGGAGTCAGACTATCAATGTTAATGCCCAGACTTTGCAGCTTGTAGCGTGCTACCTGCTCATCCAGCTCATAAGGAACATTCTCAACTTTTACGCCAATGCTCTTATAATTATCATTTACATATTTCAACGACAGCGCTTGTAGCGCAAAGGTCGTATCCATAATTTCGGCAGGGTGTCCATCAGCAGCACCCAGATTTACAAGTCTGCCTTCTGCAAGCAGATATAGTTTACGTCCGTCGCGAAGCTGGTACTCTTCGATATTTTTGCGAACAGTACGCTGAGATACGGATCTTTCAGACAATTCAGGCTTATTCACTTCAACGTCGAAATGGCCTGCATTGCACATGATTGCTCCATCCTTCATCACATCATAATGTTCACCGCGAATGACATAACGATTACCAGTTACTGTAACGAAGAAATCACCAACCTTAGCAGCTTCCAGCATAGGCATAACTTCGAAACCGTCCATATGTGCTTCAACAGCTTTAATAGCATCCACTTCTGTGACAACCACTTTTGCGCCCAAACCTTTGGCACGCATAGCAACACCTTTACCGCACCAGCCGTATCCGACAACAACTACGGTTTTGCCCGCAACAATCAGGTTGGTTGTTCGAATAATTCCATCCCATGCGGATTGGCCTGTGCCATAGCGGTTATCAAACAAATATTTGCAATAAGCATCATTTACTGCGACCATTGGGAACTTCAACACACCTTGCTTTTGAAGAGCTTTTAGACGAATGATGCCGGTTGTTGTTTCTTCAGCACCCCCACGAATATTCTCCATTAGATCAGGACGCTCCGAATGCAGCAATGTAGCAAAATCCCCACCATCATCAATAATCAAATCCGGTTTGCTTTCCAGCGCCTTGATATTAAGGGCTTTGAACTCTTCAGGTGACGGGTTGTATTTAGCAAATACGGTAATTCCGTCCTCTACAAGCGCCGCACATACATCATCCTGTGTAGACAGTGGATTCGATCCAGTAATAGTTACTTCTGCACCGCCTGCTTTGACTACCTTCGCCAGATAAGCGGTTTTAGCTTCCAAATGAAGCGTAATAGATACTTTTAATCCTTTGAATGGCTGCTCAGCTTCGAACTGCTCACGGATACGGTTCAATACCGGCATATGTTGACGAACCCAGTCGATTTTCAAATGACCTTCGGGTGCGAGTGACATATCAGCCACGATACTATTTTGTTTTGATGAACTCATAATGAAACCTCCTAAAAGTTTTATGGAGCAATACTTCTATGTTTTACTTCGCAATAAAACTTGCATCGTAAGCATACGCTTTGTTTTATGGAGCAATACTTCTCTACATATAAATGATACGATGCGTCCCACTATAATCCGGTTCAATAGCCATCAGCTCATCTAACCATGGAAGTCCGTAGCGGTTCAAGTAATACATGATATTGTACACTCTTTCTTGCAGTTTACCCAGTGGCATTAACGACAACTCGATTCGCTCCCATTGACGGATTGCAGCTTCATTCTGTTTTGCCATTGCATCTTGAGCTTTCGCTTGTAAAAAAGTGATCTGATCTAAAATCTTATCCTTATTGTTATTCCCTAGTTTTAGAAGACCTGCTTGAATGGTTCCAAGCTGCTCAATCAGTGGTTCGTACATGGCGGAGAAAGTAGCTTTAGTTTCTTCGAAACGTTGTTCAATCCCCAACTCATCCTGTGCAGCCAACCACTCATGTCTTTTACGATCTAGTCCCTGTCTTACATCCTCAAAGCTTAGTTGATATTTATCCATATGCTTATGAAGCGTACCTTCCACCACTGTGAAAGACATTCGCGGGATGATCAGGGGCATTTGTCCCCCAATGGTCTCAAACGCACGATGCGGAATGGCCCAATAAGCAATCTCACCTTGACCTAGCACCGTTGCTAGAACCGGCAACACATAATCCTGCATAAGCGGACGTGTCAGCACGTTGTTACTGAATAGTTCCGGATGAACCTTCACTTCCTCCAGTAGTTCATCCCGGGTGAACGATACCTGGCCCTTGCGATCGGCAAAAACGCCATCTTTCTTATGAAGCAATAATCGTACACCTTCATGTATATAAAAGAGGTTGGCATTGCCTGCCGTAACGTCAGCCTGAAGCTCATACCCAGCGTTCACGATATCAGAAGCAGAATTCATGTACGCTGTTTCCAGTGCATCATTCTGCATAATTAGCGAAGTAAAGAAAGGCTCTTCTAACTTACGAAGGTTAGGATCAGCAGAATCAAGCAGGATCAGACCAAATTTACCAAATAAAGAACCCATCAGTTTGGCAAAAGCATCCGTCATACTATCTGCTCTAAACGAAGAAGATCGAATAAATTCCATAATTTGCGGTTTAAAGTCACTATCTTGAAGTAGTGCATCCAGCTGTTCCACTACTTGCTCCCAGCTTTCATCTTCTACACGAATATTACTCACCGAGGAGCGTTTCTCCTCTGATTTCTCTATCTTAATCTTTGTAATCTCTTGCGTACGATTCAATACATACGTATGATTCACTTCATCCCAGTCATGATCCTCTCCTGCAATCCAGAATAATGGGACTACAGGTCGACCGAGCTGTTCTGCTGCTTCTTTTGCCGCCATAATGGTTGTCATTGCTTTATATACTACAAGTAGTGGTCCTGTAAATAATCCGCTTTGCTGTCCGCCAGTAACCACTAACGTTCCCGACTGTTCTAAAAGTGCCAGGGAAGACATCACCGCATCATGTGAATTATGCTTTTCATTATATTGCCGTAGACATGCAGCAACTTGTGTCCGGTCTGCACGGAGACCCTCACTACGATCCAGCCATTCTGCCCGAATGCTTCTACTCTCTTTGCTTCGGAAATCCCCACCATACAAATGACTAACTTTTTCAAAATTTTCTATATAGTCGCGCGCGAGTGCAGATCCACCCGGGAGCGGTTCCTTAACAATATTCATTTGCTAGTGCCTCCAGTTCTACTGAGCAGTTATATGTAAATCCAAGTTCGTAAACTCTATATGATTGTATCCAAAGTCAGGGGCCGCGTCAAAAGAATTACATACCTGCAAAAAAGCAATGCAAGAGCAGCCGTTTTATTTTCTTATCCATTAAAATGATTATTAAATATCCCCACTACATACAAGAGGCGAGAGCATAACGCTCCCGCCTGTCTAATACTCGCTATAGATTTAAGCAAATTTTTTGCTTACCCAGTGTCCTTTGGATACTTCTACTAATTCAAAGTCACTATCATTGCTCTTTTCGTTAGCAGAATAAATAGGACTACCAAGCTCATCATGCAAGTGAATACGTTTCTTGTTCACTTCAATTTCCGGATCCGGAATTGGAATAGCTGACAAGAGAGATTTGGTATAAGGGTGGATAGGATTTGCATAAAGCTCTTCACTTTCCGCCAATTCTACCATTTTACCCAAATACATAACTGCTACGCGATCACTGATATGTTTAACCATGGACAGATCATGCGCGATGAAAAGATAAGTCAATCCCAGACGATCTTGCAATTCTTTAAGCAAGTTTACGACCTGAGCCTGAATGGATACGTCAAGCGCGGAAATCGGCTCATCACAAACGATGAACTTAGGATTTACCGCTAACGAACGGGCAATCCCAATACGTTGGCGTTGTCCACCAGAGAATTCATGCGGATAACGAGTAGCGTGATCATGGTTAAGACCAACCATATCGAGCAGCTCTTCGATCCGTTTTTTACGTTCTGCACGACTGCCAGCCATTCCGTGAATGTCCAGTGCCTCGCCGATGATATCAGAAACCGTAAAACGCGGGTTAAGTGATGCGTACGGATCTTGGAAAATCATCTGCATGTCACGGCGCATTGCTTTCATTTTGTTAGAAGGCAATTTATAAATGTCTGTACCATTATATTTCACACTTCCGGCAGTTGGCTCATACAAGCGAAGAATTGTACGTCCAGCAGTAGTCTTACCACAACCGGATTCCCCTACCATTCCAAGCGTCTCGCCCTCACGGATGGAGAAGTTAATATTATCAACAGCCTTAAGAACCTTGCCTTGACCTACATTAAAATATTTCTTAAGACCTTCTACCTCTATTAGGTTCTTACTCAAGAGTACTGCACCTCCTTGGCCATCGAATGCAGATTCCAGCAACGCGCCATATGCGTTTCGCTGAATTCTGTGGCGCCGGGATCGATTTGTTCGCAAACATGCATTGCTTCATTGCAACGCGCGGTGAACGGACAGCCGATCGGCGGCTTGATCAGATCTGGCGGTGTGCCGATGATCGGAATGAGCGGCTCGCCCTTCTTTTGGTCCAGACGCGGCATCGAGCGCAGCAGACCTTTGGTATATGGATGCTGTGGATTCTTAAAGATTTCCCATCTTGTTCCGGTCTCCACAACTTCACCTGCATACATTACAATAACCCGATCACACATACCGGCAACGACGCCAAGATCATGGGTAATCAAAATGATGGAGGTACCTAGTTTTTGCTGCATCTCTCTCATAACTTCCATGATCTGCGCCTGAATGGTTACGTCAAGAGCCGTTGTAGGCTCGTCCGCTATGAGTAAAGCCGGACGGCAGGCTAGCGCGATTGCAATCATTACACGCTGGCGCATACCGCCTGAAAACTCGTGGGGATATTGGTTAAAGCGAGCCTCAGCATTTGTGATGCCAACTAATTTGAGCATCTCAATACCTTGCTTTTTCGCTTCGGCCGCTGACATTTTCTGATGTTTAATCAAAACTTCAGTGATCTGTTTGCCCACTTTGATGGTTGGGTTCAAAGAAGTCATCGGGTCTTGAAAAATCATGCCAATATCTTTACCGCGAATGGATTCCATTTCTTTCATGCTTTTGTCTAGCAGATTTTGTCCTTGGAAAATAATTTCTCCCTTTTTCACTTTAGAGGGTGGGGAAGGGATCAACCGCATAATCGATTGTGCAGTTACACTCTTACCGCTGCCGGACTCGCCGACGATGGCAACCGTTTCACCTTTGCCAATTTCAAAATTCATACCACGGACAGCTTGCACTTCTCCGCCTTTAACAAAGAACGAAACATGCAAATCTTTGACTTGTAAAATAGGTTCCATCCATAACCCTCCTATTTTTTCAGCTTAGGATCAAGCGCGTCACGAAGACCATCACCGAAAATGTTGAAAGAAAGCATGGTTAAACTGATCAGAATGGCAGGGAACAGGAAGCGCCATGGATAGTACAACCAACCGGTGAGTGAATCGTTAATCATAGATCCAAGTGAAGCGATAGGAGCTTGTACACCAAGACCCAAGAAGCTTAGGAAAGCCTCAGCAAAAATTGCATTTGGTACAGAAAGTGTAATCGTTACAATAATCGGACCCACTGCGTTCGGCAGAAGGTGTTTGAACAACAGTCTCGCAGAACCTGCACCCATGGAACGAGAAGCCAATACGAACTCGCGATTCTTAAGCTGCATAATTTCACCGCGTACAATCCACGACATCGTAATCCAACCCGTGATGGTTAAGGCCAGGATGATGGTACCAAGACTTGGTTCAAGCACAACCAAAAGCAAAATTACAACAAGCAGATAAGGAATGGAGTACAAAATTTCAGAGAATTTGTTCATGATATTATCTACACGGCCGCCGAAGAAGCCCATAATACCTCCATAGATAACACCGATAAACAAGTCGATGGCTGCCGCAGCTAGACCAACGATCAAGGAGATCCGTGCGCCGTACCAAGTACGAACGAAAATATCACGTCCAAGATCATCCGTTCCAAACCAGTGATCGGAGGAAGGGGGCTTATTGGTATTCATCAAGTCATTGGAGTAATAGTTATATTTCGAGAATAAGGGAGCGATAATCGCTGCAAGCACGATCAAGCCTAGAATCCCAAGCGCGGTCATCGCCATTTTGTTTTGACGCAACCGTTGCCAAGAATCTTTCCAGGCAGAGAGACTCTCCCGCTGAATTACCTCGGCTTCTTTTTCATCTACACCGACTTTTTGAAAATCTTCCGGTTTTAGATTCATGTTCTTTAACAAGTTATTATCAGATGCCACTCTTTAGCCCTCCTTTCCTCCACTTAATTTCATACGTGGGTCAATCAATACATAAGCAATATCAGTAATGAAACGGGCCACCATGAGTAGTACACCATAGAAAATGGTTATCCCCATAATAACGGTATAGTCACGGACACCAATCGCTTCCACGAACTGTTTACCAATACCCCCAACACCAAAGATCTGCTCGATAACAACCGAACCAGTTACGATGTTAGCTGTCATAGGTCCCATGTAAGTAACAACCGGAAGGATACCATTTCGAAGTACGTGACGACTTAGAATAGCCATCCAGCTTAATCCCTTAGCCTTAGCCGTTTTGATATAATCCGCATTCAGAACTTCAAGCATACTTGAACGTGTCAAGCGCGCTATAAATGCTATTGGCTGAGCCGAGAGCGCTGCTACAGGAAGGAAATAATAGATTGGTCCTTTAAAACCTGAAACCGGTACCCAACCCAATTTGAAAGCGAACACATACTGTAATAATGACGCGACTACAAAGCTCGGAACCGCAATCCCCAGAACTGCCAACACCATCGCGGCGCTGTCAAGAAACTTTCTGTGATAGAGTGCCGCTAACATGCCGAGAAGAACCCCAACAATAACCGCCACAACAATTGCGACGAGTCCCAGCTTCAGCGACGCTGAAAAGGTTTGACCGATCAAATGTGATACATCTTGATTCAGGCGTTTCATGGATACACCCAGATCACCTTGGATAATATCACCTAAATACTTAAAATACTGATGAGAGAGCGGCTTGTCCAGACCATATTGCTCCATCAAACGCGCTTTAATTTCTGGCGGTACTTTCTTCTCAGAAGTAAACGGATCCCCTGGAATAGCTTTCATCAAGAAAAAAGTTGCTGAAATCAGTACAAATAATGAAACCAACATATAGAAGAATTTATTTGCGACATAACGAACCATCCCCATCACACCTCCTCCGACAAATTTTTTGAGAGCATTATATTGATTTTATGAAAAAAACGGATTTTTGTCCATTTTCTAAATATGTTATAAATAACAATAAATAACAAATAGACGGAAATACAAAAAAAAGGGATATATATGGAGTTCCACATATATATCCCGAAGTATTGTGTTACTTCAGTCAACTAACTATTCTGTTTAAATTACATGAGCTAAATCTTAGTGCTCAAGCAAGTATCCACGAGTCAAGTCAATTGCACCACTGAAGTCAAGAGTAACACCTTTGAGGTACTCTTTAGTCAGGGAGTTGTTAGTGTAGTAGTACAAAGGAATCAAAACTTGATCTTGCTCGATGAGCAATTTCTCAGCTGCTGCAAACTTGTCTTGACGTACTTTCAAGTCAGTACTTGCTTTAGCTTCGCTGATCAACTTGTCATACTCAGGGTTAGCGTAACCAGTATCATTGTTACCGCCACCTGTTACCCACATATCAAGGAAAGTCATTGGATCATTGTAATCCGCAGTCCAACCAGCACGTGCAACTTGGTAGTTCAGGTTTTGACGGTTTTCAATAAATACAGCCCACTCTTGGTTAACGGTTTGTACGTCGATACCAAGGTTGTTTTTCCACATATCAGCAATCGCCAAAGCGATTTTCTTGTGACCTTCACTTGTGTTGTAAGTCAATGAGAATGTAGGCAGTTTATCCATACCTTCTTCTTTCAGACCTTCAGCAAGCAAAGTTTTAGCTTGTTCTAGATCTTCAGTGAAGTAGCTATCTTTAACTGCTGTACGGTATTCACCATCAGCACCAGCGATACCCGGAGGTACATAACCGAATGCTGGGAATTGTCCACCTTGTACTACATTGTCAATCAAAGCTTGACGGTTAATGGACATTGCAAGAGCTTTACGGATTTTAGCGTTTGTGAAAGGTTTTTCAGTGATATTGAATTCGTAGTAGTATACGGAAGCAATACCTTTACGGCTGAATTCTTTAGGAAGTTCTTTTTGCACGATTGGAATTTGTTCTGATGGAATTTCACCAGTTGGTCCACCGGCACGATCGTATTCACCGTTCTTGTAGCTGAGCAGTTCAGTTGCACCACTGTTTACAAGAGAGAAGTCGATTTTGCTAAGTTTAATGGCATCTTTATCCCAATATTTATCATTTTTAGATACAACAAGTGTTTGACCAGTAGTCCACTCAGTAAGAGTGAAAGCACCGTTAACGATCATACTGTCTTTGCTTGTTGCCCATTTAGCATTACCCTCAGTGGATTTGTGAATTGGGTAATACGTGTAGAAGGAAAGCAATCCAAGGAAGTAAGGAGTTGGGGCTTCAAGAGTAACTTCTAGAGTTTTCTCATCAACCGCTTTGACACCAACTTGACTGAAATCTGTAATTTCTTTGTTGTAATACTTTTGAGCGTTTTTGATGTAGTACAATTGATAAGCGTAAGGCGCAGCGGATGCAGCAGCAGGATCGAGCACGCGTTTCCAAGCGCGAACGAAGTCTTCTGTTGTTACAGGATCGCCGTTACTCCATTGTGAGTCACGTAGTTTGAAAGTATATACCAGACCGTCAGCGGAAATGTCCCAGCTTTCAGCAACACCTGGTTCAGCTTGACCAGATTCATCATTCATGCGAGTCAAACCTTCATACATAGTCTTCAGGACTGTGTTAGCTTGGCTATCTTGTGCCAATCCTGGATCAAATGTTGGAGGCTCAGAGCTTAGGTTGATTCTCAGTGTTTGGTCCGCAGCCAATTTCTCTTCTGTAGCCGCATTACCAGTTCCCGTGTTACCAGTGTTACCAGCATTACCTTTATTGCCGCTGTTCGCGTTGTTTCCGCCGCAGCCAGCAAGCACTGTGCCGATAACAAGTACTAATGCAAGCATTAGCAATAGACTTTTACTCTTCTTCATCTAGCAGTTCCCCCTAAATAGAATGTGGTATATGGTTTATGATTATACAACCAGTGGTCAAAAAAATCTAGTGGTATGTTTTCAGAAAATTCTTTTTTTATTAAAACTTTAAACTTTTGTGACGTTGCCGCTTCACCGGAGCAGTGGAACATTACATCGCTTGTGATATGTACTTAATTAGCCCTACAAACATAAATAATAAATATCCGACGCTCATAAAAAAGAAGGAAAGTCTCCAAACTGCCCGAAATAACCGCTTCCCATCTACTTTTCCTTTCAGTCGATTCTGAGCGCCGCCAATCAATCCAGTGGATATTAATACAATAAGTAGTATAAGATAAAACCCAAAACCGTTATTAAACAAGTTGTTAAATAATGCGGAGACCGATAATAATAAAAAAAATGTAGTCACGTCCATAGCGAGCATAAAAGTTTTCTTTTTATCTTTTTTCAAGCCTCTTCCAATGAAATAAACAATTAAAAACGGTATTATTGGAATCAAACTTAAAGTACCGACCGAATTCATCAGCAATCCCATAGCTTCACCTCTCCTCCGAGATCATACCTATATTCCCTCAACTAATTGGCAGATCAAGCGATGTAAAGGAACCAATGTTCCAGTGCGTTCTGCCATTTCTACAAGACTTCCATTGATCCAATGAATTTCTGTGCTTCTTGAAGCTAGAACATCTGCCAGCATGGACGAAGTATTGCCAGCCGTTGTCCTGCACACTTTAAGGATGTTATCCCACGCATCATGATCATAAGTAATTCCGAAGGCATCATATACCATAGTAGCTTCTCTAAAAAGTTCTTTCATTAACTGCAGGCGCTCTTCTGAAGCAAGCAGTTCACCATTTGGAATACGCCAAATCGCTGTGAGCGGATTAATAACGGCATTGATTAGGAGCTTCCGGTAAATCATGGTATCCACTTCATTCGACAAAAAGGCTGAGAATCCTGCCATAATGAGAACTTCTATTAAATAATTCACTTGTAATTCAGTATGTATACTATGGGCTTGTCCATCCTTTAAGCTCCATTTCCCTATCCATACCTCCCCCGCACCTGCATGAATGACCTCAGTTAAAGACTTTCGCTTCGCAGCTTCTGTTGTTACGGCAGCATATAAATTAGCTTTCGGCAGCACGTTACTGAGCATCTCCATATGTCCAATGCCATTTTGAAAACAAATGATGTGTACCTGTTGTTCCCTAAGAGGGGCTAGAAATTCAGGTAAAACATTATGTAGTATGTCCTGTTTAACCGTTACTATGATCCAATCACTAGGCTCACGGAGATAGGCATCTGCAAATCCCTCTATTGGTGCGGACACAAATCGATCCCCCGAAATCGAAATTGGATCGCGCCCATCCTCATAGCTCACAGTTAAGCCCTCATCTTTTAATTTCCGGCACTGCTCTACCCCTCGACACCACAACCTCACTTCATTCCCGGACTGGGCCAGCCTCCCTGCCAAAAGCAGCCCAAGTGAACCCGCACCGATTATATCGATTTTCATCTGATCCTCCTGTTGATCTCAAGCGCAATTTTTCTAAGTATAGCCTTAATATACCAAGAAGAACCGCCGTTGTCGTCCTCCATAAATGACAATACAAAACCAAAACGCCCGCAAATGGCGCTAATAAAGCGAACCACTTACGGGTGTTTTAGTTTGCCTATCTTTTATTCAATACGTTCTAAATTTCCGTTCCCATCCATTTTGAAACGAGTCTTCATTTCTTCTTCTTCTTCGTTTAAGAAAGCTAACCTACGCGCACGATCCATAATCTGAATTAAAGCTTTGTAATCATCATTGACTACCCGGTAGTCACTTTGAGCAAGATTAACCTCTTTTGACAACCGCTCATTCTCAGATCTTAATTCTGTTAATTCATCTTCCTTCTCGCGCAAATCTCTCTCCAGCATTTTCAGCTGGCGTCCTGCCTCCTGGATCGTACCTTTCCATTGTCTCAGGAAACGTATAACCGCATCAATGGATAATGTGTTTTCACTTAATCCTTCGCCTCGTCCGAATTCCTCATCGGTATCCCCGAGAATCAGACCCGCTACCTGCGCTCCTCTTACCGACGGCTGCTTTTTCAGGTAACTTCTCTTTTGACGTTGGCCTTTAGCGATTCCAATTGCACCTTCATAGCTTTTTCGAACACAGCTGTTCCAGCGGAATCCGCAAGCAGCCGACGTTCTGCCGATTTTCTCACCCACTTCTTCAAAAGCAGCAAGTTGTGTACTGCCCTCCCGAATGTGGCGCAAGGTTACTTCTGCCAGTATTAGATCATCTTCTGCACTCCAAGCATCCTGTCTAACGGCTGTCATCCAACCAAACCTCCTAACAACATCTTGAAATAACCATCTCCATAACCGACAGCTCTGCCGGGTAGTGAATAGGGATAAAAGCTGCTTACTCCATTTCTATGCTTCTCATAGAGTTCATAGAATCTATTTGATACTAAATTGTATTTCCATTATCTGCCCACATCATACGCTTTAAGTAATAAATTCTCTTTTTTCAAGCACTAATCACTTCAGTCAATTATAAAAATCACATTTTTTCAAGATTAGTGTATTTTTTTCAATGAATTCGTTTACACATTTTTACTGAACGGGTATAATAAGTCGAAGGAATATTCGTGAGATACATACTGGAAGGGGGACTCTCTCTTGGACCGCATGTTTCGGGTATTAGGTTTTTTTACATTGGCTATTGGATTGATGGCTTTCGCCGGAGGTCTGACAGAAATGGCCTTGCTTTTCTTTTTGCAAACCGCTTTTTTCGTAATTCTCGGTTATTTGAAGTTTACTGAAAAAACTTATGTCCTACTTTTCTGGGCATACATGATTTTGACTTTCACCGGTTTCAGCTATTGGACGATCTTTCAAATGGGTCTTCCACTATAAATTGCAGTGCTCTCTTGAAGCGGATGAGGTCCTTATCTAATAAGGATCACTTCCGTTTTTTTGTTTATCAGTTAATATATTATATATGAGGTCCCCCAAATACCTGTGTACGCATTGAAGGATAGCCTCACTTTGTGGGGATTTTTTGTATGTATGCTATTTTAGAAGGGTTAAACATATTATTAGTACATACATATATCCATTCAAAAAGGACCGGTTTTACCGTCTTTTACGGACCGTTTCCGTTTCTACGAGAAATAGAAGGATGATTTATGGAGTGAAACAGATAAATTCTTATCTTAAATTCAAAAAAAAGGTGGTGGTGTGGTGCGCTCCCGCAATGCCCAAAGCCGCATGATGGCAACCATACTAATTCTCTTCTGCTGTACATTGTTTCCGTTACAATCTTCGATGTACCTGTCTGCCGATCCTAGCGGTTCTTTTTTCAATTCCTCTATACCAGATAATGAAGAAACGCGTAAACTTCTGGAGCAGACTTTATCTTCCGCAGAAATCGAACGGGAAATCATCAAGATTACAGCCGAACAAAAAGCGCTTGAAGAAAAGGTAGATTACCTAGAAGAGCAAGCTATCCAGAAAAAATCTGCCATCGCAAACCAACAAGAGCGTGCAGGCGCGGTCCTTCGTTCTTATTATATGGGGGATAGAGACGGTCTCTTGGCCGCATTTCTATCCGCGAAGAGCATTAGCAGATTTCTGGCACTATTCGATTATTATGAAATTATTATCGGAAATGACCGCAACATTCTCACACAATACGAGGACCAATATAAGGATTTAAAGAAGACCCTCCAGACTGCACAGCGCAGCTCGAAGGATCTTGCACAGCTGCGAACCGCTCTGGAGGAACAGAAAATTCGGGTAGCCGCGCTCAATAAAGAAATTGAAGGTGGGATTAAAGACAGTAGTGATCCTGATAATATGAGCGCTCTACTTCAAGAATTCACATTATATTGGGAGAATATTGGTTTGCGCGAGGTAAAGACTTACTTCAAAGCATTGTCTTCCGCAATGAATAAATTACCGCAGTTTGTCCAGAATCGAGAGGGAGTTCTTACACGTAAGGGGATGACTTATGTTCTGAATCTGAAGGAAGAGGATTTAAACGAATTCCTTCAGTCCCAGAATAAGCTATTTAACGATTTCGCATTTCATTTTAATGACGGAACGATTACTGCCACAGGAAAAAGTGGTGCTTTAGCCCTTTCATTAACCGGTCACTACATCATACAGGAAGAACCCATCAATGGACTTATATTCCAAGTAGATCATGTTGTATTTAATGGTCTCGAATTACCTGACACCACTAGAAGAACACTTGAGGAGGAATTTGATTTAGGCTTTTACCCTGGAAAAATCGTTTCTTTCCTCCGCGCCACAGAAGTAGATAGTAAAGAAGGCGTCCTCCAAGTTAAACTTTCTATCTCATTCTAAGCCTTCCTTAATGAAATCTTTGTACCCAGCCGCATCAATTTTTCCTGTAAGCAGTAAGGATACTGCTTCAACAATCTTACTCCAGCCGCCTTGGAATTCGACCTCCGGGGCGGTTTCTTCTGTCAGTAATAATTCGACTCCAAAAGGAAGCCTATATTTGAAATCATGTTCTGAACGATATAGGACATCCAGCGCAGGCAAACTTCCCGTGTTCTCCAGCCAATCCATTTGAGAATCCTCAGAAGTGATAAACGTCAGCCAATTCACGGCTTCCTTTGGATTTGGGGATTGAGCTGGAAGTGCAAAGGAACGGCTGTAATAAGATTCAAGTCCTCTCCCGTTACTTGCGGTCAGTGGTGCTTCAGCAACTAAAGACGAATTCCCGTGTTTTTTCCACTCAGATAGCGGTAGAGCAGCAACAGCAACGCTTCCGCTCTGAATCATATCCCAAACATCTTTGTTATATCGACTGGTAAGGTAAAAATAACTGCGAGCATTCTGAGTCCAATTTATCACTTCTTGATTATCCGATAGCAAGCTGCTGTTCATACTCTCCATAACAGCGGACAATCCATATGGATTACGTGTATCCATTGCGAGCAAATATTTCCCTTGCTCTTTAAGCACATTCTGAAGCAACGTGTTCCACTGTTCCAGACTTCTTGGTAAGTTAGTGAATCCCAGTTCCGCAAGACGCTGTGGTGAATAAACAAGTACATAAGGGTCAATATCCAGCGGCACTCCCCAATTATATCCGTTCCATTGCATCCATGGGATTAACTGAGTTAACGGTGCAGTTCCCGGAATGCTCTGATACACATCCACCGGCAATAAATATCCACGTGTTGCCCAGTCGAGAATACTTCGTCCATCCGCCATAACGATATCCGGGCTATCCCCGATGGTTAGATCATGCTTCAAAACTTCGTCTGCATCCTCGCTATCAATATTTCTTAATATTACCTTTACTCCACTTTCTAAAGTATAACGATTGCTTAAAAGCTCCAGTTCATTGAATTCCTCACTATTTAACGATACTGTTATGCGCAGGCTATCTATAGTTCCCTCTTCCCCTGAAGAGGGGTTTGTCGACTGACTTTGTGGTTTTTTCATAGGATGTGGGTCGTTATTGGTACTCAATTCCATACTGGGTGACAAGCTTGTCAGCGATAGTAGTAAAATTGCAAAAAGCAGCCAATAATTTTTGCGTTTCAGCACAATTCCCCACCTTCCACATGATTCGTCACCCCTATTTTACCAAACCAGCCGCTGCTTGTCTTTAGAATGTGAAAACGTTCTCTTTCTATTATATAGGGGAAACGACGGAAGAGTTTATTCGTGCATAATTCTTTGGTGAGCGAAGGGCGCTCCGTGTGCGGATTATTCTTCCGATCGCTGTTGTCCCCAGATTTATTGATTATATATCTTATCGGTATAAATCTGAAGACAAAGGCGAGCGCTGTCGCTTCTCCAGAACAATTCCTCCCCCTCCGCTAACCGCTCTCCATTTATGTATCATAACCTACCAAATTCCTCCGCCGTTTCTGGGCGGGCAGGAAAAAGCCGGGAGTTATGCTTCTCCCGGCTGAGATTGAAGATAGGAATAGGTTAGAGAAGATCCGCTGCCAATTGGGCTAGGCGGGAACGCTCGCCTTTTTCCAAAGTAATATGTCCGCTAATCCCTTGCTGCTTAAACTTCTCAACAATATAACTAAGTCCGTTACTCGCAGCATCCAGATACGGATGATCGATTTGCTCCGGATCACCCATAAGAATCACTTTACTTCCTTCACCCGCTCTGGAGACGATTGTCTTCACCTCATGACGGGAAAGGTTCTGAGCTTCATCAATAATAATGAACTGCGCAGGGATTGAACGGCCACGAATATAAGTTAAGGCTTCTACCTGTATGCTGCCTAAGCCCATTAAGATTTTATCGATATCGCCAGCTTTTTTGGTGTCGAACAGAAACTCCAGATTATCATAAATAGGCTGCATCCAGGGTCTGAGCTTCTCATCCTTCTCTCCGGGTAAATAACCAATGTCTTTACCCATAGGAACTACTGGACGAGCAATAAGCAGTTTTTTGTATTTATGCTCATCCTCAACTTTGAATAGTCCGGCAGCAAGCGCCAATAATGTCTTCCCTGTACCAGCCTTACCCGTAATGGTTACAAGCGGGATTTCATCATTGAGAAGCAGCTCCAATGCCATTCGTTGCTGAGCATTTCGGGCGCTGATCCCCCAAACTGAATCATTGCCCAGATAAAGCGGCTCCAGACGGGTCGCATCACTATTCACTTTGAGAAGAGCTGATTTGCCCGTGCCTATCTCATCCTTGAGGATCACAAATTCATGTGGGTACAAGGGATATGACAACCCGAGCTGTTTAACCGTTAAAGAGCGGTGACTGTAATATTCATCAATCAATGCCGGATGTACCTGCAGAGATTGGTAACCAGTGTAAAGTTCATTTAAATCCCCAGTGCGATCTGACAAATAATCCTCTGGCGTAATTCCTAGCACATCCGCTTTAATACGAACCAGCACATCCTTACTCACAAGCACTACGGGACGCGGATCAGGCTTCTCTTTCTCTTCGATTAAATAGTTGAGAGCTACAGCCAAAATCCGATTGTCGTTAGATACCTCACCAAACATTTCCTGTACCTTCACAAAACTGCGATGGTTAAGTTCTACCTTCAGCTTGCCTCCATGCTCCAGCTCCACACCACTATGCAAATGACCTAGCTCACGAAGTCCATCGAGCAATCGGGAAACCGTGCGGGCATTTCGACCGATTTCGTCAGCGTTGCGCTTTTTGGAGTCGATTTCTTCCAGCACAACCGCCGGAATAACCACCTCATGCTCCTTGAAAGAGAAAATCGAATTGGGGTCGTGCAAAAGCACGTTGGTATCTAGCACAAATATCTTGTTCATATTATCCCCTCCACAGCGCCTGGTTTGATTGATCATACATAACTCTTTCCGCCAAGGGAAAAGATAAGGTACAGAAACGATCTTGGCTGAAAGGAGTAATCACATATGAGAAAATCAATGTGTCTGTTGCTGGTACTGCTGCTATTGACAAGCTGCGGTATAGCTAATAAAAAGACATCACCCTCTCCTCAGAATAAACAATCTGCGAATGCTGTAAAGGGTACGGGAAACCATGAGGTTCGGCAATTGGCCAACGATGGTGCAACTAATCCTAAGGCCACCTCAAAAGCTGGTCACACCGTCAGTGTTAAGGGCGAAAGTGAAATTGCACTTAAGGACCATTTTGAACAGTTGGCCAAAAGAGTTCCTGGTGTGAATGGTGCACACTGTGTAGTCATGAACAAGGTAGCCATTGTAGGTCTTGACGTAGAAGGTTCTCTAGACCGATCACGTGTTGGAAGCATTAAATATTCTGTAGCGGAAGCTATCCGCAAAGACCCTAGAAGCGTACGTGCACTTGTCACTGCCGATATGGATCTCTCCAGCCGCTTAGCGGACATGAGCCGTCATATCTCACAGGGACATCCAATTTCCGGATTCTCATCCGAACTGGCTGATATCATCGGTCGAATCATGCCGCAGCTGCCAGAGGATACTAAGCCGATTAAAAATGCACAGTAGAGGACAAAAAAAGCCCAGTGATATTCTCACTAGGCTTTTTTCATGGCAGCAAATACTTGTCCGTCCAGCTTCTCAGCGGCACGTCCATCATAAACCTTTGCATATCTTGGGGCGGATTCAAGCTGCGCTCCATAAAAAAGCGCGTTACGCACCGCCATAATTTCAACATCAAAGCAGCACATCTTGAAAGGTACATCCTGAAGTGGATCCTGCTTTACAACGGCATTGCCGTTAATAGCATAGACAGTACCCTCACCGAACACAGTGACGGTTACTAACGGGTTGACCTTCATGTTGTTCACGAGTCTGGAACGATGATCTACAGCCAGACGCACAGTACTAGGACTAACTGCATAAATCCACGAAATGGCCGTGGACGTTGGACCTCCTGATTCCGCATCAACTGTGTTGAGAAGAACAAAAGTTTCCGATTGCAGCATCGATAACAAGGTTTCGTTCAGCTGAGCAACGGCTTCGGACATAAGTACTGGCCCCCTATGCGGCGTAAATTCATTCAATTTATTATATTATAGCACAGGCTGAAACTTGCATTCAATTTTAGGGCGAAGTGTTATTAAGGACTTTAAGGCGCCTCAGTGGATTCTGAAGTGGAATTAGCAGAAACTCCTGCTAATCGATCCTGCAAGCTTTTCTTGGCAGCCTCAAGCTCCTCATCATTAATATATACATACGGACTTCGCCACGTTCCAGTCACGGGCTTGAATTCGATATCATCTTTGGAAATCTTCCAATAAGTCGCAATCATATCTTTAATCTGCGAATTTTCGATATCAGTCTTCATATTACTATCCACTGCGTCAAGCACCTTACCTATCTTTAATACTCCACCAAGCGATTGCATCTGATCCACCAGTGAATGAAGGACCTCATTCTGACGTTTGTTTCGATCAAAATCGTCTGAACCCTTAGTCTTAGGCTTGCAATTAGATTTACGGTATCGCACATAATCTAGCGCTTTATCTCCATCAAGCTCCGCCGGACCTTTTTTCAAATTGATATTCGTACCGTCAACGCTGTCTGTATAACACATATTATCGCTAATGTTGACTTTGACTCCACCAAGCTCGTCCACCACATCGCGGAAGCCTTGAAAATCCAGAATCGTTGTATAATCTACGTCAATATCTAGATATTTCCCCATCATTGTCTTCATTTCATCTTCTGCCAAAATACCAGAAGAATCTTCTTTCCCCTTAAAGCGAGCATAGAATTCGTTAATCTTCGTCTGCTTGTATCCATTGAGCTCAACTAAGGTATCGCGCGGAAGAGAGACAATGGTTGCTGATTTTGTCTTAGGATTAAGCGCTGCAACCATAATAACATCTGTCAATCTAGATTGATGTTTTGGTCTATTATCCGTACCCAGGATAAGCATCGTCAGTGGTTTTTCTGTAGCCGAATGTCCTGGGGCAACCGTTCCTTTACTACCTGCATTAAAGACCCCATTTTCAAGCTTCCAATACAGATAGCCCCCGTAGCCCAATACGCCAAGAATCGCAATAATGAGTAAGGTTAACAGGATTCTAACTAATCTGCCAAAAAAGCCTCTCTTTTGCGGTTTCTTCTTTTTTTTCTTAGGAGCACCCTTCACAGGCTGTTTTCTATTATTCGGTTGTTGACCACTTGCTCGTGGAGGTAAACTGCTGTTTCGTGTACTCATAGTAGAATAAAGTCCTCTTCATTTCATTTGGAATTAAAATTGCTACACTTAAATAGACGTTGCATAAGCAGTAAAAGTTTCGATTACTGTCTTTTTGCTGCAGCTGCAGCCTTTCTCTTCTGTCGAGCTTCTACGATATAACGTATCCGTACCATCAGCATTAATCCGACGGCGACCAGCAGACACTGAATGATCGGTAGCTTATCATGTTGAAAAATGAGGAGCATGCCGGAGCCGATTGCCATCATTATGTACAGCATAATCTCTTTGCCAATCGATAACTTTTGATTCACACGAAATACCTGATTATACACAAATGTAAGCAATATAAAAATAACAATATAAGCGACGATTGGATGCTCAGCAAACCAGACTTGCATAGATACCGCACTCCTCCCAAATTTAAGATACGTTTACATTATATCATCAGTAAGGGAAGTTTTTGTTATAAAAAAAACCGCCGAAAGTTACACCTCCGACGGCTCTTTACTATAATAAGCTGATCTTACGCGTTTGCTTGTGCCATTTTACGTTGCTTCTCTACACGTTCGCGTTCGCCTTTGTTCAGAATCTTTTTGCGCAAGCGAATGGATTTAGGTGTGATTTCACAATATTCATCATCATTCAAATATTCAAGTGCGCCTTCCAAAGAGAAGGTACGTGGTGTCTTCATTTTTACAGTATCGTCCTTACCTGAGGTACGCATGTTGGTAAGTGCTTTTTCTCTACAGATGTTAACGATAATATCGTTATCACGGGTATGCTCGCCTACGATCATACCTTCATAAATTTCTGTACCTGCATCCAAGAAGAGAATACCACGATCCTCAACGCCCACTATTCCATATTGTGTTGTTGATCCAGTCTCACTGGCTACAAGCACACCTTGATGACGTCCGCCAACTTGACCAGCAACCAGTGGAGCGTAGCTGTCAAAAGCATGGTTCATAACGCCGTAACCACGTGTCAAAGTCAAGAAGTAAGTGTTGTAACCAATCAAACCACGTGCAGGAATCAGGAACTCCAGACGTACTTGACCCGTACCGTTGTTAATCATGTTGACCATTTCGGCTTTGCGAGTGCCCAGACTTTCCATAACAGAGCCCATGCTTTCTTCAGGAATGTCAATCATAAGACGCTCAAGTGGCTCCGATTTAACACCATCGATTTCTTTAATGATTACTTGTGGTTTAGAAACTTGCATTTCATAACCTTCACGACGCATATTCTCGATCAGAATACCAAGGTGAAGCTCACCGCGTCCAGAAACGATAAATGCATCAGGACTATCCGTTTCATCCACACGCAAACTCACATCTGTCTCAAGTTCTTTAAAGAGACGCTCACGCAGTTTACGGGAAGTTACCCATTTACCTTCTTTACCAGCAAAAGGACTGTTATTCACAAGGAAAGTCATTTGCATCGTAGGCTCGTCGATCTTAAGAACAGGCAGTGCTTCTGGATTCGCTGGATCAGCAATGGTCTCACCAATGTTAATGTCCTTGATCCCTGCGATAGCAACGATATCCCCTGCGCCCGCTTCTTCTGTTTCAATACGTTTTAAACCTTGGAACCCGAACAATTTCTCAATACGTGCGGTTTTACTCTTACCGTCACGCATAATTACAGTTACAGATTGACCTTGTTTGATCACACCGCGGTTTACACGGCCAATAGCAATACGACCCAAGTATTCGTTATAATCCATCAACGTTACGAGGAATTGAAGCGGGTCTTCTACACTTTCAGTTGGAGCTGGGATATGCTCAACGATTGTTTCGTAAAGTGAAAGCATTGTCTCATCTTGCTTCTCAGGAACCATGCTTGATGTACCATTAAGAGCAGATGCATAGACAACCGGGAATTCCAATTGTTCGTCATTTGCTTCAAGTTCGATGAACAAATCGAGCACTTCATCAATAACTTCCTTAGGACGAGCAGCTGGACGGTCAATCTTGTTCACGACAACGATCGGTGTAAGTTTTTGTTCCAATGCTTTACGCAGAACGAATTTCGTTTGCGGCATGCAGCCTTCATAAGCATCAACAACCAGCAATACACCGTCAACCATTTTCATAATCCGTTCTACTTCGCCACCGAAGTCAGCGTGTCCAGGTGTATCCACAATATTGATCAAAAACTCTTTATAAGTAATTGCTGTATTTTTAGCTAGGATTGTAATTCCGCGTTCCCGCTCGATATCGTTAGAGTCCATAGCGCGTTCTTGTACGTGTTCGTGTGCGCTGAAGATCCCCGATTGCTGAAGAAGCTGATCGACGAGTGTTGTTTTGCCATGGTCAACGTGGGCAATGATCGCAATGTTGCGAATATCTTTTCTTGAATGCATGATTTGTATCCAAATCCTCTCATTTATCAAATTAAAACTGTTAAAATTCTTAGCATGTCACGGCAGTCTCACAAAAGAAGCGCCAGGCAGAAAGCCGACGCTTCAACATAACATTAATATTATAGTGAAAGCACTATGAAAAGCAAGTCTTTTTATGAAAAAAACAGTTGGCAAATTCCGTTTTTTTTCACAAGATCCAACATTAATTAACTTCGATACCATCTATTTCGGCCACGAGTTCTACCCCGACCTGTAATCAGCCAAATTCCTGCCGCGATGAATACAATACCAATTAGATAGATCACACCCGTACCCATAAGACTGAAAATACAAAGCGCTATGCTTAGAACGCCTAATATTACAGCAATTGCAGATAGTCCCCCTGACCGTCTTGGAGAATTTATGGAATATTCATACAGACCTACGGCAATGCCGAGCAGAAGCACAGGCCATAAATATTTCATAAGCCCCCATCCCCATATATTGCAAAGACCAAACAATAAACCATATACCGTTAATATTCCCGCGGGAATCAATACTGTTGCCGAAGCGCGGCGGCTAAAAAATAACATATGTAGAACCAATCCTGGAAGTAAAATCACTAGCGGCCAAAGGGCCCGTCCCAAAAATCCGAAGACCCCCAGCTTACCGAATAAAATCAAGACGCCCGCAACTACAATGAATATACCTAGTCTCATGTCATTCTTGGAAGACATCCTTCACCCATCCCTTCAAATTCACGTCTACCTCATTACCTTGCCGTCTCATACCCAGAAAACGACAGGATTCTTATTCATATATTATCTGAAACATACACAAAATGCCATCACTGACCATGCAAAATATCCCCACAAAGTGTCGCTTTGCTTCGATGCGTACTCAGGTACTTTGCGGGGGCCCCAAATATATACTTTCTGATACGTCAAAAAAGGACGATTCCAATTTATGGAGATGTCCTTGTAGTATTGCCTTTTATTGCAATTTATTAACCTACTGATGTTGTTCTTCGTTTAATTGCTCCTGTAACAACTACTAATATTCCTAAAGCGATCGGCAGTATGGAATGCGTGGATGGGAGCAAAAAGGAGAGCATTGTCCCTAATTTTGCATCCTGAAGCATCATATCACCTGCTGTAAAGGCTAAAATATAAGCGCCGATAAATACGAGTATCGGAAATCTATGCAGCCACCCCACAATGAGGCCACTTCCCCATACTACAATCGGAATGCTGAGCGCAATCCCGATGGCAATTAAAGCCAAATCCCCTTTGGCTAGACCGGCAATTGCCAGGACATTATCAAGACTCATAATAAAATCAGCCACGAGAATCGTTCGGATGGATTTCCATACGGAGGATGTTTCCGCGACTCTAAGGTCCTCCTCTTCTTCCAGCAGCAGCTTGAACGCAATCCATAGCAGCAGAATTCCTCCTCCAGCCTGGATATAAGGGATTTTCAACAGTAATACCGCGACAAAAGTAAGCAAGCAGCGCAGAATAACAGCTCCCGCAGCTCCCCACCATACCGCAATCTTCCGGTGCTTCTCCGGAAGGTCCTTACTGGCCATCGCGATGACCATAGCATTATCTCCACTCAGCACAAGATTGATCATCAATATTTCACCAAGGAGCAATAATGATTCCATTCGCTTTTACCTCCCCGAATCACATGTAACTACATGTATGTTCGGAAGTGACAAGCTATGCTTCCTGTCCAACTTTTTTTTGAGGATGAAAGCATGTATGCCCCTTTTTTTGCGTATACAAAACTAAGCATATCTTCGTGCTCATCTTAACTAACTTTAGGGGTGACTATGCCTTGAATACATCCATATGGGAGTTTGTATTATCACTGCTCAATATTATTTTTCTAGATCTCATTCTGGCGGGAGACAATGCCATAGTCATCGGACTTGCTGCGCGTAATTTGCCGAACAGCACTCAAAAAAAAGCAATTGTGCTTGGAACAGCAGGTGCCGTCGTATTACGGATTTTCGCAACGGTTCTGGTCGTATGGTTATTAAAAATCCCTTGGTTACTGCTGGCAGGCGGGATTTTACTTATTCTAATTGCCTATAAGCTATTAACAGATGAGAACAATTCAACGAATATCAAGGCTGGTCAAAGCTTAGGGGCCGCTGTGGGTACAATCATTCTAGCCGATGCTGCGATGGGACTGGATAATGTCATCGCCATTGCGGGAGTCGCTAAGCACAATATCTCTCTAGTTGTCATAGGTCTGTTAATCAGCGTTCCAATTGTGGTCTGGGGAAGCACTCTCTTTATTAAATTAATCAACAAATATCCATGGATTATTTATATTGGCTCAGCAGTCCTAGGGTTTACAGCCTCAAGCATGATTACAGATGAGCAGCAGCTATCCCCATTTTTTGAGCAGCATCCACTATTGAGAGCTCTGTTTATATTTGTGATCATTGTTGGCATCTTAATTGGAGGACACTGGAGACGTCAATCAAGCCATAATAATTCAAAAAAGCTGCCTCAACCGTAGATGTTGCTACGAATGAGACAGCCTTTTGTTTATAATATTAGAACCATTCTTCCTGTAATCCAGCCTGAGCACTTACTACATCTTTAGGCTTCTCATCTCCATACGGAGTGATCAGCACGGTCTCCGTGGCTTTAATCGCTGCTTCCAGTAATGCAGAGTAACCTGGGAGCGTAGCTTCAATCTTATCTACAATCCGTAAATTCGGATTCGTTGTAGGTGATTTAGGTACAAATAATGTACAGCAATCCTCATAAGGAAGAATTGACAGGTCATAGGTGCCGATATTCTTAGACAGCTCCACAATATCACTTTTGTCCATCATTACCAGCGGACGTAAAAGAGGAAGTTCTGTCGCACGACCGATCACATTCATACTTGGTAACGTCTGGCTAGCAACCTGTCCAAGACTTTCACCGGTTACGATCGCGAGGGCACCCTCACGTTCAGCAAGCTGTGTAGTAATTCTCAGCATAGCTCGACGCATCAACGTAATAATCAGATTATCCTGACCTATTCCGGTAAAAGATGTCTGCACCTCTGTAAAAGGTACTAAGTGTAGCTTGATGACTCCCGCATATCGTGACAATACCCGCGTAAGATCAACCACCTTTTGCCGGGCAAGCTCACTCGTATAAGGATAACTATAGAAATGTACGCACTCCACTTCGAGTCCACGACGCATGGATGACCAACCGGCTACAGGACTATCAATGCCTCCGGACAGCAATAACATCGCTTTTCCATTCGTACCAAGCGGAAATCCACCAACACCAGCAATATTTTCACAAAATATAAAAGTATGACCTTGACGAATTTCGACTTTCAGCTCCAATTGAGGTGACTTTACATCCACAGTAAGTCCGGAATAGCCTTGCAGCAGTGGTGTCGAGACTAGCTTATTCATCTCCATGGAGCCATATGGGAACTCTTTCCACACCCGGCGTGCATTAACTTTAAATGTAGTTCCCGGTGCAGGAGCGATGATCTCCAAAAAATGACGGCTGACAGTCACAATATCCTCGAGATCTGACTTGGCCACCTTTACCGGACTGACAGAAGCGATTCCGAATACATTCTTCAATGCTTCTACCAATGGGGCAGCAGTTTCTCCATTCAGTTCCACGTAAATTCTTCCAAATTCTTTGGTTAGAACCACCTTTGGATATGGCTTAATCATTTCTTTCACATGACGTAGTACCGTTTTCTCAAATCTGGCACGGTTTTTGCCCTTTAATGTAAACTCCCCGAAACGCAAAAGCAGCATATCGGCATAATCAATACTATTGGCACTGCCTTTAGCAGATTCTTGATTCATCACACTCATTAGTTACTTCATACCTCCTTCAGCAATCTTTAAAGCTCGTACCGCAGTAATTAGTGCTTTCTCAAGCGCTGCAACATCTTCTTCAGTGTGACTATCACCGAAACTGATGCGGATGCCTCCTGAAGCTACAGAGACATCTTTCCCCATAGATAATAGAACACGACTAGGCTCTGCCAGCCGGGAGGAGCAAGCCGATCGAGTAGAAACAGCCATCCCTAGTTCCTCCAGCTTACGGGCAAACACTTCCCCTTTCATGCCAGGGTATGAGAAATGCACAATATGAGGGGCACCATCCCCTCTGCTGTTTATAACAAATTCAGGAACGCTGTGCAAGAAGCGTAACAGCCGATCCCGAAGTGGGAGCAATCGGGCATAGAAGGTTTCGCGCTGCTCAACACCCATCCGCACGGCTTTGGAAGAAGCAACAATTGCAGGTACATTCTCAGTTCCAGCACGTAGTCCCTCTTCATGAGAACCACCTGAAAGTAAGGGGAACAGTTGGATTCCTTCTTTAATATAGAGAAGCCCCGCTCCGCGAGGACCTCGAATTTTGTGAGGAGACAAGCTGTAAAGATCCGCTTTCCATCCTTTAAGGTCAACAGCAAGCTTACCATAACCCTGAACGCCATCCACATGAAATAAGGTTCGTGGATTTACGGATTTAATCAGCCTGCCAATCTCCATCAGCGGCTGTATTGTTCCAATTTCATTATTTACATGCATCACACTTACGAGTACGGTATCACGCCGTACTGCAGCAGCCACTCGCTCTGGATCAATCATTCCAGTGCTGTCAGGCGCTACAAAAGTAATCTCCCAGCCATTTTGCTGCAGCTGCAGACAACTTTCATACACAGAGGGATGTTCTATTTCCGTAGTTATCAGATGACGTCCTCTTGACTGATATTGCAAAGCAGCACCTTTAATGGCTAAATTGTTACTCTCCGTAGCCCCAGATGTAAATAGGATCTCCTTTGGTTGTACAGATAACGCAGCCGCGCATACTTCTCGTGAACGCCTGATCAGCTTTGCCGCTTCACTACCGGCACGGTGTAAGGAGGACGGGTTAGCATAATGCAGCTTCATAATTTGTTCCATCGTCTTCACCACGTCTTCATAGGGTGGTGTGGCGGCGGCATAATCCCAGTAAAGCATATATCGATTGTCTCCTTTACTTCTTTAAAGTACAGAATCATTCTTTTTTAAATTTCGAAAAAGGATCAAACGGTGATCCCAAATACCAACATGTGGTTTAAGGGAAATACCCGTTTGATCCTTTTTATTATACAGCGTATTCCGCGCGAGCGCGTTCTATTTTAGTGAGATAAGACTGCGTCTCTTTAGGGAGCAGTGTAAGTTTCTCCAATAATTCTTGATCATTGCTTACTCCAAGGTTAATTACCCTTGCAGGCCCTGCATTGTAAGCCGCTAATGCCATCTTTTCCTGTCCGTCAAAGCGTTTCAATTGATAAGACAGATAGCGTACACCACCATCAATATTTTGAGCAGGATTGAATGAATCAGAAACCCCTAAACCACGCGCTGTTCCATCCATTAATTGCATTAATCCTTTAGCACCAGCCGAAGAGACAACGTTTGGATTAAAGGAAGATTCTGTATCAATTACAGCTTTTATTAAATCGACTGGCACCCCGTACTTAGCACTCGCCGTTTGAATCAGATCATCATAGCTTGTTGGTTTAGTATCCGTTATTTCCCCGGAAATTACACTATCGATGCTTTCAGCTGTTCCGATCTGTTGCCATAACAAGCTACTAACTGATGAAGCATCCGGAAGTGACGTCAAGTAGTTTGTATCCCCGCCATTAGACGAGTTAGAAGATAAAGCTTGAAGCATTGCTGCAAATTGAGAGGCTGACGCGCCCGATCTTTTAGTTTCATTTGCTGAGCTACTCTTGTCGGTTGCACTCTTTAAGCTTACCCATTTAAGCTGCCCTAACCCATTGGTTACAGCGGGATTAATCTCCATACCGGCGCACTCCTTTGATCCTGTTGAATCATATCTATTGGTCTAACCTTAGATTTCGATGAATTACGGCTTAATATTACATTTTATCCGAGATTATTGCTATATGCTGGAATGAAAAACAGACTTCAGACCCTGATATTT
Source organism: Paenibacillus sp. FSL R5-0744 (assembly GCF_037972555.1). Taxonomy (NCBI): domain Bacteria; kingdom Bacillati; phylum Bacillota; class Bacilli; order Caryophanales; family Paenibacillaceae; genus Paenibacillus; species Paenibacillus sp. FSL R5-0744. Next base: position 5,246,330 of record NZ_CP150228.1, read on the forward strand.
AGGTCTAAAGCCTGTTATAATTCAAACTTACCAGTTCATTTTTAGCGAGCAAAGGGTATCATCACAAAGTAACTAAGTGTGGATACAATCCCTAACCCCATCGCCCATGCCCCAAGCGTTTTTTGCTCCTTGGCATATGCATAATAACCAATCACAACTGAAATGGGCCCAAGTATGATGGACCAGAGAAACAAGGAGGCAATACCCATAGCTAGCCCAGTATAACCTATCGCTTTGCTTCCACTATATTCTTCTTCATGCTCCTTAGCTTCACTCGCCACGCGTGGTGTTGTATCCCGGATCGGCATCGAAACCGGATTCACCTCTGCGGCATATTCCTCTTGATGTTCTCTGTCCCGGCGTGGATAGTCTACTCTGCGTGGACGCAAAATAACTTTTCTCGGACCGGATTGTTCATTTGATGAACCTGATTCATGTTCCTTTTCTCTGTCCATTAGGGCGGCCTCCTAGGAGTTCGGCTTAAATGTTAAACAGCATGTTGCAGACGATGTTGCGACTTGATCGTGGTGACCTTCATTCGTCATTTCTTCAGCATATTCTTCTTTAAATCCACTGCCAGCGTGCTTGTCGATCTCAATAATAATTTCTTCTGCCCGGCATAAATTATGCTCGCCCCAATAATGACAATTGCTTACACTGCATTTGACTAATGGCTTTACACTCGACATATTTATCACCTCGGCTTCATTATGTCCGCACGATTTACCCCCTATTCGACAGAATGGTTTCCAGTTGATGTAACGATGCCCACGCAAAATATCCCCACGAAGTGGGGGGGGGTTGCTTCGATACGTACTCAGGTACTTTGTGCGGGCCCCAAATATATAAATTCTAATACGTCAAAAAAGGATCAGCCCTCGTCATTATGACGAAGTGCTGATCCTTTACATGAACTAGTGAACTGTTAAACCTGATTTTGCATACGTTTCTCAGTCAAATAGTCGTTCTCATAATAAGTAAGGTCATCGCGTAGCTCTTCATAGGTCTTGGTAATTTCTAGAATGATATCACGCGCCGGACGAACTGGCTTTTTACGGAAACGGATAGCATCCTGTCCAGTATAAGCATAACGTCCATCTTCAGAATAGCTTTCATTCTTTGGATAGAAGAAGTTATTCACGCCATAGTGATATACATTATAAAGCGCTTTCTGCGCAAAAGATTCATCGAATGTAGCACGACGCAGCGCAACTCCCAGCTTCTCATAAGACATTTCCGAGAACACTAACAGATGACGGACATCGGACAGAAATCCTTGATAAAATTGTACAGTTTCTTCATCATCTTCTGTTACAAGCTGAGGCAATGCATGCTCGTTCAGAAAAATTTCCATCTTATCAATCACATCTTTAAGTTTGTCTCTCGTCGATTCACATAATTTCTGCACATTGGCTGCTGACATGGCGGTTGCTCCCCCTTATTATTCCCTGCTCTTGTAGTCAATAAAGTTAATCTTATGAAGAAATAGTCTTTAGACATATCTCTTTATTCTTGCAATATCAGGATGCAAACACAGAGAAGTCTAACCTTCTGAAAATTAAAAGAACATCTATCGACGTATCTCCTGCAATATCAGGATGCGAACTCAAGATGCTTATTCTCTCTGATATTATCATAAAAAACGTTAGGAAGGTATCCTTTTCTAAGATGCATAAAACATACGCTCTCTTCTAAACCTATAGGCATTACAATGCGTAGAGGAGCGGAAATCATGTCACGTAAAAATCTAACGGTTGCAGGTTTGGTAACAGCTGCGTTCACAGTTGTATTACTTACCTTTGCGCTACGTCCTGCCACTAATGGGACGACGACCAGAGAAGTCGCTAATGTTGCTGTACCAAATCCTGCTCCAACTTCAGCCCTACATTCAGCACCAAACCCTTCACAGGAAAAATCATTGAAGAAAAGCTCCTTATCTCAAGATGTTGATGCGACGGATCATCTGAATAGAGTGGATGTCAGCAGACATTTGACTAAGCTCCTCTCTGAAACGGATGGAATGACTTCGCTTCATGATAAATCAGTGTATGCAAAACGTTTGCAGCAGAACCACGGATTTATCACTATGCTTATGTGGATTGATTTTCGCAAGCAAAAAACGGAAACCTTTAAGTCCTCTTCATTTCCTCAAGGAACCGAACAGGAGAATCAGCAGCTGCAAAAATATCTTAAGACGGCGAAATCAGCGATCCATGGTCATCAATCCTATGAATCTCCAACGTTTACAATCGGTAAAGAGAAATATTACTTTATCGCTCAGCGGAACAAAGAAAAAAATGTAGGCATCATTGCACTTATTAACCAAAAGGTGCTTGGTCGTGTGGCAGACCATCAGCTGAAGAACCTGCGTCTCATTCCTTATCCGAAGGAAGGTAAGTACCGTGTAGAATCCGTTCATACCGATAATTTAAAAGATATCACCGTTAAGACCGGTCATGATAACGAAAACGCCAGCCATTTTTATGAGAATGAAATTGTCGTACGTTTCCGCAACAACTCACCTACTCCGGGGCAGCTTCAAACGATAACCGCTGATATCAACGGCAAGAAGCCACGTAAGCTTGGGTATGCCTATATTTTCCGTTCGGAGAAGATGACTTATTATGAGCTCAAAGACTATTTCACCAATAAATGGCACCCCGAATATACGGAGCCTCACTATATGTATTTAACCAATGATACGATATCTAAAAACGCAGAGGGAACAGTTACTCCAAATGACATGTTATTCTCCACCTATCAATGGAATCTGCCAGCGATCGAAACGGAGCTGGGCTGGAATCTTTCTAAGGGAAGTAAAGAAGTGATCGTAGCCGTAGTGGATACGGGAGTCCAGATCAATCATCCGGATTTGAAGGGCAAGCTTTTGACAGGGTATAACGCGATCACCAATGGCTCCACTCCAGAAGATGATGTTGGACATGGCACACATGTATCTGGAATTATAGGCGCCCTGGTCAATAATGGAGAGGGAGTAGCTGGAATCAGCTGGTACAACAAGATCCTTCCGGTAAAAGCACTCGATAATTCAGGAGCAGGTACCACTTATTCTGTTGCAGAAGGAATCATTTGGGCAGCGGACAACGGTGCGAAAGTCATTAACTTGAGTTTAGGTAACTATGCGGATTCCCAGTTTCTTCATGACGCGATCAAATATGCCTACGACCGAGATATCGTCCTCGTATCTGCTGCAGGCAACGATAATACAGAACGACCAGGTTTTCCTGCTGCGTATCCCGAAGTGATTGCAGTAGCTGCAACAAATGCTTCAGGGGAAAAAGCTTCCTTCTCCAACTACGGCGATTATATTGATGTCGCAGCACCCGGAGAAAGCATAGCAAGCACTTACCCAGATAGCCAGTATGCCGCGTTATCCGGTACATCGATGGCCAGTCCTCATGTCGCTGCGCTGGCGGGTCTGGTGCGTTCACTAAATCCGAATCTAACGAATACGGAAGTTATGGATCTTATGACCAAAAATGCTGTTGATTTAGGCACTCCCGGGCATGACAAATATTTTGGCTGGGGTCAGGTCGATATCTATAAAACATTGCAAGCCGCTAGCGGCAATCAGGTTCCACTACAGCTATGGCCACAGCATGTACAAAAACAAATGAATCAATTGAAACAAAGATTAAGTAACTCTAAGTAACAACCTTAACCACCCATCTTCAAAAATCTACCAAGTAAACGGAGAAATAATCGTAAGCCTTCCTCCATATCCGTTTCATTCATTTGTGAATAACACAAACGGATATGCCGGGAAGGGGTCTCCGCAGAGTAACAAACATCACCCGGTAAAAAAGAAATGCTCTCCTGTTCGGCCAGCTCATGTAGCCTTCCGATATCAGGTGAAGCCGGCAACTCCAGCCAGAGATTAAGACCACCCTCTGGGAGAATATATTTTACTCCAGGCGGCGCGTAAAGCTTCAGAAGCTTCGCCGCCTTTTCCATGCGACCACGGAGTGTAACTCGTAACTGAGCAGCATAGGTTTCATACTTGCCCGCTATGAATGGCAGTACCGCCCTTTGTGTAAGCAGCGGACTCCCTAAATCACTTGCGGACTTGGCAGCGATAAGTCGTGACAGAATATTCCCACTAGCGGCTACACAAGCAATTCTGCAGCCGGGTGCAATAACTTTACTGAAACTCTTCATATATACTACATGCCCTTCGGAATCCATCGATTTGATCGTAGGCGGCGGAGGCGCATGGAAATATAAATCACTAAATGGATCATCCTCAACAATAAGGCAACGGTAACTGCGGGCTAATTCCAGCAGACGTTGTCTTCTTGCTATGCTCATGGTTACTCCACTTGGATTCTGAAAAGTAGGGATGGTATAAATTAGCTTAGGCGGTCTTTGATCACACATTCTTGTGAGAATATCCACCCGCATCCCTTCACCGTCCGTAGGTACAAAAATCATCTCTGCACCTCGTCCTGCAAAAACATCTATAGCTCCTGTATAACTAGGAGCCTCAAGATACACTGTGTCCCCAGGTCCGACAAACGTACGAGCAACCAGATCAATGCCTTGCTGAGTTCCGCTTGTGATCATTACATCAGAGGAAGTAAGTGTAATTCCACGTGTTTTTAAATGATCTCTCATAATTCCTCGCAGCTCCAGATCACCTTGGAAGTTCCCATAGGTTGCCATAAGCTCCGGCTGCTGCGTAACTAATGATGCGAAGGAGTCACCAATATTTTTTAGAGGAAGTAACTCACTATGAATTGCAGCTATATGAAAGGGATACTTAACTTCAGAGTAATCAAAATTGCGCCAAAGCTGAGCTCGCGGCAAATAATCATCATATACATCCTGCCAGCGACCATCTTCCTGACGTCTGGTGTGTTCAGGGTCGGCTACAAAGCAGCCTTTTCCTTGTCTGCAATAAATAAGTCCCCGCTTCTCAAGCACATCGTATGCCTTGCTTACTGTAACCTGGCTTACTCTCAAAGCTGTAGCCAAACTTCTTACGGAGGGTAGCCGGACACCTTGCTGGAGCAGTCCTGATGAGATCCGCTGACTTAGGGTTTCACTGATTTGATGAGGCAAAGATTTACTGCCGCTGCGAATCAAATCGATATGCATGAACCCCTCACCTCCACTGTTATATTCAACGCTTTACTGTTATACAGTATTCCTATTATGATAGCACCAAATCGAAAGGTGGAGAACTCATTTATGGATATCAAATACTCGGCCGCAGCCAATCATCTAGGATCGTCAGCCGTTCGTGAGATTCTAAAGGTTACACAGGGCAATGACATTATTTCACTTGCGGGCGGGCTGCCTGGGGAGGATTTGTTTCCCTTGGAGGCAGTACGAGACGCTTATAACCGTGTACTCTCCAGCGATACCTCAGCGCTTCAATACGGACTAACCGAGGGCTTTACTCCACTACGTGACAAAATCGCTGAAAGACTTACTCGGCAAGGAATCCCTGTAACAGCGTCTGAGATGATTCTGACCACAGGTTCCCAGCAAGCCATAGATTTATTATGTAAAATACTGCTTGATCCCGGTGATGCTGTCCTTGTTGAAGCTCCTACTTATCTGGCAGCCTTACAAGTACTTGGCTCTTACCGAGCTGATATTCATACGATAAATAACGACGAGCAAGGCATTCTGCCTGATCACCTGGAAGATCAAATTCAGAAACTACGGCCCAAACTCCTATACGCAGTTCCGACCTTTAACAATCCTTCAGGAGCAACCTGGAGTAAGGAACGCCGTGAGAAAGTGGTGGAAATTTGCCGCCGCTACAAGGTTCTTATCTTGGAGGATAATCCCTACGGTGAAATAACCTTTGAGGAGAATAAAGATCTTTATCCACCCTCACTAGCGTCCATCGACAGAAGTTATGACGGCGATTATTGTGTCGCTTACACTGGAACTTTTTCCAAAATCGTAGCCCCTGCCCTGCGTACCGGTTGGATTATCGGCGATTCCAATCTAATCAAGACCATCGCCAAAGCAAAGCAAGCAGCTGATCTGCATTCTAGCACCATTGACCAGCGCGCTTTAGATGAACTGCTGTTGCATTTCGATATTGAGCAGCATATCCGTGTCATCTCACGAGAATATTATTCCCGAATGAAGCTCTTATCGGCAGAACTCCGATCGCAGAACTGGGAAGGAGCTCATTTTCTGGAGCCACGAGGCGGTATGTTCCTATGGCTAACACTTTCCCAAGAGATCAACACGAAGGAATTACTTCCTCTAGCAGTAGAGAACGGTGTTGCTTTTGTTCCAGGTGAAGTGTTCTATTCATCACAGCCCCATAAGAATAAGATGCGTCTGAATTTCACACATACGCCACCTGAGCTTGTACCCGTTGCTGTTCAGCGTCTGGAGAAAGCGTTGGTACAATGGCGGGAGAATCAATTCACGGTTCGATCGTAATCATGATCTAATAACCCGGCTTCTTCATCCTTTATAGGATGGGGAAGCCGGGTTATTTAATTCCCTGCATGCTCAGAGTAATTTACTTCTTAGACACTTCTATGCTATCTTTATTGATCCTAAAATATCCATTTTCAACAAAAGACATGATTCGGCTGACACTTACCCCTGTCTGAAGGGATATATTTAATACCATCGTGTCGGGTGAAGTCTCTACGATTTGCCTGATTCTCTGATACATCTCATCACAACTATTGCACATTCTCTTATTGTTTCGTTCATATAAATGTCCGCAGAACCCGCAAATCTGATAATTACCCATGCTACACGTTTCCCACTTTCTACATATCTTCTTGCCACGAGCATAAACACCTTTAGCGTTATAAGGACGGTAAGCATTTATGAGAGAAATATAAGGATAATGTATAACGTGAAGCTTATACTTTCTTATATTTATAAAAAAGCGACGTGATCCGGTTTCCCGAGATACGCCGCCGCTTGTATGGTTGTTGTTGTTATCATAACGTTGCAGTTAGGAAAGTTTGCCGTAAGCCGGGTTCTGTGCTCGTCGTGGTTCAATCGGGAACTACCCTCCCACCATAAGCGACAATCATCTATCTAGGCCGTACATTACTGCACAGCTCCAGCGACCAACCTAGACGCGCCTCAGGCTAAGGCTGCCTATTCCAATAAAGGAATCTGCTGCGTCTCATTAGGTCTTGCTCCAGATGGGGTTTACCAGGAACGAAGTCACCAGCGTTCCTCGGGGTCTCTTACACCTCGGTTCCATCCTTGCCTGTGCCGCCCTAAGGCGGCCATCGGCGGTCCATTTCTGTGGCACTATCCTTCGACTCGCGCCGACTGGACGTTATCCAGCATCCTGCCTTATGGAGCCCGGACTTTCCTCCCGTGACGTCTTCACGTCACCGGCGATTGTCTGTCAAACTTTCCGAACAACATTATATATTATACAGACATCACCTGTCTGGCACAAGCATTATTAAATGGCAATTTTATAGGAACTTAAATGGCTCCGTATTCACCTGCGAAGCATGTACAGCTGTATCGTACTTATGCTCCACCAGTTTCCCAGTCATCCACTCTGCTACTTTCTCTTTCATGATCTTCTCTGCATTATGTCCTGGATCAATCAGAGTGATCCCAGCGAGCACGGCATCCTGTGCTGTATGGTAATCAAGATCTCCCGTAACCAACACATCCGCACCGCGGAAAATAGCACTGTTATAATACTTTCCACCCGAACCGCCGAGAACAGCCGCTTTACGAATTGGACGATCCAAATCACCCACAACACGTACATGGTCAACTTTCAGACCTTTTTTTACCGTCTCAACGAATTGCCCAAGTGTGGTAGGCTCTTTGAGCTTTCCAACCCGCCCAAGCCCTAAACTGCGGCCTTTAAGATCCATCGTGTACAAATCATAGGCAACCTCTTCATAAGGATGAGCCTTGAGCATAGCCTGTACCACTTTATTGCGGATATTGTGTGGCACGATTGTCTCAATACGGATCTCCTCAGCACGCTCCAGCTTCCCTTTTTCCCCGATATAAGGATCTGTGCCTTCTCCCGGAATAAAAGTCCCGTATCCCTCGATATTGAAGCTGCAATGACTATAGTTGCCGATTGCCCCTGCTCCTGCATTCAAAATGGCATCCAGTACCTTCTGATGATGATCCTTCGGCACAAACACAACCAGCTTTGACAATTGCTCGGAATGAATGTCTTTAATAGGCACTCCGTTCTCTATACCAAGAGCTTCCGCCATCCAATCGTTCATTCCACCTTCGGTAACATCCAGATTAGTATGACTGATGTATACCGCGATGTCATTTTTAATCAATTTTTCATACATTCGGCCCATTGGAGTGTCTGTTTGAATCCCTTGCAGCGGACGAAAAATAATCGCATGGTGGGCAATGATTAGATTACAGCCGAGACGAATTGCCTCTTCAACGACTTCATCGTTCACATCCAGTGCAACCAGTACATTGGTTATTTCTTTCTGTAAGGAACCTAGTTGCAGACCGACTTTGTCCCAATCTTCAGCTAAATGCTTTGGAGCCAGCTGCTCCATATATTGAATTACTGTTTGTCCTTTGGCAAGCATTGCAGCACCTCCGTAATCTCCTTGATCTGTTCTCGAATTAATTTTCGTTTATTCTCCGCAGATTCGAGTTCTGAACGTGACAATGAAGTAAGAATGCCTTCCAATTTTTGAACCTCTCCCTGCCATTTGGCAAAAAACACTTCATTCGGTGCTTGAATCAGAAAAGGTCCCATCTGTAGCAAGGTATCCTGACCACGAACCATAGCGGAATCGCCTAACGTTATCTCTCGATATACATTGGCATTTGTAATTCCGGCACCTGCATCCTCTGGTACAGCTGTTAATACTTCATATAACTTGCCGTCTTCTTCCAGAATACTTTCAGCGGTAAGAACCCATTCATTATTTAACAGCCAGCGGCGCAAAATATCCTCGCCCACATTCGGTTGAAGTACCAGTGTTGTAACATCCTTAAGCTTGCCTTGACTCTGACCACGGTCTAAAATCGAGGCAATTAAAGCCCCTCCCATGCCAGCGATCGTGATACAATTAACTTCACCAGGTTCCAGTACCTCAAGGCCATCTCCTCGACGCACCGAGATTATCTTCCCTAATCCGGCCTCTGCAACGCCCTTACAAGCAGCATCAAAGGGACCCGGGTTTACCTCACCTGCTACTGCGAATACAGCCTTACCGCTTTCTACAGCAGCCACAGGAAGCAGAGCATGATCAGAGCCGATGTCTGCCAACCTGCTTCCTTGCGGAATTTGTTCCAGCAATTGCTGAAGTCGATCTGATAATTTCACATTGTTCATGTTGCCACCCACGTTATCCATTTTTTTCGAAACAAGAACAGCAGGGCCAAGCCTACCGCAATTTTTAAAATTAGCATAAACGAAATCCACTGTGGATAATCCTGCCTCAATAAAAGAGCATCGAGTTCCGGCATCATCCATAGTGATACTCCCACTGCAAAAAAAACACTGGCAACGCCTTTAACTTTGTGATGTAATAGCCAGCTCAGCCACACCATCATTACACAGAGTGGAAGCCATAAGAGCTCAAGCTCTAGCATCGAAGCCTCAGGGCGTTTTCCACCGAAGAATCCCGCATATAATAAGGCCCAAAAAGCATAACCGCAATACTGCAGCAAGCCTATACGGAGCACAAATCCCAGAATGCACCATAACAAGCCACAAGCCCCAATCAGAATCGGTCTCCAGAGCTGAGGATCAAGATCATGCAAAGCAATCAGCCATAGCCCAAAACCAAGCAATAACACACTGCCCAGCCCCGCCAGGATAAGACTAATAACATGATTTCGGTTCCTGTAAACCGCTGAGTATCCATAACAAATAATTAATACGGATAGTGCTGTTGCAAGTTGCAAAGGCCAGGGAAAAACGCTAAAATAAAGACTAATCAAGAAAATCAAGGAAATAATTCCAAAACCAAACAGCCAAATTTTGATGTTTCCCTGCTGTAGATTCTTCAGCGAAATCGGATTGTTATCCTTCGCCGCAGCTTCATCATCATACAGGTTGGTTAAGAAGTCACAATATTGCTCTGGCAGCAATTTGTTATTTCTCCAATACTGTATCTCTTTTATAATAATTTCGCGTTTTTCCAAATTCACTGGCTCATCCTTCTTTCCAGATACACAAGGTCAGCACTTTTAGGGTCGTAATTCAAATAAAAGAACCTCCTGCTACTGAGCAGCAGAAGGTCCAGTTCATGAAATACTATTCAAGGAAATCCTTAAGCCGTTTACTGCGGCTAGGGTGACGAAGCTTACGTAATGCTTTAGCTTCAATCTGGCGAATCCGTTCGCGGGTAACACCGAACACTTTGCCCACTTCTTCAAGTGTTCTCGTCCGGCCATCATCTAGGCCAAAACGCAGACGAAGTACATTCTCTTCACGCTCCGTGAGCGTGTCCAGTACATCCTCCAGCTGCTCCTTCAGCAGTTCATAAGCTGCTGCATCCGCAGGAGCCAAGGCTTCCTGATCCTCAATGAAATCTCCCAGATGTGAATCGTCTTCTTCACCGATCGGTGTTTCGAGCGATACTGGTTCTTGGGCAATTTTCATGATTTCTCTAACTTTCTCAACCGTCAGCTCCATCTCAGCCGCAATTTCCTCTGGCGAAGGTTCACGTCCCAGTTCTTGCAGCAATTGACGAGAGACACGAATCAGCTTGTTGATCGTCTCAACCATGTGTACAGGAATACGAATCGTACGTGCCTGATCCGCAATCGCGCGGGTAATGGCCTGACGAATCCACCAAGTTGCATACGTACTAAATTTGAACCCTTTGTTATGGTCAAATTTCTCTACCGCTTTGATCAGACCCATATTACCTTCCTGAATCAAATCAAGGAACAGCATACCGCGTCCAACATAACGTTTAGCAATACTTACTACAAGACGTAGGTTCGCTTCAGCGAGACGACGTTTGGCTTCCTCGTCACCATTCTTAATACGCATAGCAAGCTCTACTTCATCGTCAGCCGACAACAGCGGAACGCGTCCAATTTCTTTTAGATACATACGGACAGGGTCATTAATCTTAATCCCTGGCGGCAGTGACAAATCATCATCAAAGCTGAACTCATCGCCCTCTTTGTCTTCATTGTCCTCATTTGGCCGGAGGCTGTTAACCTCCTCATCGTTCTCGTTTACAACTTCAATCCCCAAATCACTGAGTTGTTCATAGAACTCCTCCATTTGCTCGGGGTCTTGATCAAACGGCGATAATTTCTCCATAATATCTTTGTATAGCAATGATGATCTTTTCTTGCCTTGCTCAATAAGCTGATCCTTAACCTGATCCAAAGTAAATTCTGCTTCCAATTCAGTATGCTGATCGTTCGCCATAATTCGACTCCCTCCTCCCTAGGTACATCCTGTCAACATTTCATTGTCTCTCTAGGGCTATAATCTCACTTGCTATTTGTGCCGCACGCAAAAAGTCACCTGACTTTTCCGCCTGAATCATCTCTTCACGCTTTTGATCCATCTTGCGCTGCAGTGGGTATTTCCGTACTTCACGGATACAATCATCCAGCACCTGCATATTCCAGTCTGGAGGTGTATCCATCATGGAAATTGATGTAGCAGTTTTCTCTAGACGATCATCCTGAAGCGATGATAGAAACCGACTAATGCCGGGTGGTTTGCCTTGCGCGTAATAGGCATATAGATAAGCGGCAATTGCCGCATGATCATCGATGTTGAAATCTTCTCCGAGGCGTTCGCCCACATACGTGGCAGCTTCCGGGTCCTGAATCATAAAGGACAGTAGACGCCGTTCCGCGACATGATAAGCGGGCAGCAAAGTTGGTGTCTGCACTTGCCCTTTTTTATGCCTACCATTATTCCACCTTTTGTCGTTATTATCCCCTTCAGGGATGTTTTTTTGCATCGATGCCCTAAGTAAATTACAATCCTGCTTCAAACTATCATATGAAAGTTCCAGCTCAGAAGCGATTTCCCTTAGGTAAACCTCTCTCTCTGTCGAGGAATGTAACGAAGCAATGACCTCCAAAGCTTCTTTGACGTAGGCAATTTTGCCATCTTCCTCTAGGAGTATATGGTTTTTTTTCAGATATATAAGCTTAAATTTTATGGATGAAACCGCTGAATCAATAACTTGATCCATAAACCTTTCTCCACCATGCATTGAGATGAATTCATCTGGATCGAGCCCGCTTGGCAGTAAGGCGATCTTTACACGCAAGCCACTGCCTTCAAGCATTGGAATGGACTTCATAGCAGCTGCTTGTCCTGCCCGGTCACCGTCATAAGACAGTACAATTTCATCGGCCAGACTCTTCATCAGTGCTACATGACTTTCAGTTAAAGATGTTCCCATTGTTGCTACACCGTTATGCACACCTGCTTCCCAGGCCGAAATGACATCTCCGTATCCTTCAAAGAGGACGATTTGCCGCGTTTTGCGGATGGATGCTTTGGACTGGTGCAAATTGTATAAAATCCGGCTTTTGTTAAACAATCTACTCTCTGGAGAATTAAGATACTTGGGTTGTCCTTCACCAAAAATTCTTCCGGCAAACGCAATCACCTTGCCTGTGCGGTTCGCAATCGGAAAAATAATCCGACCACGGAAACGGTCTATATAGCCTTTACCCTCACCTCGGGCAGACAAGAGTCCACCTTTCTCCATCTCAGCAAGGTCAAAATTCCGTTTCTCCAAAAATTGTAGCAAAGTATCCCAGCGTTCCGGAGCATATCCGATCTGAAACTGGTCAATCATTTTATCGCTGAAGTTCCGGGCTCTTAAATACTCCATTGCGGCTTTGCCGTGTTCCGTATTCTTCAGCAAGTAATGATAAAACTTTGCAGACCATTCATAAGCTTGAATCAACCGATCGCGTTCCGGATCAGGAGGAGACATTAGGCCTCCCTTACCTTCAGGAACGGGAATATCACTTTCTTCAGCCATTATTTTGACGGCTTCGGGGAAGGTTAATCCTTCGATTTCCATCCTAAATTTGATGGCATTTCCACCCATGCCGCAGCCAAAGCAATGAAATACTCCCCGGTCGGGGGTAACTGTAAAGGAAGGGGTTTTCTCCGAATGGAACGGGCAGAGGCCCCATAAATATTTCCCCTGCTTGGACAAATGGACTACCTTACCGACTGTATCGACAATATCATGACGTGCAAGCACGCTTTCGATAACTTCTTCCGGAATATTCCCGTGTCCGCTAGCCACTTCAACCACCTTCAATTCTTAACAAATAAATATAATTCGCTATTGCTCCACATTCTCCTGCAAAAGTATTAAAAGTTTTGTCATTTTATGTTGAAAATATATTTTTTCTTCTGCCGTTATAGGTTTTGGACCCTTAGAATAATGTCCCCGTCTTCGTTCCACGGCCCTGGCATGCCTGCCTTCCAACATAAAATCCATTTTGGAATCGTCATATTCCTGGCCACGAAAAGAAAGAACACTGCAACGTTTCCCGAGTGCAAGTGCTGCAAGTCCATAGTCCCCAGTCAATACCACATCTCCTGCAGAAATATGATTGGCAATATATAGATCGGCGCTCTGATCTCCCCGGTCCACCTGCACAACCGTTACACCCTCTTCAGCTTTCAGTGCATGGTCATAAGAAGATACCATCAGTACCGGCACACCAAAGGCGCGACCAACTTCAGCTATCTCTTTTTTGACCGGACAAGCATCCCCATCCACGACTATAGTTCTAGACCGGGACTTCTTCTCCATGATCATCACCAATTTCCCGTGTAATATATATACGCCCTTACCGCAAGAAATCCTTCTTTCTATGCATAAATACGGAACGGATGTCAAATGACGCATTGGCACCGTTCCGTATATTTATACCCCAAACCAACATTCTATACCATAAGACACAAACTTTTCTTATAGATGTTGTTGAAAAAGCTGTCCTTTAATCAAATGTCGAATCTTGAATTCAGCCGGGAACTCCGATGCTCAGTCGTTTACCAAACGAGCTTGCCAAAATCAGCAAACGCCTTGGAGTCAGCATCAATACCAGCTAGCAAAGCTAAACGGTTAGCACGTACCTGCTCATCCTCTGCCATAACCATAACGGAATCGAAAAATGCTGTAACAGCATCTTTTAGACCCGAGAGAATACGGAGTGCTTCTTCGGCATTATTCGCGGACATCGCTTCAAGATACGGTGTGTGTAATTCCTGCCATGTCTTGTATAGCTTCAGCTCAGCATCTTCTTTAAGTAAAGAAGGATCAATCACTTCGCTGGTTGCTTTAGCTGCCAAATTACTGACACGAGTGAGTGAATCTACTGTAATTTTAAAGTCTGCTTGGTCTAACACAGCACCCATAAGCGCACGGCTTCTGCCCACAACATCTACCACGTTGTCAAAGCCAGCTGCTGTAACAGCGTCCACAACATCATAACGTACATTGTCGGATAAAAGTCGTTTAACACGCAGACCGAAGAACTCGTACAGGTTTATACGTAGTTCATCGTCAGAATGTTTCGAATTCCCTGAATTTTTATGAATTTCAATCGCTGCTTCAAAAATCTCGCGCAGCGTAATCGGCAATTTATGCTCCAGCACGATTTGAACAATCCCTGCAGCCTGGCGACGCAGTGCGTAAGGATCCTGTGAGCCTGTTGGGATAATACCGATAGAGAAGCAACCTACAATCGTATCGATCTTGTCCGCAATGCTGACAACTGAACCGGCATCTGTCGATGGTACTGCATCACCCGCGAACCTTGGCTGATAATGCTCAAAGATTGCTTTTGCCACAGTTTCAGGTTCTCCTGCTTTGCGTGCATAATCTTCACCCATGGTGCCTTGAAGTTCTGGGAATTCATAAACCATTTGAGTCACAAGGTCGAATTTGCAAATATCAGCAGTCCGACTTACTTCAGAAAGGGTTATATCAGACAATCCCAACTTTACAGCAAGACGATCGGAGATTTGGCGAATACGACGCACTTTATCTCCAACACTGCCAAGCTCTTCATGGTAGACGATATTCTCCAATTTGGCTAGTGCATCATCAATCTTCATCTTTTGATCTTCTTGATAGAAGAATTTGGCATCTGATAGACGAGCACGGAGTACCTTCTCATTACCCTTAGCAATAACATCCAAAGATACTGCATTCCCGTTACGCACCGTTACGAAGAAAGGCAGAAGTTTGCCCGCTGCATCAAATACCGGGAAATACCGCTGATGCTCACGCATCGAAGTAATCAACACATCCTGTGGAATGTTCAAGAAAGATGGGTCGAAGGTTCCGAACAACACGGTTGGTGTTTCAACTAGGAACAGTACTTCCTCCAAAAGATCCTCTTTGATCGCAATCGTCCAGCTTTTTTCTTCAGCCAATTGATTGATTTGTTTCAGGATCAATTCTTCCCGTTCCTTCACGTCTACAAGGACATGCTGCGCACGCATGATCTCAACATATTGTGCAGGCTCCGAAATTACAGTCTCTGTACCCAGAAAACGATGTCCACGGCTCACATTACCCGCTTTTACATCCGTAATTTCCAAATCAATAATATCTTTCCCGAAAAGAGCAACTAACCAGCGGATCGGACGCACGAATTTAAAATCGTAAGCTCCCCAACGCATGTTTTTCGGAAAAGTCATCGCATTTACGATCCCTAAAAGACCTTCAGAAAGCAACGAAGCTGTCTCTACCCCAGCACTATTTCTAGTAGCATAGATATACTCAACTCCAGCAAGCTCTTTGAACGTAAATTGCTCCGGAGATACACCCTGACTACGGGCAAACCCTAAAGCAGCTTTGCTCCAGTCCCCGTTTGCATCCAGTGCGATTTTGCGTGATGGTCCTTTGACTTCTTCGCTGATATCCTCTTGCTTCTCAGCCGCATCCTTAACAAAAACAGCGAGACGACGTGGCGTTGCATAAGCAGTAACTCCAGCATGGGTAATCCGTGCAGAATCCAACCACTTGGATGTTCTATCTTGCAGCTGTTCCATCGCAGCGCGGATAAAACGTGCAGGAATTTCCTCCAGACCGATCTCAAACAGGATATCTTTAGACACGGTCAGCACCTTCTTTCTTCAGCAGCGGGAAGCCAAGCTTCTCGCGTTCCTCAAGATATGTTGCCGCTACAGAGCGGGCAAGATTACGCACTCGGGTAATAAATCCAGTCCGTTCAGTAACACTGATGGCTCCACGTGCATCCAGCAGATTAAAGCTATGTGAGCATTTCAACACGTAATCATAGGCAGGGAACACAAGATGCTGCTCCATCGCTCTACGCGCTTCTTCTTCGTACATGTTGAACAGTGAAAATAGCATTTTTACATCAGATACTTCAAAGGTGTAAGTAGAATGCTCAAACTCCGGTTGATGAAAAACATCACCATAAGTCATGCCGCTAACCCATTCAAGATCAAATACATTTTCTTTATCTTGAATGTAGGATGCTAGCCGCTCCATTCCGTAAGTAATTTCTACGGCAACTGGATTGGCCTCAATTCCACCGACCTGTTGGAAGTACGTAAACTGAGTGATTTCCATACCATCTAGCCATACTTCCCATCCTAGGCCTGCACAACCCAGCGAAGGGTTCTCCCAGTTATCCTCAACAAAACGGATATCATGCAAGAGCGGATCAATGCCGAGTGCTTTCAAACTATCCAAGTAAATCTCTTGAATGTTATCAGGCGATGGTTTGATAATGACTTGAAATTGATGATGCTGATACAGACGGTTCGGATTCTCCCCATAACGTCCATCGGATGGGCGACGTGAAGGCTCTACGTACGCAACTCTCCATGGTTCAGGACCTAGTGAGCGTAAAAATGTCATAGGGTTCATCGTGCCGGCGCCTTTTTCAGTGTCATAAGGCTGTACGATAATACAGTTCTGTTCAGCCCAGAACTGCTGCAGCGTCAAAATCATCTGCTGAAAGTTCATAATACCGTCTCCTTCGCTTTACAAGTTTTTTAGTTCATCTTGCTTAAAACTTCTTACCATGGAGGCGGCATTTTTCGCTCCTGACAGCAACAAAAAACCCCCGCCCCCATGCCTGATTAACAGACATAGGGACGAGAGCTTAACTTATTCTCCCGCGGTTCCACCCTACTTGATTCCAACCCTTGATTCAGCAATATCACTTGCTAAAGACAAGAACGAAATCCACTTTCATTCGCCGTATCCGTACTCCCGGGTGCCATGTTCATGAACATTGTCCCGCCAGGCTCTCACTACCCCCAGCTCGCTGAATCGCGACAATATCGCTCATTACTTTCCCGATCAATGCACGTTCTCCCGAAGTGGAGCAAAACGGCGATAATCTTATAATTAAACTGTTCCTATAGTAACGGAAAAATCAGATTTCGTCAAATCTTGTACTTGTCGAGCTGATCCAGGAAATTCTGTGATTTTAGCTTTAATCCAAGCTGCACATCCATAAAGGCACGCATAATTTTTTTTAGCTCATCACGGCTGCTTTCTTTGACATCCACATTCCCTAATCTAGTTAGATCAAGTCTGGCGAATAAGCGTAGTAATTTCAACGCACGAGCAGAGACCTCCATTGCTGGAGGATCATTATGTTTACAGCTGCGGCAGAGTGCTCCACCAAGGCGAGGGCTTATCAGCAGTTGTTCATCAGGCTTTTCAGCTCCACATATCACACAGGTGTCGAACTCTGGACCATAACCGGCTGCTTGCAAAATTTTCATTTCATAAACATTTATGATAACTCCAGGTTCCTTATCTTCTTCAAGTGCGTTCAAGCAGGCCGTAAGCTGGCGAAACCAGAAGCTCCCCGTCTCCTCATCATGCAGGACTTTATCAAGCAGTTCACAAGCGTATGATGCATATGCTGCTTTAATCAAATCCTCACGCAGAGGATGGTGAGACTTCGTGATCTCGCCGGAATTCAGCGTCCCAAGACCTCCGTTATTTCTAAAAAAAACAAATTCCCCGACGGTGAACAGCTGGATCAGGGCAGCATGGCGGCTCTTAACCTTCTTAGCACCTCGTACCAGAACTCCTACTTTCCCGGCGTTCTCGGTGCAAAGCGTAATAATTGCGTTCCCCTCGCCGTAGTCCATGCTGCGGATGACGATCCCTTCCACCCTGTGTAGCATGCCTCTTCCCCCAACCATTCGGCAAGCAACCAGTCCTTATTGCGCTTCTTCATCACAGACCTTCTCTTCTTCCACTAGCTGTAATCCACTGTCTTCAAGTGGATAGCCAGCTTCCTTGTATAGCAGGTAAGCATCGACGTCTCCTGTCATTGCAAAATACTTCCACGAAAAGTTTCGCATTCGTATTCATCCTTTCTTGGGAAAGACGATGTCTCTTCAAGAATTAGGATGTGCGATGAGCCAGGTTCTATCCTTGCAATTCCTGCCAAACGAGGAATGACGGATAAAGATCTTAAAGGTCTTTATGGAAGCCCAAATCCCGCAGAACGCGGTCCTGATTACGCCAGTCTTTTTTCACTTTTACCCATAGCTCCAGAAAAATCTTCGAACCCAAAAGGTTCTCAATGTCTGTCCGAGCGCGTCTTCCAACCTCTTTCAGCAGCGCACCTTGCTTACCGATAATGATCCCCTTCTGAGAATCACGTTCAACAAAAATAACGGCAGACACATGCACAACACCATTCGGCTCAACCCTCATATCTTCGATAGCCACAGCAATGGAATGCGGTACTTCTTCGCGCGTCAAATGCAGAATCTTCTCACGAATTAGTTCTGCGCACACAAATTGCTCAGGGTGATCCGTAATTTGATCTTCTGGGTAGTATTGCGGACCTTCTGGTAAATACTTAGCGACTTGCTCTAACAGCGTGTTAACATTGCTACCCATCTTAGCAGAAATTGGAATGATTTCAGCAAAGTTATGCAGCTTGTTGTACTGAGCCATAAGTGGGAGCAATGCTTCCGGCTCTATTTTATCGATCTTGTTGAGTACAAGAATAACTGGCGTCTTAAGTCCGTTTAATTGCTCAGCAATGTATCGGTCTCCACCGCCCAAACCATCTGCAGCATCCACAAGGAACAGCACAGCCTCAACTTCACCCAGCGTGCTCATTGCAGTTTGGTTCATGTAGTCGCCTAGCTTGGACTGTCTTTTATGAATACCTGGTGTATCCAGGAACACGATTTGCGAATTATTCGTTGTATAGACCCCATGGATTTTGTTTCTAGTGGTCTGTGGCTTATCCGACATGATTGCAATCTTCTGTCCAATAACCTGGTTCATGAGTGTCGATTTGCCTACGTTCGGTCTGCCGATAATTGCGACAAAGCCTGATTTGAATTTCATATTATCTTCCTTCCATACTTTCCTTCTAGTTCAATCTTTTTCAATCATTCAATCTTTTTTAAAGCTTTTTCGATCCCCCTAAATCCCCCTTAGCCAAGGGGGACCCCAAGGGCCCCGGCCCTCTGGACACCCGGAAATAGGCGTACCTGCAACGTTCGGCGGGATTAGAAACGGTCGTGCATGAGCGCTTTCGTCCCCTATCGGGGACATGCTTCACTGTCGCTTATTCACACGGTTCGCATTAAGCTCACCATGGATAGAGATTACTGAGATGATTGGCTTTAGGCTGTGTTACAAGTAACCTTACGTAATTAGAATCGCTGGCGGCGTTGCCGCGGCGCTTACCTCGTAATGTTACTCTAACAACACATAATTTGCACGATTTTAGCCTAACTTGATTGTTAGCGCACACTTTTAATTGTATTTTGTACAACTAATTTGAGTTTGAGTTATGCTTTTGGTGTTTTAGTTGTATTCTGTGCAATTAAATCCTGTCTTAAGAGCCAAATATGGACTATATCATAAATTTAATTGCACTATCTGCAACTAAATTCATTTTTGTGCGAAAGAGTAGCATTAACTGTACATTGTGCAATTAAAGTAGCAACCTTCGTCTAACTATACCTGATTTTCCTTTAAATAGGCATTAAATCAAACTCTCATTTTACTCTGGAGCTTGTCCTTGCTTCAGATCTACGGGACCAAAAGCGCCGGGAAGTAATTCTCCCACCGTCGTTTCAACAATATCGCCCTTCATGTTTCCAAGGATAACCTTCATGTCGGGTGAACACAACTCAATTAGAACTTGGCGGCATACACCACAAGGAGATACGGGGCCATCGGAATCGGCAACAACGGCAATTGCCTTGAAAGAACCGATAGCATGACCGTCAGCGATGGCACGGAATAACGCGGTGCGCTCTGCACAATTGGTTGGGCCAAAAGCAGCATTTTCTACATTACATCCGTGATGAATATGACCATCCTGATCAAGAAGGGCGGCTCCAACTCCGAATCGGGAGTACGGAATATATGCCTTAGCACGTGCTTTAATCGCTTCTTGCATAAGAAGAGCGGAATCCATATTTGGGTCCTCCTAAAGTTTTGTTAGCGCTACATCGTGGAATCACTTCGTACAAAACTTGCTTCGAAAGCATCCACTTAGTTTTGTTAGCAATACTTCATTGAATTTTCTTCGTACAAAACTTGCTTCCTAAACATCCAGTAACCAAAGAGGCGGAATCGCAAAACGCGGGTCCGCCTCTCCCCTGAATTGTAACCTGATTATGACATAAGTCCGGTAATCCAGTCCATCACCGGGTGGTAAAAAACATAGACCCCGACTAAGACAGCAAACACCGCCGTAAGAAGCACAGCTCCTGCGGCGGTATCTTTTGCTCTCTTAGCCAGTGGGTGAATCTCCGGCGAGATCAAGTCTACCGTCGCTTCAATTGCTGTATTGAGCAACTCGGCGGTTAAGACAAGCGTGATGGAGAAGAGCAGCAACATCCAACTGGCCAGCGGAAGTCTGAACACGGCAGCGGCAACAAGTACAACCACAGCCAAACAGCAATGCACCTTCATGTTAAGCTCGGATTTGAATGCCGACACGATACCTTGCGATGCAAACCGAAAAGAGTGCCAGAACTTCTTATGTCCTACCGCCGTGTTCTTCACCATTAGCGAGTCAACCCAACCTGAGCTAGTACTTTCTCTTGCTTAGACATCATTTCAGCCTCTGAAGCTTCATCCTGATGATCATATCCTAACAAATGCAGAAATCCGTGCACAAAGAGGAAACCAAGCTCACGCTCCAGCGAATGACCATATTCCTGCGCTTGCTCCTGAGCACGAGTTACGGAAATGATGATATCTCCCAGTACATCCGGAACATCTTCCAGCGCTTCGCCTTCTTCTACTTCGTATATAATGTCCAGCTCGTCCTCTCCGCTTTCATTCATCGCAAAAGAAAGTACGTCCGTCGGACGGTCAATTTCCCGGTATTCCAAGTTCAACTCATGAATACGAGTGTTATCGACAAAAGTAAGCGCAACCTCTCCCTGATCAATCCCTTCCGCTTCACCTGCTTTTTGCAAAATGCTCTCCAGCAGTGCTATGAGATCGTCCTTTATCTCGTATTCTTCTTGCTCGTTATCCCAAACGATCTCCAAACTCATGGGTTAGCTGCCCCTTCCTCTTTTTTCGGCTTACGCACATCTTCTGGGTATTCGATCCGTGAATGGAAAATCCCCATGACCGTTTCTTTCAGCGTCCGTGCAATAATGTCCAATTCTTTAATCGTTAAATCACATTCGTCAAACTGATGATCATCCAGTCGACTTTTAATAATTTTCTCAATCATCGTTTCCACCTGAAGGACGGTTGGTTTGCGCAAGGATCGCACCGCAGCTTCAACACTGTCGGCAATTCCTACAACAGCCGATTCCTTCGACTGGGCTTTCGGGCCAGGATAACGGAAATCTTCCTCGGTAAAATCAGGCTCTACACCTTTTTCTTCCGCCAGCTTCAGGGCTTTATGGTAAAAATAATGCAGGAACGTCGTCCCATGATGCTGCTCAGCAATATCACGAATCGGTTTGGGCAGCTTATATTCTCGTTGCATCTCCACCCCATCGCGGGCGTGAGCTACAATGATAGATTTACTAAGCTTCGGTTCAATAGAATCATGTGGGTTTTCCATATTATTCTGATTTTCAATAAAATAAAACGGACGTTTTGTTTTACCAATATCATGATAATACGATCCTACCCGGCACAATAGACCATCTGCTCCAATCGCTTCTGCGGCCGCTTCTGACAAGTTACCTACCATTACGCTATGGTGATAGGTTCCTGGTGTTTCCGTAAGAAGCTTGCGCAATAAGGGATGGTTCGGATTAGACAACTCTACCAGCTTCAGGGCAGATAGAATACCAAAGGTAGCTTCAAAGAAAGGCATCAGACCAATCACAAGCACTGCAGTCAAAAGCCCACTCGCAAAAGCAAAACCAACGGCATACAGCGTGCTTACATCTTTCCATTCACCACCAGCTAAGAGGGTCAGCATAAAGACGGTCACACAGCCAAAAAGGGATACCATAATCCCGCCTTTTAATAATGTGGAACGCTGGCCTGCACGATGAGTGGCAAAAATAGCTACATAACAAACAACAATTGAAAAGAAGCCAAAGGTAAAATCAAACACCGAATTCTGCTGAACATTCAAAATGATACTGGCGAGTATACTGATCAGAATAGAACAGAAATACGCTAATGTCATATCCAGAAGCATGGTAATCAGCATAGCACCAATGGCTACTGGAGCCAGATACCCGAGATAGGAATGGACATCCGTCTGCAAAATTGCGGTCAACCGCATGGAGATGATCGTAATAACAAACACAAGCACCAGCATTAATAACTGGGAATTATTATACTTGAAGCCCGCAGTTCCGCCAGAGTAACGGATAAACACCATCAGACCCGCAGATAGCATGGTAGCAAGTAATAGCAATCCAACCTGAGGCCAATAGTTGACCTCATTGCTTAGCAGGCCATTCTCATCCAATAGGGCGTACAGCTCAGGGGTGATTTTTTGCCCTTTAGCGACAAGAACCTCCCCTTGCTCAATAAACACATCAGGTGTGTTCTCACGAGCCTGTACTTTCGCTTCCTTCGTTGCATCTTCGTCATAGAACTTATTGCTTGTAATAACGAGTCGGACTAACTCTTGCACAACCTCACGTGCCGTACGCTGACTCAGAGAACTGATACTGACCTGCTCCGCCACTTTGGCGCGCGCAGTCTGGGCATCTGTGATCTGATCGTTCATCAGCCTAGTCACAATATCACGAGCAACAGGCTTCATTTCGATAATGTCCTGAGAGGTCAGTCGCGGAATCTTAATGTAAGTTTCATCTGGAATGACATAGGTCTGCTCTTTTATGACAGATTGCATTTCCTCCAAAAGATGATCGGAATAAGTGCCTCCACCCCGATTTGAGGCTATGAAATTCAAAATAAAATCATTGGCTCTCTGCGGGATCTCATCACGATAAATCTCAGTCTTATCGCTTTGCGAAATCAAATCATCCTGATTCAGGCGATCAATCCGGTCCAGCAGCGATGTCACAAGATTATCGGCCCTCATCGGGATGATTTTATACTTTGGAGATACACCTTCGGCCGCTTCTTCCGCCGCCTTTAGTGTTGCCTTCTTGTCCAAAATTTGCTTAGGCGCTGTTATCTCCTTCGCGCTGAGCGTATTCTCTTTAATATCGTACCGCTTAGGTAGTAGATCGGGCGACAGACTGAAGTAGAACACAAGTCCGAGTAACAGGAAAAGAGCATAGCGTGTCGCCGCGCTATACTTCCATCCGTTGTTCGTATATACAAATCCGCTTAATTTAGATGGTTGCTTTGAAGCCATGAAGACAATCCCCTTTATTGGAGGTTTTCGGCAGAGCGGTCATAGGCAACGATAATTTTCTGCACCAGGGAATGCCGTACTACATCCTGCTCCGCAAAATAAACAAAACCGAGTTCTTCTATGCCGGATAAAATCGCTTTAGCCTCAATCAAACCGGATTTCTTGCCGCGAGGCAGGTCAATCTGGGTAACGTCACCCGTAATCACCATTTTGGAGCCGAAGCCGAGTCGAGTTAAAAACATTTTCATTTGCTCAGGCGTTGTATTCTGGGCTTCATCCAAAATAATAAATGAATCATCCAGCGTACGACCACGCATATAAGCGAGCGGAGCAATTTCAATCAATCCCCGTTCAAGTGCCTTAGCCACCTGATCGGGCCCCATAACGTCGTATAAGGCATCATATAACGGACGGAGGTATGGATCTACCTTTTCTTGCAAATCCCCTGGGAGGAACCCTAGACTCTCTCCTGCTTCTACTGCTGGGCGCGTAAGAATGATACGCTTAACAGAACCTTCTTTTAGTGCCGTAACTGCAAGCACTACCGCCAAGTAGGTCTTACCCGTTCCTGCAGGACCGATTCCGAATACAATATCACGCTTCTTGATCGTTGTCACATAATGCTTCTGGCCAATCGTTTTGACACGGATAGGCTTTCCACGAAAAGTTGTTGTAATTTCTCCCTTGAACAAATCGAGCAATTGATCGACTCGAAAGTCTTTCGCCAGCTCCACAGCGTACTGCACATCACGTTCAGTAAGTATGTAACCGCTCCGAATGAGGGACAGCAACACATTAAACAATTGTCCCAGCATGTCTACTTCCCGCTCCGCACCACGTATCGTTAACTCTGCTTCACGGGAATCAATAATAGCAGGAATTTCACTCTCGATGATTTTTAGAAATCCATCTTGCGGGCCGAACAGCGATTGCGCTTCTCCCGCATTTTGCAAAGTAATACGAATGCTTGCAGTCTGTTCTGACAAGTAGCCTCATTCTCCTCAATTGTTTACTATTGGCAGTTCTTCGGAAATTTTTTCTTCTACTTCAAAGATCACTTTCATATAAACTTTACCATTCTCTTTCTTCTCATGCAAAACTTTTTGACTTTTGATGACGCTATCAACGCCATAACGCGCCAAAATATCATTCTTCGCTCGCTCTATTCCCTTTTCAAATCCAGCCTCTGGAGTTAATGTCTCACTTGTTTCACTAATCTCCATTTCTTTCTCAGTCATTAGGCCCAGCGGCAGCTTAATGGACCGCCAGGACAGCGGATCGTGCTCAGTAAGTGTTCGTGATTTCTCAAAAGGAGAATCGCCATAACCCCATAGCTGGATAGCCCATTTACCAAGCACCAGATAGGTTCGATCTTTACGCTCCCCTGTATATGAGCTATTTGTTGTTGTAAGAGGCACCTCTATATTGTATTCATGCCACACTAGACCCTTAACCTCACCTTTAGCCACCACGTAC
Source organism: Paenibacillus sp. FSL R5-0744 (assembly GCF_037972555.1). NCBI lineage: Bacteria > Bacillati > Bacillota > Bacilli > Caryophanales > Paenibacillaceae > Paenibacillus > Paenibacillus sp. FSL R5-0744. The sequence continues at coordinate 5,271,551 of NZ_CP150228.1, forward strand.
TGTACATTCTCTTCGTCGCCTAAAGCACCCGAGATCAGGATATCCCCTTTTTTAACCCGTGAGTTACGCGCCACAACCGGTCTGCCCTGCTCCGCATATATTTCAGTTACCACCGCATCTGTTCTGCTAATCAAATGCCGCTGACTAAGCAGAGGTTTGATATCCGGCTGTTTAGATTCTACCACCTGAATTTTAATGCTCGTCCCCGTCCGCTGCACCCCTATCCATGAAACGCCGGGTAATTGGGCCAGGAGCCCCTTAGAGAGCTTGTCCGGCTCATCCAGACGCCATATCCATTGAAAAGGATACACCCCCTCCTGGCGAGCAGCTGCCAATATATCCTCGGAGGCAATTTTTTCATTCCCCTCGACTCTAATGCTCCATACCATCGTAGATAACATAAAGAGCATAATCCCGAATATCAATATTCCCATGCCAAAAAATTTACGTTTCCAAAGCCGCGCCATCAAAAAAGGCAGTCCGCTTCTTCCTGTAACGTGCATCCGACAGCCTGTCTTCTTTAAAATCGGACGGAGGACATAAAAATCATTCAGAAGCAGCTTAAGGGAAGCGCCGCCCTCAGCGGGCCTCACATCCCAAATCACTATACCTGCTTCAGAAATGACATTAATGAATCTCTCCACCTGAGGCCCCGTCACATGCAGTGTAACGAATCCCCGCAGTGATGAAAGAGGTGGTTCCTTCATGATTTCCCCTCGCTTTCTTTATATCTGATCTCTCCGATAATGCCTTCTACTGCCAGCTCCTGACCAAGAATATTGCGAATGACAAGATCCTCGCCTGTGATTTCAAGCGATCCTTTAGCTAACGCGAGCTTAAGCTGGCCTGAGGAAAAATGCAGCACGCCGCGATGATTCTCGATATACAGTTCCTTATTGCCGATCAGGGTGATCCGGGGCATTTCCTGTAGTAAGTCCTGTGGTAAATCCAACACCCCGTTTGTCCATCCCCGCAGCCTGCGGCCAATACGGGTCATAAGTAGACGCTCCCCCTTCCTGCCTTCTGTACACCTTATGCGGCAACGCTTTTGTTTATGAGAAGAACTCATAAAGGAGCACCTTTCAAGTATAAAAAACATAAAAAAAGCCTCAGCTTTCCTATCGTTAAGATAAGAAAGCTAAGGCTTAATTGTTTACTTGACCGAAAATTACGATCTTCGGGAGGAATGCGGCTGGCGAGCACGCGGAGGTCCTAGAATCTCCGCCCAAACCACACCATTACGCAGCTCATCCCTATTCCCTGTTCTATTTGACTGAACATCTGTATCAGGGGATGAACTCTTCGTCTTCTTCGACCTGGGATCTGCTCCCGCTATTCCATCAAAAGCAGATTGAAGACGCCGCACCTCTTCCTGCATTCTTTGTGTGCGTAACTCAACTCCGTCATCAGCATGCTCCAAAGACATACCTTCTCCAGTAGAATAATCTGGTGTCGGGATGTACGCAGGCTCTGGAAAGGCAGGTGATGCGTCATACTCACGGGAGGATGTAGTAACAGGAGCAGGAAACCCGCTACCAGACTGTTCTGGCTGATCTCTGTTCCCGTCTACATCCTTATTACGGTGGAGAGGATTCCCGTCTCCTCCGCCAAAGGTCGGCATCCCTCCGCGTGTAGTACCTTTGGGTTTGTTCTTCGTAGCTTTGTTCACATTGGATACAATCGCGAAGATAATAACCGCAACAATATAGATCCAGCTCATGGAGATTCACATCCCCTTTTATTTATTATTGTTAGGACGGTTATTATCGTCCTGATCATTCATTTTGCCGAGGGAACCGCGCATTTGGGTATCTGCCTCGATATTTTTGATGTTCATGTAGTCCATCACACCGATTTGACCATTTCTGAGTGCCTCAGCCATCGCCATAGGCACCTGAGATTCAGCTTCCACAACCAGCGCCTTCATCTCAACTACACGTGCTTTCATCTCTTGCTCATGAGCGACAGCCATTGCTCTGCGTTCTTCTGCCTTAGCTTGTGCAATACGTTTATCCGCTTCTGCTTGTTCGGTTTGAAGATACGCACCGATGTTCTTGCCTACATCGATATCCGCAATATCAATAGAGAGGATCTCAAAAGCAGTACCTGAATCCAGACCTTTCGACAATACCGTCCGAGAAATCAAATCCGGGTTTTCCAAGACATCTTTATGTGAATCACTTGAACCTACTGTCGTTACAATCCCTTCACCAACACGGGCAATGATTGTTTCTTCACCCGCACCACCCACGAGACGATCGATATTGGCACGTACAGTTACACGTGCTTTTACCTTAACTTCAATCCCGTTTTTAGCGACAGCCGCAACAACTGGTGTTTCAATTACACGAGGGTTAACGCTCATTTGCACAGCCTGAAGCACATCGCGTCCTGCAAGATCAATAGCCGCTGCGCGTGTAAATTCCAAAGGAATATCTGCACGTTGTGCTGCAATAAGCGCATTAACCACCCGGTCTACGTTACCACCTGCGAGATAGTGGCTCTCCAGTTGATTAATATTCAGCCCAAGACCTGCCTTAGTCGCTTTAATCATTGGATTAACGATTCGACTTGGTGTTACACGACGCAGCCTCATCGCTACTAGGGTAATAATACTAATCCTAACCCCTGACGCCAGTGCAGAAATCCAGAGCATGACCGGGAAGAAGCTTAAAAAGACACTCAACAAAATGACTACGACTACCGCAATCAACAAAAAAGTAATTAAAGATGCTTCCATAACTTTACAACCTCCAGTAAATTATTGTGGAGCTACTATTCGCCATACCTTTTATCTTTTACCTTATTCCTTAATTTCCTTCACTACAATCCGTCCGCCCTCAACTTTTACAACAGAGACCGGTGCATTAACACTAATAAAGCTGCCTTCAGTAACGACATCTACTCGCTCGCCGCCAATCATAGCCGTTCCGGATGGACGAAGTGGAGTAATACTGTTTCCTATAGCTCCAACTAAGCTTAACTTCTCTTCAACAGGTACAAATCCCTGATCTTTAGAGAGCGTATCCTTTAAAATAAACCTATTCCAAATTCCACGTTCTTTAAATGCGACAGCCACAATCACAATGACTACTGTTGCAGCCGCGAATGCGATACCGAGACTAAACAATGCATGTGTGAAGCTGTATGCTGCGCGTACGACACCTGCCACAAGACTCACGGAACCAAGTATCCCCAATATCCCAAAGCTCGGCACGATTAGCTCCAGCACAAGCATGACAAGTCCGATTATGAACAAAAGCCAAGTCTCTGATCCGGCAAACCCTGCTACAGAATTTCCGAAAAAATATAAAACAAAGGCTAATGTCCCAATAATCCCAGGTGCACCGAAGCCCGGAACGATCAACTCAATCACAATGCCTGTGATCCCGATGAATAGCAAAATCGTCATAATAATCGGATTCGTCAGAAATTGCGACATTTTCTCGGCACCCGTATGCTCCACACGAAAAATGTCATCTGTAGTATAACCAAGCCAAGTAATCGCCTCTTCTGGAGTGGTTGTAATTTGATCAGCATAACCAGCTTTTAAAGCTTCGTCACTAGACAAGGCAATAATTTCGCCCTGCGCTTTAGATACGCCAAGATCTGGCTTATCCACAACCAAATTACTATCGACCATTCCCGCAGCAATATCAGGATCACGCTCATTCAGAGCAGCGGCTCCAATCATTTTTGATTTCCAGTAGGAGACCATCTTCGCGTCATCTACTTTCTGGCCGCTACTATCTACTAGAGATGCAGAACCGATCATGCTGCCCGGCTTCATGATGATTGCACCTGCGTTAAGTGCTATGTAACTGCCTGCGGAAGCGGCATCACCTTTAATAAAAGCAGCCGTAGGTATGTCACTATCTCTTACCATCGTCCCAATCTGTTCTGCTGAACTCACCAGTCCACCCGGTGTATCCACCTCCAGTACAATTAGAACCGCTCCATAATTAGCAGCTTCTGCGAACCCTCTTTCCAAAAAGCTTTGCAGACCTCTTTCAATTTTCTGATCAACCGGAATAATAAACACAGGGCCTTTCTTCATCTCACCATTCGCAGCATTCGGTGCTTTTGGTACTGTTACATCAGCGCTGACATTCGGGATAAACGGCGTTAAGAGCAGTAGCAGTAAAACAACTGGAATGCTGGCTAACATAATTTTCCGTAATCTTTTCAATGTTTTTACCTCCCTTCTTCAACTTGACCCGGGACACATAAACTTTATTACGTTGTAAGCGTAATTACGTTTCAAAACAAAGAAAAGCACCCCTTTTACAAGGGGTGCTGGCGCTATATTATTGCAGAAATTGCTGAACCGCTTGGTTCACGAGTTTACCATCGGCGCGACCTTTGACCTTAGGCATCAGTGCGCTCATAACCTTACCCATTTCGCTTTTCGAAGAAGCACCGGTTTCCTGGATGGTCTGCTGTACAATTGCTTTAATTTCTTCTTCGGAAAGTTGCTCGGGAAGATACTTAATAATAATCTCGATTTCTGCCTTCGTACTCGCGGCAAGCTCGTCGCGACCCGCTGATTCAAATTCTTGGAGGGCATCTTTGCGCTGTTTGATTTCACGACTAAGGATATCAAGCACTTCGTTGTCGTCCAATGTTCTCTTCAAATCTATTTCAAGATACTTTATTGTAGAACGAACCATTCGAATCGTGGAGAGCGTGAACTTGTCCTTACTCTTCATCGCTTGCTTCATATCTTCGTTCAATCTCTCGCTAAGATTCATGCGTGGGTAATCCTCCTAAAACTTTCTCTTACGAGCAGCCTCAGACTTCAGCTTTTTCTTAACGCTTGGCTTTTCGTAATGTTTGCGTTTCTTCACCTCAGCCAAGACACCATCTTTTGCGATGGAACGTTTAAAGCGACGAAGTGCAGCATCAATTGTCTCGTTTTTGCGAACTTTCGTTTCAGACACAGTTTCCCCTCCCTCCGACCATACCGTCCAAGAGCATAACACGGTTTATCAAATTCCATTATAGGTCAAACGGAAATAGGGTGTCAACCTTCGTGTTATTCTTTTTTTCTGGCAAGTTCTTCAACATTTAATGATTGTACTATGCGTGAGAAGCTGAGTTTCCTGTGAGAGCTCCCAGCTTGGCCCCACCAAGCAAGTGATAATGAAGATGAGGCACAGCTTGTCCACTATCTGGACCACAATTATTGATCAAACGATAACCAGATTCGGCAATCCCAAGGTCGATAGCGATCTGTTGCGCTACACTGTGAATTTCTGCAATTAGCGGAAGATCCTCAGGTGTGACATCATTCATGGAAGCAATAAACTTCTTTGGAATGATCAACACATGTACCGGTGCAGCCGGCTCGATGTCGTAGAATGCAAGAATACGTTCGTTCTCAAATACTTTTTTGGAAGGAATAGTACCCTCAATAATTTTGCTAAAAACGGTCTCCATAGAGTGCTTGCCTCCTAAAAATTGGTTAAATCCCACTTCATCATAAGATAATCATACAGGATAATCACCAATTACGAAAGACGCTAGAAGATTCAACATCCACACTCTAAAACTGTATCTATTACAGAATGAAATCCGTTTACAAATGAAGTTGAGCTATATAAATACCCGTAGGGCCTAAAAAGGCAAAAAAAAGAGAAACACCCTTCACAGCTTATAAAGCTGATTCGGCGGCGGACGTATGAAAAGGAGTACATTCCCGGTCATACGTCCGCCGAGGTGTTTCTAAAGTAATGTCGGCTTAGCTGTATTATAACAGCGCGTTGATGCTGTATCTGTGATATCGATCACACAGTTTAAAATGCTTCACATTTTTTCCAAAAGGATACGCGATCCCCCTCCACCTTGTTCAGCAGGAACTACCACCAGCTTGCGCGGCAACCTTGCACGAAGCTCTGGAACGTGGCTGATAATACCGACAGACAGCTGGTCATTATGCAACCTTTCAAGTGAAGTAATCACTGTATCCAGCAGCTCTGGGTCGAGAGTACCAAACCCTTCATCTAGGAAGAAAAATTGCAACGGATATTGCCCACGCAGCTGGATCTGAGCTGAAAGAGCAAGTGCCAGCGAAAGGGATGTTAGGAAGGTCTCTCCGCCAGACAGGGTTGAGACAGGTCTTCTCACCCCGCCGTTCCCGTCATCACGGATCACAAAGCCGCCACCCGAATCAACCTCCAATGCATAACGCTGCTTACTCAGGAATCGAAGCCGCTGGGAAGCGGACTGACACACCTGCATCAATTGTTCCTCAGCAATGTACTCAACAAAGGCGTTCCCACGTAAGACCGTCTGTAGTTTGGAGAGTTGATCTTGCATAGAAGCGTGCTCAATCCGCTTAGCTTCGAGCTCCATCCAGCGAATATGTCGATGCCGCAGGTCCTCCAGATCACGCTCTGCACGTGCTCTTGACTGAAGAGATACTTCATCCTCAGCCTTGCTTTCTCTTAAGATCCCCTGACTTTCTTGCCATTCTTCTTCACTTAAGCTGGCTCCGTCAAGCTTCTCTTCAATATTACGCAGTTGCAACGAGACCTCAGCTTCTTCGGCACGATGAGCACGTACGCGGGAATAAGCCATTTCCCTTGCTTCGGATGTGAGCGCTGCTCCTTCAACCTCAGTGGCTGAACTAAACGGTGAAGAAGCCAAGCTTTGTTCCCAATGACTGGTAGCTGCTACGTAATGTTCACGCGCAGATTCCGCAGCCTGGCGAGTAATCGCTGCTTCCTTAACCTCATGCTGAGCCTTCTCCGCCGCTGCGAGATGTGACTGCTTGCTTGTCTCCAGAGCAGTTAACAATTCCTGCAGACGTCCTTCACATTCCGCTAGAAGAGGAGCAGCAGCACGACCATTCGTCCACTCCAGTAGACGCTGTTCTTTTTCACGCTGCAATTCTTCCTTGCCTTCGATCTGTGTGATCCACTGAGCCAGCTCTTTATCCAGCCCCGTTATGGTCTCTTGAAGGTTCTGCACTGAAGCACTTTTCTCCTCCAGAAACTTGACACTGATATCAAGTCGAGATCTAATTTCTTCAGCTTGTGCATCCTTAGCTAACAGATCACGGTAAGCTTGTTCCACTTCTCCAGGTGCCAGATCCGGGAACTGCTGTGTCCAGTTCTGCCGTAGAGCCGTTAGCTGGGCGCTGAGTTCCTCAGCTTTGGCAGCAATTCCTTCTACCCAGCTCCGTTCACCTGCGACAGCTGCCGCTTCTTTGAGGCACAGCTGCTGGACCTCCTGCATCGATTGCTGCCACTGTACCGCAGTTCGGCGTACTTCACCTGACTGTCCTTTTAATCCCAAATGTGCAGCTTCAAGTTCTGCCAAGGCTTTTTCATCTGGAATGATTAAATCGGTGGAAGTAACTGCACTACTTACTTCTGAACCTGCAGCTGCAGGGTGATTTGCCGCTTCGATGACTTCATTTCCAAATACCTGCTCCAGCCATACTTGATCCTGTTCACGAAGACCACGGAACAGATGACGAGCTTCCAAAGCCCGTCTAGACAATGTTCGGACTTGCTGAAGCTTCATTTCCAGTTCTTGTTGCTCTAAGCTATCCTGCAATAATGCAGGTGAAGGATGATGCTCGCTGCCGCATACAGGGCAGGGTTGTCCTTCTTCCAGCTCCTTAGCTAGTGCTAACGATAATCTGTGAAGCTCTTGATCCTTCATAGCCGCTTCCAAAGTGCTGACATGTTGCTCCAGGCGCTCCGCTGCGGCGCGCGCAGCTTCTTCTGTCGCCAGCAGCTTCTCTTGATGCAGCGCCGCCTCGCGGATCAGTTGCCCGCGAGCAGCTTCCTGCAGCTCGCGACGGCCCTCGGCCTCCGCGAGTCGCGCCTGCGCAGCCGCGAGTGCAGCGGCACGCTCGCGGCGCTCCTTCTCCGCCTTATCCCACTGGGATTCGGCGGAGTGCAGCCCTTGCAGTCTCTGCATCGCTTCTTGCAGAGACTGCCGCTCCTGGGAGCGGACACCGAGCGGCTGCAAGCTCTGCTGCAGCTCTTGCTGGCGCTTTTGGCCCTTGGCCAAAAGCTCACGCTCCCGGGCCATTCCCTCCCGCAGCTCCGCCAGCTTGCGGGAGGCCTCTTCGCGGCGCTCGCGCAGAGCCGCGAGTTCGCGCCGTAGGCCGCCGAGCTCGGACTCGAGCTCGAGCGCGCGGCGGTAGATGCCGGCCCCCTCCCGGAGGGCCGGCTCTTCCGCCGCAAGTGCGGCCTGCGCAGCAGCCGCGACGGCAGCGGCACGCGCCGCCTCCTGCTCGGCGGCGGCGGCCATCACCTCTTGGCCCTCCGCGCGGGCCAATCGGCTCTTAAAGGCTTCTTCCGCGCTGCGCCATGCTTTCAGCGCGGGAAGCCTTGCCTCGGCCTCGTCAGCTTGGCCGAGCTTCTGTTCAAGGAGGAGAATCTCCTCCTCCTTGGCGAGCAGCCCCTGCCGCTGCAACTCGCGGCGGGTCCGTTCCTCTTGGAGCTCGCGTATACGCGCGAAACGCTCCGAGACCTGCAGCGCCGCCTCCAGTTTGCGGCGGCATTCCGCAGCATAAAGGGTGGCCTGCTCGAGGCGCTCCGCCGCTGCCTCTACATCCCCTTTGCCTGCGCTGCCAAGACCCTGCTGCTCCGCTTCCAGCGCGCGGAGCGCAGCCTCATTCTCCTTCACCCGGCGACTAAGCTTAATTGCCAGCTGATCGCCATACTGTTCCAGATGGAACAGGCGTTGCAGCATTTGCCGACGATCTACGCCACGAAGTGATAAGAATTCGGCAAATTTCCCCTGCGGCAATACAACCGCTCGCGTGAAGTCATCCATTTTAAGACCGATATGCTCCTCCACACAGCGTGTAACATCTGCGAGCTTATCCGCCATAACATTATCACCGTCAGGTGTGATTTCAATGAAACGGCTAATCGTGTTGCTGACAGTTTGTTCACCAGTCCGCTTGAACTTCCTTTCAACACGATAACGATGTGCCCCCGCGGAAGAAGTGAGCTCAAAGGTAAACGCCACGCTGAGTGAATCTTCAGAGTGGTTCATAATCCCCTGTGTTCCATTAACGGCACGTTCCACTTTCCCGTACATTGCCAAAGTAATAGCATCCAGCAAGCTAGACTTGCCGCTGCCCGTAGGTCCAAAAATCCCAAACAGACCCGTCTCACACAGACTTTCAAAATCTATTTCTTGCATTTCTCTATAACTCTGTAAACCTGCTACTTTTAATAGAATAGGCTTCACCTTAGTTCTCCTCTCCTTCCTCCGGCTGACGCCGTTCTTCTTCGGTTAGCTGTAAGAACAGCTCTATTAGCTTATCTTCCGGTTCCGCTCCACCTGTCTGACGCTGATAGAATTTACGGAACAATTCTTGCACCGGCATTCGTGAACGGGCAGTTTGTTCGAGCTCCATCTCCATTTGCGGGTAGATGGGACGAATATGAATGATCCCCTCGCGTGATTTGCGCAGGCGCTGAATATCATTCATCGACATGGCTTCACTAAGCCGAATCTCCAAATCTATAAAAGCAGAAGCATCTCTACCTTCATCCAGCCAGTTATATACCTCCTGCAATCCACCAGTGGAGCTCCATCTTACAAGCGGACGCCCACAGCGAAGATAAATTTCTTCAAAGGTTGGCTCACCACCCGGCGCAACATCAATCAGCGTCACCGATTTAGCCTGTCCTGCTTCAGAAAAACTGTATGCCAGTGGAGATCCGCTGTAACGGATCATTCCTTCCCCTTTGACACGTTGTGCGCGATGAAGATGACCTAGTGCAGTATATTGCGCTCCACAAGCCAAAGCAGAAGGATCAACGGTATACGCTCCGCCCACTTGAATTGGACGTTCCGAATCACTTTCCACACCACCAAGCACATAAATATGGCTCATCGCCAAATTTACAGTCTGCGGCGTGAATTCCCGTCCCAACAGCTGCATGAGCTTGCCTACCCGTGCGCTATAAGCCAGTCGAAGCTCCTCTTCTCCGCTATCTCCTGCAAGCAGTTCACCGAGACGCGCCTCGGAGGGATAAGGAAGAGCTGCGATTTTGGCGATCTCACCCGTGCGTGCAGCATGAACAGTCACTGGCTCTGAGGTAGGAAGCCCCACTAATGTAATCCCCTGCCTTAATACAAGCGGTGAAACTGAAGATACGCGCTCCGGTTGATCATGATTTCCGGCGATCACAACAAGGGGCCTGCCCCCTGAAGTCAGCCTTGCGGCAGCCTCATAGAATAGTTGTTCTGAAGCCGCTGGTGGATTAACGGAATCGTACACATCTCCCGCCATCATTATCAAATCCACTTTATGAAAATCGGCGATCTCCACCAATTCATCTATGAACTGCTCTTGCTCCTTCTGCCGGCTTCTTCCTTCCAGCGTTCGGCCGAGGTGCCAATCTCCCGTGTGCAATATCCGCATCTTCGTCCTCTTTCCCCGCTCCTATGCGGTAATGAATAGATTTATAATTTCACAGCATGTCCGCCGTCAAAAAAGTACAGCCAAATCTCGCTGATCGGTTCTCCCAAAATATCATGTAATGCCTTGCTGTATAACTCTAGCTGAAAACGATATTTTTCCTTAAGCGCTTCTAACCCACCCTGATGTTCTAAAACAGAGTCCGTCTTATAGTCTAACAGAATAATCCGGTCCTCCTCGCGGAACAGGCAGTCAATCACCCCTTGGATCAGCACTCCTTCACTAAAGCCTTCATTATTATTTCCATGGCTTAGCTCTGAGACGGCTTTATTCATATAATCGAGCCCTCCATAAGCCTCGCCTGCGGGAAGCATATAACTGAACGGCATTTCTCTAAGCTTCCAAGAAGAATCTATTAATCTACGACCAAGTTCATTCGTATAAAAAGTCTCTATCTGATCGGGGGATACCGCCTCCACCTGCTCAGCAGTTAGAATAGCTAATCTCTGCAGACGGGCTAATGTTTCTTCCACAACTTTAGGATCAACAGAACCCTCCAGCGGAATATGCTGCATAACCGTATGGAAGGCTGTCCCGCGCTCCGCTGGGGTTAGACTGCGCTTTTCCATAAATTTCGGACGCCGCAAATGCAGACTGTCTGCTCCTGCTACATCTGTACGTTTATTGTTTTCTGTTGAGGTGACAGGATAGCCACTTTCCTCTAGGAGATCATAAGAAGGCTGGTCCTGCATCGACAACAAAGATTTTAACTCTGTAACAGAGGTTTTGGCAGGAATACCAGAGGCAGCCGCAAATGGATAAGGCCATTCTAGTCTTCTAGCAATTTCATCGCTATTCACTGATCCATAGACACTTACAGATTCACCTTTTTGCAGCGCCTTGAGTACAGATTGACGTTCTTCTGCTTTGCCCTCTGAGTTATCCGAAGGAAGGAAAGCCCCGGAATTCAGCTCGGAAGCATTCTGCACACTGATGCTCCAGTTCGAGACATCGCTGTGCAGCACTGTCGAGACGGTACCTTCAGAGCCGCCTAGCTTCCGAAGAATAGCCGCCGCCGGATGCCGGATCAATGCCGGTCCAACCCAGTCCAGATAGCTGCGACCCCGGGCTAGTAAATGATCAGCAAGCAGTAGCTCATCCCGATTCTGCACACTGCTCCAGCTAGCAATTTTCCGTGGTAAATCTCTTACGGTACCGACTAGAATCATCTTATCTCTCGGACGAGTTAAAGCTACATATAATACCCGCATTTCCTCAGCCAATAATTCAAGTCGTGTACGACGATTAATAGCCAAATAAGGAAGCGTTGGGTAGCTGACCCGTGTTTCCCGCTCCACAAAACGTGGCCCGAAGCCAAGCTCTTTGTGCATCAGGAAAGGAGAATGCAAATCCTGTCGATTAAACTGCTTCGCCATACCCGCTATAAAAACAACAGGAAACTCTAAGCCTTTGGATTTATGGATGGTCATAATTCTGACCCCATTGCCCTCTTCACCGCCACCACCAGCTACACCAAGATCTCCGCCATTCTCACGAAGCCGTGAAATGAACACCAGAAAACGGAACAACCCACGCGCCGCAGTATCATTCTCAAATTGAACAGCCCGATCATACAAAGCTTTAAGATTGTTCTGTCGCTGTGAGCCACCAGGCAAGCCTCCAACCCATTCCAGATAGCCACTCTCACCATAAATACGCCAGATCAGCTCACTGAGACTGCCTTGTCTAGCCGCATCTCTCCAGCTTTCAAGCCGTTCTAGAAAATTCTTAAGCTTTTGCTTCAGCTTTAGGCTGATTTGCGGTAAAGCTCCACTTCCAGATTCCACCTCATTAATGACTTCATCATTATTATCTGAGGTAACTTTCTCTTCCGCTGCACTTGCTGTTTCTATCACATGAGCCGAGAAAAGATCGTATTCTTCCTCAGCTTCGTTTGCATCTTGCATGTTTGCTGCCATTTGTACAGCACGATAGAAAGAACCATGGCTGTACATCCGAACTTTAGCCAGTTCCTCTTCAGTTAAACCAACAACAGGTGAACGAAGCACACCAGCGAGTGGAATATCCTGCTGAGGATTATCGACTATTTTTAAGAGTGAGAGTGCAATTTCTACTTCTGTAGCTTCAAAATAGCCTTTATTCAGATCCCCGTAAGCAGGGATTCCCTCCATCCGAAGCTCTTCAATAATTAAAGGGGTCCATATTCTCGCCGAACGAAGCAAAATCACGATATCACCATAAATCACTGGGCGCATAATCTTAAGCCCTTTATCATAAATAAGCAGCGGAGATCCGCCATTCAGGCCAGTCATCTGTAAAATGCGGCGAGCAATCGCCCGTGCTTCCAGTTGCGCAGTCTCACTCTCAATAGCTTCGCTTTCCTGAAGTGGAGTCTCACTGTCCTCAGTCTCTTCTACTTTACCTGCTGCCGCTCCGCGATCGATCAATAATAGCTCTGGTGCAAAAAAAGTATCTGGCCCCTTCTCTGCTGCACCCGGGAAATTCGCTCCATACACAAGCTCAGCACGTTCGTCATAATTAATCTCCGCCACTGTCTCGTTCATAATCTGCCGAAAAATCATATTTACGGCATTTACAACCTCCATACGACTACGGAAATTACGGGCTAGATCGATAACCGAACCGCCGGACGATTCATTAGGCTTCTCAGATAACTCGGATTCGTCTACTGTATTACTGCCATCTCCGGCATTCTTAGAGCCAAAGCTACGGTATTTATCCAGGAACAGCCCCGGCTCTGCCAGACGGAACCGATATATACTTTGCTTCATATCTCCGACCATAAATCGGTTACCAGGTGTTTCGCGGGAGATAAGCCGCACAATCTCTTCTTGCACACTATTCGTATCCTGATATTCATCTAACAGAACCTCATCGAATTGGGCACGGTACTCCATCGCTGCATCAGAAGGCAGGGAATGGCCTGGTAGAGAATCAGGATGGCGCAAAATTTGCAGACAATAATGCTCCAAATCACTAAAGTCGACGAGACCCCGTCCTGCTTTTTCGATTCGATAACGTTCACCGAACGCTATCACCGTCTCAGCAAGCTCTGCCATAAGAGGAGCCGCCTCGTTCAGTTCTCTCAAAAAAACATCTGCAGGACGGCCAAACAATGCCTTCTGAAGATCTAAAATACTCTTCTTCACACTATCGCGCAGCTCTTTAACCATTTCCTGCAGTCCAGGATCTGTCGAATCCTTCTTACAAGCTTTCAATTTTCCAAAGTATACTTCCATGAAAATATCATATAATTCTGCCCATGGCCGTTCATTCACAGCCTCCTGCAATGCATTTACCATCTCAAGGTCAGTCGTCAAATTCTCGGCATAAGGCGCCGGACCACCCGGCTGTAGCGCGATCTCCCGGCCTTGGATAAGCTGACTGGCTGCACCCGCAAGGGTCAGCTTCGCTTCTTCAAGAATACTTAGCACCCAAGGAGTTCGACCTAAGCTATCTGTGTCTGGTAATGAGAAATCAGCTGCGGTATCACGAAGCCACTGCTCTGGCCAAGGATGGCTGCGGGCATAATCATGCAGTCGCTGTATGAGCGCATGTACCGCATCATCGCTGCGTTCACCACTGAACCAGTCTGCAAGCTGTACAAATACGCTATCCGCGCCATCTTCACCTACTTCACCGTATTTTTCCTCCAGTAGCTCTTGAAGCAGCTCCTGCCGCATCATCTCTGCTTCATGTTCGTTCAGGATACGGAAACCAGGATCTATAGGAATAATCTGATAGTAACGCCGGATCACTTCCAGACAGAAGGAGTGTAGTGTTGTAATCGAGGCTTTCCCGAGCAACGACAGCTGACGGCGTAAATGGTCATTCTCTCCATTCTCCTCAAGCTCCCGATCTAGTGCTTCCCTAATCCGCTGGCGCATCTCGGCAGCAGCAGCTTTGGTAAACGTAGCTACCAGCAATCTATCTACGCTAAAGCCATTCTCTTCCTTGCTGATTTTGCGAATAATCCGTTCTACAAGTACCGCTGTCTTACCGGAACCTGCCGCCGCGGCAACGAGGATATCATCACCGCTCTCAGCGATGGCGCGCCACTGGTCATCACTCCATATGCTTCCTTCCGGTTTCGCTTCTATTTCAGACTTCATACTCACGGTGTAGTTCCTCCTTTGCGGGACAGCAGATCCCAAATAACGTCCTTCCCTGGCTTACCCAGATTGTTGTAGCCATTGCCTTCCACGGCTTCATCGAACTGGCAGACGGGTCTAAAGGAACAGAATGTGCAGGCTGTCTCTTGCCCAATCCGGTATGGCTCAATCGCCACATCACCTTCCGTAATGCGTGTCCCGATATCCGAGATCGTTCCCCGAACGGATGATAATAAGTGTCCCCATTGCTCTGGTGTAGCTACAGAAGCACTACTATAAAAACTGCCATCAGCTTTTACTGCTACAGGCACGATAGAAGAATACCCTTTGTCTAAAGTCGTATCCATCAGGGATACTACCTCGCGGTCTGCTGTAAGCAGTCCTTTCATCTTGAAGCGTTTCAGCAATTCTTGTTCTGCCTGTTCCTTGTTCATCCCGTTAGATGAGGTTAACAGTGGGTCATGTACGTGGAAATACAGTGTCCCTGCTGGAAGCGCCGGTTGCCCGAGCCATTGCTCCGAATACGTAAGCAGCACATCCAGATAGGTCAGCATCTGTAGCGATAATCCATAGTACACCTCGTGCAGCTTGAGGTCTTTTTGACTCGATTTATAGTCAATCACCCGCAGAAGAATTCCATTCTCTCCTCGGGCCATGTCTACACGGTCAATCCGTCCAACAACCTCTATCACACAGCCATTCGGCAGCGTAATTCTTAAAGGAGGCAACTCCTTATCCGGTCCAAAATCCAGCTCCAGCCCTACCGGCTCAAAGCTGCCTCGGCGGGCATGCTCGCCCAGAATTACAGAAGCACGTCCAACAATATTTTTCAGCTTGCGTGAGATGTATCCGTAACGTTTAGAGCTCATCAGAATTTCACCCTGCAGCATCGGCGATAAACGTTCTACCGTCTCACTTGCCTCACGCCGACATTCCTCTGGAGACAAGCTTCCCCAGCCGCGGCCCTCTTCTTTCAGTCTTACCGCCATGTCACTTAATGCAGCATGGAACAGTTGTCCAATATCAGGTGCTTGCAGCTTATATAGCTGGCGTTCCTTCAGTCTAAGTCCGTAAGATGCAAAATGGGAGAAGGAACAAGCAACAAACTTCTCCATCCGGGACACACTGCCTCGCAGTGTCGATCCACCGTACAATCTAAGGCTTGTTCCACGTTTTAGCTTCGTTCCCACGTTACGGTAGAACAATGAACTGAGCAGACGTTTCAATTCGAGACTACGAATATCATCAGCAGCGAACCAGTTATACACATCCCACCATAATTCAGGTATCTCCGTCCCCTGGCGCCACTGGCGTAGCTGCATAATCAATGCACGAAGACTCTGTTCTGGATGACCAATGTAACCGAGGTGAATGGAATCTCTGACTTCTTCTGGTAGTCCTACAGGTGGAAGTGCTGCCAAGCTGTGCTCATGAACCCTTGGGAACATTCTATGCAAATGACGGATTACCTCAGAGGGAAGAAGCGCCTTGCCCTCATCATCAGCAGTGGCGTAGCTAATCCAGAGCTTTCGACTTCCTGTCGTTAGCGCATTATAGATCAAAAACCGCTCGTCCAGCAGCTTACGAGAAGCACCAGGAGCAAGCTCCATACCGGCGTTCTCAAGCACAGAGCGTTCGCCTTCCGAGAGAATTCCATCTTCCTTAAACTGCGCAGGCACAACACCTTCATTAAATCCAAGCAAAAAAGCGTATTTAACTCCCGTTGGTCGAGTCCGATCCATGTTACCAACCAGTACTTGATCGAGCGCGGGAGGAACAAGTCCCATCTTAAGCTCAGCAAGTCCTGTCTCTAGGACTCCGGTGAACACATCAAATTCAAGTCTCTCGTTGCCCATCATCTCGACGATCTGATCTAGCAGATCAAGCACTGCACCCCAAAGCTGACTATGTTCTCTAGCCTTCTCGGGTTGCCCCTTCTCCATAGCACCGACACTAAGTTTCTCCAGCTTTCGGGCAACATCCGTCTCATCAAGCAGCCTGTACACTGCGGTACATAGTTCAAGGCCGCTTCTACTCTTCTGTATCCGTTTCTCAAAAGCAAATAGAGGTCCCGTTATACTAGCACGGCATCGCTCCATTGTAGCAAGCAGTTCTTCATCCATCTGTCTGCCGCCTTCCAGCGACAAGCTAGGAATCCCTTTCCATGAACGGCCATCCGTCCAGCGATACCCTTGAATCCCACAAGCCAGCACATAATTCTCTAAGGCGTCCATATCCTCACGCGTAATACTACCGTCCAGCGGTAGCAAAAGCTCTGTCTTTACACAGCGGAATACATCCTCGAAGCGCCAGCGTCGACGCACCACATCCAATGCGGAGCGTACAAACTCTACCAATGGATGGTGCAGCTCATTTACCTTCTGGTCCAGAAAAAAAGGTACTCCGTAATCTTGGAACAACGGTTTAATCAGTTGCTCGTAATCTCCAATATTACGCATCAATACGGCCATTTCACCATATTTTGCACCTTCATCTCGCGCCAGTCTGATCATTTCACGCAGTGCTCCCTCAACCTCTGCTCTATGAGAAACTGCTGCGCCTATAGATATCGCTTCATTTGCCAGTTCATCTGCACCCATCCAGACCTTTCGGCGGTCATATCCCCTTTCGAGATGAGCAAGAACAGGACTTTCTTCAAAACGCGGAAGAACCGCTGGCTCCAGAAGCTCGTCCCACACATCAATGCCCAGCTCTTCAGCTATTCCACGCAGTTTAATGTAAGTAACCGCAGTTGGGTGAAACAATTCAAGCTCATTCAACTGATCTCCATAGGGATACGAACGATCAAGTGTAAGGGACACGGTCAGCTTCGATGCTTGCTGCATCAATTCTCGAAGCACTACGAATTCCTGCGGGGTAAAGCCGTGGAACCCATCTACCCAAATCTCCGACCCGCGAATGTAAGAGGAATCAGGAATATGCTCAGCTAGTTCCGCTAAACGATCCTCTTCGTCGATATAGAGGCGTGACATTTCCTTCTCTAAATCGCTGAATACCAGCTGTAAATCATCCAGCTTCCCTTCAAGAATAGGACTTCTTGCAATAGCGCCTCGCATTGCGGATAACTGCTCCTCTAAATCAGAGGAAGCCAAGCAGCAACGCTTCATCTCCGTATGCAGTTGATTCAACCGTTCGACAAAACCCGGTCTGTCGGCAGAGGCACCGAATAATTTCAGTTCCTCTTTACGGCGACTGATGATTTTGTAAATCAACATCTTTTTACCCTCTTCACTGATCGGCAGACTAGCGCTGCCTCCAGTTTCCTGTTTCACTCGATAGGCAAGCCGAGAAAAGCTCAGTGTCTGCGCCCGAATGCTTCCCTTCACATTCCCTACGGTCAAAAGCCCCCGTTCTGCTCCAAAGGAACCTTGTTCAGGTACAAGAATAATGATCGGCGCGCCAAGAGGCTCCTTCTCTAATGAAGAAGAAATAGACTCCCATATTTTTGTTGTCTTGCCACTACCAGAGCGGCCTAGTAAAAAGGTTACCGACATAAATGATAGACTCCTTCCGTAGCGGAGAAAATGTATATGAAACAAGGTGAAATACTCACCGTTTGATAATGTTCAAATGAAAAAGTTCAGTCGTTCCTCGTCCCCTCAGTATAACATAGCTGCACAAATCAGAACATGCGTTTGCTAGTATTTTCTAATGATTTACAATAACAATCTTGTAAATCCCGATTTCAACTTTTTTCAGAACATAGCAAAAAATCCGTAAAAGGAATCCTTGTTTAAAGATTCCTTTTACGGATCAACATCCATTGTCTATATGAACAGCCAGCTTATTTCTTACTCCGCACTTCAAAAATCGCAAACTTCAGATAGTGTCCTTCGTTAACGCCTAGAATCTGCGGATGGTCTTTGCCTGCGGCACGCCATTCCACAAGTCTCAATACTTTACCTGCATCTTTAGCTGCGTCGGCAATCGTCTCAAGGAATAGATCCGGCTGCATGTGGTACGAACAACTTGCAGTAACCAAATATCCGCCTTCGTTCACCAGCTTCATGCCGTGTAGATTGATATCCTTGTAACCACGGCAAGCACCTGCTACTGCACTTTTGGTTTTCGCAAACGCTGGAGGGTCTAGGATAACTACATCCCAAGTTTTACCTCCACCTGCTGTCATCGGCTTGGAGGTATCCGTTTTGGTTGTTTTGCCTCCGGATTTAGCATTTGTAGACGCTGCTGTTGATTCCGTTCCGCTTGCAATCGTCGCGCGCTCCGAACGTTCCTCCAGACCTTTTACCTGATTGCGCAGGTAGGCAAAAGCATCATCCACTACAAATTCCACTCGATCACTAAAACCATTCAGCTCCACATTGACTTTGGCACTCTCTATGGCATGAGCGGAAACGTCAAGGCAGGTTACTTTTTTCGCACCATACTTGCAAGCATGCAGAGTGAAGCTGCCTGTGTGCGAGAAACATTCCAGCACTGTAGCACCATCCCAATAAGGGAAGGTTACATGTTTACCACTCTTGTTTACCGGCAAAGTTTGTAACGAGCCATCTTCTGCTTCGATTTCTTGCAGCGTAATGCCACTTCGTCCACCCCAGCCCTTCATGAGTGGGGCAATAGATGCTCTATTCTCACGCTGATCAAAGAAGTAGCCTGTCTTTTGGCCCTCTTCGATATCTACTACCAGCTTAAGGCCATTCTCACTTACGGTAACATGACGTGGGCATTCCCCGTACAGCACACCTGTAGTTTGCTCCATCCCTTCCAGTTCGCGCACGCTAACATCACTGCGTTCATAAATACCACGCGGTGCCATAACCTGTACAAGTGCTTCAACAATCTCTGTACGGCGCTTGTCCATTCCGAGTGTAAGGAGTTGTACAACCAGAATATCCCCGAACCGATCCACAATAAGCCCTGGCAAAAAGTCCGCCTCACCATAAACCAAACGATATGCATCTGCCCCAGGGAGGAAACGTTCTCTATGGTGCAGACAATTCGTAAACCGTTCTACGAAAAAAGCTGTATCCATGATCGCCAGTGGTCCCTGCGATACAATTCTCACCCGGATTTGCGATGCTGGATTGTAATAGCCCACGGCCAAAAACCGGCCTTGATGATTTAGGACATCTACTAATCCCCCTTCTTCTGGGTTTCCTTCAACTGATGCAACTTCACCTGCGTAGACCCATGGATGGCCCTGTTCTAATCTTTTTTTGCGATTGCGTTCTAAAATAACCGATGCCAATGACTTCAACTCCCTGTTTTTCTAAAAATGATTTTATACATGTCCTACTTGTTACTTTCATATATTGGTGTACAACCCTCGTCCAAAGGAGTATGCCCTATGTTCCGTGAACTGCTTTTCCCTATCATATATGGTCTTATTATCTTTCTGGCTGGCATGAAGCTAATGGAAACAGCCTTGTCCAAGCTCGCAGGCCCTCTGATGACTAGAAGCCTTAATAAGGCTACCTCTACACCAATCAAAGGAATGATTGCCAGTAGCTTGCTGTCGGCCCTGCTTCAGAGCAGCACGGCTGTAACCGTGTTGACGATCGGTATGGTGAATGCCGGCCTGCTCACCTATGCTCGTACACTAGGCATTATCTTAGGTAGCAACATCGGCACTACTTTGACCACAGAACTGATCGGACTTCAGATCAATTCCATGGCCTCCCCATTGCTGGCTGCCTCGCTGAGTCTGTGGGCAGCTGCGGTTATAGCAGGCGAGTTACCACATACGTCACGGGCGGTAGCACTGTGCCGGAAAATATCAGAGCCGCTGCAATTCATCAGCCTGGCTGTATCAGGATTCGCCCTAGTCTTATGGGGAATCGCAGTCATGCAATCCATCGGCGGAACTCTTCAAGAGAGTGGCCTATTCCTCTGGTTCCTGAATCATGCCGCCACAAGTGCCCTATGGGGACTCGCCGCAGGTGCCTGCTTAACTGCCCTGTTACATAGCAGCGCAGCAGTTATAGCCATGGCCATGGGCATTGCTGCCTCGGGTGCCATGCCACCAGAGCTCGGCATAGCCATCGTGCTCGGTGCCAACGTCGGTACCTGCGTCACGGCAGTCATCGCTTCCATCGGCGGCTCGTCTTCTGGCGTCTTTGTCGCTTGGTCGCATGTTGTCCTCAATGTAAGCGGTGCGCTACTGTTCCTACCTCTTATTGGGCCCCTACAAGCAACTGCTGCATGGATTGGCGGAGGAGCCGCCTCACAAATCGCCCATGCACAGACTATTTTTAACGTAGTATGCTCGCTAATCGCACTGCCATTATGTTACCTGCCTGTATGGTCAAGACTGGAGAAACGTCTTCAATCGTAACAATATACTGTAACGCCTGATCCCAAACTTTCCACAACTGTACTATTATACTTCAATCGAAAATATTATAAAACCGCGATCCATCGTAAAAAGTGATTACCGTCGAAGATATTGCGATCAGAGCGAATATGATTAAAGCAATATAGTCATTTCTTGAGAACGGACGACTGCTGTACCAAGTCCGTTTTCTATTAGTTCCGAAGCCACGTAACTCCATAGCCGTACTAATATTCTCAATTCGCTCAATGCTAGTCAGAATCAAGGGCATTAGAATCGAAATGATATTTTTAAGCCGCTTAGGCAGCTTTTCTTTTCGAGAGATGTCTATTCCCCGTGCCTGAGCAGAGAACGATATATTCTCATAATCTCTTTGGATATCCGGAATGTACCGCAACGCAAGCGATACAGAATACGCAATTTTATAATTCACACCAATCCGGTTTAAAGACGCTGCGAACTCACTAGGATTTGTCGTTAGAAGGAACAACAGTGCCATGGGAATGACTACTGCATACTTAAGGGCAATATTTAATTGATAGAATAGCTGCTCATATGTAACGGTATACCGACCTACAAGATGAACAATATCATGACGTGAACCGTAAACCTTTACACCTTCCAAAGGAGAAAAAATAAAGATAGCTATATGATTAAGCACAAAGAAGATCAGGATAAAATATAGTACGAAAGCATAATCCTGAAATTGAACTTTAGAGACTCTAAAGGCAATCAAACTAAATAATAGCATCACTATTAAACATCTTGTATCATATGTAATCATCCCTGTCACAGACCACACTATAAATAAAATCAGCTTAGTAGCGCCTGTAAGAAGGTGAATAGGTGAATCTTGCTTCGTAAAAGTTAACATTGTGGCCTTCATCCGCCCCGGCTCCTCCTGTCGTATGCAATAAATCTTCTTACGAACTCTTCTGGCTGATCCAATTGGACCTTCATAGCCAATGTAAATAGTGAGGTCTCTTTCAAATTAGCATTCCTCACTACTTCTATATCGGTTAATACTCGCTCAGGGCTATCATCAGCAAGCTTAATACCATCAGACAACACTACAGCTCTATCGGCATACTCCAGCATAAGATGCATATCATGCGTAATCATAATGACCGTCATTCCCTGTTCCCGAAGCATCAAAAGAAATTCCATCATTTCGTTGTAGTGCCTATAATCCTGTGCTGCAGTCGGCTCATCTAATATGATCACTTCCGGCTCCAGGACCATAATAGATGCAATAGTCACACGTTTCTTCTGACCGTAGCTGAGCGCAGAGATGGGCCAGCTACGAAAAGCGTATAGACCGCATATTTTCAAAACATGATGCACTCGCTCACGAATAATCTCCTCGGACACCCCTCGTAATTTAAGGCCTAGCGCAACCTCATCATATAAAAGCGTCTTAGAAATCATATGATTAGGATTCTGCATCACGAAACCGATCCGCTCTGCCCGCTCCTTAATCGTATCCTTGGCAATATCCCTTCCGTTCATCAATATCGAACCGGAAGTGGGCTTATAAAAGCCACAGATAAGCTTAGATACCGTGGATTTCCCGGCACCATTTCTCCCAGCTATACAGACCATTTCTCCTTTATGAATAAGAAGGTTAAGTTTATGAAGTACTGGTCTGCTCTTCTCATAACCGAATGAAACATCATGTAACTCAAGGATAGGTAGACTCTCACGTTTATCCTGCTGCGAATTATTATTATCATACCAGTACTCAAGCTTGCTGGAGCAAGAGTCCAGCCGAATTTCATCTATATGCTGTGGATTCATATCTGATGCAATCGTACATCCTGCATACTTTAAAGCCGTTAAATAGAGAGGTTCCCGAATACCTACTTCTGAAAGTAAGCGAGTGCTTAATAGCTCAGCGGCTGGCATATCCGCCGCAATGCGTCCGTCATGGATCACAATAATGCGGTCCACCGCACGGTGAAGTACTTCCTCGAGTCTGTGCTCGATAATAATAACCGTTTTACCGGTCTCTTTTTGCACTCGGTCAATAAGCTCAATCGCTTTTGTGCCGGTATATGGATCTAAGTTTGCCAAAGGCTCATCAAACAACAGGATGTCCACATCACCAACTAGAACACCAGCTAAGGTTGTTTTCTGCTTCTGACCACCTGACAATTCCTGAGGTGACGCTCCCAAATATTCGTGGATATCCACGGCTGTTGCCGCAGCCACTACCTTTTCTATCATTTCGGCCTGTTGAACCGCGTGATTCTCCAGACTGAAGGCGATATCCTCACCAACCGTTAATCCAACAAATTGTCCATCCGGGTCTTGTAGTACAGTCCCGACCTGATCCGACAATGCCGCAATACTAAGTTCTTTCTGCTCCAGACCCATAATTCGCAATGACCCAGACATTTCACCTTTATAGGCAAAAGGGATGAGTCCGTTTATACAATGAGCCAGTGTACTTTTTCCAGAACCAGAGGGTCCCACAATAAGTACCTTCTCCCCTTCGGCAATCGTTAAGTTGATATCTGTGAGTGTAGGCTCCTGCTGTGCTCGATATTGAAAACTAAAATCCTTAAATTCAATCACTGCTTTTTTCATCCTTGACCTTCCTCTTAGCTTCGTTTGAAGAATTTCACTTCCATTATATGTTTTACAGCCATAAAAAAGCCGGTGATCTCCACCGGCTTTTGGTTTGGATTATATGCTACTCAGGCTTCTCTGGTCAAGCTGCCTTGCTTCGTTCTTGTCTTTGCATATGCAATTGCGAGTAGTGAGCCAATCACTGCTACAGTGACTATATTGGATGCTCCGGCGATAAGTCCTTGTGTGAATACTTTATTCGCTGGTTCTGCATAGATTAGAATATCCAGTACAGGTGCTACTAAGAACCAGGCGATTGCGTTTGCTACAATCTGGGCCAGATTAAAACGAATCAGTTCCTTTCGCCCGAACTCCCCGTCATGAATCCCAATTCTAGCCACAAGCAGACCAACAACGAGCCCAACAATTCCAGAAGCGATCACCCAACTGAACCAAGGGGAACCATAAAAAATCGCATCCTTTAGTGTATGTCCGATCAGGCCAATGAGTAATCCGGCAAACGGACCGTACAACAGTGCGAACAATGCCAGTAAAGCGTATGTAGTCTCAATGTTAGTGTTTGGAATTCCGGATGGAATCGAACCGAACCTGCCCAAAATAACGAATAAAGCAGAACCGATACCAATCGCAACAATCGTCTTAATCGATAACACCTTTTGTTTTGCCATATTTTCATCTCCCCCAACGCTTCTCTTTTATTTTATGTAATTATACATCGGAATAGTCGGAATTAATATAGATTAAAATAAAAAAATCTGCAAAGCAACATTAATGTTGGCTTTGCAGACCCAGACCACTTATAGAGTTATTATATGATTTGTTTTATCTATTTCACAGTAACGGTTACCGTCACTGTCTTGGTGCCAATCTTTCCTTTAATGGATGCCGTTCCTTTGCTCACAGCTACAATCTGGCCGCTAGCAGATACTCTAGCTACAGAAGGCTTAGAGCTAGTCCACGCCGCACTTCCAGTAACAATAGCGGTCTTCCCTGTATCATACTGCGCAATCACAACTGCATTCTGAACAGCTCCTGGAGCCATCTTCAGTCTATTCTCGTTGACAGTCAACTTCATTAGCTTAGGAACTACATTAATTTTGACACTAGCAGCGAGCCCTTGGTAAGAACCTGATAACGTCGCAGTTCCTTCTGTTATGGCTTTAACAGATGTACTTTTAACCGTGGCAACTGCTTCATTCGAGGACTCCCAATTCATGCTGCTGGAGATATTCCCCGTCTTACCATTAGAGTAGTAAGCCGTTACCTTTATGGATTTAGAACCTTTAATATTCAATTCAATCGCATTCGGTTCTACAACAATTTTAGTAACCTTTTGTTCAATAGTAACCGGGATACTAATAGTCTTATTAGCGTAGGTTCCCTTTAAAGTGGCAGAACCCTTCACCAGACCTTTGATTACCTTGCCGGAAGAGGTTGTCTTGATAATTGCATTCGTACCGGTAATCTCCCATTCCATAGTACTTGTAGCATCGAGTTCATTCCCATTTTCCATCACAGCTTTGACTTCAGGAACAGCCTTCTCTTCACCAGTAACAATCACAACGTTTTCCTCTGGTCCGAGCAAAATATGAACCTTATCTTTAACTGTAACACTCACTACAACACTTTTTTCCCGGATAGCCGCTTTGGAGGAGGTAGGATTCTCTGATTTTATTTTGCCGACAATATTAACAGTACCAGCCTTTTCAGCAACGAGCTTGCCATCTTTGATGGTGGCGATCTCATCGTTGGCAGAAGTCCACTCGATTTCTTGACTGAGATCCAGTTTCGTTCCATCTAGCTTAGTTCCGTTGACCTTTGGCAAACTAACGGAATCCTCTGTGTACATGTCCAGTTCCTTTTTATCAGCTTCCAACTCAGTAATCGTAGGATATACCGTCAACTTAAAGCTTTTATTAATCCCTCTGTACTCTGCTTTAATAACCGATGTTCCCACTGCTTTTGCGGTGATCGCTGCAGCATCAGTACCCGCAGTAACCGTCGCCGCGAGTTGGTTGTCCGAACTCCATACTGCACTACTGGATACATTCGGAGTGGAATTCGCAGCATCTCTAACTTCTGCTTTAACGTTCAAGCTCTCACCCATAAACAAGAATTGATCGCCTGATGGAGTAAGCAATAACGCCTCGTAAGGAGCACGTACATATACATCCACAGTTTGTGTAATCCCCAGATAAGATACTGTAATTACAGCTTTTCCTGCGGACAGTACTTTGATTTCTCCCTTGTCTACAGTAGCGACACTTGTATTAGAAGATGACCATTCCGCTTTCTCTGAAATATCATTTGCGGTCGTCTTTGTAGTCTCTTTGGTAAACGCAGCTACTTTCACCGGATTATCGCCAACGAGCATTTCAATTTCCTTAATTACGATACCCTTATCATTTTTAAGCTCAATTTCAGAATAAGGCAATTTGACTACAGCTTTAAAGGTTGCTGTTAGATCCTTGTATTTGGCAGTAATGGTTGAGGTACCTTCACCCGCCAGTGTGATTTTACCTTCTGCAATCGTCAATACGCTTGTATTGGAGCTGCTCCAAGTGGTATCAGCCGTTACATCCTTGGCAGAAGTCGCTGTTTCGCCACCAATCGCATTGGCTTTGACCAACAGTTTATCCTCTTCGTCACCCAATTTATAGTTCCCTTCGGAGCTATATTCAAGCTTCAATTCTTTGATCGGATGTGAAACCTCTACTTCTATAGTAGCGAGTGCATGATTATAAGTAGCTGTAATAATAGCCTTTCCGCTATCTATTGGAGTCAATAAGCCATTTACTACTTTTACAGCGTTAGTGTTAGAAGAATTCCATACCACTGCACCGGTCACATCTCTTTTGGAGGAGGACCCTTCCACATTCGCATATACCTTCAGTTGCTTTGGCGTTTGTCCAACCGTAAGCTGCACTTTGGCTGAGCTTTCAAACTCAATCGAGTTGATATCGCCGGCAGCTGCAAAGACACTTACCGGAAAAACCGCAGTAGCTAACAATATCATGATGAGGAGCATTTTCGTCATTTTCCTGTACACAGTCATTTGTTCTCTCCCTTAGGTTATAATGTCGTTTGGTGGTTTATCCCCACACTCTTTTACTTATATCGACAATTGTACACCAAGTGTTTACCCTATAACTCCATAAAGCCAAATTCAGGACTTTCAGACTAGATAATCAGGTGATAGGTTGATCAATATATTAGGAAGTAATATGCTAGCTACTACAGTCTTTTTTTGAACCAAGGGGGCTATGATGAGTTTAGAGAACTTTCAACTAGAGACAATCCCTACTCCAAAAGAGGAGGATAGCTGCTGGAATGATAGCTGTAAGCAGCTCACCTGTTGCTATTATCGTTACGATATTTATCGTGAATCTTCGTCATATTTTGCTTAGTGCAGCTCTGTCACCTTATTTCCGGCATCTCACCCCACTGAGAAACATGCTGGTTGGAACCCTGCTGACAGATGAGACCTTTGGAGTTGCTATTAATCAAACAGTGAATAAGCAAAAAATCAGTGAAAAATGGATGCATGGCCTTAATCTCACTGCCTATTTAAATTGGTTTATTGCGAATATAGCAGGAGCTTTTTTGGCACAGTGGATTTCTGATCCAGATCAATTCGGTCTACAGTTTGCTTTACCTGCCATGTTCATTGGCATCCTTGTTATTTCCATGATTGATCGTAATAAAATAAAACTTGATTTAGTTGTCGCAATCCTAGCAGTAATCATCGCTGTAGCTAGCTCCTTCGTATTCTCCGGTAGTGTGGGTGTCATTATTGCAACGGTCATTGCGTCAACAGTAGGGATGGTGCTTGAAAAATGGAAGTGAGATGGGATGTATTTTTGATTATTCTAGGGGCGGCTTTGGTAACCTTCATACCAAGGGTGGTTCCATTAATGATTCTAAGCCGATTCGAATTGCCTGAATGGGGAATGCGCTGGTTAAATTATGTTCCTATCTCTGCTATGGCGGCACTAATAGGTCAGGAGATCCTCTTAAATGATGGAAAATTCTCGCCTATTGCTAATAACGTTGAGCTTTTTGCGGCAATCCCTACTTTTTGGATCGCTATTAAGACCCGGAGTTTGCTAGGAACTGTACTGGTTGGGATTGTTTCGATCATGATCCTGCGGATGTTTTTTTGATCATGCAGGGGACCCCAAAAGCAATGAGTTACCGTGGCTGCTGCTCCCCCCCGTCTCTTATCTGACCACTTCTTGGCGCTACTCGTAAGAATTCGTTATCAGGAATAGCTGCATTATTTCTGCGTAACGATCAGGATTCATCATGCCAGTTTCGTCCATAAAAGAGTTAAAAAGATGACTTAGTACAAGTCATTTATAGTGATTGTAAGCAAGAGCTTCTCTTTCAGGCGCTCCGCACCACCTTCTCAGCGATATCGGGGGATTTATACCCCTCTTTCTCACGTTTCGCGCCTTTCGGGCGATATCTGGGGGATTTATACCCCTCTTTCTCACGTTTCACACCTTTCGGACGATATCTGGGGGATTTATACCCCTCTTTCTCACGTTTCACGCCTTCCGGGCGATATCTGGGGGATTTATACCCCTCTTTTTCACCTTTCGCGCCTTCCGGGCGATACGGGCGCAGTTTTGGGCTTCTTTACAAAATCACTGCTAATATATGTACCACTTTTCCAAGAATATTGTCCCTGGAGTCCGAAAGTATGCTCAAATGACTAAAAAGTATGCTGGTATCTCCATATAAAACCGCAAGATTAGGAGAGAGCTATACCTCTCCCATGTAGCAGCTATTCCTCTGCTATGCGGTTACATTTCTCAGCTAACGCCAAACACACAAAGGAGCAATTCTCCATTAACGGGAGAATTGCTCCTTTGCTGTCTTTTAACTAACGTCTATTCCTTAACGAACAGCCAGCTTAAGACCGCTCTGACTAACCCCGACCAATTCGCCTCGGCATTCGTTCACACCTGCTTCGGTGATCTTCACCTCACAAAGTTCTCCTTGAAGTGAATCCTCTCCATCAAAGAAGACCTGCAAATAGTTGTCGCTGAATCCATGCTGGATATTGCGGCCCGGAGCTCCTTTAGCGGATCTTTCCGGAATCACACTAAGCGTCTGTCCTACAAACTTACGGGCATATGCTAATTGCATTTCTTCGGATAGATCAATCAGCTCCTGCACGCGTACATTTTTGATCTCCTCATCGATCTGATTCTCCATCCGCGCTGCAGGAGTACCTGTCCGCTTGGAATACGGGAATACATGCATCTCCGAGTAATTTACAGCCTTCATGAAATCGTATCCGGCACGGAACATCTCATCGGTCTCACCCGGGAATCCAACGATAACGTCAGTGGTAATCCCGACATCTGGCATCGCCTGGCGGATCAATTGCATTTTGGCGTAATACTCTTCTGTCGTATATTTACGGCGCATCGCTTTCAGCACATCATTATGTCCGGCTTGTAACGGAATATGCAGATGACGGCACATTTTGGAGGAACGGTTCAGCACCTCAAGCAGCTTCTCATCAATCTGACTAGCTTCGATAGAACTGATACGCACCCGTTCCAGACCATCTACCTTATCTAGATCCCACAGTAAATCGGAAAGACGGTAATTATCAAGATCATCACCGTAACCTCCGGTATGAATACCCGTTAGTACAAACTCCTTATACCCTGCTTCTACCAATTGATGCGCTTGAGCTACGATGCTTTTTGGATCACGGCTGCGAGAAAGTCCACGCGACCATGGAATGATGCAGAAGGTGCAGAAGTTGTTACAACCATCCTGAATCTTCATAAAAGCACGCGTCCGATCCGCAAAGCCTGGCACATCCATCTCTTCGAACTCACGTGTCTTCATAATATTACGCACAGCATTGACCGGCTGACGTGAGGCTTCAATATTCTTCACATGTGTCATGATCTGATCGCGGTCCTGGTTACCGATGACAAGGTCAACTCCAGGAATATCTAGAATCTCCCCAGGAGAGGTTTGTGCGTAGCAGCCTGTTACGGCTACGATGGCCTCTGGATTACGGCGCACGGCACGTCGGATCATTTGACGGCTTTTTTTGTCACCTGTGTTAGTTACTGTACAAGTATTAATCAGATATACATCGGCGGGACCCTCGAAATCAACCTGCTCGTAACCTTCATTTTTAAATAGCTGCCAAATGGCTTCGGTATCATAGAAATTCACTTTACAACCTAAAGTATAAAACGCTACGGATGGCATCTCTTAAGCTCCTCCCATTTCTCCAGATTCATATAATATACAAGCAGCGGCAACCATGCCCGCTGTCTCACAGCGCAGAATTCGCCGTCCTAGTCCTACGGTTACTGCCCCGGCTTCTTCTGCCTTGAGGCATTCCTCCGGAGTAAAACCTCCTTCAGGACCTACCACAACCATAATTTTCCCGCCAGACTGCGGCGAAAGCGATGCTAACCATGGAGCGACGCTGCTTCGAAGCTGTAAGCCTTCCTCTTTTTCATAACAGAAATAAACAGCATCATATTCACTAAAAGTCTGCAAAAGCTGTTTCCAGGACAACGGTGACCCTACAGACGGAACGATGTTCCGATGAGCCTGTTCGGCAGCTTCCTTACAAATTTTACGCCAGCGATCCAGTCGTTTGCTTTCTTTACGCTCGTCGTATTGTACTATTGTGCGTTCTGACAGAAAAGGAACAAAGCCTACAGCACCAATCTCTGTACACTTCTGAATGACAGTTTCCATCTTATCGGCTTTAGGCAAGCTCTGAGCGACTGTAATTTTAATTCGAGGTTCATGCGTCATCTCCAAGGACTCCAAAATGTTCACAGTGACTTCCCCAATTTCAATCTGCGCAATCTCTACTAATGCCTCACGGGAAACACCATCGCTAACAATAAGCTTGTCCCCTGCCTTACCACGCATCACTTTAGCGATATGACGGGCATCTTCCCCATCAATTCTCACGGTATCCGCACCAAACTGCTCCGGTGTAACGAAATATCGCTGCATCTCATCATCATCCTGTTCATAAATTCAGTAACAAGTATAAACGCCTTCGGCGTCCTTATAAGGACGGTAAGCGTTTAATCGAAAAATATAAGTCATAAAGTATAGAGTGGTACTTATACTTTCTTATATTTGAAGAAACGGCTTAGTCGCCCTTATAAGGACATCACCCGTTTCTTCAAGAAATATAAGGTTCGGTCAGACGAAAATTAACGATCAAATTTTGATCAAATTACATAATACAATGTTTGACAAAGGTTGAACAGACTTCATCCCTTGCCTTAGCTGCCAAAAATTCTTAGAGACAACTGTACAAATGTTCTCGACATTTCACTAGCCCAGCCTGCGAGCGGATCAATCGTATACGTCCGTAGCCCAGGAATAAACAGAATCAATAAAAAGAGAAATACAGCCCATTGTTCAAATTGCTGTAATTTGCCGCGGATCGAACGTGGGGCGATATCTTCCACAATCCGATAGCCATCCAGTGGCGGCAGCGGAATAAGATTGAACAGAAACAGAAAGAAGTTCCATTGAATGAAGGTGCCAAAGAATAAGTATACAGCCTCAAGCATGCGATCATTCGAGATATTATCTAGAACTCCAGTTGCCGCAAGTGCACCGTATATTATAGCACCAATAATTCCTAAGAGCAGGTTACTGATTGGTCCCGCAGCCGACACGATGACTCCCATGAGACGAGGACGACTAAAGTTATCGCGGTTTACCGGAACCGGACGTGCCCAACCGAAGCCAGCAACTAGCAGCAGCAAAATACCAAAGAAATCGAAATGAACAGCAGGATTAAGCGTCATGCGGCCAAGTAATCTTGCCGTTGGGTCACCGAACTTATTCGCGAAATATGCATGACTGAATTCATGTACTGTAAAAGCAATTAAAATTGTAATGAGCAGGAAAGGAAGCTGATCTAAATCTACTCGAATTATATTTTGTAATATATCCATCTTTACCTCTTTCCGGCTGTAAACGCCACCCAATCTTCCTCACGGGATATTTCAATAATCTCAAAACCAGACGCTTTCAGCGCGTTCGCTACAAGTCCTTCTTTATCTTTATATATACCTGAGGTAATGTAGAGGCCTCCAGGCTGAAGCGCGCGGTACACATCATCCGTAAACAATACGATGATTTCCGCCAAAATATTCGCAACTACAATTTGTACAGGCAATGTCACGCCAAGGCTGCCTTCTTGCTCTTGCTTAGCAGGAACGGCTCCTTCTAGTGAGTGACCAGGTCTAGCGGATGGCCACATCTCTCCAGCCGCTGTATCAGCTACGCCTTCCCCGCCCAGCAGCGATAGAAGATCGCTCTCTTTTACCGTTATGGATGATTCAAGCTTGTTAAGGGCTACATTCTCCCGTGCACTTTCCACAGCCACCGGATCTAAATCTAAGGCCAATACGGATTTTGCACCTAGCAGCATCGCACCTACAGCCAAAATTCCTGAACCGGTGCCGACATCGATAACTTCTTCACCGCCGCTAATATTCTTTTCAAGTGCACGGAGGCACAGAGCTGTTGTAGGGTGAGTCCCAGTACCAAATGCCATGCCAGGGTCGATCTCAATGATGGCTTCATCTGGACTCTCAGGCGTATATTCCTCCCAGGTTGGTTTAATGGTAAGACGTTTGGATACGCGTAGCGGCTTGAAATATTGCTTCCATGCATGCGCCCATTCGTCTTCATCCACAGTCTTCCAAGAAATCAACGCTTTGCCTGGATCAATCCCGTACTCATGCAATTCGGCTACCCGTGGAGTCAATTCTTCTATAACAGCATCCATATCTGTGGAATCGGCATAATACCCTTTTATGACCGCTTCCCCTTCAGGAATATCATTCAAAGGTTGGTCGTACAATTCACCGTAACGTGTATCCCGTTCTTTATTCAGAGTGCCGGATTCCTCGATAGAAACCCCACCCGCACCAGCTTCATATAAAAAATTCGAAATCATTTCCTGTGCTTCTTCTGTTGTATGTATCGTCACTTCATGCCATAACATCTTTATGTAATCCTCCTAAAAGTTTTGTGAGCATTTGCTTCATTGGTTTACTTCGTGCAAAACTCGCTTCGAAAGCATAGGCTTAGTTTTGTGAGCATTTGCTTCATTGATTTACTTCGTGCAAAACTCGCTTCGAAAGCATTCGCTTCATAGTATAACATTTCTTATTGGTGTAACGCCAAACTACAGCTCAACGACCTACGACGTCCTCTTTACACCTACAAAAGCAGTTGAGCGAATGATCATCCACCATCCCCGATGCCTGCATAAAAGCATAACATATTGTAGTACCCACAAACTTCATGCCTTTCTTCTTTAATGCCTTACTCATCTCATCAGACTGAGCCGTCGAAGCAGGTACATCTGCACGAGTCTTCCAATGATTAATAGTTGGCACACCTCCGACAAAGCTCCAGAGATACTCTGCAAAGCTGCCATATTCCTCGCAAATTTGCAAATACACACCCGCATTACGAATGATAGCATCAATTTTCAATCGATTTCTAATAATCCCTGGATCACTCATTAGCTCTGCCATTTTGGCTTCATCATAATGGACAATCTTATTCGGATCAAATCCGTCAAATACCTCTCTGAAACGCGCCCGTTTTTTTAGTACCGTGTACCAGCTCAGCCCTGCCTGCATCCCTTCCAGCATAAGCAATTCAAACAGCTTTTGGTCACCATACAGAGGCTTTCCCCACTCTTCATCATGATAGGCAATATATAGAGGATCATCATTGACCCAAGCACAGCGAGTGACTTCCATCATTTCCCCCCTTTAATTATTCATAGCTAAACCTTTACAACGTCTACTCACTGTATACGAAAAAAAGGGAAGAACACAAGGTTCATCCCCTAAAAAAGTTATTCTATTTCCTTTAATTATGCTTCTTCTAACTCTTATAACTGGATCTGCACTCTCGTTTCTTTATCCGAATCATCAGTTGTATAGTAGAACATATAGATAGTAGCTTCTGTACCTTTAAAATCCTTATACACATCAATGGCCTTGTTGTTTCCATCCCCCGCGAAATTGACGGTTAGCGGTTTACCTAGGATGCGCTCCTTACCCAACCCGATGTGTGTCTGGTTAATTCCACCGAAGCGAGCATCTTCACTTCCAGTTTCTACATAAAGATCGGATCCTTGCATATAGTATGTCCACTTCACCGGATACCCGTTGAGTTGCTGGATAATCGTCTGTTTCTTTTGAGAGATGTTCGTTAAAAGAAGCGGTATTTTGTCATCATTATTTTTGGTAATTTTATAGCTGCCATGCTGAATCACCTTATATTTAGCTACAAAGGTAATCGGAGTCTCTTTCGTAATTTCAAGATCGACTGGCCGCTCGAAACGAAGCACTGTCAGCTCCGGCTCACCCTCTGGAGATCTCCATAAATTCCCCTCAAGCGTCTTGCCTGCTACTTCAAGAGCATACTTTTTATAAGGGAAGCCATTGTCTATATCCTTACTTCTAACTGTGACTCGAATTTGAGTAGGCGACACAACCATATTCTCCAGCGTGTAATCAGTCTCACCTGCCTCGAGCGGCAGATTTAGACTGGTTTTTATCGTCCCGCTCTCCATCTGCTTTTTACTTAATTGAAGATCGAATGAAAGTGGTCCATTAACATCTTTTTCTTTCTTCATATATTGCAGCTTATAAGTCGTTTGACCACCGGAAACATCCTCCGCCTTAAAGTATTGCTGCGCTGTATACTCCCCTTTTTCTCCTGGTGTACCGAAAGTACCTCCAGGCAGCGAATTTATGAGCGTTCCATTTTTGTAACCGACAATATTTGGATAGGCCCATTCTTTTGCTTCTGGCTGATCAAAAATGATCGCTGAAGAGAATAACATTTTCTCTTGACCTTGGGTAAACGGCTTCACCTCTATGCTGCGCATCCCCTCCTGTCCAATAGGGAAGCTCTGTGTCTCCGTCGAGTGAATATCCAGCGGCAAATCTAACGATTGTTCACTAAAAGCCTGAATATCATTTGTAACTAGCTGAACATTCACGGTGTCCTTCTCTGGTGTCCATTCACTTTCGAAATAACCGTTATAAATTTGGTTCTTTTCGTCCCAGTTCAGATAATTGTACTCTCCAGAACTATTTCCCCCCTCAGTACCTTTCAGGGTCATCTCAGTCACACGCCAAGTTTCACTGTCCTGTCGTTGTCCAACATCCAATGTGAATAAGATGACCGTTCGATTCTCATCCACAATGGCGGTATGTAGCTTTAGCGTCACTCCGTCCTTTGTCACCGATTGATCCAGCTTTTGACCGAGGTTTTGTGCCAGTGCCGCCTGAATACCACCTTTTTCACGGAGCATTGTATCCCAATTATAATGAACTGCCGCATATACTGGCGCCGCCGCTAGAAGTACTGAAAACGATGAAACAAGTGCTATTTTGCTCCAGTTTCTCCCCTGTTTCTGGCTACCACTGCTCATCCGAGCGTGAAAAGATGTTGTATTTTTATGTTCAATTCTCTCCCACATGCTTTCAAAATCAGGATATGTTACACTTTGACCCTCATTTAGCTGATGCTCCAGCATATTCTCCAACTTTTTCATAAGATTCGCCCTCTTTCCGTTCAATTTGAACCCCAGCCTCCAGCAAAATTCTCCGCAATACCTTTAGCCCTTTATGCAGCCTTGATTTGGTCGTCCCGAGCGGGATGGATAGCAGGTCTGATACTTCAGCCAAGCTGAAATCATGCATGTACCTAAGCGTAATCACCATCCGAAGTTTGACTGGGAGCTGGCTCAAATATTTCGCCCATTCCATTGTCGTCTCCCGCTGCTCAATCAATCGTTCTACAGGGATTTCAGGAGACTTCTTAAATAAATAAAGATTGTCTGAGATTTTTTGTTGTAAAGTACGCTTCCGTTTCAAATGATTCAGGCAATGGTTGACCGTTATTTTCATAATCCAAGCCTTCAAATGCTCTACGTTCTCACGATTCGTGTGAAATACGGTAATGAACACATCCTGCGTCAAGTCCTCCGCATCCGCGGCGTCATGCACCATATAGTAGCAGGTCCGATATACATCCTTGTTGTAGGCTTCGAATAATTCCCGGTTAGTCTCCAAATCTCGCGCCCTCCTTTCTTATCTGTGATATCTATATGACAACCAATCTCTGGAAAAGGTTCGTTTTTCTGAGCATAAACTATAGATGCTAGTAATAACAGATGAAAGATAGCAATTATACTCGCAACACAAAAAGCCACTCCCCATAAATCTGAGAACTGGCTTTCCTTTATATTCACGCTAACAGCATACAGAAATTAAATGATATTCATAACCTCTCGTGCTTGTGTATCTAAATCCTGGGCTGAGGAAGAAATATTATTGAAATCATCTAAGGCTATTTGAATCTGCTGTTGACTAGCTTCTATATTTTCTTGCACCTGGTTTGTTCCTTTGGAGATCTTATTGATTTCCAGCGTAATGGCATCCACACTATCTTTCACTTGAATGATCGAATCCTGCACCATGGAAGATAGCTTCCTAACTTCTTTTGCAACCACGTCAAAACCACGCCCAAACTCCCCGGCATGTGCCGCTTCAATTGCTGCGTTAAGCGCTAACAGTTGCGTTTGCGAAGCAATGTTACGAATAGTTTGTACAATTCCCTGAATCGATACCGCTTGTGTCTCCAGATTAGCTAGAGTCTGTGTATTTTCAATGGATACTTCGGCTATTTTATCGATACTCAGCAATAGTTCTTGACTACGTTCAATGCCTTTCTCGGCTCTATGATTTAAGCTGTCCGACATCTCTTTCATCCGCTGTACCACAACACTCATGTTATTTTGTCGATCCGTGATATTAGTCGCTATCTTAGATACGCCAATGACCTGTTCATTATTTTCATCAAAGACAGGCATATATGTAGCTTCCAGCCATACCGCATTTCCTTTTGCATCCATTCGTTCGATCTTATCCTGAACACTTTTTCCTGAAAAAAGATCCTGCCAGAACAGCTCATAGCCCGGGCTATTTACAAAGTGAGGAAAGCAAAACTCTTTATGATGCATACCATACATCTCTTCTTTGTTATACCCCATCGAACTAGCAAAAACGTCATTCACATAAGCCACTCGTCGCTCAAGATCAAACCTTATAATCGCTAAATTTTTTTCTAAAGATCGGACAACAAGCTCATCGGTAACTCCCTGAGAGTGTACCATTCCCATATAATAATTCCTCCTGGATATCTATAAGTTACTCGTCGCGTCATCATGAAGTATATCTGAACAATTATACGCTCTTATTGCGCAGAGAGAAATACATGATTCTTATTAAATTTATTAAAATTCGTTGTTAAAAAAGGCCGATGGCGAGTGAGTATTGCTCATTTCTAATAGATTGATCCCTGAAATACTTTTAAGTGATGATAATTAGGGAAAACCTCCCTATAAATACACGAATATCGAAGATTTATCTCTTTTTTGGGGAAATGCTCCCTATAATCTTATAAAATCAAGCCTTTTTCTAGTTTTAAGAGTTATTTGTGGGAGATTCTCCCTAAAAGCTCACATTTTTAGGCGTCTGGAGAAAAATACAGGGAGTTTTTCCGTAATTATTTTTAACCACAAAAACCCCAGCCGTAATTCCAGCCAGGGTTCGAAGCAAGTTCCTATTAATACTAATTTGTCTCTTGAAAATGCACATACCAAACGGTCCAGCAAACATAGCCCTTATATGTACATTTCCTTATTTCTTGGATCCGTAATCTCCCATCTTGATTCCCCATACTGAATCCTTCTGATGGGCAGCAGCCTCCTTTAAACTTGGAAGTCTTGCATCTTGAGGACTATGTCTTTCCAAATACATCACAAACGCCTGGCGAACCCCAATCTCAGCATCCAGTTTATTAAGTTCGTTCGGGTGTTTCTCCATCTCGGCTAATTCTACTTCCCAACGGTATAAATCGCTTGCCTCAGATCGTTCCAGCCGAACTTTTTCAGTTAGCTCCCGCAGCTCACGGTAGGCCTGTTTTACTTTTGAAGAGTACAGTTGCTTCTGATTCATAAAAGTTAAGAATGCGATAAGCAGTGCTAAACCTATCCATAAAATAACGTTGTCCATATTCTCCCCCCTGTTTGGGCTATTCTCCTAATTATACACACCAGAACGCAAAAATACCCCACAATGTGAGGTATCTGCCTTAGCTTTTAGCATCTATTCTTTTTTCATAATTTCATGCAGCTGACGTTTGTCTGCTTCTAAAGCCCGGGCCTGGGCTTCGATATCCTCCAGATCTGCCTCCGCTGCTGAAAACTCTACGTCCTCTGCCTTCGCCTCGTACAGCATTTTCATCTTCTCGGTCTTTGAGAATATTTGCGAGTTCTCTCTATCCATAGTATCGATCGTCTCCCTTCTTATTAAGAAAATTATTATTCAAATCATCCCGCCTGCTTCTTCAATTAAGCGTAATGCTTGATCATGGGACTCCGAATTCAAGATCACCGTAAGTAAAATATCTCTACCCGTCGGTCCTCCATCTCCGCCATGACTCATCCCACTGGCGCTGGTATCAGCAGCAGCTAGTATGCCTGTGTGTGCACGCTCAGCAGTCATGGAGTCCATTCTGGCAACATTGCCTGTCACTGGGTTTACCCCTGAGCTAAAGCTCGTGCCTCCATATCTACTGAAGCGATCAACGGAAATTTCAATGGCCCGAAGTGCCCGGAGCTTACGAGCAACACCCTCCGCTTCCTCAGGACTTTTAAAAAAAGCCAAAATAGATCTTTCCGACATCTTATCCCCGCTCTCGCTTGAAATTCAGATATCTGTTGCATTCCTTTATGTTGTCTTCATTTCACTTCTTTTATGCCCTTTTTTTCTCATACTCTACTTATTTACTGGGAATTCGACATTTTCCTCGACGCTTCCCTGCAATATAGTGCTAAAGTTGTATATTCGATTTGAAGTTATAGCTGTAGAATAAATTTAATTTTCATAATTTTTTACATTTTACGCTGAGGAGGAGAACTACAGATACACACTGCAATATAAAAATTCATTTGGGAGGATGAACTTATTTGAAACGTACCTTTAAACACTCTATTCAAAAATTTGGTATTGGGGCGGCGAGCTTCGGACTGGCTGTTTCTGTCCTTTTTCCATCCGCTGCATTTGCGAACTCATCCCTTGAAACATCAACTAACCTAGCTAATAATGTACAGTCTCAAAGTGTGACCCCTCATAACTACGCGGGTGTGCTCAAAGGTTCAGCACCAGTATCCGTGATCGTGGAATTAACTAATAAACCAGTCAGTGTGTATGAAAATGAGGCTAAAACTTCTTCTTTACGATCCTCAGTCTCCTTACAACGCAGTAAAATTATCTCAGAGCATAAAAGCTTTATTTCCTCAGCGCAGAAAATCGATGCGGACATCGGTTTTGAATACAGTGAAATTTTTAACGGGTATTCCATTACGTTGCCAGCCAATCAAGTAAACAAGCTGTTAGAGCTTCCGGGCGTTGCAGCTGTTTATCCAAATGATGAAGTACATGCGTTAGCAGACAGTGTTGAGGTAGCGACTTTGCCTGTTACACGTTCTTATTCGGACAGTGGCAATCTTATAGGTGCGGATACACTACATGCATTAGGTTACACAGGAGAAGGGGTACAGGTAGCGGTTGTAGATACCGGCATCGATAAAAACCACCCTTTATTAAAGGATAATTATAAGGGCGGTTACGATGCTTATGATCAGGATAATGATCCGTCAGAAACACCTCCTGATGCCAACTTCCCTCCAAAAAATGGTAGCCCATATGAAACCTCGCATGGCACTCATGTAGCCGGTACAATATTGGATGTTGCACCTGAGGTGGATTTGTACGCGTATCGCGTACTTGGCCCTTACGGTTCCGGTCCAACAGCGGTTGTAATCGCGGGTATTGAGAAAGCGGTCGCTGATGGAGCCGATATAATTAACCTCTCCCTGGGCTCTGATGTTAACCAAAGCTATTCCGCAAGTTCAATCGCGATAGACAACGCCATAAAGTCGGGCGTGAATGTTGTAGTTGCCGCCGGTAACGCTGGACCGGATGTAGGAACATTAGGCGAACCTGCTGGATCTCAACTTGCACTTAGTGTAGGTGCTTCTACTACCCCAGTGAATACCCCATTCTTTGATATTGGCGATGTTAAAAAAATCCCAGGGACATTAGCCACTTATTCCCCAGATTTAGTTGATAATATCGCTGGTAGTAAGATCGTTTACGCTGGTCTTGGAGCTACTTCCGATTACACAAATTTGGATGTCAAAGATAAGGTAGTCCTTGTCGATCGAGGTGAGCTGAGTTTCGGAGATAAATCTCTAAATGCCAAAGCAGCTGGAGCCAAGCTTGTCCTAATTGCTAATAATGCTGAAGGTGAACTTAGTCCCACCCTCGGTGCACCCGGGAATTACATTCCTACCTACGGAATTTCTCAAGCAGATGGCAAAAAGATAAAAGCTCAATTGGATGCTGCTAAAGATATTATCAGTTACTATATAGGGCTTGAAGTAAATCAGTTAGCAAACTTCAGCTCTATGGGCCCGGGGATGCCGGATTATCTAATCAAACCTGATGTTGTAGCTCCTGGAGTAAATATCAACTCCACAATTCCTAGCTGGAGTGGGGATTACGAACACGCTTATGGCTTAAAAAGCGGCACCAGCATGGCAACCCCACATGTTGTAGGAGCTGTAGCTTTGCTACTGAGTGAAAACTCTGATCTTAAGCCAAATGAAATTAAAGCACTGCTAATGAACAATGCTGATCCTATCTTTAACCGTGATGGGAATCCTTACTCACTATATCAACAAGGTGCCGGATTAATTAATTTGGAGAAATCAGCTAAAGCTGAATCTATTGCTAAAGTCGGGGAGAGCTTAATTAGTGGTCTTCCAGGTACTGTAGAAATCCCTTATTACACAGGTTCCTTGTCCTTTGGCCTGCTCCCAAAAGGGGCTAGCGTAACAA
Source organism: Paenibacillus sp. FSL R5-0744 (assembly GCF_037972555.1). Taxonomy (NCBI): domain Bacteria; kingdom Bacillati; phylum Bacillota; class Bacilli; order Caryophanales; family Paenibacillaceae; genus Paenibacillus; species Paenibacillus sp. FSL R5-0744. Next base: position 5,312,039 of record NZ_CP150228.1, read on the forward strand.
AATCAGTTTATGTAGAGGACTTTAAAGGGATTGGATCAACCTACACGCTGTCCACCGAATGGCTTACAGAAGCGCCTGGTGACATTAGTATTAATATTGCACCAAAAAGTATTACCTCAGGTGTAGATCATTATGCACAATTTACACTGAAGGTTTCTGACACTGCAAAAGAGGGAGCATATGAAGGCATCCTGTTCCTAACCTCTGATACAGAAACTCTTCGTCTTCCCTTTAATGCACTTGTTGGCGATAAATTCAATTTAGAGCCTGTTAATCAACTTTCTTTTGAAGATCCACAGATTTCTCCTAATGGGGATGGACGCTCAGACGATACCACCTTTACCTTCTCTGTCAATGAAGAGCTGGATGGCATAAGTTTTGTAGCCTCTTCAATAGATGCTCCTGCGACAGTTTTAGGTGCAGTTTATTCTATCGATGAAAAGGTCTATCGTGGCGTGTACGAAATTACAAATTGGGATGGAACGTTAACAGACCTGGAGACCTCCGCCAATTCCACTTTACCAGATGGTCACTACTACATCACTCCTGTGCTTCCCAATGGACAACTGCTCGAGACACAAAAGATCAAGTTCACAATTGATACCGAGAAGCCATTAGTTTCCGGCATCACACTTGAGGAGTACGAACGTGAGGCGCCAACCGATCCTGGTGCGGCAGAAATTAGTGGGTTCATTGATGATGACCTAATGGCCTATTATATTTCTAATACAAAACCTATTGGAAACTGGTTTACCGTGTACGCCGAAGGTAAACATTATGATGGAAATACTTATAAATTCGGTGGAGTAATTGCAGGTAATGGTGCTTTTTCCATTGACGTTCCGGTTAACGAAGGGCTTAATGAGTACAAAATCTATGTGGTTGATAAAGTAGGTAATGGCGCAGACGACGATGATTATGCTCAGCGACTGCTTTATAGCACAGGGGATGGTATTTTCAATGTAAATCCGTCTCTATCTGCAGCCACTATTGATTTGGGACAGCCGGTAACCGTTGATCTAGGGTATTCCGTGACTGATGAGGTTTATGGCATCTATGGGGCTTCATTCGCTGTCATCTACGATGGTTCTCTCGAAACACCAGCGATCCAGCCAAGCGTACAACTGGCTACGTATCAAGAGGAGAATTTCTCTAGTGTTGCACTTACAGAATTCTCAGAAACCTATGATCTCGGAGACGGCCGCAAACTGACACAGTATAGCGTCAATCTATCAGGTGGTGCTTATCACGGCTCTGGCTCACTAGGCAAAATAACCTTCAAACCATCTAAAGCGGGAAAATACGACTTGGAGCTATACGATGTACAGGTCTGGAATGATGCTACAACATCAACGATCCCATCTGGTTTGAGAACGGTAAGCGTAACTGTTAACACACCTGAAACACCGAAGCCAACACCTACACCTGAATCGAATGTACCTACGGCAACCAGTGCTCCCGCTTCTGGAATCGCATTGAAATCTGGGAAGCTAGTAGAGACTGCAGATCCAGCAGGTGGCAAGTCTTCAGCGGTGTTCAACATCTTAGACACTGCATTAGCAAATTCGATCCAGAATGCAAAAGATAAAACTTCTGTACTTGATCTTAGCGATGTAAGCTTCAATAAATATAGCCAAGTTGTTATTTCTCTTACACCGGCCCAAGCCGAGCAGTTAAAGAAATCAGAGTATGCACTCCGCCTAAACGGTAGTGGGTTCAATGTACTCATTCCAGCGGCGACACTTCCGGATTTCATCAACAGCAACGGCTTACCCCTTACGATTAGTCTGACCGATGCGGGCAACACAGCAGTTTTAGCAGGTAGCTCAGCAGCATTAAATATCGGTTCTTCCATTCTCACTATCAAAAATGGTTGGACAACCGGAAAGCCGATCATCCTTCAGCTTAATCTAAAGGCCAGCAGTCTTCATGATGCACGAAAGACTGCCGCTTATGTAGAATCAAAGGATCATAAATGGTCCTATCTACTACCTGGTTCTATCTCTAAAGAAGGGATTCTACAGTTTAACGTTACTGGTGACGGTTCTTACAGTGCAGCATCCCGAAAAATAAGCTTTAAAGATATTGGCACACACTGGGCTCAAACCGATATCGAAATCCTTGCTTCACATGGTATCATTGCCGGCAAAGGAGCCGATGGCAGCTTTAAACCTGCTGACACTTTAAATCAGGCAGAGCTTCTAACGCTCTTCGACCGTCTACTTGGAAAAGGTGACACTTGGAGTACTCGCATCAAAGAAAGTGGATCTCGTGATGTGCTGACTCGCGAGGAAGCAGCTCTTATCATCGCTAAGGCTCTTGGTGCTGATCTTACAGTATCCAAGACACCTTTAAGCTTTAAGGATGCCGATAACATCGCTGCGGAGGCACGCAACGCTGTAGCCTATGCTGTAACCAAAGGTTATCTCAAAGGTGTTACTGCGGACAGCTTCAATCCACAAGGTACATTGACTCGTGCACAAGCAGCAACAATTCTGAGCCGTGTGCTTGAGAACCTACGTTCTTCGAACAACATCTAGTTGCACTTTAAAAGAAAGCCCCAGCAGCCAATGACTGCTGGGGCTTTTTCGTCTATAAGTCACATTTGCGTTTCCGAGGCAGTCATCGGACTCAGATGACCTTAAACGCTGGATTATGCGATATTTGGTATGCTAACGGACCCCATAGTCGCTATTGGCATGAAAAGCACCCCATGAGATTGGCTAGCTTGTCCCTACTAACAGTCGACATGAGCAAACTGCCTTAATCAAAAAAACAGAGCAGCGATCCCCAAATAACGGGAGGATAGCTGCTCTGCTGTATTATTTATTTGCTCAATTAATGAAGTTAGAAATATCAGTCCCCGCGGAACGCACGCTTCACACGATCAAAGAAAGATTGCTCATGCTCATGTGTGTTTTCTCCATTTAGAGAGGCGAACTGTCGCAACAAATCTTTTTGCTCATCATTCAGCTTGCTAGGTGTCACAACAATGACTCTAACATGCTGGTCACCTTGGCCAGATCCACGTAGACGTGGGACACCTTTACCTTTAAGGCGGAAGAAAGTACCGGTCTGCGTTCCCGCAGGAATCTTCAGCTTCACTTTTTCCGTTAAGGTAGGAATCTCAATCTCATCGCCAAGTGCAGCCTGTGCAAATGTAAGTGGAACCTCGCACATAATATCATCGTTCTCACGTACGAAGAAATCATGCGATTTGACACGGATGACAATATACAAGTCTCCAGCAGGACCACCGCGTAAGCCGCCCTCGCCTTCGCCAGTCATGCGCAGCTGCGCACCGTCATCGACACCGGCAGGGATGCGTACATGAATCTTACGCTGCTTCTTAACTTTACCCTGTCCGCTACAAGTCGTACATTTTTCCTTAATAATCTTACCTGTACCACTGCAATGCGAACATGGACGACGATTACGCATCTGTCCAAGTGGTGTATTCTGTACGAATTCCTGTTGCCCACTACCATGACAAGTGGAACAAGTCTCTGGTTTAGTACCCGGTTTAGCCCCGGAGCCGTAGCAGGTATCGCAAGTTTCCGTACGTGGAATAGTGATATCAGTTTCTTTACCGAATACCGCTTCCTTGAATTCAATGGTCATCGTATACTGCAAATCCCCACCACGCTGTGGTGCGTTAGGATCACGACGTCCGCCGCCGCCAAAGAACATATCAAAGATATCGCCTAATCCTCCGAAGTCGCCACCGCCGCCTCCGAAGCCGCCCATACCTTGGTTAGGATCAATATGGCCATATTGGTCATATCTAGCTCGCTGTTGTCCGTCGCTAAGAACATCGTAAGCTTCTTTTACTTCTTTAAACTTAGCTTCAGCGTCATCTGCTTTATTCACGTCTGGGTGATATTGGCGCGCCAATTTCCGGTACGCTTTCTTCACCTCGTCGTCTGAAGCATCTCTACTGAGGCCAAGCACTTCATAATAATCGCGTTTATCTGCCACTGCTTTCACCTCCGTACATTACATACTCAAATTCCTAATTACCTGCCAAAGAAACCATTATACGATAAAACCCCAGGATCTGACCATCCAGTTCCAGCAGATGTTTATTCTTACAATATCAGAAGGCGCATTCGCGAAGAGTGTGCAAACTGATATTACAAAAGGAAAGTCAAAACACGGGATGACCCGGTTTTGACCTTCCCTTCTTAACTATATAAGAATTTATCAGTTACGCCCTATACATTTATCGTTTAAGGTTACCCTTGATTCTTATCTTCGTCAACAACCTCGTAATCAGCGTCAACTACATTGTCTTTCTTAGGAGCGCCTTCAGCAGCTCCAGCGCCACCTTCAGCACCTTGCTCTGCTTGAGCAGCTTGTTCGTACAGCTTCATGGACAACTGTTGTACAATCTCAGTCAATGCTTCTGTAGCTGCATTGATTTCTTCAAGATTGTCAGTTTCAAGTGCTGCTTTCACTTTATCTTTAGCTTCGTTTGCTTTTTCAACTTCGGAAGCATCAGCTTTATCACCAAGATCTTTGATCACTTTCTCAGTGGAATACACGAGTTGGTCAGCGCTGTTCTTCGCTTCTACCAATTCTTTACGCTTACGGTCTTCCTCAGCGTGAAGCTCGGCATCCTTCATCATTTGTTCTACTTCTGCGTCGCTCAGACCGCTGGAAGAAGTGATAGTGATCTTTTGGCTCTTGTTAGTGCCTTTATCAGTTGCAGACACATTCACGATACCGTTGGCATCAATATCGAAAGAAACTTCGATTTGTGGTACGCCACGTGGTGCTGGTGGAATCTCGTTCAGCATGAAGCGTCCCAATGTTTTGTTGCCATTCGCCATTTGGCGCTCACCTTGTAGCACGTGAATCTCAACGCTAGGTTGGTTGTCAGCAAAGGTCGAGAATACTTGGGATTTACTTGTAGGAATTGTAGTGTTACGCTCGATCATCTTCGTGAACACGCCACCTGCAGTTTCGATACCGAGGGAAAGCGGAGTTACGTCGAGCAATACAACGTCCTTAACATCACCAGTCAATACACCCGCTTGAACAGCAGCACCAAGAGCTACAACTTCATCCGGATTCACACCTTTGTGTGGATCTTTACCTGTAAGCTTCTTAATTGCATCTTGTACAGCAGGAATACGTGTAGAACCACCAACCAGAACGATTCTGGTAAGGTCTGCAGGCGTCATACCAGCATCAGACAATGCTTGACGAGTTGGTCCCAAAGTACGTTCTACTAGACCAGCAGTAAGCTCATCAAACTTCGCACGAGTCAAGTTGATCTCCAAATGCTGAGGTACTCCGTCAACTACAGTGATGAACGGAAGAGAAATAGTGGTTGTCAGTACGCCCGACAATTCTTTCTTCGCTTTTTCAGCTGCATCTTTCAAACGTTGTACAGCAGATTTATCTTTGCTCAGATCAATGCCTTGCTCTTTCTTAAATTCGGATACCAGATGATCCATAACCACTTGGTCAAAGTCATCGCCACCAAGTTTGTTGTCGCCGCTTGTAGCTTTTACTTCAAAGAATCCATCGCCCAGTTCAAGGATAGATACGTCGAACGTACCGCCACCAAGGTCATAAACAAGGATAGTTTGATCTTCGGATTTCTCCAGACCATATGCCAAAGCTGCAGCTGTTGGCTCATTCACAATACGCAAAACTTCCAAGCCTGCAATTTTACCTGCATCTTTAGTAGCTTGACGTTGGCTGTCATTGAAATAAGCAGGAACTGTGATAACTGCTTGAGTAACAGTTTGGCCAAGATATGCTTCTGCATCGGATTTCAGCTTTTGAAGAATCATTGCTGAAATTTCTTGTGGGGAGTAGTCTTTACCATCGATGCTTTCTTTATGGTTAGTACCCATGTGACGTTTAACAGAACTGATCGTACGATCAGGGTTAGTAATTGCTTGGCGTTTAGCTGTTTCACCGACGATACGCTCGCCGTCTTTCTTAAAACCTACCACCGAAGGGGTTGTACGTGCGCCCTCTGGGTTTGGAATTACAACGGCTTCGCCGCCTTCCATTACGGCAACGCAAGAGTTCGTGGTTCCTAAGTCAATACCGATAACTTTACTCACAATAATTTGCCTCCTCTAAAGGTATATGGAGCATTCGCTCATTAAAATAATAAAATATTTAAAAAATTCGATTGGTACATGGTGGACAGATACTGCCCGTCCTATATATACAGATTACATGCTGACTTTGACCATAGCAGGACGAAGGACTTTATCTTTCAGGAGGTATCCCTTTTGGACCTCTTCCGTTACGATACCCTCTTCGTACTCCTCGCTCTCCACCTGCATAATAGCCTGATGGTATTCAGGATTAAAAGGCTGTCCTACTGTTTCCATAGCCGTAAGTCCCTCGGACTTCAATACCCCATCTAGCTGACGGAAAATCATATTAACACCCTTCACGAAAGCTTCGGATTCTGGGCTGCTTGGAGTAGTCACTAAAGCACGCTCAAAATTGTCCAGTACTGAAAGCAATTCAGTCACGAGCTTGGAGGTGGCATATTGAGCCAACTCTTCTTTCTCCTTCTGAGTACGACGACGGAAGTTATCGAAATCAGCCTGCGCACGCAGCGCACGTCCTTGATATTCATCAGCGAGATCCTGCAGACGTTTTACCTCCGAACCTGTGTCTGAAGCACCTTCACTAATTTCTTCTGCCGTAAATGAGTCGGTTTCCGAAGCTACATCAGCCTCAGGTTCCTCATTTATCAATTCATCTTTGAATTCATTAGCATCTTGAACTTGTTCCTTTTTCAAGTTGTCTTCACCTCCTTAAAATCATTCATTAAAATCATTCACGTAATCAATGTTGACTCTGTTCACTTATACCAGTGTGCCAGCATCGCTGTCAAATCTCGGGATAAAATGCCCAAGATCCCCATCACTCTTGCATATTCCATTCGTGTCGGACCAAGGATACCAATGCTCCCCAGTGCCTGCCCATCAAGAGAATAAGTGGCGGTGATCAGACTGCAGTTAGCGAACGCTTCATGATTGTTCTCCGTCCCTATTCGGACCTGGATACCTGTGCCGCCTGTTGTAGGGGCCAGCATTTTGAGCAATGTAGGCGTCTCTTCCAGCAGATCAAGAATGCTTTTCACCTTGTCAACATCCTTGAACTCAGGCTGTGTAAGCATATTCGTCGCTCCACTAAGATAGATACGCTGCTCTTGATCACTTTCCAGCGCAATGTCTAGCACTTGCATTAATTCTTCATAATGTGAGATGTGACGCTGCATTTCCTCGCCAAGCTCGGAATACAGCCGAGTCTTCAGCTTATAGAGTGGTACATTGACCAGCTTACTATTCAGTAGGTTAACCACTTTCTCCATCTCGGAAACGGATATCTCCGGCGGAATGTTCACCGTACGGTTCTCAACTTGACCCGTACTTGTAACAATAATCGCTACAGCGGTTTTATCATCTAGTGGTAACAACTGAAAATGACGCAATGATGTATGAAAAACCTCCGGTCCCAGAAGGATGGAAGTGTAATTCGTCATATTGGAAAGAATCATCGCCGCATGTTGGATTACCTGCTCCATCGCATTCAGCTTCTCGGCAAAAAAAGCGCGGATCGTGCCCATCTCTGCCGTTTCGGCGGAATTCCACGGTACCAAATGATCCACATAATATCGGTATCCTTTATGGGAAGGTATTCTCCCCGCCGATGTATGAGGCTGCTCGAGATAACCCAAATCCTCTAGGTCAGCCATTTCATTTCGAATAGTTGCAGGGCTGTACCCTACATCACCCCGTTTAGAAATGCTGCGAGATCCTACTGGTTCTGCCGATGAAATATAATCATCTACAATTGCATTTAGTATCATTCTCTGGCGATCAGTTAACATGTTATCCCCTCCTATCGGCTGTTGGCTCCGATTCGTTAGCACTCGACTCAGATGAGTGCTAACCACTAATACAAAAATACCAAACTGACATTGACATTGTCAAGTCAGTTCAGCATCTTAAGTACTGCTATTTCATCGCAGGCATGCTGCTTTTTACAATTCACGCAATCTGTCCATACCTTTTCGGGAAAAATCTCTTTCTCAACAACTTCGAATCCGTTTCTAAGAAAGAAATCTACGGCGTAGGTTAGTGCCATGACCTTAGGGATTTTCTGGTTTCTGGCTTCCTCAACCAACTTCTCTAAAATCATTGAGCCTACACCTTTGCCCTTACCTTCGTCATTCAGACCGATCGAGCGAATCTCTACAAGATCATTCCCGAGTCTGAAGAGTGACCCACAGCCAACGAATCTGCCGCCAATTTCTGCAACAACGAATTGATCGATCTGGCGTGTCAGCGCCTGCCTGGAACGGGGCAACATGATCCCGCGCTGTGCGTATTCTTCTATCATCAGATACAACGGTTCAACATCTTCTATCACAGCATTTCTGCAAATCACCTGTGCGTCTCCTGCTGGAGACGAATGGCGGATCATTTCCGTCTTGGCAAGCACTTTAGTTCACCCCTCTGTTGATAATATGAATAAATATACAACAGAGTGAATTACAATTCAAGGGGTATTTTAAAATTAAACTTCTGTCAGTGCGCCTACAAATTCCGCGAAAACATCGTTTCCGAAAAGGATCCCTTGCTTGCTGAGTCGGTAAGTCCCCTCTTCGTGCTCAAGTAGACCCGCATGCAGCATCTTATGCAAGGATTTCGCAAATACATCCTCTATCGAACGCCCAAATTGCGCTTGAAAAGCCTCATTAGAGACGCCTTCATGCATACGTAAGCCAACCATCATAAAGTCCTCCATCGCTTCTGCTTCAGTGATTGGGTATGCGTCTAATCGAGGCAACCCTTTACGTGTAGCTTCAACATAAGGATTTACACCCTTAACATTAATATGACGCTGGCGCCCCACATATCCATGTGCACCTGCTCCGAGACCATAATAATCTTCATTACGCCAGTAAGTGATATTGTGACGACTCTCCATACCTGGTTTTGCGAAGTTACTGATTTCGTATTGGTTATAACCCGCTTCCTTCATAGATGACATCAACAAGAGGTACATTTGCAGTTCATCTTCTTCATTAGGAAGAGGAAGTTTGTTCTTATTAAATAAGGTGTGAAAAAGAGTGTTCTCCTCCACCTTCAAGCTGTAAATAGAATAGTGGGGTAAATCAAGCTCCAAGGCCTTACGAATACTTTCGCCCAGCATCTCTACAGTTTGGTTCGGCAAACCAAACATAAGGTCAACCGACAGGTTGTTAAGACCAACTGCACGAGCATTCTCCAAGCTGCGGTATACATCGTCAACATTATGAATCCGGCCAATACCCGTAAGGAGTTCGTTCTGAAACGCCTGAACACCAAAGCTCACCCGATTCACGCCGCCTTCTTTCATAACCGCCAACTTATCTATATCCGTAGTTCCCGGATTTGCCTCCATAGAGAACTCGATATCTTTATCCCAGTTTGGGAAATGTGTCCGAACTGATTTTAGAAAATAAGCCATCTCATCCGGCTTCAGTACTGTTGGGGTACCACCGCCGACAAAGATCGTTTTGATAACACCCGGTGGAGTGTTCTTGACGGTCAGCTCCATTTCTCGATCCAAGGCTTGGAGATAATCCATAACCGGCTGATCCTTGAGAACGTAGGAATTAAAATCACAATAAAAGCACTTATTGGTACAAAAAGGAATATGAATGTATACGGCCTCAGGGGGACGGCCATTAGTATTCGTGGTCATTAGCTGTCTCCTTTATATAAAAATATCGTTTGACTAGTGTAATCTAAAAAACAAGAAAAGGGAAGCCTGACGGCTTCCCTCCAAGGGCGATCATTTATAAATGATCTCTATTTTAAAATACAAAAAAGTATAAGTTTTACGTTATCCTATATATTTTGTATTTCTCGCAGAAACGGATACCGTCCCTATAAGGACGGCTAAGCCGTTTCTTCTTAATATATCCGCATTTCCACGAGTTCTGCACGTTCTCCTCCGTTGGTTTCATGAACAACGATCCGAACAGCATCCGTAAGGACAGGCTTCTCTAAACGATGTACGTTCTTCCGGCGATGATTGTCTTTGACGCGGAACATGACTTGCCACACGCCATCAATGAGTAACTCTACATCGTAAGCCTTTACTAGTTCAGGAATCACTAGAAATGGCGTTTCATGGTGATGTAAGTTGATAAGATCCTCATTAACATCATCGTTAAAGGTAAAATGAATTTCAGAGACTGAAGCAGCATCCGGGAGACGCGCCTCTACCCACTCCGTTCTACCAGCAGTCATCGGCTCAGAAACCCAGCTATGTGGCCCTGCAAAAGGTCGAACATACCCGTCAGTGACTTTGGATGCAGCATATGCGGATGTTTCTACCGCAAAGCAGAAATGCCTGCGTACAAGCTGTTTCATGCTCCACTCCATCACCGGCTGATCTGGCTGATGATCCTCCAGCGCTGAATCGACTACAGGTTTAACGCCTCGCTCAAATGTAATAACACCTGTGATTGGGGTTTCTGAAATATGCAATTGAATATGCTCATTAGCTCGAATAATAGCGAAGATATTACATTCGCCGATTGAACTCCACTGCTTCTCTTGTACCGGAACATCAATCCATTGCTGCTCTCCAGCTTGTACTATTACAACATCAACCTGCCTACACTCTGCTGGAACGTAATTTTCCGCACGCCCAGTCGTCCATAGCTCAACGGTCAGCTCTGACTGAGTACTTGCTGACACAAGCAGCTTCAACCCAAGGATATTTCCTTCAACCGGAAACAATATTCCTACGTCATGAGAAAGCTCATAAGCTTCAGCTGGTCGATCCAGTACTATGCCTTTCATCGTACTGGACGCATGAATCTCACTATTTCTCGCGAGGTCTAGCGGATCTTCGTTGCGCAATCCAATAATCGAAGCATCTTGCTTTAACATCACCTGTTGCAATTCATGCATATGCTGATTGCGAATTTCACGAGGGGTTACACCTTTGATGACGGATAATGCTGCACCTGCTCCAGCCGCTTCACCCATGATCGCACAGGTTGCCATGACGCGTGTTGTTCCAAAAGCCACATGAGATGCGCTGATATTCCGACCCGCGAAGAGTAGATTTCGCACATTCTTCGAATAGAGCGAACTAAATGGAATATGATAAACCCCATCCGCATGCAGATGTTTCGAGCCGCTCTCTTCTGCGTACATCCCTTGCGGTGGATGCAGATCAATCGACCATCCTCCGAATCCAATCCGGTCTGCAAATTCACGCTGCGCAAGAATATCATTTTGCGTTAAGATCGTATCGCCAACAAACCGTCTGTATTCACGTTTACCCGGAATTGAGCCAACCCACTCCAGCGTCATATTTTCGGCATCAAAATGACCTGAGTTTTTAATGTAATCCCAAATCCCATAAATAACAGAGGATAGCTCATCACGTATACGTTCATTCTCATCCACCGTATCAAGCTCACCGCCCCACTCAATCCACCAGTAGTGACAGCCTGAATCTCCACTCCGAATGACCCGACGGATCGGAATCGACGTTGTTGTAATATCCTTCGCGAACGATGGAGCAACATAACGTACCGGTTTTCCTGTATCCTGTGTATAAAACAATAATGTACTGCCTAATGTAATGTTATCAGGCACTTCAGGTGCCCATTCCTCATTAAATTCATGGCGGGCTTCACGTCCTAATCGGAAATCAGCTCCTGCCAGGAAGCCAACCAAACCATCGCCCGTGCAATCGATGAACGCCTCACTCTTGAACGTAATCAACCGCTCAGATCCCATCATCCAACCAATCACACTGCGAATCGTCCGATCCTCTGCCTCACCTTCCGCTTCCACTTCGCGTACATCGGTATTTAGAAACAGGCTGATATTCGACTCTGCCTTCACGGCTTCGAGTAAGGTTAGATCCCATAAGTATGGATTTCCCTCCGGGTTCCGGTATTGATTCTCGATGAATAACTCACCCATAATGCCTGTCTCACGTGCATATCGATTTACACCATGTCCTGTTGCACCACATACCCATACCCGAACCTCTGAACTCGAGTTACCACCAAGTACAGGACGGTTTTGCACTAGTGCTACCTTTAACCCTAGGCGCGCTGCAGCGATCGCCGCGTTCATTCCTGCAAGTCCACCACCGACCACTGTTACATCGGATTTAACCATTTCTGTTCTCATGTTAGTACTCCTCCTATAGTTAGCCTTTCACAGCCGAACTTGAAATCCCTTGAATAATGTATTTCTGACCCACAAAGAAGATAATAATCATTGGAATAATCGCAGCCGATGAAGCAGCCATCATCCCGTTGTAGTCCACATTGTTCTCAAGAATAAAATTCTGCAATCCAAGCGGAATGGTATATAGTTTAGGGCTTTGCAAGAATACAAGCGCATTCTCATAATCATTCCATTGCCAGGAGAAATCGAGAATAGCAAACGTTGCTATTGCTGGCTTCGCTAATGGCAGAATTAAGCGAAAAAATATCTTATAATGCCCCGCCCCATCCAAAAAAGCGGATTCCGTAATTTCCTTAGGAATGCTCATAAAGAACTGCCGAAGCATAAATACACCGAAGATTGAGAACATGGCTGGTAAGATCAGCGCCCAATGCGTATTGTAAATCCCAACCCAGTTAAACATGATAAACTTTGGAACAAAAAGTACCTGAGGCGGAACCATCATCATGGATAAATATATGACAAATAGTCCATCTCGACCTTTGAACGAAGTACGTGAAAATCCGTAAGCAGCAAGGGCAGATAGAAACACCGCCCCCACAGTTCCAATAATTGAAATCTTAAGTGAATTTAAATAATACGGAACAAAATCATGACTTCCTGTCCACACCCGAATATGATTGCTCCAGTTGAGAGATGAAGGCAGCCATTTGTTAAACACCTCGGCAGGTGTCTGAAAGGATGTGCTGAGCATCCATAGGAAAGGCACAATCATAAATAGTCCTAGAACAAACATGATGATCGTTACTGGCAGTTTCACCTTCATGTTTCCTGCTTTTTCATTCATACCGCCTGCTCCTTTAAATTATGGTTTCGGGGCCCCCCGCAAAGCTTCACTTTGTGGGATCATTTAGTAATGAACCCAGCGCTTTTGGCCGATCCACTGAATGACTGTAATGACGAGAATGACGGCGAACAAGAACCATGAAATGGCTGAAGCGTATCCCATATCGTAATAACTGAATGCTGTTTTATAAACGAATAGTGATAAGACCGTCGTACTTCCGCTAGGACCTCCAGCCGTAATGGCTTGAATTATCGAGAACGATTTCATCGTCATAATTAATCCTGTAATCATTAATAAGAAAGTTGTGGGACTAACAAGAGGCCATACAATTTTCCATGTTGTTTTGAATGTGCTTGCACCATCAATCCGGGCAGCTTCCAGCTGTTCTGTCGAAATTTCCTGTAATGCAGCTAAATATATGATCATATTGTAGCCAAGCATCAGCCAGATTTGTACGATATCAATGGCATACATTGCGGTTTCCGTATCCGCAAACCATCCTGGCGGCGATGTTATGCCAATCCAGCGAAGCATTTCATTGATGGGTCCCTGTGAAGGCTGAAATAGCAGCATCCAGACAAATGCAACGGCTACTCCACTGGAGATATACGGTAGGAAGAACATTCCACGTAATACGCCTTTAAGATACACACTGCGGTTTAGAAATAGCGCTACAATAAATGCGAGCACCATCGATACTGGAACCGATATCAGGAATATCACCGTATATTTGATCGAGGCATAGAAATTATCGTCATGGAACAATCGTTTGAGATTATCCAGCCCAGTAAATTGCCAATTCGGATTTGAAAATTGATAATTCGTAAACATGAGGACAAAGGAATAGATTGCAGGAATAATAAAGAATAAGAGAATACCAATCATATTCGGAAGAATAAAGGTCATGCCGATCCAGCCTTGTCTGTCCATCCAGCTTCTCCGCTTCACGGTATCGCCGCCTTTCGTATGCTGAAAAATGGGTACACGAAAGAGAAGAACGAAGAAATCTTCCTCCTTCTCATTTGTGCTAACTATTTCATTATTTCAATAACTCTTGCGAACGGGTTTGCATATTCTTCATCGTGGTTTCAATATCTTGCTTATTTAAGAAGTATTTTTCATACTCTTCTTTACGTGCATCAATAGCTTGTTGAGTTACATTTAGCTGGAAGGACGGAAATTTGCCGAATACAATTTTATTCATTGAATCTGTATCATATTTGTCTTCCACACCCTTCATGAGAAGGCTCATTGCTTCCTTACTATCTACACTCTTAGAGGCTGGAATACGACCACCGCTTGCCATTGGCAGCATACCGCCATCCGCATACCATTTTGCGAACTCCCAAGCTGCGTCCAGATTCTTGGATTTCGCATTAAGAGAAAGCATGTCACCCACACCGCCCGAATATTTATAATCCTTTTGATCTTTATTCACTTTTGGAATAGCGGCGAACGCGGTTTTGAAATCATGCGGATAGTCTTTCAAGTTGTTCGCATTTCGGAAAATAAACTCACCTGCTGCCAGCATTGCCGCTTTGCCTTGCAAGAACATGGTGTCAACCGGCATTTTACTGGTCAGTTGCTCGCCATATTCCGGTGTGGATTTGTCCACGAACATCATGTTATGCAATATTTCCAGGTGTTCTTTCCATAGATCATTCCCAAAGTTTGAAGTACCATCCGCCTGTTTCACACCCATTCCAGCAAGCGTACCGTCCATCGTTGTTGAGAAGGAGGAATCTGCCTGCAATAATCCGTACACACCAGGCTTCGTTAGCTTCTTCGCATACTCCTGAAGATCTGACCAGGTCCAGTCCACCGCAGGAATCGGTAATCCTGCTGCATCCAGCATATCTTTGTTCAACCACACAAACGCCATGTTTTTCTTTGTAGGAATCCCATAGTACTTATCATTGATTTTCCACATTGCTGCGTCCTCGCCGATCTGGCTGTCGATATCATAATCTGTTTTCGTGCTTAGATCCAAGGCAACGCCTGCATCCATACGTTTCTGTAAATGAGCAAGATCGTAGTTCATGAAAAGGTCTATGTTTTGATTGGTCATCAAGGCAGTATCCAGCTTTAAGTTTCCAGCATCGTCATTTACATTACGGATATACTCGACTTGAATGTCTGGATGATCTTTATTCCAGTTATCAATTACAGCTTGAGGCCCGGCTTCTGCCGGAACTGCCCCCCACATCGTAAGCTTTATTTTCTCCTTTGCTGTTTGTCCATTTGCACTGCCCTGCGCATCATTACTTCCACTAGTACCACAACCAGCCAGCATCGTACCTGCTAATAAGACAGAAAGCACTGCAGGATACCACTTTTTCTTCATCGATATCTTCCCCCTTGGAAGGATTATGTGTTGTGCTCTACGTCTATAACTTTATCATCAGAGCGGATTCTGGGGGATGAACTACATTTGGGAAACTATAGAACGTTTTTTGGTTCTTTGCGAAATTCATTTGGCGTGACGCCACACCACTTTTTGAAAATTTTAATAAAATAATTATCGTTCTCAAAGCCCACCTGCTGCCCAATCTCACTAATCGTTAGCTTCGTCTCTGCAAGCAGCATTTTTCCAGCCTGAATACGCCGCTCTTGAATATAATTCGTCAAAGTTTTCCCTGTCTTTTTCTTGAATAAGTCACTTATATAGCTGGCATCCATTCGTATCAACTCTGACATGGATTTAAGCGAGATGTCCTCAGAATAATGCTCTTCAATATAAGCAATTATTTTGTTCATCTCCACATGATCTGTCGGTCCCGTTTGTTGCTTCTCAGGAAACCATTTATCGGCCTTCTTCATCTTCACCATTCGCTCCAGCTCGGCATGAACCTTATCCATGGTCTGCTTCAAACCTTGGAGATCTAAAGATAGCTTCAGAATGTAGTCCGAAGCCCCAAATACGAGCGCTTGCCGGGCGTATTCAAATTCACTCAACGCGGTCAACATTACAAATCGGCAGTCGAAGCCTTCCTCTCGCGCAACTTGAAGGAGCTTCACCCCATCCATCACTGGCATATTGATATCCGTCACTACCACATCTGGATGAAGCTCACGAATCATTTGCAAGCCTACTTCTCCATTCTCCGCCTCACCTATAATTTCAAACGGGATTCCAGCCTTTAAGAATAACTTCCGTATACTTTTAACCGCGGGTTGTTCATCATCCACAATTAACGTTCTCCACATGTGAGCTTACCTCCATCGTAAGGTTTTGAAATAAGAAGTGGAAAATGGATAATCACTTCAGTTCCTGTGTCTGATGATACAATGTCCATGCCTGTCCGTTGATTCTTGAACAACAGCTCTAAGCTCTCCCTAATATTCTGAACACCGATTCCTTGTCGTTTCCGTGCAGTCTTATTCAGCTGTGCTCTATCTATCCCCATGCCGTTATCTTTAACCTGCAGATATAGTTGCTGTCCAGTCACCTTAGCGGAAATATCAATTTTCCCTTGTTTCACAGACTGACCGAAGCCGTGAATCAAGCTATTTTCAATTAAGGGCTGAAGACAGAATTTAGGGATTAATGCGTATTGTAGTTCCTCGTTGATATCATATTGAATCTCAATCCCATGTCCGAAGCGTTGCCGCTGAATCTCCATGTAAGATTCAATTAGTACAATCTCATCCTTTAACAGAATCAAATCCACTTCCGTATTTAAGGTTGTTTCCAATATTTTGCCTAGTGCAACACAAATTCCATAAATTTCATCATCATCTTTATCTAAGGCGATGCTCTTTATAGTATTCAATGTATTTAGTAGGAAATGTGGATTCATCTGCGAAAGTAACACCTGAAATCGAACGAATTGCTTCTGTTTTTCTTCAAGCTGAAGACGCTGCAACAGTTCATTTAAATCATGGATCATTATATTGAAACTCTGAGTCAGTGCAAGAATCTCTCCCCGCCCTTGCTCGGGTAATTTCATTTTGAGATTCGTTTTAGCGGTCATCTCCATCTTCTTCTGCAGCTTCTTTAGCGGCACTGTAATCGTCGATGATATAAAATAAGTTAATAGAACAAATAGCAGGAGTATGACTCCAAATACAGCAAAAAATCGTTGCTTCTGCTTATACACCTCAAGAAATAGCTGTGCTAGCTGTACCTTTTTAACGACATAACCATTTAACTCTTCGATGTAGCTGTATGTGTATAAGCTTTTCTCCTTCGGATCGATGATGGATGCAGCACGCTCTATCTGCCGTTGGTGGTCACTCTTCACAATACTCTGCGCAATATCTGGAGAAAAGGTCTCATCCTTATCCGGATTAAGCATCATTCTCCCTGAGGCATCGAGCAGAAAAAAAGCCCCTTCCTGCTTACTCCCTAACGTTGATCTAGTAAACCACTCCTCATAATCGATACTTAGTCTTGCATAGGCATAAATGTTAAAACCATTATCACGCATAACCTCATAGAGGCTAAGCATTTTCTTACTTGTTGTACTTTCCCGGACCACATTGTTCTTGTCATTCGGATTCCATATATATCGATTCGCTCCTTCTCGCTTCAATGCTTGAACCCAATCTTCCGATTGGATTTCGTCGTAGCTCAAGGTTTCCCTCGGCATAAAGGAAGTGTATGCGTTTCCATGAAGGTCGATTAAAGTATAATACACCGTCGCTCCACTCATGAAGAATGTATTTTCAATCGCTCCAAACTTGTTTTCAACGAGCTTTTTTCTCGTGATTTCATCAGATTGCTCGGGATTCTTCATTATCGATAAAATCGTTGTATCTTGTTCGAGTAATGACCCTGTTTTCATAACGAGACTCATGAGATCAACAAAACCATTCTTAATCCCAATAAGCTGCTCTATGTTCTTCGTTTCCGCATTATCCTGCAGCATTTGTTCTGTCTCTTTGAAGTTATACAGTACGAGCATGGCAATGGGTGTTAGTACCAACAGTAAGAAAGCTAACAAAATCCGATTCTTAAAGGTACTTGGCGTAAGTTTCAAATATAATCGTTTCAAAAGAGGACTCCCCTTACAGTGTATGTGCTTACAATCCTTCCACCCTATTGTAATCTTCTCCTGCGCAAAAAAATAGAGCCGGGATATTCTCCCGGCTCTACCTAATTTCTACTCGTCGATCTTCAGTACTGCCATGAATGCTTCTTGTGGTACCTCTACGCTACCTACTTGCTTCATGCGTTTCTTACCTTCTTTTTGTTTCTCTAGCAGCTTCCGCTTACGCGAAATATCACCGCCGTAACATTTTGCAAGTACGTTTTTGCGCATCGCCTTAACGGTTTCACGCGCAACCACCTTCGTACCCACAGAGGCTTGAATCGGCACTTCGAACATTTGACGAGGGATAATCCCACGTAGTTTCTCACAAATGATACGACCGCGGTTGTATGCACGATCACGGTGAACGATAAAGGACAAGGCATCGACCTGCTCATTGTTAAGCAAGATATCCATCTTGACCAGATTCGAACGACGGTATCCGCAAATTTCATAGTCGTAAGAAGCATATCCTTTCGTACCGGATTTCAACTGATCAAAGAAATCATAAACGATCTCTGACAGCGGAATCTCGTACGTAATCGTTACACGATTAGTATCTAGATATTCCATATTTACGAACTCGCCGCGTTTGTTCTGGCACAGCTCCATTACAGTACCTACGAAGTCGTTAGGCACAATGATCGCTGCTTTAACATATGGCTCTTCAATGTAGTCAATCGTTCCGATTTCCGGATAATGTGACGGGTTGTCGATTTGAATCATTTCGCCATTGGTCAGCATAATTCGATAAATAACACTCGGTGCTGTTGTAATTAGCGGCAAATTGAACTCGCGCTCAATCCGCTCTTGAATGATCTCCATATGCAAGAGTCCAAGGAATCCGCAACGGAAACCAAATCCAAGCGCGCTCGAGCTTTCCGGCTCAAAGCTTAGCGAAGCATCATTAAGCTGGAGCTTCTCCAATGCCTCACGAAGATCGTTATAATCGGAGGTCTCAATTGGATACAACCCGCAATATACCATCGGGTTGATCTTACGGTAACCTGGAAGCGGCTCAGCAGTAGGATTCTTTGCGTCAGTGACAGTATCACCGACACGGGTATCTCCAACATGCTTGATCCCAGCTACGATAAATCCAACATCCCCAATGTTCAATTCATCGACAATGGTCATACGCGGCATAAATGCGCCAACTTCAATGACCTCGAAGGTCTTCTCAGTTGCCATCATCTTAATCTTCGATCCCGCACGGATCTTACCGTCCATTACGCGCACATAGACGATAACGCCTTTGTAAGGGTCGTAATGAGAGTCAAAAATCAACGCTTTAAGCGGCTCTTCTGAATTACCGGATGGCGCAGGAACCTGCTTCACCACCTGCTCCAGAATTTCCTTGATCCCGATACCGGCTTTGGCAGATGCCATAACCGCTTCACTGGTATCCAGCCCGATAACATCCTCAATCTCCTGCTTTACCCGGTCAGGGTCAGCGTTTGGCAAATCAATTTTGTTGAGCACAGGTAGGATTTCAAGGTTATTATCCAGTGCTAAATACACATTGGCCAGTGTCTGCGCTTCAATTCCTTGAGCCGCATCCACAACCAGCAGTGCGCCTTCACATGCTGCAAGACTGCGGGAAACTTCATAGGTGAAATCGACGTGTCCCGGTGTATCAATCAAATTGAGATAATACTCTACACCATCGTCTGCACGATAGGTTAAACGCACGGCTTGCAGCTTTATTGTGATACCACGTTCGCGCTCCAGATCCATCTGATCGAGTACCTGTTCCTGCATTTCACGCGTGGTTAGTGCCCCCGTGTATTCCAAAATGCGGTCAGCTAGTGTCGATTTACCATGGTCTATATGTGCAATAATCGAGAAATTGCGAATTTGTTGTTGTCTTTTCTGAACGTCAGTCATTCCTTACCCCCACAGACAGCCTGATATTAATCCACTTATTATAACAGTACAAGCTTACTCCATCAATCCCGCCCTTACGTAAAACAGAAGAAACAGCTATTCACGTACCCGTGAAATAACTGTTTCTCCTGAAATCATTGTGATTCTTCCGCCGAATCGAACAATGAGACTACCCAGCGTATGCCCTTCTGAGAAGCTTGCTGCAGAAGGCCTGCCGTTTTATCCGCTATCACATCGACTGTCGGCTTTTGTTCCTCAGGAATCAGAATCTGCTCTGGAGTTTTCGTATTATACCCATCTACCACCTTCTGAGGAAGATCTGTAGTTGGCGCAGGATTGCTATTCTGAGGCAATGGAGAAACAGGCGTATATGCACCTGTGATAGGGTCGATCATCATCGGAACATACACATAAGTCTGCCCACCTTGTGTAACCCCATTCTTAATCGGCTGTGATTGCATGCCCGTCACTTGACTGGTTGGCGTAGTCGATAGGTCGGTCCAGCCTGGCAGCAGCTTAGAGACGGTTGCCCCTCCGCTGCCACTAAACTGCATACCTAATAGTATGCCGACCCCTGCCCAAATACCGACCATAACCAGTTTTTTTCCGAAACGAGACATGTAAGCCACTCCTTTTTAAATACTTGTAATAAAGCTGTTTATTCTAAATTAAATGTCTGTAGCTTAAGAAGCTCCGTTCGACTTTTGAGGTGCTGTAGCATTGGTTTGTCCCTTGCTCTCTTGGGTTGTGGGATTCGTCGCCTTGCCAGCAGCGTTTACCTTCTCCGAGTCATGACTGCTCCAGTACACATCCGCAATAGCGTCTGCCAAAATATCAGCCGTACGCTTTAATTCCTCTGCTGTATTATCAATACCGCCCACTTCAATCAAAACACTGTTAGGCGAGAGGGTTTGATTGTACTCTCCGTTGTTTCCTTTACCCGCAGCTTTTCCCCATATCCCGCGAGATATTCCTGGGTAGCCCTTCTCAATCGTTTGATGGATCTTGTTCGCAAACTCTTCGTTCTTCTTCCAATCTTTATTCGCATGTCCAATAATAAAATACACCTGAGCGTAACTTTTCCCATCAATCACTGCAGTTGTTTTGCCATGACGCTGCGAGTCGCGGTGAATGTCGATAAGTTCACTCATTTCTTGATTTGAGCTCATCGCAGATTTAACCAGCATTCGAGAGTATTTGTAGGAAAAATTCCAGTTATAGTCGGCAATTTTTGTTAGAAAATCTTCTTTGGCATGAACTGTACCAATCCCGCGTTGTTCCAATCTTTTCGTAATATATGATCCTACCAGCATTACATTTTTAGTTGAAACCGCAGAGCTTGGATTTTCGTTCGCTACTCCTAGTAGAGGGTTATAGGCCTCCCGAGGATGTGAATGATAGATAAGGATCCGTTTAACTGAGGTATCCTTGGTATTATCTGTCTCGCTTTGCGGATCACTCTTATCCGTACCTCCCGCAGCTCCTGATGGCTCAGGAGACGGAGCTATTGTCGCTTCAGGCTGCTGTGCTGGAGTATCTTCGGGCTTGTCCACTTCGTTTGGAACCGATGGATCAACCTCTTCCCCTCCACCTTCAGCCAGTTCATCCGTTCCCGGATGATAATCAACAGGAGCTCCTGTAGAGCCACCCGAGCCTTTTCGCAAAAGAAATGGATCATCCGCTGCCAAGCCTGGCACTTCACGAGAAACTAGACTCTTCGGATCACTTGGATTCACACTGGTCAGCAATTGAAATACAAAGGAAGTCACTTTTTCACCTGAAAAAGCAGAAGGCTCTTTACCCTGCGGTAAATGGGGTACCTCCATCCCCAACAGCTCCATGAAAAATCCACTCGATAGGGAGGCCGCAAGCCCCTTCATAGATGGAATGGGTGAAGAGTTCAACTTCTGTCCGGCCAATCCACCAGCGCCAAGCAGCATAAAAAATACTAGCGAACCTCCGGCCAACAGCAGCATCGTTCTTCCCAGCGATAAAGCATCCAGCACTCTTCCACGTAAACGGCCGATGTTCCAAAGCTGAAACCATTTTTTATTCATTATATTTATGTCCTCCTCCAGCCCTCTGTAATCTCTTATACTCCAAATCTATGAGTGAAAGAGAAATAGTAGAACCCTAAATGAGAGAATAGACATAGAGTCCGGCGAGATACTGTACATCAGCATCCCGCCGGACTTGTGCTAGCTATGATTCAATTAGTGGGTATAAGCGCCGACATTCTCAGGATCGACCGCATCATGCAGGGCCGCGTTCAGACCACTGGCTACAATATTGGCGATGCCTTCAATAAATTCATCGATTTCCTTAGGTGTAACGATCAAATCATGTCCTAGTGGCTCAAGTACTTCCTTCACTAGTGACAATCGTTCCTGCTCAGAAATATCGTCTAGCATCCCCATAATTTCCTTGGTGTGACCAGCTCCTTGCCCGAAATGATTCTTCATCATCTCCAGTACATTATTTACAATGGTCGAAGCATAGCAAACTGTAGGAACACCGATAGCAATACAAGGAACACCCAGAATTTCCTGCGTCAATCCGCGCCGTTTATTACCAATCCCCGAACCGGGGTGGATACCGATGTCGGCAATTTGAATCGTCGTATTGATCCGTTCCAGCGAACGGGATGCCAGCGCATCAATGGCAATAATAAGATCCGGCTTTGTACGATCCACGATCCCCTGTACAACCTCACTCGACTCGATACCGGTCAACCCTAACACCCCGGGAGCAATAGCACTTACCTTACGGTAGCCTGGAGAGACCTGATCCGGCACGAGCTCATAAAATTGCCGAGTAATGAGCGCATTCTCCACCACCAGCGGCCCCAATGAATCTGGAGTCACATTCCAGTTACCGAGTCCAACGATCAGTACAGATGCATCCTTACCAATCCCAATCCTAGTCAGGAAGTCCTCGAATTCGCGAGCAAAGACTTCAGCTACTTTTTGCTGCAAGCCAGTATCTCCATTGCGCAATGCTGGTACCTCAAGCGTGACATAATTTCCAATCGCGCGACCTATCGCCTGTGATCCGGCAGCGTTAGCCACACCAAGCCGGGTAACTTTTATCCCATCAGACTCTTCCACTTCTTCGTTTACACCAGGGATTGGCGTCCTTTGCGGCCCTTGAGCCATTTCCTTTGCCTCTAACGCCAAGTCCGTGCGTACCGAATATAGCTGCAGATCCGGTTCCATTGTTCCAGCCTCCTAAAAGTTTTGTAAGCATCGCTCCATTGAATTACTTCGAGCAAAACTTGCTTCGTAAGCGATACTTAGTTTTGTGAGCAGACACTTCCTTGAGTTACTTCTAACAAAAACTCAAATTGCAAGCTTCTGCCTATGCTCTTTTGTCGATAGTGTGCGAGAGAAAGCCCTTGTTTATGCAGGTTAAAATGGTTTAATTTGAAAGCTTTAAGTATTGCTTTTTACTACCGGTCATGCTAAACTATTTTAAGTTGTGAATCATTTGATAATGATTTCGAATGTCTTACAGGAGGTGAATGCAATGCCAAATATTAAATCCGCGGTTAAACGCGTAAACACGAACGAAAAACGCCGTGCACTGAACGCTTCCCAAAAATCCGCGCTTCGTACAGCTGTGAAAACTGCTGATGTAGCACTGACAGGTACGGAAGTTGAAACTGCTCAAGCTGCTTTCCAAGCTGCTTCCAAAAAGCTGGACAAGGCCGTAACTAAAGGTCTGGTTCATAAAAATGCGGCTGCCCGCAAAAAATCCCGCTTGGCGAAGAAATTGAACGCTCTTAAGGCTCAAGCCTAAGACGACATTCATAATGAGCAATTGAAGAACCTGACCGCTATGTTTCATACGGTTGGGTTTTTTTGTGCCTACTATTCTATAAATATAAGTAATAGTTTCCTTTAGACGTTAGTTGAATGAAAAAAAACCACCTTAGGAAGGTAGTTTTCTTAAATGATCAACTTTTCTCTTTTGAATAAGTTACTTTCATTCCGATTAGACATTTTTCATAGATGGATCATCTCCATATACTTTTTCCACTGCTTTGTTCAAGTACCTAGCCGCAACATAAACAACTCCAGACCAAGCACTTTATCTATAGCTCCTGTCTTCATCTTATAATCTAGATCAGCTAGTGCACTTAAAATTTGCCGCAGACGTTCACTTGAGAACTTGTGGGCCTGCTCCCCTGCAAGCTTTACTGCATAAGGATGAAGTCCAATCTGAGACGCAATCTGACCTTGCGAATAACTATGTGCTGATAAATCCTTCACCTGCAAAATAATTCGGAACTGCCGCGCAACCAGCGCAGCAATCTTAATGGGTTCTTCCCGCTGCTTCAACAGCTCATACAGCGTATCAAGCGCCTTATCTAGACGCAGATTAGCGATATCCTCTACAAGCGTAAACACATTTTGTTCCGTTCCGCGATGCACCAGACTCTCTACTGCTTCTGCGTCTACGGTTCCGCCCTTACCAGCGAACAAACATAGCTTGTCCATTTCCGCGGATAAGCCCTGCAAACCTGTCCCGGCATTAGTGATAAGAATCTCTGCGGTGCCAGGTGCCATCGTACACCCCCGCTCACGAATCCCTTTCTCTACCCAGCGCAGCAGTTCTTCTGCCCCTAGCGGGTTGAAAGCTAATACCGTACCCGCCGTTTTAACAGTCTTCACAATTTTCTTACGCTCGTCCAGCTTGTCACTATTCACCATAAAGACGATCACACTGAAATCTACAGGATGCTGCAAATAATCACTTAAAATATCTATACGATGCTCAAGTTTGGCATTTTCTTTTCCCGCTGTAAATAACGATGCGTCCCGCACCAGCAATAATTTACGTTCTACCATAAAAGGTACAGTCTCAGCTTCTTCTACCACAGCCTGCACCGGCGTCTCAGAGAGATCAAAGGGAATAACCGCAAAATCGCGATCCTCTTTGGCAATCAGCTGGTCTTCCAGCAATGCCGCGAATTCATTCATTCGAAATTTTTCACTGCCGTACAAAAGGTACAGCGGTGAGATTTTCCCTTGTTTGATTTCTTTTATCGCCGTTTTGGCATCCATTCCGCCACTTCCTTTTCCATTCATCTAGCCCAATTTGCCCAGATTCCTATTGTAGCAAAAAAAACGACATAAATGCACATGCAAAAACGGAGAAACTCTGGCAGCCATGGCCAAAGCCCCTCCGTTTAAGCGGCGCATCTATATAAACGCCGGAGTGAGAAGCCCTAGAAACTTCCCATCCGACGGTCATACCGATGTTCTTCAAATCCTATACTTTCTAGTTCCTGTCCGGTTGCTATAGTATATTCTGAAACTTCGAAAAATGTTCCAGCCTCAATTTAATTTGTTGACGTTGAAGATGGAGTCTTCGATGGTGTCGCCCCAGGTGATGTAACCGGCGTTGAAGAAGCTGCTGCTTCCTGTACAGTGTACACCTTAGTGGTATTCACACCATCTTTCTCCGTCACATACGTGAACTGCGAGCTATCCGCCGACCATTCTCCAGAAATCCAATTTCCTACTAATGGATAAGAAGTCACTGCTATCCTATCGTCCACTGAACCTTCGGGTGAATTCTTATAAATAACAAGCTGTAATCCAGCAAACTCAACGGCATAATGCCCATCAGGGGAAGTCCAAGTCTGTACATTAGAATCATTAGAATCATTAGAAATGTTAAAACCCATAACGCCCATTCCAAAGTCATCAGAAGTCTTTAATGATTCCTCCGTAGGTGGCGCTGAATCAGCTGCAATCCTTTTATCTATAGAAGCAGGTTGATCCTTCTTATCCGCTTTGGGCTGATTATTACCGCCAGCACTAGTATCCGGAGTTTGAACTTTCGTTACAGTATCCGGCTTCGGCGTCATAATCTTCTCCGTTGGATTGGGCTTCACATTATTTGTTGGTTCTGGTATCGACCGTCCTCCAGATCCAGCATTAGTTTCTGTTGGAGAAGTCGGCATCGACGCAGGGTCTACCGGCCCCATCGCTCTATCTAATGCAGCGTTATCTTCATTCACATCAGGAGCAGCTGGTAGAGCCC
This sequence comes from Paenibacillus sp. FSL R5-0744, assembly GCF_037972555.1. Classification (NCBI taxonomy): domain Bacteria; kingdom Bacillati; phylum Bacillota; class Bacilli; order Caryophanales; family Paenibacillaceae; genus Paenibacillus; species Paenibacillus sp. FSL R5-0744. The sequence continues at coordinate 5,338,054 of NZ_CP150228.1, forward strand.
CCGAATCCGTTCCGCTATTAGCAGGCGCAGCCTCATATGATTCAGCAGAAGTAGAGGTTTGCGATTCAATAGCCATATTATTAGCACTATCGCTGGTCGCTTTACTACTATCCTGCATCATTTGTTCTACCTCTGCCCCAGGCATTTTATCCGGCATATTAAAAATAGCGATCCCTAATATTACGGCAGCTGCGATAGCTCCAATGCCTGTCCGTGCTGCTATAGAGGTTCCCTTGGAAGGTTTACCACGGGAGCTTTCACGTAAAAATGGAACTACAACTGGTTCCTCGGTTCTCACAGCGCTTTGTTCACGGCTGCTTCGATCCAATTCTGCAAGCTGAGGTAAAATAGAGTCAACCAGACTAAACGGGGGTTTCACGTCTGGCAACTGCTCCAATTCTTTGGAGAGAAGTGTCAGCCGCTCAAAGACTTCCGCGCAGGAAGGACAATTATCGATATGACGGAACATCTCAACAATCTCATCTTGGCTCAAGTCTTGGTCTATATAGCGGTGCATCCATTCCATCACCTCCGCGCATTTCATCCCGATACACCACCTTTCTGGTACTCCTGAAGTCTATTCTGCAGCTGCTGTCTGGCCCTAAACAGATATGATTTCACTGTATTCAAAGGCAAATCCAGGCAGTCTGCAATCTCGTTGTAAGAAAAATCTTGTAAATAGCGCAGGACGATGACCGTCCGATGATGCTCGGGCAATTGATCAATCGCTTCACGTATATCCTCAGCTAAATAAGAGGATAGAACCTCACGTTCCACATTGTGTTTATCCTGAAACACCATTTCATGCTCATCAATAGAAACTGTAGGTTTAGTTCTTCTGAATTTATCAATGCAAATATTGGTAACGATTCGCTGAACCCACGTTTTGAACTGGGCCTTTTCCTCATATGAACCGATTTTGGTATAAACCCGGATCAAGGCCTCCTGAGATGCATCCAGCGCATCTTGTTCATTATGCAAAATGTAGAAGGCGGTTTTATATACATGCCCTTCAATTTCTCGCAATAGGGTGATTAGAGCGTCGCGATCGCCCGCTTGAGCGGCTCTGATGAGTCCCTGCTCCACCACGAAGGTTCCCCCTCTCTATGCAATCTTACTGACGCGCAAGACTGCGAATTTGTTGCAACCCTGTAATTAATATTTTTAGAATACCAAACTTTTCTTAGAACGTCATGTTAAGCCATCTTTTATAAAGTGCTATCGCACATTTCATAGCATTTCGCAGCCAATAATTCCTACTAAGCATACAGGGGAAACTTCAATCATTCAAATACTCTTTTGAATAACTTTATAACAAAAATGACACAAGTATAAACGCCTTCGGCATCCCAATAAGGCCGGCAAGCGTTTAGGTAAGAAATATCTCCCATTTCCAAAAGAAACGGCTTATCCTCCTGTCGGAAAAGAAGCCGTCAGTAAACAAGAAATAACCTTAGAATCGAGCACATAACTCTATTTATATAACACAATCTTGCAGAGCATGAACACTGAGTAGTTGTCCCTAGTTTCATCATCCACAACATACGCCTCTCCATTCTCAAAAATATGAGGGTTATTGTAATTCCTCTCTAATCTATAGATCTGGCCTTCCGTCACCTTACAACCATGGAATGCCGACGCAATTTCTACGTATTCCGCATCCTCTTCATCAGCTGCAAGATACAGCTTTTTATCATGATAAGCAGGCATATACTCACTCCCGGTCCGATAATAAACCATTCCAATTCGTAGACGTCAGTCAAACATCATAACTCTTCTACTTTATAGTTTATTGCCTTTGTCCTCATTCTATACTTTATGAAAACATATAATGTAAGAAAATCTGAATGTCGGAAAATATGTATATAAAAAAGGTTGTACGGCTGACATGCGTCAGCTATACAACCTTCAATAAATCTATCTATTCGAATTAAGAAAAAACAGAATTAAATACCTTTTACCTCTTTAAATTTTGCCACATACTGAGCCGCAAGATCGGTAATCTGATCGTATCGACCATCCTTCGCAGGTGCAGTCAAATTACCCCCGATTCCTACTGCTATACAGCCGTTGGCAATCCATTTTTCCATATTATTCAGATCCACGCCACCTGTTGGCATAATGTTCACATGCGGCATAGGGCCTTTAACCGCTTTCACATAATCCGGACCAAACGCACTGCCAGGGAACAACTTAAGCACATCCACACCAAACTTCAATGCTTCCTTCATTTCATTCAATGTCATGCAGCCAGGCATGTACGGTATACCATAAAGATTACACATTTTAGCTGTCTCTGCTTCAAAAGAGGGACTGACCACAAATTCCGAGCCTGCAAGAATGGCTATTCTCGCCGTTAATGGATCAAGTACAGTTCCTGCTCCAATCACTGCACGATCTCCGTACTCCGCTACCAATCGTTTAATCGCCACATCCGCATCCGGAGTAGTAAAAGTTACCTCAATATTATTCAAACCGCCTTCGATACAAGCAACGGACATTTTAAAAGCTTCCTCAGCACTATCAGCACGAATAACGGCTACAACTCCAACCGACGCCACATTCTGCAATACTTTCATTTTCTTCATCAGTAGACTCCCTTTCTCTTGGTACGATCATAGATGAATATGAAACACTAATTTAGATAAACTTTTTTATTAAATTTACTAATCAAAACGATATAATCTATAATCATATAGTAATAACAATACGGTTAACAGTCAATACATTTTTATGGTTATAGAGATATAAATTTATCGAAATGACCAATAAATCCTTGTTTTATAAGGAATTATTGGTCATTTGTTTTCTTTTGTCCAAAACAACTTTTGGATTAAAAATCATTCTTTTATTGTACAAAACCGATTTATGTGATAATTTCAAATTATACATCATTATACTGGGATAAATTCATTACCCTAGGAGGAACTCAAATGAGTAAACAGTTGGATGCCGTCACTTTCGGGGAGCCGATGGCGATGTTTTATGCGAATGAAACGGGTCCCCTGCATGAAGTATTTTCGTTCTCCAAAGCGTTGGCAGGTGCCGAGAGCAATGTTGCTACAGGCTTATCGCGCTTAAATCATCCTACAGGTTATGTTACGAAGCTTGGCGAAGATAACTTTGGTCATTTCATTGCTCAAGCAATGAAGAAAGAGAACATTGATACCACCAACATTACTTTTACTAAAGAAAATTCAACGGGTATGTTAATCAAATCAAAGGTTGTTACAGGCGATCCTAAAGTCGAATACTTCCGCAAAAATTCCGCAGCCTCCAAGCTTAGTCTGGTTGATTTTGACGAGGCATACTTTAATGCTGCAGGACATTTACACGTAACAAGTATCTCCGCCGCCTTATCCAAGAGCTGTCATGAATTCTCTGTTCATGCTATGGAGTTTATGAAGCGACAAGGAAAGACGGTCTCTCTCGATCCAAATCTGCGCCCTAGCTTATGGCCGGATACAGAAACAATGGTGAAGACGATCAATGATCTGGCTACACGCTGTGATTGGTTCCTTCCAGGACTCGGTGAAGGCAAGATTCTTACAGGTCTAAGTACGCCAGAAGAGATTGCGGACTATTATCTGGCGCGTGGCGTCAGCTTAGTCGTCATCAAGCTCGGGCCTGAAGGCGCTTACTATAAATCCGCTGAAGGAGAAGATTATGTAGACGGGTTTAAGGTAGAGCAGGTCGTTGATACCGTAGGTGCAGGTGATGGGTTTGCCGTTGGTGTAATCAGTGCGATGCTGGAAAAGCTTCCGATTGCTGAGGCCGTCAAACGTGGCAATGCGATCGGTGCGTTAGCCGTCATGTCACCTGGCGATATGGATGGACTCCCGACCCGTGAGGAGCTTGCGAAGTTTATGCAGCAGGAAGTTTAAGCACATAGATTTGAGTATATTCATTAAAAAATGCCGTCTCACAGTTGAACTGTGGAACGGCATTTCTTTGTATTTTTATAGCCTATGCTTATTTATAAGACTTTACGGACTGTCCTTGTTGCAAGGTCGGCGGAAAACGATAAGTGATAGGAACAGAAGCGCCTTTATCCTCGATACAAGAGAGTATAATCTTAGCAGCTTGCATACCCATTTCGTAAGCAGGCTGACGAATTGTTGTAATGACCGGATTATAAATTTGCGCGAACTCCGCATCATCTATACCGATGACAGACAATTGTTCCGGAATAACGATGGCATTTCGATTCGCATATTTCAAAATCTCTGCTAGCGTGATATCATTCGTAGCCAATAGCGCTGTCGGAGGGTCCGGCAACGCTAAAAGGCGCTTCAGTCCTGTAGCTAATTCTTCTTTTGGCACACTACAGATATACTCCTCACGCAGCGTTAGGTCCGCTTCTTCCATCGCCTTTTTATAACCACTGATCCGCTCTTTACGCGGGGTAATCGCATGTTCCCCTAGCGGCAGGGTGACCAGAGCAATTCGCTCATGACCTTGCTGTGTAAGCTGTCCCACACCTATCTTGGCCGCCATTTCATTGTCGAGCAGCAAGCTCTGCGTAGTGATTCCATCTACTAGACGATCCATAAACACTAACGGAAAATCCGCCTCTATTAGCCGGCTGTATGCAGATGGATTGTTCCCCGTCGGAAAAATTATCAAACCGTCCACCTGGCGGGCAACTAAGGTTTCGACGTACTTGCTTTCTTTTTCCGCATTCTCATCGGCATTGCATATGATTACTTGGATTCCGTGTTGCTGCAGCTCGTTCTCGATTGCCCGAATACACTGGATAGACAGCGAATAATCGATATTAGCAACGATGATTCCGACCATATGCGTCCGATTCTGCTTCAGACTGCGCGCAAGTCCATTCGGTTGATAATTGAGCTCCTCAATCACAGCCTCAATCCGATTCTTCGTCGCTTCACTCATATATTTAAAACGTTTGTTCAAAAATTGGGAGACCGTACTCTTCGACACTCCCGCTTTTTGAGCCACATCATCAATCGTTAACTTCTTCATCGCTTCGGCTCCACTCTTCTCAAAAGAAAATACTTTATCAAAAAGTATAGCTTTTATTGGGGGAATTATCTACTAAGGAGTCTGACTCATAAATTCCTGATACAGCTCATTTCGTTGCTCTTCTGATAAAAATGCCCAATCTTCATCTATCCACCCTAGTCCACCTTTCATAAGAATATTCGCTTTACGTTGTTCCCCACCCACTTTATAATCCATGATTAAAGTTTCTCCCTTAATCTCTTTAAAACCAATTGCTATAGCAGGCGTTGGAATGCTCATGGTCTCCATATCATAAAGCACGGTTTTCTCTTTGTACTTTTTATCCCCTGCATATTCTAAGTAACTAATTACGAGCTGCTCATGTTCCTTATCAATAGCAATGATTGACTTGTATTCTAAAAGTGTATTGTCAAAGGATTTAAGCGCGATCGGAACCACAGCTTCCCCTGCCGCTGCTTTTTTAACATTAAGTATCGAAAACTTACCATCCTCATACATACCTACACCAAGAGTCTTTTTATAGGAAGTTAACAGGACATAATCTCCTGCTCCAAAAACCCCACTCAAATATTGATAGGTACTTGCCCCTCCCGCATAAAGAGGAAAAGTATATATCCTAGTAGCCGAAGAAGCCGATAGCTCCGTCTGGTCCTTCGAGCTCAGGTAAAGGGTGAACGGTTCTGTAGGATGTGTGTACTTTGGCTTCTTGTAGTCAACCATCGGGGGCGGCGGCGACCAAAGGATTCCCGCTGTTGTCTCAACGGCATATGCTTTGCTCTTATCTCTGCTCATTGGCAAAGGCATGTAATATTTCTTACCGCTAATCTCAAACTCTGCTGGACTTGTCGGAGGCTCTAACGCTTTGTCATTAGTAGCAGGAGTAGAAGAAGGTAGTATCCCTGCAGCTTGTGACTGCACCGATGAAGATTGGACTGGACCATGACTCTTCCATGCGCCTATAGGCAAGTTAAGTGCACCTATCAACAAAATCATAGCCACACTGGTCAGTAGCACACTTTTGTTTATTCGATAACGTCTGTGATTTTTATTTTTAAGCGTAGCAGCCTGTTCGATCTGAATCATCAGCTCAGGTGTAAAGCCATCTTCAATAAAAGGCCTTTTGCCTGCTTGTGTATACCAATCAGTCTGTCCGATCATCACTGGATTACTATTATCAGCTTTGCCTTTCATTCTCTCTCCTCCTTCTGGATGGCTTGCTTAACCTTCTCCCTCGCGCGCGCGAGCCGAGATTTCACAGTCCCTTGTGGTACATTCAGTAAATCGGACATTTCGCTGATCGATAGCCCATGCTGAATATCCAGTACAAGCACCTCTCTGTTCTTATCTGGTAGGTTCATAATAATTTCCCAGATTCGGTTCGCATACTGATTGCCTAGCGCTTCTCTTTCTGCAGACAGAGCAGTTACAGTGGCAGGTTGATCCCCAAATGGTATGAATCTGCGCCAAAAGCTATTTTTGCTCCAGCTAAAGGCTGTATTTCTAGTAATCGTAAGTAGCCAAGTTTTCATCGACGATTGTCCCCGGTACTTCCCCACATTTTTATATGCCTTCAAGAACACTTCTTGGCTAATATCATTCGCTTGCTCACGGCTTCTAGTTAAGAAAAAAGCATAATTCCACACATCCGATCCATACTCCTCCATCATTTCCCGCAAGGTCATCTCGGACGCATACGCTTCTGCATATGGCATATCTTCGCTTAGCATGTTTCGTCTCACCCCTTGCCTAATAAGACTTTCCAAACTTGAAAAAGTTCCCTTTAAAATAAATAATTAGGTTATATATTACTTAACAGCATAATCTCTATATCTGTATATTAAAAAGCACCACCGATGAACGCTTAAACGTCATCAGTGGTGCTCACGTGTCCGATTGGGGAGAGCTGAATTTATCTGTAAATAGCTTTCTATTGCATTTCGTGCAATAGAACTTGATTTTCCAACTCCATAGAAAGATTCTGTTGCACTTCATGCAATAGATACTATTAAAATTCAGAGAATTAGGCTTTTCCTTCATTTTGAGTGTACAAAGTACAGTAGAATGAAGATCCAGCTATCTTGGATTGCGTTCTATTGCACAAATTGCAATGCCTCCACCAACTTATATCGCACTTCAACCCCCTCCGCCCGCACCCGCATCTGTATCTCCCCCTGCTGATCCGTCCGGAATATAGATGCATGGTGATCTTCCAATCGCTCCAACACCTCAGATTTCGGGTGACCATACAGATTATTGACACCCGCAGAAATCACCGCTGCTGCAGGCTGCCAGAAGTCAAGCCAAGCTTCACCAGTGGATGTCTTACTCCCATGGTGAGCTACCTTCAGCACATCTATAGCAGGTCCAGCGCTGATGCCCTTTTGCTTAGCCTGCTCTATAATCTCCTCTTCAGCTTCCAAATCCATATCTCCGGTGAACAGAAAGTTCCTACCATTCATCTCGAAGCGAAAAGCTACGGAATCGTGGTTCTGCTCTTCCAGTAGAGGAATGCCATTCTGATAAGGAGTACCTGACACTTCTCCACCCCTTCCCTCCGGCCACAAAAAGAACAGCTCTGTCTTGTCATCCGGGGAAACGGTCATTCCTTGATGCACAGCGTACAGCTGAACATCCCTCTCTAGTGCAGTCCTCATCATCCCCATATAAAACTCGCGATCAACTAATGTCCCATTAAAAAGCAATGCCGAAACCGGAATCTCTTCCAACACGGCTTGGAGTCCTCCGGCATGATCCTGATCTCCATGTGTCAAAATAATCGCATCTAAACGCTGGATACCACGTTTTTTCAGCAGAGGCACCAGCACTTTAGCGCCAACCTCGAACGGACTTCGGCGAACGCGCCACTCTTCTTTTTGACCAAAGTTTAAGGTTCCACCACCGTCCACTAGAATATGTGCTCCGCTCGGTGTAGTGATGAGAATGCTGTCGCCTTGTCCGATATCCAGATAACTAATTGTACCTCTACCTGCTTGACCATCCGACTGATAACCCCTATACAGCAACATCCCCAGTCCAACTGCCAATAGTAGAACAATCGCTCCGCTCCAGCGTCCAACCTTAGAAGCACCAACAGCAATCTGTGCATTCCCCTCTCTCCCAAACCCACCGTGACTGTTCATAGATAAACCAGCCTCCGCTAAAGGTCTCGTCTCATCCTCCATATATTGCGGTGCAGAACGAGCTTCCTTTCCTAGCTTGGCAACATACAGCAGACCATACAACAAAACATAGTACACCCCGATCCACAGCAGTGAAGGCGAGCCCCAAATCAGTACTCCACCAGTAAATTCATTGATCCACTCCACAGCGTAAAAAGTAAAGTTATTCAACAGCTCCGTAACATGTGCCAGTACTTTTGCAGCATCTTCCCACAGTCGTCCAAGCAGTAGCGCAAGCGTCCCTAGCGGCAATACTACAAAGGTAATAAAAGGTACAAAGACCAAATTGGCGACAAAGGACAGTAGCGAAAACTGATTAAAATAATAAATCGTGAGCGGGAAAGAAACTAATTGGGCCACTAACGTCACCGAGACCGCACCTTTAAGCCAGCGTGGCAGTATGCTCAAAAGAGGATTCATAAGCGGAACGTATACCATCAAACCCAAGGTCACCAGAAAAGACAACTGGAAGCTGACACTGAGCAGCATATAAGGATTCCAGATCAACATAACCAGTGCCGATGCCGCCAAAATATTCAGTCCATCCTTCAACATTCCAACTCTTGCAGCGAGCAAGGCAATCATACTCATCAGCCCCGCACGCACAATGGACGGACCCGCACCAGACAAGAGGACGTATACCGGAACGAGTATGAAAGTGAGCGTTAGTGCGGTCTCTATTGTCAAGCGTAAGCGTCTGAACAGAAATAAAAGAACGCCTACATACACCGCTACATGCATACCTGAAATAGCGAGAATATGCGTCAAACCGAGCTGGGAGAACTGCTGAAAGGTATCCGGATCGAGATCATCCTGCATCCCAATGATTAAGCCCTTCATGTACCCAGAGTGGCGTCCTTGAAAAAGATGGTCCAGCTCCGCCCCAAGGGCCGTTCGCGCGCTGTCATTTAAGCGAAAAATCGTTAACGCACTCCATGAATCTGGCACGGTTACCCTTATATTTTCCGCTCCCAGCCCCTTCAATAGCCAATGAATCTTCTTCGTATGTAAATAAGCACGATAATCGAAGCCTCCAAAATTACGCGCTACTGCCGGCTCTTCCAGCACGCCATTAAGCAGCACCTCATCCCCTCTTCGCCACTCCGCAGCGACAGCAATTTCTTGCTCAGCCAGAAGTTTGATCTGCACCGCTATTAACTCACCCTCCACCTTTTCACCCTGCTCTTCCACAGGATCAGATGCTTTTTCATCCCCTTCTGCAAGCAGGTTCATATATAAGAGCTTCATTATAAAATCAACCCGATCCCCATCCCGTTCCACGACGGAAATGATCGTGCCTCTAGCTTCCACGGCGCTCCCATTCAGCTCTGCAATCGTGCTACCCAGCGCTTCAGGCATTCCGCTAATATTGCGAGCTTCGTTCCACTCCCAAAATCCAGCCGCTAAAGAAATGGATAAACACAACACGGCTATGTATTTCCAACTTACTGTTCCCCACACCCTCAGACTCACCAATAAAAGTATTAATCCAGCCCATGCTAACAGCAGTCCGTTCCCTGAGCTTAAGCAACCCGCTGCGCTTCCAGCCACCCAACATACTGTAAAGCTTAATAAAGGTCTTTCCTTCACGTTTCCTTCCCCCCTTTATCAATACTGAATACAAAAAAAGAACCTCTACATGCGCTACAAGAGCGCACGAGAGGTTCTTCCTCAAGCCATCTTATTAAATTAGTGTTGTACAGATCAGCTACTCTGACACTTTGATCATCGTTTCACTTGGCGGCTCATAGTTCTCCAATTGACGAAATATGATACCCTTGGCAGCCATCATCGCTTCAACCTTTTCCATATCCTTACGGTAAGGTCGGTAATACACGATTTCCACGATACCACTGTTCGCCAGCATATTGGCGCAGGTCCAGCAAGGCTCATCTGTCACATAGACGGTACTGCCTTCCCGATCGATTCGGTCTGTAAATAGCAAAAGATTCTGTTCCGCATGAATCGTGCGAATACAGCGCTGTTTCTTCACCATTGTCTCTACGCCATCCACGATTTCCATTTCATATTGCTCCGAGAGCATACAGCCTGCCTCTGAACAATCAGGTACGCCCATTGGCGCCCCGTTGTACGCTGTTCCTAGCAACTTCTTGCCTTGTACCAGCACAGCACCCACATGTCGGCGATTACAGCGTGAACGAGTTGAGACCATGCAGGCAATGTCCATGAAGTAAGTATCCCAGTCTTTACGATAAGCAGCAGTCATAATTAATCTCCATATCCTTCTAAATAGTTGTTAACTATTGTAGCACATCCCCGCAAGTATTCACTAGGACAACGGTTGTAGCACATTCAACAGTACCTTCAATACCCTTTTATCTTCAAAATATTACTAAAGGCTTTAGCTTTTCCAGCATTTTGGGCCCGATCCCCTTCACCTTCCCCAAATCTGACAGACTACGAAAAGCCCCTTCACGGTTGCGATACTCGATTATAGTCTGGGCCTTCTTCTCTCCGATGCCCGGGAGATCCATCAGCTCCTTAGCACCCGCAGTGTTCACATTTATTTTACCTTCCTGTGAAGCGACTGACGTGGTAACCTCAAGCGCCTCCAAAGCATTCTCTCCAGTAACTGTTGTCGCTTTTTCATCTACTGGAGTCGGGACAGTATGTTCTACTTGTGCAGTATCCTTCACCTTCTGAGCAGGATCAGACTTATCACTAACTTCAGCCTTTCCAGCACTATCTGTTTTCCCAGAAGCATCAGTCTTCCCAATAGCTTCGGCTCCCACTGTAACTTTCCCAGCACTTTGCTTATCTACCTTCGTCTGCTGGCCTCCCACTTTGCCCTCTGTAGCCGAAGCTTCGTCTGGCTCAGCGACTCCAATCGCTTGTTCCATGCTTGCATTCAAGGTTTCCCATCCGGAAATGCCGGAATCCCCCTTACTCCCAGCAGCCCATAACAATCCACTACCCAGTAAAGCTACAGCCACTCCGAGCACTACACTCCCTTTATTCAAAATGCGCTCCCCCTCACGAAAATTCGTCCTATACTTTTTTGTGAATCTTCATACATTCCTTTAATTGGAATTCCCTTTAATAATTCATACAAAACCTGTCATTTGTCCAAGGCTATCCTGCATACATATAACGAAGAGAATTCATGTCAGTTAGTAAAAAGCAATGCTAGAAAGGAGGAACCACAGGTGAAAGTAGGATTTATCGGAACAGGCAGCATGGGCAGCCTGCTGATCGACGCCTTTCTTTCTTCCGGAGCGCTAGAACCGTGTGATGTGCTTGCCAGCAACCGCAGCCTGAATAAGCTGCTGGAGCTTGAGAAGCGTCACCCCGGCATTTCCATTTGCGGAAGCAATAGGGAGACAGCGTTAGGAAGTGATATCGTTTTTTTATGCGTAAAGCCACTTGAATTTAAAACATTAACAGATGAGATCGGCTCATGTCTCCGGAGTGAGCAAATTGTCGTATCCATTACTAGTCCAGTTCAATTGCATCATCTGGAATCCGCTTTGCCGTCCAAAATTGCCAAGATCATCCCAAGCATTACGCACTGCGTCAAGAGTGGGACTTCACTGTGCATATTTGGCAGCAGGCTTAATAAAGAAGACAGGCTTGTACTGTTACAGCTATTGTCTTTCATAGGTGTTCCCTTAGAAATCCAAGAAGCACATACCCGAATCGCTTCTGATTTCTCCAGCTGTGGACCTGCGTTCTTAAGCTATTTCATTGAGCGCTGGATAGAAGCAGCCGTTGAGGCCACTGGAATTGAAGAGACATTAATCAGCCGACTCGCTGGTGAAATGCTGCTTGGAACAGGCAAATTACTGACAGAAGGGGAGTTTACCCCGCAAGAGCTTCAAGAACGGGTCGCTGTTCGCGGTGGCATTACCGCAGAAGCGTTAAACCACTTACGTACCAGTCTAGATGGTGTATTTGAACGCCTCATCACGACAACGCATGATAAATATGATGAGGATGTTATTAAGCTTGATGAGCTATTCAGACACGACACTATTAATCAGGGTCCTAAAGAACGTTAGAACAACAAAGCCCGCAGCACGGATTTCTCCGATGCTGCGGGCAGAATTGCGTTCTTCGCTTAACCCACTACAATATTTACAAGCTTGCCAGGAACCGCAATAATCTTGCGTACGGTTTTACCTTCTACAGCTGCACTCACATTAGGAAGTGACAGCGCATGAGCTTGCATTTCTTCCTGACCCATATCCAGCGGAATCAGGGCGCGTTGTACGATTTTACCATTAACTTGAATAACGATTTCAACCTCAGCATCGACTGTCCATGCTTCATCATAAGCTGGCCAAGCCACGTAGCTGATGCTTCCTTCATGACCAAGCAGTTGCCACAGCTCTTCAGCAATATGCGGCGCCAGTGGTGACAACATTTGCACAAAGTGTTCGGCAGCTTCATGGGACAAGGTTTCTTGCTTGTAGGCATCGTTAATGAAAATCATCAACTGGCTAATCGCCGTATTGAAACGCAGATGTTCGAAATCCTCAGTGACTTTCTTAATCGTTTTGTGCCAAGTACGTTTGAACTCTTCCGTACCGCCATCTGCTGTGATTTTGGCATTGAGCTTACCTTCCTCATTCACGAACAGGCGCCATACACGGGACAAGAACCGGTGAACCCCTTCAACACCCTTTTCATTCCAAGGTTTGGTTGCTTCCAGAGGGCCCATAAACATTTCATAGACACGCAGTGTATCCGCACCGAAAGCTTCAACAATTTCATCTGGGTTGATGACATTTCCGCGTGATTTACTCATTTTTTCATTATTATTTCCAAGAATCATGCCTTGGTTAACCAGCTTATGGAACGGTTCTTTCGTTTCCACTACGCCGATATCATAAAGCACCTTGTGCCAGAAACGTGCATAGAGCAAGTGAAGTACGGCATGCTCCGCTCCGCCAATGTACAGATCCACTGGAAGCCATGCTTTTTGCTTCTCAGGGGAGCACAGCTCTTGATCGTTTTTCGGATCAATATAACGCAGGTAGTACCAGCAGCTGCCCGCCCATTGCGGCATGGTGTTGGTCTCACGGCGAGCCTTCATACCAGTCTCAGGATCGATCGTTTCCACCCACTCTGTTACATTGGCAAGTGGAGACTCCCCAGTACCCGATGGTTTGATCGCATCTACATCAGGCAGTACCAGCGGCAGCTGATCAACCGGAACAGTCTTCATTGTACCGTCTTCCAGATGCAGAATTGGAATCGGCTCTCCCCAGTAGCGTTGACGGCTGAACAGCCAATCACGCAGACGATAGGTTACTTTACCTTTACCTACGCCCTTCTCTTCCAGCCAAGCAATCATCTTCGCAATCGCTTCTTCATTCTTAAGCCCATTCAAGAAATCAGAATTGACATGCGGTCCGTCTCCGGAATACGCCTCTTCTTCAACGTTGCCACCTTGTACGACTTCAACGATATTCAGGCCGAATTGTTTAGCAAATTCCCAGTCGCGAGTATCGTGACCTGGAACCGCCATGATCGCACCCGTTCCATATCCGGCAAGTACATAATCTGCAATCCAGATCGGTGCCTTGGCGCCATTCACAGGATTGATTGCATACGCACCCGTGAATACACCGCTCTTCTCTTTAGCCAAATCTGTACGTTCCAGATCGCTCTTATGAGAAGCTTTCACACGATATTCTGCAATCGCTGCACGTTGTGCTTCTGTTGTAATGGCATCAACCAGTTCATGCTCTGGTGCTAATACACAGTAGCTAGCTCCGAACAATGTATCTGGACGTGTTGTAAACACGGTCAGGCTAGCATCGTGACCTTCAATTTCAAAGTTCACTTCTGCACCTGTGGATTTGCCAATCCAGTTGCGCTGCATATCCTTGATGCTTTCAGACCAATCCAGCTCTTCCAGATCTTCAAGCAGACGCTCAGCATATTCAGTAATTCTCAGAATCCACTGACGCATCGGTTTGCGGACAACCGGATGTCCTCCGCGCTCACTTTTACCATCAATAACTTCTTCGTTGGCAAGTACTGTACCCAGTGCCTCGCACCAGTTAACAGGTACTTCTGCTACATAAGCCAAGCCTTTGTTGTACAACTGGATGAAAATCCACTGCGTCCATTTGTAATAATCTGGATCTGTAGTGCTGATCTCGCGATCCCAGTCGTAGGAGAAACCCAGCGATTTGATCTGACGACGGAAATTATCGATGTTCTTATCTGTAAAATCACGTGGATGCTGACCTGTATCCATTGCATACTGCTCTGCAGGAAGTCCAAAAGCATCCCAGCCCATTGGGTGCAGCACGTTAAAACCACGCATCCGTTTGTAACGGGATACGATGTCCGTTGCTGTGTAGCCTTCTGGATGACCTACGTGCAGTCCTGCACCTGAAGGGTACGGGAACATATCCAGTGCATAGAAATTCGGTTTGGTTGGATCTTCACCTGTCTTAAAACTTTTGTTCTCATCCCAGAACTTTTGCCACTTGGGCTCAATAGCCTGCGCCCGGTAACCGCCGGCAGGTATACTGTTTGTTTGATTGTCGCTCATTGTCTGCTCCTCCTTGGAGTGTTACTACTTAGATTTCTTAACCAAGCATAAACTGCCATCGGCATCCTTATAAGGACGACAAGCGTTTATGCGAGAAATATAAGACATGAAGTATTTCGTGAAACCTATACCCTCTTATATTTACAAAAAAACCTCCCATCCCTAGCGTATTATCGCTAGGGACGAGAGGTTATAATTCCCGTGGTACCACCCTAGTTAGCGGCTGAATATACTTTATTCTGCCACTCACTTTGCACCCTTTAGCGGGGGTGAGGCGACGGCGGTTCACCTAGGGCATCCATTATGTCTAGTGGATATCCTGAAACTTGCGCCGTTACTCCGAGGTGAGTTCACTCCGTTCCGTTAACCGGCTCGCACCTTAGTGCCGGCTCTCTGCAATAACGGTATAGAATTAATACTCCTCATCATCGATCAACTATATATACCGACTGTTCATCAGTAATATTCCCCAACATTATATACAAAACTGTTGACTATAGTCAATGTTTTACCCTATTTACACGGGCTTTCGTTTGATTAAATACGTCATAAAGTGTTGAATAACGACTTTTGCAGCCGCGAAGAACGGTACAGCAAGGATAAGTCCGATCATTCCCGCCAATTCTCCGCCAACCAGAAGCGCAAAAATAATGAGCAGCGGATGCAAATGCAGTTTCTTTCCCACCACCTGTGGTGAAATAATGTTACTTTCCACGATTTGGCACACTGTGTTAACCACTGCAACCAACAGCACTAAACGAAAAGAAACAGTCGAAGCCATTACAATGGCTGGTGCAGCCCCCAAAAAGGGACCCATATACGGAACAATATTGAACACTGCCACAACACTCGCAAACAGTAAAGCATACGGCATTCCGATGATGGCATAACCGATATAAGCAAGCACACCTATAATAATGCAGACCAGAAACTGTCCACGAATGTAGTTGCCGAGTGCATCATCGATATCTTTTAACAAAGTTACAATAGACTTACGGCGTGCGCGGGGCAGACAAGACACCACCGTCCGCTCAAACACATCAAAATCCTTCAGAATATAGAACACTAGAAACGGTACGATGAAAGCATTGAATAGCACATTAATCGTTGTCCCTATATTATCGAGAAAATTAGAAATCCCTTCGGCGAGACGACTTTCCAATTGGAAAAACCAGTTATTCATCCCCATCTCGACCCCGGGCGGGATTAGTCTAGAATTCATATGTCGCATCAGCCCTTGGGCTTGCAGCGTCATCTCTGGCAAATGTTCATTTAACTCTTCAAGCTGCTCGATAAACATCGGGATAAGGTTAATTGCGATCACTGCAATCGCCGTTAGGAATACTGCATATATAAGTAGAACAGCTACACTACGCGGCATCTTCCGTCCAGCCAGCATACTAACGACGGGATTCAGCACGTAGGAAATAATCATAGCTGCCAGAAATGGAGCGAGGATTGCCTTCAAAAATACAAATATCCCCTGCAGCATCGGACGAAGCAACCAAACAAAATACAAAATGATCAGGGAGAGCAGCACTCCGATCATCCAGCGGAACCACTTACTTTGGGACCATTGCTCCATGAGTGTACCCTCCTGCGACTGTAGCCTGGACTAGCTTCGTAAATAAGTATATGTATGGCCGCAGCAAAATAACCATCAAGCACACAAAATAACCCCACAAAGTGAGGCCTTTGCTTCGATGCTTTGCGGGGAACCCCAAAAAAAGCGCCAATAACCCTGCAGCTGATTTCAACTGAAAGGAGATTGACGCTTTAAGTACATAGATCATTCTTGCTTACAAAGCAAGATTCATAGTTAAGACGACGCATGAATTTGCGGGAAATCCTGAGTCATATCATCCCCGGAGAAGAGATCGTCCAGCGAGCTGAGTGTGCCATCTTCTTCAACTTGATACACCGACATTTTCTCGCCGTTTACCGTCAATTCAATGAAACAGCCCCAGCAATAGAACTGGTGGGAACCAATCTTTCCGATATCTTTGGAGTTACAATTTGGACACTTCATATAATACATTCCACCTATCCGTTAACAATATTAATGGCTTTTTGTAGCCGTTCTTCGCTCATTGCAGGAACCATTAAAGCATTCTCACCAATGGACATCTCATCAGAACAAGGCAGCCATTTGCGGCCTTCGATCAAATCAGTCACAAGCCCGTCACTGATTTCCAGCGCTCCTATTGTGTTTCCCAACTTTTGGTCAAAATAAACATCCGATATTCGTCCAAGTATAGTTCCAGTTGTAGTCAGTACTTTCAAATCCTTAAGTTTGTTCTTTCCTAATAGAAAAGTACAAGGTATATGATCGGCATCTGTCTTATCAATCGACTCTTTACTACGAATCATGACAGCATCCTCGCCGTAGGCCACAATATCTTTCCATGCCACAAATTTCACATGGCCACCAAAAAAAGATTTGCTTTCCAGTTCAATACCCGTAATATTCCAGTTTGAATCGAGTAGGATATCGACAATCTTGCCAATTTCATTCCCCTCTTCAACTTCAAATACAGCCAAGCCGATCAGATCTTGTAGTCTCATGGCTGCCTCGGTCCCCTCACTTTGAGTGTACTTACGAGTTCTCAAAAAGCCAAAAGCCCGAATCGCCTCGATACAGATCGAAACCTAGAGTAACTAGTCTCATTTACGTAGGCGACTCAAAATGGTTTCAACTTTTCGAGCAACGTACTCGATTTCTTCAGTAGTATTACCCAAACCGATACTAAATCGAATCGCAGACT
The DNA here is from genome assembly GCF_037972555.1 of Paenibacillus sp. FSL R5-0744. Lineage (NCBI taxonomy): Bacteria > Bacillati > Bacillota > Bacilli > Caryophanales > Paenibacillaceae > Paenibacillus > Paenibacillus sp. FSL R5-0744. Next base: position 5,355,516 of record NZ_CP150228.1, read on the forward strand.
CTAAAATATTTTGGGGAAGTCCCATTGCTTTCAGAACATGAGATATTTCCAAGGATCCTGAGGTGCAAGCCGAACCACTTGCTGCCGCAATCCCCTCCATATCCAGGTTCATCAGCATAACATCTGTCCCAGCCCCTGGGAAGCTCAAATTCAGAATACTAGGCAAAAACTCCTCGGTATTACCGTTAAGCGAGTAACGCTCCCGTCCAATCAGAGTATCCAGCTCCTCGAGCAGTCTACTGCGTAGGAGCTTCATATTCTGTTGACGTTCTGACAGACCCTTAACCGCTATTTCAACGGCTTTGGCAAACCCAGCTGCTCCTGCTAGATTCTCTGTTCCGGCACGTCTGCCGCGCTCCTGAAGGCCGCCATGAAGTCTTGGATGCAGTGGCGCTCCGCTTCGAACGTATAAACCACCGATCCCTTGAGGCCCATTGATCTTATGAGCAGTAAAGCTCATGTAATCTACAGGAAGCTCTCGGAGTGTAATAGGGAGTGTACCTAGAGCTTGTACAGCATCTACATGGAACAGAATTCCCCGTTCTCTAGCAAGCTGACCAATCTCCTGGATAGGCTGAACGGTGCCGACTTCATTATTGGCATACATTACGCTGATCAACACCGTGTCTTCCTGCAATGCAGCCTCTACGTCTGTAACAGATACCCTACCCGTCGAATCCACAGGGAGATAGGTAACTTTGAAGCCTTCCTTCTCTAGCTCTTCGCAGGTATGTAACACTGCATGATGCTCGATCTGGGTGGTGATAATATGTTTTCCTTTATGGGAAACTGCAGCTGCTGCTCCATAGAGTGCTAAATTGTCACTCTCGGTGCCGCCTCCAGTGAACACCCACTCGTCAGGTGAACAGCCCAAAAAGGCGGCGATATTATCGCGCGCCCCGTTCAATATTCTTTTAGCTGAACGCCCGAACTGATGTACACTCGATGCATTTCCGTATTGTTCTGTCATTATATTCAGCATGACCTTAGCCACCTCGGGATGAACCGGGGTTGATGCGGCGTGGTCCAAATAGATGGATTTCATATTCATTTCTCCGCTTCTAGAGTATAGGAAACTAGTTCTTCTAAAAATATAAGAAGGTATAAGTTTCACATTATACATTATCCTTATATTTCTCGCTTAAACGCTAACCGTCCTAAAAAGGACGCCGAAGGCGTTTATACTTGGAACTATTAAATTATACCGCGCGAGAAGTGAGTTTTCCACAAGCGAAAGAACACAATATTGTAATCATTTCCCTATGAAGCTAGGATTATAGTAGCCAGTTCTCTTCAGAGGTTACCTCAATGCCATTTTTTCTAAGTAAAGCTGTAGTAACGCCATTTCCGGCTATTTTCTTCCCTTTGAATTCCCCATTATAAATCATACTGCTGCCGCAAGAAGGACTGTTTTCTTTAAGCACTACCATCGTAGCTGATACCTCTTGGGCTTTTGCAAGCGTGATATAAGCACCCTTTAAATACATATCTGTAACATCTGTACCTGATCGATCCACTACTTTAGCCGTCCCTGCCAGCACATCCTCGCCATTCCCACCAATGATTTCGGCTGGTTCTCTAGGCGTTGAGAATCCTCCCAGCAACTCTGGACACACAGCAATCGCTTGATTATCATTCAAAAGCTTCTGAATTTTCTCATCCAAACAATCCGTACCATTATATCTCACCTTCATGCCAGCTAGACAAGAGCTTACCAAAATCACCAATGAGCACCTCTTTCTTCATTCATTCCGCTTCGTTTATAATAAGAAATATTCCGAGCATAACATGATGAAATTAAGCTGTAAACGGAGTGAACTTCTAATCTACTGACTGGGGAGTGTAAATAATGTGCGGACGCTATACAATAACCGTCACTATGGAAGAGTTGATGGTCAGATATTTTGCGAATGATTCAACCATTATCCACTATGCCCCTAAATATAACGCCGCGCCCATGCAGCAAATTCCGGCAGTCATTAATACAGGTTCCAGCAATAAGCTCGGGGAACTGCGTTGGGGCCTGGTTCCTTCATGGGCAAAGGATGACAAAATCGGCAATAAAATGATCAATGCCCGGGCAGAATCGCTGCTGGAGAAACCTTCTTTCAAGCGCTTAGTAAGCTCACGCCGCTGCATCATCCCATCTGACGGCTTCTACGAATGGAAGGTGCAGGGCAGCAGCAAACAACCCATGCGGATCGTGATGCGCGATGGAGGTATTTTCTCTATGGCCGGATTATATGATATTTGGATGGACCCTGAGGGTAATAAACTAAGTACCTGCACGATTATAACGACTACTCCGAACGAGCTTATGGCTGAAATCCATAATCGCATGCCGGTTATTTTGAAGCCTGAGGATGAGACAGAGTGGCTGGATCGGGGCAATCAGGACACTACCTCTCTAATAAAGCTCCTGAAACCGTATGATCAACAACTAATGCGAGCCTATCCAGTTTCCATGGCTGTCGGAAATGTTAGGAATGATGCAAAGGAATTAATTGAAGAGGCGCAGAAATAGAAGGATAATTTATAACGTAAGCATATAAATTCTTATATTTTAATAAACATCTTAACCCTGCGACATAACCGCAGAGTTAAGACCATCGACGCTCGATCTTAGACCGACGTCTCATCAATTGATGAGACATCTGGAGAAATCTATCCGCATACAGCCCGGAGGAAAGATTGTTTCGGATATGCCATTCGCCATTCATCCTAATTCTGTCCCGCAGTGCTGGATCATGCATTAAAGATAAAGCACCATTCACAGCTTCATCCAGCTGCCCTCTTGTGTATATTTTTCCAGTATGATTATTAATGACAAGTCTCCGAATGCCATCCGAATCCGTAGTAAGAACAGGACAACGACACAACATCGCCTCGGCTACTGCGTACCCAAACCCCTCGAGAATAGAGGTTGAACATAGCAGTCCACCCGAGTCACCAATTATGCTCATATAATCTGCCATTTGCCCGTGAGGAACATTGGAATGCGAAATCAAACGTGAGGAAATCCCTGTCTCGGCTACAAATTGTTCGAAGCTCTCTTTTTGCTCCGGCTCAAACAAAGTATCGTCCTGAAAAATCCATAAATAAAGCTCGGGATGGATCGCCAGCAGCCGTTGTCCGATTTGTAGAAATTCTCTCCAGTTCTTATTCGTTTGAATTCGTCCCACCCAGCCGAGGATGGGAAAGCTTTTTGCGGGATAATTGGTATATCCAAACTGATCGCAATCGATCGGATTGTCAAAGCAATATTGAGGAACAGATGGAAATCCACCTTTAAAAAGCGTCTGCAAATGAGTGGTTTCTGGATAGAGCAGTGCATCGGTTAGCTTGTGAATCCGCTCATTAAAATTACTAATAACTTGCTCCGCTTCATCTAAGGTCCCCAATCCCTGCACCTCAAAAACAAGCGGCCCCTTGTAACCAAACCCTCTAAACCTCTCCGCTAAGTAAATATCCGTACACACTACAATCAAGTCAAAAGCTTCCCGAGTGAGCAGTCCCCTGATCTCGTCATCATTATTGGTAATATAGGTTTGAATATTAGGGATATTTTGCTGTCCTTTTCCAGGGTGTGTGTACAACAAATGACACTCTACACCGCGATCATGTAATGCTTGGCAGCGCACTCGGTTCAGGGTCTGCATGCCGCCGCTCGGGTTGAAGAAGGTGAACAAAATCTTCATTACGATCACTCATTCACATATTATTTTAGGAAAAATAGATCTTCAACAAATCATACAAGTCTGTGCTTCGAAACAGCTCATTATAGTAGTGATTTTTAGTCGATGGGACATGTCTATGCCGGAATCCAATCAAGCTATGATCATCTGTATAATAATTGGAGATCGTGTCTCCACCGGTAGTAATCAAAGCCTCCAGCATGTATTCAATATCGAGTGCTCCAATGAAAATCTTGGGACCTAGAACTATCGTGTAGGGAGTGGCCAAGTGCTCTAGCGCTCCACAAATCGCGTGCGACTCCACAACTCCTGGCATGTAAACAAACTCTGTTGCAGGATGAGGGATTGAACCTATTAGAACAGATGGTTGACCCGTAAGTGATAAATCCAGCACCCGACACTCATAATTGCTATACGTCTGTTCATACAAATTCTCTATCCTCGCTATTTCCTCCGCACCAGCATTTACTACAGGATATAAAACGGTAATCATAGGACGAATCCCTCTACGGAATCGCGCCTGATGGCGGGTCAAGTGGTACGTATATCTCCATCTCCGATGATTTTCAGTGGAATGTAACTGTGCAGATACACTAAAGGTAGAGTCCACACGATAATTCACCAGTTCCACGGGGATAAAGCGAATATCACAATGTTCAGCAAGTCTCAGCCAGTAATCATAATCCTCCACCGGCTCCATTCCGTACCCCCCAACAAGCTTCGCAACCTGCGATTTGTACATGAAAGAAACACCAATAAGCGAGTAATCCAGCAATCTCTCTTTGGGCTGTGACTGGTAATTTCGCTGAGTAGCTAGCTGATGCTCGTTATGAAGTAGGTTTCCCTCGTTATCTATACTTTGAAAAGAACTGTACACGATTCCTAGCTCCTGCGGCCCCTTCACTAGTGCCCCTCGAAGGATTTCGAGAAAACGGGGTTCATAAACATTATCGCTGGAGACCCAGCTCAAATACTGAATACTGGGTTCGCTAAATAAAAGATCAAAGCCCGTATTCAGCGCATGTGCAATACCCCTGTTCTGTACATAAGAGATAATAGTTACCCTTGGATCCTCAGCAATTATTGATCTCACAAGCGGTTCCATATCTGGTGCACCATCAATTACAATGATCAGTCGAAATTCGGTGAAGGTTTGGCGCAGAACAGACTCCAGAGCTTGCCGGAGGAATTCCGGCTTTTGGGTATACAAAGGCATAACTACTCCTACATCCGCCATGATTTTTACCTCTCTCTACATTGGAGTATAAAATTAGTATATTTAAATTCCACCTTTGTGCCTGTGTGAATGCCTCTAAGAGGATTTTTTGCGCCTAAAAAAGAAGCAACCACCCAATTCTCATCGGTGGTTGCTTCTTGATTTCCCCAAAATACTGTTATACAGGTAAAGAAAGTGCGGTAATCTCCGTTAATTCAGATTGAAGCACTCTCTGTTCTGTAACAAGATTTCCGAACTCATCCAATCCGTACATGGAGCACACCACATTTGCCAATGGATAAGGACTACTTACCTGAACCTCGTAAGCGACATTCCCTGCAATGAAGAACTCTCTGACATCAGAACTCATTGCTGGAACATAATAACCTGTGACATACAGTGGTGTTAGTGCAAGCGTTGAATATGGAACGCCGAAAACTTCGACGATCATCATTGCACTCGCGTTACTTGTGTTGCGAACGCTGACCACTACATTACTTGCTGCAGTACCAGTAGCTCTCGTATTAGTAATAAGACCTGTTGTAAAAGCCATTTCCATCACTCCTCCCCTCATTTTCTATCAATTTATTCAGGATTAATTTGTAAGTTGCGAGGCAAGAGGAAGGGGAGATTCATGGAATAATAGCATACCTCTCATTTTTCCAATTTCCGCGATTTTTCTGATTCCCTTGTCCAAACACAATGAATCTCAATTCATATATATATAGCAAACTAATAAAGAGGTGAAGCTCATGGCAACAACAACAGGCATCATTACGAACACAGGTACTACCCCAGCATCCAACGTGGTCATTAATATCGATAATGACAACCTTAGTTTTTCATCTAACGTAGTCTATCACGTTTACGTATGGAATACCTTGGTTAGTAAAGGTTTAGTCTACTCCAACTCATTAAATGTTAATGCGAACACCAGCCAGTTTCTCAGTTTTAATATCGCAGGCAATTCAGCTTATGAAGTCCAATTTCTCGTAACTGGAAACGCACCGGCAGACACGATTATCACGGTGTTCGGAACGGATTCGTCAGGAAACGTCATCCCCCATCAAAGAGTGCTGCAATCCGAACTTACTTTCATAGCTCAGCTGAACCCGTAAGTAACGAAAACTCTATGACGAAAGGAGCTTAGCATGGCTAATATTCAAATTTCGCCGAGCGCAAGCGTTCAGTTTGAGCCCACTATCGCGGTAAATTGGCTTAATCCTTCGGTTATGGTCGCCGTAGCTGTAGATCTTCGAACAGGCCCTCCCAATATAGGTTTGTACAAATCTATTGACGCAGGTGCCACTTGGACAACAACGTTATTACCGTTACCGACAGGATTTGCAGGCATCGAAGCACCACATATTGATTATATTTTTCCGACCACGTTCGTCGTATTGGCTCACGCCTTCGATTCAGACGGTCTCAGCGGGTCGATCGTTTCCTATACCTCTGACGACAACGCCTCTTCCTTCGGACCGCCAGTCATTGTGAATCAAGGGTTTGGACAGTTTGTGAATGATGACCAGGTGGTCGTTGTCACCGACAAGGCTGGATCAAGTCCTTTTTTTGGAAATGTATATACTGGTTATACGCATGATTACAACACACAATTCATACCAGGAAATACGATATTCTTCAATCGTTCCCTAGACAGCGGCAATACCTATTTCAGTCCCGCCCTGCTGTCCTCGGTCGAAGAATTTGAAGAATTCCCCGGTATAGCAATTACATTAAATGGGATTGTTGTCGTGGGATGGATCAATCAGCCTCCCGGTAATACTGATCTTAATATTCGCACATCCCCAGACGGCGGGGTCACTTTCACCCCTGAAACCATGGTCGCCACCGTTGTAGTCCCACCAGATCCATTGCCGGGATATACATTTAGATGTTTGACATACCCTTCCCTCGCAGCGGATATTTCTAATGCACCGACGACGCGAGGGAATGTCTATGCTGTATGGCAAGATTTCCGAGAAGGTTATTCCGATATTTTCCTTGCTACTTCCACTAATTTCGGTGTGGATTGGGGTACACCAATACCCATTACGGGCAGTCCAGTAGGCTCCCAAAACTTTTTCCCAGCCATCACCGTATCCCCTGCGGATGGTGCAATATTCGTTACCTATTACACTAATCGAGTCAATCCTCTCAACCTTGATGTTTATCTAGCTACATCTAGAGATGGGGGGATGACGTTTACAAACACCCGTATAACGACAACTTCCTTTGACGTCACCGGCATCCCCCTAATTGGGGACTACATCGGCAATGCCATTGTCCCCCAAACAGGCCGTCTAGTGAGCGTATGGACGGACACGCGGACCGGTACAGAGAACATCTGGTTTGGTGATAATCAATAAGCTATTAATAAACTTCTGATGATTAATTAAAAGGATGCCGAGCAAATATAGGGCATCCTTTTTTTGCGTAACGAGAGTAACCTTGACCATTCTCCCGGTAATCAAGAGGCCAAGCTTCATTGATTACTCTGAATGTGATTTTCCCATTAAAAAAGCCCCCAAAAAGGGGGCAAAAACACTGATAATGCTATAACTTTAAGTTTTTTATTCCAAATACATTAACTATATGTAGAACATATAGTTGTCCGCCAAGCTCTCTTCTTTATAATTAATCAAGTCATGAAGAGTCGTGGAATCTAGTACGTCGGCGATGCTATCGCGAATACGCAGCCATAAATCGCGTTTTGCTGCATCATCTTCTTCAGTAAAATCTACTGGAGAAATTGGGCCCTCTAGCACACGAATGATGTCACCTGCTGTGATAGCACTAGCCTCACGTGATAAAATGTATCCACCGTATGCACCACGAATACTTTTTACCAGTCCTGCGTTACGCAGAGGAGCAATTAGCTGCTCCAGATAGTGTTCAGAAAGTCCATTTTTCTCAGCGATACTCTTAAGTGAGGTCGGTCCTTCACCAAATTTCAGTGCAAGCTCCATCATAATTGTTAGTCCGTAACGTCCTTTGGTTGATATTTTCAAAGGGGCACCTCTTTCGGTTTAGTGTCTAATTATTGTATACTATTGATTCGGTAAGTCATGCGTTTGTCATATCAAGGTATTCCGATGATTACTCTTAGTTTATGTTATCATATTCGAAGTCACAAATGAAATGGCAAACGAAACATTTTGCAAGAATGTTCACCCCTGGTGGACATTTTTCTATTCTCAGCCTCTTATTTTAGGCTTTACAGTAGACAGGTATGTTATAATACATTTTGAGCCGGGTGTTCCATGAATGACCGGTATTTTGGGTACAGAAATGGTGATTACGATGACAAAAGCAAAACAAGACACCCGTGTCGTCGTCGGCATGTCCGGAGGGGTCGATTCCTCCGTCACGGCGCTTCTGCTCAAGCAGCAGGGCTATGACGTCATCGGCATCTTCATGAAAAATTGGGACGATACCGACGAATTGGGAGTATGTACGGCCGAAAGCGATGCAGAGGATGTTCGCCGCGTATGCGAGCAGATTGATATTCCTTACTATACCGTTAATTTCGAGAAGGAATACTTCGACAAAGTATTTTCTTATTTCCTCGATGAATATAAGGCCGGCCGGACGCCGAATCCAGACGTCATGTGCAACCGAGAGATCAAGTTCGGAGAGTTCCTGAACAAAGCCCTTCAGCTTGGCGCCGATTATGTAGCGACTGGACATTATGCACGAGTTATAGAAGAAGATGGTGTGTACAAGCTACTCCGCGGTGTAGACAACAATAAAGACCAGACCTATTTCTTGAATGCGCTGGGACAGTATCAACTCTCTAAAGCAATGTTCCCGATTGGTCATCTTCCGAAACCGGAAGTTCGGAGAATTGCCGAAGAAGCTGGACTCTATACTGCCAAGAAAAAAGATAGCACAGGCGTTTGCTTCATCGGTGAGCGCAACTTCCGTGAATTCCTCAGCCAGTATCTTCCAGCACAATCGGGTGATATGGTAGATATAACAACTGGAGAAATCAAAGGCCGCCACGATGGACTTATGTACTATACATTGGGTCAACGCCAAGGCCTTGGCATTGGCGGCTCCGGTAACGGTGAACCTTGGTTTGTAGCCGAAAAAGACCTTAGCCGCAACATTCTTTATGTAGTTCAAGGAGACAAGCACCACAGCCTGTACTCCACTAGTCTGATTGCCTCCGGTGTAAACTGGATTAACGGGCAAGAGCTAGGTCTTGAGCCGCTAAAATGCACCGCCAAATTCCGCTATCGCCAGCCGGATCAGGGCGTGACCCTTACAGCACGGGAAGACGGAACGATAAACGTAGACTTTGATGTTCCACAAAAAGCGATAACACCTGGCCAAGCCGTTGTCTTCTATCTCGATGAGCAATGTCTCGGTGGCGGAACGATAGAATATGCCGAGAAGGTTGTTCCTTCAGCGCAAGCTTAAGTGTATTCTATAACTTACAACATTAACTCTAATATACGAAAACCTAAGAAATAGCTGTATTTTATACAGCTATTTCTTGTGTTCAGAATCCCTTTTCGATTTAGTTGTAGTATGTACAGTTAAAATCACCCGATAACCCTTATTTATCTTCACATCCGGAAAATAGATGTATGAAGTACAGTTATATTACATTCTTAGCTCTAAAATTTAGGTTTTAGTTGCATGAAATACAACTAACCGACTTTGAAGCGAATAATAACCAAATGAGCGATTCAAATAGAAATAAACAAACAGCAGTTCAGGAAGCTCTCCCTGAACTGCTGTTCTGTGTTGTTTCTATTTACTGAGCTACTGCAGCTTTATCTGCAGATACTGCGATGTCGTTATAGTAGAGCCCTGTGCCATCACCAATCGCATAATTCAGGACACGGTTGTTAACTGGGACTACTACTGCACGATAAAGTGTTGGGAATACTGGAATTTCGTTTACCATGAGCTGTTGCCACTCTTTATAGATCTCTTTACGTTTGTCTACATCAAATGCAGCCTCGGAAACCCCTTCGGCGAGCAAACGATCATTCTCTGCACTTGCATAACGAGGGAAGTTATAGATTGCATCTTTACCGTATAGACCTGTTGGGTCGACGTCAATCCCTACACCCCAAGCGCCTTGATACACATCAACGGTAGGATCATCCTCACCATTTTGACCAATACGATCATAGAAGGTATTAAACTCTACCATTTCCAAAGTTACATTCAAGCCAATTGCTTTCCAAGATTGTACATAATATTGAGCCAGCGGTTCAGCAATGTCTCCACCAGTCATCGAAATGAAATTAATCTTCAGCTCGCTGCCATCTGGATTCGTTCTAAATTCACCATTAAGCTTATAACCTGCATCATCCAAAATTTTCTTGGCGGCTTCTTGATCGTAAGCTACACCCGGATTAGTAGCATCATGGAATTCCGGATGGGAAGGTGGAATTAAAGTTGTCGCATTCCAGCGAAGACCATTATAGAATTTCTTACCCACTGTATCATTGTCTACAGCAGCCCACATGGCTTTACGCAGGTTCACATCCGCCATTTTAGCTTTAGGATCGGTAGCAACGACTTTTTTCTCTGCATCCCATTTCCCCAGTTTAAATCCAATATACGTATAAGCACGGTCTATCGCACCCAGGAATTCAACGTTTGACATCTTTGCATTATCCGGGAATTGATCAACAGGGAAGGAATCCACTAAATCAACTCCACCAGATTTCAACTCCTGTACAATCGTTGTAGGGTTGATAACCTTCAGAATTACCTTATCCAGTTTAGGAGCTCCACGCCAGTAATCGTCATTCTTAACGAATACTACAGATTCACCAGGAACAATACTTTCCACTTTGAAAGCTCCAAAGCCAATCGGCTTTTGACGTAATTCAGGAGAAGAGGAAATTTTCGCAACATCCATGCCACCAAAGATATGTTTGGCTAACGGATAAATCCAAACCCCACCTGTTAACAGAGAAGGTGTAGATTTCAGATAAGTAATTTGCAGTTTCTTATCACCCAGCACCTTAATTCCAGAAATGGTCTTGGCCTTACCGGAGTGGTAATCATCCATACCTTCAATATTTGTAAAGTCAGAACCATAACGTGGTCCATCATATTTCGGATTACCAATAACCTCATGCGCGAACAACCAATCTTCTGCTGTTACTGGCTTGCCGTCCTGCCAGTTCACATTGTCGCGAATCGTAAAGGTAAAGGTACGTCCATCCTCCGAGACTTCATACGTTGCTGCACCATCATTTGTATATACATAATCTTTATCCCATGTTAACAAACCTTCATCAAACCAATTCAACACTTGTGCATCCGGATCTCCGGAATAGAAGTTCCAGTTCAAAGTACCTTCAAATGGACTGTCGGAAACGAGACCAAAAGTAATCGAGCCTCCATCAATAGCTTCACCTTGATTTGTCTTAATGTTACTGAAATCTTTAATGTTATAAAGTCCGTCTTCTGCTTCAGGTGCTGCCGTCGCTTCTGCGGTTTCCGCAGGAGCACTGGCACTTGGTGCTGCTGTTGACTCAGCCGCTCCGTTGTTGTTCTTGGAGCCACAGGCTGCAAGGGCGAACAACATTACAAACATTAATGAAACTAGTAGTGCCTTTGAACGGATGGGTTTTCTCATTTAATCATTTCCTCCCTTATTATCCTTTTCTTTGTCTTGCGTCGGTCGCACGTTTGAGCGCTTGACCCACATTATTTATACTCAACATCAACACCAAGATCAGCAGTGATGCGGGTAACCAGATCCACCATCTGAACTCAAGTGTCTGCGGATTTCTCGCATAGCTCACTAGAGTGCCCAGACTGGGTGTACTTTCCGGAAAACCAAAACCTAGAAAGGATAGGCCTGATTCCAATCCAATATTAGCTGCCAAATTCAAAGTCATCGTGACGATAATGATTGAGCTTAAGTTTGGCAGCACTTGTGAGAACATAATTTTAAGATTGGAGGAACCTAATGTCTTTGATGCCTGAACGTAATCGAGTTCCTTCTCTTGTAGCGTTTTGGAACGTATTAACCTGGCAATCCCCATCCATAGAAAGGCAGTCATGATAAAGGAGAAGGTTAACGTATTGTATTTAGGAACTGCACTTACAAAAGCTATAACAATCATTAGAAAGGGTAGAATCATGAAGAAATCTACAACACGCATCGAAATATTATCTATCGTTCCCCCAAAGTATCCAGAGAACAAACCTACTAGAATCCCAATGATTCCCGTAAAAAAAGTAACCATAAAAGCAATCGACATGGAATTTCGTGTGCCTATAATTAATTGACCGAATACATCCCGCCCTCCATAATCGGTCCCCAGCCAATGTACAGCCGAAGGCTTCTCATACAGTGCGAACAAGTCAACCGTAACAATCTCTTTTTGATCTAAAAATAAGGAAATCCCATAAACGGCGGCAATAATCGTAAATAGGAAAATCAGTGAGACCAAAGCCAGTTTATCCCGCACGATCTCACGCCAAACAATCCTGAAGCCTGATGGACTTTTATCTGTTTCCTGCAGCAGAGCTAACTCTGCGCTTGTCTTTGCCATTTTATTCACCTCAAAGTGTTCATCTTCTTATTTAATCCGGATACGCGGATCTACGATACTTAAGATAATATCTGATAACAACGCACCGACGATGGCAGCAATCCCATATAGAAGAACGAGAGCCGTTACTACGCTGAAATCCCGAATTGTTATCGAACTGAGGAACAACATACCCATACCCGGATAACTAAAGATGCTTTCAACGAACACCGTTCCGCCGATCAGTCCAGTAATCTCATATCCGAAAAATGCAGCAATTGGCAGTAAGGAATTTCTCAATATATGTCGATTGTAGACGCGCGACTCTGAAGCACCTTTTGCTCTTGCGGTTAGGATGAAATCCTTTTGTTTCGTATCAATAATCTCATTCCGCAGGTATTGTACTGTCCCCACCGTTGCAATCAGCGCCATTGATAACGCGGGCAGTAGCAGATGATAGAATTTACTCCAGAAGTGGCTTAGCGTACCCGGAACTTCTCCAGGACTAACACTGCCGCTAGTAGGAAACCAATGAAGATGAAATCCGAAGAGCCATACCATTAAGAGAGCGAAAATAAACAATGGTGCGGCAAAGCCAATATAGGTGTATCCAGTAATGAGGCGATCCAGCCATGAATCGTTATAACGACCACTAGTAATACCAAGTGGAATAGCAATAAGGTATGTAAGGATCAGCGTGACAATCGCCAGCCAAAGTGTATTCATGAGGCGTTGACCGATAAGCTCTGATACAGGCATTTTGAAACGGAAGGATTGACCAAAATCACCTTGAATCGCTTTAGTGATCCAATCCCAGTACTGGATGTACCACGGATCATTTAAGCCTAGTTTTTCTCTCATCGCATCGATGGCCGCAGGATCAATATTTGGATCAAGCATCCCTGATAACGCATCTCCCGGCATCGCCTTCGCCATTAGAAAAACAAGAATACTTAATAGAAATATTTGAGGAATCATAATAAGAATTCTACGAACAATAATCTTCCACATATTCTCAACCTTTCTCAGGCAAGGCTACCAGATGAGTCTCGGAAATGGATTTCAATGGATAAGGCATGCCTTGTTCATCAAAATAATTCCGGTGCGCTTGTTCATATTCCAGACTTACTGATTTTCTAAACTCCGTCTGCTTCTCTCTTTGCTTAGGATCAATATCAGGAATGGCAGCAATTAGACGTTTGGTATAAATATGACGAGGATTGTCAAAAATATCTTTAGCAGTCCCTTGCTCCACATGACGTCCTTTATACATAATCCCAATGTGATCACACATATGCCTAATGATTCCGAGATCATGACTGATGAACAGAAACGTAAGATTCAGTTCTTTTTGAATATCCTGCATAAAATTGAGCACCTGTGCCTGTACGGAAACATCCAGCGCAGAGACAGGTTCATCCGCAATAATCAACTTCGGTTTGAGCGCAATAGCTCTTGCAATACCGATCCGCTGCCGTTGACCGCCTGAGAATTCATGCGGATATTTAAGAATATTTTCAGGGCTTAATCCAACCTGCAAAAGCAATTCCTGCACACGTCTTTTTTCTTCGCCCGGAGACATCTTTTCGAAATTACGTAAGGGTTCAGCAATAATATCCAGCACACGTTTCTTAGGATTCAAGGAAGAGTACGGATCCTGAAAGATCATCTGAATGTCCTTGCGGATATTTTTTTGCTTACGTACACCCTTTGAAGCCAAATCCTGTCCTTCAAAAATCACACTGCCGCTAGTAATAGAATTGAGTCCAATGATTCCACGACCAGTAGTCGTCTTACCTGATCCGGATTCACCAACCAAACCGTAAGTTTTGCCTGCTTCAATAGTAAAACTAACATTATCAACTGCCTTGACTACGCCAATTTCCCTTCGAAAAACGCCGCCGTGGATTGGAAAATGAACTGCTAAATTTTTAACCTCAAGAAGTCCCATTGTAGATTGCCTCCTCGTTAGTATCCGGGAAATGAAAGTTATTATGGCAGGTGCAGCGAACAAAATGCCCTGGGGCTACTTCATGCAGCTGCGGATTTTCCTCATGCTCCCATTCCGGAATCCAAGGTGTTCGGGCCGCGAAACGGCATCCTTTACGCGGAAGATTCTGTAATGGTGGGACAATTCCCTGAATCACATGAAGTCTAGACTTCTCTTCTTTAACGGTTGGAATGGAGTTCAACAAGGATCTTGTATACGGATGTTTTGGATTAGACGTTAATGTATAAATATCTGCGATTTCTACGATTTGCCCGGCGTACATTACCGCAACCCGGTCAGCCATTTCACTCACAACCCCTAGATCATGGGTAATTAAGATAATGCCTGCTTGCATATCGTTTTTTAATTTTTTTATAAGTTCAAGAATTTGCAATTGGATGGTTACATCTAGTGCCGTAGTCGGCTCATCGGCGATCAAAAGCTTGGGGCCGTTGGCAATCGCAATAGCAATCACAACCCTCTGCCTCATTCCACCAGATAATTCGTGGGGATACTGCTGATATGTATGTTCGGGACGGGAGATTCCAACCTTGGTCAAAAGATCAATGACCTTCTCTTTTCTTTGCTTCTTCGAAAGCTTGGAATCATGGAGGATGAGTACTTCTTCAATCTGTGAACCGATAATCATGAGTGGATTTAATGCGGATAAAGGATCTTGAAAAATCATAGACATTTCTTGACCGCGCAGCTTGTTGAGTGCAGCAGGAGACATAGTAACGATATCCTGACCTTTGTATTTGATTTGTCCGTCTATTTTGGCCCTTGTGTGCAATCCCATAATTGAAAAGGCGAGCGCACTTTTTCCTGAGCCGGATTCTCCAACAATGGCAAGAATCTCATTTTTGCGAACGGACAGGGTAACATCGTCTACTGCAGCATAATAGTCATCTACGATTCTGAACGATGTGGACAAATTCTTGATTTCTAGTAATTCTTCGCTCAAATTAATCCCCCTAACGGCAAAAGTTTCAAAATTTACCCAATGAAATATTATGTAAATTTTGATATAACAGCATTCTTTTCATGAAAGATATCAAACATTGACTGTTATGATTATTAACACCATTAAGAATAGAACAAGTACTTCCATCGGAATAAAAACTTGTTTCTCCGTAACTTTGTAGTTCATTTTAATTAACTTATGGTAAATTATCAATCTTTTCCTATAAAAAAAATTCGTTCATGTGATTAAAAGTAACGCAGACAACAAAAAAACGGCTCTAGGCCGCCTTTTTTTTGAATAAATTTTTTTCGTGTTACATTAAATTTATTTGCTTATTAGCATTAAAATGGAAGATGCTACAGTCACTGGTGGACTATTGTTCTCGTCGGAGTCGTTGGTTGTGACGGATTTTAATTTCATTTCCTTGCTCGGTCGCTTGATAAAAGACACGCTGAGAAATCTCCTTAGGCAGATACTCCTGCTTCACATAATGCCCCGGAAAATTGTGCGGATATTGATACCCTTCATGCCCTAGTGCAGTAGCACCTTTATAGTGTGTATCACGTAAATGTAGCGGTACCTCAGCGGATTTAATCTCATCCATACTCGCCATTGCATTTGAAATAGCAGTATAGACGGCATTAGACTTCGGACTCTCCACCGCGAAAAGAATGGCTTGTGCAATGTTCAGCTTCGCTTCTGGCCAACCGTTATTTCTATAGGCTTCAAGCGCACTCACCGCTTGGACCATAGCCTGGGGATTAGCTAAGCCAATATCCTCACTGCTCGCTGCAATTAGTCGACGAATAAAAGTCATCGGGTCCATCCCCAATTTCTCTACCGCATACAGAAACCAGAACAAGGCAGCATCACTAGAACCTCGAATGCTTTTGTGAAAAGCAGATAGAACATCATACTGCGTCGATTCATCTGCCTTCACAATAGGGCGCCGAATCGACTCTTCCGCCACCTCCAGCGTGATATGCACACTCCCGTCTACCTCTGGAGCAGTAGTTAACGCTGCTAGTTCCAGAGCATTTAAAGCCCGCCTGATATCTCCATTAGCCATGGTAGCAATATGCAGCAATGCTTCTTCATCGACCTGAAGCTCCATGAATCCAAGCCCTCTATCCTTGTCTGCTAAAGCTCTGCGCATCGCGACCAGACTGTGTTCACTCGTTAGCGCCTCTAGCTGAAACAAGGTAGAACGGCTCATAAGTGCTCCGTTAACGTAATGGAACGGATTCTCCGTAGTTGCGCCAATAAATGTAATGGTACCTTTTTCTACTGCTGGCAATAGCGCGTCCTGACGTGAACTGTTAAACCGATGCACCTCGTCCAGAAAAAGAATCGTCTTAGAACCGTAAAGGGTTTTATTATTTTGAGCTCGTTCAATGACCTCCCGTACATCCTTCACAGAAGCCTCCACCGCATTCAGGCGTACGAATTCACCTTGTGTGTGATGAGAAATGATATGAGCTAATGTTGTTTTGCCACATCCAGGAGGTCCATAGAGCAAAATCGAAGAGACCTGGTCTGCCTCGATCGCTCTTCGCAACAGCTTTCCCCGGCCTATGATATGTTCTTGACCAATATATTCATCCAGATTCTCCGGTCTCATTCGGTCCGCAAGCAACCGTCCGCTCCCGTTGTCCTCTCCCATAGAAAATAAATCCATAACTCCACTTCCTTGCTATATTCTTATAAAAGCCAATGTACATCTCCCATTATCATACCATAGACTTATTTTTCACAAAAAAATAAAAAGAGCATGATCTCGTCTTAGAAAGGCGGGAGCCATGCTCTTTTTTCAAAATATACGAAAGTATAGGTTCCACGCTATACTTTATCCTTATTATTTCTCGCATAAACGCTTACCGTCCTTATAGGGACGCCAAAGGCGTTTATGCTTGAACTGTACGCTAGCAATTTATTGCCAGCCGCATTTTTGATATGATTTTCCGAATGCTCTCTTCCGACAGATGATACTTCTTCTGAAGCTCTGCTACGGAATCGCCTTTTCGATGACAACTGAAAATTTCCTCATTGCGGTTTGCTATCTCTTTCCTCGAACCGCTGTTCTCGCCCCATCTAACCCGCTCTTCCGTTTTCTTCGGGATGTAGAGCAGTTCACCTTGGATGTATCCCTGAAGCTCTTTGAGCAAGCCAGGGGGGAGCACATCCTTCCCATTTACATAACTCAACTTGCATTTCCTCCTTCAACAGGTGTGTTCCTATGCGTCCGTCAACTACTGATAAAGTAATTTCCACGTCACCTGCCTCCTTTCTTCTCCTCATA
Organism: Paenibacillus sp. FSL R5-0744; assembly: GCF_037972555.1. NCBI lineage: Bacteria > Bacillati > Bacillota > Bacilli > Caryophanales > Paenibacillaceae > Paenibacillus > Paenibacillus sp. FSL R5-0744. The sequence continues at coordinate 5,373,197 of NZ_CP150228.1, forward strand.
TTTGGAAAAATCCGTAATTTCATTATATAAAAACCTCTTGGTAGCGTCTACATTCTAATTCACATTTCGTAATGAATAATCGGTACATATATCTCATGATTTGAAATAAGGAGGCCTTACGGCCTCCTCGCTTTAAGCGGGTTTCCGTCTTAGACGGAAACCACCTCGTATACTGAAATCATTTCACTCAGCCTCCTTCCAGAAGTGTTCTTGCCCGGCCGGACACTTATTATTAAGCCATACCCGTAGGGGAGTTACAAGTTCAAAAACAGTTATAACTGTTCTCCACCAGACTTAGTTCCCCTCAGAATCGCTTTCAACCGCCGTTTGCACATAGGAAGGCATTTCCCCATTATGGAGTAACCACAGCTCGTGAAGCGCTCGTGTACAGCCTACATACATCAGCTTCGCATCCCATGCTGTCGCTCCGTAATGGTCTTGATCGGCATCTGCTAAGATGACCGCATCAAATTCCAATCCTTTAGATAAATACACAGGTAGTACCGATAATCCACCCTGATATTGCGTCATGCTACCGTCGATCAGATGAATATCTTCAAAATGCTGCTCTAGTTCAGCATACAGCTCTGTGGCTTCACGTAGACTACGTGTCAGCACAGCCACCGTACGATATTCCCTTCCAGACAGGGACTTCAGTGCCGATTGTATAGTGCTCAAACGAGCATTTCCTTCAGCTTCCCGTTCTCCGACTATTTCTCCGTAGGCGATCATCCGAACAGGGTCACCACTACGAAAGACAGGAACAGCCAACAACGAACTTTCTACTCCCGAGGATAGAATTCCATTAGCGAAGTCTATAATTTCCATGGTTGAACGATAGCTGCGTGTCAACGCATGGTAAGCCGTGTTCTCAGGGGCAAATAAGGTCTGCATCTCTTCCCATGCGTGTACGCCTTTATAAGCGTGTATACCCTGCGACAGATCGCCTAGAATGGTAAAGGAATGTCCACGCACGTATAAATCCAGCACCGCAATTTGGAAGGGGGAGAAATCTTGGGCTTCATCGATCACCACATGATCAAAACGAGCGCCGCCTTCGTTCCCATTCAAAAGATAATAAATATATAACAGAGGTGGTAAATCCTCTTCACGTATAATCCCTTTTTTCAGCTCTTTTGCCGTTTCCTTCAGCACAGCTGCTGGAATATTCTCAGGTGGATCCACCGGCCAATCTTCCGGGACTTTAGCCGCACGAAAGATTTGCTTGTAGATCGTCAGCGGATCATACTTAGGCCATTTTGCACTGTATGCTTTTTCTCGTGCAGCACCTTTTTTCTTGCGATCCTTCATAGCTGCAGCTGAAGGACTCTTCTTCAGCTCCATCTCAATCCAGCGATGTATCCGTGCCATTACACGTTCCTTACGCTTCGCTGGCGGATAAGGAGCGTACTCCTCATTATGCCAGCGCAAGATCATGGAGCGGCGCAGTACAGCACCTTCCCATGGGATAAAATCACCCTCAGGTACCGAGCTGCTTTCCAATAGCTTGATGCTGGACTCTATTATTCCCATCAACACCGTAGAACCCTTGAAGCGTCCAGGTGTCTCTTCTGTAATCACAGGCATGCCGCCCGGAGTTTCGAACCAACGATTCATCGTCTCCGTAGCATCTTGCTCTGGAAGCTCCAGACCTAGTACATTTGCAGCCCAATCCGGGAAAGTGCTCTGGGCAATATTTCCTACACCAAGTTCAGGCAGTACATCCGAAATATAATCCAGAAACATTCGGTTCGGTGCAAAAATAATCATTTTTTCTGCAGAGACCTGATCTTTGTATTGATACAGCAGAAAGGCTAAACGGTGTAGTGCAACTGTAGTTTTACCACTTCCCGCTACGCCCTGTATGATCAATGCTGTATTTTTGGCGGCCCGGATAATCTTGTCCTGTTCCTCCTGAATGGTCGATACGATATCGCGGAGACGATTATCTTTGTTCTCACCCAGGCGATAGACGAGAAACTCATCTGACACCACAGGTGCGTCACTCTCCCGGTTGTACGTATCTGCGACGCGCTCCAGAATCTGCTTCCGGATCACCACGTTGCGCTTGAGGTATACCAGTCCTTCTATCAGCCCCTCAGGAGCTTCATAAGAAGCAGGCTCCGTACCACCGGTAAACGAATAGAACAGGCTTGCTACCGGTGCGCGCCAGTCGATGACTAGCGGACGGTCGCTTACCTGCTCGCGGTCTACGCCGATTTTTCCTATATAGAGTGCCTTCCGCTGCTTCTCATCATTGCCCTGAAAATCAAGCCGTCCGAAATAAGGCTCCTGCCGAAGCTTGGCAAGATCTTTGCGCTTCTGATCACGGTTCGCTTCTAACACCTGTTCCGTATAATCATGTCCCGTGTACACCGGAGTCTGGTTAAGTTTCTCCAGTAAGGTGTCAATCTCAGTAAGCGCTTGATTCAGCCTGTCTTCTTCCTCTTGATAGGCACTTTGAAAGTTGTCTTCCAATTTCAGTTACCTCCTAAAAGTTTATCGAGCTTAAATTTTCATTCTCCTCATTCCCTCTTCTCACGCAAAAAGGATACCCATTGTAGCATAATCAGCACTAAAATACCAAATCTTTCAAGCGAACATACGACTACAGCACAGCTTGCAAAATAAAGTTAGCTACAAATAAGCCCGCAATGCCATACAGCGCAGGAGGTACTTCCTTGCCCTTGCCCACCGCAAGCTTCACGATCGGATAAGTAATAAATCCAAAAGCCATACCATCTACGATGCTATAGGTGAATGGAATCATGACCATGATTAGGAAAGAAGGAAAGAGCTCTGTTAAATCTCCCAAGTCCATTTCACGCACATTCTGTACCATAAGCCCACCGATTACAATCAAGATCGGAGCGATAGCACTGTCTGGAATGTAGGAGAGCAGAGGGAGGAACAAGAATGTCGCCCCGAACAGCAGTCCTGCCACGAGTGAGGTCAGTCCCGAACGTCCACCTGCAGCAATACCTGCATTAGATTCCGCAGCGGCTACTACAGGACTGCTTCCGAAGAGACCTGCAGCGATATTGGCAATAGAGAGTGCTCGTAAGCTACTCTTGAAGCGCTCAGGACGCCCTGCCATCATAGTCTGTGAGGCGACTAGCCCAATATTTTCAAATACAACAATTAAGAGCAGTAAGAAAACAGCAATCCAGAACACAAGGCTCACTATGCCGCTCCAGTCCATTCCCAGAAATAAGCTTTCATAACCCGTAAATACATGACCGGATGCCTGCTTCTCAGGCGCGTGAGCCGCTCCCAGCAAGTAGGCTAGACCTGTACCAACCAGCATACTGATAAGCAAACCACCGTTGGTCCCGCGGATAAACAGTACTAAAGCGAGTAACAAGGTTACACAGGAAGTGATAACTGCTGGATCGCTAAAATGTCCTATAGCAACAAACGTGGTCTGATGCGCAATCACAATCCCGCTTTTTTGCAGTCCTATAAAGGTCAGAAAAAGCCCTATCCCGACTGTAATGGCATGCTGTAGGTTTTGAGGAATCGCCTCACTTAGAATACGATAAAGCGATGTGAAGGCCACGATAGCGAATAACACACCGGTTATTACAACTACAGTAAGTGCCTCTCTCCAACCTAAATTCATTGAATGTACAAGTGTGTATGTGAAAAATGCGTTTATCCCCATCCCTGGTACCACGATGATTGGTGTCTTCCCACCGAAGGCCATCAGTAGACAGCCTGTAATGGCAGTCAATAGTGTAGCCACCATTGCTGGTCTAAGCGGCATACCCGCGTCATGAAGAATGGTCGCATTCACCATTACAATGTATACCGAAGCAAAATACGAAAGGATCCCTGCAGCCCACTCCCGTTTCCAGTCATTCTCAGGTGCAAGCCCTACACTATTTCGCCAAAAATTTGATTTCATGTACAAAAACCTCCACTGATATTAAGTTCCGCAGGCGGATATTACCCGGATAATAAGGCTTATAATCAACGGTTCATCCCGGTTCAATTATTATGCCTATTTGTGGTCTGCATCTTGCAGACCCGCCTGTTAACCACAACAAAAGGGCGTACGCAACTGGATTTCAGCTGGTCGCCCTTTTGGTCCATTTTACTACTACTATCGCTATAATTGAAACAGCTTCAGCTCAGCGATTCACTTACACGCTGACGCCTCCAGCCTCAAGCAAATCACGCACGGCAACACTGACCATGATCAGGCCTGCTACCGGCGGAACGAAGGCGTTACTAGCTGGTGGTTGTTTCGCTTTACGTCGATCCGGCGCATTCTCCGGAACGATCTTATCCGTAACATCCTGACGTGGCTTCATTGGCGGCTCCGTAGAGAAAACCACCTTCACGCCTTTCTTAATTCCTTCCTTACGCAGCTTCTGACGAATGACACGCGCAATAGGGTCATAAGTTGTCTTGGAAATGTCCGCTACCTGGAATCTTGTAGGATCCATTTTGTTGGCAGCGCCCATGCTTGAGATCATTGGAATTCCACGGGACAGACATTCTTTGATTATGTGAACCTTATAAATAATCGTATCCGAAGCATCAAGTACATAATCAGGTTTTAATTTGAACAATTCCTCATAGGTTTCTTCCGTATAGAACATGTTGAGCGCAATCGCTTCGCATTCCGGATTGATCAGCTTCACACGATCTACCATCAGTTCAGCCTTCTTCTGCCCAACCGTAGTTGTGAGTGCATGAATCTGGCGGTTTACATTGGTGATGTCTACAGTGTCCTTATCTATCAGAATCAGTCTGCCGATGCCGGTACGCGCCAAAGCCTCAACTGCTATACCGCCAACACCGCCGATGCCAAGCACCGCTACCGTGCTGTTCTTCATTATTTCCAGACCTTCCGGTCCGATCGCCAGTTCCGTGCGTGAGAACTGATGTAGCATGAGGTTCAGCCTCCTTCAAAAGCTTTGGCGAAGCAGAAATCTGCCTCGCCCGCTTCGATTAGTTAATTATTCTTTTTCTTTCTTCGGTTTAAGCGCCAGCTTAATGTGCAGCTGCTCCAATTGTGAACCATCTACTGGCGAAGGTGCATCCATAAGTAGATCTGTTGCACTTGCCGTTTTCGGGAATGCGATGGTTTCACGCAGATTTGTACGACCGGACAGCAGCATAACTAGACGATCTAAACCGAAAGCGATACCACCGTGTGGAGGCGTACCATATTCGAACGCATCCATCAGGTAGCCGAACTTCTCATAAGCAACCTCTTTCGTAAATCCAAGGGCTTCGAACATTTTCTCCTGTACTTCGCGTTTGTAAATCCGCATGGAGCCTCCGCCTACTTCATAACCGTTCAGAACGATGTCATAAGCTTGTGCACGGATCGCACCTGGATCTGTGTCAAATAGATGCAGATCCTCTTCACGTGGACGAGTGAACGGATGGTGTTCTGCTACATAACGTTTCTGATCTTCGTCATATCCAAGGAGTGGGAAGTCTGTAACCCAAGCGAACTTGAACACGTTATCGTCAATCAGACCGAGCTGACGTCCAATTTTAACACGAAGGGCGCCTAGAACGTCTGCTACAACCTTTTTATTATCAGCGGAGAAGAGGAGAAGGTCGCCTTCTTCAGCGCCTGTACGTTCCTTCACAGCCGCAATTTCTTCTTCGGAGAAGAATTTCACAATCGGCCCTTTGAATTCGCCGTCTTTCACTTGAATCCATGCCAAGCCTTTCGCGCCATAGCGAGCAGCATAAGGTCCAAGGTCATCGATTTCTTTACGAGTCCAAGTGCCACAGCCTTTAGCATTTAGACATTTCACTTCGCCGCCTTTTTCGATTACAGAAGCGAATACCTTAACACCGCTAGTAGCAACAATATCGTTCATTTCTACAAGCTCTAATCCAAAACGCAGATCAGGTTTGTCAGAACCGTATTTGCCCATAGCATCAGCATAAGTCAACCGTTGGAACGGAAGCTCAATATCTGCTCCTACAGTTTCCTTGAACAGACGCTGCATCAGCTTCTCCATCATACCAAGCAATTCATCTTGTGACAGGAATGAAGTCTCAATGTCGACTTGAGTGAATTCAGGCTGACGGTCAGCACGCAAATCTTCATCACGGAAACAACGAGCAATTTGGTAATAGCGCTCAACGCCGCCGACCATCAACAATTGCTTGTAGATTTGTGGAGATTGCGGCAATGCGAAGAATTCGCCTTCATGCACACGGCTTGGTACCAGATAATCACGCGCGCCTTCCGGTGAGCTCTTAGTTAGGATCGGTGTTTCTACGTCGATGAATCCTTCACTGTCAAGGAAATCACGGAAAATCTTAGAAGCTTTCGAGCGGAGCAGCAAGGTTCTTTGCATCTCCGGACGACGAAGGTCTAAATAGCGATATTTGAGACGCAGAGACTCATCTACTTCCACACCATCTTCGATGAAGAACGGAGGTGTCTTAGCTGCGTTCAGCACATCAATGTCCGTAATTTGCACTTCAATTTCACCTGTTGGCAGGTTGCGGTTAATGGTTTCCTCATCACGTTTAACAACTTTACCTTTAACAGCCAGGACGTATTCACTACGAACCTTATCAGCAATTTGTAAGGCTTCGCCAGAGTAGTCTGGGTTAAATACAACTTGTACAATACCGCTTCTGTCACGCAGATCAATAAATAATACGCCCCCAAGGTCACGGCGAGTCTGCACCCATCCGTTCAAGGTTACCGTCTGTCCAATATGTTCTGGTGTTAATTGTCCACACTGATGACTTCTTTGCATAATTTATCATTCCCCTTCATGGTTAAAAATACATTTTTAATCTTTCTCTATACAGTCACCATAAGACGTTAGTCAGATGGTCTAAACCAGTGCCTGACCCAGCTCATCCAGCTTCACGGTGCGTTGCTCCCCTGTATTCATCGACTTCACGGTAATTACACCATTCTTCAGCTCATCTTCGCCAAGAATCGCAGTATAACGTGCCGACATACGGTCTGCGGATTTCATCTGTGCCTTCATTTTTCGGCCTAGGTAGTCACGTTCTGCTGAGAACCCTTGGCTGCGCAGAATATATAGCTGCTTAGAGATTTCGATATCAGCTTCCTCACCGAGAGCTACGAAGTACACATCCAGTGGCTTCGCCGTCTCCAGCTCTACCTTCTGATCCTCCAAAATGAGGAGAATTCGTTCAAGTCCAATCCCAAAACCAATACCCGGTTGATCCGGTCCACCAATTTCTTCAACCAAACCGTTGTAACGGCCTCCGCCGCCCACGGTATCAATCGAACCAATACCTGCTGCTTTATATTCAAACGCTGTATGCGTGTAATAATCCAGTCCTCTTACAAGTCGAGGGTTAATGGTGAATTCCACACCCATGATATCAAGGTGCATCTTCACCTTTTCAAAATGAGTCGTGCACTCTTCGTCCAGACTATCCAAAATGGAAGGCGCATCTGTAAATTTATCTTGATCTACCTTACAATCCAGCACGCGAAGCGGATTACGCTCAATACGACGCTGACAGTCACTGCAAAGGGTATCCTTCATTGGTCTTAAGAAACCCAATAATTTCTCCCGATAAGCTGCACGGCTAGGTGCGTTACCGACAGAATTGATTTCCACTCTTACATCCTTAAGGCCAAGATCCTTATAGAATTGATAGCCTAAGGAGACTACTTCCGCATCAATAGCCGGATCCACAGCTCCAAAAGCCTCAATACCAAACTGATGGAATTGACGATATCTACCTGCCTGTGGACGCTCATAGCGGAACATAGGTCCGATATAATACAGCTTACTTACATCAGGTTCACCGTAAAGCTTGTTCTGAACATAAGCTCTAACGACACCAGCCGTTCCTTCTGGACGCAGCGCCAGATCACGATCGCCTTTATCCTTGAACGTGTACATCTCGCCTTCTACAATATCCGTTGTTTCGCCTACTCCACGCTCGAATAACCCCGTATACTCGAACATCGGTGTACGGATTTCACGGTAATTGAAACGACGGCATAAATCTCTAGCCTTCCCCTCAATATACTGCCATTTCTCCACAGCTCCCGGAAGCACATCCTGCGTTCCTGTAGGTTTCTCGAATCTTTCTTTAGCCACAGTCTATCCCTCCTAAAAAATACCCCTCTAAATCTGCTCTCTTCATCACTTCATCATGCTAAACAAAACAAAAAATCCCCCGCCCTGTTTATAAAAAACAGGGACGAGGGATTATCATAACCAATAATACACCCGTGGTACCACCCACATTCCGGATCAGAACCATTCTGAATCCGCTCAAAGCGGTTAACGCCCGCCTACGCATAACGGCTACTGATAGCGGCAATATACATTGCCCACTTTCGCCGTACGTTCTCGGGGAGGTCATTCATTCGCTCATCAACAGAATCCTTGCAGCCAAGCAGAAACGATAGATCATCCATTGTACTGGATATCATCTGAATCTACAGGGGATTCCTCTCTGGAGTTGTGGGTCCTCGAATTACTTGTTCCCGTCATCAAAACCATATGATAAAATCGTATATTTTTAAATTCTACTGAACTACTGCGCTAAAGTCAAGGCAGGAAATGCGAAGATGAATAAAAAATTCGACAACTTTCAACTTTTGACCTTTAACTTCAACCGTTACAAAAAAAATGACCTGCAGCCAAATGCTGCAGGTCCATCATCATATATTATTAAAAAGGGGGTCATGCCTTTATTATAAACACGCTATATTAAGGAAACATGTATGTAATATTACGATTATATTACATTCATGAAAGCGGTTTATTTTAATAGATTGTTGTTAATCGAATTGCTCTACAAATGCTCCTTTGCCCCGAAGGGTTTCCACAACCTCATTATAATTCTCTTCTGCAACACTTAGGTCCATCACATAACGAAGTTTACTTAAATCCCCATCTTCGAGCTCTCCATCTGCTACATCCGCACTAACCTGGTCTTCATCCACGCTATAATGGGTCTCAGGCTCATCACGCGTTTCGGAGGCGGCAACACCAGGGGCCAACATAGCTCCAGCTGCCGGAGTGCTACCCGTTCCAAGCGTCCCCACTGTACCTGCGGCTAACGTCGTATTACTAAACGGAGCTATCGGAAACAGAATTCTACGATCTTCCCCAATAGGGTCCGTGAGTGGCCATACCTCCAAGCCATCTACCTTGTAACTAATCAATGCTATTTTAGCACCTTCTGCTTCATTTTCCGTTTTAAAATATGCTTGGATTTTTCTGGTCATTACCATTACCTCCTTTAGATTATAAGACTCTGTGTTATTAATTGCTATTGCAGAACCTTCAATATTTCACGAACGAAGGCAGGCTCATCTTTCGGGGTACGCGAAGTAATGTAATTACGATCAACTACCACTTCTTCATCTTTAAACTCCGCACCAGCGTTCACAGCATCATCTTTCAACGGAGGATAACAGGTGATGGTACGTCCTTTAAGCAAGTCTGCACTGATCAGAATTTGGGGTCCGTGGCAAATAGAAGCGATAGGCTTACCAGCTTCGTTTGCTTCTTTCACAAACTTCAAAATATCTGCATTTTGCCGTAAATTTTCTGGGGAAGAACCTCCAGGAATTACTATCGCGTCATAACTACCTGCTTGAACGTCAGCTATAGCTTTATCGGTTGCGTAGGAGACTTCCTTCTTTTTGCCTAGTAAGGTCTCACCCTTCTTTAAACCAATAATGTCAGCTTGATGTCCTGCCTTTATAACTTCATCGTAAGGGACCTTCATCTCAGAATCTTCAAAATCATTAGCTAGTAAAAATGCAACATTACTCATGTGATAAGTTCTCCTCTCTGCTTGTGCAAATGAATAGGTACTTATTTATCTTTCTTGTCGTCTATTACCCTTCTCACAATGATTTCTAACCTCTAATCAGAAAATATCCCCGGTTAACCGCATCAAAAAGCCGCCTCCACCACCCATTTCAGGTACGCGGTAAGAGATTACGGCTTCTTCCTTTGATCACTTGAGATTCAATATCATCTTCCGTCTTTTTGGCTAATGCATAGGCTTCTACAGGACTCCCTGTCGCTAGTGCCGGGATACTTCTCCATACCCATGCCTTCTGTGAATGTCTCATTACTAAGCTCCTTGCATCGTGCGAGATAACTGTCTACCTTTAGTTTATCCAGCTCCAAGAGGCTCTATCCGCGCAAGATACTTGTAGCCATCAGAAGAAGGAGGCTGACTGGAATTTCGGAATTTCCGTTTGAGCTGGTGTTTGCTTTCAAACCCCCAATTGGTTCGCTTTTGCTGAGCGCAATATGTAGAATAGGCGTATCAATACAACAATAGCGAGGTGGAAAGGATTAACAGCATGGATAAAAGAGTGCTTGTCGCAGACGATGAATGCTCTATCGTGAAAGCGATCGCCTATGCACTGCGGCGGGAAGGCTTTCAGGTCGAAACAGCCGCTGACGGCGAAGCCGCGCTTAGGCTCGTCGAATCGTTCCAGCCGCAAGTGTTCGTACTGGACGTTATGATGCCAGGGCTGTCTGGTTATGATGTGTGCCGTCGACTGGAGAACCGGAGAGGGATTGGCATCCTATTGCTCACGGTCAAGAACGACATTGTAGACAAAGTACTAGGCCTAGAGCTGGGTGCAGATGATTATATGACCAAGCCGTTCGATATTCGGGAGCTCGTCGCCCGAGTTAGAGCGCTGCACCGTCGAGTCGAGAAAAGTGCGGAACACGCTCCCTCCGACAGTCCAATTATGATTGGTGCGGTGACAGTGAACCCGTCACATCGTGACGTACAGGTGGCCGGTGAGAAGGTGGGGCTGACGCCCAAAGAATTCGAGCTGCTACACCTGCTCGTCCTCCATTCGGAACGGGTATACACACGCGAGGAACTACTAGATCTTGTCTGGGGGCTCGACTATGACGGGGGCACGCGCACTGTCGACATTCATATACAGCGAATCCGCAGTAAGCTGGGCGACGAAGGTCAACGTCTACTCCAGACCGTATACGGAGTAGGTTACAAGGCCACCCGGGAGTCCTTATGAGGGTGAGCTTACGATGGAAGTTCTCTCTGCTGCTCGCCGGCCTGCTGTTGTTCACGGTGAGCGTGCTTAGTGTGCTAGTACTACGCAGTATCCGTCACAACCAACGTACTGGACTGGAGCGTGAAATGGCGGAGATGGCGAACCGCGCCGAATTGACGGTGAAGATGAGCTACTTGTCCGGGGAACAGGTCAGCTTGAAGGCATTTATGAAGTATCGTGGCATGGATCTTTCCAATCGATTGGGGCAATCCAACGGACTGCACGTCCGACTGTACGATGAGACCGGTGTCGAGATCGGGAATTCGCTGCCTCTCGTTCCTTCCCCCACTATGCCGGATGCGCTGCAGTATGCACTTCAGGGCAAGGTTGCTTATTCGGACGTCCAGGACGTGCTATATTATTTCACACCCATCATGTTCGAGGAACAACTGATCGCTGTAGCCGAATTCCAGAGACCCGTGGGCGAGCTGCACGCCTTTTACCGGCAGACAAGAACAATGTTCATCCTATCCGGGTCAACCGTTCTGCTCGCCAGCTTCCTGCTCGGCTTCCTCTATGTCTACCGACAATCCAAAGCTATAACTCTGCTCAAGCAGACAGCGAACAACATCGAAGCAGGAGCGTATATTGATCATGCACCACTAGTCCGTAAGGATGAACTTGGCGAATTAAGCGAGGGCATTTATAGCATGAGCCGTGAGATCGAATCGAGTATGAAGAAGTTAGAAACGGAGAAAGTGAAGCTATCGCTTGTCGTAGACAAGCTACAAGTATTGGAGCAGCAACAGAAGCAATTCATTAACAATATTAGTCATGAACTTAAGACACCTCTCACTTCTATCACTGCATATGCCGATCTACTGGAACTGTACCCAGATGATCCTTTACTGTTTCAGCAAGCGATGGAAAGCATTCGCAAGGAATCGTCTAGACTGCACAAGCTAGTGGAAAACGCGCTGCGCCTTGCCTCACTGGAGAAGTACGAATTCGAATATCAGGCTGAAGCCGTGTCACTTGATATCGTGCTGGACGAGCTCGTCTCTCTTATGAAAGGCAAGGCTGACAAATTCGGACTAACCATTCAGCTTCACACAGTACCTGCCACCATATGGGCGGAACGCGAGAGTTTAATACACATCTTCGTTAATTTACTGGACAACGCGATCAAATACAACCTCCCCGGTGGAAGCATCAATATTCGATTGTATACCGAACAGAATCACGCAAAGATAGAAATTATTGATACGGGAATTGGCATTCCTTTCGAATCCCAGGAGCGAATCTTTGAACCCTTCTACACCGCGAACAAGGCGCGTTCAAAAGAAACGAAAGGAAGCGGCTTGGGACTTGCTCTCGTTCAGCAATGGGTGGAGAAGCAAAGAGGAATCATACAATTAAAGCGGTCAGACTCCACTGGGAGCGTGTTTGAAGTACAGTTTTCCCTCTATAATCATGATTCTGTATAAGTCCCAACTCCTCTCTTCTCCAAGTCTCGATCCGTTTACAACTTGGAAACAATTCGAAATACTGTGGAGACATCCTGTTGGTACACTCTTATCAGATTTATAACACAGCTTAGAAGGAGATACATCATTCATGAAGATGAAACAAGTTGGGATCGTATTACTAGCGGTTGGGATCGCAGGCTGCAGCAGCACAACACAGAGTAACGGCGGTGGAGCAACTAATAGCCCACCAGTTACCGTCATCGACAAGAACAAGCCAGAGAAGCCTGATTCGCAAACCGATAAACCAATCACCATGGATCAACTCGAGCGACTTGACGGCCTGTATGCGCAAGATTGGCTGAATGAGAACGAATTGTTAATTGCCCAGACGAATCCGGACGCGAAGAAGATTGATTCCGACTCTGGTCCAATGAAGCCTGCCCAGCTGTACATTTACAATTTGAAAACGAAGCAGGTCAAGGCGCTGAAACCGAGCGAAGACCGCGTGCATGAGAGTCCGATTGTCTCGCCGGACGGCCAATATGTCTTTTTCCATGAAAACACCTCGTTCATGATGGACGGTGGCCGCGGTGTCCTTGTGCATGTGCCAACCGGAACTAGCCGAATAATCACGGATAAGGATAAGGGCGGACAAGAATGGGGCCAGTGGACAGACTCCAGCCATCTGATCGTCGGCAACGGTAAAGGTGCTATTCTGCAGGTTGGGACAGTTAGTAAAGACGAGGTATTGCTTAGCAAAGATAAAAACGTCATGTTCGATTATGCAGCGAAGACCGGGAATACGCTCTTCTACGTCAACCCTAATCCCGATAACACACTGTCGGCCTACAATCTGGAGACGAAGAAAGAGACGATCGTGGACAAATCCGTCTGGAGAATGTCGCTGTCCCCTGACGGCAATCAGTTAGCCATGCTGAAGAGTACGGGGGATACGGAACGCACGCTGTTCCTCATGAACTCGAACGACACCTCGAAGCGGACTAAGCTCGCCGTGACGACTCAGATGTACGCTTTCGATTGGTCCCCAGATAGCTCGTACTTGGCGTTCGCCGTGTATAACAAGGACAGGGACGGCATGAACGGTGTCTACGTTGCGAATGCGAAGACCGGTAAGATCGAGCAACTCGGCGATTTCCAGGATGTCGCAACCGTCGCCTGGAGCCCTTCCGGCAAGCAACTAATGGTCTCGACGAGCACATTTGTGGATAATAAGCCCAAACTCACGACTTATCGGCTAGTGTTGAAGTGATTAACAAGATTAATATGTTCATTACACCAACGGAGACCGAATATTACAATAACAAAAAAGCGTCCAACATATTAGTCACGACTAATATGTTGAACGCTTTTTGAATTTGAAATTTTTGATTAAGGTCTTGATAAATAGGAAGCAATCTTCGACATTTTTTTCATTAACTGCGGCTATCTAAAATGAGAGTAACCGGGCCCCAATTGGTCAGTGACACATCCATCATCGCTCCAAATACCCCCGTCTCCACTTGAAGGCCGCCAGCTCTAAGCTCTTGGTTAAAGTAATCATAAAGTCGCTCGGCCTCCGCGGGAGCTGCTGCTCCCATGAAATTCGGCCGTCTCCCCTTACGACAATCCCCGTATAAAGTAAACTGGGATACTGAAAGAATTGCTCCCTCAGTCTCTGTGACACTGTAGTTCATTTTACCAGCATCATCTTCAAAAATACGTAGTCCTGCTATTTTATCCGCCAAATATTTGGCATCCTTTTCTGTATCCTCATGCGTAACGCCAACTAGCAGCATTAAGCCTTTGCCAATTTCTCCGGTCACTGCCTTATCCACGGTTACTTTGGCGTCCTTACAACGCTGTACTACAACTCTCATCGTACTACTCCGCTCCTTGCCCTATTGCATGATCCGATTCACTGTATATACATCCTTGACTCGTTTCACTTTATCTACAACGGATTGCAGATGTTCCGTGTTACGAATGAGAATGGTCATATGAATCATTGCCATTTTATTCTTGTCAGAGCGCCCAGTGACTGCAGAAATGTTCGTTTTACTCTCGGAAACTGCCTGCAGCACTTCATTGAGCAGTCCATTACGATCATGACCTGTAATCTCAATATCCACACTGTAGTTTGCTTCCATCGTACCTTCCCATTCCACTTCAATCACCCTTGCTGCTTCTTCTCCGTCACCTTCACCCGGAATGTTAGGACAATCCTGGCGATGTACAGATACACCCCGGCCCCGTGTAACATACCCTACAATGTCGTCACCCGGTACCGGATTACAACATCGTGCAAAACGGACAAGTAAATTTTCAATTCCCTTTACACTAACACCATTGGTCGGTTGATTACGTTTTTCGCCGGAAGACTTGATCTCCTTCATCTCTGAAGTAAGCTCTAAATGATTAGCAGCTTCTTCCTGCTCTTTGCGCAGCTTTTCCGTCAGACGGGAAGCAATCTGCGAAGCGGTAATCCCACCAAATCCAACGGCAGACAGCATATCCTCAACATCGTTAAAAGCAAATTTCTTCGCTGCTTCTAAAAGCTTATCATCAGAAATCCACTCAGAAACTTCGACATTCAGACGCTTCAGCTCACGTTCAATCGCTTCGCGACCTTTTTCGACATTTTCCTCACGTTTCTCTTTTTTGAACCATTGCTTAATTTTGCTTCGCGCATGTGAGGATTGAGCAATCTTGAGCCAGTCGCGGCTTGGTCCGTACGAATGCTTCGATGTCAGTATCTCTACAATATCGCCCGTCTTCAACTTGTGATCCAATGGTACGATCCGCCCGTTCACCTTAGAACCAATCGTACGATTACCCACTTCCGTATGAATACGGAATGCGAAATCAAGTGGTACAGAACCCGCAGGAAGCTCAATAACCTCGCCTTTAGGCGTAAACACGAACACAAGATCCGAGAAAAAGTCCATTTTGAGTGATTTTACGAACTCTTCGGCATCCTTGGCCTCATGCTGAAGCTCCAATATTTCGCGAAAAAAAGGCATCCGATTCTCAGGATTCACATTATTGCTGGTTCCTTCTTTGTATGCCCAGTGTGCTGCTATCCCGAATTCAGCCGTGCGATGCATTTCCCAAGTGCGAATTTGCACTTCGGTTGGCTCTCCGCCAGGACCTACCACTGTAGTATGCAAAGATTGATACATATTGGCTTTGGGCATAGCTATATAATCTTTAAATCGACCTGGCATTGGCTTCCAAAGGGTATGAATAATTCCGAGGGTTGCATAACAATCCTTGATATTATCCACAATGATACGGATGGCCAGCAGGTCATAGATCTCATTAAACTGTTTGTTTTTCGTACTCATTTTGTTATAGACACTGTAGATATGCTTCGGACGACCTGAAAGATCACCTTCAATGCCCATTTCATCCAGCTTGGCACGAATACGGCCAATTACGCTGTCGATAAATTGCTCACGTTCAGCCCGCTTCTTATGCACTAGATTAGCAATGCGATAATACTGCTGCGGATTCAAGTAACGAAGCGCAATATCCTCCATCTCCCACTTAATCGCGGAAATCCCCAAACGATCAGCCACAGGACAGAAAATCTCCAGCGTTTCGTAAGAAATACGTCGCTGGCTCTCTTCAGATTGATACTTTAACGTACGCATATTATGCAGGCGATCCGCTAGTTTGATAACGATGACCCGGATATCCTGCGCCATCGCAATAAACATCTTACGGTAATTCTCGTTCTGCTGCTCTTCCTTTGAGCGAAAACGGATGCGTTCCAGCTTAGTTAAGCCATCGACAAGCATCGCGCAGGTATCGCCAAATTTCGCGCGGATTTGTTCCAATGAGACCGTCGTATCTTCCACAACATCATGCAAAAGCGCCGCAACAATAGATATAACATCCATTTGCATATTGACGACAATATCTGCCACCGCCAGCGGATGCAGAATGTATGGCTCCCCCGACTTGCGGATCTGCCCGTGATGAGCCTGATCGGCAAATTCATAAGCTTCCCGGATGCGGAGAAGATCTTTATCTTTTATATAGGCGCCAGCCTTATCAATTAATCGCTCTATGCCCATTCTCGTCGTATCCGTTTCCTTTCTATAATAAAATGAACCCGCAATCATTCTGAAATCTGCAGGTTCCAATCATTTCGCAAGCAACTTACGCTCTTGTTCAAAGTTGTCTATAATTATGACGCTTACGAGGGATTACGTCAACACTTGCCATCTCATGGTATTCAAGAAGTAAAAGTTATGAAAATCGGACAAATTAATAACACTTGTGAAAATGTTGTTGTAAAAATGTCCAGTTCTATTTAATCTAGTAAAGGCGGATTTTCGCTGGACAACATCATATCCATTAAGAAAGAGGAGTGAACTCCATTGCAACGCGAAATTCAAGTTAATGAAAAACTTCCATGGGGCCCCGGTTTTCTGTTAAGCCTACAGCATTTGTTCGCCATGTTTGGCAGTACAGTGCTAGTACCTAACTTGTTCGGGGTTGACCCTGGCATGATTTTGCTGATGAACGGTATCGGCACACTGCTATACATTTGGATTTGCCGTGGTAAAATACCTGCCTACCTTGGCTCCAGCTTTGCATTTATCGCACCCGTATTATCAGTGCTTGCTGATCATAAAGATGATCATATGAAAGGGTACTCGCTTGCTTTGGGCGCTTTCATCATCACAGGTGTTATCTTTGTGCTCGTTGCTTTGATCATCCGTTATGCAGGAACAAAATGGATCGATGTTGTCTTCCCTCCAGCAGTAATGGGAGCTATCGTAGCAACGATCGGACTTGAACTTGTGCCTGTTGCCGCGCGAATGGCAGGACTTATTGCCCCTGAAGGTGTTGCAGTTGCAGACTGGACTCCAGATGGCAAAGCAATCACACTTTCTATGGTGACACTGGGCGTAACCGTAATTGGAGCTGTACTCTTCCGCGGTTTCCCAAAAATCATTCACATCCTCATCGGTATCGTAACTGGTTATGGTTTAGCTTATATTATGAAAATGGTGGATACGGCTGCAATATCTAATGCGAATTTTTTAGCGCACCCTACTATTGTTACTCCATCCTTCGATTGGAATGTAATCCTGACTATCATCCCAGTATCGCTAGTAGTAATCGTTGAACATATTGGACACTTACTTGTAACCAGCAATATTGTTGGCAGAGATCTGGCTAAAGACCCTGGACTTGACCGCTCCCTGATGGGTAACGGGATATCTACAATTATATCCGGTTTTATCGGTTCTACTCCAAATACAACCTACGGTGAGAATATCGGGGTTATGGCATTAACTAAAGTTTATTCTGTATATGTGATCGGTGGCGCAGCAGTGATTGCAATTCTGCTATCGTTCTCCGGTACTTTTTCCTCCGTTATCGCTAATATCCCAACACCTGTAATGGGCGGCGTATCACTACTATTGTTCGGTGTAATTGCCGCATCCGGTCTGCGAATCTTCGTAGAGCAAAAAGTTGATTTTTCCAAAGCCACTAACATGATTATGGCTACGTTGGTGCTTGTTGTCGGAATTAGTGGTACAACCCTTACTATGGGTAGCGTAAAACTCAGTGGTATGGCTCTAGCTACGATTGTTGGTATCGTTCTAGCCCTATTCTTCAAACTCATTGAAGTTCTTGGACTGTCTAATGAAGGTGTAGAAAGCGATAAAGCTGCTCACTAATTTATTTATGTATTAATAATTCAAAAAGACTGCTCCAGATCCATTTTATGGATTGGACAGTCTTTTTTCGTATCTCTTTTGACCAAAAAATCGAAAAACAGCAACCCTCCGCTAGTAGTAACAGAGAATTGCTGTTGTTTGCACTTTTCCACATTATTCGATACATAAATCCTAATTTATTTCCCGGGAAAAGACAAGTTTATCGTATTAATCTTCGTAATCAACTAATGTAATAACTTCAATTCCAGAAAGCTTATTACGTCCAGCAAGCTCAACCAATTCAATCAAAAACGCTGCGCCTACCACTTTACCACCAAGCTGCTCCACAAGGTTAACCGAAGTAGCTATAGTACCTCCTGTTGCTAACAAATCATCAGCAATCAATACATTTTGTCCAGGCTTAATGGCATCCGTGTGAACAGCAAGTGTGTCTTTACCATATTCAAGATCATATCCAACCTCGATAGTCTCATACGGCAGTTTACCACTCTTACGAATCGGCACAAAACCTACGCCCAATGCATAAGCAAGAGGTGCACCAACTACAAAACCACGTGCTTCCGGTCCAGCGATCACATCGATTTCTAAGTGGGATACAAGAGCTTTCAAGGCATCAATTGCCTGGCGATATGCATCACCGTCTTTTAACAAGGTGGTGATATCTTTAAAACTAATACCTTCTTTTGGGAAATCAGGAATCACGCGAATACTATCTTTAAAATCCAAATTTTTCATCTCCTAAAAGTTTTGTTAGCATATGCTACTTTGAGTCCGTTTCGACAAAACTTGCTTCGTAAGCGTCTGCTTTGTTTTGTTTAGTCTTTATGATACGCCTAAACGGCGTGATAACATCCAATCCTGTAGTTCAGACAAGCTACCTTCCATGAAGTACTGCTCCATTTCCGCCATCTTCCCCAGTCTGACAAAATGTCTTGATGCTGTAAGGCTTTTAGCTGTAGGCTGCGTAATAAAGGTCACACTTCCGTGACTTCTTTCGATAAAATCCAGCTCCTCGAACACATCTAGCATATTACTAAGCATTCGAATACTTAATGAGGATTGTCGACTTAGCCGCAGCAGCACTTCATGTTCTGGCGTTGCAACAGCAGTGATCGAAGCCAGCAGTTTATAGAGTATTTTAAAATGATCCCGTGTCGGAATGATAAGTCGTTCTCGGCCATCCTTTATAGAATGCAATAACGCAATATTATCAGCATTAGGAAAAGCCTTCAGTAATGCGTCTAGTTGTTCAGGAGTCTCCGGCATATCCAGTAGACATAACAGTGAGACATGCCCTGACTCCTGAATCGAATCATCCTTAATAGCGGCGCTAATGCCAGCTTCTTTATCATATACCCAGAAGGACATTCCTATCAATTCAGTCTGTGAAGACATACGTCCACTCTGAAACACTGCTGCAGCACGATATGGGCCAGCACCACTATAGGGAAGCAGCAGCTCTCTAATATGTGCAGCCTGCCGTACAGCGTCAGCAGCACCACGAAGATCAAATAATTGAGCATCCTGAACTGATAAATCCTGTAGCATCAGCTGTGGTTTCCTCGAGCCATTCCATTCGTTGATCGACAGTTCAGCCAGCACATTGATCGGGGTGCCCACAGGGAGCAGCTTAGCCAAATCCCCTTTACCAAAAGCCAAGGCTTCGATCGTACTCTTACCCTGTTGCAAGACGATCTTCAAGTGTTTTCCGTCTTGCCCCATGGTGCGTGTCTCTTTCACTGTAGCCCCGCGAATGATGAACTTTGGCAATGGATTCGACATCCCGAAAGGTGCAAGCCTTTCCAATTCAAGCGCGGTCTGTAGGGACAAATCGGAAATCGACACTTCTGCATCAGCAGAAGTAACAGGAACGAAATGCTCCGGTGTTAACACAGTAGCAGCGTATTCATTTAATGCCGCAGCGAAGGCTTCTAAGCCGTCCCGATGCAGACTCATTCCCGCAGCTGCTGGATGACCACCGAAATGATCCATTAAGTTAGAACAAGAGGATAAGGCCGCATATATATCAAGTCCAGGAATAGAGCGGGCAGAACCTTTGCACATGCCGGTCTCCGGATGAATATCCAGAATAATTACAGGTCGATAGTAACGCTCCAGCAGTTTGGAAGCCACTATGCCTACCACACCCACATTCCAACCTTGTTCAGCAAGGACTATGATGTCTGGTATCTCTCCACCCTGAGTCATCTGCTCCAGTTTTGCAGTGGCCTCCACTACAATTCTTTCTACGACCAATTGGCGTTCTTTATTAAGCAGATCAAGCTCCCCAGCCAGTTGCTCTGCCTCATCAGTATGCTCGGTTGTAAGCAACGCCACTGCCCGTCCAGCATGATCCAGACGACCACTCGCATTGATACGAGGCGCCATTCCAAAAGCGATATTAACCGCGCTCACAGTACTCATGGTTACGCCGCTAACATCGAGTAAGGCACGAATACCTGGGAATCGAGATTTTTGCATACTCACCAAGCCGTTTCGAACAATCTCACGATTCTCACCCAGCAGCGGCATTAAATCCGCTACAGTACCGATAGCAGCTATCTCTGCCCATTCTTCGGGAGTTTCCTCCCCTAGCATAGCCTGGGCGAGCTTATAAGCTACACTTACACCTGCCAATCCTTTGAACGGGTAGGGGCAGTCGGGCAGCTTCGGATTAATCAACGTATAAGCCTCTGGGAGAAGCTCTGGTGGCTCATGGTGATCCGTAACAATCACATCAATCCCGAGTTCATTAGCGTAAGCAATCTGATGATAGGCGCTAATGCCAGTATCTACAGTAATGATCAAGGATACACCCTGCTGTAAAGCCCAATCCAAAGCATGATTATGCAGCCCATAGCCCTCATTAGAACGGTGCGGGATATAAATATCAAAGGAAGCGCCTAAGTAACGCAGCAAATGAATCATTAATGCTGTACTGGACACACCATCGGCGTCGTAATCACCGTAAATCAGAATATGTTCTTCTTCTTTTAAAGCCTTTCTAATTCTGGGAACCGCTTCGGCCATTCCTTTTAGAAGGAACGGATCATGCGGAGCTTCCACACCGCCATCCATGAACGATAGAGCCTCATGTGGCGTATCAATTCCTCTAGTCACTAATAGTGAGGATAAGAGCGGAGAAATAGAAAGGCTCCGGGCCATATCCCTTACGACGTCGGGATCGGCTGCCGGAGATTGCCATCTTGTTTTTGAATAAAGCAATAGCGCTCACCTTTCTCTCACCTTGCGAACTACTGAAGCAGCGTCGGAATATCATTATCCACCAATTCATAATTACTTTTGTATGGATAGCCAGGATCATAAGGAACTACGTCCATATGTACCTCACCAACATGAACAAACCTGTGCTGCAGCAACTTTCTTGCACATTCCGAAATATCCTGTGCTTCCATCACCGTAATACGCGGATTTACACTGATCTTCACTTGCAGATTCACATAATTCCCTTGCTCAAGTGCCTTCAAATGTTCTACACGAATAACACCATGAACACGTTGTACGGTTTCAATAAAATTAGCTGCCTCCTCAGAAGGTAGCTCCTGCGCATTCTTAACACTAACAGTATTAACAATGAGCAAATAACCTTTACGTAGAATTAAGCATCCTGTTAAAAGTGCAGCAATAGGGTCCATATAGAGTAGAGGATGCCAATAGGTACCCCCCATTGATAACGATATCCCAACTAATACTGTGATAGAAGTATACAAACTGAAACGATGACTATTGGCATAAGCAGCATGACTGCCATCACCTATTTTTTTAAAGTACCGATATTGATATTGAAATACAGCTTCTTTAAGCACAATAGATAGTAAGACAGTTACAAGTGCAAGTTCTCCGCGAGTGGATGACTGTCCCTCGGTTAAGTCACGGATTGCAGAGAAGGCGATTTGCAGCCCCCCCATAAGGATTAATACCGAAAAAAGTATAGCTAAAAGCGGCTCCTTATTCCCTCGTCGCTCTTCTATCCGCTGCTTGCTCTTTCTGCTTTGTTCAGAGCGCCATGGGAGAATATCCGCCAATTTAGCTGCAGCATCTGCTCCAGAATATAATGCATCGCCCATTAAAGCCTTGCTACCTGAAATATAGCCAAAACTCCCCTTAGCTACTGCCAAAGTAACATCGCTGATGATCCCTGTCCAAGCAACCGTCTTGCTTTGCGGTGATCGTTCTTTATTCATACGAGGCCCCCCTTACCACTAGCAAGTAATCTCATGATGATACAATACACATGACATACTACCCTAAAGATTTCGAAAGCCGCGTCGCATTTGACGCGGCTTTCTTAAATTATAAAGTTGATGTTTTTTTCATTCAAGTGTAGCCATGTTATTTCTCTTGAGACATTACCCTTTAGCCGGGCTCTTTACCTTTATCTTCTCACGCTTCTTAAGCAGTAGCCAGACCGGACTTGCAATAAAGATAGAGGAGTACGCTCCGAATAGCAATCCGATAACCATCGCAAGCGAGAACATCTTGATGGACTCGCCTCCAAGAATCAACAGGAAGAACGCCGCAATAAATACGGTAAATGCTGTGTAAAGAGAACGCATAAGCGTTTGAGCCACACTCTTATTCACAAGCTCTTTTAAATCCTCATAGGTTTTTTGTTTACCAAAACGCAAATTCTCACGGATACGGTCAAAGATAACGATCGTATCATTGATGGAATAACCGATAATCGTAAGCACCGCAATAATAAACGTCAAATCCACTTCCAAGCGGAAGATGGAGAAGATTGCAACGACCATAAAGGCATCATGGATCAATGAAACAATAGCTGCCAATGCAAACCGCCATTCAAAACGAATACTTACATAAATGATAATCCCTAGACAAGAAATGAGAACCGCATAGATCGCATTGCGTGCAAGTTCTTTAGACATTTCAGTATCCACGGTGTTAATCTCAAACGATGCTTTTTCGTCCAGCTTCAAGATCTCTGCTTTAAGAGCTTCATCTTGTTGCTCATCGAGCACTTGATCATAACGAACGTTAACCCGTTCACTTCCTATCGTAATGCTTGGCTCACTTGAAATCCCAGTTTTTTCAACTGCTGAATTAACCTCTTCCAATGTCAAATTCTTAGACAGAGAGATATCAACATTAGATCCTGCTTTGAAATCAACGCTGTAATTCAATCCAAAGGTTGCTAGGAAAATCAAACCTGCCACTGTAAGGGCGATGGAAAAAACATAGAAAAATTTACTCAAATGTACGAAATCAAGCTCTTTCTTAAAGCGCACGAATATCACTCTCCTTAACACCGAAACTCTTCGGTTTGTTCAGCTTACCGGCTTTAACAAGCTGGCTAAGCAACCAGTGGGAGAAATAAAGATTCGTAGCGATACTCAGAACGATTTCCACGATCAGTACCAATGCGAAACCTTTGACTGCACCTGTACCGAAGGCGAACATGACACCTGCCACAATAACAGTTGTGACATTGGAGTCCATTACTGTCCGGAAAGAGGATTTATTACCTGCTTTAACAGAGGAAAGTACACTTTTACCACTGCGCATTTCTTCTCTTATCCGTTCATTTGTAATGATATTAGCATCGACGGCCATCCCTATACCCAGAATAAATGCGGCTATACCAGGCAACGTCAATGTGAAGTCTGCTAAGACAAAGACTACAATTAGCAGCCATGTATGCAAGATCAGCGCAAAACTAGCCAAGAGACCTGGCAAGCGATACATACCGATCATGAAGATAAGAATAATCAAAGAACCCAAAAGACCGGCTTTGATCGTTTGATCAAGCGATTGTTTACCAAGTGTTGCACCCACACTTTGGGAGTATTTCTCAGTAAGTTTCAGTGGCAACGCACCAAGATTAATAGTGTCAGCCAGTTCACGTGCTTCTTTAATTGTATACTGACCGGAAATAGACGCACTACCATCTGTAAGTACTGCTTGTACCGTAGGATCAGATAGTTTGTTCTCATCCAAATAAATTGCGAGATTCTTTCCTAAGAGGCGTTTGGTAATCTCTGCGAATTTATCCTTGTCCTTTATTTTGATACTGATGATTGGCTGATTCAGGTTATCCCGTCCAACCTCTGCCGCACCTTCAACAAAATCACTACCTACCAGTTCGATCTTGCTGTAAGTACCTTCAGCGTCACCTTCAGCAGCACTACGGAAAGTCAGAACTGCAGGCTCCTTCATCTTCTTACGAACCTCGGCTTCATCAGTAACGCCTGCAATTTTCAGACGAATACGATCAGTACCTTCAGTTGTAACCTCTGGTTCACTGGTTCCGAGCGCATTGGCCCGTTTTTCCAAACTTTCTGCTGTTTTCAACAGTGAAGCTCGGGACAACGCTGCTCCCGCTTCCATAGGTTCTGCATGGTACAAAATCTCAAATCCGCCTTTCAGGTCAAGACCAAGTCTAACCTTGTCCAGCAGTCCAGGAGTAGTAAATGCCATGACGCCTGTCAAAACGAGCACGGTAATAATAAAGCCCATTAGTCTCTTCATGCTCTAGCTAGTTCCCCTTTCATTCACTCAATATTCCTATTATAGCTACACGTGAAATGACCGTCAATTCACAGCATAGTCATAGCTATACTCACACAAAGAAACGGCCGCCCCTGCACATATCAGCAAGACATCCGTTTATATAGGAGATGTGAAGTTGTTATTATTCTCTTACTTTACTGCTTTATAAGGCTTTTCGCAAAGAAAAGAAGCGAGATGTGTATTGTTCAGTTCAACCCCCGATAAGCTGCAAGAGTCAAATAAGTCATGTAACTATTGGCTTTTAAGGAATAAATATCATTTACCAGCTTATGTAAGGGAGGCATTCCGTCCTTATCATAATTACGACTGATACAATCCCAAATATCCTTGCTGGTTACATACTCATAGCCGAGGAGCCGGAATTCTTCAGCTTTGCTGCGGCACATGGCTTCGATTTCTTCACTATGTTGATCATGATTCCACTGTTCCGATTCCACGTGATGACACCTCCAAAGATCGCTCGTGTTCGTATGCTTACCATAGGTATTCGACCCAAGTTCTCTGCTTTCCTCCTTCCATCATAAAAAGTTACAACTACTAAAACAAGGCATGCCGGGATAGGGGTATAGCATATCCATAAGAATAGACAAGTTGGCCAGCGTTTCATTTCATTTGGGGAAGAAGGCGTGACCTTTGAGGAAACAGAGCTTTATACAAGGAACTTTAATCTTGCTTGCCGCCGGCATCATTAATCGAATGCTTGGATTTATACCCCGAATTGCTTTGCCACGCATCATTGGAGCAGAGGGTGTGGGTCTATATCAGCTCGCGTACCCATTCTTTATCGTGCTGGCTACTGTTATTACAGGCGGACTTCCCCTAGCAATTGCAAAGATGGTAGCGGAAGCAGAGGGAGAGAACCGCCCTGAGAAATCGCGGCAAATTTTACGGACTGGCCTTACTCTTAGTGTCGGACTAGGAATCTTCTTTACCATTGTTGCGCTGGTCAGTGCTTCATGGGTCTCCAATGTGATCTTAACAGACCACAGAGTTTATTATACTTTTATTGCCATGATCCCAATGATTGCAATTGTTGCTGTATCTGCAATATACCGCGGTTATTTTCAAGGCAGGCAGAACATGATTCCTTCCGCACTTTCTTCAGTTTTTGAGTCTATCGTGCGAATATTTTTTATGCTGTGGTTCTCCTGGCTGCTGTTGCCTAAAGGTATCGCTTTTGCAGCTGCAGGGGCGATGCTAGGCGTAACGGTGGGAGAGATTGGCGGAATGTTAGCCATTCTGTGGCAATATTATGTCATCACGAAAAAGGATAAAAAAACAACCCCCATCTTAGAACAGCAAACGCTTGAGAAGGAAGTTATACCTCCTGATCCAGATGCCGTACAATCAACTTCCCCCATACTACGGCGTTTACTAGGTGTATCAATTCCTGTTACGGCAAGCCGGCTTGTCGGTTCTTTTTCCTATCTACTGGAATCTATAATTACCGTACGCAGTCTTGCACTAGCCGGAATCGCAACAGCCGCCGCGACTGCTCAATATGGGTCTTTACAGGGAATGGTTATCCCCTTACTGCTACTTCCCGGTGCGTTAACTTCCTCTCTCGCAGTGTCTTTGGTTCCCTCCTTATCCGAGGCTGCCGCGAGAAAGGACTTGCCTACCATTCACAAACGAATGCACCAAGCTCTTCGACTCGCTCTTGTAACAGGGGCTCCCTTTGCTGTTCTTATGTATGTACTGGCAGTCCCACTATGCAACTTGTTATACGGAAATCCGGACACCGCTCCAATGCTAAAACTAATGGCCCCTTTCGCTTTGTTCATCTATGTTCAAGCCCCCTTACAAGCTGCACTTCAAGCTATGGACAGACCGGGAAGGGCACTCATAAATACTCTTATTGGGGCAGTAGTCAAAATCATTCTGATTGTTATATTAGCTTCACAGCCAGAATACGGAATCTACGGCGCAATCATCGCCATTATTGTGAACAGCGTTCTTGTTACTCTGCTGCACGGGTACAGCGTAGTCAGTCTAATTTCATTATCCTTACGAATAACCGATACCATTAAGACCTTATGTGCAATGATCATTATGGGAGCAGGCGTGCGTTATGTATACATCTCCATTCCCATTGCAGAAGCACAATGGATTCAATTTTTATTTGCCTCTGCGGTAGGAATGGCCCTGTATTTCGGTCTCAGTCTATTAGCTGGCCTTATTTCCCTTCGTGATTTGGATCGACTGCCTTTTATTAGGCGTTGGCTTTAGAATGGTTAGCGATTATCCAAACGGTCAACATAAACTCGGCCTTTATGGTCTATGGAGCAAAGAAATACATCCCGAAAATCTGATACACCCTTTTGGCGGATCTGTGTTCTTAACCAGAACCTTGTTTTTCCTATCATCTCTAAATTATGATCCTGGACCTTTCCATCCATAATCAATGGAATAGGAAGCCCTTCATATCTGATTTTGTTCTTTGGCAGTTTAACTTTCTGACTGCTTACATCTGCATCCTCATCGGTCTTATTATTCTCAGCAACTGAACTGCTATTGCCTGTTTGATTGGAAGATGAAAGTCCTTTGTCTTTCTCGAAAACGGTAAGCTGTCCACTGGGCTCCAGAATCGCAAATTCCACATCAGCAGGACTGGCGATGTTCTGACCACGCAATTGCTGCAATAGATCATCAATATTGTACCTTTGTTTACGCATCTCTCCCCGGTGCAGCTTGCCTCCAGAAATAAGTATGCTCGGTTTACCGTCCATTAACAGCCGAATCTTTCTACTCTTAAGACTGAGCTGAGCAACTACAACTTGAATGATAACCAGTGTGGCCATCGGAACCAGACCTTCGTAAATCGGGCGATTAATATCCTCGATCACAAAAACAGCAATCTCAGCAATCATAATTGAGATCGTTAGATCAAATACAGACAGCTTACCGATTTCCCTCTTCCCCATGATACGCATGCACAGGAATATGAAGAAATACATCAGCACGGTCAAGAAAATATGGGTAGTGATATGCTGGGACATATAGCTTCGCTCCCCTCCACTCTCACCCGCAGACTTGTTTTCTCGGGCGGATTAATGTAACCCTATTCTGACCGCTCAGCACAGGGAACATTCGGAAGCTCACATATTAATTAATGGTAAAAAGGCTACAATGCCCATTCTTGTACTATTGGGGCAAGCCTCCCCATACAATGAATAATAACTTATGTAGATTATTTTTCTAAAAAAACTTTAGGAGGTTGTACCATGTATTTAATCCGGCGCCTGTTCTCATGGAGAATAGCCAATCCTGTATTGTCTGGCCTATGTCGATCATTCCTTTGGATGCTGCTTGGCGCGTTTGTCCTCTCTCTTTTATTATGGGGCAGCGGTCTGAAGGAGCAGGATCTCTCAATGTACACTTATATAGTGCACGGCATAGCCGCAGCATTCGGAGGACTAACCGCCGGTCGCAGAGCCACGAACAAAGGCTGGTATCAAGGAAGTCTTACAGGAATCTTTTACGGGATTATCGTTCTGTTAATTGGATTTCTGGCACTGGATAGCTCACCCTCTGGTATTGATCTTCTTTGGGTTCTAGCTGCGGCAGCAATTGGTGCACTTGGCGGAATGTTTGGGGTTAATTTACAGAAAAGCTAAAATTATTATTCCATAAAATTCGAAACATTCCTTGGAAATATGTTAAACTGTGATCATCTGACTTCATAAAGAGAATCAAGGAGGCTTCGAATGCTTTGTTTTACCAATCAATGAATCATATTGTTTTGTACACAGTTGCATTAGTAGTGATATTAGTATGGATTGGCGCTCGTCGAAATCCAATCATGGCATTAGTTGAAATCGGAAAAGAGATGCTGCGATCCTACAAGTTTTTGCTACTGATGGTAGGCATGTTTGGTGTACTGGTCTTGAATAAATACGAACTACAAATTGAAGAAAAAATGCATCTTACCTCAGACTATACATCATTTATATTTGGGCTAGAGGGGCATTTTGTCCAAGCTGTTCAGGATATATTCTATAGTCCATGGCTAACGCCTATCATAGTTTTCTTCTACATTTTTATGCTTCAATCTGTACTAGCAGCTTCTCTAGGTGTCTATCTGTTAGATAAGAACCGTGTGATGCTGTACGCTACCTGCTATGCTATTATCATTAACTATGCTGTAGCAATTCCATTCTACCTATACTTCCCTGTAAATGAGGTATGGTCCTATGTACCTGCAGGCGTTAGATTTACTATGCTGGATGTATTTCCGAAGTTTGAAGAAGAGTACCGCCCTCTATCCGGTCTCAACAACTGCTTCCCGAGTCTACATACGTCCATTTCCGTTACGATGGCATTACTGGCATTCCGTTCAGGAAACCGCCGGTGGATGGTCATTACGAGTATTTCCGCAGTCGTAATCGTCTTTGGTATATTCTATCTGGGCATTCATTGGCTTACAGATATGATAGGCGGCACTCTGCTAGCAGTCCTAGCTTCAACAGTTGGTGTACAGCTTGCCAAATTAACCTTACGGGGACGTGAAGAATCGCTCACCGTTCGCAGCCGAATAACGGATATGCGTTAAACCCATAGATCACGATGAAAGATGAACATCAAAAAAGCGGTGTCATTCTCTTAATGAGAAGACACCGCTTTTTATGTACTTTTAAATAACGAAACTATACTTTCTCCTCCACGTCCGTGGCAACGGAGTGACTAATGGAACCGCGATCAAAGGTCAGTTTAGTTACATCATTGACCCGTAGAACCACGATATCATCGGAAATCTCCATGATCGTACCGTGAAGACCACCAATAGTAACGATTTTATCGCCCTTTTTCAGAGACTTCAACATTGCATTACGTGTTTTGGTCTTCTTCTGTTGCGGACGAATCAGCAAGAAGTAGAATACTACAAACATAAGTACGAATGGACCTACAAGACCCAGTATACTACCTCCGCCTGTTGCTGCTGCATATTGAAACATATTTCTCCCCCCTTTCAAAGCACATTAAAACATGGACCTCAACGAAGCTTTAGAAGCCTTTAAGATTATCATATAATCCGTATTTAGCAAAAAACTCATCGCGAAAATCAAGCAGCCGATCTTCCTTGATGGCTTCGCGCACTTTACGCATCAAATCCAACAGGAAGTGCAAGTTATGGTATGTCGTCAATCTAAGTCCGAAGGTTTCATCGGCTTTGATTAGATGGCGCAAATAAGCGCGGGAATAATTCCGGCATGTATAGCAGTTGCACTCCGGATCAAGCGGCCCAAAATCGCGGGCATACTTTGCGTTGCGTACAACGAGTCTTCCCTGACTGGTCATCGTTGTTCCATTACGAGCAATACGGGTAGGCAGAACACAGTCGAACATGTCCACTCCCCGGATTGAACCTTCCAACAGCGCATCCGGTGAACCAACGCCCATCAAATAGCGAGGTTTGCCTTGTGGCAGCAGGGGAACTGTATAATCCAGCACTTCATACATTAGCTGCTTGGACTCTCCGACGCTGAGCCCTCCAATAGCATACCCCGGGAAATCCATGGAAGTCAAATCTGCCGCGCTCTGACGGCGAAGATCCTCATACATACCTCCTTGAACGATAGCGAACAGCCCTTGATCATTCGGGCGAGCATGACTTTTCAGGCAACGTTCTGCCCAGCGTGATGTACGCTCCAATGATTTTTTCACGTAGTCATATTCCGCTGGGAATGGAGGACACTCATCGAATGCCATCATGATATCAGAGCCAAGTGCGTTCTGAACTTCCATAGCTACTTCAGGAGACAAGAACTTCTTATCCCCATTTAGATGGGAACGGAAATGAACGCCTTCTTCGGTAATCTTGCGCATGTCACTAAGCGAGAATACTTGAAATCCGCCGCTATCCGTTAAAATGGGACGGTCCCAGTTCATGAACTTGTGCAGTCCGCCTGCTTCACGGACAATATCATGACCCGGTCTCAGGAACAAATGGTACGTATTGCTCAAAATAATATGAGCATCCATCTCTTTCAGTTCTTCAGGACTCATTGTCTTGACTGTAGCTTGTGTGCCGACTGGCATAAATGCAGGTGTCTCAATCACACCATGTGGAGTATGGACTCTTCCAAGTCTTGCTCCGGATTGTTTGCACGTTTTGATGTGCTCATAAGTAATTGCTGCCATAAGTTAACCCATCCTCTTACCTTAGTAAATAAACATTGCATCTCCAAAGCTAAAAAACCGGTACTTCTGCTCTATCGCTTCTTCATAAGCAGCTAGAATATGTTCCCGACCTGCCAAAGCACTAACCAACATCACCAAAGTTGACTTCGGCAAATGAAAATTAGTAATTAACGCATTAACTACACTAAACTTATAGCCCGGATAGATGAAAATATCCGTCCAGCCACTACATTCCACTAGTGGACCGCCTTCGCATTGTCTTCCGACTGTTTCAAGTGTCCGACAAGAAGTTGTCCCTACCGCTATAATGCGACCACCTTGTTCCTTGGTAGCATTTATAGTGTCTGCTGTTTCTTGAGACATTACAAAATACTCTGAATGCATAACATGCTCTTCAACCTTCTCAACAGACATCGGACGGAACGTTCCGAGACCTACATGAAGTGTAATATAAGCAATATTTACACCCTTGGCTTCAATCTGATCCAACAGTTCTTTGGTAAAATGAAGCCCTGCTGTAGGAGCAGCAGCTGATCCTTCATGCTTAGCATAAACGGTCTGATATCGTTCCCGATCATCGAGTGTTTCCTTAATATAAGGAGGCAGTGGCATTGTTCCCAGCCTGTCCAGAATCTCCTGAAAAATACCCTGATAAATGAACCGAAGCGTTCGTCCACCCATATCAGCCTCGTCCTCAATAACAGCACGAAGCTCATCACTAAAGATGATAACCGCTCCTGTCTTGAGCTTTTTACCTGGCTTTACAAGAGCTTCCCAACGATCGTCTCCCAGATTCTTAAGGAGAAGCACTTCAGCTTTAGCCCCCGTATCTTCTTTAGCCCCAAACAATCTGGCAGGAATGACTCTCGTATCATTCAGAACAAGCGTATCTCCCGGTTGAAAATAATTAATAATATCGGTAAAATGCCGGTGAGCCAGCTCCCCATCCTCCTTATTTACTAAGAGCAGTCTAGAAGAGCTACGGTCAGAGAGTGGTGTCTGGGCAATTAATTCTTCCGGTAAATGAAAATCATATGCGTCTACATTCATGGTCTGTCTTCATTCCTTAACTATAGTAACGTTCTGATAATAGTGTTGCAATATCTGCTTGTAATCATACCCGCTGTCAGCCATGCCTTTCACGCCCCATTGCGACATGCCTAGACCATGACCGTATCCTTGGCCAATGAACAGAAAGCCCGAACTGTTAGTAATCGCTCTGGCTGAGGAATCCCCACCCATCACTACAGTTCCACTACCGTTCACATTAACCTTACCTGATGCAGAGAGTACACCTGCGCTCTGTGAACTTCCAATCGTGCTGGTAGCACCGTCAGCGCCTAATACAGTATAACTTCCGGCTGGTACAATATCAAACAATGTACTTGGCAATCCATTGAACGCAGAACGGAACATATCAGGATATTTCACATCCAGTGCCTGACCATTTGCTTTCACCTGAATCGCTCTTCCAGAAGGGCCGCGCTGAGTGACCTGCAGATTAAGGATGCTAGAAGGAAGCGCGCTAGTTGTTTTACCCTGCAAGCTTTTTAGAAGGTCGGCAGAGGTGTATGGCCCTTTGATCCAGCTATAACTACCGGACTCATAGACTTTGTCTAGAACAACAGCATTCTCGCCTGGATTCAGCTTACCTACCGCACTTACACTACTTTCAACAGCAGGAAGCGGGCGTACATTGACATCTTTAGTGGTGGCTGTCGCTATATCCAGTCCCGCTGCAGTTTTATTTCCTGTCAATTTAATGTTATCCTCACGTGCGTATCCAGAGGTGCCATTAGCGAGCAGTAAATAATACCACTTCTTAGCGGTCGCGGTAGCTGCGACATCCTCTTTGCTGGGAACGCTGGCAAATGCATCTCCACCATTGCCCCATACCTCTGATGGATCAGAGGTTACTCCGCCACTGTTCGAGGAGAACACAGCCTCTATAACTTTACCACCGCTCATCAATACTTCACCGGCAGTAGCATCCACTGCCTTAATAATAACTGGAGCCTCTGATCCGATTCCGTTATATACCTGACTCAATGTAGAATCTACTACATTCGCTACTTCGAAACGGTTGCCTTGCGCCATTGCATAGCTTCGGGCCGCGACAGCCTGAGCCTTTAGAGCTTCATCCGGCCAGCTGGAGGAAACCTCTCCTCCAACCACTGCATACAAATATTGTTCCAGTGGCACTTCATTGATAACCGCTAGGGAACCTCTCAAATTACTTAGTTCCATATTTCCACGGTAGGTACGCTTGGATCTTTCTTCGAGCTGAATTCCAGCCTCACTGCCAACGGCCAAAAATTTAGCTTCATTTCCGGAAACCATATAATGATTAGCTTGTGTCTCGCTACTAAGGTCCAGCCCAGCATCCAGACGCATGATTAACCCAGGTGAAGTTGCAGCAGACATAGCAAGCTGTGGCAATGCTGCAGACACTGCGGTCTGAACAGCACCCAAATCTTTGTCGTTCGCAGCTTCGCCTACCCATACCTCAAACTGAGCACTGCCATCACTTCCTGAGAGAAACACCTTCCAGGCATCAAAACCAGCAGCTGTAATACTACTCAGAGCAGTATCAGCTTCTTGTTCCGAAGAATAGCGACCCGCCGATAAATGCTTATCCCCTTTCACCGCAGGGGTTTGATCAGCAGGAATGCCGAGTCCTGCCTTTACTACACGGGCAAGTCCATCCTTGGCAGCAGCTTCACTGGCATAGACACCTGTATACAACTGATACACATTAGTTCCATTTCTAGAAATCATATAAATCTGAGGCTTATCAGAGGTGGACTGAAGCTTTTTAGCCGCATCGGCAGCTGTTTTCCAGCTTGAAGTCTCCATTACCTTTACTCTATAACCATCCACACTAACACGAATTCTGCTCTGGGCAGGCACCGATAACAAAGGAGTGCTCCCTGGTTGGTTTGACATCAAAGTGAAGCTTTGTGTCGATAACATAGTTACTACTGGCACGGTAGATTTATATTTACTACCAATATCGGCATAAAGGGCAACTCGTATCGTACTATTAGAATCGGCATGACTGGCACCCGCAGGGATCAAGAGACTTCCCACAGCAATCGCAGCTGCTAGCAATCCTTTGCTTAGTGGAGCTATTCCTCTCCATTTCATCTTCGTATGCTTCATCCAGCATCCTCCTTTTAAATGTAGTTACTGACTCAATGCTGCTCCGGAGGGAGCGGAAGGCCTAAGTGATGATAAGCGGCCGGGGTTACAATTCTTCCACGAGGGCTCCGCTGCAAGAATCCTATCTGCAGCAGGTAGGGCTCATAAACATCCTCAATCGTCTGACTTTCCTCACCAATTGTAGCAGCAATCGTATCCAGTCCTACAGGACCGCCACGAAAGCTTGAAATCATCGCTCTTAACATCTTGTGGTCGATGCTGTCCAGCCCACGTGGATCCACTTGTAGCATCTTCAGGGCTTCCCCAGAAATCTCAGGGGTTATAATCCCATCGCCGCGCACTTGAGCAAAATCACGGACTCGCTTCAATAGTCGGTTCGCAATCCGCGGCGTTCCACGGGAACGAAGCGCTATCTCTTCCGCCGCATCTCCGACAATCTCAATCCCTAAAAGATCTGCATTTCGAGCAACAATGAAGCTTAGCTCATCTATGGTATAGAACTCCAAGCGGCTGACCACTCCGAAACGATCACGTAGTGGCGCTGACAGCAGGCCAGCACGGGTGGTAGCACCTATAAGTGTGAAAGGCGGCAAATCCAAGCGTACCGAACGGGCACTTGGCCCTTTGCCGATCATGATGTCCAGCGCGAAGTCCTCCATCGCCGGATACATAACCTCCTCCACCGTCCGGTGTAAGCGGTGAATTTCATCGATGAACAGCACATCGCCTTCCTGCAGGTTCGTCAGCAGGGCGGCTAAATCTCCCGGCCGCTCTATCGCAGGACCGGACGTTGTTCGTAAATTCACACCCAGCTCATTGGCGATGATGTTCGCGAGTGTTGTTTTACCGAGACCTGGAGGCCCGTAGAGCAGCACATGATCCAGCGCTTCACTTCTCATTTTGGCTGCTTCGATATATATTTTCAGGTTTTCTTTTACCTGATTCTGTCCGATATATTCTCCCAGATAACGAGGGCGTAAACTTAATTCTACGGCTTGCTCGTCCATCATCAAATTAGCGGATATAATCCGGTCATCCATTCCTATCGCTCCCTTTCTTCAAGGATGTGTTCGGCTTTACTTAGCAATATATAATAGCCCAAGTGCTTTCTTCATCAACACATCTACAGTCCCTGTCTCTGCGCCCTCTTTTTTCATAGCGAGCCACACACGGTCCAATTCACTTTCGGTATAACCCAATCCCTTAAGGGCATCCCTAGCCTCTTGCCAAGCTAACCCATCCGATGCTTCTTCCATTGGAACTGCAAATAATCCCGTTTGCATGGAAGCCATACTGAGTCCGTCCAGCTTGTCCTTCAAATCAAGGATCATCCGCTGCGCCGTCTTCTTGCCAATGCCCGGCAGTTTCGTTAAGAAGATTATATTCTCTTGGTAAATTGCCGAGATCAACTGATCTGGAGTTCCACCTGTCAGTATTCCGAGCGCAACCTTCGGACCGATCCCAGATACCTCAATCAACTTGCGGAACAATTTTTGCTCCTCCCGAGTCGGGAACCCGAACAGAAGCGTCGCATCCTCACGTGTTTGATAATGAATATAGATCGTTACAGGTCCTTCTACTTTAGCAAATGCATAAGGGTTCGGGCAGAACACCCGATATCCTACGCCCTGCACATCCAGCACCACATATTCCGACTCTAAATGAACGACGGGTCCTCTTAAGAAATCTATCATTTTCGCAATACCTCATTTAATTTAGAATTAAGACTGCTCGAATGGGCATGACATACCGCTACCGCGAGTGCATCCGCTACATCATCCGGTTTAGGGATCGCCGATAATTTCAGTAGCAGCTTCACCATTTCCTGTACCTGTCGTTTCTCTGCCTTTCCATAACCAACTACAGCCTGCTTCACCATCATAGGTGTATATTCCGAGACGGGTAAGCCACGCTGTACTGCAGCTAATATCGTCACTCCGCGGGCCTGTGCTACTGGCAATGCTGTTGTAACATTACGTGCAAAGAACAACTTCTCTATCGCTACAGCATCAGGTTTATATTTATCAATGAGCTGACCCATGCCTTCATAGACATGCAGCAGACGTTCTTCCTCAGGCGTGTGAGCCTCAGTCTGGATACAACCATATTGGACCGGGGTCAACTTATGACCTTCCTTATCCACAAAGCCAAAACCGACAATCGCCAGCCCTGGATCAATTCCCAAAATGCGCAAGCACGATCTCTCCTCTATAACAGGCAGTTTATTCCACCGTTTTCATCCATTACTCCGCTACGAAGCGAACATATGTATTCCTTCAAACCATTATAGCAAAAATACCCCTTCCGGGAGAAAAAAAGTTTACCCTCTGATGCGAAATGACAACTTTAGGCCTACAATGAGAACCTCAAACTTTCTTATATTTGCAAAAAAAAGCTGCCCTATAGCCATTAATAATGACTTTAGGACAGCTGATATGCTTAAGGATGCTATTGCTTATTCTGCATGACATGTTCGGCAGCCTCACGCGCATAGTCACTGAAGGTGG
Organism: Paenibacillus sp. FSL R5-0744; assembly: GCF_037972555.1. NCBI lineage: Bacteria > Bacillati > Bacillota > Bacilli > Caryophanales > Paenibacillaceae > Paenibacillus > Paenibacillus sp. FSL R5-0744. The sequence continues at coordinate 5,409,714 of NZ_CP150228.1, forward strand.
ACAATACGCTGTTGTACTCTTCAATATCTTGTACACGAATGCCCTCATGAAGCTCTTTCCAAATACTTTCCGGCAGGGAGGATTTCAAGGAACCCATATCCATTTGAAAAAAGGTCTTCAGAACCTTTTCCTGTACCGGAGGGCCTTTAAACAATTTCAAATTTCCAAATGCATCGACCCCGATATAGGCTTCTTTTTTCGTTAGGGTCGATAGATCATTCACTTTTTGTTCCAGCCACAAATCTCCATCACTGCTGATGAAGCCGCTCCATGCAGGGTGTTCGTGAATTATCTTTTTAAGCTGAAGCGGGTTCTTTACACCTGGCAATGTCTGAACTTCTTCCCCAGATACATACGATATTTTTAAATGAACGGTTCTGCTGAGTCCGCTTTGAGCGATCGTCTGCAACAGTTGTTCGTTTTTTATGGTGCCCTTCTCTTTCTCCTCACCGCTGTCCACGCCTACTTTAAATACAGCTGCGGCCAACTCGCTTTCGGCACTATCCGTCCAACTAGAATCCGTCAGCAGTCCACTGATTTCCTCAGGTACCTGCATACTGCGCCATGCCAGTACAGTAAGAGCTAAACAAGCTGCCCCTACCCAGAGCGCCTTTTTCCAACGTCTCCATCGCTGCCAAAGTTGTTTTTTTATGCGCGACACGTTAATCCCTTCATTCTGGTTTTTCCCTATTGTGACCTGAGAAGGGATCATTTATGCGCTTTTCTGTGAATAATCGCTATTTTATCCTAATTGCAAGGTTGACCTTGCAGTATCGTTCAAGCGTTAGGAATAACCGGCAGCTTCACATGGCTTGGATATTCACTATTATGGTAAACAGTCTGCAGCACTGTAATCGCCTCTGAATCTTCATACGGGTTACCACCAGTATTCGTATTCGGGAAAGCAACGAATTTACTGGAAGAGGTAATCGAAAAACGAATTCGGTGTCCTACCGCAAATCTGTGAGCAATATTCGGCATGAAAATATCGTATTCCTCCACTTGCCCTGGCGTGAGCAGTTCTGGTGCATCAAACCCATGACGATATTTAGCTCTGACAATATAGTTAGATAACCGGATAGAGTCTCCATGTTCATTCACATCACTAAGCGTAACTACCCAATCCGTATCCTTACCTGTGCTAACGGCGTAGATGACAGCAGACAATTCGCCAGCAATAGTCAATTCTTCCGTCAACACCTCACTAGTGTACACAAGAATATCATTTCGGAGCTCATATTTCCGCAAATTTTCAGGCTCCCGCTCACCGCTATCATTCATAGGATCATTTGGGTTATAGACATAAGTATCTTCTGGAGAGTGTTCCTCTGGCGCTGTGAGCAGCTTCCCATCTCCTTGTCCTGAATTAGCCCGACCAGCACTGGAAAGATAAAACGGCGTAGTTGTAGCTTCAACTGGTGTCCAATCCTCCGACGTTCTCCACTGATTCTCACCAACGACATAATAAGAGGCTCTAGGCTCCTGATCTATTCCGTTCGGAATGCCTTTGAGGAAGCGGTCGAACCAGCGCAGTACAGAAACATCATAATCATAGACGACTGCATCATTGCCGAAGCTTACTCCCTCATAATCTCTAGCTCGGTTTGGCCCATGCTCCCATGCACCCAGACGGATTTTACGATTTGGCACATCATGTTCAGTCAGCATTCTCCAAGTCTCAGATACGCCAGGGCTGTCGCCATCATACCAGCCTGAGATCACATACATAGGGACCTGCACTTGATCCCCACGTTCCGTAAAGGTACAGTTTCTCCAGAAATCATCATACTCGGGATGCTGGCTCCACAAATCCCATGGTCCTGATGCTTTGCCTATCATTTGCTGTGGAATCTCCTTAATCGGTCTCGCATCGACGGCAGCTTCTGGGTTCACCGTAATGCCCCCAAAAATATCAAAATCCGTCCGGGTACCCACAGATTGTGCAAGCGTCCAAGACAAGAGTGGCCAAGAGCAAAGCGTCCCACCCTTACGCGCTGTATCTACAAACGGTGAGCCAACATTCACTTCATCCACAACAGCCTTCAAATTAGGGTGCCCACTGGTCGCCGCCGAGACAACCACAAAGCCGAGATAGGACGCGCCCCACATTCCAACATTGCCATCTGACCAATCCTGCGCGATAATCCAATCGATCGTATCGTAGCCATCATCCCGTTCATTATAAAAAGGGATCAATTCCCCTTCCGAATCCGCCCGACCTCTAACGTCCTGTGACACCACTGCATAACCTTTGTTAGCCCATCTCATAAAAATCTCTTTTTTCCCGTTACGGTCATAGCAGGTTCTCACAAGAATCGTCGGCAGCTTGGTTCCCGGCTGAATGCCCTCAGGAAGAAACACATCCGTAGCCAGTCTCACGCCATCACGCATCGGAATCAGATCCGTACCCAAATCATTTACACCATACTCTGGCTTGGACAAAAGGGGATCATCATAAACAACCAGAGGCGTCAGCTTCTCATATCCTGCTTTAACAATCAGCTCGATGCCATACCGATTCGGCGTAAGAAAGGCAATAATCTCACCATCCAAGGTCACAATATCCAGTGCCGTCTCTTTTCGTAGCGCCCATACTTGTGAAGTAAGCTCACGGCCATCCAATACAGCCTGATACTGAATATGCTTTTGATAAAGATCACCATTACTTAGAACTACCTCATCATTGACCCATTCTGCTTTAGCGTAAGCGTCCATGTGTTCGTGGATTTTTTGAAATGGAAGAACGGTCTTGAACTGGCTATCCAGCGCATTGTATTGCATTTGTGTTCGTCTGCGTGGATCAACCTTAGCGAGCATAATTTGTTGTTCCGTAAAATGTAGTTTCCCTGAATAAATGCCAGAACAGTAGAAGTTAAATGTAGTTGTGTTCAAGTATGTTGTCATCTATTTATCCCCTATCCCCAAATTTCTTCAAACACGCGCAGCCAGTTGCCACCCATAATCTTTGCAATATCCTCATCCTTATAACCGCGAGCCACTAGACCTCTAGTAAAGTTGATAAAATAGCTATATTTTTCAAGCCCAGCAACGGTTTCAGTAGAAGGTCCGTCTCCTTTGGCAAATCCTAGCTTAGGTGCAATATGTTCTTTAAAATAAATCAATGACCATAGCACATCGCTCATCGGCCAATCCGTTCCAATCCCGACATGATCCACGCCTACAAGCCGAATCACATATTCGATATGATCCAACACATGATCAATGGTCGTATGGTTAGGATCTTCATGAACAAACCACGGCATAGCAAAAATACCGATGACTCCACCCGTCTTCGCTATCGCGATAATCTCTTCATCACTTTTACAGCGCATATGTGGATAGATAGCCTCTACACCCGTGTGTGAAGCAATGACTGGAGTCTTAGAATACTGACAAGCATCGAGCGTGGTCTGTTTTCCACAATGTCCCGTATCTACAATGATCCCGAGCTTGTTCAAACGCTCAATGAATCTTTTTCCATAATTCGTAATCCCAGCGTTCGACTGTTCTGCACAACCTGCACCGACCTGATTCTGATTGTTATAAGTTAATTGTAAAATTCTTAAGCCAAAATTATGTAACACATCTAATAGGTCCAGATTAGTACCTAGGCCATCCGTTTCTTGAGCTGTGATAATACCCGCCTTATGGCCATTACGCTTGGCTGCACGTATATCCTCTGCGGTTAAAGCTTTAACTAACCAATCTGCGGAGTCAAACTGAAGCTGAACTTCAGCCATGCTATTGATCATGCTTTCTAAGGACTCTAAATGAAGTTCCCGGTTACCCGCGGTAATTCCCGATTTATACCACTCACTTTTATACTCGGGGATCTCACCGCTGGCCGACAGCTTTGTGATCATTTTTGCTGGCATGCTGCTATATATCATCGGCTCATCTTTATAGGGCTCACACAGCTCTTTTATTTTTTTAGACACAGACTCTGGAATTGCGTTTGGAGATAAGGGACCTTGAAATAGCAAATCAATATTAATGTTCTGCTCATGCAAATGTACGGCCCGTTCTTCGTCTTGCTCCGTCAACTTGAAATCATACAAACCTTCATATGTGCTCATCATGTGGTCGCTCCTTAGAATGCAATTTCAATGCCTTTTTGTAATTTAACAGCTTCATTATAAATGAAGTTGGCTGCTGCTAAATCCTCTATTGCAAGTCCTAGTCCTTTAAAAAGAGTGATCTCATCAGCTGTAGCTCTGCCCTCAATATTCCCGCTGATCAGTTCACCGATTTCACCGATAATATGGCCTGAAGTAATCACGCCTTCGTTCAGCGGAATTAAATAATCCCCAGATTCATTATGCGCGGATTCCAATCGGTCTACATATAACTTAGCTAACCGTACGGTCTCCGAATCCAGCTCACGATCCGCTGCTCTGCAGGCTCCAACCGCATTGATATGTACTCCAGGCTTCAGCCATTCTCCTTCGAGTACAGGCTCTGTGGATGCTGTTACGGTACAAATGATATCTGCTGGATTAACTGCCTCTTGAATAGTCTCAGCCACAAGGATATCCACACCATATTTACGGCTCATTTCTGCTTGGAAATCTCTTGCCTTTGCAAGTGCCCTACTCCAAACTCTGACCTCACGAATCGATCGAACCAGTAGCATCGCTTCCAGATGACTTTTGGCTTGCTCGCCGGTACCTAGAATGGCAAGTACCTCTGCATCTTCTCTAGCCAGATAACGAGTGGCTACTGCGCTAACAGCTGCTGTGCGAATTGCGGTAATCTTCTGTCCATCTACTACAGCTTTCAGAACACCGGTAGAAGAATCGAATAACGTAACAAGCCCTTGATGGGAAGGTAAACCTGAGCCATGGTTGCTTGGAAACACACTGATGATTTTGGCACCTGCTACTTCTTCACTCTGCAAAAAGCCCGGCATTAAGCCAATCAGATTGCCTTGGTGCAGCGGGAGTACTTGTCTTAAGCTCTGTATGGCTTGTCCTGCGGACAAGTCCTTCAAAACGGATTCCATCACTGTGATGCAAGACTCCATTGCTAATAGCTCAGCCACTTCATTTTGATTAATAACTAGCATAAGACAAACCTCCTTTACTTCATTGTGTCAACAAATGTGGGAACGCAAAATTATTCTTTATATCATAACTTATACGCTTTAAATATTCATGTATAAAGCTGGAAATCAGCAATTTGTCTTACCACGGGCTATTAGCTATACTTAATATAGTTCATATTCTATTTTAAGGAGCTGATGATTGATTATGTCTAGTAAAATAACGTTAGGTAGAACAAATTTGCAGGTACTCCCTCTCGGACTGGGTGCCAATGCTGTTGGTGGGCATAATTTATTTCCCGGCTTAAATGATGAGACTGGTAAAGACATCGTTCGCAACGCTCTTGACCATGGGATCAATTTCATTGATACCGCCTTTATCTATGGTCCAGGTAGATCCGAGGAACTTATTGGAGAAGTGCTGAGAGAAAGAGGCGGCCGTGACAATGTGGTTATTGCTACTAAGGGCGCTCACAAGATTACTGGCGATAAGGTTACGATCGACAACTCTCCAGCTTTTCTAAGACAGTCTGTGGAAGACAGCTTGAAACGCCTCCAGACCGATTATATCGATCTTTACTATATTCATTTCCCTGATGAAAGCACTCCTAAGGATGAAGCTGTTGGCGAGCTTAAGAAGCTGAAGGATGAAGGAAAGATCAAAGCGATCGGGGTCTCCAACTTCTCCATTGAACAGCTGAGAGAAGCCAATAAGGACGGGCATGTGGATGTTCTCCAATCCCATTACAACCTGCTGCACCGTGATGCAGAAAAAGAACTGCTCCCTTACACGCAGGAGCTTGGCATTTCTTTCGTTCCTTACTTCCCACTCGCGTCCGGCCTTCTTGGCGGCAAGTATAAGCAAGGCGATACGTTCAGCGACAATAGAAAGAACAACCCAATGTTTCAAGGAGCGACCTTTGCCAAAAACCTGGAGAAGGTGGACAAGGTTCGCCAAATTGCCGATGCCAAAGGTGTTGAAGTCGCACATGTGGTGCTAGCCTGGTATTTGACCGTACCTTCCATCGACGCACTTATTCCCGGAGCTAAACGTCCGGAACAGATCGTATCGAATCTCCAGACTCTAAAAGTTCAGCTGACACCAGATGAGATCAAAGCGATTGATTCAATCTTCCGTACGTAATAGATCCTTATATGTAAGTAATGTAAAGGGGGTTGTCCTTGAAGTCATGAAATGGCTACTGGGGCAGCCCCTTTTCTAAGGAATAACGTCCCTGGAGTCCGCAAGCCTTAATAAATGATCAAGACTCGATAGCACAGCTAGCTAACAAACAAAAATACAGGGTAGCGGATTCTTATCGAATATCCTAAATTCTTTGTATTAGTAAATATTGTTTGCTATACTTTCTCTGTGTATCAGTAGACTTAAATTTTTATACAAAGGGGAATTCCTTGATGATTATTCAACCTAAAACACGCGGATTTATATGCACAACAGCCCATCCAGAGGGATGCGCCAAACAAATAGAACAACAAATTGAATATGTAAAAGCACAAAAGAAAATTGAGGGACCTGCGAATGTACTTGTCATCGGTGCCTCTACCGGATACGGACTGGCTTCTAGAATTTCAGCTGCTTTTGGTGCTGGCGCCAATACCATTGGTGTGTTCTTCGATAAGGCTGCGGAAGGTCAGCGCACCGCATCTGCAGGCTGGTACAACTCCGCTGCCTTTGAACAACAAGCAGCAGAGCTTGGACTTAAATCACACAGCATAGTTGGCGATGCCTTCTCAGATGCGATTAAAGAGAAGACCATTGCATTGATTAAAGCTGAATACGGCACCATCGATTTAGTTATTTATAGTGTCGCTTCACCTCGTCGTACCCATCCGGTAACAGGAGAAACCTTCTCCTCCGTTATTAAACCGGTGGGAACAGCTTATTCGAATAAAACTTTGAACTTCCACACAGGCGAAGTTTCCATGACCACCATTGAGCCTGCTAATGAAGAGGAAGTACGTCAGACCATCGCTGTAATGGGCGGCGAAGACTGGAGAATGTGGATCGATCAGCTTCAAGCAGCTGATGTCCTTGCAGATGGTGCTACTACCGTTGCTTACTCCTACATCGGGCCTGAAATCACTCACCCTATCTATCGGGACGGAACAATTGGCCAAGCCAAGCACGATCTGGAACAGACTGCGATCCAAATGAATGACCTTCTTTCATCAAAAGGCGGACGTGCCTTTGTATCCGTTAATAAGGCGCTCGTAACTCAGTCCAGCTCAGCTATTCCTGTAGTACCCCTTTATATCTCTGCACTTTATGAAGTGATGAAGGAAAAAGGCCTGCACGAGAACTGTATTGAACAAATGTATCGCTTGTTCTCTGAGCACCTATACGGTGAAGGCAAGGCTACTGCTGACGGAAGCTGCTTGATCCGCATTGACGACTGGGAAATGCGTGAGGACGTTCAGACAGAGGTTATGAAACGTTGGGACGAGCTGACAACTGATAATGCAGGTGAGCTGGCTGATCTTGAAGGCTACCGCCAAGATTTCTTCAATCTGTTTGGCTTTAGAACAGATGGCGTAGACTACGAAGCAGATATTGATCCTAATGTCGACATTCCGAATATGTATTAAAATGATTCTGAATACATCCATATGCTAATTCTGGATGTATAAACAAAGAGGTTGTCTGCAAAAGTAGTGAAGTCTACTGATGTGGCGGCCTCTTTTTTGTACTTTGCTTACAACCTACCTATACGTCGTAGGGCATATTGGCTTAGCCTCCCACTTTGTGATATGGTTTGATAGAATACTTCAAGTTCTAACTTACATTCTAAGGAGTGAATCACTCATGGTTAAGAAAATTAGTGTAGCGAATGGTGTACTTGACGTATCCCAAATTTCGCTGGGCTGTATGCGGATTGCGGATTTGTCTGCAAAAGAGGCTGATACACATGTACATAGTGCGTTGGAGCTCGGAATAGACTTCTTTGATCATGCCGACATTTACGCGGACGGAAAAGCTGAAGAGGTATTCGCAGGGGTACTTCAGAACAATCCTGGTATGCGTGATAAAATGCTGATCCAAACCAAATGCGGAATCCGCAAGGGTTATTTTGATTTTTCCAAAGAGCATATCCTACAATCCGTAGAGGGTAGCCTAAAACGCTTTAAGACCGATTATATTGATGTGCTCTTGCTTCACCGTCCTGACACGCTGTTCGAGCCGGAAGAAGTGGCTGAGGCTTTTGACATTCTGGAGAGCAAGGGATTGGTCAAGCATTTTGGTGTCAGCAACCAGAACCCGTTACAAATCGAGCTACTTAAGAAAAATGTAAAGCAACCGCTGCTGTTCAACCAGCTGCAATTGAGCATTATGTTTACGGGTATGATTGATACCGGCTTCAATGTGAATATGACTAACTCCGGTTCGGTTGTTCATGACGGCGGGATCTTAGAGTACAGCCGTCTACACGACATGACCATTCAGCCATGGTCACCTTTCCAATATGGGTTCTTTGAAGGTGTATTCTTGGACAACGACAAGTTCCCTGAATTGAACGAGGTCATTAACCGCTTAGCAGCTGAAAAAGAGGTTACCAATACCGCTATTGCCATTGCCTGGATTCTAAGACATCCGGCAAATATGCAGCCTGTTGTAGGTACAACCAATACGCAGCGATTGCGGGATATTGCCAAAGCATCCGATATTACACTCACCAGACCAGAATGGTATGAAATTTACCGCGCTGCGGGTAATATCCTTCCATAAATATCAAAAGCCACGAAGTACGCTAATATCGTACTTCGTGGCTTTTTTTGTGACTATAATTGAAACCGTATAACTCTTATAAAAAAAAGAAACGGCATCTCTGCCGCTTCTTTTAAGGATGGACTCTCAGGGGCTCGAACCCTGGACAAATAGATTAAGAGTCTACTGCTCTACCAACTGAGCTAAGAGTCCACAATATAATGATTTACCTTACTATACTTGAAAAACAAAAGCCCTTAGCTTAACGCATAAGAGCTTCGCTTGCTAATTGATACCGGCGAGAGGACTCGAACCTCCACGGTTTCCCTCTCGATTTTGAGTCGAGCGCGTCTGCCATTCCGCCACGCCGGCAAAGTATGAAGTTAAAATATGGCGCGCCCTGAGAGATTCGAACTCCCGGCCTTTTGATTCGTAGTCAAACGCTCTATCCAGCTGAGCTAAGGGCGCAAAATTTATATGGAGCGGACGACGGGAATCGAACCCGCGACCCTCGCCTTGGCAAGGCGATGCTCTACCGCTGAGCCACGTCCGCACACGGTATGTATTAGTGTCCGACTCACTTAAGAAGTGAGCCATGAAGGACTCGAACCTTCGACACCCTGATTAAAAGTCAGGTGCTCTACCAACTGAGCTAATGGCTCATGAAGCAAGAAAAATGGCGGAACCGACGAGATTCGAACTCGCGATCTCCTGCGTGACAGGCAGGCATGTTAGGCCAACTACACCACGGTTCCAAAAGATATAATTGCTTGATGAAAATTGGTTGCGGGGGCAGGATTTGAACCTGCGGCCTTCGGGTTATGAGCCCGACGAGCTACCGGGCTGCTCCACCCCGCGTCATTAAAAATATTTAGCTATTCATTACCATAAGAAAGCTTCATGGTGGAGGCTGAGGGGATCGAACCCCCGACCCTCTGCTTGTAAGGCAGATGCTCTCCCAGCTGAGCTAAGCCTCCATGTAAAGAAGCAACTCAATTATCATAACACAATCCAACCTGTAATGCAACATATTATTTCAGAAGAACAATTACGTTTTAAAGAAATTGGTGACCCGTATGGGATTCGAACCCATGTTACCTCCGTGAAAGGGAGGTGTCTTAACCCCTTGACCAACGGGCCGTATTGAAAACAAAATGTTTTGACAACAAAAAATATTATATCATGTATTTCGAAGTATAGCAATACCTAAATTAATATATTTTCACTTTTCTTCTATAATAGGCGTTAAAGTGATATCAAGCTTACTAGCTATCATCTTTACGACTCCTAGAGTAGTCAGGTTATTTGTGTCTAAATGGTCTTTAAATACGTCCTTATTAAGCCCTGTGAGGCATCTGTCGATCTGTTGAACGGCCCACGAGTCATTCCCTTCACCTCTACCACCCAATCTCTTGAGCAGCGTCTCTCGTGAGGCACACAAAGTAAAATGATGAACCTCTAATCCCTCATTTATTAGATTACCAGCAATGTCCATCCAATATTCTGGGTTGACTATGGTCATAGGTACGATAATCGTTCCCCTATATTCGCTAGCTATGTATTTTAACATGGAATGGTTAATTTCACGCCAAAGATAATAGTCCTGAAAGTCACTTTTCGTCATCACATCGGGAATGTTTGCTCTTATGTAATACCCTACATTCTCTGGATCGTATACAAAAGAATCAGGAAGTCTGCGATGTAATTCATATGCAGTTTCTGTCTTCCCCGCACCAAAAGCTCCATTGATCCATATAATCAAGATCTTTATCCCCCATGAATAATCTATTAGTGACTCTATTAAACCACTTTATCATAAAAACCCTTACAAGCAAATTCACTCTACAAGGCACAACAAAAAGACCACTGTCGATTACTCAACAGTGGTCTTTCGTGCTTGGCAACGTCCTACTCTCCCAGGACCCTTCGGTCCAAGTACCATCGGCGCTGGAGGGCTTAACGGTCGTGTTCGGGATGGGTACGCGTGGAACCCCTCCGCTATCGCCACCAAACGGGCATTTGCGGTACAAATGCATTATTCAGGTCTCAGCATCGCCAAATGCTGAAAACAAAATTCATCAACATACAGCCACTAGGACCATATGGTTTAGAACTTGATGCCTGAAAACTGAATCCGAATTGAATTTGCGTCTTAAGTATAGGATAAGCCCTCGACCGATTAGTATTGGTCAGCTCCATGCATTACTGCACTTCCACCTCCAACCTATCTACCTCGTCGTCTTCAAGGGGTCTTACTAATTGGGAAATCTCATCTTGAGGGGGGCTTCACGCTTAGATGCTTTCAGCGCTTATCCCGTCCGTACGTAGCTACCCAGCCATGCTTCTGGCGAAACAACTGGTGCACCAGCGGTACGTCCATCCCGGTCCTCTCGTACTAAGGACAGCTCCTCTCAAATTTCCTGCGCCCACGACAGATAGGGACCGAACTGTCTCACGACGTTCTGAACCCAGCTCGCGTACCGCTTTAATGGGCGAACAGCCCAACCCTTGGGACCTACTTCAGCCCCAGGATGCGATGAGCCGACATCGAGGTGCCAAACCTCCCCGTCGATGTGGACTCTTGGGGGAGATAAGCCTGTTATCCCCAGGGTAGCTTTTATCCGTTGAGCGATGGCCCTTCCATGCGGTACCACCGGATCACTAAGTCCGACTTTCGTCCCTGCTCGACTTGTAGGTCTCGCAGTCAAGCTCCCTTATGCCTTTGCACTCTTCGAATGATTTCCAACCATTCTGAGGGAACCTTGGAACGCCTCCGTTACTCTTTAGGAGGCGACCGCCCCAGTCAAACTGCCCGCCTGACACGGTCCCCGTACCCGGTTAGGGTACTAGGTTAGAACCTAGATACGATCAGGGTGGTATCCCAACGGCGCCTCCACCGAAGCTTGCGCTCCGATTTCTACGGCTCCCACCTATCCTGTACAGATCGTACCCAAATTCAATATCAAGCTGCAGTAAAGCTCCATGGGGTCTTTCCGTCTTGTCGCGGGTAACCTGCATCTTCACAGGTATTAAAATTTCACCGGATCTCTCGTTGAGACAGCGCCCAAGTCGTTACGCCATTCGTGCGGGTCAGAATTTACCTGACAAGGAATTTCGCTACCTTAGGACCGTTATAGTTACGGCCGCCGTTTACTGGGGCTTCGGTTCATAGCTTCGGGTTACCCCTAACCACTCCCCTTAACCTTCCAGCACCGGGCAGGCGTCAGCCCGTATACTTCGCCTTGCGGCTTCGCACAGACCTGTGTTTTTGCTAAACAGTCGCTTGGGCCTTTTCACTGCGGCCCCCTCGTGCTATTCACACTACCGGGGCACCCCTTCTCCCGAAGTTACGGGGTCATTTTGCCGAGTTCCTTAACGAGAGTTCTTCCGCGCGCCTTAGAATTCTCTTCTCGCCTACCTGTGTCGGTTTGCGGTACGGGCACCTTCTCCTGGCTAGAGGCTTTTCTTGGCAGTGTGAGATCATGACCTTCGCTACTGTAATTTTCGCTCCCCATCACAGCCCAGCCTTAACGATGTGCGGATTTGCCTACACATCAGCCTCACTGCTTAGACGGACATATCCATCAGTCCGCGTCACTACCCTCCTGCGTCACCCCATCGCTCATAGCGGATTACGGTGGTACAGTAATTTCAAACTGTTGTCCTTCGACTACGCCTTTCGGCCTCGCCTTAGGTCCCGACTTACCCTGAGCGGACGAGCCTTCCTCAGGAAACCTTGGGCTTTCGGCGGATCAGATTCTCACTGATCTTTTCGTTACTCATACCGGCATTCTCACTTGTATGCTGTCCAGCGCTCCTTACGGTACACCTTCAACCCACATACAACGCTCCCCTACCCCAGATACATACGTATCTAGCCATAGCTTCGGTGGTGTGTTTAGCCCCGTTACATTTTCGGCGCAGAGTCACTCGACCAGTGAGCTATTACGCACTCTTTCAATGGTGGCTGCTTCTAAGCCAACATCCTGGTTGTCTGTGCAACTCCACATCCTTTCCCACTTAACACACACTTGGGGACCTTAGCTGATGGTCTGGGCTGTTTCCCTTTTGACAATGGATCTTAGCACTCACTGTCTGACTCCCGGCAATAAGTATATGGCATTCGGAGTTTGACTGAGCTTGGTAATCCTTGCGGACCCCGCACCCAATCAGTGCTCTACCTCCACTACTCTTATACCGAGGCTAGCCCTAAAGCTATTTCGGGGAGAACCAGCTATCTCCGAGTTCGATTGGAATTTCTCCGCTACCCCCACCTCATCCCCGCATTTTTCAACATGCGTGGGTTCGGGCCTCCAGTGCGTGTTACCGCACCTTCACCCTGGACAGGGGTAGATCACACGGTTTCGGGTCTACGTCCACATACTAAATCGCCCTATTCAGACTCGCTTTCGCTGCGGCTCCGTCTTCTCGACTTAACCTTGCATGTTAAACGTAACTCGCCGGTTCATTCTACAAAAGGCACGCCATCACCCATTAATAGGGCTCTGACTTTTTGTAAGCACACGGTTTCAGGTTCTATTTCACTCCCCTTCCGGGGTGCTTTTCACCTTTCCCTCACGGTACTGTTTCACTATCGGTCGCCAGGTAGTATTTAGCCTTAGCAGATGGTCCTGCTGGATTCATACGGGGTTTCACGTGCCCCGCACTACTCGGGATCCGTCTCGGAGAGAACACAGTTTAGGTTACAGGGCTTTTACCTCTATCGCGGGCCTTTCCAGACCTCTTCACCTACCATATTCCTTTGTAACTCCATGTGAGACGTCCCACAACCCCTAAGAGCAAGCTCTTAGGTTTAGGCTGTTCCGCGTTCGCTCGCCGCTACTGACGGAATCACTATTGTTTTCTCTTCCTCAGGGTACTTAGATGTTTCAGTTCCCCTGGTCTGCCTCTACATCTCCTATGTGTTCAGAGATGAGTAACTGCGAATTACCACAGCTGGGTTTCCCCATTCGGACACCCCCGGATCAAAGCTTGCTTACAGCTCCCCGAGGCAGTTTCGTTGTTCGCCACGTCCTTCGTCGGCTCCTGGCGCCTAGGCATCCTCCGTGTGCTCTTATTAGCTTAACCTTGATTTTTCCGCAGGAAAATATCATACGATATCTCTCTTGGAATCATCTCACTAATAACATTTACTTGTTTGCACAAGTTGCTAAAAGATGTTCTAAAACGCAAATTCGTTTCGGTATCCAGTTTTCAAGGATCAAGTCTTACTGAGAGCTTAAACTCTCAAAACTGAGCAACGAGTGAGTAACAGGCCTAAACCTGAGATTTGGAAGTTTAACTTCCGATTTGAATGTCTTCATTGCAGAAGACGATTCTCCATAGAAAGGAGGTGATCCAGCCGCACCTTCCGATACGGCTACCTTGTTACGACTTCACCCCAATCATCTACCCCACCTTCGGCGGCTGGCTCCCTTGCGGGTTACCCCACCGACTTCGGGTGTTGTAAACTCTCGTGGTGTGACGGGCGGTGTGTACAAGACCCGGGAACGTATTCACCGCGGCATGCTGATCCGCGATTACTAGCAATTCCGACTTCATGCAGGCGAGTTGCAGCCTGCAATCCGAACTGAGACCGGCTTTGATGGGATTGGCTTCACCTCGCGGTTTCGCTTCCCGTTGTACCGGCCATTGTAGTACGTGTGTAGCCCAGGTCATAAGGGGCATGATGATTTGACGTCATCCCCACCTTCCTCCGGTTTGTCACCGGCAGTCACTCTAGAGTGCCCAACATTACTTGCTGGCAACTAAAGTTAAGGGTTGCGCTCGTTGCGGGACTTAACCCAACATCTCACGACACGAGCTGACGACAACCATGCACCACCTGTCTCCTCTGTCCCGAAGGCCGCCACTATCTCTAGTGGATTCAGAGGGATGTCAAGACCTGGTAAGGTTCTTCGCGTTGCTTCGAATTAAACCACATACTCCACTGCTTGTGCGGGTCCCCGTCAATTCCTTTGAGTTTCAGTCTTGCGACCGTACTCCCCAGGCGGAGTGCTTACTGTGTTAACTTCGGCACCAAGGGTATCGAAACCCCTAACACCTAGCACTCATCGTTTACGGCGTGGACTACCAGGGTATCTAATCCTGTTTGCTCCCCACGCTTTCGCGCCTCAGCGTCAGTTACAGCCCAGAAAGTCGCCTTCGCCACTGGTGTTCCTCCACATATCTACGCATTTCACCGCTACACGTGGAATTCCACTTTCCTCTTCTGTACTCAAGTCACCCAGTTTCCAGTGCGACCTCAGGTTGAGCCCAAGGTTTAAACACCAGACTTAAATGACCGCCTGCGCGCGCTTTACGCCCAATAATTCCGGACAACGCTTGCCCCCTACGTATTACCGCGGCTGCTGGCACGTAGTTAGCCGGGGCTTTCTTCTCAGGTACCGTCACTCCGATAGCAGTTACTCTACCGGACGTTCTTCCCTGGCAACAGAGCTTTACGATCCGAAAACCTTCATCACTCACGCGGCGTTGCTCCGTCAGACTTTCGTCCATTGCGGAAGATTCCCTACTGCTGCCTCCCGTAGGAGTCTGGGCCGTGTCTCAGTCCCAGTGTGGCCGTTCACCCTCTCAGGTCGGCTACGCATCGTCGCCTTGGTGGGCCGTTACCCCACCAACTAGCTAATGCGCCGCAGGCCCATCCCTCAGTGACAGATTGCTCCGTCTTTCATTCTTTCTTCAGGAGAAAAAAGAAATTATCCGGTATTAGCTACCGTTTCCGGTAGTTATCCCAGTCTAAGGGGCAGGTTGCCTACGTGTTACTCACCCGTCCGCCGCTAAGTTACTTTGAAAGCAAGCTTTCAAAGTAACTCCGCTCGACTTGCATGTATTAGGCACGCCGCCAGCGTTCGTCCTGAGCCAGGATCAAACTCTCCAATTAGTATTGAAAAGAGCGATATGCTCATTTTGAAACATCTGACGAGAAAATTAATTCTCTAATTTTGGATTTCACTTTCGTGATTTCCTACTCACTCGTTGTTCAGTTTTCAAAGATCAAGTTCTCGTTGGCGCCGTTTAATGTCTCAGCAGCAACTTTTATAATATATCATGTTTTCCGATGAATTGCAACACTTTTTTTTCAAAGTCTTTTGTAATTTCATCCGGATTAACATTCACCAACCGAAAGTTTATATCTCCTCTTTGCGACTGGATTTATAATGTAACATATAACCCACTTTAAAAACAACCCCTAAATTCAAAAAACATAAATAAGTACTTTCGCCTCAGTCCTACTTCTCGTTCCCATCTTCTCATAAAAAACGTGCAGATTCTAATAATCAGAACCTACACGTTAAATAGAGATTGGATGTTAGTTCAGAACTGTATTAATTAGAAATCCACGGATTTCTGCGTTTCTTTGAGCTCTCTGTACGACCACCAGCTTTTGAACGTTGAGACTTCACACCTGTATTGTTTTTCTTACTGCTGTTTTGACTCGAGGTCTTTGCTTTTGATGCCGTTTCCTTCGTTCCAGTTCCCTTGCTCTTGAGAGAAGCGCCAGAAGTAGATTCCTCACTCACTGTTCTAACAACTTCGGGAGTGTCCTGTACAAACGTTTCAGGATCTTGGATTTCCGGAACCCGATTATGCTGCGAATAATTACCAATACCTGGATACTGCGGATTAGACGGAATACTCGACATTATCGGCCCGCCAAAAGCTCCAAGAGGAGATGTTGGAACTATTCCCTGATTAGGTGTTCCCGCTCCATAAGCAGAGAATGCATTTGGGTTTCCATATGCAGGATAGGTATTATATACGGGCATTTCATATGAATAGGGTTGAACATGCATTCCCCCACACCCACAAGTAGTTGGCCAAGGAAGGTTCGATGACATCCCATACATCGGGTTCATCCCTGAAACATTAGCCTCCATATTGTTAGATGCAGCATTTGGATTCCATTGTTCTGGACTCATATTAGGCCAAGCGTTCGGATTCCATTGTTCTGGACTCATGTTAGACGCAGCATTCGGATTCCATTGTTCTGGACTCATGTTAGGCCAAGCATTCGGATTCCATTGTTCTGGGCTCACATTAGGCGCAGCATTCGGATTCCATTGTTCTGGACTCACATTAGGTGCAGCATTCGGATTCCATTGTTCTGGACTCATATTAGGTGAATACATATTTTCTGAAAAGTAGTATGGAGACATGCATTCAGGTCCATATGACGCCGGTTGAACATAACTTGGTGCCCAATTCATGTTCATATTTGGGCTATTTTGATAAGAATCATAGAGATAAGGATTCCCTCCAAGTCCTGGATATCCCATGTTGTCACAAGCATCTGCCTTTTCCTCTTTGCAAGCCACTGGCTTTATCTCAGCTTTTGCTGCCTCATGATGAGCTACAGGCTCTTGATTTGGAACTGTAATCTGAACAAATAGGCTCTGCATTTCAATTTCTTGCACAGGAGCAACTTCCATCTGCATATTCGGTGCAGGATTAGGTGCAGCATTTTGAGTATTAATAGGGGCAATGTTCATCGATGGGTGTGGTGCAGAATTGTACAAAGGCGAGATATTTGGCGATGATTTAGGTGCAGGTTTAGTTTCCGCTTTAGCCTCTGGTTTATTTTCTGCTTTTGCTTCCGGTTTAGTTTCTGGTTTGACCTCTGGTTTAGTTTCCGGTTTTGGTGCAGGAACTACCTCAGCTACTGGCTGTTCTTTTGGACCCGTATATTCCTTCCCGCCAACTTGTGTTTTCTCAGAAGCATTAGAAGGCATGTAGCCTGGCTGTACGGGTGAAGCGTTTGATGTCTTTTTAGGAATGTTGACTACTTCCCCTAACATCAGTACATTCGGATTCTTCAGCTGGGGGTTTGCTTCAACCATATCTTTTAAAGGGATTCCCCACGCCTTAGATAATTTCCATAAGGTATCTCCTTGTTTGACTGTATGCTTGTAGTAAACTTCACTGTTATCCGGTACGGATACAGGAGCCGTAGGTATTTTTACTTTTTCACCAAGTGCCAGCACATTCGGATTACTGATCTGTGGATTAGCTTCAATAATTTTCTGTAACGGCACTCCGTACTTTTGCGATAATGCATACAGACTATCGCCTTGTTTGACAATGTGTATTTTCACGTAGCATTAACCTCCTAAAAGTTTTGTGGAGTATTGCTTTCTTACAGCTACACAGCAAAACTGGCTTTGAAAGCAAACACCCTTTGGATGGAACATTGCTCTCTTACAGAGTTATATGCGGTACAGCCGCCTCCTTCGTTACTACATCTTATGCAGCCCATGGGCGAATGACATCCCTGAAATAAAAAAAATCCTTTCATGAGACATGAAAAGATTTACCAGAGACCTCCGGCCATCTTCTTCATATACATGAAAGGATATCTAATGCCTATTCAATACTCATTACTCGACTAGCATGTAAAGAGCAAATTGTACGATTAACTGTTATTCCCAAACCTTGTAGCCATCTTTGTCAACAACATTGCGGAACTCTTCAAGCAATCTCAAAGTGATTGGACCCGCTTGTCCTTCACCAATGATTCGGCCGTCAATTTCACGCGCAGCAATAACTTCAGCAGCAGTACCTGTGAAGAATACCTCGTCCGCTATGTAAACATCATGCATAGTGAATGGTTCTTCTTTTAGCTTAATACCCAATTTCTCACATAACTCGATGATCGCCAGACGTGTGATTCCTTCAAGCGCTCCCAAATAGCATGGAGGAGTAAAGACCACACCATTTTTGATGATGAAAATATTATCTCCAGATCCTTCAGTAACATATCCTTGAGCATTCATCATGATTGCTTCATCGGCTTCTGCCAGATTGGACTGGATTTTCACTAGGATATTGTTGAGATAGTTAAGCGATTTAATCTTCGGATTCAGTGCATCCGGAATATTACGACGTTGGGATACAGAAACAGCGCGAAGCCCATTAATGTACGCTTGCTCTGGGTAAATAGCTAATTGTTCAACGATAATGATTACGCTGGCTTTAGGGCAACGGCGTGGATCAAGACCCAAGTTACCAGGACCACGGGATACGATCAGTCGAATATAACCGTTACGCATGTCGTTAAGGCGAATCGTTTCAGCCATAGCTTCCAGCATCTCGTCATAAGTGAGCGGAATGTCCAGCATGATCGACTTCGCCGAATCATATAGTCTGTCCAAATGCTCTTTACATTTAAAAATATTACCATTGTAGATACGAATACCTTCAAATATGCCGTCTCCATACAAAAAACCGTGATCAAAAACGGATACCTTTGCATTTTCCTTAGTTACGTGTTGTCCATCCAGATAGATCCATTGTTCAGCCATGAATTTACTGCACCTCCGCTTTCTCTTCCTCATAGGTGTATGTGGGATACGAGCCCAGAATCCGAACCTGACAGCCTAAAGCGCTAATCTCTTCAATCGCTCCTGGCAGCAGGACTGATTCTATCGGTTCCAGCACATCAATATAAAAATAATAAGTACCCAACTTCTTTTTCGTTGGTCGTGATTCAATACGCGATAAATTCAGCTTCCGCCAAGAAAAGGCAGCGAGGACCTGATGCAAAGCACCGGGAAAATCCTCCGGCAGCGTAACTAGGACACTCGTCTTTACACCATTGCTGCTCCGTGGAAGATCAACCTTCTGCGGACCGACAAGGACAAATCGCGTGTAGTTGTTGTTGTGATCTGTAACTTTCCGATCAACAATCTCCAGCCCATGAGTTGCTGCGCCAAGAGCAGTACCAATCGCAGCCCAGCCCTTGTCAGGATTGTTCTTAACGATTTCAACAGCTTCAGAGGTGCTTCCGACCGACTCCAGTTCAGCCCAAGGTGCATGCTTCCGAACAAATTGCATGCATTGTGCCATTGCAACAGGATGCGAAAGGATTTTTTTAATTTTAGTGAAATCCTTATTGCCGTTCGTATCTCTGAATTCCAGCGGGTGACCGATGAGATTCTGTATCGATGGAAAGATCCATTCAGCCTGCATAGGCAGATCGACCTCATTAATGAGCCAATCAATATGTAGACTAACTGAGCCTTCAATAGTATTCTCAATCGGGATAACGCTGTAATCAGTGGTGCCACCAGCCGTAGAGAGAAAGACATCGGAAATTAGCTTGTGATGCACAATTTTTACAGGCTCGCCGTTAAACAAATGCAGCAGCGCTTCGTGAGATACCGAGCCCTGCGGCAATACCGCTATTGATTTCATAACCGTACTTCTCCTTTTATCATATCCAAAAATGATACGTTTTGCATCTCGTTTCTTTCAAGAAGCTCTGATGTAACACCTGAAGTACAAGGCATCAGCCAGCAAGTCTGAGCAGAGATGCCGTGTTCTTGCATCGTATTCATCAGGAAAGCCTCAAGCTCTCGCTTACGAGTCTCATGGCGATCAACTAAACACAGTAGGGTAGGACCGGCACCGCTAAGTGCGATTCCTAAAGCACCATGGTTAGGTGCTTCCGCGAGCAGCTTCTCCATGCCTGGAATAAGTGCTGCACGATAGGGCTGATGCAGACGATCCTGCATCGCTCTACTGATCAGGTCAAGCCGACCTGATGCAAACGAGGCTGTCATTAAAGAGGTTCTGCTGATGTTGTACACAGCATCACTAACTGAGATTTCTGTTGGAAGCACTCCCCGTGCTTTTGTGGTTTCCAGCTCGAATTCTGGAATAACCACGAGAACTTCAAGGTCTTGAGGTGGATCAAGGCGAACGTAATCCGCATGATCACCGTCCCACACTGCGGTAATGATGCCACCAAACAAGGAAGCTCCTACATTGTCAGGATGCTTCTCAAGCTGGGTAGCCATATCAAACAGCTTGGCATCATCGAGCGGAGAGCCGATCATCGTATTAGCTGCGACCATGCCCCCAATGATGGCCGAGGCACTGCTGCCGAGTCCACGCGTAAGCGGAATCTCAGAGTACATCGAAATAGATATTTCAGGCATCGTAACGCCAGCCTCTGCAAATACCATTTGAGCGACCTTATAGAGTAAATTACTCTTATCCCGAGCCACTCCCTTCATCTCGTCACCATATAGATGAAAAACTGTCTCCTCTGCTTCCTCCATCTCAATCCAGGCATACAGCGGCAATGCCATGCCAAGAGTATCGAAGCCCGGACCAAGATTGGCAGTACTAGCAGGTACTTTAACCCTTGCTACTCCATAAGTACTCATAACAGGTGCAATCTCCTTACTCATTGTTTAAATATAGAAAGTATAGTCCATCTACAGTGCTAACCTTCCACACGATAATGACTCTTGATCCGGTGGATGACTTTCAGTTCCTTAAAGTGGCGCAGCACTTTATTCATACTTGCTTTGCTGGCGTTATGGGTAACAATAATAATCTCCGCATCAGGATTATTTGGATTGGCTTGCTGAACTACCGAATCAAGACTCACGTCATACTCGGCAAACACCTGAGTAATCTTGGCCAATACGCCTGCTTTATCATCAACGTGTAAAAGTAGGAAGTTTTTATAAAAGATATCCTCATCACTCTTAAGCTTCTTCTGCTTATAAGGTACTTTCTGCTTCAATCCATTAACACCCAGCTTGAGGTTCTTAATAATGGCTACCAAGTCAGCTACTACCGAAGTTGCCGTTGGCATTGCACCCGCGCCCGCACCATAGAACATTGTCTCTCCTACTGCCTCACCATACACATAAACTGCATTGAAGACACCATTTACAGATGCAAGTGGATGACTTGCTCGAATCAAGGTCGGTTGAACACTGATACTGAATTCCTCATCCTGACGTTCAGCAATGCCTAGCAGCTTGATTTCGTATCCGAGACGCTTTGCAAAGGCAATATCGGCTTTACTCACTTCTGAAATCCCGCTCACACTGACGTCATGTAGCTCCACGTTAGTACGGAAGCCTAGGGTCCCGAGAATCGCCATTTTGCGGGCAGCATCCAGACCTTCAACATCGGAAGTTGGATCAGCCTCTGCATATCCTAAATCCTGCGCTTCTTTTAACACATCATTGTAGGATGCGCCTTCTTGGCTCATTTTGGTTAGTATGTAATTAGTTGTTCCATTCACAATACCTATAATCTTCATGATCTTATCTGAAGAAAAGCCTTCGATAAGCGTCCGAATAATCGGAATACCACCTGCAACACTAGCCTCATAAAAGACATCACATTGCTTCTCTTGCGCCTTAGCCAGAATCTCCGAACCGTGCAGCGCCATCAAGTCCTTATTCGCAGTTACGACATGTTTACCGCGGTCCAAAGCTTCAAGAATATATTCCTTTGTTCCATCGATACCACCCATCACTTCAACGATTACATCGATCTCAGGGTCACGAATAACATCCCATGGATCTGTTGTTATTTTGGCAGGGTCGACCTCAATATCACGTAGCTTATTGGAATTATTCACCGCTATGCGCTCAATGAGTATTGGAGAGCCTACTTGACTGCTCAAATCCTCCTGATTTCCTTCCACGATACGAACTACACCTGTACCAACTGTTCCCAGACCCAGCAATCCTACTTTAACCGGCTTCATCAGTATCCTCCTAAAAGTTTTACGTATATAATTTCTCTATCCCTGTCCAACGATTAGGGCGCGCTTCACTCCCGGAATATTCTTCAGACTATCAAGCATCTCTCCGAGCTCCTCATTCAAATGTGAGATTTCCACGGAAATCACCACATTCGCTCGTCCTTGTAGGGGAATACTCTGGTGAATCGTCAGCACGTTAGCCCCATGCCCCGCCACAGATCCTAGAACCTTGGAGAGCATCCCCGATTCATGTTCCAAATCCATGGAGATCGTAACAATTCGCTCACGTTCGAGCTGATGGATCAGGTGAATGCCATCCTTGTATTTATAAAAAGCGCTCCGGCTCAATCCTACCTGTTCTACACCCTCATGTACGGTCTTCGCATCCCCGGCCTCAAGCAATTGTTTGACCTGCATAGTCTTAAGTACGGCATCAGGTAATATGTCCTCACGGACCAAATAATAGCGTTCTTTCACGAACGTCCTCACCTCAAAGACTTTTGTGTTTTCTTAGTGGACATTATATCGGAAAAGACTTATAAAATGCAATAACTTTATATGTATACTCTGAGGCCAGGGAGTTCGGTGCAGCAAAACCCCCGGATTCCCGGGGGCAGCAGGCAATCGTATGTACGCTAACTGTATGGAATCGTCGTCCCGCAATAGTCACAGATCTTATCCTGCCCAGGAAGTACTCTACTCTTAGCACCGCAACTCGGACAAACGATGGATTTCGGCAGTTGGACAGGTGGATTAGGCCTTTTCTCCGGTAATGACTGCCGCCCAGATGATGGCTGGTTCTCTGATGCCGCGGAGGGCTGTGCCCGGTCAGGATGTACAAGATTGGGCGGTTGTTTATCTAAGAGCTTAACACGTCCTTCATAATAGACAAGATCAGAAGCAAGTAACCCCCATCTCACCAAATACCGTAGGTCTCTACGTACATCATCTTCACTTTGTTTCGTGATATCAGCTAAATTACCAATATGTCTAACATCATCCACTATGATCAGCATGAGATACTTCTTGCACAGAAAATCAAAGTTTTCTGTTGCGAAGGTAGCCCTCCCTGCAAAGCTGTCCGCCGGAATTATAAAGATCAAGTAGAGGACCACCAGAATGATCAATAAAGTGAACCACTTAAAATCCCCTTTGTAGGTCCCCACGGCGAAGAGGACGGCAAGTTCCATAAAAGCTCCCATACATACATGATAGAGCAATTTGTAGTTAAATGATTTCCGCTCATTCTTATAATGAGTGCTTACAAAACGAAGCATCGCAAGTACAAACCCAAGCGGAGCAAACAAATAGGCAATCGCCATGATGATTCGATCAAACACTGTCCGGTCTCGCTTGTTACGGTAGCGAAGGTTATTCTCAGGCGCACGCACCAGTGCTTGTGCCCGTTTGGAATAAATAAGCTTCGGCGGCAATTTTACAAATGGATTGTCTACACGTCCTTCATAATAAACAATATCTGGAGAAAGTACTCCCTGATCTTTTAAATATTCCAAAACCTCGCGGACGTTCTCTTCACTGAATCCGCGAATATCGGATAGGCTGCCGATATGCCTTATGCCGTCCACAAGAACCAAAGCGATATAGTCATTGCAAAGATAGGTGAATCCCTCTCTCCATCCTACGGCCCTAACCGACAATTTGATGGCGGGAATCCTAAACAATGCGTAGATAATTACCAGCCTGATCAAGAGTGCGACATAATCGATTTGACCGAGTAGCTTGCTAATAATGAAATAGATCGCCAATTCTACAAAGGCACCCATACATGCATGATAAAACAGGTTAATATTGCTTGCTTTGCGCTGTCTCTTGGAATGTGTAGATAATAACCGAACGGCAGCCAATATAAAGCCAACCGGAGCAAATACATACGCAAACACAATAGTCGTATAATCAAACGCCGTCCGCTCATATTCGTGCTTATATATCGGTTTGCCAGTTGTTGGTGGCTGCCTTCGTATATCCAATTTACTCATCTTTTATCTCCCCTAGTTAAGTTATATCTACAATGCTCAGGGAGAACCTTGGCATTAACTGTACGATATCATCGTGCCACAGTATTCACAGCTCTTAGACTGACTAGGCTGAACCGTGTTCTGTGCTCCGCAGCCCGGACAACGGATAGACTTAGGCAGCAGCGGTGAGGACTGCGGTTGAGAATGAATCTGCTGTCCCGAAGCTTGAGCTCCGAAGCCTGATGTCCTTCCAGAATGAACAAGATTAGGTGCTGCCATGGATGGATCTGGCGTCTGGCGCCCCTCTGAAAGTACAATATCAATATCCAATAATCCTTTATTCTTTAGATACTGGACATCTCTCCGTACATCGCTATCGCTTTGACCTATCCGTTCAGATATACTGCCGACATATCGGATATTTTTATTTTGAATCAGCTCTATATAAGAAGTGTTAAGCTTAGAAAGTGTATATTTAGCTTTTGCTGTCACACTCGCAAGAATAAGTGCCGGAATCAAAAATATGACTGCAAGGAAAATCTGGATCGTTAATAATTCGGAAGTTCCAGTGTTTCCACTCATGGTATCCACAAACATTGCAATAGAGAGCTCAACAAATCCTCCGATAAATACATGCATGATCAGATTTAGATTGGTGGGTCTCCGATGATTTTTATAATGAGTTAGCATCAAACGTAACAATGCAAGAACGAGTCCAATGGGTGTGAATAGATAAGCTGCTGCAAGAATGACATAATCAAACCCAGTCCGGTCTAATTTAATCAGAGGAACCGCTGCACTCCCCGCTGGGGTCGGTGACGGCTCTTGTATGTTCAATCTGTTCATGTAGTTATTTCCTCCTATTTAAGTGCCGCTAATTCCCGATTTCGCCGCTCTAGTGTAGCTTTAATACTGTCGGCCATTTCGTTGATTTCAGCTTGCCAGTTCTCATGTGGCTCATTTGTCATGAGCAGAAGCTTCACATGATCATGCAACAGGGAGATCTGCTGATGCATGATATCCTCAGTAGCATATAAAGATGGATCTGATACAGGATCACTGAACTTGAATTGATCTCGTAACTTATTGAGCAATTTTACAAGCTGTTCAGTTTCGGGATTGTTCCAGCTGCTTGCCAGCGTACTGATCTCGTTTATTTCACTCTGATGCTGCCGAAAAGCTTGCAAGGACCTCTGCATTTGCTGTTCTTCTGTTCCGGCATTCCATCCATAAATCCCGATCACAGCTAGTGTGATTCCACCAATCAAAAGAATCAGCAGTTGAACGGCAGCATACCACAGAGGGGACAACTCCAGTAGCCAATCGAAGACAATAGCCGATGCGAATACTCCAACCGCATAAATCCCCGTGATGAATGCACCGCTGAGAAGAACGGGTGAGGTCCGCTGCACACTACCTGCAGTACGGAGCCAAAAAATACAATAGCCATACACCACACTCTCCGCCAGCAGAACAGCAACTAGCGAAATCACGAATCGAAACAGTGATTCAGAGAAGCCTAACCCTATAAAGGAGAACACCGTTAGTATTATAGCAGCCACATAAATAATGGTGATGATACGAATATAGCTTTTACCCTTGTTCATAACGTCCTCCTTCAGCCTGCTTTTGTTCCACACTCTGCACAAAATTTCTGTCCAGGCTTCAGCTCATGCCCACAACCTCCGCATTTAATAACCAAGCTATCTCCACAGTGAGGACAGAATTTCACCCCTGGTGATACCATTTCTCCACATTTACCACAGGCTTTAGGCATTTCTTTTCCACAAGAGACACAGGAAGATGCACCCTCAGGATTATCTGCTCCACAGGTTGGACAAGCACGATAAGGATTGCCACAACCAGGACAGAACTTGGCTCCTGCTTTCAATTCATGTCCACATTCCAAACAATTGATCTTGTTTCCGGACGATGCGCTTTGCTGAATGCTCTCCAGAGCATGCCCACAGCCACTGCAGAACCTTCCCTCAACAGAATTCATAACCCCACACTTCGAACAGGAGCGCTCTTGGCGCACAACTGTAGTCCCTGAATCAAAACTCATCCCTCGGGTCATACGATTCACCATATCCATAGCCGGTCCAGCGAATCCCATACCAAGTCCAAGCCCCATCCCGGTGTTCATCATGCCTACTCCAAGATTACCAGGATTACCTGCTGCTTTTTCCATCGTGTTAAAGCCGCGCTCCTGCTGATAGTTGAAGCCGATAATATCCATTTCTGCTTTTTTAGCTAAAGCTTCCTTTAATCGAATCGTTGCCGGATCATCATCAGGAATATTAATGGAATCAATATAGAAATTATTCAGCTCAAGTCCATTATCCAGAAAAGTTGATGCTAGCCGCCCCTGGATATGCTTTGAGATCTCTGCAACATAGGCATTAATCTCCAGTATACTGATTTGCTTATGTACAAGGTAGGATGAGATCAGTTCATTTATATTTGACATAAGCAACCCGCGGAAATAATTCACGAGCGTATCGTGATCAAACTGAGGAAGCGTTCCAACAAGCTGCAACAAAAATTTGCGCGGATTATCAACCTTTACACCAAACTGTCCGAAGGAACGAACAGAAATCATAATTTTGTATTTAGGATCCTGGAGTTGTAAAGGTGCGCTGGTTCCCCATTTAACATTCATCGAATTGGTCTTGTTCACATACCATACTTCTGCTGTGAACGGCGACTTCCCACCGAAAGGAAGATTAACGATATTAGATAAAATAGGAATATTGGCGGTGCTCAGGGTGTGCCGCCCTGCCGTAAAGGAATCAAGCGCTTGTCCGCCCTTGAATAGGATCGCTTCCTGAGATTCATTAACGATTAGCTGAGTCCATGTCCCTAGCTCTTGGTTAGGATATTTCCATGCGAAAATCCCCGGAGGACCGTCGTACTTCACCACTTCTATAATTGCCATCTGCTATTCCCTCTTTCATCATCTATGATATATGAATAACGTATGCGTTCCCGGATGGGAAATTGTGTATTTCGATATTAATTGTATACGATATATATCGTGATTTGGGTTCTTTTCACGAAAAAAATATACTCGATATGGAAATAAAAAAAGCGCGGCTTGTGTCTTCCTCTACAGGAGAACACAAGTCGCGCTTTGTAATCAGCTAAATATTAATAGTAACTGCTATTCTCTACGAACTCGAATTCGAACTCACCAATACGGACAATAGTCCCCTCTACAGCTCCACGTTTACGAAGCTCTGCATCTACACCCATATGTCGCAATGTCCGGGCGAGCTTTAGAATCGCATCATGTGTGCTAAGCTGCATACGTTTCAACATTTTCTCGATACGAGGGCTGTTGACCACATATGTTTCATTATCACGTGTAATGGTGAACGAGTTATTATCTTCCGCTTCTAGCTTATAAACCTTACGTTCAGTTGTTCCTGATACTTCTTCAACTACCGGTGCCACCGGAATACTATCAAGAATATCCGTTGCACGATATAACAGTTCCTGAACACCCTGACGGGTAAGCGAGGAGATTGGCATAACCTCAAGATCCGGACGCAGCTCAGCTACGCGTTCTCGGAAAGCGATGAGATTCTCCTCTGACTCTGGCATATCCATTTTATTCGCGGCCACGATTTGAGGACGATCAATTAGAGCCGCATTATATTGCTTCAGCTCGTCATTAATGAGAACCCAATCCTCGAAGGGATCACGTCCCTCTGAACCAGACATATCCACTACGTGAATAATGATCCGTGTACGTTCAACGTGACGCAGGAATTCATGACCAAGCCCTATGCCTTCACTAGCTCCCTCAATTAATCCTGGCAGATCCGCCATTACAAAGCTTCGTCCATCCCCAACATCTACTACACCTAAGTTCGGTGTAATCGTAGTGAAATGGTATGCACCAATCTTTGGTTGAGCTGCGGATACGACCGACAGTAGCGTAGATTTGCCCACACTCGGGAAGCCTACAAGTCCCACATCAGCCATAACCTTAAGTTCCATGACAATATACCGCTCTTGACCTTCTTCACCGTTCTCTGCTAGCTCTGGAGCCTTATTAGCTGCTGTTGCAAAACGAGCATTCCCACGACCCCCACGACCCCCACGGGCAACAACAACTTGCTGACCATGACGAGTCAAATCGGCGATGATCTCTTGAGTATCATCGTCAATTAACATGGTTCCAGGTGGAATCCGCACGATCATATGATCAGCGTTCGCCCCATGCTGACTTCTGTTACGTCCTTTAATCCCTTTGTCCGCTTTAAAATGGCGTTGATAACGGAAATCCATCAGCGTACGCAAGCCCTCATCTACGCGGAAGATAACGTCGCCACCACGGCCACCGTCACCACCTGCTGGACCACCATCCGGTACATACTTTTCCCGGCGAAACGCAACGATACCATCCCCGCCGTCTCCGCCCTTAACATAAATCTTAGCTTTATCTACGAACATTAATGTTCACCTTCCTCACATTTCAAGCGGCAAACGCAGCTCTACATAAGCCTTGCTGGGCTTAAACTGCTCCGCTTTCATGATTTTCCCTTGTACTATATTATAAATTTGCCCTTTGAGCTGCTCGGGATTGCCATGCTCTCCCTCACCTTCGAAGGAGATAAGAATGTCTCCTCCATCCTGAATAAAGCCAAGACGCAGCTTGCGCGTTTCACCCTGAGGAGCCAGTCCGTTATATTGATAAGCTCGTACGGTCTGCATGATCACTGAAGTCAGCTCATCTCCTGCTTCCCGGTTTAGCTTCTCCTCCAGTTGCAATCCTTCCTCCACTTGAACTTCCAGTTCCAGACTAGTCCGGTAAGTTCGGAAAGATTGGATATAGAAGACCAATGAAGGAATGCCCAGCTTCGCGATACGACTATCAAGCGCTATGCGTTCCTTTATTCTTTCCACACACTCCACGGATTTATCAGGCTTTCCAAGCTGAATATATCCGTAAAGAATCTGCAAATCATTCATCCAATCATGACGATGATGATTCAGTGTCCGAATCGCCGCCTGTTGCAGAGTGTTCTCTTGTATACGCAGCTCCCGTTCCCAATGACGCTGATTCCAAATCAAACTGAAAGCAACCGTTGCTGCTACCCAAATTCCAAGCAACAAACACGTCAAAAGGGAGGTATGCCAATACACGAGTCCTAAAGGAAGCATTACGGATAACATGACTGCCCAGATTGCACTTTTCCAGGATTTCATTCTTTCTCCCCGTCCCTCAGTTCGCAAAATTCATGACTTCGTTTAGATTATTACCCTCATCAATTACCATTTCCTAGTATAACACAGCAGTTCCCTGTAGTTCACCAGAGATAACCGTGAGATTTCACATATGTCTAAGGATGTTTATGTTTTCTTAAAACTCTGAAGGTATACATTTCTAAAGTGCTCAAAGAGGTATCCACAAACGCTTCTGAATATTCTACAAAAAAGCCTCCGGCACTCATGCCGGAGGCTTCTACATGCAAATATGGTTCCGTAAGCTTACGCTTCCAGTGCCGCTGCTACCGGAGCGACATCAACTGGGTATACGCTCACTTTTTTGCGATCGCGGCCCCAACGTTCGAACTTCACTACGCCATCCACCAATGCGAACAACGTATCATCTTTACCGATGCCTACGTTAGTGCCTGGGTGAATTTTTGTTCCGCGTTGACGAACCAAGATGTTACCGCCGGTTACTGCTTGACCGTCAGCACGTTTCACGCCAAGACGTTTGGAATGGGAATCCCGTCCGTTTTTTGTGGAACCTACACCTTTTTTCGATGCGAACAATTGAAGATTCAATTTCAACATGTTGTCAACCTCCTTCTTTAAATATTTACTTGCTCTATTTGAAGATACTTTCCGTATGATTCTGCGATATCATTTAGCATCACGACCATGGATTCAAGCAGCAATTGCACCTTCGCGGAAGTATCGAAATCATCAATGGAACCTAATGTTCCACTTAGGAATCCGTTCTTCATGGATGTATCCATGGAGATTCCGGTCAAAGTCTCAATCGAATTGACGGTTCCAACCGTTACGGCCGAAACACCGGCACATACGATATCTTCGCCACGCTTTGCATAACCCGCGTGCCCTTTTACCTCAAAGCCAACGATAGTTCCTAGATCCGAAGA
The DNA here is from genome assembly GCF_037972555.1 of Paenibacillus sp. FSL R5-0744. Taxonomy (NCBI): domain Bacteria; kingdom Bacillati; phylum Bacillota; class Bacilli; order Caryophanales; family Paenibacillaceae; genus Paenibacillus; species Paenibacillus sp. FSL R5-0744. Next base: position 5,440,129 of record NZ_CP150228.1, read on the forward strand.
TCGTGTAATCCGTACGTTAATCATTCACGCACCTTCTTACGCTTGAATCTTCTCGATAGTTACTTTCGTGTACGGTTGACGATGGCCTTGTTTCTTGTGGTAGTTCTTCTTAGGTTTGTATTTGTAAACTACAACCTTAGCGCCTTTACCATGTTTCTCGACTTTAGCTGTTACAGACGCGCCGCTTACGAGCGGAGTTCCTGCAGTCAGACCACCTTCGTTAGAAACAGCCAATACACGGTCAAAAGTTACACTTGCGCCGTCTTCAGCTTCCAACTTCTCAATGAACAAAACATCGCCCTCTTGGACTTTGTATTGTTTACCGCCAGTTTCGATAATTGCATACATTTTACTTGCACCTCCTCATGTCTCAGACTCGCCTAGTCTAGGTGGCAGATTCCCGTGGGAACTGCACTTATGTACCCGATCGGAGCGGTTACAGCATGTGCAGGACTGAATCAATCAAACACATACTTGAAGATATTATCATACTTATCGCCCATCGTCAACTCATTCCATCCATTCTCCAACTTTCCCAGTCCCTCCGCAGCACTGACAAAGGATAGGTGCGAAGCTGGCTGAATCATGCCTTGCCTTCTTCCGAGTCATCTCGAGGAGTCCAAGTCTTGTCCAACCGAGAATATGGGTTTTAGTTCGATCCTTGCAGATCACTTTCTCCAGCCGCTCGGTAACCATTTTACGGTGTATCTCTTCTTCCATATCAATAAAATCAACAATAATAATTCCGCCCGTATCTCGCAAACGGATCAGACGACCAATCTCCTCTGCTGCAAGCAAATTAGTATTCGTCACCGTCTCTTCAAGGGATGCTCCTCCAATGTATTGCGCGGTGTTCACGTCAATAACGGTGAGCGCCTCCGTCTCATCCCAGATCATTGTCGCTCCGCCCTCCAGAGTGATCTTGCGACTGAAGCTCTTGTGCAGCTGTTCCTGAACCCCATAAGCTGTAAAAATGGACTCCGGTCCATTATATAAACTCACAGGCTTGTACCCATCAGGTGCCATGTCATCCAGAAATGCCTTGGCTTCTTTAACTGCAACTGGAGAATCTATAATCAACTGATCACGCTGTGGATTAAAAGCATCTCTTATAAAGCGCTGAACAATACTAAGATCACGATGAAGTAGAGCTGGGGCTTCTGCAGTTTGTGCCCGACGTGTAATGTTATCCCATTGCGCACGTAAAAATGAAAGATCACCCTCCACTGCTTCATGCGGCTCATCCTGAGAGACGGTCCGCATAATAACCCCCTCTTCTTTCATTCGCAGACGTTCACCAATTCCTTTGAGCCGGCTACGTTCTGCATCGCGACTTATTTTTTTGGATACCCCAACATAATCGGCAAAAGGCATGTACACCATCCAGCGACCGGGCAATGTATAATGGGTCGTTACACGCGCACCTTTGCCGCCACTAGGCTCTTTTCTTACTTGTACAACAATATCCTGACCCGGCTGCAAAAGCGTCTCGATAGAAGGCTTCACATCCGGCTGTCTATCCAAATGAGGGTGCAATACATCATCAACATATAAAAAAGCATTCTTCTTCTGTCCAATGTCAACAAAAGCAGCCTGCATACCTGGAAGTACGTTAATCACACGGCCTTTATAATAACTTCCGACCAGCCCTTGCTGCTGATCGCGTTCAGCCGCGTACTCCACAAGCCTTCCGTTCTCCAGAAGAGCCATTCGGGTAATGTGCTGCGTGCAGTGAACGATCATCTGTTTCATGGCTTCACCTCTGGTTTCGTTCATTCATTCATCCCTTCTCACGCTCTGCATAAATACACTACATTCCGAAGTAGGTAGATATTAAGCGCTGTTCCGGCACAACAGCAACAACATTTCCTTCGCCGTTTAATACATAGATAAAATGATATTGATTACGTTTAAATAGACGCAATATAGCATCTAAAGGTTTCGCAGATAAGGCAACAATTGGACGAGCCACACTTCCTGTCCGCAAATGATACTCATAAACCGCCTCCCTATTCATCAAAAAAGCAACAAATCGGTACGGTAAATTCCGATGATCCGTGAGATTTGAATACAATAAAAAAGCACCGATCATAACCATGTTCAGCCTCAAGCCTCCACCTGCTCCAAGAGGCAATAGCGCATAAACAATCACAAAAATGCTTGCAGCAACACTCACTCGTCCGCTCCATAGCAAAGTATAGTAATAAGGAAGAAATAAACTAACTGTAGCCTGAAGTACTTTGCCTCCGTCAAGTGGCAGAACAGGCAAAAGATTAAAGAGCGCAATAATGGCATTAGCATTTATAAAATAGATTAAAAACTCCTGATTACCATAACCTGCTTGCTGAAGCCCAAGAGCCATAACAATCATGATTCCATTTTGCAGCGGACCGGCAAGTGCAATACCAATCTCACGACTAGCGGTGAGCCGCCCATGATCCTCAATAACCGCAACTCCGCCAAACGGAAGAAGCTGAACCGATTTGACTGTAACACCAACTAAAAGGGCAGCCACCACATGTCCTATTTCATGAATGAGGACGATCGTAAATAAAGTTAGCAACTCCAGAAATTGTCCTGTGAGTACAGAGAACAACATAATGATTACGAACAATGGATGTAGTGACAGATCGATCCCTAAGATCCTAATCAAACGATACCACTTCTGTAGGATCAATATAAGTCTTGTCTTTCATCACTGCAAAGAATAGCGTTGGAGCTGAGGAGCCCTCTTTCTCCAGCATCCACCCGAGTTCATCTCCACTCTGAATCCAGTCATCAATCTCCAGCTTAGTGCCATTTAAATGTCCGTATTCTGCTATGATTCCTCCAGAATGTTGAACTGCAATTCGAATGCCACCGTCCAATTCTTTGGAAATGGAAAGAACACGTCCCATGTCTATACTCTTCACCGTCACATTTGAGGTTGAATCGATTTGAGGCATAATTTCTACACCTTTTAGCGTGGAAGCAAAGGGCTCCACAATGCTTCCAGCTACCGGAGCACTAAGCTCATGTTGAGCTGCTGCCTTTTGAGCAGGTTCGTCTTTGTCACCAAATATCGGTATGAACGCCGGTGCACCATTAAAATTCTCCTCATACCAGACCCGCACTGCTGTGAAATCCATGTCATTACTCAAGGCATCACTAATAAAGGCTTGGACTTTATAGGACCATGGCTGGTGAACTGTAAAAACTCCCCACACCGCTCCAAACACAAGCACACTGGCTATAACCCGTCGAATAAAACCGGAAGAAAATTTAGAACCTCCTCCTCCTGGTTCCTCCCAGCCACCCCGTCTCTCTTTCCACATCACTTCCGGATCAGGCTCTATAGATGATTGCTCCTCATTTTTCTTAAACCCCGTACCCCACTCCTTGAAGCTCGTACTCTTTTCGGGCATAACGAATAACGGAGGCACCTCTGCTGTTTCTATATTCGGGATTTCCTCCAGCAAACTACGGATACGCTCCTTGCGGCGATTCTTGATATCTGATTTGAGATCCATGTTTATCCCTCCGGACGGGCTTGTTTTACTTCCATTTTATGAAGCACGGAAGTCTCTTTAGAACAAGCCCGCCCAAGGTGGAGCACTTAAATACCACTAAATAAATAAATCCCACCCATAGATTTCTCTAGTGGTGGGACCGTTAATGCTTCTATAGTAAGATTGCTTGGCAAGCAAAAACGCATTCGGCGTCCTTATAAGGACGGTAAGCGTTTTAGCGAGAAATATAAGACATAAAGTATTGTGTGAAACTTATCTTTCTTATATTTTGCAGAATTAAGCCATACCGAAAAATTTCTTGAACTTCTTAAATGCTCCCGGTTTCCGATCAAGCTGCATTAGCGGCACAGCATCACCTAAAATTCTACGAGCAATATTGCGGTAGGCAATAGCTGCTGACGAATCGGGATTCATAACTGTAGGCTCTCCACTATTTGCGGCCTTAATGACCAGTTCATCATCCGGAACAATTCCGATAAGATCAATATTCAACACCTGTAAAATATCCTCAATATCAAGCATATCCCCAGACTTCACAAGACCTGGGCGAATACGATTTACCACCAGCTTTGGCGATTCGACGTGTGACTGCTCAAGCAGTCCGATAATACGATCCGCATCCCGCACAGCAGCATGCTCTGGTGTGGTAACCACGATCGCTTTATCCGCACCGGCAATCGCATTGCGGAAGCCATGTTCAATCCCTGCTGGACAATCAATCAAAATATATTCATATTCCTTCTTCAGTTCGAGAATAATATCTTTTACTTGTTCAGGAGTGACGGACGTTTTATCCTTCGTTTGAGCTGCGGGCAACATATACAACTCATCAAAGCGTTTGTCTTTAACGAGTGCTTGATTTAGGCGACAACGACCCTCCGCTACATCCACAAGATCATAAATAATACGATTCTCAAGCCCCATTACTACATCCAGATTACGCAGTCCAATGTCGGTATCGACGAGACATACTTTTTTACCCTGCAGTGCAAGTGCGGTTCCAATATTGGCTGTTGTGGTTGTTTTGCCAACTCCGCCTTTGCCCGAGGTTACGACTATCGCTTCTCCCATGGAGGCTACACCCCTTTAAACACATTTAAATCCTGACGTACTTTGACTAGATTATGAATTTTATCGATTTGCATAGCTCCGTTCGTTAAATATGCAAACTCCATACTGCTTTCTCGGGTTTCCCACTCATCGGGAGGACGACTGATAATATCAGCAATTCGCAGTTGTGTCGGAGACATTAATGAAGCAGCGATAATCGCCTCTTCATTTCCATCTACTCCAGCATGCGCCATACCTCTAAGTGATCCTAGAATATAGATATCGCCTGAACAGGTAATAGTTCCTCCTGGGTTCACATCCCCCAGATATAAAAGATTTCCATCATGGTGCAGCACCTGACCGGAACGAAGAATCCCGCTCATAAGAAACAACGCGTCATTATCCTCACTGCCGGGCACTGGAAGCGCCTCTATGGAACGAATCAGTAGATTTCCCTGTCCCTTCAGAATCTCCAGCACAGCTTCCTTATCTTCCTCAGTTACGGGACGATTGCCCAGCTTAATATCTACATGGACAATTGGTCCAGTCAAAATATTTTGATGGCTGTGCTCCAACTTATAGCGAAGCTCGCTCAGAAGATCTTCGAAGGGACACTTGTCGTCTAGCAGGAATATCAGGCCATCCTTGATGCCCTTAATCCTTACATGCTTGGATTTTACTGTCATATGCCTGGCCCCCTATCCTCATTCATTCGTGCCGGGCCCCTTAAATTCCTGCTTTATTAAGAAAGAAAATAGAAGCTTCTTTATGCCGCTTCTTCCGTACTCTTCTCTTTCTTGATCAGCTCAAGCTGGCGTCGTAACGGTATGTAGAGGATCAGAGCAATAGCAAAATGAAAGAGCATCGTTGGTAGCATATGATTCAAAATAGCCCAGCTATAAGGCTCCTGATTGAGATTGAATACACTATAAATACCAAATAACACACTATCCTCTAGCAAGCTTCCGAGCAGAATCACAGTCATCATAAGAGGCAGTGGCGCACGCGGAATCTGAAACAGAAGGCCAATTAAATAAGCCGACAGACCCATCGCAAAAGAATGTGCTCCTAGAATTCTGCCATAAAAAACGACATCATGTAATAGTCCGAAAGTTAGGCCCAGTATAAGCGCTGTATGACGATGATGATATACAGCCACGAACAATAGCACAACGAACACTAGATTCGGAATAATTCGCATCTGCCATACATCTGGAATCAGCCAAGGCAGAATGGTTCCCTCCAGAATGAACAAGAGGAACAGTAACAGAACAAGAACAGATCTGCGCATATTCACTATTCAGCACGCTCCTCCGTAAAAACAACAATCAGCTGCTTCCAGTCTTGAAATTCTGCTGAAGGCTTAATCACTGCTGTGGAGGTTAATCCAAATTCACCAACCTCAACGCTTTCAACGGTACCGATGGTCAATCCTCGCGGATACAATCCCCCAATACCAGAAGAAACGATAACATCCTTCGGCGCAATAGGATCACCTGGCGGGATCTTGTTCATCAATAACTTGTTTGTCTTCGGATCATAGCTTTCAATCATACCAAAGGTTTTGCCCTCTTTGTTAATAGCGGTTGCCGCAATTGGCGGCTGAGAATTAGGGTCATTCGTATCCATCATGGTCATCAGCTTCACCGTAGAGGTGAAATTGCTGACTTGACTAATAACACCTACTAATCCATCAACCGAGATCACAGACATATTTGGTCGAACGCCATCTTTAGCACCTAAATCGATTACAATCGTACTATTGCTTGGTTCTGTTGTCTGACTAACCACCTGTGCAATATGGTATTGATATTTATACAATTCCTCCTGAGCTTTCGTGAACTTCAACTGTTCCTTTAACTGCTCATTTTCTACCTGAATGAAATTGTATTGCGCTTTATCACGTGCATATTGGGCGGCTAGAATCTTCAGCTGCTCATTTTCCTTAGAAAGATCTTTCAGATTTCCGATATCTTCAAACAAGCCCGCTACATATCCAGCGGGCTTGTAGAACATTTTTTGCACGAAACCAGTAGTATCTCTAAGAAAGTTCTCCGGCCAGGACAAGGAACTCCTTGATGCCAAGCTGAAGCCCATCACCACAATGAACAGCACCAGTGTAATCAACAGAATAAACAGACGTTTATTGCTTAAGAGTTTAAACAGTTTCAACACCCTCTAACAACAGTATTTCTCCCATAACAGGGGTTGACGTACACAAGTGGCAATACATAGGCTTATCTCTTAGAGCGAAGACTGGAACTGCTGCGACTCTTGAACAAATGGATATTATCAAGCGCCTTTCCTGTTCCAATCGCTACACAATCCAGAGGGTTCTCAGCGACAATAACTGGCATTCCAGTTTCACGCGCAAGCAGTTTATCCAAGTTACGAAGCAAGGCGCCTCCACCTGTCAAGACAATCCCGCGATCCATAATATCTGCTGCGAGCTCCGGTGGACATTTTTCCAAAGTTACTTTAACAGCTTCAATAATAGAACTCACTGTATCGGACAATGCTTCACAGATCTCATCAGAAGTAATTGTAAGCGTCTTTGGCAGGCCTGTAACGAGATCGCGTCCGCGAATTTCCATAGTCTCAGCTTTCTCAAGTGGCAAGGCAGAACCTACATCCATTTTAAGCTGTTCCGAAGTACGTTCACCAATCATCAGATTGTACTGACGTTTGATGTACTGAATGATGGACTCATCCGCTTCATCACCCGCAACACGTACGGAACGACTAGTAACAATACCGCCGAGTGAAATTACAGCAACTTCAGTAGTACCTCCGCCGATATCAACAACCATACTTCCTGTTGGCTCCCATACCGGTAGATCTGCACCAATCGCTGCAGCAAAAGGTTCCTCGATAATGTAAGCTTCGCGAGCACCAGCTTGTCTAGTAGCATCTTCTACAGCACGTTGCTCTACAGCAGTAATGCCGGATGGTACGCAGACCATTACATTAGGGTGACGTTGGAACATAGAACGTTGTTTCTGTGCTTGACGAATAAAATATTTTATCATCGTAGCCGTTGTGTCAAAATCAGCGATAACGCCATCCTTCATCGGACGGATCGCACGAATGTTTCCCGGTGTACGACCGATCATCTTTTTAGCGGATTCACCCACGGCTTCAATCGTCTTAGTGTCAGTGTTAATGGCTACAACGGAAGGCTCTCTTACAACGATCCCCTTACCGCGTACATAGACAAGCGTATTCGCTGTCCCCAAGTCAATTCCTAAATCTTTCGTAAAACTACCCAACATGCTAATTCTCCTTTTCCTAAGTAAATCTTCACATTTATATTACATGTGTCCTTTTTCTTTCAAGCTTACAAAGCTGCTATCACCGATAATTAGATGATCTAACACGTCAATCCCGACAATCTCGCCTGCCTGAAGCAGTCTTGAGGTCAAGGAGATATCCTCAGGACTAGGCGTTGGATCACCACTAGGATGATTATGTGCGCATATGATAGAGGCACTACTACATTTTATAGCTGCTCGGAATACCTCACGAGGATGAACAATCGAAGCATTAAGACTGCCCATAGACAACGTTTCTTGTCCTATCACATGATTCTTCGTATTCAGAAACAAGCAGACAAAATGCTCCTTCTGCAGATAACGCAATTGCTCAGTCAGTATCTCCGCAGCGTCCTCAGGACAACGGATAATGACTGGCATGTTAAACCTGGAGTTCGCAAGGCGCCTTCCAAGTTCGATGCCTGCTTTTAGTTGCACGGCCTTGGCAGGGCCGATACCTTTGATTTCGGTCAGTTCTTCGATGCTAAGGTCAACTAGCCCACGCAGGCCACCGATTTTCCCCAGCATCTGCTGTGCAATATGAATAGCCGATTCACGGCGTGTTCCCGTACGCAGCAGAATGGCTAACAACTCCGCTTGACTTAATGATTCCGCCCCATAATGCATCATGCGCTCTCTTGGTCGTTCTTCATGGGGGAGGTCCCGCAGCATTACTGATTGCGACTCCATCCCTATCCCTCTTTCCCAAGCTTCCTACCGGTTCAATACAGTTATACCGAACTCGGACAGCATTTCGCCAAGAAGCGACAGCGGCAATCCGACAACATTGAAATAACAGCCTTCAATTCGTTCCACCAAGGTGGAGCCAAGCCCTTGTATCGCATAAGAGCCAGCCTTATCAGCGGGCTCTCCCGTAGCTATATAAGCAATAATTTCATTCTCCGTCATTGCTCTCATCGTTACGGAAGTAACACGGTGCTCCACTATAGTCTTTCCATGCGGAAGTCCAATACAGGCTACACCCGTGTATACCTTATGATTCCGGCCCTGAAGTCTGGTAAGCATCGATTTACTGTCCAGCTCGTCCACCGGTTTGCCTAGCACAGTGTTATCTAGTACAACAATCGTATCACTACCAATAATTACTGCGTTACGCTCTCCTGCTGCAGCCACTACAGCCTCTGCTTTTCGCAGAGCCAAACTGCGCACGATTTGCTCCGGCGTAAAGTCCGGTGATGTGCTTTCGTCCGCTTCGCTGGTAATGACCTCAAAAGGCAAGCCCAGTAAAGACAAAAGCTCTCGTCGACGCGGTGAACCTGAGGCTAAAATAATGTGTTGTGAGTTGTCCACGTTGTAAACGTCCCTTCTTGATCAGTAACGAGAGTTACAGTCTTCGGTACAGCCATACAGCTGTAATAATACCGACGAGACTTAGCATGCACAATTTCAAATGAATAGTGATGTCATAGGTTATGATGTCCAAATCGGCTCGCGGAGACCACTTAAGCACAGTCGATGTTGTTAGAAAAGAAAGAGCCTTTACCGGCTGCAGTAGCTTGGCGATCCAGGCTCCAGCCAGCCAGCCTAGAATTAGAAATAACAGCAGTGTTCCTACATTTTTCTTCTTCATCTCAGTCTTCCCTCGCCATTTTTTGACACCCTAATTATTATACGGTGAAATTGTGATCAATACAAACGTAAAATCCCTTACGGTAATGTTTACCACCATTTGCACTAAAAGTTGCGGAGCGATACCATCCTCCGTATCAATTATAGTTTAAGTTATATAGGGATAATTTCCTCTTTCGCGCCAAAACAGCAAGCCCCCACATCTGGAGGCTTGCTGTCTTTAATGTCAACAATCTATCAGTTAATTCATTGCAGTTAGCAGCTGTTTCTGGCTAGTCAAAAAGCTCAGCATCGATTCTTGCACTTCCCAAAGTAGGCCCTGAGCCTTGTTCTTGTTATATTCACTCCAGGCTGATATCCCTTGGCTCATTGATTTCTCTAACGCTGCGCAAATGCTTTTGGCTTCAGGAGATACGCCTTGTTCCAGCACTTTTACTGCTTCATTCCATTGCAGGTGGAGATCACTCACAGCGGAGGTATTTGCTGTCGTACTTGTTTGGCCAGCGCTAAGTAGAGAAGCAGATTGACTACTTAGTTCACTGAGCAGCTGCCCACTCACGGAGAAATAGTTCTTCACTTCCTCTGCATTACCGGTATAGACAAGCTGTTCTGCCCCGGGAAGCGCCACCTCTCTCACATACAGTTCAATCCCCTGATTCTTTAGTCCGCTGCTAAGTAGCTTGGCCTGTTCACGGTCGGATGATATTCCAGCATACACACGATTGCCGTCGGCAGGATCCATACCCGCGGCCAAACCTGCAGTTAACAGCTCCTGGCGAGCCTCTTCAGCGCCTGCAGGTGTACTGAATACTCCGTACTGCAGCAGATAATAGCTTTGCGCAGCTACTTGAACTGGGATGGTGTTCTTCCCTGCATTTTCAGTACCCGTCACTGGTAATCCTGATGTACCTACACCTGCCGGATCTTTAGCTCCACTGGACTGCACTGAAGTAGCCGCCATGTCTGCTGTCCCATTTCCAGAGCTGCTGTCCATATTCCCTCCGTAAAAGAAAGAAAGTGCAGCATAACCAAGCAGTACCCCTGTGCCGATGGCTCCCGTAACAGAAAGAGCTAATTTCCACCAATACGAAGGACGTCGAGTATGATAAGAGCCTCCGTAACTGCCAGAGGATACATTCTCTAATTTATCCCTGCTATCCGAAACCATATCTGACAGAAGATACGATTGCTGTGTATATCTAAAATCCTTATCCTGTTCGTCCCATTCTTCCTGGCGTGGATCTACAGTACCCGAGTAATAGTCATAGGAATCTTCCGGTGGTGCCTCATGCGTGGAACGAAAATCAGGCTCATAAAGCCATGTTTGCTGTGCTGGACCTACCTCTTGACGCAGTCCCTCAGCGTACTCTTCAGCTGTGCCCAATCCGCCATTTGACCAGCGCTCCACCACTTTAGGCTTTGGTTTAGGCTCGTCCTTGTTCACGTCAAATCGGAATGTCATTCTTCCGTTATTCAACAGTTACACCTCACCTCATCTAATCTATAAGTAAATATATGATAGACAATAGAGAGATATGCTATTTTTAAGCCATAGGAATTATGAAAGATTATGCAGATTCAGTTTACATTACATGTACCTTTTATATACTATATAAAAAGAGCTAAAAGTGTACACTATACTAGGTAAGCTAGAAATGATGCTTTAGTTCACTACTGATTAGGAGGGCTTCTTCTGAAACAAAAAATTCAAGCAGCTATTGTAGGCTACGGAAATTTAGGAAAAGGTGTACGTAAGGCTATCAACCAAAGTGAAGATATCGAGCTAGTTGCGATCTTTACGCGCAGAGAACCTGGACAACTGGAAGCCGGAGAAGCCGGTGTGAAGTTCGAACACATCTCTGCCGTCGAACAATATAAGGGTAAAGTGGATGTTATGATTCTATGCGGAGGATCGGCTACCGATCTGCCAGAACAAACACCAGCCATTGCCCGGATGTTTAATACCGTGGACAGCTTTGATACTCATGCCAAAATCCCCGAGTTCTACGAGACTGTTGACGCCGCAGCTAAACAAGGTGGAACACTCAGCGTAATTTCTACTGGTTGGGATCCAGGCTTATTCTCAATGAATCGTCTGCTCGCTGAAGCTATTCTTCCACAAGGTAAAGAATACACCTTCTGGGGCAAAGGCGTTAGCCAAGGCCACTCCGATGCGATCCGCAGAGTAGATGGAGTTAAAGCTGGTGTACAATATACCGTTCCAGTACAAGAGGTTATTGAGGCCATTCGCGCTGGTGAAACACCAGAGCTTACCACTCGCCAAAAACACCTTAGAGAGTGTTTTGTAGTGGCTGAGGCAGGGGCAGATCAAGAACGCATTCGTGCAGAAATCGTGAATATGCCGAACTATTTTGCAGATTATGATACTACAGTTACTTTCATCACTGAAGAAGAATTGGCAGCTCAGCATAGCGGAATTCCGCACGGCGGGTTTGTTATTCGCAGTGGTGTAACAGGGGAAGGTACGAAGCAGATTGTTGAATTCGGCCTGAAGCTGGAGAGCAATCCAGAATTTACAGCTAGTGTTCTCGTGGCCTATGCCAGAGCCGCTCAGCGTATGAGTCAAGAAGGACAGAGTGGAGCGCGTACAGTATTCGATATTCCACTTGGAATGTTGTCTCCGAAATCTCCAGAAGAATTACGCCGCAACCTGCTGTAAAATCATACAAAAATGAAAAAACCGCGTAGGACCTTAAAACGTCCCTCGCGGTTTTTTTTAAATACTGTAGGCAGAGCCTTCTCGGGCGTACCATTTACACAAGACTAAGAATCTTGTTCTTCACATAATTCACTTCGTAATCCTTCAACAATGTGCGATGCGCCCGATCAGCAATAATCGTTGCCATCTCAGGATTCTTTAACAACGTTATTACACTAGCAACAACATCAACTGAGGTATTAGCAAGCAAAATATTACGGTTATGCTCACAGTTCAATCGCTCGCATACTATAGAACTTGTAACCACCGGCGTTTTGAGTGCCCATGATTCCAGAATGTTTCTGGAGACTTCACAACCTTCAAGGATAGGCACAAGTACCGCTTTAGCACGACGTATATAATCAGCAGATGGTTTCAAAGGTCCGGTGATAATAACTGATACATCATCCTTTACAAGCGACAATACATCCGTATGAACCTCATGACTGGTGATGTAACACTTGATATCAGGCACTTGTTCTTTAATCAAAGGGTAGCTTTTCTTAAAGAAGTTTTGAGCAGCCTTAATCCCCTGTCTGGTGTTCATATTCCAGTGCAGAACCATTGAATTTTCTTTTGCAACAGGATCAGTAAAAGCGTCGTATTCATTCATTTTTATGAAATGAGGAACAACATGAACTTTACGGGCATCCGCAAAGGATAGAGATTTGAATGAAAGGGCATCCCATTCCGAGGTTGCCAAGAGTACACCCGTTTTATTCATTAGTCTCCGCTTATTCCGCCGAACCAAAGCCTCATTTAGTTTATAATAAGGATTACTGCTGCTCGGCTTCCCAATTTCTTTTCCAACGGCAAGCCCGCTCTCAAAACGATACGTATCTGTAATAACACTGGCCTCAGGAAGCAGATTACGAACCATATCAATGCAATTTCCCAGCAAGCTATGCGATATAAATACATGTCTGTAATTATTCGATCTACAAAGCTCCATGATGGTACTCTTCATGTCTTTCTCCGCATGACTCCGATTAGTGAAATTCCGTAATATATGTAAGGGACGCAGCATAGATCTCCACGAGGTAATGCACCCGTTAATGTAATGAACCGTTAGTGCAGTTCCATCATTTGTAGACATATCCTTGTGCGTACTGGCATACGTCAGCAAATCAATATCAAATTTCCCTAGCAAAATCTCGAGAATACTCCCTGTTCTCATTTCTCCTTCTAGATCCTCTGCGCTTTGATTCTGTGCTGAAAGGAACAGCATTCTTTCTCGCATGACTCTGGCTCCTTGAATTTTTATATAAATTCTCTCTACTTATCACTGCAACTTTAGATGCAGTTCAATAGTAACTCATTTCACATAAAATTTTTGTCGATTTATAGGGAAACCTTTAAAATTTTTATATATTTTCATGCTTTATTCGAAAATCATTGCGATAAACCTATATATATCGCTATTTTTTTGAAGATTCAAGCAAAAAAACTACTTTTCCAGTAATACATGAACATGAATTTTCTATTCCAAAATTTTATACTCGTTAGGTATTCTGAACTATTCCCTATGCAAACAAAAAAGTGTCTTCCTCATCTAATGACGAAAGGAAGACACTTTTATAATTCATAGCTTCTAACAACGCAGTTCCGACCCTTTTTCTTAGCTTGATACAATGCATTATCACAAAGTTTGTAGAGATTATTTAGAGAAAAACGTTCACCCGATTCTATCGTAATGACTCCAATACTTATCGTGTAGTGCAGCGGTACGCCATGAATCATTGAACCTATAACAGCTGTGCGCATTCCTTCAGCAATAACATCACTACTCTTCTCATCGGCTCTGTGCAGGAGCACTGCGAACTCTTCTCCCCCAAATCTTCCGATCAGATCACCATGGCCAAGCTGCTGCTCTATTTTAGACGCCAAATCAGTTAGTACTTGGTCACCTGTATTATGGCCGTAATTATCATTTATGCTCTTAAAGTGATCGACATCCAGCAGTAAAAAAGAATAGGGCAGTTTCTTCATCGCTGAAGCAGCTATTAAAGGCCGAGCACGCAGAACGAACGACCTGCGATTCAAAATACCGGTCAACTCATCATAAGTTGCTACCCGCTCCATTTCTGCAAAGGAATCTTCTCTATAAAGCAGCATAATTCCCGCGGTTCCTAGAAACATATACAAATAAATCCCGAGATAAAAAAACAAATAAAGAAATTGTGCAACTTGTATATTGATTCCTAATACGGAATACAGCGGTTCTAAGGCTCTCCCGGCCAACGACAAGATGACAAGACAATATAGCAGTCCCATTATTATTTGTAGCGAAGTCTCCATGACCTTCAGACATAGTATATAAGCAGGATAGGCTATAATCAGAACTCCAGCCAGACAAGCGACTGGAATAACGAGAGGATCCTTTGGCATCAACAAATACATAAGCACCACAACTAGAATGGATACTCCGAATAATATAGAATAATATCTCTCCACTTTGCTCCCGAATACTCTGAGAAGCATTAGAAGCGCCAAGCTTTCGAGCGTGCCTCCAGCCAAAGCAAGAAGTGCTATGATCGGTAGACTAAGTGGTGTATCTATAAAATCCTTCAGTAATAAGAGGATCAAGGCTGCTAGTTGCAAATATTTTGCTGTGATAAACAATGAAGAAGTCTGTTCCTGCGGATAACGCAAACGATACACCACGATAAGCAGCACCGTGAACGATTGCCACAAAAAGAGACACACCAGCAGTGTCTGGAGATCCAGATGCATATAAGTGAAGTTCACCTCCCCTAGTATTCCTGACTCTCAGTATACATATCGGTATCTGATGACTCTATTTCTTCCCTCTTGTTTGGCCTGATATAATGCCTTGTCGCTTAGCTTGTACAAATTATTTATCGAAATCTCCTGATCTGGCATGATCGTAATTACACCTATACTAACTGTGTACCCCTGTTGAACCTTATTAGTGGAAGTATTCATTATCGCCTCACGAAGCGCTTCAGCTTTCTGGTCGCAGCTCTGCTCATCTACCCCACAGAGTATGACTGCGAATTCCTCGCCCCCTAGTCTGCCAAACAAATCGCCATTTCCGAGATTATTTTTAATCGTCGATGCGAACTCTTCCAGCACAATGTCACCGGTATCATGACCATAAGTATCGTTGACCTGTTTAAAATAATCCAAATCCAATAGCAAAAATGAGAAGTACTCCTGCGCTCGAAATGCCTTTTCAAGCTTTATCTCCGCTTCCTGAAGAAATGCTCCACGGTTTAGGATCCCCGTCAAATCATCATAACTGGCTATTCTTTTTAGTTTGACGAAGGAATGCTCATTTGAGAGAAGAATATAACCGGCAGCCCCTACGATAAATAATAAATACATCCCCAAATAATACAAATATTGCGTGAGATTTGTTGAGAACACATTCATCTCGGGCTCCCAAATCAATGCAACAAGCGCCCGCATCAGCATAATCGCTGCAAATACATAAAATAATACGCCTAATATTTTTTGAAGAGGGGTAGCCTTTTTATTCACAGTTAGATGATAAGCTGGATAAACTATAAATAGTATAGACCAAAGTGAAGTACAAGCGATGCGCAAGTTGGAATGATTAAAAAATAATGCGATGATACTAAAACTAATTATGCTCAATACCGAAAGGATGATGTAATATCGCTTTATTTTTGGCCCCAGTACTCCCATCATCAGCAGTAACGCTGTAATTTCTAGACAGCACCCTCCAAGGATTAGAGCATTGCTAAGCGGAATGGACAACGCATGAGGGAGATAATCCCATAATAAAATCGAACACCAAAAGAGTAGCTGCACTTCCTTTGATCGGATGAACAAGGTGGAGGCTGTATCTTTAACAGCGGTACTTCGATAATTGGTTATAAGCAGCAATATAAATAAATTTCCGAAAATAAACAAATAAATCAGTGTTCTAATTTCAAGCAGGGAGCTCATACGTCACCACCTATGCGAAAATATCCCCACAAAGTGCGGCTTTGCTTCGATGCGTACTCGGGTACTTTGTGGGGATCCCAAATATACGTTGAAAAATCGATCCTCTTCTGACAGCACTATAGCACTTTATAACTATATCAGTAAATACGTTAACAATACCAAAAAAACACTTCCCTCTAAACTCCCTTCAGATAAACACAAGGATTATCTGAACGAAATTTTTGGGAAGTGCTATTGAATAGAGAATATAAATATCCTCGAATTAGCCTCAATTTGTAAACTTAATGCTTCTTCTTCAACCCGTCTGCCAGTGCGTATCCGACCTTCCAGATATCGCCTGCGCCCATCGTAATCACCAGATCACCTGGAGCAATACGAGGTGTCAGATCAGCTAGCACATCTTCTTTGGTTGGCAGATGTCTCGCGCCCGCATTACTGTTCTTAACGATTAGCTCAACCAGCTTCGCAGAAGTAACACCTTCGATCTGTTTCTCTCCAGCCGGAGAGTAAATATCGGTGATGATGACTTCGTCGGCTTCGCTAAAGGCACGGCTGAAAGCATCTAACAGGAAGAAAGTACGCGTATAGCGCTGAGGCTGGAATACCGCAATAATCCGTTTTCCTGTTGCCTTGGCAGCACTGATCGTTGCCTGAATCTCTGTAGGATGATGCGCATAATCATCAATGACCAGAATGTCATTGACTTCTCCGAGCACTTGAAAACGGCGCTTCGCACCATGGAATTTCACAATCGCTTCAGCGATTTTCTCGAAAGAAATCCCTGATTTCAAACAAGCGATTACCGCTGCCATTGAATTATAAAGATTGTACTGTCCGGGAACAGAGAGTTCAATCCGTCCAAGCACTTCTCCATTATGATTCATCGTGTACGATACCTGACGATCGCCTAGAACGATATCAGTGGCAATATAATCTGCAGTGTTCGACTTGATGCCATAAGTAATCACCTTACCTGTTACTTCAGGTAAAAGAGAGATCACATTCTCGTCATCAGCGCATACTATAGCAGTTCCATCTTCGCGCGTTTGGTTCATGAACTGCACGTATGCAGCTTTAAGACGGTTAAAGTCTCCGTCGTAATTTTCCAAGTGATCCGCTTCAACATTCGTAACGATCCCAAGCCAAGGGTGATAGTGCAGGAAAGAGCCATCACTCTCATCCGCTTCCGCTACTACAAACTCACCTTGTCCCGCCTTTGCATTCGTACCTACATTCATAATCTCTCCACCGATAATATACGTTGGATCAACGTCGCACTCTTCCATCACAAGTGCAATCATGGAGGAGGTGGTAGTTTTCCCGTGTGCTCCAGCAACGGCTACCCCTTTACGTTCATTCAATAAACGGGCTAACATTTGCGAACGATGCAGAATTGGAATCTTAAGACGCTCAGCTTCCACCCATTCCACATTATCACTAGACAAAGCCGTAGAGTATACGACTAGATCCGCACCTTTTACTTGTTCTGCTGTATGCCCGATATAAATCTTGGCACCTTTAGCAATCAATTTATCCGTTAATTCTTGGGCAGCCACATCGGAGCCCGTAACTGTATATCCCATTTCTAGCATTACCCGGGCAATCGCGCTCATTCCGTAGCCGCCGATCCCTATAAAATGCACACGTTCAGTAGTATCCAACAGTCGTCACCAGCCTTTTTCAGTATCGGGTTGCTGCAAAAGTGTACCGCGTACGTCAGAGATTAAATACAGCGTACCAGATACGACGGCAAGGTCATCCTCCGCTGTAATCGACTTCAGTAGCTGCAGCGCTTTTCCCCAATTATGTTCTACTATGATTGCCAAGTTTTCCTTGGCATATTTCTCCCGCAGACTTTCTGCGATAACTTGCAGATTCTCCGCGTCCATTTTGTTCTGGAAATCCGGTTCGGTCAGGATGAGCGTATCCACTATAGGCAGTATATGCTTAAAGTAGGATTCATGATGCTTATTTGACAGCATTCCCATAAGTAAATTTAATTTACCGTATTGATAGAGCTGAGGCAGACTTTTTGCAAGACTCTCCGCACCTTCCGGATTATGTGCTCCGTCTAGTACAATCCTTGGAGACTTGCTTACCTCTTCCAGCCTTCCAGCCCAGAATGCGTGGCGCAAACCTTCAAGCACATCTTCATCCTCAAGCATAAAGGCCATATACTGACGCAGAACCTCAAGTACCATCATGGCAGCTGCCGCATTGCTAATCTGGTGCTCGCCTTTCATTACGATCCCAAGTTCAAGCGAACGAAAGGGACCCTTAAAATGAAAAGTCTGCACATCCTCACGGATTTCATTAGCCTCATAGCTAAAATCTTCTCCGGCAAGATAAAGAGTAGAGCGGCAAGCCGCTGCTTTCTCTTTCAGAACCGCTACGACTTCCGGTTGAGTTACGCAGCTAACAACAGGTACGCCCGTCTTAATAATTCCGGCTTTCTCCATTGCAATCTTCTCTAGCGTATCTCCCAAAATATCCATGTGATCATGACCAACATTAGTAATCACAGAAACAATCGGAGTCACGATGTTCGTTACATCCAGCCTTCCCCCAAGCCCGGTCTCCCATACGACAACATCAGGACAAGAGACGCCCGCAAAAAATAGAATGGCTACAGCTGTAGTTACCTCGAACATCGTAGGTGAGCCAAACTCCGTTTCCGAAATTTCTTGGACTAGTGGACGTAATTGGTTAACCAGCTCGACAAGCGTTTCTTCAGAGATGTCCGTATTATTATATTGGAACCTGTTCGTGAACTTTGTAATATACGGAGATGTAAAGGTGCCTACTGAATAGCCGCTTTGTATAAGTGCACTAGTCAAAAAAGCACAAGTTGAACCTTTGCCGTTCGTACCCGCCACATGAATAAACTTCAGCCGACGGTGCGGATTTCCCAGCTTGTCCATCAACATCTCGATTCTATCTAAACCTGGCCGTATCCCAAAAGGGATTAGGCTCTTGATCCAATCAACCGCTTCGGTGTATGTCGCAAGAGGGGCGGTACTTCCGCCCCGATTTAGGTCATCCATGTCTCTTATCCTCTCAGCTCTGCGATGCGGGCAAGTACTTTCTCACGTTTAGCAGAATAATCTGCCTGCTTCGCCCGTTCCTCTTCGATAACTTTAGCAGGAGCTTTGGCCACGAAGCCTTGATTGCTCAGCTTTTTCTCTACGCGTTCTACTTCGCTGTTCAGCGTCTGCACTTCTTTTTCCAGACGAGCGATTTCTTGTTCAATATCAATGAGTCCCGACAATGGCAGAAGCAGTTCTGCTCCTGTTACTACAGCGGACATTACCTTATCCGGCGTTTCTGGATTCAGGCCAGCTTCGAAGGAAGACGTATTACAGAAGCGTCCAATGTAGTTGTCGTTACGGGTGATAATACTCAGCGTCTCTTCATTACCCGCTTTGATGATCAATTCAACCTTTTTGCTCATCGGTACATTCACTTCAGCCCGGATATTACGAACGGCCCGGATTACATCCATCAGCAGGTTCATTTCCGCTACGGCTTGCGGATTCTCCAGAGCAGCATCATACTCCGGCCATGCAGCCAGCGTAATCGTCTCCCCTTCATGCGGAAGGTGCTGCCAGATTTCTTCCGAAATAAACGGCATAAACGGATGAATCAAGCGCATTGTGCGGTCTAGTACATAGGCAAGTACAGACTGTGTCTTCGCTTTGGCCGCGGCGTCTGATCCGTAAAGTGACAGCTTCGCGAACTCAATATACCAGTCACATAGATCGTCCCAAATGAAGTTGTACAGCTGGCGACCGGTCTCACCGAACTCGTACGAGTCAATTAGACGCGTAATCTCACGAGAAGTTTCGTTCAGACGGTGCAAAATCCAGCGATCAGCAGTACTTAGCTCACCCGAAATGTCAATATTTTCAAAGCTTACGCCTTCCAAATTCATCAACGCGAAGCGTGATGCATTCCAAATCTTATTGGCGAAATTACGCGCCTGCTCAACCTTTTCCCAACGGAAGCGTAGATCTTGTCCAGCTGTACTTCCGGTAGAAATCATGTAACGCATTGCATCTGCGCCATACTTCTCGATTACTTCAAGGGGGTCTACGCCATTCCCGAGTGATTTGGACATTTTTTGACCTTCGGAATCCCGTACCAAACCATGCATCAATACATCTGAGAAAGGTTTTTCTCCGGTAAATTCAAGAGCTGAGAAGATCATCCGCGCTACCCAGAAATAAATAATATCGTAGCCTGTTACAAGCACATCGTTCGGATAGTAGCGTTTGAAATCTGCACTGTTCTCATCTGGCCATCCTAGTGTGGCAAAAGGCCACAGATTAGAGCTAAACCAGGTATCCAGTACATCTTCGTCCTGTTTCAAGTCGGTTAGACCACTGATCCGGCGCGCTTCTTCCTCGTCATTTGCCACAACCAATTCACCAGTAGACTCGGAATACCATGCTGGAATACGATGTCCCCACCACAGCTGACGGGAAATACACCAATCACGTACGTTCTCGATCCAGTTCAGGTAAGTTCTCTCGAAACGGTCCGGTACAAAGTTAACCCCGTTCCCATCCTTCTGTGCATTGATGGCAGCTTCAGCGAGTGGCTGCATCTTTACAAACCATTGTGTGGACAAGTACGGCTCAACAACCGCTCCAGAGCGTTCACTGTGTCCTACTTGATGCACATGATCTTCGATATTGATCAGCACACCTTGCTCCTTCAGGTCAGCAGTGATAGCCTTACGACATACACTCCGGTCTTGACCTTGGTAAGGTCCTGCTTCTTCATTCATCGTACCGCTCTCATCCATTACGTTAATCTGCGGTAAGTTGTGACGTTGACCCATCTCGAAGTCATTCGGGTCATGAGCTGGTGTAATCTTAACTGCACCACTACCAAACTCTTTGTCTACATAATCATCAGCGATAATCGGAATCTCACGGCCGATAATCGGCAGGATCAACGTTTTGCCGATCAGATCTTTATAACGATCGTCTTCCGGATGAACAGCAACCGCTGTATCACCCAGCATGGTCTCCGGACGTGTGGTCGCTACGGTAATAAATCCGCTACCGTCTTTGAGCGGGTAACGCAGATGATACAAGTGACCATTAACTTCTTTATATTCAACCTCGATATCCGACAATGCTGTACGAGCCGCAGGGTCCCAGTTGATAATGCGTTTGCCGCGGTAGATCAAGCCTTTATTATAGAGCTTAACGAATACCTCGCGTACAGCTTTCGACAACCCTTCATCCAGGGTAAAACGTTCGCGGGAATAGTCAAGGGAAAGCCCCATCTTAGCCCACTGCTCATGAATGGTGTTCGCATATTTATCTTTCCACTCCCACACCTGCTCCAGGAAATTCTCGCGTCCGAGATCATGTCTAGAAATTCCCTGCTCACGCAGCTTTTGCTCTACCTTTGTCTGCGTTGCGATACCGGCATGGTCCGTACCTGGTAGCCACAACGTGTCGAAGCCCTGCATCCGTTTTGTACGAATCAGGATATCCTGAAGCGTAAAATCAAGCGCATGACCAATGTGCAGCATTCCCGTTACGTTTGGCGGCGGGATTACAATGCTGTATGCTTTTGCATCTGGACGCCCGCCTGCACGGAAATATCCACCCTCTGTCCAGTAGGAATACCACTTGGTTTCTGCCGATTTTGGATCATACGTGGTTGGCATTTCATTCTTAGAATCATTTGCAGCGGCAGCATCTGCCGCTGTATCTTGCAAGTTCGGCAACTCTGCCGCTGTTAGATTGTTTTGGTCAGCCATTCTCTGATACCTCCACTTGGTTACTTGTAGTTGGTTTCTAAAAAACAAAAAGACCCCTCGTCTCAAAGGACGAAAGGCCATTCTTTCGCGGTACCACCTTTGTTTCGCGCCAATGAAAAATAAACCTGCACTTCTTTCACCTTACGGTTCAGAAGCTTAGCGCGACACTCGTACAGATAACGGCTGCTACCGGCCACATCCTAACTTATCTTTCATATCCATGAAGACAAGCTCAGAAGGGCGACTCCGGGGCGACTTCGGTGGCTGTATCCTACGGAATGTCACAGCACTTGCATTCCGCTCTCTGAAGGGCTGACCGCCTACTCTTCCCGTTCCCAGTCTTTACTTAGATATTGCTTACTCCATAATACATTTTGAGTCATCCCTAGTCAACCTGAATAGGCTTCTACAGCGGGACTTTAAGCGGAATTTCGACTTAAAGCGTGCATATGTCGAATTTTCATTCGATTCATCACTCTGCGTTGGTTAGATACCCCAGATTCTAACGTTCTCCGGTCACACAAGAATAAACGCCTTCGACATCCTTTTACGGACGGTAAGCGTTTATTCGAGAATTATAAGGATAATGTATAACGTGAAACTTATATATTCTTATATTTGACAAAAATCCCGATCTACTATCAGATCGGGATTCACCTATTCATATGAGTACGCATTGTAATTCAATTACGGAATGTACAACACTTGCCCTTCTTCTACACTCTGCCCAGACAATCGATTATACATTCCCAGCTCCCGCGCACTTAGCTGATACTTCTCTGCGATTGTATCCAGCGTTTCTTCACGCTGCACGATGCAAAGGCGAACCTTACGGAATAGGTTAGCGCCATCTGCTCCAGCAATGAATCTGCTCTTCCACTCCGTATTATTTCCGGCCTCTGGAATGATCGCTGCAGCCGATGCATTTCCTTCAGATAGGAGAGCCTCTTGTTCTTTACGAGAACGACTAGAGCTGAGTAATGAAGAGAAGGTGAGATGTTCTTTGGCTGGAGCCTCTGCTTCTTTCTTGCTTCCTAGCGCAATCTTAAGATCTTGTTTCTCCTCGGTATGTGGCACAGTCTCCTGAGAAACTAAGCCTTCGTTCGTATTATCACTGATCGGCTGCGCATTCTCTTCTTGTGCGTGAAGCTCATGGTTTGCCACGTTTTCTGAAGCAAATACTGCGATATCTTGGTCTGCATCAGCATTAGCTGCTGGAACAGCGGTTTCTCTTGAAGCAAAAGTGTATTCAGCTTCTTGCTCTTGATCCGCTTGACTCGCCTGGCTAACTTGATCCAGCTGGGTGGCCTCAGCGTCATTCTGTGACTCAGCTTTAAACCAGTAATCCGCTATTCCTGCTTTGGAATCCTCTGTTTGCGAATCCAGACTATGCGTCCGAGCTTTCGCGCCCTTGTCCTTCTCATGAGCGGATGAGAAATTCACTATAGGGGACGAATGACCAGCTCCACTCGAGACCAATGAGGGCTCTGATGCACCTGCATTCGCTTCAGCATGCTCATGTTCTTCCACGGCAACCTCCGATGCATCCTCACCAAAGGTCCACTGTGAATTTTCATAAAGTGCATCAGTTTCGTGTTCTTGGTTCTCTACAGATGCTTCGATTACCCTGTCATCACTGAGAGGGGAATAGGCAACTGTGTACTCTTCCTGCTGCCAGGCCGGTTGCGGTTGAGGCTCCGCACCACCGATTCCCCGCAGTGATAATACGCCTGTTATATTCACTGTGCGCATCGTGAGCAGATCAATATCAAAATTCTCGATCTCCACCCCGATATCTTCAATCGAGCTGACGCGTGTAAGCGGCACTGTGATTTCAACGGGAATGGCATGCTCCAGACGTTGTGTTCGGTCATCTTCACTCCGGTAGAGTCCGGTAAGCAACAGCTGACCATATAACTCGGCACGATCCTCCCGCTGAATCACCTGGATTTCCGGAAGTAGTTCAACCTCCTCCAGCTCAGCTATTCCCGGAAGCTCTTCCGATAGGTGAATGCGTTCATAAATATCAAACCGCAAGCCGTGGGACTGATCAAACACGGGATATGTCCTCCTTCTTGGCATAATCTAACCCTGAGACAGGCCCAGAGCATAAGCCCAAAATGTTACTCCCCACATGTATATGCTTCAAACAGAAAGGCATGACAACTTTGGTAGCACTAACCGGACAGGATGCTATTAATTTCATAAATTCAGGGACTATTCGAACCTATCTGCCGGCCAATAGATGAACTACTCCGCATGAACAAAGTATTATATGCTGCTTTTGCTATTAGGACATAGATAGATGCTTCTTTCTGAAAAAACAGAAAATTATATACCCTACGAAAAAATAGATAAAAAAAGAACCGTAATACCAGCATTTGCTGATACCACGATTCTCAGGTTTATAACGTAGCCGTCAAGGCGCTTCAGACAGCAGCTCCCGCAGCTGAAGCATATCCTCCGGCCACGGATCGCTTACTTCCAGTTGTTCACCGCTCCAAGGGTGGCGGAAAGACAGCATCTCGCCATGGAGCGCATGTCGGTCGGCAGCGCTGGAAGCCCAGACCGGGCCGCCATATAGCGCATCCCCATACAAGGGATGACCCATATGGCTGAGATGGACGCGAATCTGATGCGTCCGTCCGGTCTCCAGCTGCACATGCACCAGGCTCCCGCCATGCAGTGCTTCGCGTCCGATGATTCGAGTCACGGCGGACTGTCCGCCGGGTGAGACTCTTCTCCGCGCCGCATGATGACGATCGCGCCCAATCGGCGCGTCGATCACTTTAAGCGTAGGCGGCACTGTGCCTTCGACGATCGCGGCGTAGAGCCGCGAGATGCTTTTTTCACGCATATTCTCGTCTAGGACAAGCTGAGCGAATTCATTCTTCGCGTACATCACCGGACCTGTTGTATCCTTGTCCAGTCGGTGAATATGCCTTACAGCTGCACTAACACCGGTAGCGACATAATGCGCAGCTACAAGGTGATCCAGCGTTACACCTAAGCCACTGCCATCCGGATGAACCGCCATGCCTGCCGGCTTGTGGGCAACCAAGCAAAAATCATCCTCATACAACACTTCAAGCTCTTCCCATACCGGTTCAATGCCGGCTTCACGATCCGGAAAAAGTGCCAGTCGCAGTCGATCTCCCTTCCACTGAATGCCCCCCTCGCGGCGCAGACGCAGATGAAGCTTCTCAGGCATACCTACAGTTTCCAGCAGCCACTTATCAATTGCAGCTTCAGAATCCTCGGCTCCTGTAATGATTTTGCCGGGTGTTACTTCCAGCCACTCCCCACGTCTAGTCCAAGCTCCACCACCGGTTCGTTCTCCGGCTCCAATACTCAAAGGGCCTTCAGGGCATTATAGTGGCCCTCAATGGTATCATCAATATCCTGCTCACTATGCGCAGCCGACACGAACATGCCTTCAAACTGTGAAGGTGGCACGCTAATGCCTTGGCTCAGCATATGACCAAAATAACGACAGAATAGATCCGTGTTGCTAGTCTTGGCCGTTTCAAAATTAGTTACTGGTCCTTCCGTGAAGAACGGACAGACCATCGAGCCCACACGGTTAATTGTCAGCGGAACACCGGTCTCGATTGCATTCTTTTTCAAGCCTGCTTCCAGACGCGCCCCTAATTGCTCCAGACGATCATATACTTCCGGTGTCAGCAGCTTCAGTGTAGTGAGTCCTGCCGCCATCGCTAATGGATTACCGCTAAGTGTGCCAGCCTGATAGATCGGTCCCGTAGGAGCGATTTGCTCCATAATCTCTCTTTTGCCGCCATAAGCGCCGACTGGAAGTCCTCCACCGATAACTTTGCCGAAGCAGGTAATATCCGGAGTAATGTTGAACAAGCCTTGAGCACAGCCACGATTGACACGGAAGCCTGTCATTACCTCATCAAAGATAAGCAAAGATCCATTGTCTGAAGTTAACTTACGAAGTCCTTCTAGAAATCCCGGAAGTGGTGGTACAACACCCATGTTGCCGGCAATCGGCTCTACGATCACTGCGGCAATCTCACTGCCAAAACGTTCGAAAGCAATCTGAGTGGACTCTAAATCATTGTATGGAACTGTAATCGTATTTACTGCCACACCTTCGGGAACACCTGGGCTGTCTGGCAAACCTAATGTGGCTACACCGGAACCCGCTTTAATAAGCAGACTATCCGCGTGACCATGGTAGGAGCCTTCGAATTTCAAAATTTTACTGCGTCCTGTATAACCACGTGCCAAACGAATCGCACTCATCGTCGCTTCCGTTCCGGAGTTAACCATACGTACGATATCTACAGAGGCTACACGTTCGACAACCGTTTTTGCCATTTCAGTTTCAAGTAAAGTTGGTGCACCAAAGCTTGTCCCTTTTACCGCCGTCTCCTGCAATGCCTTTACAACCTCAGGATGCGCATGACCCATAATCAGCGGTCCCCATGAACATACATAGTCGATAAAGCTGTTGCCGTCGATATCATAAATACGCGATCCGATCCCATGATCCACATAAATCGGAGTCAGACCTACGGATTTGAACGCCCGTACAGGGCTATTCACCCCACCGGGAATATATTGTTTTGCTTCATCAAAAGCCTTGCGGGACGCTTCCTCTTTACGCGCCATTGGCTCATTGCTCATCTATCTTCACTCCTATTCTGTTCTTGGTCACACAGGTATAGATTAACCACGCAGCCAGCGCGCAGCATCTTTTGCAAAATAAGTAATAATAATGTCCGCGCCGGCGCGTTTCATGCCAGTCAGCATTTCCAGCACAACGGCTTGCTCGTCAATCCAGCCTTGCAGCGCTGCTGCTTTTACCATGGAATATTCGCCACTCACATTGTAAGCCACAAGAGGCAAATCAAACTGGTCGCGGATCGTACGAATCACATCCAAGTAAGCCAGAGCCGGCTTCACCATTAACATATCTGCACCTTCCAGCACATCGGATTCTGCTTCACGAAGCGCTTCGCGCAGATTGGCAGGGTCCATTTGATAGGTTTTGCGATTTCCGAACTGTGGCGCTGAATCCGCAGCTTCGCGGAAAGGGCCATAAAATGCCGAAGCATATTTGACCGAATACGACATAATCGGCACATGTTCAAAGCCATTCTCATCTAGTCCCGCACGAATCGCATGTACGAATCCATCCATCATATTCGAAGGGGCAATTATATCTGCTCCAGCTTTAGCTTGGGATACCGCCGTACGGGTCAACAGCTCTAGCGAAGCATCGTTGATGACATCACCGTGTACCACACCATTTACCGTATGCGTATGCACCATCCCGCAATGTCCGTGATCCGTAAATTCACAAAGGCAGGTATCTGCAACGACCAACAGCTCAGGGTACCACTGCTTGATCAAGCGAGTAGCCTCTTGCACAATTCCATCCTCTGCGAAACCGGAAGAACCGATTGCATCCTTCGTTTCAGGAATCCCGAATAACAGTACAGCCGGAATGCCTAGTGCGGCAATCTCGTCCACTTCAGCTTTTAAAGTATCCAGCGAAAAATGGTACACGCCCGGCATCGAGCTAATCTCATTCTTCACACCTGTTCCATAAGTCACAAATATAGGCTGTACAAAATCCAGTACATTCAGTACTGTCTCCCGCACCATACCGCGAATTCCAGCAGAACCGCGTAGACGACGGTGACGTGTAATTGGAAAGCTCATTTGTTCATCCTCCTGAAAATAAAATATATAGACACAACGGACATTTATAGTTTGCCCGTCTAACTGCCAGTTAGTTAACAATCTGATTTCATTGCAGAATGTGCAATAGAAAAAACTTAGAATTAAAATTGATTCTAAATTTAAGAGATTCTATTGTACAAACTACAACCAGTCTAAGGTTACTTATATTAATATGGCTATTGCTCACCTATCTCTATGAAACTACTTGAGCCTAGTCTCCGCATTCCAGCGACAGAGTTCCTGCACCAGACTATTAATAGTTGCTTCTTCAGGTAGCAGTCCCGGGGTAAGCCCCGCTTCCACGGCAGTCTGCTCGGTTAATGGCCCGATGCAGGCTATTTTCACGTTAGCTAGCAATGGGAGTGGATCTTCGATCCCCATTCTTTTCAGAATGTGGATGAAATTGCGCACCGTCGAAGAACTAGTAAAAGTCACCGCGTGAACGCGCCCCTCCTCCAGCAGCTTCAGCAGCTCGTCGTCATCCTCACCCGTCACAACCGTCTCATAGGTATCGACGTCTGTGACTTGAAGGCCAAGCTGTCTCAGCTTGTCCGGCAGCCAGTCGCGCCCCAGATCGCCGCGCGGCAACAGCACGTTCTGCCCCGGCAGCAGCTGGGGACCGAACTTCTCAATCAGGCCTTCCGCCTGAAACTTCGCCGGAAGCTCCTCAGCAATCACCCCGCGCTGCGCCAGCGCGGCTGCTGTACCCGGCCCCACCGCTGCAATCCTTGCGCGGTGAAGCCCCCGAATGTCCGCCCCCTGCTCCGCTAAGTGGCGCCAAAAAAACTCCACGCCGTTCGGGCTGGTGAAGAATACCCAGTCGTACGATTCCAGCGCGCCAAACGCCGCTGCAATCTTCTCCTTCTTCTCTGCGCCTTCCGGCATGATCGTCTCGATCACCGGGAACTCGTAGGGTTCCCCGCCGAGTTCCTCAATCATATCCACCAGCTCGCTCGCTTGGCTGCGAGCCCGTGTCACCACGATGCGTTTGCCGAACAACGGCATCGCCTCGGCCCACTTCAGCTGCTCACGCTGCAGCACCACGTCGCCAACAACGATGACGGCCGGCGGCTGAAAATCCGCCGCCTTCACCTTCGCCTCAATATCGGCGAGGGTTCCCGTCAGCGTCTCCTGATCTGCGCGGGTACCCCAGCGCACCAGCGCCACTGGTGTTTCTGGCGGACGCCCATGCTTGATCAGCTGGGCGCTGATATATCCTATTTTAGCTACGCCCATCAGGAACACTAACGTCCCCGTGGCATTCGTTACTTTATCCCAATGAATGGAATGATCCAGTTTATCTGGACTCTCATGTCCGGTGATAATCGACAGGGAAGAAGCATGATCGCGGTGCGTGACAGGTATACCCGCATAAGCAGGTACGCTGATCGCCGACGTGATACCCGGTACGATTTCGTAATAGATCCCATTTTTGCGCAGCAGCTCCGCTTCTTCACCTACGCGGCCAAAAATCGTAGGGTCCCCACCCTTCAGCCGCACCACTGTTTTCCCCTGTAAAGCCAGATCAACTAACAATTGATTAATCTCTTCCTGCTTCATCGTGTGGCGATCCGGCAGCTTGCCAACATAAATCTTCTCGCCGCCGGGCTTCATGCATTTCAGCAATCTAGGACTTGCCAGCCGATCGTACACCAGCACGTCGCTTTTTCGAATACACTCGAGGCCTTTTACAGTAATCAGCTTTGCGTCCCCGGGACCTGCACCTACCAAATAAACCTTCCCCGTCAATCCCCTCATCCCCTAACGTCTGACAGTATCTTCTCCGCTCCTCTTGCGATCAGCTTCTTAGCGACTTCTTCGCCGAGCTGTACCGGATCCACTCCAGTGCAAGTTTCTTTCAAAATCGTTGAACCGTCAGGTGTTCCCACCATCCCGGTTAAGGAGATTATTTTGTGCTCCGCAGTAGTGGCTTCCGCGGCTGCGTCAAGCACCGCATAAGCGCCAATTGGCACTTGGCAGCCGCCGTTCAGCGCGCCAAGGAAAGTGCGCTCCGCCGCCACCGTCAACGCTGTATTGGCGTCGTTGTATAACGCCAGCAGCTTCCGCAGGTCGGCGTCATCTGCGCGGCACTCGATGCCGAGTGCGCCCTGCCCTACAGCGGGCAGGCAAACTTCCGGCGGCAGGTAGGCGCTCACGCGATCCTGCCAGCCCATGCGCGACAGCCCCGCGGCTGCAAGCAGGATCGCGTCGTATTCGCCGCTCTCCAGCTTGCCCAACCGCGAGTCAATGTTGCCGCGCACAGGCTCAATGACCAGATCAGGCCGCAGCGCAGCTAGCTGGCTGGAACGGCGTAGGCTGCTTGTGCCTACGCGTGCGCCCTGAGGCAACTCGTCCAGCGAGACGCCTCCGTTAGAGATCAGTGCATCGCGCGGATCGACGCGCTTCGGCACAGCACCGTTGATCAGCCCCTCCGGCAGCTCGGAGGGCATGTCCTTCATGCTGTGCACCGCCATGTCGATTTCCTTTTCCAGCATGGCCTGCTCGATTTCCTTCACGAACAACCCTTTGCCCCCTACCTTGGACAAGGTGACATCTAGGATGCGGTCCCCTTTGGTAACAATCTTTTTCACTTCAAAAGTGAATCCAAAACCATGCTCCTCGCTCAGTCGCTCCAGATCCGCAATCACATGCCCTGTCTGCGTCAACGCAAGCGCACTCTGTCTACTCCCCACAATAATCTTACGCATTGTCCATTCCTCCTGATTACGTCTGCCTCTTACTCTTCACCGTAGACCGTATATAGTAATCCAAACTAACCAAAAGCTACTACGCACTATTTAAAGGGCATTTTTGCCCTTTATTTAGCTCCTTCGTCGGTTATAGCTCAATTTAGGGGTATTTCTGCCCCTCATTTTGCTGATATGAGCGTTTTAGTGCAATTCAGGGGTATTTATACCCTTCATTTATCTCTTTTGACGACTATTACTCAATTAAGGGGTATTTTTGCCCCTCTTTTGACTAATATGAGCGTTTTAGAGCAATTCAAGGGTATTTATACCCTTCATTTATCTCTATCTGCGACTATTACTCAATTAAGAGGTATTTTTGCCGCTCTTTCGACCATTTCAGCCACTTTAGCCGTACTCATATCATTAATCTAACCTAGTTTTGTAATCTTCACAGTGTCCACACGCACTTTTACTCCGCCCGATGATCAGCAATCCAAGCATCCATATCCTCCGGGCTCCACGCAATAAAGCTACCGTTTCTCATTTCATTCAATACATCGAGCGTCCCAAGCTTCCGCAAAAGTCTGCTACGAACTTCAGCAGAAGATTCTTGTTCCTTAATCCGGGTTCGCATGGTATGTACAAAATCCAAATATGGCTCATACGCCGCATCCAGCGCCTCTTCAAGCACACTTTTAATCTTCGCAGCCGCAAGCGGACCAGCACCCGAAGTAGATACAGCTACCGTCAAACGGCCCCTACGTACAACTCCGGGCGTAATAAAATCCCCCGCTTCCGCATGGCTAGCCACATTCACATGAATGCCAAGTCGCCTAGACTCCTGCGCAACCTCTTCATTAACCGTTCTATCGTTAGTGGCTGCATATACGAGAAAGGCCCCACGGAGATCTCCGGGAGCATAAGGGCGGTCATGCCAGGTCATGAGACCCTTTTTCACTAGAGAGGCAAGCGTATCTGTCAAAGAGGGACTAATCATCTTAACCACCGCTCCAGCTTCCAGCAGCCCACTCACCTTCCGTTCAGCCACGGCACCACCGCCAATAACCACAACCTGTTGCTTTTCACAATCCAGCATTATGGGCAAATACCGAGTCATACTCTTCACTCCCCGCTCCAACCGTGAAAACCAGATAATGAATTCAACAAAAAATTCAAGATAATAAAAGCATATCCTAAAATCGCCCAGCGAGCCATACTTACTCCACTTTTCCGCCCGGATTTCTTAAAGATAATATAAAATATGTAAATTCCAAGGCCAATAAGTGTCGTTAGTACTTTTAAATCCTTCAATAATAGTGTCCGTCCCTCAGAAACAATAGATAAGCTAGCCACCACCAGAGAGATTGCCAGCAAAGGAGTCCCCACCAGAATAGCGGTATAAGAATATTTATCTGTAGTCTCTAAGTTCGGTAAACGACGAATTCGGTCACTCCATTGCTTGCTTTTGAGTCTGGTGTGCAGGAATAAGTACAATATTGCAAATACCGTCCCAAGTGTCAGTGCAGCAAAACTCAAATTGGCCAAAATCACATGCATTGTCAACCAGCCATACACCGAGCTCCAAGTCTCAAGCGTATGTCCCCCCGCCGTCAGCCACACCCGATTTAGGAGAAAAACACAGAATCCAGCCACACTAAGCAGCAGAATCGTAAACTCGCCTCCACGTGTAAAAGCCACCGCAAGCGAAGTCAGCACAATACTAAATGCAAACCAGAACAAGAAATCATAAGGTGTGAAAATGGGCAGTCCCTTCTCCTGAGAGAAACGAATCCCCAGTCCTGCAGCTTGCAAAAGACCCACAACAACAAGAAGCCCCGTGCCTAACCGCTTCCCACTCGGGTTGCGATAAAGGCAATCCGAGAAAACAAACAGCAGGCTCAGGGCATATAGCAGCAGAGCGGCATCATATATTCCGTTCAGCAGTTGCATATCACTCACCTACCCAACAGGCCTGCCGGAGCAAGCACCGTCTTAGGCACAGAAAAATCGCCGCTACCGGCAGTACGTTCTGTGGAACTAGACTGCTTAACCGGGGCGGAATCTCCGCCATCTGAATTAGATTCGAGCTGTTCCTGTAGCGCAAAGATTTTGGAGAAATAATCAAGAGCTTCATTCCCCTGCTTGCCACCGGACATCTCTTTAATAACATTGATTGGATCATGCATCATTTGGTTCACAATGCTTTTGGTCAAACGACGGATCACCTTGCGCTGATGCTCGTCCAGCTCAGGCAGCTTATTGAACAGACTCTCCATCGTTTCCTCATGAATCGCATTCGACTTATCTTGAAGCGCCCGGATTACCGGTCTCACGCCAAGCGTCTTAAGCCACAGCTGGAACTCATCCATTTCCTCACCGATCATCACTTCAATCTTCGCTGCTTCACTCCGGCGCATTTCCAGGTTACTCTCCACAATGCCCTCCAGATCGTCAATATCATACAAAAAAACATCTGGCACATTAGCCGCCGCAGGATCGATATCACGGGGTACAGCTATATCAATCATAAAAAGCGGCCGTGAAGGACGACGCTTCATAGCATTCACTACCTGATCTGCCGAAAGTACATAGCCGTCAGCTCCCGTTGAGCTGATCACGATATCTACCTCATTAAGAGTTTTTAGCGCATCTTCAATCGTGCTCGGCTTACCCGAGAACTTCTCTGCCAGTTCAATCGCACGCGACAGCGTACGGTTAGCGACAATTACCTCAGCCGCACCACTACTATATAGATGCTTTACAGTGAGCTCGCTCATTTTGCCGGCGCCGAGAATCAGCACTCTTTTACCAGTGAACATGCCAAAAATCCGCTTGCCCAGCTCCACTGCCGCATAACTGACAGATACTGCGCTTTCGCCGATTGACGTTTCACTATGTGCTCTTTTGCCGAGTGTCACCGCTTGTTTAAATAGCCGATTGAACCAAGTTCCAGTTACACCCTCAGCCTGAGCCGTGAGAAAAGAACTTCGCACCTGTCCCAGGATCTGCGTCTCGCCAATCACCATGGAATCCAGGCCGCAGGTCACGCGGAACAAATGCGCAATCGCCTGCTCGTCTTCATATATATACATATGCTGTGCAAATTGCTCATTTTTCACTCCAAACCACTGCTCCATAAAGCCGCGGAGGAAATAGCCTCCCATATGAAGGCGGTCCATGACCACATAAATTTCCGTACGGTTGCAGGTGGCTACTACGACCCCTTCCAGCACACCCTTCGTCTTCATCAGTTGATGAAGCGCTGCCGGAAGATCACTCTCCGCAAAAGCAAACTGTTCCCTAACCTCCACGGGAGCCGTACGATAATTCAGGCCAACGACGACGATGTGCATCGATAGTTCACCATCCTAGTCTCTATTCATTACTGTGTACAGTTATATTAAAGAATATTTTTACATAATATTCACTTTCACAACATCTCAAAACACTGTGTTAAGTATATCACACGAAAATACGACTTTTTACAGATTTTTTGAACGCTTTATGAAATCCAGATAATAATTATTATAAATAAAAAACCGTAGTGTGGCTACGGTTAGGATGGGTTATTTTGTGATTAATTATTAACTAACTCAAAATTTCTCGGGTTTTTCAACTTTTATCGAAGCTACTTCTCCGCACCTTTTACAAAATGTGTAGATAAGTGGTGAGCCAAAAGAAAAGGATTTTCCAATAGGCATAAGGTTAGCATCTGCGCTGCTTACTTCGCCTTTGGTGAATGTAGTGCTACCACATGATTTACAAACTAAGTTCGATTCACTCAAAACGATCACCTCGGATAAAGTATACGGTATTCCATACGTTACGATGATTATCTAAATGAAAGACTCCATTCCTTTAGAGGAAGCTAACGGAACCAGTTCTTAATTTGATCAAGAGTGCTTTTTGCCTCCGGTCCATTGTAACCGAAGGTGTTGCCGATCATTTTTACATACTCGTTGAACGTAGTTTCCCGACTCTTTCGGTCACTCCACCAGCGCTTAGCGTTATATCCTGAGGCAGATCCTACATACGTAAGCTCAATATCTGATTTTTTGTACACACGTTCAAAAAGAAGCTTTATCCGCCGCATGTGAAATTCCGAAGACACGACAATCGCAGATTGAAAATCGTGTTCCTTCATTATAGGGAGAGTGAACTCAGCATTCTGATAGGTGCTTTCGGCCGCGTTCTCGGTATAGATCGCGTCCTGTGGTATACCGAGATTAAGGGCGGTTTGGAGCATGTCACCTGATGAACTCGCTGACTCTTTAGAGTTGGAAAGAATTATATAAGGAGCGTAACCAGCTTTATATAACTCGGCTGCCTTTTCTACTCGACCTTGGCCACCGCTGAGTACGATAATGGCATCTGCTTGTTTTGAAGGTTGAGTTAGGGGCAGAAAACGACCAGCAGTGAAGAAAACAGTGATCAACAATAGTAAGCATATGAAAAGAACAAATTTCCTAATAGTTAAATGACTTTTTCTTTTCTTAACAGATAAGTTACTCATAAATCACTTATGCGATTCGTTACTAAGGATTTGTTGCCACCATTCAGTATTATCAATATACCACTGGATTGTCTGAGCAATTCCTGTCTCAAAAGTATAAGTTGGCTTCCAACCTAAATTCTCAAGTTTCGTTGGATCAATGGCATAGCGTTTATCATGTCCTAATCTATCAGGTACGAATTGAAACAAATCATCAGATTTTCCTAAGGTGCTGATAATTGTCTTAACTACTTCAAGATTAGTTCTCTCATTATGACCACCTACATTGTAAACTTCACCACTTACTCCTTGGTGTACAACGAGGTCAATAGCTGCGCAGTGATCCCAGACATGGAGCCAGTCGCGAATGTTTTTTCCATCACCGTAGACAGGAACCTTCTCGTCATTCAATACTCTTGAGATTGTTAGTGGAATCAATTTCTCAGGGAAATGATACGGCCCGTAATTATTCGAGCAGCGTGTTATGTTCATTGGTAAACCATAGGTCTCATAATATGCACGCACTAGCAAATCAGATGCTGTTTTACTAGCACTATAAGGACTGTTAGGCTGTAAAGGTGTTCCCTCTGTGAAAAATACAGTAGGGTCAAAATCGAGTTCACCATACACTTCATCCGTAGAGACATGTACGAATTTAGTAATCCCAAACTTTTTAGCAGCATCCAGTAGCACCTGTGTCCCCATAACATTCGTGCGAACGAAAATCGCAGGATCAGTAATGGAGCGATCCACATGGCTCTCCGCAGCGAAATGGACAATGTAATCGAATCTTTCCTGCTCAAAAAGAGACAGTATTGCCTCTCGCTCAGCAATATCAGCTTGAACAAACCGATAATTCGATTTGGATTCAATATCCTTATGCTTCGTTAGATCACCCGCATAAGTTAGTAAATCCAAATTCACAATATCATAATACGGATACTTATCTACCATATACTGTACAAAGTTGCCTCCAATAAATCCGGCACCACCTGTAACCAGCATCTTTTGCTTAATCAATGAATGCACCCCGATCTATTGGCTTTAATATTAGTTATTATATCCTAGATTCCCGCCAACTCATAACGAGGATGGCGGGTCCACTCCCAAGCTGAAGTAGATGTTCTTCTGTTTCTCTAGAAGCTCACCCACTCGCAGTTTCTCTCCTGGGGCTTCAAAGCATTCAGTAACATCAAGCCTGTCTAGAGCCCCTTGCATTGTGTACAACTTAAATAGTCAGGTATCTTGTATTTGTTTTTTTATGTTTGAAAGATAGATGAGTGCGACAAATTCTACAAACAGCTTACCATCGAGATTTTGTTCGGAAGAAACTAAAGTACGACGCATATTAAGCCGTTCCTTTAGATTTCCAAACGCTTTCTCCACCACATCATTGTTCCGGAACAACTCAAGCGCAGTGACGGCATCCATCGTTTCATTCGTTATTAAAGCGAAATAACCTTAATAACGTTTAGCTTTGAAAACGGCGTCCTCTCTGACTGTAACGCGAGTTCCACGTTTGGGTGTGGACAGTTCCTCAAAGTCAAAGTATTACTTGTATAGTGACTCATGCTCTGGAACTCGACGACCTGACTCCAGTTCATTAAGAAGCTTTCGATCAAAAGCTTTTCCCTCCTCAACGGCTTTATTAATGTTGTAATATAATAAATGTACAGGTCACTAGACTCGATCAGTGTATCTCCTTTGTAATGAAGGTGTTCGGTGTAGTTCCATTGCGTCTGTACCGTATTGCAGTTTTCTCAATGTAGGAAACGAAGGTACTAAAACGATCATACATGCCCTCCAATTCATAGCAGCGAAAAATAGCGACATCTTGGCAGGAATAAGAAATTTCAAATGAGTTTTAAACAAGGCGTTGATGTTGCTCTCAATATAAAATCTGTGATCCGTGACTAGCTTTACTTTAGAAAATCCAGGTGTGGCGAAGTCGGACAGCAAGTTGACAGACGTTTCGACATCTGGAATGTTTCCCATCAGCTTGCGGTATAAAAAGTAGGATTGGAATATTCACCCAATATACACAATAGATTCAGTTGCGCTAACGGGTCACCTTCTTCAATTCGACCGTATTGCACCTTACGCAGCCCTTCATAGTAATTGAAATTTTCTGTAATTTCGTGAGCATAATACTCTCTGTCCGTAAGCTGTCTTCCTTGTTAGCAGAAGAATTGATCTTAACCTATTCTGTAATAGAGGTAAAATTCCACTACGATGTTAGAAAAATATGTTCTTGCCTTATGGATGCTTATGTAGAAAACTCCATTTCTCGAAGCGATAAAGCGATTTGAGATCATTAAGAATGATGTAATAAACAATAGATGAAATTTGCTAAACTATATCTGGAAATATTTAGTTCAATTTTAGGTGATACCAAGCTTTTCAGCAATGGCATCGAATAGATAAGTGTCCCCATAAAACTACCTTACTTTTCGAGCAGAGGATACAGGTCAACGCTTTTCGACAGGAGGAGTAGAATTCTTTTTTATCCTCTGCCGTCTGTAGAAATGATTTCCCCCGGCATTAGGATCCACCCAAAACATAACGAGGATTGTAGATGGTGAAAAAAGACACAGCTTAGTGTTCTAGTTTTTTCCGTTTGTTTAATTTTCTCATTATGTTCAGTCGAGAATCCAGTTAAATGTTCCATTACCACCATGTTCTTTATCTTTCATTGCAAATAATACGACCTCGTATTCTGCATCAACAAATTAATAATGTTGGGGTGAAATGAGGAGAAGTCCAAATAAGCATTTCATCTGTTAGATACAATGAAGTTATTGGTTCTTTTAAGAATAGGTAACCACTAGTTCACATGTGAGTATCGTGCTCACGGAACTCACAGTCTGTCACTTTCGCGGGCATTTCACACATAAGACTCAACTCTTACATTTCAAATAAAATAAGAACTATGGGTCATCTTTCTGATGATAATGAAATTTGATTAGTATTTGTAATCTAATATATAAATGTATGTATGTTCTCACATT
Organism: Paenibacillus sp. FSL R5-0744; assembly: GCF_037972555.1. NCBI lineage: Bacteria > Bacillati > Bacillota > Bacilli > Caryophanales > Paenibacillaceae > Paenibacillus > Paenibacillus sp. FSL R5-0744. The sequence continues at coordinate 5,477,928 of NZ_CP150228.1, forward strand.
TCAGATATCCATAACATATACTCACTAGCAAGACTTAAACTCCAATTCAACTTTAAAATTCCAGTACTCAGAATTTCTCTCCGCAACTAAATATTACCCACACCTACACATCTTCCTCCATTATTATTACATAACCGGTAATATCAACAGTGTTTCATAAGACAGACATTATACCTCACTGTAAAACAAGAAAACAGATTATTTAATCTCTACTAAATAGATCTCTTGTATACACCTTCTCTAAGACATCCTCTAATTCATCATACAGCCTATTTGCTACAATTACATCAGATATTCTCTTGAATTCAGCAATATTATTAATTAGTTTTGTTTGAAAGAATTCATCCTTATTAATTGTTGGTTCATATATCACTACCTCAATTCCCTGTGCTTGAATCCTTTTCATTACTCCTTGAATGGCAGATTGACGAAAATTATCCGAATCCAGTTTCATCGTAAGCCTGTAAATCCCCACAATTTTAGGTTTTTTTCTAAGTATCATATTTGCGATATGATCTTTTCTTGTTCTGTTTGCATCAACGATGGCAGACATGATATTCTGTGGCACGTCAGTGTAATTAGCTAGTAACTGCTTTGTATCTTTAGGTAGGCAGTATCCGCCGTAACCAAATGAAGGATTGTTATAAAAATCACCGATACGAGGGTCAAGTCCAACACCTTCGATAATTTGCTTTGAATCTAATCCACGAACTTCTGCATAAGAATCTAATTCGTTGAAATATGCTACACGCAAAGCTAAATAAGTGTTTGAGAAGAGTTTTATTGCTTCAGCTTCAGTCGAATCAGTAAATAAAACTGAAATTTCTTTTTTAATGGCTCCTTCAATTAAAAGATTCGCAATTACTTGAGCTCTATTTGATATTTCTCCTATCACAATTCTAGAAGGATACAGATTATCGTAAAGAGCCCTACCTTCTCTCAAAAACTCTGGTGAGAAGATAATATTTAATGACTTATATTCTTTTTTCAATCTTTCTGTAAATCCAACTGGTACTGTAGACTTAATAAGCATTACAGCCTTTGGATTTATAGTAATTACATTTGAAATTATTTCCTCCACTGTATTAGTATTAAAATAATTTTTTTCAGGATCATAATCTGTTGGTGTAGCAATTACAACAACTTCTGCATTTTCAAATGCTAACCTAAGATCGGTTGTAGCTTGTAAGTTTAGCTCTACTTTTGATAAATAATTTTCGATCTCATAATCGATTACAGGAGACTTCTTATTATTAAGCAATTCTACTTTTTCCTGCATAATGTCGAGTACTATGACCTCATTATGTTGAGCTAGCAATATTGCGTTAGATAGACCTACATAACCTGCTCCAACAACTGTTATTTTCATTTTCAATAAACTCCTTATTAAATATAATTAATTGTCCCTCGTCCTTAATCAAATCTAGTTATATCATCTTCTTCTAAATAATCCCCTATTTGAACTTCAATTATAGTAAGAGGGATTGTTCCAGGATTTTCAAGCCTATGCTTTTGTCCTGATTTCATATATATACTTTTGCCAGCATGTACAATTTTTTTTCATGATCGATAGTTACTTTTGCAACTCCACTAACCACAATCCAGTGTTAACTTCTATATTGGTGAAGTTGATAGGATAAACGTTTTCCCGGATCCAACTGTATTTTATTAATTTTAAACACTTCTTTTTCTTCTTCTAATATCTTATATTGGCCCCATGGACGATAGTTATGAATATGATATTCAGCCCTAGGATCTTTGTTTATTTTCAGTGTCTCTACAACATCTTTTACTTTTAGGGATTGATCTCTTTTACCGCCCTCTGTGAATACTAATCCCTCTAATTTGGTCTATCTACTGAATAACGGCGGTTTTTGAGCAAATAAATGAAGTTCCGATCATAGTAGAAGGCTAATTCTAAGGGATTTTAATGGAGAATTCTCTTCAATTGCTCCGATATCATACTATTTTACACTTCCAATGGAAGAGGGGAGATTCCGTACCTTAGTCAAAAGTAAACACAATTTAGATTACACTTGAATTTTAAAGATTAGCTAAACACGCCTCTTTCTCCCCTCTTGTTATGTTTTTTTGAAGCATATATAGCATATTTCAAGTCTCTTTATGTTAGTAAAATAATCACAGACGGTAATTATACATTTTTTTAATTTCTCGGAGACCAATTTTGTACACTTCAATAGGATTCGTATTTAAATAATTCATAACTACTTTCGGCCATTTCCAATTATTATATAAAAGTTGAATCAGGATTTGTGACAATAACACACCCCAAATACTTAAATTAGTAAATGAAATTAAAAAGATAGAGAAAATAACGCTAAGAAAACTAGATAATATAAATGCTCTTGTATAGGGCACCTTATTTGTATTCGAAATAAAAGAAGCATAGAATGAATGATGTTTAAGTAGGAACGTATAAATTGATATTGCTAAAAGTATTGGAATACTAAATTCAAGGTCTGATTTAAATAACGATAGTACGGGCAACCCAATAATTATTAGCGCAATCCCAACCCAAAATAAAATGGTATATACTGTCATCGCAACTGCCATTAATCTCTTAGACTCTTTAACGTCATTTTTTACATATGCAGCTTGTAAAGATGGTTGATATGCATTGTAAAGCGAACCAGCAATCGTTGCAATAGCGGTGACTAATTGAATCGAAATCGAATACATAGCTGTTAATGTCAGGCTGAAGTATATCGAGAAAATAATAACTGATGCTTGGCTTGATAAATAAGATGATAACGATACTAGTCCGTCTCTCCAAGCATTATGCCATACGATAGAGAATGTATCTTTGATTTCTAATGAACTTAACATCAACTTATTTTCCGATAACAATTCACCAATATTTTTGTATTTATAAAAAAAGATCTTCGATATAACTCTAAAAATCAATCCATAACACAGATAGCCTAATGCTACAGCCACTAATCCTAGCCCTGAATATAACAATATAATTGAAAGTAAAATTTGTGTTAGTCTAGAGATAACTGTTGCTATATTAATCTCTTTTATTGCACCTACACCTCGTAATAGAGTAGCAAAGTATCCATAATAAATATTTAAAAAGACCGCTAAACTATATATAAACCAAGCTACTAAGTAATTTCCCACCTCACCTTTACCGGATAAATGAATTATATAAAATGTTCCAGCTGTTGATAATATTAGTAATGCAACTAACGATATCAACAAATATATTCTTTTACATGTAGCTATTATTTTAATTAATAATTTTATATTGGGTTTTGAGTTTTGAACAAAGTGAACATCATTTTTCCTTAATTCTATGGCCCCATTCCAACTGTAAGCTACATTCCTTGCTATAGTTGGATTAAAGCCAAAATCAAAAAGAATCACAACCCCACCAATACTTAAAAAAACATACCATAAACCAAGAGCATCACCTGTAAGATAATACATCATGAATGGTAATAATAAAAAGTTACCCGCCAACGACATAAAAGTTCCTATATAGCTCCATATAACATCACTTTTTGATGTTCTTATCCCCATAATCTCTCTCCTAGCATTTTCATGAATGATCCATTATATTTATAATTCCGAAATTAATTTTTTAAATAGTTCATTCGATATATTGAAACTATATTTATCATTAAATATACCTCTAGTATAGCTATTCAATTTATTTTTATTAGCTCTATTTGAGTATAAATTTATCTGATCAATGAAGTCTTGAGCAGTATTACATAAACCTCCTGCGCTACTATAATTAAATTCGTATCCCTCGAATGCTTCTTTAGTACCAAATATAGTTTTTCCATACATCAATGCCTCAGCCGTTTTAACCTTCATTCCTGCACCACTTAGTATAGGGAGTGCTACGAAACTCGCCTTATTATAATATTCACTCAAATCATCAACTGTGCCTAAAACTTCAACCTTGGTACTACTTAACTCATCTCTTTTATTTTCAAAGCCCTTACCCACTATGAGCGTCTTTGCATTTATAAATGGAGAGACATTTTTTACAAACCACTCAACACCTTCATATGTATCTCTTTTCAATGATCCAACTATCAAGCATACTTCTTCATTTAAATACTCTAACTCGCTATTCTCTGATAGCTTAGCTCTATCTTCAAATGTAATTGGAATTTTCATATTTGGTTTTCTCAAATACAACTTTTCCACCCTTTTTGCATCTCTCTCATTTAATACAATTAGTTCATCACTATTCTTCACTATGTACTTTTCATTATTTTTCACTATTAACCGGTATAGATATTTTCTGATTTTTTTCCCAAATCTAACCTCAACATAATCATATTCAACATTGTGAAAGAAAGTGACTATTTTTACGTCAGGATATTTACATCTTAATTCACGTGCAAATATTCCGAATATGGATCCATCAAAAAAAATAACATTAATTTGCTCCGATTGAATTATATTTTCTATTAAACCTAGTTCATTTCTTTCTATAGGTGGAAAAAAGCCCCTACACATCGTTTTCAAACTTCTATAAGAGGATTTTTTCTTTATTCGTAATTTTATAACATGAGATAATTGTTCAAGTGCCTTTAGGTTTCGATTTGAGCATTGACCGCCTCCATATGTAGTATCATCATAATTATTACATGTAACAAATAGAAACCTTTTATTCTGGCTAAACATTCATTTCCCTCCCATACTTAACTTTAATAATTTTAAAAAACCATAAAAATGGACCAATATAGAATAAACTTAAATACCCGTATGAAAATACTTGTTCGAGAGCTGCAACATTATATATTTCAATAATTAACAAAAAATAAATAATATCTAGTTGCCCTTTGTACTCCTCTAAAGCTCTTATTATCGAAGAAATTACAATAAACAAGAAAATAGTTATTATCAACCATATTAATCCAGTAGAAAAATTTGAATAAAATAACGTACCTGCATATGAAAGTAATCCTGCATTTGAACTTGTAATAGGAGTAATATCATTATGAATAGCTTGAACAAAGACATTATTCATAGGTCTAAAATATTTAAATGGCATTAATAGACCAGGTACTAACGGTCTAAACATTGCTAAAATATCTTTCAATATAATTCCTTCTTGATTGTATAACAACTTAATTATCTCTAAATTCTGAATATTCGAAACCGATAATGGAAAAAACGAAAATCTATTCGTTAACGCTTCAAGACTATCAAAATAATTTAATTTAAAATTCCATGTATTAAGTCTGATATAAAATTTTAATTGATAAAAAAATTGGTACGCTTTTGCTCCTAGTAGTAATAACACTCCAGTAAACATTATTGTTTTTATATTGCTAAACTTAATAATTGTTTGCCGCTTGTTGAAATATAAGAATAACTCGATAATAGCATATTGAAAAATAAACATAGTCCAGCCTAGCGATAGCCTATAAATAAAAAATAAAATACAGTTTAGAATATAATTTTTGTTCTTATCACGACATAATATATAGTAGAACAAAAAAATACTTTCAACTCTAAAGAAAGCAAAAAGAAAAGAAAAATTAGAAGTAGCAGTCGATCCTACCTTACCTACCCCAGTTGTAAAAGTGAAAATTAATTGGGCTATTAGAATAATTAATATGAATTTATGGGCTTTACTCTTATTAATTTCAATTTTACTTGGCATAAAACTAAACCTAAATTTTTTATTCTTAGTCGCTTTATAGAATCCATATAAAAAAAAGTATCCAATGACTAATATAAACAATATCCAGAAAACAGTGAATTCATTTACCAATAAATCACCCATTGCTTTTGCTTCACCAGTATACCTATGATTTATAATCATATATGTACCTGAAATAATATGAGATAAAATATATATTGTTATAACAATTTTTTCAGCCATTATTCCCTAACCTCACTCAATTATTTCCTTATGCAATATCCAAATTTAATAAGATTTAATGTTTAATATTTCATTATTGAAAAATATCATACGTAAGTTGAATATTCTCTTCATGATTTGACATTTTGATACCATACTCAAATGCATTTTTAGAGTATATAAGGTATTCATCACTCTTCATATCAACAAAATATTGAATTGCACTTATATATTTGTAATCATCCTTCAATGAAATATCAAAGCCTACTTTCTCATCGTTTAAATTCCTCCATGGAGTATTATCACTTATGATAATAGGGCATCCACCTACCAAGGCTTCCGATATAACATGGCCAAAATTCTCGCCAAGAGTAGGAAGTAAAAAAATATGATGATTTTTATACATATTTAAGATTTCATTATGTTCAATTGTACCCTTATACTCAACTTTGATATTAAGAGGTAGTTTTTTTATTTCTGAGCTACATTCGTTCCAATATGAATCGTCTTCAATCGGTCCAAAAATGGTTAATCTAACATTTCCCTTTACAAAATTAAGATATTCTATGGCCTTTTTCAGGTTCTTTTTAGGATGTATTCGTGATAAAAAAACTATATTCAGTTCGCCACTAAATTTACTTTTTTCCTCAATGTACTTTAATTCTCTATAATTAGCGGTTAAATTACTAGCGACCACAACATTAGAGTATTCACCAAAAATTTTAATAATATCTTTTTTTTCTCCTTCAGCAGTCGCATGCCATTTAACTTTTTTATATATACCCAATATTTTAACTATCCTTAAATAAATCAACTTTTTTATACGTTTTAAACCAAGTGCTCCTTCAGAAAATTCACCTCTAGGTGATAAAACGATTAATTTATTCGGATCTCCGATTAATTTATTTATTAGAATAGGCAGAATACTATATTTAAATGAAAAAAAACTATTTAGATATATTACGTCATAATCCATACCCTTTATCATTTTAATTAATAACTGCAAGTTAAAAGAATTTGCATTTAAATATTTCACATTAGCTTTCCCAACTCTATTCCAAACATTCGTTTGGATATTTTCGAAAGGATGTCTATCTCCCAAATCTCTATCGCTTGTAATAATGTTGAACGTTATCTGATCTGAGAGATTCTCAACAATATTTTTAATCGATTGAATAGGACCACCACCTTTAATACCAGGTGTATAGTAAGTAGTAAATAACAATATTTTTTTACTTTTCAAGACATTTCCTCCCCACCATCTTAGTAAGCAATTTAATAATTATAAAAATCAGAAGCATTTTTTTCATTAATTGCTAGTTTTTATAACTCAACATTCACCGCTAAATAAAAGTTCTAATGTACGGACACAAACAATAGTTAGCAACTTAAGCTCCTAATCTTTACGACTTTATACATAAGAATAGACACCTTTATTATTTGGTAAAGTGGGTTAGCCAAAATACTACCAAATAGAAGAAAAGTGCCTCCTGTTAATAGTAATGCAAGCAAATTAAAAAGATCCTCATAAACAAAAGAAGAGAATTAAGTAGGTGTTTGAAAAACTATATTTATTACAGTACTTGAGTAATTAAAATAGATGAATCTATCTTAAATTTTCGATCAATTTCAAAAAGAATGAATAAAATCTACATATTACCAAATCCCCCAGATGGTTCGATTTACATAATCGGTATATGACAAAATAATTCTAAGAATTTTATCCGATATATTAGGCATGCTATAATCAGAAACACTTCTCAGTGTTTCTTTCACTTGAGTATCGAGTATTTCTATGCCTTGTAAAATACGCTCTTTTTTTAATCCAACCATCATAACGGCCGCTTCTTCCATTGCTTCAGGTCTTTCATGAGCCTGTCTGATATTCAGTGCTCTTAGCCCTAATATTGATGATTCTTCACTAATTGTTCCACTATCACTAAGTACTGTTTTAGCCTGCATTTGAAGCTTAATATAGTCATTAAAGCCTAAAGGTTTCATCATCTTTACCAATGGGTTAAATTCTACCTTCTTGGCTTCAATCATATTTCTAGTTCTAGGATGTGTACTGACTATAACAGGCATATTATATTTATCAGCAATAGCATTCAAGCTTTCTACTAAATCTAAAAAGTTTGTTTCTGAATTAATATTTTCTTCTCTGTGAGCAGAAACTACAAAATATTCCCTTTCAACAAGATCTAATCTTTTAATGATATCCGACTTCTCAATATCTTCTCTTCTTGAGTTAATAACTTCAAACATCGGACTTCCGGTTTTAATAATTCTATCTGCTGAGATACCTTCTCTTAGTAGATATTCTCGTGCAATATCACTATAAGTTAGGTTTATATCTGATATATGATCAACAATTTTCCTATTGGTCTCTTCTGGCACTCTCTGGTCAAAACATCTATTACCTGCTTCCATATGAAAAATAGGAATGTGCCTTCTTTTTGCTGCTAAAGCACACAAACAGCTGTTTGTATCTCCAAGAACTAAGAAGGCATCGGGTTTAACTTCTTCCATTATGGGATCTATCTTAATAAGAATATTACCTATAGTTTCTATTGCGCCCCCGACGGCAGCATTAAGAAAATAATCAGGTTTTTTCAAATTAAAGTCTTTAAAGAATACTTCATTTAATTCATAATCATAATTTTGTCCAGTATGAACAAGTGTATGTTCTATCGCATTTGATTTTTCAAGCTTATTGATAACAGCAGATAGTCTTATTATCTCCGGCCGTGTACCAACGACTGTCATTACTTTAAGCTTTTTCATATTTATTAAACCTCCAAGTAGTATGTATCCGGCTTCTCTGGGTCAAAAAATTCATTAGCCCACATGATAGTGACCATATCGTTCTCACCGAGGTTTTCGATATTGTGAGTATAACCAACTGGTATATCTATTACTTTCAATTTTTCTCCACTTACGTAATATTCTATTATTTCACTTGTTTCTACTTTTCTAAATCGAATAACGCCCTCACCGCTTACGACAAGGAACTTCTCATTTTTTGTATGGTGCCAATGATTTCCTTTTGTTATTCCTGCTTTTGAAATATTAACAGAGACTTGTCCTCTATCTGGTGTTTTTATAAATTCAGTAAAAGAGCCCCTATCATCCACATTCATCTGAAGATCATAGCTAAATCGATCTTCAGGAAGATAACTTAAATATGTGCTATATAACTTTTTTGTTAAAGAATCTGCCATGTTCGGAATAGTCCGATCTAGTCTACTATTCTTAAATGAATAAATCAGCTTAACGATTTCACCAAGGCTAATAGAGTGTACAACCGAGACTTCATAAAAATTCTCTTTAATATTCCTCTTACCTTGTAATGCATTAATCATTTCTTCAACCACATCATCAACATAAACTAAATTCATAATAACGCTAGGATCATTAATAATAATAGGAATATCATTAGCGATATTGTTGCAAAAGGTGGCGATTACACTGTTATAATTAGGTTTACCCCATTTTCCAAATACATTAGGTAATCTATAAATAAAAGTATTCACTCCTGCCGATCTACCATAATTCAAAATAGATTCCTCAGCTGCATGTTTACTAATACCATACGGATTATTATGTTCGGCTTGTATGGAAGAGGATAGTAATATTGGAGTTCTTTTATTGTTAGCATTCAGTATATCGATTAGTTGTTGAGTAAATTCTGTGTTACCACTCGTAAAATCTTCAATATTCTCAGGACGATTAACTCCCGCTAAATGAAAGATAAAATCTGCTTTAATAGCGTACTCTTCTAACTCATTTAATGAATGCTTGGAACCAACCTTCATTACTTCAATGTCTTCTCTTCTGTCTAATGTTGCTACTAAATTACGTCCAATAAATCCAAAAGCACCTGTTACCAAGACAGTCTTCATATCAATGTACTCCTGCCAATAGTTCTTTTTTGATTGATTCTAAACTTAATAGAAGTTCTTTTATTCCTTGAATATCTAATCTCTCTGTATTATGAGAATTATATTCCCACCCCTCAGAGATTTCCTTGTCGCCTTCTTCAAAAAACTTATCATAATTCAAATCTCTAGTATCTGCCGAGATGCGATAATAACTCCCCAAATCCTCTGCTTTAGCCATTTCCTCCCGTGTTAACAACGTTTCATATAACTTCTCACCATGTCGAGTTCCAATGACTCTCGTTTGACTGTCTGACTGGAATAATTCCTTCAACGCAAGAGCTAGATCTCCAATAGTAGATGCAGGAGCTTTTTGAACGAATATATCACCTTGTACTGCTTTATTGAACGCAAATAGCACAAGTTCCACAGCATCTTCCAATGACATTAGATAACGAGTCATATCTGGATCTGTAATTGTAATATCCTCGTAATTCTTAATTTGATCAATAAACAATGGAATTACCGAACCTCGGGAGCACATCACATTACCATAACGAGTTCCACAGATTAATGTGTTCTCAGAAGAAACCGTTCTGGACTTAGCGACCATAACCTTTTCCATCATTGCTTTAGATATCCCCATCGCATTAATTGGGTACACTGCTTTATCTGTTGAGAGACATACTACCTTTTTCACTCCAAATGCAATTGCAGCGTTTAAGACATTCTCAGTTCCTATTACATTTGTCTTGACCGCTTCCATAGGGAAGAATTCACAAGAAGGCACTTGCTTAAGTGCCGCTGCATGGAATACATAATCAACATTATGCATAGCCGAAGTGATGCTATTATAGTCTCGAACATCTCCAATAAAAAACTTAACCTTGTCATTTCTTAGCTCTTTACGCATGTCATCTTGTTTCTTCTCATCACGCGAAAAGATTCTTATTTCTTTGATTTCAGTATTTAGAAATCTTTTTAAGACTGCGTTACCAAAAGAACCTGTACCACCAGTTATCAATAATGTTTTATCCTTAAACACGTAATTCCACTCCTCAAAATAATTCCAGTAGTTTTATTCCTGAAATATAACTATGTAATTAACGACCGAATGACATCAAAATATTTACCGGTACTAATTTTTCTCTCGTAATTCTCATCAAAGATCTTCCTGGCATTCAACCCCATATATTCACAAACTTCAAGATTGTTAGATAAAAACTCAATCTTATTAGCTAATCCTCTAGCATCTCCTTGGTTGAAGCTATAACCTGCGTTATTTGTGTTTAGCTGTTTAGAGATGTCAGTATCTGAGGACATAATCGAAAGTAGCGGACGACCAGCTGCCAGATAACTGTATGTTTTACTCGGTACACTCATCCCTTCTACTCCACGTTCTAAGCTCACTAAGTAACAATCAGCTGATTCCAGCATTTTCAAATATTCATCGCCTACAAGAAAACCATACATTTTTACATTCAATAGATTATTAGCATCAATATATTGTTTTATTTCATTAACTTTATTCCCGTGCCCGGTTAATATAAACTGAACATTTCTATTGTCATTCATTATGTAAATACATTTCATTATCGTATCCATATCCTGACAAGTGCCCATATTACCACTATATAATACTCTAAATTTGTTATCTTCAATCGGATTCATCTTAGTATTAGAACTGACTTGTTGGATCTTAGTTCCATCATACCAATTGGGTATAACCATAATTTTTTCTTCAACTGTTGTAAATTTATTATCTAGCATGTATGTTTTCATTTCCTCACCTAAAGCAATTACTTTCGAGGCATGTTTATAAACAAGTTTATTAGTGAAACTCATCAATTTATAAATCATATTTCCTTTTTTTATAGTATCCATGAGTACAGCTAAGTCGGGATAAATATCATAAGAGACAAATATAAACTTTTTACGAAAAATAGCACTTAATATAGCTGGAATAATTGGTAACAACGGAGGATTAGAATAAACAATTATGCATTTATAATTCATCATTCTTGGCCATCTTAATAACATGCTAAAAATAAAAGAGAAATAATTAATGAGCCTACTTAAAGTTCTCTTCTTATTTAATTGAATATATTTTACTCGTCTAATATTAATATTCTTGTATTTTTGTTTTTTCGGTAAATCCTTATCTGTACTGTACTCTGAAGGATAACCACAGAGCACATCAACACTTAATCCATTCTCAACTAGATCTTCAGCCATCTCGGTAGGAAGCGTTGCAGAGGATACATATTCCGGATAGAAATACTGACATAAAATTAGTACATCCTTTTTCAATTTCCAGCAATCCTTTCACACGCTTTTTTTTCGCAAATACTAATCGATTCTGATAAGTCTGCAAAGCAATACTTATGTTCAAAATGATTAGAATCCTCCAAATCAAATACTAAATTTCCAAATACTTTATTAACAGCATTTATATGTTTCCCAATGGTAGAAAACACTGCACCTAGAATTCTCGAAAAAAATACATTCCTATTATTTTCTTTAGAAATTAATTTCATTAATTCAAGTGTATTCACATATCCTCTGTTTTGAGGAAAAAAAAGGCCTTCTGCCTGATTGTCAATAACCATTCTGATAAATTCAGAAAGGTAATCAATAAATATCATGCTTCTTTGATTATTTATATATGGAAACACATTGATTTTTAAAATAACTTTTCTTAATCGCTCATAGTTTCCAGGAGAGTTAGGTCCATAAACCATAGGCGTTCTTACTATAGCAACCTTAAAATCCTTATTGGCTATTTGCTGTATTTTCTTCTCAGCCTCAAGTTTACTCTTCCCATAAAAAGAAGTTGGTTTACACGGTGTATCATTTGTTATTACACCTTTTCCACCAATTTCTCCGTTCAAACCATACACTGAAAATGAACTCATAAAGATAAAATGACCAATTCCTGATTCCTTTGCTTTAATCGCTAGTTCCATAGTTAAATCTCTGTTTACTTTAAAATATTGATCTTCCATAGAACTCTTTTCTTTTTTGTGGACAAGTGCTGCAACATGGAAAACGACATCGTATTTAGTTAAGTCCTTACTTCTCCATTCTTCTCCTCTTAAAGATAAGAATTCTACACTGTATAGATCAGACCACTGCTGCAACCATTTCATAAGACTTGTGCCTACATAACTACCTTTACCAGTTATTAATATCTTTCGTTTGCTCATGTTATAAGGTTACCCCTTTAGTAGAAGACACTTCCTTTTTGGTTGTTCCTTCTTTTACACCATCAGATTTAAGAACACTTAGGATCGTCATAAAAAACACTTTTATATCAAACATAAAAGAAAGACTTGCAACATATTCCCCATCCAGGTTCGCCTTCTTTTCAATAGGCAATTCATCCCGACCATTAATCTGAGCCCACCCAGTCAACCCAGGTTTAATATCATTAGCTCCGTATTTATCTCTTTCAGCAATCAAGTCGTATTGATTCCACAACGCCGGGCGAGGTCCAACTATACTCATTTCACCTTTAAGAATATTGATAATCTGAGGTAATTCATCCAAACTTGTTTTTCTTAGAAACTTTCCTATTTTCGTGATAAAGAAATCAGGATCTTCTAGCAGATGAGTTGGCATGTCTTGTGGTGTATCTGTTCGCATCGTTCTAAATTTCAGTATGTAGAATTGCGATTTATTTTTGCTTAATCGCTTTTGTTTAAATAGGACAGGGCCTTTAGAGCTTGTCTTAATCGCGATCGCAATGATCAAGAAAACAGGCCATAACACTATCATCCCAATTAAAGCCATCAGGAAATCAATGGTTTGTTTCACGTAAACATAAGGTCTCATAAGTTCACCTGATCCTTTAAGTTACTATTTTCAATCTATGTACATCATCTCTATGTCAGAGAGACATAGAGGTGATCGTCTTATCTTGTTTAGTTCGCCATTCCCGCAGCTAATTTTTTCCCCAACTCAAGCGTCGCTTTAAATTCACTTCTATACTGTTTAATAATCTCCGTACTATATCCGTTACTGTTCAGTTTTTGTTCAGTGTCGGCTATTATACTGTTGAAATTGGAAGTAAATGAAGCTAGCTGTTGTCCCCCTTTAGCCATAATGCTTTGCTTACTCACTTCATCTTTTGCTCCAAGATACTCTCCTAAAATGCTCATTAAAGTCGATTCGCTTTGTTCTCTAAGCGCAACAAGTTTAGCTTCAGTTTCACTTGTTATGGTTTCATAAGAAATTTTTCCATTTCCCGCAGCACCACCAACTGTTGTACCGGTTGGTGCTGGTGTCGCTACTGGAGATGGGGCCTTAGTGTCACCTTGTTCTTGATAAGCTTTTGAAGCAGCAGTAATGATCTTCGTCTTCTGATCCCAGCTAATGTTATGACCTACAGATTCCGATAAAAAACGTAGCGGCACATATAAGGAGCCATTCAAGATAAAGCTGGATTGGCCCGTAGGTAATGCCTTGGTTACACCGTTAAATACATAACTCGCCTTAACTTGATTGAGTACAAGATTCTTAGATACTGCTGAAGCACTATTCCCGTTTGTTGCATTCATTAGATACTCTTTAATCACTACTAGTTCTGAGCTGTTAGGCTCTGCTACGATAACCTTAACGTTCTTAGCATCCCAGCTTACACTCTTCTGTAAGGCATATGACATAAACCGCAATGGAACATAAGTTGTATTATTGTACATGAAGACGTACTGACCTGTTGGCGGTTGAATACTAACACCGTCAAAAATCATCTTCACATTCATGCTTTGTACTTTGACTGTTGCTGTTGCTGCCTTACTCGTTGTACTAGTTGCAGCTGCTGCCGAAACAGATATAGGAGCCGATGCCGTTAAGGGTGCTAACCCTATTGAAGCTATTAACGATAGAGCTATGACTGGTATTGTTGCTTTAGACATTCTTATTCACTTCCCTTTTCTTTCGCTTTTAATTGTTCTTCTTCTTTAAGAATTTCATCATGTGTCTTCCCGCGACTGATACCATATTTCTTGGCAACCTGTGAAAGCTCATTGTATTGTTCTTCGGAAACCTTACCGAGAATGATACTGCGTGCTTCCCGCTTCTCATCAAGCGTTAGGCCACCCTTGGCTAGATCTTTTAGACGGTTGATATCAGATACACTTAGTTGACCGAGCACAATAGCAGCTACATCTGCTTTATCCTTCATCGTTACGTTATCTTGAATTTCTTTAGCTTTATCTGTTGAGACCTGCGCTGTATAACCATCTGAAGAGGTATCTTTTTGATCTGTTGATGGAGCTTTCGTAGGTTCACTAGTAGTAGAAGCTGTTGTATCTTTTCCAGTTTCCCCAGTATCTTTGCTTCCCTTATCATCAGTTGATGGAGCAGGTGTTGCAGAAGCTACAGGTTCGACCTTATCATCTGCTACTGTATCTTCAGGTGCAGTTCCTTGATCTTGAACACCATTAACTTGATCCTCAGACTCCAGATCAAAACCATCTGCCATTGAATTCATCAGCTTATCCACAGCATAATTCGCAGCGAACAGACCACCTACACCCAGAACTACAATGATTGACAGCGTCCATAAAAGGATCTTTTTCCATCGTTTGTTGAACACTTATGTATCCCCCTTTATGAATAAATTAGCTGATAGCAACTTGGGCAACGGGCTGCATGGGTACAATCTGATTGATCACTTCACGAATAACTTCTGGTTCTTCAGCAAGCACACGATCCAATCGTTTGAATTCCAGTTCTAGCTGATTCAGACTTATCACATTAGGTCTACCGATAAAGATTCTTCCGTGATCTGTAGAGCCTAAATTCTCTTCATCTGTTAACAGTTCTTCATATAACTTCTCGCCCTCACGAATACCGGAGAACTGAATATCAATATCTCTATAAGGTTCATAACCAGAAAGTGTAATCAAATCTTCTGCTAACGTTAGAATCTTTACGGGTTCTCCCATATCCAGAATGAACACTTCGCCACCTTTGGCAAAAGAACCCGACTGGATTACAAGCTGAACAGCTTCTGGAATCGTCATAAAATATCGGACCATTTCCGGATGAGTAACAGTGACTGGTCCACCAGCAGCAATCTGCTCTTTAAAGGCCGGAATTACACTTCCACGACTACCAAGCACGTTCCCAAAACGCACGGCTGAGAACTTCGTGCTACTTGTGGTATGCAGACTTTGCACATACATTTCAGCAATACGCTTAGTTGCACCCATCACACTCGTTGGGTTAACCGCTTTATCCGAGGAGATCATTACAAATCTCTCCGCACCATATTTATCTGCACAATCCGCAACATTCCTTGTTCCGAAGACATTATTCTTAATGGCTTCTGAAGGGTTCCGCTCCATCAATGGGACGTGTTTATGTGCTGCCGCATGAAAGACAACATGTGGCTTATGGCTGCTGAATATGTCCATCATCCGACTGCGGTCCTGTACATCCGCGATTACCGTAACAATATTCAGATCCGGAAACTTCTTACGAAGCTCCATTTCAATCATGTAAATGCTGTTCTCTCCATGTCCAAGCAGCATTAGCTTGTCGGGACCAAATGGGGCAATCTGCCGACATAGCTCTGAACCAATAGATCCACCAGCCCCCGTAACTAACACAGTCTTGTGGTGTACATAACCTAGAATACTGTTCAAATCTGCTATAATCGGCTCACGACCTAGTAAATCTTCAACGCTAACATCTCGCAATTTCTTCACTGATATTTTTCCCGCGATCAGATCGTTAAGCGCCGGTATAATCTTAAGTTTAGCCCCTGTCTTCTTCGCCAGATTAATAATTTCAGAGATTTCAGTACGTGAAACGGAAGGCATGGCGATAATAATCTCATGAATTTCCCGTTCTTTCACAATAGCGGGAATCGCGTAACGATTGCCCAACACTGGCACACCCAATATAGACAAATGATATTTATTGATACTATCATCAATGAAACCTACTAGCTTCGTATGAGCAAAAGAAGGTCCCATCATTTCCCTGGCAATTAATATTCCGCAATCGCCTGCACCTACAATAAGTGTATGGGTCTGAGTGTCTTTGTAATTGATTCGATCATTATGAAGTACTCTCCACAAAAATCGAACTCCACCTACTAATAAAAGAATAGTCTCCATCGACCGAACTTCTATGGCAAGAGGTACTCTATCCGGCAAAATTAGATACGCCAGTGCAAATGAAAATAAAGATCCTACTACAATAGCTTTAGAAACCGATATAATCTCACCGATACTGGCATATTGCCACATTCTTCGGTAAAGACCGAAGTATATCAGGCTTCCACCGAATGCAAATGTTGCAATCAAACCAAATTGCAGCATCTGTACAACGTATTCCTGAAGAGCATGGTTAGGGTACCGAAACAAATAAGATGTCACAATACTGAACCAAATGATCGCAAGATCAATGAAGAATAAAAGAATCACTCTAGATTTCGCTGTCATTTTCAGTGCCTCCAAAAACAACATTATTGTTAAAGAACAAATCAATTTCCATAGTAGTAGTAATAGTAACCTTCGCTGGCTTTACGTTTTACATTATTGAGAACCACGCCAAGCATTTTCGCACCTACACGATCAAGGTTAGCTTTAGCTTTTACAGCAATATCGCGTTTCACCTTGCCATAGCTGACAACCATAATGACACCATCACTCTTGGAAGCCATGATCTGCGCATCTGTAACCGCCAATAACGGTGGAGTATCAATAAGAATGACATCATAACGCTGGCGCAAGTCCTGCAAAAGAGTACTCATCCGATTAGAAGCCATCATTTCTGCTGGGTTCGGAGGAATCGGTCCTGAGGTCATAATGGAAAGATTGGAAACACCAGAATCTTGGACAGTATCCTCAAGAACCGCCTGCTGCGACAGTAGTGAAGATAGCCCAAATCGGTTACTAAGCGAAAAAGTCTTATGTGCTGTCGGTTTTCGCAAATCACCGTCAATCAACAATACCTTCTTATCTGCCTGTGCGTAAGCCGCAGCTAAATTAGCAGAAACTGTTGATTTACCTTCTTCCGGTCCGGACGAAGTTACCATGATTACTTGGATAGTCTCATCTACAGAGGAAAAATCAATATTCGTGCGTAGCGCGCGAAACGCTTCAGATACAGGGGAGCGAGGGTTCGTAACGGTAATCAGATGACGTTGTTTATTTGGCAGCTGTGACATGTTCAAGTTCGCCCGCCTTTCTGGATGTTTGCGGCTGTGCCTGTGTTGCGCCTTGTTTGCTCTCTTCTGAACCCAATCTTGTAATCATAGCTATCGTTGGTAAACCAAGATATTTCTCAATATCGGCCTCAGTCTTCAGCGTATCATCCATGTATTCCAGCAAGAAAGCAATCCCTAAACCAATCATCAGGGAAACGATGAAAGCTATAGCCATATTCATTAAGACATTCGGTTCTACAGGTCCTGGCTCGATAAGTGGATTCACTTTGGCCTCATTCAGAATCGATACGTTCTCCACGTTAAATAGGTTAGGAATCTCATCCTTGAATACAAGTGAAATGGCATTCACGATTTCAGCGGCTCGCTGATGCGAATTATCTCGAACGACAAGTGTCATCACCTGCGTATTATTGACGGAGCTCACATTAACCTTCTTCAACAGCTCTTCTGCAGTAATATTGAACTGCGGATAATCTCTCGTAACAATATCAAGGATGGCCGGAGTCTTAATAATTTCCTTATACGTATTAATCAATTGAATATTAGTATTAATCTGGTTCAAATCAAGCTGCGCTGCTGCCGATTGAGTCGGAGTCTGGTTAACAATAATCTTAGTGGATGCTTCATACACCGGATTCTTAATATACAGACTGTACACACCAGCAACACCGCACACCAAAACAACTATGCTAACAATCAGCCATAGTCTCTTCCTGACGATCTGAAAATAATCGCGAAGATCCAATTCTTGTGATGACAAGTGTAATTACCTCCAAGCTATTTCTGAAATATTTCGTTACTATATTACAGCACTTCCCTATTGGCAAAAAATTGCCTCCTCTCACCTACATGAGAGGAGGCTGTATACTATACTTTTTTATTTACTTACTTGAAATTAATGGTACGGTAGATAATTACTGCTGCTTCAGCACGAGTTGCTGTATCGTTCGGGTTGAACTTACCAGCATTTCCGATAACCAAGTTATGATCTGCTGCGAATGCTACGCCATCTCTCAAAGATGCGCTGATCTTAGCAGCATCGGAGAATTGGCTAATTGCCGTTACATTCGTTGTTGCAGCTGGATTGATAGATTTCACTGCGCGGGCGATCATTGTTGCCATCTCTGCACGTGTGATGGTTGCATTAGGATCGAACTTAGCCGCACTGCGTCCAGTAATGATTCCTTTTTCTGCTGCAACTGCTACATATGGTGCATACCAAGCAGTTGAACTTACATCGCTAAAGCTTTGTACAGCTGAATTATTCTCCAGATTAAGCGCACGAATCAGCATTTTAGCGAACTCTGCACGAGTTACATTGCTCTTCGGTGCAAATTTACCTTCGCCTACGCCTTCAATCGCGCCTTTTGCAGCTACGACTTGAATTTGTTTGCCAGCCCATGCTTGTACACTAGCAATATCCGTAAAGTTTACTTTATTCTCAAGCACTGCATAGGATGAGAAAGTATCACGTGGTTCTACGATGAACTCTCCGTCAAGCACACCACCTTGGAATTGCAGGCTACCGTATACAAGCTTCGCTACGGACAGCAATTCTTTATCAAGACCATCAGTATTCTTAAGCGGAAGTTTAATGGTGATTGGTTGTTTGAATGTGCTAGTCGCTACACCATCCACACTGAGTCCGAACTCGTATACATCCGAAGCCAATTTCAGTTTGGTAACAGAAGTTACCACTTCTGGTTTAGCAGTTGTTACAGTCAATGCGATTGCTGTGCTGAACTGACTCACTGGAATTGTTACGGTTACGCCATTAAAGGTTACTGCGATATTCGCAATGCCATTAGTCTTAGCTGCTTCAACAATAGCTTTGGACAACGGAACTTCAACAGTAGGCGCAGTGATCGTGCCAAGATTCAATGTCAGCGTAAGGGCAGTACCTTCTTTACCGGCAGCTTTAGCTGCAGCAGCAAGATTAGCCAATGCATTGATTGTATCGGTATCTACCAATTTCACAGTTGCTTTACCATCTACTACTTGTACCAGTTTAGATACATCATAAGTAGCTGCAGCTGCTAATTTCTGATCTACAGTTAGTGGTTTCGTTGTGAAATCTGAACCGGAGTTGGAAGATCCAGGCGTGCTAGGATCTGTTGGTTTAGTAGGTGTAGATGGTTTCAGATACGCGTTATAGTAAGCTTTCGCCAGAACTAAAGCGGCTGCTTTTTCATTCGTAAGTCTGGATTCAACATTATTCTTGGTTGCCGCAATCATATCTTTAGTAATCTTAAGATTTGCAAGAGACGCTCTCAAGGAATAGTTGGCAGTACCAATGGTGCTGTCGAGAACAATAGTCTTCACTTGATTCGCCAACTCACTGTTCGGATGAATAATAAGGTCAGCCAGATCCGATTCTGATTTTCCTTTTAGCAGGTTGATTAGTTTCTGTTCAACACCGTTTGAACCAAAGATGAAGCTGTAAACTTCTTCAACGGAAAGATCAGTTATACCAGCTTGTTTACCGATCTCCTTAAGTAGTGCTTGATAAGCCTCATAATTTGGGGACTTCAGAATATCTGTCACTGCGGATAAATCCGGAGTATAGATAGATGATACTACTTTTAAATAGAGATCAAACAATGTAGTTTTTTCTGCATCGCTAAGCTCAAGTTGAGCCAAAACAGGCGCGAAATCTTTTTCCAGTTGCTCACGTGAAAGACCTTGAAGCTCAGTACGGAAATCACGAAGCGTCTGCTTATCTGCATCAGTAAGCGTGCTATAAAGCTTCGTTGCACGCTCCTTCAAGCTTGCAAAATCCACGCTAGTCGCAGCGGATGCTGTTCCAACGATTCCAAACTGCGCTGCCAATCCTTTGCTGCTAAGCGGAAGTCCTGCTACTGCAACCGCTGCCATGCTAACTGCCAATGTTGATACTACTAGTTTCTTTTTCAAAGTCACTAAATATCCACCTCTTTATATGTATTTAAATCCCTTTTGTTACTATAGTCCTAGACTATTTCACCTTATATCTACACTATTACGTATATCAACGATTCACCCAATAAAACCCATTCTACCACTATTAGGTAGATTAGTCAGCCCTTTCGGGAAAAAATCCCAAACAATTTGTGTCGATTCCCCCTTTTTTGTACGTGATTACCACGAATAACCTCTCCATTTGCCACAATTTGCTGAGAGTTCTCGCGCATATAGTCGCGCATCTCAGGACCTAATTGTTTCTCTAAAACCACATAAGCAGCATTTAATCCAAAAGGACGATGAA
Source organism: Paenibacillus sp. FSL R5-0744 (assembly GCF_037972555.1). Lineage (NCBI taxonomy): Bacteria > Bacillati > Bacillota > Bacilli > Caryophanales > Paenibacillaceae > Paenibacillus > Paenibacillus sp. FSL R5-0744. The sequence continues at coordinate 5,499,089 of NZ_CP150228.1, forward strand.
CACTGTCATGTGCATCAGAGGCCAACACATGTACTGCATTTCTACGACATAACTCCAGAGATAGCTTCTGAAGTTTATTCCCGAAGACGCCTGCAAGACTTTGTGCGGTTACCTGACCGAGTGATCCCAGCTCTATCAATCTTTCTAACTTAGAAGGATCGGCAGCTACTTCAGCATTACGCTCCGGATGGGCGATGACCGGAACGAACCCTTGAATGATCAACTCGTGACAGATTTCTTCCATGTTGCGTGGGACTCGTGAAGAAGGCATTTCTAGCAAAATATACCGCGAGTCTGCAAGACTTAGCAGTTGCCCCCGCTCCAGATCATCCAGTAAATCTCCGTACACTCTGATTTCCTGACCTGGAAGAACAAGCAGTGGATTGCCATGCTGACGAAGTTTCTCATTCATCAGATCCACTGCTTCTCTTATACTAGCGGAGTTATTCATATATTGACCGTTGGCGTGATGTGGTGTGGCAATGACGGATGTAATCCCGTCCCTATAGGCGTCTTGCGCCATGGCGAGAGCGGATTCCCAATCAGTAGCTCCGTCATCCATAAAGGGTAAGATGTGGCAATGGATATCTTTCATATGTTATCTATCGGTCCCTTCACATAGAAAATTTAGTTTTACCCATAAAAAAATACAACCATTCCCAAATGGAATGGTTGCTTGATTGTAAATGAGTTCTTGTCTTATGCTTCAGTAGGTTCCTCTTGCTGAGGTTCATTTCCATCTATTTCAGCATCTTCAGAATCTGGAGAGGAGAGAACATACCCATCAATCAATCCCCAAAGTTCTTCTTTACCAAGGCCAATCTCTGAAGAGAATGGAATGAAATTATCCCCTGGCAGCACGCCAAGCTCCTGCTTCATGATCTTGATATGCTTTTGCCAGCGAGTCTTCGGAATCTTATCCGCCTTAGTCGCTACTACACACATAGGAAGATCATAATGCTTCAACCAGTCGAACATCATCTTATCATTGCTGGTCGGCGGATGACGCAGATCCACGATGAGCAGAACAAGCTTCAACGTATCGCGCTCAGATAGATATTTTTCTACCATCTTGCCCCATGTTGCACGTTGCGTCTTCGACACTTTAGCATATCCGTAACCTGGAAAGTCAACAAAATACATGCTGTCTTCATTGATACGGTAATAGTTCATATGCTGGGTCTTACCTGGAGTGGAGCTTGTCCGAGCCAGATTCTTGCGGTTAATCATTCGGTTAATGAGGGATGACTTCCCTACATTGGAGCGCCCTGCCAGAGCAACCTCTGGCAAAGCATCATCAGGGTATTGATCAGGGCCAACGGCACTGATTATAAATTCGGCAATATTAACTTTCATAGGACTTCCTTTCTAATGCACACTACTCGGTGGCTCACTGCTAATTTCATTATGATGCTCAACTAACGCATGATGCAAGACCTGATCCATGTTAGATACTGGTATGAACTCCACATCATTACGTACGCTCTCTGGAATTTCTTTCAGATCACGTTCATTGTCTTTAGGAAGAAGGATCTTTTTATATCCAGCACGGTGTGCAGCTAAAGACTTCTCTTTCAGTCCACCGATCGGCAATACACGTCCACGTAGGGTGATCTCACCGGTCATGGCCACATCCTTCGAAACATAACGCTTCGTAAGTGCGGAGATCAATGCGGTAGCAATCGTAATCCCTGCAGACGGGCCATCCTTCGGAATCGCACCTTCAGGAATGTGGATATGAATATCAATCTTCTCATAAAAATCGGGCTGGAGTCCCAGCTCCTCCGCCTTCGAACGTGTATAACTGAAAGCGGCCTGCGCCGACTCCTTCATTACATCGCCCAGTTGTCCAGTAAGTGTCAGCTTGCCCGTTCCCTGCACGACAGTCACTTCGATCAGCAGCGTATCGCCACCAACCTCAGTCCAGGCCAGTCCAGTTACTGTGCCAATCTGATCTTCAAGCTCCGCCATACCGTAACGGTATTTCGATGCACCCAGGTAATCCTTGATGTCATCCGGAAGAATGACTACACTTTCTTTTTCCTTGGACACAATCTGTTTCGCGGCTTTGCGGCATAACGCTGCAATCTGCTGCTCCAAATTACGCACACCGGATTCACGAGTATATTCGCGCACGATACGCAATAAACTGTCGTCTTCGATGATCAGCTGATCTTCTGCAAGACCATGATTCTTCTTCTGCTTCGGCAAAAGATAACGGCTACCGATCTGCAATTTCTCCAGTTCCGTATAACCCGGAATGAACAGCATTTCCATCCGATCGAGTAGCGGACGCGGAATGTTATGCACTACATTCGCTGTTGTAACAAACATAACGTTCGATAAATCAAACGGCAGCTCGACGAAATGATCGCTGAACGTATTGTTCTGTTCTGGGTCCAATACCTCAAGCAATGCTGAGGATGGGTCGCCACGGAAATCTGCAGCCATTTTATCAATCTCATCTAGCAGGATAACCGGATTAATCGTGCCTGCCGTCTTCATCCCTTGAATGATTCGGCCTGGCATCGCACCCACATAAGTCCGGCGATGACCACGGATCTCCGCTTCATCACGTACACCACCAAGCGAAATGCGAACGAACTTACGATTAAGTGAACGGGCGATGGAACGAGCGAGTGAAGTTTTTCCCACACCTGGAGGCCCTACAAGACATAGGATCGGACCTTTTAGCTTCTTCACCAACTGCTGAACCGCTAAATACTCCAATACCCGTTCTTTTGGTTTTTCCAAACCGTAGTGGTCCTCATCAAGTACCTGTTCTGCCTTCTTGATGTCAAGGTCATCTTCTGTCTGTTCATTCCAAGGAAGACCCAGCAGCCAATCCACATAATTGCGAATTACGCCACCTTCCGCTGAGCTCACTGGCATTTTTTCCAGACGATCGATTTCCTTCTCCATCTTCTCTTTCACGCGTTCCGGCAAATTCTTCTCTTCCATGAGATTCCGCAGTTCTTCCGCTTCTCCCACCCGGCCTTCCTTCTCGCCGAGTTCTTTCTGGATCGCTTTCATTTGCTCGCGCAAATAATATTCCTTCTGCGTCTTCTCCATCTGCTTCTTCACACGTTGATTGATCTTGCGTTCAAGCTCCAGCACTTCACGCTCATTATTAAGAATATCAAGAAGCTTCTCTAGCCGTTTACTAACATCAATAGTCTCTAGAATTTCTTGCTTATCCTTAATCTTTAGCGATAAATGACTCGTAATGACATCCGCAAGACGACCCGGCTCCTCAATATCGGATACAGCAGCCAATGTCTCTGGTGTCACTTTTTTGGATAACGTTATATAGTGTTCGAACTGATTAAGTACTGTACGCATCAGCGCGTCACACTCTTGATCGCCATCTTCCTCTTCTGGTAGCTCGCGCGCCATAACCTCATAATACTCATCATTATCGATATAATTAATAATTTCGGCTCGTTCTACACCCTCAACCAGTACACGAATCGTACCGTTTGGCAGCTTCAGCATTTGCCGCACATTCGCGACAGTACCGACCCGAAAAATATCGTCCTGACCAGGCTCTTCAATATTCACTTCCGACTGTGAACACAGAAGAATTAAATTATCTTCAACCATAGCTTTTTCTAGTGCCCGAACTGACTTCTCACGGCCCACATCCAAGTGAAGAACCATGCTTGGGTACACAAGAAGACCTCTTAGCGGTAATAAAGGAAAACGACGACCTTTTGTTTTATTTGTCATCATCGCTTTCGCACCTCCCATGGCTCTCAATTAATCTCATATGAATTCATTCTAACAAAAGCAGCCCCAAAACACCAACAAAGTACTTGCAATTTAAGAATAAACAACCTTATTATCCTTAAAAAACGGCAACGTTTCTCAAAGAAATGTAAGGATTATGGAAAGTGTGAATCTATACTTTAAAAAAGGAAGCAGCAGACACGCCTGCGGCTCCCTTTATTTCACAGTGGCAAGTCACGATTTACTTATCGAAACCATAACACACCCTAGCTAACATTTTAGGTAATAATTTAAGCTCAACCCTTTGCAGACTCGCCAGCGGCATCGGCCTTCAGAAGTGAGGGTGCTGCTGAGAATAGCTCTCCAGCTACTGCTGGAAGCCTTACATCTGCTGTATCGGCGCCAAACAGATGACGGAATACTTCCTCCACCGTTTCCATTGGAATGACGCGTAGTGGGGCGAGGTCAGCGAATAGGGACTGCCAGTTTTCTTTTGGAATAAGCACCGTAGTAGCTCCTGCCTGAAAAGCAGCCTCCACCTTCGCAATTACACCACCAACAGGCTTCACACGCCCATGTATGCCTATCTCACCAGTGATTGCTACGGTATTATCCACGGGAAGACCACGAATGGCGGAGACGATAGCAACTGCCATCGCAACCCCTGCTGAGGGTCCGTCAATGGGTGTTCCACCTGGAAAGTTCACATGCAGATCATAACGGTCTGGTTCCAGATTCATGGTACGCAGTACGGTCAATACGTTCTCAACGGAGCCTTTAGCCATGCTCTTTCTCCGAATCGTGCGAGAACCTCCACCGATCTCTTCCTCATCCACCACTCCGGTTACGTTCAGTCTACCTTGACCGTTCTGCGCAGGTGCTGCGGATACTTCGATCTCAAGCAAGGTACCCATTCCCGGCCCATACACTGCAAGTCCGTTAACCAATCCAATCTGCGGCGCGGAAGGAATCTTGCGCTCTGTTCGAAGTGGAAGCTGGCTACTGCCTGCCACCCATTCTACATCAGCAGCACTTAGCGTATCTCTCTGCTCCGTTAGCGCTAATCCAGCTGCGAGCTGAATCATATTGACTGCCTCCCGGCCATTTGTTGCATATTGCTGCACAACAGTGACTGCTTCAGGGCTTGGCTTCAGTCCGATCTTCTGTATCGCGTCACGCGCGATGACTGCAATCTCATCCGGCAATAGCGGACGGAAATAAATCTCCATGCAGCGTGAACGCAGCGCGGGAGAAATCTCATCCGGGGATCGCGTAGTCGCGCCTACTAACCGGAAATCAGCGGGTAAGCCATTTTGAAAAATATCATGAATATAAGCCGGAGTATTATTGTCCTCCGAATTATAATACGCGCTCTCTAGCAGAACCTTCCGGTCCTCCAGCACCTTTAGCAGCTTATTCATCTGAATGGGGTGAAGCTCACCGATCTCATCCAAAAAAAGAATCCCGCCATGCGCCTTCGTCACCGCTCCTGGCTTTGGCTGCGGCACACCTGCTACGCCCATGGCTCCAGCACCTTGATAGATAGGATCATGCACCGATCCGATCAAAGGGTCGGCAATACCACGCTCATCAAAACGAGCGGTCGTCGCATCAATTTCAGTGAATTTGGCGTCACTTTTAAAAGGGGAAAGGACATTTTTTTTCGCCTCTTCCATGACCACGCGCGCCGCTGCAGTCTTGCCGACTCCTGGCGGACCATAAATAATCACATGCTGCGGATTAGCACTACATAGTGCGGCCTTCAGGGCGCGGAGCCCATCTTTTTGCCCAACAATATCTCCAATAGAAGCCGGCCTAGTTTTCTCCGACAATGGTTTGGTTAGTGAAATCATACGCATCTTCCGTAGTTTATCCAGTTCCTTACGCGACTCTCGGTCTACCGCCGTCTTGTTTGTCTTCTGACCCCGCAGCAGATTCCAAAAGTATACGCCGATAACCAGCGCGAAAAAGAGCTGCACGATCATCACAACTATACTTAATTCCATAGGTCATCCTCCTGTTTCGTTCAGTCTACCTTTCCACCTTTGGCTACTATTAGGTAGTATAGCCGTTTCGGTAATTAGTAAACGCACAATTGAGGATTTGTTGAATTGTTGGTGTACGACAAGTAGCAGGAATTTATAATTGGGGGGTTGAAAGTTCTAAGGAGTGCTAGATGCACCTCAGATTCTTCACCACCCCCTCTAGCTGGAAGATGAGTATGAACAGCCATAGAACTTGGTGCTACATTCACGTTCGATAGGCCCCTATTTCTGTCGACTGTGTGCTCAATGGCGTTAAGTCATCTATGGAAGAAGCTTAAGATGATCTCTAAGCGGATAATTAGGGATTTCCTCCCTGATTATATGTTGTTTATGGACTCTAGGCTGATAATTAGGGAATTATTCCCTGATTATCAGCCAAAATGGTTATAAATAAGGTGAATCGCTCATTTATTAGGGAGGTTTTCCCTAAAAAGATCGATTTGGAACGATATTAGGCTTTTTTCAAGGAGGTTTTCCCTAATTATTTATTAATGCTTCAAATTTCGCTCCATAGTACACATCTTACGGCACTCCTCACCACATTCCTTATCACATTCCATACTAACTACATATAACATACCAACTTCCTTACCATACTCCATACCCCACTCCTTCTAATCAAGTCATTCGCACTTCCAGCATCCCATCTGCAGGTAATTCCTTAAACATTAGCCCATCAACCATTAAACTTACTATGTTAATCCCAGTAATAAAGGACATCACGAGCCAGCCTATACTCAACATTTTTAACACCGATCCCTCTTCTCACAGGCTTCAACCAGCCCTTTTCACACAACTTCACCAACATCAAACGTACCGTTTTGGGGTCTATAGCAAAATAATCAGCTACATCTTTAGGACGGACTGTCCCCGCTTGGCGAACCACTAATCGCATAATTTCCTTCTCTGCAAATAGTAATTTTCCATGCGGTGCATCTACAATTAAGTAACGGCTTAGCACCACACGTAGCAGTGTAATGCATAGCTCTGGGCGCTGTTCCACATCGTCATAGGCAAATGAAATTACTTGGTAACCCATTCCGTACAGAAACGTCTCACGATTTAGCTCATTACAATACTTCAGCCTGTCCATGTCCCTCACATGCGCTGCATACCCTTTGATCTCGAACAAGAGCTTGATAGGCCCCGGCAAAAAAGCATAATCCGCGAAATAAGATCGTCCGCGCCAATCCAGCACTTCATACTCCGGATGTAGATCATTGAAATCTCCACGAAGCGGCCACCATACATTCTGTAAAAACATTTCTTCGGCATGACGATGCCCTCTCTCTAGCCTTCCTCGTCGTTCCCCATTCCTGCTTGCTAGATGTTTCTCAATAAATGCTTCATGGGCTTGTTCATAATGCATTCAATGTCCCCCCTTAATCATTAATTCCACACAAAAAAAACGCCCCGTTCCCACCACCGGATATACCGGGGTGTAACAGGGCGTTCTTCGCCACTTATTATGAATTGAATCATTAATTCGTAAAAGACCAAATTACTTTGATTGCACCGGAGGTGCAAGATTAGCGTGAGCACGCCCTGGAATTTCACCAGTTTCCTCATACGCTACAACAATCGCATCGATTTCCTTCTTCAGCTCGTTCACGAGTTCCGCTTCAGGCACCTTACGAATCATCTGACCGTAACGGAACAACAAACCTTCCCCACGGGCACCAGCAATACCAATATCCGCTTCACGCGCCTCACCAGGACCATTAACGGCACAGCCGAGCACGGATACTTTAATAGGCACCTTAAGCTTCGAAATGTATTCTTCCACCTCATTAGCGATGGAGAAGAGATCTATATCAAGTCGTCCGCAAGTCGGACAAGAAATGAGTGTTGCCGCGTTAGAGATCAGACCGAAGGTCTTCAGCAGCTCGCGTGCCACCTTAACCTCTTCCACTGGATCAGCGCTAAGCGAGATACGCAGGGTGCTGCCGATACCCATAGAGAGCAGTGCACCGATACCCGCGGAGCTTTTTACTGTACCGGCAAACAAGGTACCGGATTCTGTAATCCCGAGGTGCAGCGGATAAGGAATAACTTCCGCAGCCTGACGGTAAGCTTCGATGGCCATTGGCACATCGGATGCTTTTAAAGATACGATAATGTCGTGGAAATCCAGCTCTTCCAAAATACCAATATGGTACAGTGCACTTTCTACCATAGCTTCTGGAGTCGGATATCCGTATTTCTCCAAGAGATGATTCTCCAAAGAACCGGCGTTTACACCAATCCGAATCGGAATTCCTTTTTCTTTACACGCTTTAACTACTGCTTCTACCTTCTCCCGACGACCGATATTGCCCGGATTAATCCGTACTTTATCGATGCCGTTCTCAATAGCCATCAGCGCGAGCTTATAGTTAAAATGAATATCCGCTACGAGTGGGATATGAATCTGCTTCTTGATCTCCTTAATCGCGGCGGCTGCCTCTTCATTGTTGACAGTAACGCGTACCAGTTGGCAGCCTGCTTCCTCAAGCCGTAAAATTTCGGCTACAGTAGCCTCCACATCAGCTGTTTTGGTTGTACACATGCTTTGAATCGCAACCTCGTTGTTTCCCCCAATAATGAGCCCGCCAACATTGACAGGACGGGTTTGGTGTCTCAAGAACATGATTTTTCTCCCCCATAACGCCAAAGCTCCACCCCTTCGCAACCGCTAGTGAAGCGGGATAAGCGGAAGAAAGGTGGAGACAGTGACATGTATTGTTAAGGTAAGCGACTTACGCGCTTTCCTCTTTCTTTTTGTCTTTCTTAAGGTTCAATTCAGGCAAAGCCTTCTCTTGAACGACCTGCTCCGTGATCACACAATCTTTAATATCATCGCGTGAAGGAACTTCATACATCACATCAAGCATGATGCTCTCAATAATCGCGCGCAGTCCACGGGCTCCCGTATTGCGTTTGATCGCTTCCTTGGCAATCGCTTCGAGTGCCAACGGTTCGAACTTCAGCGCTACGTTATCCATTTCCAGCAGCTTGATGTATTGTTTCGTGAGTGCATTCTTAGGCTCGGAAAGGATACGCACCAGCGTATTCTCATCAAGCGGCTCCAAAGTCGAGATGACCGGTAGACGGCCTACAAATTCAGGGATTAATCCGAATTTGAGCAAGTCTTCAGGCAATACCATCGACAAATATTCGCCAGGCTTGAGATCCTTTTGTCCTTCAACTGCTGCGTTGAAGCCAATGACTTTTTTACCGATACGGCGTTTAATCATTTGCTCCAGACCGTCAAAGGCACCGCCTACGATGAACAAGATGTTCGTCGTATCAATTTGAATAAACTCTTGATGAGGATGCTTACGACCACCTTGTGGAGGTACGGAAGCAACCGTTCCTTCGAGAATCTTCAGAAGCGCCTGCTGTACACCTTCACCGGATACGTCACGAGTAATAGACGGGTTCTCGGATTTACGTGCCACTTTATCAATCTCATCAATATAGATAATGCCGCGTTCGGCTTTCTCCACATCATAATCTGCCGCTTGAATCAGCTTAAGCAGAATGTTCTCAACATCCTCGCCGACATAACCAGCTTCCGTTAGGGAAGTAGCATCTGCAATCGCAAATGGAACGTTGATAATCTTCGCCATCGTCTGTGCGAGCAAAGTTTTACCCGAACCTGTTGGACCGAGCAAAAGAATATTACTCTTCGTCAGTTCAACATCTTCGATTTTGCTTTGGCTATTCACACGCTTATAGTGATTGTAAACCGCAACAGACAGCGATTTCTTCGCTTGCTCTTGACCGATTACATATTGATCCAAAATATCACGGATTTCCTTTGGTTTCGGAATATCCTTCAGATCAAGCTCTTCCTCATGACCGAGCTCTTCTTCCACGATTTCCGTGCAAAGCTCGATACATTCGTCACATATATAAACGCCCGGTCCTGCTACAAGCTTACGAACCTGCTCTTGTGATTTGCCGCAAAAAGAACATTTCAATTGCCCTTTTTCATCATTAAATTTAAACATCTAACCACCCCTTTAAGATTTCATCGGTGAAGAAAGAACCTGGTCAATAAGCCCATATTCCTTGGCTTCTTCCGCGCTCATGAAGTTATCGCGGTCTGTGTCCCGTTCGATTTTTTCAAGGGGCTGACCTGTGCGATCTACATAAATTTGATTCAACTTCTGTTTCGTCTTGAGGATCCAATCGGTATGAATCCAAATGTCGGACGCTTGACCTTGAACACCACCGAGCGGTTGATGAATCATAACTTCGCTGTTAGTCAGCGCGTATCTTTTGCCCGGAGCCCCAGCTGTTAAAAGGAGCGATCCCATGCTTGCCGCCATCCCTACACAAATGGTTGAAACATCCGGTTTGATATATTGCATCGTATCGTATATACCCATGCCGGCTGTTACTGAACCACCGGGTGAGTTGAGGTACAAGTGAATGTCCTTCTCGGGATCATCTGCTGCAAGGAACAGCAGTTGAGCAATAACCAGATTGGCGACATCATCGTCAATCGCACTGCTTAAGAAAATAATGCGATCCTTGAGCAATCTGGAATAGATATCGTATGAACGTTCCCCACGACTTGTTGATTCCACAACCATTGGTACCAGACTCATGCCACCAACCTCTTTTCTCTATACAGATTAGTCTTATCGTTTCAAAAATATTTTAACACGTTCACGGCCCGATGTCATTTTTTCACTACAGCGGACCTGTCCACTGCTTGTGATAGTGACGTCATCACGCCAATTTCCTTAATACCATACGCTCATACGGATACCTATGTAATCACATATATCTGTGCCCGAGGATAAAAATAAGGCACGTAACGAAACTTACGTGCCTTATCATATCTGTATGGAGGCCGATTGCTCGGCCGTTCTAGGTAGTTTAAAAAATCTTACTCAGCTTTAGTGTCTTCAGCAGCTGCTTCTTCTACTGCTTCAACTTCTACACTATTGCTAACAAGGAAATCAATGGTTTTGCGCAAAGAAAGTTCTTCGCTCAAGCTGCCCAGTGAACCGTTAGCTGCCAAGATGCTGCGAATTTCTTCTGGAGTACGTTTGTAAGCTTCAGCCATAGTAGCCAATTCTTCGTTAACTTCTTCTTCAGAAACTTCAATGTTCTCTTGTTTAGCGATAACTTCCAGTACCAGGTTGTTGCGAACGCGTTTTTCAGCATCGCCTTTCATTTGGTTCTGCAAGTCTTCACGAGTTTGACCCGAGAAGCTAAGGAACATATCCATGTTCATACCTTGTTGGCGAAGACGAGTGTCGAAGTCACGAACCATGTTCTCAACTTCGCTGTTGATCATTGCTTCTGGGATTTCAACTTCAGCGTTTGCTGCTGCTTTATCAACAACTGCGTTCTCGCGAAGGCCTTTCAGTTCATCCTGTTTACGGGATTCGAGCTGAGCTTTCAGATCTGCTTTGTACTCTTCCAAAGTTTCGAATTCACTTACATCTTTAGCGAACTCATCATCGAGTGCAGGAAGTTGTTTGCGTTTGATTTCGTGCAGTTTCACTTTGAATACTGCTTTCTTACCCGCAAGGTTCTCTGCATGGTATTCGTCAGGGAAAGTAACTTCAACATCTTTGAAATCTCCAGTGGACATTCCCACTACTTGCTCTTCAAATCCAGGAATGAAGGAGTTGCTACCAAGTTCAAGAGAATGACGCTCAGCTTTTCCGCCTTCGAACGGTACGTCATCAACATATCCGTCAAAATCGATCACAGCGATGTCGCCGTTAGCTGCTGCTTCTTCTTCAACTACTACGAGTTCAGCATGACGCTCTTGCAGACGAGCAAGCTCAGCGCTCAGCTCTTCTTCAGTCACTTCAGCTTTTTGTACTGGAACTTCCAGACCTTTGTAATCGCCGAGCTTCACTTCAGGTTTAACCGTGATCTTCGCTTTGAAGATAAAGGATTGACCTTTAGCAAATTGCTCAATATCAACTTCAGGACGGTCTACAGGGAAGATGTCAGTTTGTTCAACTGCTTCACCGTAAGCTTCAGGAAGAAGAATGTCGATTGCATCTTGGTACAAGCTTTCTACACCAAAACGGGATTCAAAGATCGGGCGTGGCACTTTACCTTTACGGAAGCCTGGTACGTTAGCTTTCTTAACGACTTTGTTAAAAGCTTTATCAAGTGCTGCTGCAACGCGTTCTGCGTCAACTTCTACTTCAAGAACTCCAAGGTTCTTCTCTATTTTTTCCCATGTTGCTTTCATATTATACTTTTCCCTCCAAAATATAGGTTCACAAGTTTACTTCAAAAAATGATACAATCCACGCACAGAATAACCATTATATTATATACAACATTACTTTATTTATCAAGTAGAGAAGTCTTTACAAAACCCTTGAGCGCACGATATGCCCCCTCAAATTGAAAGCGCATGCCGTCTGTAATGCCGTACATTCCACGAGTCTCCTCCTCTTGCCGTGTACCGTTTAAGCTCTCAGATACAAACTGGTGTAACGCCCCCGCCCAAATATCTAGTAGCGCGTCTTCCCCATCCAGTATTTTCCGATACTCTTCCGATCCATAAATCGACATGACGAACTGGCCCCAGAGCTCCTGTGCAAAATAATACAGCGTAGGCTCATGTACCTCCGCCTGCTCGGCTACCCGCTCGAGCACCTGACTCACCTGTGGTGGAAAATCCTCTGTCTGCAGCGGCACACTTTCAATCTCTACAATTGCTGTTTCGTGACCACGAATCAGATTCACTGTTCCCTGCATCCCACGCCGCCGAAGGGTCTGCAGGGTCCGAAATTGCAGCAGCGGGTGAACATTATCCCCCTGCAGCCATGCCGTCAGCGCCTCATCGACTCCGCCGCCTTCCAGATATGAAAGCTGCTCTAGTGCTAGGATGGTCGCCTCTGACAGCGGCTCATTCATTATCCGCTGCAGCAGCTTTTGAGGATACCCCGCATCCTCAGTCATTTTTGATTTGGCCAAGAAACGGGCCATATCTTCTTCCCTTAAATCTTCGTCTTCGGGGTGAACGGCTCCTTCCGCATCTCCATTCTGAGAGGCGTAGGGGAAAGCTGTTTCGAGCCATTCCAGCAGAGACCGCCATTCCTCGTAATTTCGTTCTTCCTGTCCTTGACACTGCAACAAAAAACGCAGCAGCTCCATCGCTTCCCCGTATCGTTCACTCTCCAGCATCACCGTAAGCTGGATTTGATAATAGTCCAGTGTCTTGGGAAACAGGACGATATTCTCTTTTGTGGCGGGGGAATCTGAATCTTTAATGAGGGCACCTCCTTATAGCTAATTATGTGAATTGAATTCTAAAACGTCATAAATGTTATTAAGACCTTAAGCTTCTTCCGAAACTTAATAATTGTAGATTATAGCATACCCCGTACTCTTTTTAAAAAACAGCTTGAAAAACATTGGCGTACATGATATGATAACTCCTGCTTGCTTTTCAGCCAGCAATCATGTCCCGGTAGCTCAGCTGGATAGAGCATGCGCCTTCTAAGCGCACGGTCAGGGGTTCGAATCCCTTCCGGGACGTCAGAGTAACAGCCTTCCTTCGGGGAGGCTGTTTTTGCGTTCAGGGGATGAGAAGCACAGAGGTTCGTCGGAGTATAGGCATCGAAAGCATACGCTTCGCAGTCAGCCCTGACCCGACAGCTGGTGATGCTTCTCGGGGCATCTTAAGGTGGTGTGTCGGCTGGTCTATGATCAGTGCACTAGGCTTGTTGAGTAACTAAGTCTCGGCCGAGTACAGTTGGCGTTCCTCATACCATCCTTGGGCGCTGTATCAACTGCGGTACGCTCGATACACTAGATTGGTTGAGGGAACTAGGAGCTCGACGGTGGCGTATTATGAGCAACTGGGTATCGGATTCGTGGCAGCTTACATTAGGACGAGGACCTTTCAGTTTTTGGAGCTACATAGGTTGAACAGATCGAATGGTTATTTCCTGCCGAGACTATAGTTTTAGGGAAATCCTCCCTGATATTTACCTATAATCTCTAAAAAACAAACTTTTCAGGGAATTCCTCCCTAAATATTTCCTGAAAACCGCTAATCATGAGTAATCAAGGATATTTCAGGGAGGTTTTCCCTAATTATGCTTCTAAAGAGCATAAAACGCTGAATTTTAGGGAGATATTCCCTAATTACGAATAAACAACTTCAATCCATTACTAATCTATCGACACCCCATCAATAACCCTATAAACAAATAAAGGCCTACAGGCTTCCCCCGTAGACCCCAATTCATTACTTCCGGCGATTTCCCAGCCACAGCGGAAATCGAAATACAAAATTGATAAACAAAACTACAAATACAAGTACGGCTGCCGACTTATCAGCAATTTGACGCGCATCTTCTACAATCGCCTCGGATTGTACATACCAAAGATGTACGGCCAGTGTTTCACCCGGCGAGAACAGATTGAAATCCCACATTTCGCCCGAGGTACTGAGACCAGCGGTAAGGATAATAACCGCAGACTCTCCGAAGGCGCGTCCAGCAACGAGACAAATCCCAGTAACAATGGCAGACATTGCAACAGGCAGGACTACCGTGCGGATCACGTGGAATTTAGTCATCCCAAGCGCATAACCAGCCTCGCGGATCTCCCCGGGGACAGCACGTACCGCTTCCTCTGTCACTCGCGCAAGCATAGGTAGATTCAGCAGCGCCAAGCTGACGCCTCCGCCAAGAATCGTCAGACCGATATCGAAATATTCCGCAAAAATTGCGAGTCCGAGCATACCGAACACAATCGATGGAACCGATGATAGAGATTCTACGCAAATACGTAGTGCGCCTGTAAATTTATTGTCTGGTGCATATTCAGCCATATAGATTCCCGCACCCAAACCAATTGGAACGGAAATAAACAGCGAGATGAACAAAATGTAAAAGGAGTTAAACAGTACCGGGCCAATCCCACCACCTGCGTCAATCTCTTCAGGCTGTTTAATCAAGAAATCGGGCCGAAGTGCCGGTAAACCTTTACTAAGAATCGTGAAGAGCAGCCAGAAGATCAGCAGCATGACTAAAGCCCCAAGCGTATAAAACCCTATGGTTGCAATTTTATTGTTTCTTTGAGCACGCGCTGTATGCTTTGTACTTGCGAATCCGTTCACGCTGCATCCCTCCTTTTTCTACCCAGCACGCGGATGATCAGAATTAATACAAATGATATTACTAGCAGGAGAAATGCCATCATATGTAGCGCATAGTTCCATGTAGAGTCAAACTCTACATTGGAGATTTGCATAACGATGTTACTAGTCAGCACCGATGCTGGCGTGAATAACGTCTTCGCCAATTGCGGTGTATTTCCGATAACCATAACTACAGCCATCGTCTCACCCACAGCACGAGTCATACCTAGAATAACCGCAGAGATAATTCCCCGGCTAGCCGCAGGCAGTACTACACGCATGATGACCTGTAAACGGGTAGATCCAAGAGCATATGCAGCATCCCGATATTTGCGCGGTACAGAGACAATGGCATCATCACTGATTCGGCAAATCGTTGGCAGCACCATTAATGCGAGCACAAGTGCAGCGGCTAACAAGCCATCGCCTAAGCTCTCCCCACTAATTCTGCGCAAGAAAGGAAGTAATACCGTTAAGCCTATATATCCGTAAACAATTGAAGGAATACCTACCAATAAATCTAGCACTGGACGGATAAAAGTCTTCATCCATTTTGGAGCAATCTCTGCACAAAGTACTGCCATCCCTACCGAAATAGGAACTGCAATCAGCAGCGTTAATGCAGTTAGTGAAAGTGTATTTACAATGAAGGCAGCCGCTCCAAAAGAATCCTCTTCCGGCGTCCAGTTAAAGGAAAAGAAAAAGTCCGCAGGCGAGAGATGGCCGAACAGAAGCATAGCCGTTTTGCCGATAAATAGAATTACAAGTCCAAGCACGAAGCAAAGCGCAAGAATGCTGAATAAAAAATAAAACTTAAACAATTTGTTGCTAAACAAATGTCTACCATGACGTTTAGGATTAGCGCTAACCTGCGTTACGCTCTCTTTTCCCCTAGTTGCCAAGCCTTGGACTGGTGCCCCCATACTTTCCCTCCTGTAAGCGGCCACCCCCGTATCAAGATCGGAGCTGGCCGCTGTTACCGTTCAATATGATCTTTAGATGTTATTAGCCCTTCATTGCTGCGATCGGAATAAATTTAAGCTTTTTCAGGGAACCTTGTTGGAACTTCTTGCTTTGTACGTATTCGATGAATTCTTTTGTAGCACCAGTAGGTTGGCCTTTAGTCATGTAGTAACCATAAGCCCAGATCTTATAAGATCCATTGATTACGTTGTCTGTAGTAGCAGCTATACCGTTGTGTTTAACAGCTTTTACGTCGCCACTTACATATACAAGGTCGATATAACCGATAGAGTTAGGAGTTGTTCCTACGGCAGTCTTCATGTCACCGGATGAACCTGTTTCTTTGTAGTTTTTAGCTTTTTTAACGATATCTCCGCCATCCAAAGCTTTAGCTTGATAGTTAACGCGTGTACCGGAACCGAAAGAGCGAGTGATAACCACGATGTCAGCATCTGAACCGCCTACTTCTTTCCAGTTCGTGATTTTACCTGCGAAAATACCTTTAAGCTGTTCAGTTGTAAGGTTATCTACACCAACATTTTTGTTAACGATTGTAGCAAAAGGAATAACTGCTACTTTGTTTGCTACTTGACCGTCAAAAGCTTTGAAGCCTGGTACGTCGATGCTAGCATCCCAGTCGCAAGCGCCGATATCAGCGATGCCTTTTTTAACAGCTTGAGGTCCAGTTACTGAACCTTTACCTGAGGCTGCGATTTTCACTTTAGGGTGCAGCTTTTGGAATTCTTTTGCCGCTTGAAGCGTCAATGGAAGAAGTGCGGTTGAACCGTTAACTGTGATTTTACCTTTAAGTGAATCGGCTGCTGCTGCAACCCCTGCGAAAGATGCGGTTACCGCAATTACAGCCGTTAGAGCCGTTACTGTTAGCTTTTTGAAAATCTTCATTTGTATTATTTCTCCTCTCGGCTCTACGCCGTTAAAATATGATTAGGGATATTTATTATTTCGACAGTTGCAATGCTTTACCGCCTTGAACCACCCATACACCGCCATCACTTACGATAGCAAGCTTGCTTCCATCATTCGAAACAGCTACTTCAGATACATCTTCAGTGGAGCGGAACAGCTCAGTCTTAGCTCCATTGTTATCAACGGAATAGACTACTGTGCTTCCATCTGCCGCTGAACCTGCTACAACCAAGCCGTTCTTAACGCCAGTAGACCAAGTTACTTCAACATCAAGTGCAATGTTGCTGCTTTTTCCGTCTGCTTTTAGAACCTTCAATGTGTTAGCTGCGTTACCTTCAGCATCTGCACTCAGGTAAACGACGCTACCATCAGCAGAAATTTCAGGGTACAGCTTGTTATCCGGTGTAGTTGTCAGTGCAGCTGGTTTAGCATCTTTCGTAGCCAGGTCAAGCTTATAAAGCTGCTCTCCAGCAGAGCTGAAGTCTACAGTAAGAGAATCTTCTGTGCTGTCCGCATCGTTTTTAGCAACACCCGTCAAGTTAACGATATAAACGGCGCTCTTTTCATCAGCGGAAATGCGCAGTTCGGATTTGTTTTCTACTTTGTCTGCCAATACGGATTTAACTTCACCAGTGTCTACAGCGATTTTTGCGAGTTTCTCTTGCTTGTCACCTTGGACGAAGTAAATACTTTTACCATCGTTCGACCACACCAGATCCGTTTTTACGCTATTGTCAGTACCAAGTGTCTTAGTAGCTCCGCTAGACAGGTTAATCAGATTCAACAAACCAGTCTCATCATTGAAAGCTCCCCACTGCCCATCCGGCGATACTGCAAAATCCACTGCACTGTCATTTGATGAAAATACTTCGTAGTTACCTGGCTCTGTGCTGAACTTGATAAGTTGAGCAGATTCAGCATCACTTTTGTTCGCAATCAGACTTCCAGCTGCTGTCCAGTGCAAAGTATCAAACAATCCTTCAGGACGAGCAAAGCTTAGAATCGTGCTAGCGTCAGCATCCAGTTCTCCACCTAATGCATAAACTAACTTTGAAAGCTCTACATAGGTTTTACCGTTATAAAATACTGGAGCAACTGTGAATGTCTCGGAATTACCATCTACTTGATAGCTCTTTGAGCCTGTTTTGAGCTTCACATTATGTAATCCTTTGCTGTCATTAAGTTCAAACCCGCCAGCTCCAAGTACTAACTTAGCTCCAATTTCACCAGCTACCTGATTCAGCGAGTACAACTTGTAACCACTGCTATTAATGGTGTTAAACACAATCTGCGTACCATTTACATTCCAAGTGGCTGTACCTTCTTTAACTGCTGTTTTTGCAGCGGTTTGATTGGTAGCCACAGATTTTACATTACTGCCGATGCTAGCTGCAGATACACTCCCAACGCCTACAGTTGCAAGAAGTGCTGAAGCCAACGTTGCGCTAATCCATTTACTGTTTTTCAATTAGATTCACCCTTTTCGTATAGGTAACTGCTAATGTCATTTTCGTCTACAATTGTCAACTCTGTTGCAGAGGAATGTTATGGAAATATTAACTATAATTATTTTTTTGAAAAAGTAGGTATATTAGCGTACTAGACTGCTAAATTCAGATAAACCAAATGGACTAGACACGAAAAAGCCTCATGGGGGATAGCTCTGCGGTGTGCAGTAGCTTTTACTCCATGAGGATTTTTGTAAATGTGATCTACACTAACTCTTCATTTAAGTGCTTTTCCAACGTTCTCCGTACAGCTCCTGGGCCTTTCAGCATCTCATAGAAGTAACTTTCAATCTTGCTACCCAGACCGATTTCATATAACGGTACACCAAAGATCTTCTCATTATCTAGAATTCTATGCACATTAGAGGTTGAATCTCTCAAAGTCACTCCCTGCAGATGCGCTTGAAGCGACTCCATTAACGGATCGGGACTTAGCTCAAATGAATTCCCTTCGTCATCCACTCCGATCAAATAGCGGCACCAAGCAGCAATTGCTAGTGGAATCGCCGTCAATTCAGCTGGATGAAGATTTTCGCGTTGTACATAGGATTTGATCGTTTCCCCATAACGAATGCCTACCTTCTGCGACGTATCTGTCGCAATTCGCTGCGGGGTGTCCGGAATAAATGGATTCGCCAAGCGCTCTTGCAGTACTTCATCCAAAAACTGCTGTGGACGTAGAATGATAGGATCTACAACTACAGGCAATCCTTCCTTATACCCAATCCGCTCGACTAATGTACGTAGGGTCTGATCCTGCATCTCATCCGAAATCTGTGTGTAGCCTAGTAGACAGCCAGTGACCGCTAATGCAGTATGCAAGGGGTTTAGACAGGTGGTAACTTTCATCGTTTCTACCCTGTTCACGGTCTCACGATCTGTGAATATAATGCCGGCTTCTTCTAATAAAGGTCGCCCATTCGTAAACTTATCCTCAATGACCAGATATTCACTAACTTCTGCGTTAACAAAAGGCGCGGTATGAGCGTTCCTCGAGGTAATAAGTATATCCATGCCGCCAATCCCTTGCTCCTGTAAAGCATTACGTACTACCTCGGATGGACGTGGTGTGATTTTATCGATCATCGATAAGGGGAATGTTATGCGACTCTCGTCTTCGAGGTACGCAACAAAACCTTGCTCCACAACCCCTTTCGCAGCCCATGCCTTGGCGATTGTAATCACGCTATTTTTCAACATATCCCCATTGTGCGAACAGTTATCCATACTGACAAAAGTCATCGGATACTGCCCCTTAAGATATCGACGGTACGCTAGAGAAGCGATAACACTCATGCTGTGGGATGGCTGCTCTGGCCCTTGCTCCATATCCTTCTTCACGATATCAAGGTACATTCCATCAGGACCGGTCAAGGTATAACCTTTCTCTGTAATGGTGAAGCTGGCCATCTGCAGGCTCGGGTTTTCAAAAATTTCAACCAAACGGCAGTAATCCTGCGCTCGATTCTTGTTTGCCATAATAGCTTCGGTAATGCTGCTAATGACCTTTTTTGTAAACTCGCCACTCGCATTCATTAGTACGAGAAGTGTTAAATGATCATGCGGTTTATAAATTTTGTCAATCAGCTCGTAGTCAGAGGAGGTAGCGGCAATAATACCTGTATCTGCTTTTCCAAGATCCAACAGCTTCTGGTGAGCATTCGCAACAAATCCCCGAAAAATATTTCCCGCTCCAAAATGAACCCATTCCGGCCTAACGCGCGTATTCTCCGCCACCTGCTCATAATCAAACTGAGGAAGCTCCACGTCAGCGTCCTTCCACGCCTCTGCACATGATTGAATACTCTCTCTTGTCAGAAGCAGCATTCACTTCACCCCCATCGTATTGTCGAGACTATCCCACACACCAAGTAAATACATGATCCCCATTGCTCTATCGTACAGCCCGTACCCCGGGCGGCAAGTCTTCTCTTCCCCCCACAAATGTCGACCATGATCTGGACGCACATACCCCGTATATCCATTCTCATGATACGCTTTAACAACCTCTGCCACATCCACACTGCCATCCCGTCCACGATGAGAGACCTCAATAAAATCTCCGTTCTCAAAAACCTTAACATTTCGAATATGAGCAAAATGAATGCGATTACAGAATTCCCGAATCATAGCCGGCAGATCGTTCTTCGGATTCGTACCGAGCGACCCAGTGCAGAAGGTTAATCCATTATACGGACTATCTACTGCGTCAAGTAAACGACGGATCGTATCACGGCTGCGGACAATGCGGGGCAAGCCAAAGATCGGCCAAGCAGGATCATCGGGATGAATAGCCATTTTGATATCGACTTCTTCACAGACAGGAATAATGCGCTTCAGAAAATAGACCAAGTTCTCGAACAGCTTCTCTTCCGTTACATCTGCATAAGCGGCGAATAGCTCATCGAGCTTCGCAAGACGCTCTGGCTCCCAGCCAGGCATCGTAAATTCGCCGGCCCCCTTGAGAATACGATTCACCATGTCGCGCGGGTTCTCATTAATGGCCGCATTTTCATAAAAAAGAGCATTCGAGCCATCTGGCAATTCCTTGTACAGCTCCGTCCGAGTCCAGTCAAAGATGGGCATGAAATTGTAACAGATCACTTTAGTACCGACCTTGGCTAGCTTCCGTATGGTGTCTATGTAAATATCGATATATTTATCACGCGTCGGGAGTCCAATCTTGATATCATCATGGACGTTCACACTCTCTACTACGGCAGTACTAAACCCTTTGCTCGTAATTTGATCCGCAACCTTTTGAATGTCATCCATTTCCCACACTTCGCCCGCTACCTTATGATGTAGTGACCAGACAATACCCATTACCCCCGGAATTTGCCGGATATGATCAAGCGTAATGTTGTCATTGCCTTCTCCATACCATCTCCATGTCATGTTCATCTAGATAAAACCTCCTATATTTCATGTGTCGAGATCTTGTATACAATATAATATACTCAAATATTAGATTTAAATAATACCTTTGTCAATGACATAAAATCAATATTCCCGATCTTGTATACAAGATTAAAAAATTATATAATGAAATCACTATCTTATTTCAGGATCCCGTTTCAGATATCCGCATTACAAATTCAACGGCAATGGAGACGCAACCTCATGTCCACCAAAAATGATATTTTGAACCTATTAAAGCACGAAATTCTTAATTTAACGCTAAAACCTGGAACCATTCTAAGTGAGACCGTGTTATCCGAACGGTTTCAGATATCCAGAACACCTTTGCGCGATGTACTAAAGCAGCTATCCCTCGAGTCCTATATTGATGTGTATCCGAAGAAAGGGAATCTGGTTTCATACATTGATTTGGAATCTGTCGAGCAAATGATCTATTTAAGAAGCGTTTTAGAAAAGGATATTATCAAAGGTCTATGCGATAGCCTTACTCTTAAAGGAATTATAGAACTTAAGAAGAACCTAGAAGAACAAAAAAATGCCATACATCAAGAACATTCCATTGAGCACTTTTTTGCTTTGGATAACGCCTATCATAAGACGTTATTCACATTAGCAGGACATGAATTTTTGTGGGAGCAAATTAAGTTTTCCCATGTGCATTATGAAAGATATCGACGCTTGCATACGCTAAAGGCAGAAAAGCTGGAGAAAATTTTGAGCGAGCATCACATGATCCTGGATTGTATGACAAACCATGAACCAGACAAAGTGGATGAGCTAGTCCAGCATCATTTGCGTGAAGATATGAACTCCTTATACTTACTGGAGAATTTTGCAGATTATATTAAAGCGTAATACGCGAAGAGGCTGTCCTACAGTAGAAAGATTTGTCCAACTTGGCATATCTATGTGTCTTCGGTCTCGTTGTTTTTGTTGAAACTTCCCCCTCTAAAACAGCGGAGAGGACGGACTGATTGTGGAAAAGCGATAGCGTTCGCCTTGGTCTCCGGATTTTTACCGCGTAGGGAAAATAAATTAAATCTGGAGACCACAGCGATTGGAACAACGGTCCGTTCGCGGAGCGTCCATATAAAAAGCAATAGTTGCTCCTACGTAAACACAAAAAGACCGCCTCAAGCAGCCATTTTCATGGCTTTTGGGACGGTCTCTTTTTAAATAACACGCATTAAGGCATATTCGGATAAATCATTACCTTAATACTTGTATCCTTCTCTTTACGTGCTACTTCAAGAGCTTCTTGAGTATCTGTAAGCGCAAAGCGATGCGTAACTATTTTCTCAATATCTAATGAAGAATGCTGCAACGCTTGGATCGCAGCCGGATAGGTATTCGCGTAACGAAAAACACCATAAGCATCGATCTCACCATCGATAAATTGTCCCATGTCCATCGGAATAGCACTATCGGCTGGTAAACCGACAAATACAATTCTCCCGCCACGGCGAACCCACTTAATTGTATCCGCCATCGCCCTTGCGTTACCCGATGATTCTACGACGAGTGTAACTCCAAATCCGTTCGTTAACTCGTTGAGTCGCTGTCCAACATTCTCTTTTACTGGATCTAATGCTGCAGTGAAGCCCATCTCCATTGCAAGTTGACGCCGAAAAGGTACGACATCCGTACCATAAATTTCAGAAACGCCAAATAGCTTTGCTGCTTGTCCTGCAAGCAGTCCGATCGGACCAAGACCCGTTATTAGCACTCGATCAAACGGTTGAACCTTACCACGCATCATCGCATGAAAACCAACCGACAATGGCTCCAGCATTGCGCCTTCCTCATAACTCATAGAATCCGGAAGTTTAAATAGATAATCGCTTGGCATGACAATGTATTCTGCCCAAGCCCCATTTACTGGGGGTGTTGCAAGAAAGACCACATCTGGACACAAATTATAACGTCCTGATTTACAATAGTCGCATTGTCCACAGGTCACTCCTGGCTCAACCGCTACTCGGTCACCTACAGCTATATTTGATACCTGCTTACCAACCTCAACGACTTCACCAGCCAGCTCATGGCCTAATATGATCGGTTCCTTTACTACATAACGACCGATTCTTCCATGCTCATAGTAATGAACATCTGACCCGCAAATTCCGATACAATACACCTTAATTAGCGCTTCATTATCCTTAGGAACAGGAATATCTATTTGCTTCACAGAAATCGATAATTGCTCATCCATTATTGCAGCATTCATCTTGCCTGTTAACATGTACACGCACCTCATTTATCGTAGTAGTTGAAAGGACAATCGATCATTCAAACCGAAACCAACCGAAATCGAACTGACTTCCAGGCAAGAAGATAAACGTTACCTTCTGATCCCCTGTCACTTTCTCCAACTCAAATACTCGCTCTACATATCCATCTGACTGTGTAAATTCGATCAGTTGATTGTTAGATGCTTCACCCTCTTCGAAGCGAAGATGAATGGTATTCTTATCGATCGGAGATCTCCCACAAATGATAAGCTTTGAAGTACCTTCCGTCGTAAAATCCATCTGTTCGAACACGAGAGATACGTTATTCCCGATTCCTTCAACACCCTGTTCCGCGATGGTGAACGTATCACCATAAATGCGATCACAATCCACAGCCCTATTCTGCTCGAATGCTCGGTTCTTTTTCACAAATGAGAAGCCTTTAATGTGCACCTTCTTCTGTAATACGAAACAAATAGAGCTGATACCCGTGAGTCTCTTGGATAATAGATAGGTTGCCTCCTGATAAACATTCCATTGCGATTCCTTCTGATAAATGACGTCTGCCAAAAGCTCACTGTTCTCTTCGTCCGGCATGCCTTCCCAAATCTGGAGCTCGTAGGCTTCGCTAGACAATGCGAATAGGGGAATCGTTATCAAATCCGAGCCGTAAGTTCCAAAGTCAATCTCGCGATAAGCAACCTGCGTCTCACCATCTCGACTCGTTGCTACGCCTCGTTCATTTCCGTTTCCGACTTCGCCTTTAACCTCGTCATATAGACCGCCAGATATAAATCCATACGGATCCTTGTAAGCCGTCCCCAGACCGCACGCTGTAAATTCCAACTGTGAAATCAGCTTTGTCTTTTCCGTACCGTTCTTACTCATACAGCGAATGCGGAAACTCCCATCTCCTAACGCCGTGATCTTGGCTTCTTGTCCCAGTTGTTCGAGCCGCGCTAGATTGGACTCAATCCCTGCATCATTTACAATACTCCACTCCACTTCAGTATAGGAAGTGTCTTTAGGGTAAAGGATGGCGTGTACATTCATTTCTCTTCTATTTTCATTAAACTGTTGTCCAGAATGACTTATAATTTCTATCTTTCGTAAAGGAATTTCTTCTACATTTCCCATCACACAGGGCAATGCTAGATTTCTAGTGTTAGCTGAAATGCCTATTCCACGATCTGCCACAGGGAGCGATTGAAGCTGTAGCTTACTACCTACTACACCTTTCGATGTAACCTCAACTGTTATCGTACCCGCTTCTAAACTCGCAGCAACAATCGCCATAAGCTTACCGCTGAACAAGCGTCTACTCGTTCCTTTGTATGGATCATAGTCCGTGCTGTCTCCATTATCTAAACCGATCAAACGGCCTGCTCCGCCCACCTGAACCTGAACGCGATTGTTTGCATTCTCAACGGCATTCCCGCGCTCATCCTCCATCGTAATTTCGATGAAGATTAAATCTGTGCCGTTCGCAAGGAGTGTACCCTTATCAGCTTTTAAGCAGATTCGACTCGCATCCCCGAACGATTTCCTGATGTCTACTGCAATGATTTGGCCAGCCTCATCATAAGCGATTGCCTTGAGCTCGCCTGGTTCATAAGGAAGCTTCCACCAGCCCGCTAGCTGCGTTCCATGTACATGATCGATTTCATAGGTCCCAACAGTCTCACCATTGAACTGCAATTCTATCTTGGGAGCATTCGAGCAGACTCGAACATCGATCATTTGACCGGGATTGAAATCCCAATAGGGAAAAATATGCACCATCGGATGCTCCTTGTAATTTGTCCAAGCCGCTTGATAGATGTAATATGAATCCTTTTTAAAGGTCGCTGTATCAATCTGTCCAAAATACGAATTCTTCGTATGATACGGTGTAGGTTCACCAATATAATCAAAACCCGTCCATATAAATTGCCCTAATGAGAACGCTGCATCTCGCTCCGCGATAATACACGCTTCTGCTGACTTCGCTCCCCAGCTTGTAGAGCTATTACCTAGTGCAGAGCACTGCTCATCGTCATCAGCCAGGATGGATTGCTCGAATGGGAAATGATATATTCCCCTGCTCTGCACAATAGAGGCGGTTTCACTACCATAGATAATCCAGTCAGGATGTTCCGCGTGATGCTGATGGTAATATTTTTCCGCATAATTGTAGCCTGCCACCTTTACGATGTCCGCACATTTCTGAGCATTCTCCCATGGCATATAGTTCGATCCAATGGTCACTTTCCCGTTGCCTTTCGGCTCATATTGAAGCACGGCTTCCATCAACATGCTCGTCAATTCTTGCCCTTTCTTGTCAGCATGCGTATCATAAATTTCATTGCCAATACTCCACATGAACAAGCTTGGATGATTACGATCTCGCATGACCCAGCTTCTCACATCTTTTAACGCCCAGTCCTTGAAAAATCTTGCGTAATCATATGTGGTCTTCGATCGCTCCCACATATCAAAGGCTTCTGAAACCACAAGCAGCCCCATTTCGTCCGCCAGATCCATAAGCTCTGCAGCAGGCATATTATGAGCGGTGCGTATTGCATTTACGCCCATGTCCTTTAAGATCTCAAGTCTTCTTCGCAATGCTGCTGTATGAAACGCCGAACCCAATGCTCCAAGATCATGATGCTCACAAACTCCGTTAAGCTTAGTCTTTACCCCATTCAGAAGCATTCCCTCTTGCGGATCCAGTACAATCGTTCGAAAGCCTATAAACTGTGTTACTTCTTCTATTGTTGTCCACACTTCATCAGAACCCTGATCAGGTGCCTTATGCTGCAATTCCGTTTTTAGCTGATATAAATGCGGCTCACCGGGGCTCCATAATAAAGCATTCTCTACAGTCAGCACCTGACTTACACGTGAGGTGGCTTGTGTTTGATCTCCAGCCGAGATTTTCTCAACACAGGTCTTTATCTCTCGATCCTTGTACAGAACGGTTTGGGAAAGCCTCATATCTTCTGTTATGTTTAGGTCGGTGTCGATTTCCACCCGCCAAACTTCATTTTTTTGTACCGTATGAATGTAAATTCCATCTGTCACGATGTGATTGCAATCTCTTGTCTTGAGCCATACATTCCGATAGATACCCGCTCCTGAATACCATCTACTATTCGGACTCTGATGCACGACCTTCACTAGAATTTCATTTTCCCCGTCTATGAGCATATCTGTAATTTCGTATTCAAAGGAAGAATAACCGTATTTCCATTCCCCAACCCATTGATGATTCACATAAATCGTGGAGTCCATATAAATACCATCAAAACACAGCAATAGCTGCTCATCGTTCTTCGTATTTATAAAATATTTTCGATACCAGCCAATACTATTCTCATATAAGTCTAACGTGTTATAAATCAACCAATCATGTGGGAGATCGATGGGATGGAAATCCAAGGACTCAGCATTCGTCACTTCTAAAGTACTCTTGGCGAATTCCCAGTCCTCATTAAATAATCTTTTCTGATTCAAGGTGTATCTTCCTTTCTTCTCATAGGATTATGAAACAAAGGGATGGAGCAATAGAAGGAGTGGCCCTGCTGGACACACTCCTCCTACTGCTAATATTTAGTATATTGTACGTTGATGCTGGTCTGGGATACCGCTTTTTCGAAAGAAATACGTATTGATGATATCTCTCCACTCGCGGGCATGTAGTACCTGTTCGTGCAGACGGTCTGCCACCTGTCCAAACCTGCTGCCATCCATTTTCCCCCCAAGGGATTGCCACTTCTCTTTCAGCCCTGCTGCGCGATCCACGCCATCAAAATGCGTATCATAAATATGCTGGATGACCGTTTTACCAGATTTAAGAGTATGCGTATACGGTACATGATGAAAGAACAGTAATAGCTCATCTGGACAAGTAGCTACCGATTCATACAAATCTACATTCGCTCCTTGATACTGAGCAACATATCCCGTACCCGTCTTTATTGTTCGGTCTACGCCAATCCCTTGTAAGTCTGCAAAATGATACGTTCCCCATTTCGAATATTCATATCCATCCACATTTGGACCGTAATGATGATCAGGATTGACCATCCAGCCTACCCCAAGTGGCGAAGTATAAGATTCATAGATATGCCATGAGGTTAACAAGATCTCACGAATCGTATCTATTAACTGCTCATCCTCTGCACTGAACGTGAGCATTGTCCATTCCTTCGCGATTTGCTCTGCACTTAATTCCGGATTCCAAGCGAGACGCCCGTAACCATATAGATTGGCCTGCGCTAACAAATGCCCCGTCCAGTTATGATCATTACCAATATTTGAAACAGCAGCGAAGCCGCTATATTTATAACCGTACATGGATCCATCGACGACCCGTTTCACCGATGACTCCGAATCCGTTGCGTAAGTATTAAAATCAAGAACTTCCTTCCATTGAGGAATGAGGTAGCAGACATGACGCTGTTGGCCTGTATATTCCTGCGTAACCTGAAACTCAATCATCATATTAGTATGCTCCATGGCACCGAACAGCGGAGACACACCTTCCCGTACTTGAAAATCCATCGGTCCATTCTTCACCTGCAAAATAACATTATCCATGAATCGACCATCTAGCGGTTTAAAGTGATCATATGCCGCTCGTGCACGATCGGTGGAGCGATCCCGCCAATCCTGTTTGCAATTGTAAACGAAGCAGCGCCAGATGACGATTCCCCCGAAAGGCAATAAAACTTCAGCCAGCATGTTCGAACCTTCTGCATGATCACGATCATAAGTGAATGGACCTGGACGATTCTCTGAATCAGCTTTTACGAGGAAACCGCCGAAATCTGGAATCAATTTATAAATTTCTACTGCCTTTGCCTTCCACCATTGGCGTACATCAGAATCTAACGGATCAGCTGTATTCAATCCACCGATTTCGATCGGGCTAGCATAGTTAATACTTAGGAATAGCTTCACCCCGTAGGTACGGAAGATATCGGCAATTTTCGCGATGTCAGGAAGATAGCGCTCCGTAATAAACATCGTTTCAAACCGATGTACATTGACATTGTTTATAGCAATCGCATTAATTCCTATCGAAGCGAGCATTCTCGCATAATCTTGCAATCGATCAAAGTCCTTAGTGATTTCGTTGTCTGAGTAAAATATGGACTTCCCTGCGTAACCACGTTCGATGCTTCCATCGATGTTATCCCATTGATTCATCATGCGGAGCGTATTTACCGGCTGATCCAACATATCCAACGCCTTAATCGATTGACCCGTTCCAAGCAAGCGTAGGAATGCAAATACACCGTACAGTAAACCCACGGGTGTGGAAGCACCAATTGCAATACAGTCCTTCTCCGTGTTTGTTCGAATGGCATATCCTTCTGGTCCAATTGCTGTCCTTGTAGCCTCGCTAAAGGTATGCGTAATCAACGGATGATTACTATCAAACGTACCGATTGCAATACAAGCTTGTTTATCTTTATCCTGAGATTCAGCAATGGTAGCTTCTATATCGAGCATTCCTAGTATGCCACGTGTTAGTTCTTGCACAGCACTTTTGATCACTGGATGATCTTGTTTGACTGTCAAAATGTTATAGCACCAAGGAGAATAGCACTCTCTTACTGCACTCGATTGAATATATGGATATTCGAGCCAAGCTTTATACCCTGCGTTATGTAATTCTGTCTTTTGTTCTGCCATAATTCGGTGTCCTCCATTAGTGAGTAAGACTTTTTAATCTAGATGTTGCTAGCTGTGCAATGGTTCTCTTATACTTTTGTAAACGATAGGTTATCCGCATCCCTACTAATAGGAGGAACACGAATGTGACGTACCATGAGCAGCAGGACTTACAACCGTTCCATCTCTATTTTGTATATAAAAGAACAAGTACAAATACAGACGACTATCAAGGTACATTCCATGCTCATCAGGGTGTTGAAATTCTTATTGTTCATGAAGGTAAAGGGACGCTGATCATTGATCAAAATAGCTATGAAATAAAGCCAGGGATGATTTGTATTTTCCAGCCGTATCAACTGCATCATATTCAAATTGAAATTAATGAGGCGGTTCCGTTCGTGCGTTCGATCGTGCATTATGAGCCCAGCATATTTAAAGCTTATTTTGAAAAGTGGCCCATCCTACAAAGCTTTTTCAATCATATTCACAGCGGCAATTCTGCCTCACCTCGATGGTATGAACAGCAGGACCTGCAATCCCTGATAGTTCTTCTAAAGGATCTGGATAAAGCGCTTCCAACTTTGCACAAAAATGATTTCATGGAAGAGGTCTCATTGTTTCTCATCACGTTCCTACGTACTTTAAAGCCGCTTTGGGATACACAGCAGAAGCCGGCCTCCATGGAACAATTGCTTCGTAAACCACATCAGGCAGAACGTATTATGGAATGGCTACAGCTGCATTACAAGGAACCTTTGCGGCTCGATCAAATGAGCAAGGATCTGCATCTTTCACCCCATCATTTATCCCACTTGTTCAAGGAATGTACAGGCAGCAGTATTTCCGATTATTTAACGGTCAAAAGAATGCAGGAAGCCGTTCATCTTCTGACTTCAAGCAAATACACAGTTGCACACATCGCCGAGGAAGTGGGAATTACAAATTGCTCTCATTTTTGCAAATTGTTCAAAACCCATTTCGGCACAACGCCTAATCAATTTCGGAAGCAATGGCATTTGCATCATTGAGGTGTCGAACATCCCAGCTGTATTCCTTATTAACATCATATCAAGTTGGTTCGTGAGCAGGTATTCGCATCTTGTGCAAAAATGCCGCTACTTTGCGATTTACACCTAATTGTAAGTTAGTTTCAAGTAGCGGAAATCTAGCACTTTACATTTACTGGATTCCGGAGCACAATAATGAGTGAGCGCTCACTCATTATTGTTGTGCAGAGCACTCAGTAACACCACTTTGTATCCCAGACTATTCAGAATCGAGGAGATGAATATGGGTTCGGAAGTTCCAGTCATTTCAGTGAGCCATGTTGGTAAAGCCTTTGGAGACAAACAGGTGCTCGAAGATATTTCACTTCAAGTGGAGCGTGCGGAAACCTTCGGCATACTAGGACCCTCTGGCTCCGGAAAAACAACGTTAGTAAAGCTGCTTACAGGTATCGATGAGGCGACCTCAGGTGAGGTAAAGGTGCTTGGTGTTACCATGCCTAAGTTATCCATGCTGCAGCAAATTGGATACATGGCTCAATCTGATGCCCTATATACAGAACTCAGCGCAAAAGAAAATCTGGAGTTCTTCGCTGCGCTATATGGACTAAAAGGTGCGGAGCGCGGCAAACGCATCAAAGCTGTTATGGAACTAGTAGATCTTCAGGAGCATCTGCGCAAAAGAGTAGATCAATACTCTGGCGGAATGAAACGCCGCCTATCCCTGGCGATTGCGCTGCTCCATGAGCCTCCGCTACTTCTTCTTGATGAACCAACAGTAGGTATCGATCCTGTACTCCGACTATCCATCTGGAAAGAACTAAAAGCTCTGAACGAGAAAGGTACCACGATTGTACTCACTACGCATGTCATGGATGAAGCTGAGAAATGTGATCGCCTTGGAATGATCCGTGATGGCAAGCTGCTTGCCGCCGACACACCTGCCGGATTGCTTGAAGCCACTGGCTCAGCTTCTATTGAAGAAGCCTTTCTATATTATGGAGGTGTCCGTTCATGAGAATCCGAGCGATCACCTTACGGATTTTGCGACAATTTATTCATGATAAAAGAACGATGGCCTTAATGTTCATTGCACCGCTCATCGTTCTAAGTTTAATGAGCTTGGTATTCAACGGGGACGCCTATGAGCCAAAAATCGGAGTATCCGGTGTGCCACTAAATATCTCAGCTGCGTTAAAAGAAGAAAATACCACAATTAAAGAGTATGCCACCGAAGAGCTAGGGAAAAGTGCTCTAGTAGAAGGAAAGATTGACGCTTTGATCACTTTGGACGGAAACGTTGGGAATTCAGGAGTCATCCCTCAAGTGTTGTTAGAGGGGAGCAACCCTACAGCCAACAAGGCGGTAATTATGACGCTTCAAAAGCTTTCTCAGAAGCTCCTTCCAAGTACAGAGAAACAGCTGCAATTACAGCCCCAGATCAGCTACTTATACGGTTCTGAGAATATGAAGACGATTGACCGCTTCGGTCCGATTATGATTGGTGTATTTGTTTTCTTTTTCGTATTCCTGATTGCCGGTGTTTCTTTCCTGCGAGAGCGGACTACAGGCACCCTTGAACGTTTACTTTCCACTCCTTTAAAAAGATGGGAGATTGTGCTCGGGTATGTATGTGGTTTCGGCATTTTCACCGTATTCCAAGCGCTGTTGATCTCATGGTTCTCTATTCAGATTCTTGGCATTATGATGACGGGAAGCTTTGGTTACGTAATGCTGATCACCTTACTCCTGTCGATGACAGCTTTGACGCTGGGCACGCTATTATCTGCTTTTGCAGCCAACGAGCTACAGATGATTCAGTTCATCCCGCTTATTATCGTGCCACAAGTTTTCCTCAGCGGACTGTTCCCACTCGACACCCTACCGCTATGGCTACAGCACATCGGCTACGCAACCCCAATTTATTATGGATCAGAAGCGCTTATGAACATCATGATCCGCGGCAAAGGATGGAATTCCATCGCTCTGGATGTCTATGTACTGATCGGATTCTCACTATTATTCATGGTGCTGAATGTATTGGCACTGCGCAAACACCGGAAAATGTAGCCTCACTAAGAACATTCATCGGTTGAACGGAATGAACCAAGTTTGGAGGATAATTGTAATGAAAGAACATGATTCTGCGGAACAAAATATAGAAGAGCAGTGGATTGAAGAGCTGCTGGCCATAAGTGAAGAGGATAAACTGACACCGAAGCAGATTTCCATTTTGCATGCGGCGATTGAGGTGTTCTCCGAAAAAGGTTACGCTGCTGCTGCGACTAGTGAAATTGCTCAAAAGGCAGGCGTAGCAGAGGGTACGATTTTCCGATATTACAAAACCAAAAAAGATTTACTGCTCTCCATCATTGGCCCTACCATGAGTCGTATGCTCGCTCCTTTTGTACTGCGGAATTTCAACGGGGTACTCGATGTTCCCTATGACAGCTTTGAAGAATTCCTACGATCATTTATCGTCAATCGTCTGGAGTTCGCCCGTAGAAATTTTAAAATGCTAAAGATTCTGATACAGGAGATTCCTTTCCAACCGTTGCTCAGAGAACAGTTCGCAGAAAATATTCTAAGCAAGGTGCTGGAGCGCGTCATCGAAATTGTTGAACACTTCAAGGCAAAAGGTGAAGTCATTGAATTACCCACACCCGCTATTCTACGTTTCACTATTTCATCCATTGGTGGGTATTTGCTTAATCGCCTGCTGCTCCAACCGGAGAAGGACTGGAACGATGAGGAAGAGATTAACCTGACGATCCGTTTTATTATGCACGGGATTAGTGGAGTAGCAGCCCCTATTTGATGCGCACGCCCGTTCTGTTATCATAAGGACTATATAATAGTCGGACTTTTCGAAGAACAAGTTACGAGGAAGGAATTATGTTATGGGCTTTAGTGTGACAGAACGGGTAATTAAGCTGCTGTGCGGCAAGTCTATTTTTGAAAAAGGATTGGCTTATTACCAGTCTGGAAGCGTCGATATAATAGATGTTGAAGAACGTAATGAATCCATCCCAGATCTTCCCCGCTCTCGTTATGAAGCGCTCGTTCAAGGGGGCATTGGCTACGAAGTCATGGTTGTCATCGATATCGACGGTGATGTCACGGCAGAATGTACTTGTCCTGCTTACACGCATGGAGGGCCTTTCTGCAAACATATCGCAGCCGTACTGATCAGCATTGATGCCCTTGAAACTGCTGGAGAACGGCCAGACCGTACCGGAACTTCCAGTCATTCTACTATTGAAGATACTGGAGTCTTAACCCCACGTAATGTTACGGATTCTACGCGAGACATGGGAGGAAGGTCCAGAGACCAGCATCTTGTGAGCAGCCTGCTAGGCATGTTCAGTAACCATAAGCCGCGTCCGAGCGGTACTGGGGCTTTTGTAGATAATAGGATCCCTTTAAATGTCGAGTTCATCTGCAAGCCATTCACTTACAGCTATAGCACTACCATGCTGGGAATAGAAATGAAAATCGGCTCGAAACGACTATATGTCGTTCATAGAATAAGAGGTTTTCTGGAACGTGTGCATCGTGGAGAAACCTTCGAATTCTCGAAGCATTTCGTCTATGACCCTTCCATTCACAGCTTTCGGAAGGAAGATAACATCGTTCTTCAGAAGCTAATTGAAATTGTCTTAAATGAAAAAATGTATCGCGATAACGTCACTAACTACTCTCCATATGGTGGCAACCTGGGGGGAGATCGCCTGCTGGCTATCCCTCCTTTTTTCTGGGAGACGCTTCAGCCCGCACTTTCAGAGGTTCAGTCGGTATATCTGCAACAAGAAGAGGTGTTGTACGAAGGCATTCATATGTCTAATGAAGCACCACCCCTTAGCTTTGCGTTCGAGCAAGCCGAAGGTGAAGGATACCATCTGGATATTCAAGGACTGGAGCAGATCTCAGTTCTGGAAGATTACGGACTCGTGCTGTCTGAAGGTAAGCTGTTGAAGCTAACTGCTCAGGAATGCATGCGCCTATCTGAGATGAAGAAAATGCTGGAATCCTCTCGTCGAGATGGCATCGATATTGCCCCCGAACAAATGGAGCCTTTTATGGACAAGGTTATTCCTGGTCTGAAAAAACTGGGAAACGTGCATATTGCCGAATCTATTGCTGATCGAATTGTGCAACATAAGCTTATAGCCAGGCTCTATCTGGACCGCGTGCGAGATCGACTGCTCGCCGGGCTAGAGTTTCAGTATGGTGACATTATCATCAATCCTTTGGATGAAAAAGCCCATGTTCGCGGTACGGACTTGATTCTTATACGCGACGGTGAAGGAGAGACCCGAATTCTGGAGCTGATGGAGCATGAATCCTTCGCCAAAACCGAAGGCGGGTATGTTATGACGGATGAGGACGGTGAGTACGATTTTTTATACCACACGATTCCGTTGCTTGAACCACTATTAACGGTCTATGCGACCACCGCTGTCAAAGAAAGACTATTCACGGGAACCACGCCACCAAAAGTGAGTATTAGTTGGAATGAGAAAACCGACTGGCTTGATTTTAAATTCGACATGGGTGGTATTCCCGAATCTGAGATTGTGATGGTCTTAAAATCACTTCAGGATAAACGTAAATACTACCGCTTGCCAGAAGGGGCACTGCTACCACTGGAGAGCGAGGAGCTCCAAGAAATCATCACCTTTATGAACGAGATGGGCATCCGAGAAGGTGAGATTAAAGGTGTGCAATTTTCTTTACCAGTCGTTCGTGGGTTACACTTAACCTCTTCCGATTCTCAAAGTGACTCAGTCAAACTGAGCAGATCCTTTAAAAGGTTACTTGCGAATATGCACAATCCTGAGAACCTTGACTTCCCTATACCAGAGAGTCTGGCCCCTGTGCTCCGGGATTATCAGCAGTATGGATTTCAGTGGCTGAAGACGCTGGCCCATTACCGTTTCGGGGGAATTTTAGCGGATGATATGGGTCTTGGCAAAACGCTGCAAAGTATCGCTTTTCTGCTCTCTGAGCTTCCGGATATTCGTCAGAGTGGTCTGCCCGCTCTTATTGTCGCTCCTGCCTCTCTCACCTACAATTGGCATAATGAGCTTAAAAAGTTCACGCCTGAGATTAAGGCTGTTATTGCAGATGGAAGCTTAACGGAACGCGGTCGAATTTTAAAAAATGCAGCGAACGCGGATGTAATTATCACCTCTTACCCGCTGCTTCGAAGAGATGTTCAGTTGTATGCTAAGAAATCTTTTCACACCCTGATTCTCGATGAAGCGCAAACCATAAAGAACCATACGACGCAGACCGCTCAAGCAGTTATGGCTCTTCAAGCCCGGCATCGTTTTGCACTTACTGGGACTCCTGTTGAGAATGCGCTAGAAGATCTATGGTCCATCTTCGGCACTGTGTTTCCCGGGTTGTTTCCAGGTAAGAAGGCTTTTCACGATTTGCCGAGGGAAACTATCGCTAAACGGGCACGTCCTTTTTTGCTGCGGCGCTTAAAGAATGATGTGTTAAAAGAATTGCCTGAGAAAATCGAATCACTCCAAGCCTGTGAGCTGTTCCCTGAGCAGAAGAAGTTATATGTCGCTTATCTCGCCCGTTTGAAAAAAGAGGCGCTTAAGCATCTGACCCAGGATAGCTTCGGTAATAATAATCGGATTAAAATCCTTGCTGGTCTCACCCGTCTGCGCCAGCTATGCTGTCACCCGGCTCTATTTGTGGATGGGTATGAAGGAAGCTCTGCCAAGTTCGAGCAGCTGTTTGAAATCATAGAGGAATGCCGCAGTTCGGGTAAACGAATGCTAGTATTCTCCCAGTTCACAGAAATGCTCGGTTTGATTGGACGTGAACTCGGCTATCAAGGCATTCCATATTTTTACCTAGACGGTCAAACGCCTGTGTCTCAGCGGGTAGATTTATGTAATCAATTTAATGAAGGAGAGCGGGATATTTTCCTGATCTCCTTAAAAGCTGGCGGAACCGGACTCAACTTAACAGGGGCAGACACTGTCATTCTATACGATCTATGGTGGAACCCTGCCGTCGAACAGCAAGCTGCAGATCGGGCTCACCGAATCGGACAGAAAAAAGTAGTTCAAGTGATCAGACTCGTCACCCAAGGCACTGTGGAGGAGAAGATGTATGAGCTACAACAGAAAAAAAGGAACTTAATCGATGAAGTGATCCAGCCAGGTCAGGAAGGGTTATCTACCCTTACAGAACAAGACATCCGAGAAATTCTGATGATCTAAATAAAGGGATATCCTCTAACCATACGGTTTTTGGGATATCCCTATTTCTGTATTCATCATTATACGATGGTAACTCCAGCACTACCGTACCCGGCAATGGTTGTCGCAACGTCAACTCCATCTATGACTGATGCACTAAAGACTAATAATAAGCGTTCTCCAAGAGTCACAGGGATACTCAAACCTGTGGTTGTTCCCGAGCTAATCGTACCAAGAGCAAGTATTCCTTGAAGGGAAGGAGTTAATGTTACTACAGCCCCAGGTACTGCTGTAAAGATATTATTAGATGTAGAAGAACTAAATAAACGAGCTGTTATTGATAATGTAGAACCCAATAAACTAAGTGCAGCTGTTGTGCTGAAATAGGCCGCTAAAGAGGTAATCGTTCCCGTACGTGGAACGGAGAATGCAAAGTTCAACAAGGTTCCAGCCGCACCTGTAAGATCTATCGTACCGCCAGTAACACTTATATTTGTTGCACTACTTCCGAATCCTATGATACTCGAAGTATTCAGTAAGCCTCCCAATACAGTTGTCATAGCTACAGGTAGGCCCGAAGCATAAGGAATGATTGCACCTGAACCAGCCGGCCCGGTCGCCCCGGTTACACCTGCACTTCCTGTGGCTCCAGTTACGCCTGCACTTCCTGTTGCTCCAGTCACGCCTGCGCTTCCTGTGGCTCCAGTTACACCTGCTATTCCCGCTGCTCCAGTTGCTCCTGCTGTTCCCGTCGCTCCAGCTGTCCCCGTTGCCCCAGTTACGCCAGTACTTCCTGCTGCTCCGGTCGCACCTGTACTTCCCGTCGCACCAGTGTCTCCTGTGTCTCCTGTGGCTCCAGTAGCTCCAGTAGCTCCTGAATAACCTATATTCTCACCATACAATTCAGAGTAGACAAGCCGATGTGCAGTCACTAATTGGCCTGTGCTGCTTTTCCCCCAAACTGAGACTTGAATTGGATCGTCTAATAGAATAGGAGTTGTGAATACAAATTCGAATGAATCAAAATTCGCATAATAATCTTTCGTTAATACTTCATTAGGTCCCACAGTATA
Source organism: Paenibacillus sp. FSL R5-0744 (assembly GCF_037972555.1). Classification (NCBI taxonomy): domain Bacteria; kingdom Bacillati; phylum Bacillota; class Bacilli; order Caryophanales; family Paenibacillaceae; genus Paenibacillus; species Paenibacillus sp. FSL R5-0744. The sequence continues at coordinate 5,536,503 of NZ_CP150228.1, forward strand.
AAGCTCACTAACATATAGTGTTCTTGTCCCGTTCATATAATATCCTTCGACTTGAATCAACGATGTAGTGACATCACTCTGATTAACAAGTTTAATAGTAATAAGCTGAGTAGGTCTTTCACCGCTTACCAAATTATTTTCTATAGGTCCAGTGGATAAATAACTCAAGTTCTCAACTCCTTTTATTTTAAAATAGATTGCCTACAACAAGATTGTCCTCCAAAAAAATTCTGAATAGTAGCGTTACTATAATCATTCCTCCGATCTACTCTAAATCGCTAACAATGAGCCTATTATATTTTTAAGAATGAATTTTTCGGCTCTTAATAGTAATATTCTTATCTCGTATTAATGTGTGGACATCCATCAAAAGCTACTACTATACATATTGAATACTTTTAAAAGGATCCGGAAACCTATCAATATTTATAGATTGTAAATCTCAGGAGCATTACTCCGTTTTGCCCACAACTCGTCCCGTTCACAAAACAGAGGATAGCTCAGGAAGCCATCTTACGGCTACTGAGCATCCTCTTTTTTCACAATCAAACTCAGAGATAAATTTACGTCAATTCATGAACAGACCAAACTATACCAGAAGTATTGGCACCGCCCAGATTCAAAGGAACCGTCAAGCCATTAGAAACATAGAACAAGCCAATAACATCACCTGCTGTTAGTGCAAATTCTCCAACCAGCGTTACAGTCCCACTTCCCAAAATAGCTCTCAAATCTAGAATAAGCGCAACATTCACATCCAACACAGGGAATAATCCACTTACCAGATTTGTTGAAGTAGGAGAAGTTCTCTGAACTACGAAAGCTGGATTGATACCACTGCCAAGACTAATTGAGATTGAGGCAGTTGTGGAATAGTTAATGGTCGCTTCAATAGAATATCTACCCGTTGTCGGAACTGTGTAATTTCCCGTAACTGGGTTAAAGGAAGGATCAGAATAGAAAGGAGAAGCCACAGACCATCCAGTCAGTTGGGAAGAAGTAGAAACTGACAAAGCTGATAGGAACGCTGAGAATCCCTCAGCTTGAATATTCGGCCCTGTTGCTCCAGTCACACCAGTTATTCCTGTTACTCCCGTTACACCAGTCGCTCCAGTTACTCCAGTTGCCCCCGTTGCTCCAGTCGCTCCAGCTGCTCCAGTTGCTCCAGTCACACCTGCCGCTCCTGTTGCTCCGGTCACTCCGTCGGCTCCTGTTGCTCCAGTCACTCCAGCTGCTCCCGTTGCTCCGGTAACTCCGTCCGCTCCCGTTGCTCCAGTCACACCTGCCGCTCCTGTTGCTCCTGTTACACCTGCCGCTCCCGTTGCTCCTGTTACACCTGCCGCTCCAGTCGCTCCAGTCACCCCGTCGGCTCCTGTTGCACCAGTCGCTCCAACTGCTCCGGTTGCTCCGGTCACTCCAGCTGCCCCTGTTGCTCCAGTCACTCCGTCCGCTCCCGTTGCTCCAGTCACACCTGCCGCTCCGGTTGCTCCTGTTACACCTGCCGCTCCCGTCGCTCCAGTCACCCCGTCGGCTCCTGTTGCACCAGTCGCTCCAACTGCTCCGGTTGCTCCGGTCACTCCAGCTGCCCCTGTTGCTCCAGTCACTCCGTCGGCTCCCGTTGCTCCAGTTACACCTGCCGCTCCAGTTGCCCCAGTCACACCAGCTGCCCCTGTTGCTCCAGTGGCTCCAGCCGCTCCCGTTGCTCCAGTCACTCCGTCCGCTCCCGTTGCTCCAGTCACACCGTCGGCTCCTGTTGCTCCAGTCGCTCCAACTGCTCCTGTTGCTCCAGTCGCTCCAGCTGCTCCCGTTGCTCCGGTCACTCCATCGGCTCCTGTTGCTCCGGTCACTCCAGCCGCTCCCGTTGCTCCAGTCACACCTGCCGCTCCTGTTGCTCCAGTTACACCTGCCGTTCCAGTCGCTCCAGTCACCCCGTCGGCTCCCGTTGCTCCAGTCACACCTGCCGCTCCTGTTGCTCCAGTTACACCTGCCGCTCCCGTCGCTCCAGTCACCCCGTCGGCTCCTGTTGCACCAGTCGCTCCGTCGGCTCCCGTTGCTCCAGTTACACCTGCCGCTCCAGTTGCCCCAGTCACTCCAGCTGCCCCTGTTGCTCCAGTGGCTCCAGCCGCTCCCGTTGCTCCAGTTACACCTGCCGCTCCTGTTGCTCCAGTCACTCCATCTGCTCCTGTTGCTCCAGTCACTCCGTCGGCTCCCGTTGCTCCTGTTACACCTACCGCTCCTGTTGCTCCAGTCGCTCCGTCTGCCCCTGTTGCTCCAGTCGCTCCAACTGCTCCCGTTGCTCCGGTCACTCCATCCGCTCCCGTTGCTCCGGTCACTCCAGCCGCTCCTGTTGCACCAGTCGCTCCCGTTGCTCCTGTTGCTCCCGTTGCCCCAGTAACTCCATCGGCTCCTGTTGCTCCATCTGCTCCTGTTGCCCCGGTCGCTCCTCCGGGCGCTCCTGTTGCTCCGGTCGCTCCATCTGCTCCCGTTGCTCCTGTTGCTCCAGTCGCTCCCGTTGCTCCTGTCGCTCCGTCTGCTCCGTCTGCTCCCGTTGCTCCAGTTGCTCCTGTTGCTCCTGTCGCTCCGTCTGCTCCGTCTGCTCCCGTTGCTCCTGTTGCTCCAGTCGCTCCCGTTGCTCCTGTCGCTCCGTCTGCTCCATCTGCTCCTGTTGCTCCAGTCGCTCCCGTTGCTCCTGTCGCTCCGTCTGCTCCATCTGCTCCTGTTGCTCCTGTCGCTCCGTCTGCTCCGTCTGCTCCCGTTGCTCCTGTTGCTCCGTCTGCTCCTGTTGCTCCAGTCGCTCCGTCGGCTCCCGTTGCTCCAGTTGCTCCTGTTGCTCCAGTCGCTCCACCTGCTCCTGTTGCCCCAGTTACCCCTACCGTTGCTCCGAGTAATTCAGAATGGACTAGTCGGTGAGCACCCACAATTTGACCCACACTATTTTTTCCCCAGACTGAAATTTGAATTGGATCATCTACTAGGCTTAAAGTCGTAAAAATAAATTCAAATGCATCAAAATCCGCATAATAATCTGTTGTTACAACTTGATCAGGCATAACATTAACAAGCTGACTAACATACATGGTTCTTGTCCCATTCATATAATATCCTTGAACGAGAACCGTAGAAGAAACAACGTCACTTCGGTTATCGATTTTGATCGTAACATGTTGAGTAGGTCGTATACCTCCCACCATGGTATTATCTATCGGCCCAGTAGATAAATAGCTCAATTCTCAACACTCCTTTAGATTATTCCTACATGTTTTTCCCACGCTACTATACGATGAGGTTCTACTAATTCCCCTGAAGCCTGTTTTCCCCAGACCGAGATCCCTACCTCTGCTTCAACAACTTCTAATGTCGTAAACTCAAATTCAAATGCATCTAAATCTGCAAAATAGTTCCTAGTTAGAACTTGGTTAGGTGCGAGATTAATCATTTCATTCACATACATCGATCTTGACCCATTTAGCAAAAATCCCTGAATAACAAGATTATATGGATTAAGAGAATCACGATTAACTACTTTTACTGTTACGATTTGTGTCTGTCTGACCCCTAGAATTGGACTATTATCTATAGGTCCGGTTGAGAATAAAGCCATCTTTTTCACTCCTCTCTTCTGCTGCAGTTTGAAAAATAAAAAAACTATAAAACTAGTAACATGGTTCATAATTAATAGCTCTATATAGTAATATTCTGTATTCAAAGTTAATGTGTGGACATTTATGCAAAGGAATTGCCACTCAAAAAAAAGACAACCTTCTATTCTTTGAATTTGTAATCTACTAATCGGACAATCTTAAACTCAAGCATTTTCTACGTATTCTAACTAACACCCTATTGCTTTTTTCGAAATATTCGTTATACTGGTAAAAATTATTCAAGCATCGATGAGCGGGAGAGTAGTTAACGTGTTCTAGTCCTCAGCGAGCCGGGTAAGTGCAAGCCGGTACAGATCACCTAATGAAGCGCACCCGTGAGATGGACTTCTGAACCTAAGTAGGAAGTCCCGGCTAAAGACCGTTATCCTGTAAGGTGGCTAAACATCTGTTTAGCAACGAGAGTGGTACCGCGAGCGCTAAAGCCCTCGTCTCTTTTGAGACGAGGGCTTTTTTGTATTTTCAAAGGAGGGTATAAAATGTTAAGTCAAATCATCAAAAACAGCATTGAACAAAGTGTAAAAAAAGTATTCCACACCTTAGAAGTTGCCTACCCAAAAGATGTTGCAATTCTGATCGAACAGCCAGCTAATCTAGAGCATGGTGATTATTCCTGCAATATTGCTATGCAGCTAGCCAAACTCCTGCGTAAATCCCCTCTCGTCATAGCAGAGTTAGTAAAAGCAGAAATCAAATTACAAGAGAGTTACACGGGTCTTTTACAAAAAGTCGAAGTAGCTGCTCCTGGATTTATTAATTTGTATATGAATTGGCAGGTGTGGGCTAAACATTCCTTTGATCTGCCTAACAGCACAAGGGAAAAGGTCATCATCGAGCACACTTCAATCAATCCAAATAAAGCTGCTCATGTAGGTCATCTGAGAAATGCCTGCATCGGCGATGCGCTGGTCAGAATCATGAAAAGAACCGGACATAACGTAGAGGTCCATAACTACGTGGATGATCTGGGCAACCAGCTGGCAGATACAGTCGTTGGTTTATTAAATGTACCCTTGGAAGGGGATCATCAACGTTTCGGTGATTATTGCTGGGATCTATATGCCAAAGTGAACAAAGAATACGCACGGAATCCAGAGATCACTCACAAGCGCACGGATATGCTGCATGCCCTTGAAAAGGGTGATGGTAATGAGGCGTGGCTAGGCAACTTAGTTGCTGAACGTATTGTGAGAGAACATGTATCGGAAATGAAGCGTTTTGGTATTCACTATGACCTGCTGGTGTGGGAGAGTAATATTTTAAAAGAGGGCTTCTGGACAGCCGCATCTGAGCTATTGAAGCAAACGGCAGTTTTTGTACAGGAGACTGAAGGCAAACTTGCGGGCTGCTGGGTGCTAAAGCAAGGGACAGAGGTTAGCAGTGGAGCGGATTCAGAGGATCATCAGATGGATAAGGTGCTTGTGCGTTCGAATGGGATTTTGACGTACACAGCCAAAGACATTGCTTATCATCTCTGGAAATTCGGTCTACTAACCAAAGATTTCACCTACAGTGAATTCTCGTCTGGTTTATGGACCACAGGATTAACTGGAACCCATGAGCCCTATGGACATGCCAACCGTGTTATTAATGTGATCGATTATAGACAGGAATATCCGCAACAAATGGTTAAGCAGGCTTTAGGAGCACTAGGATATAACGAACAGGCTGAGAAGCTCCATCATGTAAGTTATGGCGTTGTTTCTCTTAGTCCGGCCTCTGCTGCTGAGCTGGGGATAGATATTTCAGAAGGAAAATCTTCTTATGCCATGTCCGGACGCCAAGGAATCGGCGTTAAGGTGAGCGATTTAGTAAAGCTTATGGAACAGAACATAGAACATTCACGCTCCGATAAAGAGGGTCTTTCCAGCCACATCGTTGCAGCTGCTGCTATTCGTTATTATCTGCTGCGGTTTAATCTGGGAACGGAAATCGTGTTTGATTTCAAACAGGCTACCGAAATATCCGGCAATACCGGGGTTTATCTGATGTACACCTATGCGCGTGCTAGCAGTGTTTTGGGCAAATCAACAACCCCATTAATTACAGATGCCTCAAAGCTTCAATTTCCACTCGAAATGGAAAAAGCAGAGCTCGCTTTGCTGAGACAGCTTGGCGTCTGGCAAGAGACATTGTATTCTGCCAGCATAGAATTAATGCCGAATATACTCTGCACGTATGCGCATACCTTAGCCACACTTTTCAATAACTTCTATTCTATATGTCCGATTTTAAAAGGTGCGGAGGACACCATCGCGTTCCGCCTCTGGCTCACTTCGAGATTTAAGGACACTTTAGGTGATGTGCTAGAGGTTCTTGGGTTACCGACACCGAGCCGTATGTAGTACAAAAAGGGCAATCTCCACGCTTATCGCGGAGATTGCCCTTCTTTTATTATCTTACTTATAAATGTCTATCACATTTCCAGCTTCTACGCAGAGACGATCAAAGTCCTCACGTTTGATACGCATACCACCACTACGGTAGCGATTAAGCGTACCTTCGGCTTGAACTTCTGTACCGTTAACAGTAATCCGACTGTTATCAGAGCCCGTAAGGTGATAAATAAAGTCTACCTTAGTGCCTGCATATTCAAAGCTAAAGCGCATTCCGTCCAGCGACTCCGGCAGAATTGGATCGACGATTAAATCTCCACCTTCCGTACGGATCCCCAGTGCATTCGAGATCAACTGGTTCATGTAGATCCCAGGACCGCTTGAATAGATTCTCCAGCCACCTTTAACCGCTACGTCACCATTACGCAGTTTATCGAAATTCTCCTGCGCCTCGTAACGGGTGTTAAATTTACCATCCGAGCTACTGAAATAAGAGTTAGCCTGACGTAGTTCAGCGTTTGGCACCACGTCGCGGATTCCGATCGGATTGATCGCCGCTAGGCCATTCCAGACCTGATCGGTTTTCCCTAGCTTAGCCATAGCTTCTACATAACGGATGTGTGCATGTACATATTGAAGTCCAATTTCCCGACCAAAGTTAGAAGCTTGCTCCGCACGTTTGAAATGGGTGCTTACGCCGCCAACATATTGAGCTGGACGGTTCATCAGACGAACGCCATCTGGACAGAACAGTTTATCCTGGATTACTTCATAGTGGGCTTCGGCTTGTTCTGGTGTAAGCAGCTCACTGATCATACTGCGCGTCATTGGCAGCAGACGGTATTGGATCCCTGTTTCCGTATCACTTGGATGTACCATAAGCTTCACTTGCTCTGGGTCCTCCATATACAAGAAGCCTGGAATTACCTCAGATTGAAGCATATGTGTGTTGAAATCCTCACGGATTCCCTCCACCATCGCTTTCAGCTCTTCCGAACCTGCTGGATCAACTTTATGAAGCACTTCTGAGAACTGATTCAATGTCTGATAGGTAAGCGCCACTGTCCAGCTGCTAACCATGTACTGCTTCAGCTGTGGATTAGCCGGTTGGAGTGTATCATCCCAGTCACCATCACCGTAAGAAGACAAATGCGTGTCATGCAGGAAGTGATTCTTAATATAAGCAACTTCCTTCCGTGCATGATCCAGCAGCGTCGCTTTTTCCTCTGTAAAATCAAAGCTATGCTTACGAGTATAAGGCACAGTCGCTTGCAAAATACTGTAGTCTTGCGTTACCGCCAAATAGTCTCCAAGCACTTTGAGTGGCCATACGATAATATCTCCGTGGCTCTCCTCTTGCTGAATCTTCGTATATTTATCAAACATGAACCACTGTGGCCAGTTACCATCATCTTCATATTGATGAGCATACAGGGTCAGCAATATTTCGCGAACCTGATCGTATTTTTGCGTAGCCATGAAGTATTCCACTGGTCCCTGACACACGTCACGGGTTCCCCAAGCAGCGCCGCCGTATTGTTCCAATCCGTGAGGGACTGAATAATGGACGAGCATATTATGTGTATACCACCAAGCTAGAGCATTTACCTTAAACAACTCACCTTCGGACCCATCACCTAACGTCAAGCGGAAGCCATTCATAACCCCGCTGTAGAACTCGCGGTATGCGGAAATCTCCTCTTCGGCTGTACGGCTGCTCGATTGAATCTCCTTACCATCCAGAAGACCTTGAATGTTCAATGTCCATTCACTGCTCTCCGACAGTTCCAGAATAGCTAGCGGCGCATCTGACTGGTCAGCATGAGAGACAAGTCTACCTTCATTTTGAAGAGTGAAATCCGCTCCCTGTACCTGGAATTTATATTGCAGATCAGGATATTCTCCTGCACTTAGTGCACTTCTATCAGCCGAGAAGGTTACGGTTCCCTCTTCTTGTTTGAATTGATATGGAAGCTCGTATTCGTTAACGTTCATAGTGATTTGATTAGTGACTAGATAGCGATAAGCTTTTCCACTTTCCGTACGCACATTCAGGAATATCTCCGGAGAATCTGCAGTAGTGTAGTTCGTAATAATAAAGCATTCGCCATCTGTTCTGTAATACCAACGGGCATAGTTGAAACCAACCTCGAACAATGAAGGCATGGTCAAGAGGCGATATTCGCCATTCCACTGTACATAGATTCTTTGTCCCGAAGCCTTTGGAATGTTAAGTGCATTTCTGGCATTGGTCATGAGCTTGTTGAAATTGGTATTGCCAATAACGATTTGAGAGTTAAATATTCCGTACATATAGGAAGTCGTAGTGATTACCTTATCGTTAAGTCGGGCATTATCCCCACTCATTAGAATATGACCATGAGGACGCTCTACCTTAAGTTCCTTCTCTTTTAATACAACATGCTCATAATTTTCCGTGAAGAAAGACAGAAGCTGGTCTCCCTCTTTTTCCTCTTGATAGCGAACCGGGAACAAGGCTTCGATCTCTTCGCTCGTCAGAGAATTTGCAGCTAGTGGTGCTCCCAGCTCTTTTGTCAAGAAAGAACGCTCGAGCGGTGCTTCAGCTTCTAAAGGCAACTCTTTTACCGTTTCCCAAGCCGCAGCAACATCCTTCGTGAATTCTAACGAGGTAATCGCTTCTGGATGATCTTGCTTGAACAATCCATAAAATACAAACCGGGCTTCCCCACTCAGCTTCACCCGCTCCGATTGCAGCGCAGTATAAGCGAATTCATATTGATAGATTTCATTACTTAATTGCTCACGGCTCAGGCTTTCTGGTTGATTGGTCTCTTTATAAGACAATCCAAAGAATTGGAAACCATCTGTTGAGAAGCTTGCTGCCTTAGTGATTGCACCCTGTTGTAGGTATGGAAATTTGCCACCTTGCGGTTGATTCTGTCTGGAACATACTACATATCCCTTTGACTGATCCTCGAATACGGCGTGGTCAATATACTGTGACAGATAGGCTTCATTACTGCGAACAGCACCGATATCGGCAATACCCACATCTTGTCCGTACACGAGATCCACATCTGCATCTTGCCCTTTAAGCTTCACGTCCCAGAACCAAGCGCCTTGAGCCGTCGGAGTAAAAATAACCTGATACTCGATATTTTCCGCAGTACCTTCCCAAACTAAGCGGTTCCCAGCCTTACGTACAGTGCTTGAGGAATGAATGCCCAGCAAAGGAACAGCTTGAATGCTTCCATTACTATGAATGCGTAAATATAGGTTGGATAAGGAGCCATCCACGATATTAGGCAGCAATTGATTGATCATTGTCCGTTCATGGAGAACTTGGAACAAGTCCCCGCTGTTTGTAAAAGTGAATGATAAGTCTCCAGCGTTTAAATGGATGTTAGAATTCATATTAGTAGTCATATTCTTGCACTCCTCTATTACGACAGCCTGTGTCGTATATATTCTACTTAAGCTAATGTTAAGCGAAAATCGCGTTCTTTAACCTCTTGGCTATTTGGACCCACAAACAATTTGAATTGTCCCGGATCACTGCTAAAGCTTAAGTCGCTATGATAGTAACGAAGCTGTTCTTCTGTAAGCGTAAAGCTCACTTCCTGGCTTTCTCCCGGGGAGAGGCTGATCTTAGCAAAATCTTTCAGTTCCTTCATTGGTCTGACAACTTCTCCTGAAATGTCTCGGATATAGAGCTGCACTACCTCTTCACCTTGTACATTACCCGTATTAGTCACCGTAACAGTTACTTTAATAGGCTGATCCTTCGTCATTATTTCACCGGAAAGGATCGGTTCACTGTAGCCAAATGTCGTATAGCTAAGACCAAAGCCAAATGGCAGGAACGGCTCATTAGGAATGTCCAGATATTGTGAGACATAACGCTTGTCCGCACCCGGTGCATGTAGAGGACGTCCAGTGTTGAAATGATTGTAATAGACCGGAATTTGCCCAACAGATACAGGGAAAGACATCGTTAATCTTCCTGACGGATTCTCGTCACCATACAGTAGACTGGTAATCGCCGCGCCGCCCTCGCTTCCTGGGAACCAGGCTTCCAGAATAGCATCCGCATTCTCGATCACACCACTAAGATCCAGTGGGCGTCCGTTAAACAACACCACAACAACAGGCTTACCCAACGTCTTCATACGTTGCAAAAGCTCACGCTGCGCTTCCGGCAAGCGGATATCTGAACGACTTCCAGCTTCTCCGCTCATATCCGAATGTTCTCCAAGCGCCAGCACAATCACATCGGCTTCCAGCGCTGCCGCTTTCGCCTCCAGCCATTGCTCTTCTGTAAAGCTCTCAATCCCGGAGCCTTCTGCAACGGTAACCTTACCTGCAGCTGCACGAGCTTCAAAAGCTGGAGCAAGACTGCTAGCTTCTTCTGTTGAACCCAACCAGGACCATGGTCCAAGAATATCTCCGTTATTAGCAAACGGTCCGATTAGCGCAATCCGCTGCTCTGTCGCAAGCGGCAGAACCTGATCATTCTTCAGTAGAACGCAGGATTTAACCGCTAATTCTCTCGCTGCTGTCCGGTGAGCATCACAGAAAATTACCTCGCGCTCTTTCTCTATATCTGCCCCACGTAACGGATTCTCAAACAAGCCCAGTCTTTGCTTCAATTTCAAAATACGAAGTACGGCTTCATCAATGATACTTTCATCCACTTGCCCGTCAGCTACAAGAGCTGGCAATTGGTGCACATAACACTCTGTCATCATCTCAATATCCACGCTAGCTTTGATAGCTTTAAGTGCTGCTTCAGCCTCATCCTCGGCGACACCATGCGGGATCAGTTCCTTCACCGCGCCCCAATCGGAGATCAACACGCCGTCAAAGCCCCATTCCTCACGCAGCAGCTGACGAAGCAGCTTAACGTTTCCGCTTATTGGAATCCCATCAATCGTGTTGAACGAAGTCATAACCATTTCTGCACCCTCATCCAGTGCTGCACGATAGGCTGGCAGATAATATTCTCGTAGCTGACGTTCTGATAAATCGACCGTATTATAATCCCGTCCGCCTTCGGATAGACCATAGGCTGCAAAGTGCTTAACGCAAGCCGCCAGACGATTTACATCATCCGTCAAGTCATTCCCCTGAAATCCGCGTACAAATGCACGGGCAAACCTACCATTCAAATAAGGATCTTCACCAGTAGACTCCATCACTCGTCCCCAGCGCGGGTCTCGAACAAGGTCCGCCATAGGTGCAAAAGTGACGTGTACACCGGAGACTGCCGCTTCTTTAGCCGCAATCTCGGCGCTTAGCTCTGCTCGCTCCATATCCCAAGAGCAGCCAATCGCCAATGGCACCGGAAAAATCGTCTTAAAGCCGTGCACGATATCCGCCATCATCAACAATGGAATACCCAATCTATTTTTACGTAAATGAGCTTCTTGGACGGCAATGACTTGCTCTGCGCCCGAAAGTCCAAGTACTGAACCACTGTTCTCAATCATGTGATCCGTAATCCCCATGGATGCCATAGGGCCAGTGATTTGCCCTCCTTCTTCCGCTCCTTCATAGAAATTAGCAGCTAGCTGCTGCAATTGTGCTATTTTCTCTTCAAGCGTCATCTGGTTTAGCAGCGACGTCAGTTGCTGGTCTTTCATCTCAAATCCTCCATAATATCTCTTTCTGCAATTGCTCATTGCTCTTAGTTGTACAAAAAATCAAAAGTTGTCTTCAGATGTTCCTCCCAGAATCTCCATTCATGTGTTCCCGGAGTCTCAACATATTGAAATGTATAGGGACTCACTTGCATATGAGAAGCAAATTCCCGGTTCATCTCCACAAATGGATCTTCCGAGCCACAGCAGGTCAAAATTGAAGGCAGCTTACGTTTATCGTCGACCAATTTAGCCGCTAAAGCATACAGATCTTGATCCGGCTTAACTTGTAAGCGTTTTCCGAAAGTGCCTGCCATCTCCCTCGCCATATCCGAAGACATTTGCGGGTCTTTCAATCTTTTCTGAATATCTGTAACGCCTGATAAGGAAACTACTTTGCTGTAACGCTCAGGATAGGTAAGTGCACATTTTAGTGCCCCATATCCGCCCATCGATAGTCCGGCAACATACGTCTTTTGCGGATCATCATCCAGCCTCATCATTCGGCCACAAAGCTCAGGAAGCTCTTGCGTAACATAGTGGAAGTAATCCAGGCCGTACTCCATATCTGTATAATAGCTTCTTCCTACCTGAGGCATTATGACTGTACAGCCATACTTGTTAGCATACTGCTCAATGGTAGTCAGCCTGTACCATGTGCTAGCATTGTCGCCAGCACCATGTAACAGATAGAGCGTTCCTCCGGTGGTATTGCCCGAATCAACGGGGGAGATGATACTGATGGACGTTGTCATTCTTAAGGTAGGAGAACCAGTCTCAACGGTTAGAAGTGCCATATGTCATCTCCTTACGGAACCTTTTTTTAAAATATAAGAAATTATGCCGAAGGCGTTTATGCTTGTTTATTAATCTTCTTGCAAGATCCCCGCTTTACCAAAACAGACTCGAATACCACATGTTTGTTCTCCGATTGTCCCGAAATCAGGTCAAACAGAATTTCAACACTGGCTTTCGCCATATCCACCCCAGGTTGGCTAATCGTATCCAGCGATGGGTGATAGTATTCTGCCATCTCTATACCGTCAAATCCGATGATCGAAATATCATTTGGAATCGATAGACCCAAAGACAATAAAGCCTTGGCAGCTCCGATAGCGATGGTATCTGATGCGGCAAATACAGCGGTGATATCTTTTTTCTTATTAAGCAGTCTTTTCGTAGCCGTGAAACCAGAACTTGGACTGTATTCACAATCCTCTACCAAGGAAGCATCATACTCAATCCCATGATCCTCAAGCGCCTTAATATAACCCATAAGACGACGGTTTCCGGTAGTATGCTGAACCAAAGGAAATCTGGCCAAAAAGCAAATGTTCCGGTGTCCGAGTGAAATTAGATAGCTCACAGCTTTATAAGACTCTTGCATATCATCAATGATCACACTGGAGAATACAGCAGGATCAACATCCTTCGTAGTCGTGATGGTAGTCAAAACGAATGGGATCGGCAATTGTTTGAATTTTTCTTCAGAATGGTCATATGTACCACCCATAAAGATTACCCCGTATAAATTCTTTTCCTTCACAAGCTGAAGAGCAGCATTGATCTCATCCACTCCATCTTCAACATGCTGGATCAGAAGCGGGCAGCCGCGCAGATTCACTTGACGCTCTACTTCTTTGATCATGTCTGCAAAAAACGGATTTGCAATCCCCTTAACCATAAGCGCTATCGTATTAGAACGCGTTTTTTTCAGATTGCTTGCATTTCCATTTGGAATGTAATTATGTTCTCTTACAACAGCCATTACTTTAGCTCTGGTTGCATCACTTACGACACCGGAGTTATTAATTACCCTGGAGACCGTGGCGATACCAACGCCTGATAGCCTTGCAATATCCTTGATATTCATAATTCCCCCTGTTTCACCCCTATAATGAGCTCCCCCTGCACCTGATATAATCAGCTTAGTGGAAACGCATAAAATGATGGGAAACGTTTCCCATGACATCATTTTGACTGTTTTCGGATCTAAATCGCTTAATACGTTCATTATGGACAGATATTTTTTAGAAGTCAACCTATGATTTTTGACTAAAAATGATTCGCATCTCAAATTCGTTTTAAATTTTAATTGTTTCGATGTTAAATAGTAGTCTTTCTGCTTGCATTGACTTTAAAATAAGAATAGAATAGCATCGATTTAGCTATTTAATATCTAGTCAGAGGAAACGTTTCCACATCATTTTCAATGATTTCGACTACCAAACTTCCTAATCCCAGCTTGGAATCTAAGAAAGAGAGGGCTACATTTTATGTTAAACATGACTCGCTTCGAAGCCCAGATCCGCGAACGTGGATTGAATGTGTTCAATGTTCTTGTGCTTAAAAATGGAACGTTAGTGGGGAAAGTGGATCTCGCAGAGGATATTCGGCGCTTGCAGCATTCGGTCAGCAAATCTTTTACATGCATGGCGGTGGGTCTAGCCATCGAAGAAGGAAAACTATCACTAAATACAACACTTAAGGATGTGTTTCCAGAATATGCATTCACTCATAAAGAAGTCCTTCCTTCCATGCAACCTGGGGAGTTGACCTTGTTCGATTTACTACGTATGAGTACAGGGCATGATTCCCCACCATTTTGGGTTGAAGAAAGAATGGCCTTGAAGGATGTAAATTGGATACAACATTATCTATCGCTACCTTTAGACAGACCTCCTGGGGAACAATTTACCTACAGCAGCGGGGATACCATTATGATCTCTGCAATGGTTCAGGCCCGTGTCGGACAAACCGTAAAAGATTACCTCGTTCCCCGTCTCTTTACCCCACTAGGCATAGAAAACGTCGATTGGGAAACGGCCCCTCAAGGGATCACCCTCGGTTGTGCCGGACTTCAGATCAATACGGAAGAACTAAGCCGATTTGGACAGCTTCTTTTGCAAAAAGGAATGTGGAAGGGACAGCAGCTTATTCCCGCAGCTTGGGTTGATTTTGTTACACAAAAGCAGATCGAAAATAACGGAGCTGGTGATTGGGGCCAAGGGTACGGCTGTCAATTCTGGTTGTGTACGCACGATGCTTATCGTGCCGATGGCGCTCATGGTCAATTCTGCATTGTTGTACCGGATGCACAAGTGGTAATCGCTATTAACAGTATGGAAGATAATATGCAGGCTATTCTAGACACTGTCTGGGAGGAGATCTGGCCGCTTCTTTAGCGGTGGGCATATGCAAGACAACCTTCTCACGTGAAGGCTCAAGGTGCCGAGAAAGTAGTGAAAACTACTTTCTCGGCACCTTCTTTTCGTATAATTAGGGAAAAGCTCCCTGTATTTAGCCGATAATTGCTTGAAATGAATGAAAAGAGGGAAATCCTCCCTAAAAATCGGGGGAATATCTATATTCGCCAACGAATTAGTTAAATTACAGGGAGGATTTCCCTAATTATTAGTCTATTGAGCAGAAAGCTCTGAATTATAGCGAGATTTTCCCTAATTATCTATCAGAGCTTCAGTTTACTTACTTTGGCGAGGATGCTCTGCACGCAAAAACAGCCTTCCCGAAGGAAGGCTGTTACTTGCCCCGAGCGGGATGCAGCCCTTTCGGGCTGACTGCGAAGCTGATCCTATCGATGCTTATGCTCCGACGACCACCCGGGCTTCTCTTTCTCTGCACGCAAAAACAGCCCTCCCGAAGGAAGGCTGTTACTTGCCCCGAGCGGGATGCAGCCCTTTCGGGCTGACTGCGAAGCTGATCCTATCGATGCTTATGCTCCGACGAACCACCCGGGCTTCTCTTTCCCTGCACGCAAAAACAGCCTTCCCGAAGGAAGGCTGTTACTTGACGTCCCGGAAGGGATTCGAACCCCTGACCGTGCGCTTAGAAGGCGCATGCTCTATCCAGCTGAGCTACCGGGACATATAAGAATTAATGATATGTATTGACGCAACGATATTTATTATACCTTATTCAGCAGAATTTTCAAGATCAAACATTTTGGAAAATAAGTAATCTTAATCCTATTTTAATAATAACAAGGGTATCCTAGCTATTTTCATAGCTTACGGATACCCTCGTATCTACTCCATATTACTCCAAATTCCGAAAATGCTGCTCCAGCTGCTTTTTTAAATCTCCGTATGTCATTAATTCTCTCTGAAATTTAGAACGTTCATCTTCTGGCGACATAATCGTACTGCCTGTAAACGCGCTCGAAGTAACATCTTTAAAAGCGTCATGCATATTGTTATCAAACCAATCGGTAGAAGTATCCGCGTCGTTAGTGAGGATACGGACAATCTCGTATCCTTCCTCGCGCTGATCTTCCACGATATACACCAAAAGCGCAGGATCACTAACAGCACCTGGCAATACACCTACTTCTGCACAAGGCGCACCGTCATACTCCATCATTCTGCGAATTTTGGCATCTTTAATATAATACACCTGTCATCCTTCCCTCCTGGCAAATTCCTCTCTCCCCTAGTGTTCGGATAAGGACATACATTTTATGCCTTCCTTCGGCATATATCTGTATTACTTGGCAAAAAAGTAAGGACAACAATCGCACAAAAAGAGAGGATGAACCATCATGTGCGGAATAACCGGATTTATCCAGTGGCGCGGAGATCTCACGCAGCACTCGCAGTTGCTGGTCAAAATGACTGAAACTTTAGCAAACCGCGGACCCGATGCAGCTGGAACTTGGATTTCAGGTCCTTGCGCATTCGGTCACCGCAGACTTAGCGTTATCGATCCAGAGAACGGCGCGCAGCCTATGATCACCCGCCATGACGAACAGGTATACGCGATTGTGTACAATGGCGAATTATATAACGCACCCGAGCTCAAACAAGAACTTAAGCAGCGGGGTCATCAATTCCGTACCCAATGTGACACCGAGGTTCTGCTGCATGCCTATATCGAATGGGGACCGGATTGTGCAGAAAAGCTCAATGGGATCTTTGCCTTTGCAGTGTGGGACGGACTTCGGGATCAGGTCTTTTTTGCACGTGACCGCTTAGGTGTGAAGCCTCTGTTCTATAGTAAAGTGGATGACGTCTTAGTTTTCGGATCAGAGCCTAAGGCGCTGCTGCAGCACCCCAAGGTACAGCCAATAGTCGGGCCCGAAGGGTTAGCGGAAATTTTTATTATCGGTCCAGCCCGTACGCCAGGACACGGTGTTTATAAGGATATGCAGGAGCTTCGTCCGGGGCATGCCATGATCTATAGTCGTGAAGGTCTGCGTAGTTACGCTTATTGGAAGCTGGAAAGCGCAAAACATACTGACAATGAAGCAGAGACAGCCGCTAAAGTACGTGAACTGCTGCAGGATACGCTCGAACGCCAACTGGTTTCAGATGTTCCAGTCTGCTCGCTCTTGTCAGGAGGGCTGGACTCCAGTGCGCTAACAGCACTTGCAGTCGATTACTACAACCGAAATGGTCAGGGACGAGTGGATACGTATTCCGTCGATTATGTCGACAACGACAAGCACTTCAAGAGCCATACTTTTCAGCCCGGAGCAGATGGTCCATGGATTAAGCGAATGGTCGATGAATTAAATACGAACCATCACTATATCTCATTTGATACGCCAGAGCTTGTAGAAGCACTTGATAATGCGCTGTACACACGCGATTTACCTGGGATGACCGATGTGGACTCTTCTTTGTATTTATTTTGCCGTGAGATTAAAAAGAATGCTACTGTAGCCATCTCCGGCGAAGCTGCCGATGAGATTTTTGGCGGATATCCTTGGTTCCACCGGGAGGAGATGCTCTCCTCGGGCACTTTTCCTTGGTCAGTTGCTCCTAAAATGCGTGCAAGTCTATTATCCCCTGAAGTTAATGAATGGATTCGGCCGCTGGAATATTTGGGTGACAGATACAGTGATGCAGTAGCCGAAGTCCCAACATTAGATGGGGAGACAGGTAAACAAGCACAAATGCGCGTAATGTCCTATTTAAACATCACCCGCTTCATGCCTACTTTGCTCGACCGTAAGGACCGAATGAGTATGGGCGCCGGACTAGAGGTACGTGTTCCTTATTGTGATCATCGCCTCGTTCAATATGTCTTTAATATTCCTTGGGAAATCAAGAACCTGAACGGTCGTGAAAAAGGGATTTTGCGCAAATCGCTTGAGGGAATTCTTCCAGATGATGTGCTATATCGCAAAAAAAGTCCTTACCCGAAAACCCACAATCCAGCCTATTTAAACGCAGTACGAACACAAGTATTGAACATTCTAGATGACTCAACTTCGCCTATACTTCCTTTAATCGATGCTGCCAAAATCCGTGAGATCGCCGCTTCCCCAGAATCCTCTACCAATCTGCCTTGGTTCGGTCAGCTCATGTCCGGTCCTCAGCTGTTTGCTTACCTAGCTCAAGTAGATCTCTGGCTGCGTAAATATAACGTCTCCATCCAATAAGCGACAAGCCAAACAGCAAGTCCCCGTATCGGTGGCTTGCTGTTTGGCTTGTATTCGTAATTTTTAGAAATTAAAATTGTCCGGATCCGGACCGAAACGATGGTCTCTGTTCAAATCTTCGATAGCTTTAACATCCTCATCACTTAACGTGAAGTCAAAGAATCCCGCATTCTCCTTGATTCGATCCGCATGTACTGATTTCGGAATCGTAATGACGCCTTGCTGCAAATCCCAACGAAGTACAATTTGAGCAGGGGTCTTATCATACTTTCCAGCCAGCTCTTTAAGGAGGGGGAGATCTAAGTTCCCTTGCATTAGCGGACTCCAAGCTTCAAGCTGGACTCCTTGCTCATTGGCATACTTCAGCAACTCGCGCTGAGTCAATAGCGGATGGAATTCCACCTGGTTTACCACTGGAACTACGCTAGTGTCCTCGATGATATCCTTCAGATGATGAATCTGAAAATTGCTCACACCGATAGATTTGATGAGACCCTCTTTTTGCAGATGAATCAGAGCCTTCCAAGTCTCCCGATACTTTCCTGCCACCGGCCAATGTATGAGATACAAATCTATATAGTCCAGCCCCAGCTTGCGCCGGCTAACCTCGAACGCTTTCAGCGTTGATTCATAGCCTTGATCAGGGTTGCGCACTTTCGTCGTAATAAACAGTTCATCACGGGCCACTCCACATTCACGAATAGCCTGACCTACACCTTCTTCGTTATTGTAACCTGCAGCCGTATCAATACTGCGATATCCAAGCTCCACTGCGGTCTTGACCGCGTGAATAACCTCTTCCCCATCTTTAGTCTGATACACGCCAAGGCCTAGCCACGGCATGGTCACTCCATCATTTAAAGTCGGACCTCCCGAGAACGGTGCATTCAATTCACTCATCTCTTAACCCTCCAAGCTTATTGTTATTTCATTAATCTTACTTAACCTAAATTCACGCTTCAGAAGCAAGCGCTACCACAAAAGTATAGCAGACTGCTTCATCATTCCCAAAATCCTCATAAAAAACAGGTGCTGAGTAAAATCAAAAGAGGCTTGCATCTTACCCGCAAGCCTCTAACTTGTTTATCCAACTAAATTATTCTAATCTTATTTAGACATTCTCAAAAGCAGGGTCACCGCTTCCGCTCTCGTCACCGGATCATTTGGAGCAAATCGGTCATTTCCTTTACCTTGGATCAGACCTGCCTCATATGCCGCTGCTGCATAATCTTTTCCCCAGGCAGGAATTTGATCAGCATCAGCAAAAGGCAAGCTTGTCTTCGTACCGCTCTTCAAATCGAGTGCACGTGCAACCATCGCTACAAATTCGATCCGGGTCACCTTACCATCAGGACGGAAAGAATTATCCTCGTATCCCTTAATAAGTCCAGATTTGACTGCACTGGAGATGTAAGTTTTCGCCCATGACGGAATGCTAGTTGCATCTTCAAACGGAAGAGTTGTAGTATCCGTATCCGAGAGTTTCAACGCACGGCCAAGCATAACCATCAGCTCACTGCGTTTCACCACAGCATTCGGACGGAATGTTCCGTCTTCATAACCCTTGATAATTCCACGTTCTATTGCGGTAACAATAGAATCGAATGCCCAGTGATTCGAAATGTCCGGAAATTTCGGTAGATGAACCGAACCTCCGTTGTTTCCGGTGTTCCCGTTATTACCATTATCGCTGGTGTTTCCGCTGTTGCTATTATTACTATTGTTACCGTTGTTGCTATTGTTTCCGTTATTGCCCGAATCTTCATTTGCCTTGATAACCGTTAAAACAAACGTCTTTTCAACCTGAACGCCGTCTTTTTCCAAAATTGCTTTCAACGTCACTGGAGTAGAAACAGTCGGGCGCTTCACCTTACCCGTATTAGAAATTATATTCGGTTCGCTTGAAGACCAAGTGATTGAGCTACCGCGCTTTCCTTCCGCTCTCAACACCACGTTTTGGGTTACCGAGTCACTGGAGTCGCCGGTAGCAAATCCAATGGTAAGCTCCTCTCTATCAAGCTCTACATCGGTAGGCTTAGGTAGATCACTCAAAGTGATTGCTAATGTTTTTGTACTGAGCGGAACGGTAACGATACCTTTGGCGTTATCAACAACACCCTCAGAAGACTCCAGAATGTTGTTAACCATACTAGGCAATTGAATGCTGATTTGTGCATTGCTCGTATCAGCCTTGGCTTGCTCCAGACTGGTCGTAAATGTAACCACAAGCTGGTTTGCTTTTCTAACCACATTGTATCCTACTCTTCCACCTTGGAATGCAGGATAGTTCTGAACATCCACTACCACATTGTTGTTCTTATCGGCATCCGTAACCCACTCTTTAGGAATACCACGTCCCACAATAATTTCGTATTTTGTGTTCTGATCGTAGATACGCTCAGTGATCAGCGAGTCCACCAATACCTTTGAATTGACGGCCTGCCCCCACATATGCTGGGCCGATCCGCCACCGCCAGGCGTATTACGCACACCAAGTTCATCATTGGTTGCCGTCCAAGGGCTAGATTCTGCGGTAGGGTAAGCTACGCCTTCCCACCAACTAAACGGTCCACTCATGGAGTTTTCAATCATAAACTCGTAAGCTTTAATCCCCATGTCTCTGTATTTCTCACCGCGAAGCGCGGCGCTACCGTAACCGGCGTTATACGCACTGGAGTAAAAGCCATGCGGATAACCGCCAAAGTTATAAATAGAATCGGTTGTCCCTTCCTTGACGCGTCGATCCATACCATAGGTATAAGTATCATCTAGCATCGTCAGGTTGATATTGTCCTCTGGCTGGTTCGCACCATACAAATATCCATCCCACAGCCATCTTCCGAAGAGGAACATGGAAGCCCAGTTGGCATCACGGGAGTCCTTCATCCGGTTCTCGTCATTACTTTGCACAACAGATGCAGGAATATAGTTTAGTGCTTTGTCGGTAATTGTTTTTTGCAATTTATCCGTAAAAGCAGCGAGCAGATCCTCGTATTGAGCGTTAGCCCACTCCGCCTCTGCCAGATAACTTGCTTGGCCTTTCACCTTATACAGCTCACGCGCAATATATTCATAAGATGCCAATCCTGTCAGAGCGGAGTAATTGTCAATCGTCCAATAGCCCAATGAATCTATGGCTTTCGTTTCTTTCATAATTCGGCCATCTCCAGCACGGTCGCTTTCAATGCTTCTTGCTCCGAATTTTACCCGCTTATCGAAAACGGTACCCTCTGATCCGTCATCCGCTTTCATCTTTTCATCAAATAAGGATGTATCGCCGGTTTTGCTCAAATATACAGCATACGTCCACGGAAGCTTCCAGTTGGCATCCCAGAACAGGTTCGGGTCCACTTGACCGGTCTCGATGTTAATTCCGCCGGTAAGAGGTATGCTTTCCAGATACTCTCTTGCGTGTGCAAAGTCACCGCTCTGAATCAATTGAACAACAATCCCGATGGTATCGTGAGAGTAAAGTCTGGCATAACCATTCTCACCCACATGCAGATAATTGCCGTCTTTAATAATCATATTGTAAATGTAGCCTGCTTTAAAAGCATTGACCAGCTCTTTATTCGGCAGATCGATATCAACTATTGTGGACAGTCTGTTATTCCAGTAGGATTTCATCTCACTGTAGTTGCTATCAAACGTACCTAGTTTCGACACTTGCTCTCTCGTTAAGGATGTAAAGCTCGTTTTTCCCGCATCGAAATATTCATACTTATCCCCTTCAATAGCAAACTCTCTGACAACAGTCTCACCAGGTTTGATCGTATAAACTTCGTTTGCAGCCTGATTCATCGGAACCAGATTGGCAGATACAACCGGCAGCAGGCGCGTCTCATCCGAATGATTGGTAACCGTCATTCTGGAATAATTAATCACGTAGTCCTTGCTTTCTACCGTCTGCTTGTTGCCAAACGATTCAATTCTATAGTCCATATTATCTTTGGTAAACTCATTTATAAAGACTGGCAGATAGCCTTCGGCATTATACCATTTGATGCCTGACGTATTTGTGGCACCGAACGTAACGATTTGTTTCGTTGCCACAAACCCATTCTGCATAGGGCGGGTTCCGCCGATCTGATAGGATCCGTCAAGGAAAGCCAGCGTGGCGTTCTTGTCACCCTCAAAACCAAAACCAGCCGTCATTTTAGGGTTCAATTCGTACTGATATTTCATTTCCAGTTGCAATCCATCCATTGCATTCAGTACTTTTGAATACACCTTGATTCGTTCTTGCTCGGATGCACCGATATTCAAAGCTTGTGCTTCCTGGATCGCTTGATGCAAAGCATCTGCCGACTGACTGGTGTAGCCAATCAGGGCCGCTTGGCTGATTGTCTTCATCTGTTTAGCCATTACATCCAGGTTCGTACTTAGCACTAGGTTATTAAAGGCTGTTTGCACCTGATTTAATACCGTATCAAGCTCTGCCTGTTTAACATCCACATCGTTCAAGCGCTCATGAGCGCTGCTCAATGCTATCTCCAAGGAAGACCAGCTCTGGAGCGTGTAAAGTTGTCTGTTATATTGCTTAAGCTCTTCAATCAAGCCCTGCAGCGGGGCCCGATCCACGTTACCCTCTTTGACAATTCTCATGATGCCTGTGCCCAGACCTGCTTCAGATTTAAAGACACCTGATGCCGATTTACCAAAGAACTCCTTTTGAGATTCAAAGTTTTTGGACATAATGACCCAGCGGTATTCCCCGGAGCCCCGCTCTTGTTGAGTGAGAACGAGCGCATATCGCGTATCCTGAAGGAGACTGTAGCTAAGCTCCGCAGTAGTGAGTCCTCCGTCCACAATCCGGTTTTTGTCCACTGTCGTTTGGACTAGCGGATCTCCAGTCGGCAGCCCTTCACTGTTTACTGCATGCAACTTGATAATCAAGTCGCTCACAGGCTCTTTATATCTTTTGACATTGACCTGAACATACTTCATATCAACAGCTTCCTTCACTGTGAAGGTTTGATATCTGTCCTGTTGATCGGTTTTTGCACCGAAAGTATACTCCTTGAACGCTTTATCCGTAAAATCGATTACAATGTTCGATTCTCTCTTCACCAGACCAAGCTGCGCTGCTACCAAAGCATTGATAGCGCTGTCAACTTCCGTCTGCGTTGCCTCTGTTCTATCAAGCATAAGCTTGGTAGCTGCCAGCGTATTCACCAGAACTTGCCACGTCTCATTTGTATAAAGACCTTGTGTCATATTGCTAACTCGGTTGTATTCATTTTGCAGCGCCAATTTATCCGCAAGTGCCATACTGCTTAAAGCGAGTCCAGAGAATGATATATTTCCGTTCTTCGCGACAACCTTTGTCAAACGCCCTTCAATTTTCAGCTTCACATTCGCAGGCACGTTAACTTGATATTTATAGTTCTTGGAAACAGAATCGCCGTATACGCTTCGGGTTACCGAGAGTACATCGTCAGTATAGATATTGAGATCTACATCCGCTTGCCATAACCCAAGACCAAATACTAGGGTGGAATCCTGTGGCTGCGCTGCTACTTCAATGTCCCAGCCAACATTGTTATAGCTTCCTTTGTCTCGACTGGATTTTGGATAAAATAAACCCGTCCCAGTGTCATTTAATCCATATTCAAATCCTGGCATACCATTACTCCAGGTATAGGACATGTAATCGGCATCGGTGCCTCTGTTCAACTTACCCTCAGTTGCTGTATCTCCATATACACTGAAGGTAACTGAATTAGGGCCTGCCTTCTGAATTCGTTGAAGCTGATTCAAATTATCCGCTTTAAAATGTAGCCAGTCGATATCTCCCGTTTGTGTTAAATTCAGTGGAAACTCACCATTGACCACGCCTTCATTAATCTTAGGAGCAGGTGCTGCGGGTGCTGCCTGCATAGAGTACACAGGACCGATGGATGTGATGAACAAGCACATGAGTACAATCTTTGAAATGACACTGTTAAACGACTTTTTCATTTTCCCCTTAGACCTCCTTAAATGATTGTGAAAAAAATGGTTGGACTTTGGTTATGGCAAAGTCCAACCGTTTGATAACTAGTTTTCACCGTATTTACTTTGAAGATCATTCAGCAGCTTTTCAACCGTCAAGCCGTCTTGCTTAAAGATGATTTCCTCTACGCCTTTAAGCAGATCGGCATGAAACGCTTTGGTTTGTTCAGGGTAAGCAAAGGGCATACCGACTTTTTCCATATTGTCGAATACCGCTTTCAATTCAGGATTCTTCTCCAAATATTTAGGAAGCAGGGAAGATACTGCCGGTGAATATCCAACTGCCTCAATTGCATTCAATTGTGCTTCATCACGCAGCGCATACTTGATCACTTGCATAGCTTCTTCCTTATGCTTGCTGCCGTCCAGTATCGACAAGCCGTGAGAGTAAGCGCTTTGTGCTTCTACCGTACCTTTAGGCATCGGCAGAGCAATCAATCCCATATCAGGGTTAGCTTCTTTCAAATGACCTACATACCATGGACCAGCCGTGGACATAGCCCCTTTTTCTTGACTGAATACTTCGCCGTCCCATGGAGCCCCTACTTCGATTGGAGCAATAGCAACCTTATTTTTGAGGAAAAGGTCCACGAAGAACTGCACACCAGCTACGTTTTCTTTGGAATTGATCGTTTTTCCGAAGCCCCAGTCTCCGCCGAAAGCGTGAACATATTGAGTGATGTGGAATGGATCGATACTGCCGATAATACCTTTCACACCATCTTTAGTCATGGCTTTTGCCAACTCAACAACCTCATCCATTGTTTCTGGATATTTAGTGATTCCGGACTTTTCAAACATCTCTTTGTTGATCGCCAGCATAGAAGTAGAAGAATCATAAGGAATTCCGTAAAGTTTATTATCATCTGTCCAGCCTTTGTACAGCGATCCAGTAATACGTTCTTTATCAAACCCCACTTTGTCGATCATCTCATCGAGTGGAGCGAGTACGCCTTTCTTGATATACTCATAGTTTCCTTCATCCGACATAGCAATGATATCAGGCCCTACCCCGGCAGCAATCGCCGTTGGAACCGCTTTCCAAAATTCATCACTGGTTGGGTACATTTGCATCTTAACTTTAATGTTCGGATATTCTTTATCAATGCCATCCACCATAAATTCGAAGTTCTTTTGCTCGGACGCATTAGCCCAGTATGCCATCGTGACTTCGACGGTTTCTTGCTTCTCCGGCTTTGCCGCTCCGGCGTTGTCTGAAGCTCCGTTGCCAGAGTTACCGGTATTAGATTTGGTTCCACACGCTGCCGTAGACAGCATCAACATCAGAGAGCACAATAACAGGACTGACTTCTTTCTCATTTGTCACTACCCCTTTTATTTAAGAAGATTCACCGTAAGTGGTGTTATCTTCATCTTAGCTACACAGCAATCGAGAGCAAACAGAGGATCTTTACATATCTTTGTGATTTTTTACTTTCCCATACTAGTCTTACGGTATTCGTTCGGAGGGAGCCCATAAATCTTCTTAAAGCTGATATAGTAGTTGTCAATACTGTTAAACCCTACCCTCTCCGCAATCTCATACGTTTTAAGTTTTCCTTCTTTAAGTAGCTCTAGAGACTTTTTCACACGATAGCCGTTGATATATGGAATCAGCATGGAACCCGTTTGCTCCTTAAAAATACGACTCAGATAGCTGTTGTTCAGACCGACATAACCTGCTAGCTCATTCAGTGTCAAATCTTGATTGTAATTCTGGTGAATATAATCAATGACCCTTTTAATCTTGTAGTTCGTAGATGTCGCCGCATCCGTATAACTCTCCTGTAGACTCTCCAACTCCTGGATCAGCAGCAGATGAAGATGCTCCAAACGCTCGGCTGACATAATTTCCTGCATCCCGGTATAGTCTTCCTCCCCACTGTCCTCCTTCATATGGGACTGAATCTGGCAGTGGAGATTCACGCACATTTCCAAGGTGGCATGCCGACCTAAAGATCTCTTATCCTTGATCGTAGCAAACATCTCATGAACTATGGCGATAGCAGAAGATACGTGCTTTTCATCCATTTCCTTGCGGATACGCTGTTCAAACAGGGTAAACAGTGCCTTATCATTCATTTCCTTGATGCTGCCTGGTTCGTAGACAACAACGTTGCTGCAATCCTCATAAAATAGCATTTCAGCAGATTCCTGAGCTTCATGATAGGCTTTGGGAATATCAAGCAGACGGGCATGCAGCCCGCTGATAAGAAAACTAACTTGTATGTTCAAAAACTGTTTCAATGTCTTTTCAATTTTACGGATAAGTCCCCAGCGTTCTTCAAGAATCTCATTCATACTTCTGATGCCGGAATACGTTTTTATAATAACCAGCTCGTTCGGACTCATCAGAAACAGCTCTAGCTCGCTGTACCGATGCAGCACCTCTTGCAAAATGTTGAGGATCGAAAAGCCGAGTAAATGCTCCATTCCCTTATTGTAACGTTCCTTCACCTTGTCATACTGATCAATCAACATGACGATGCAAAGCACATTAGGCTGTTTCAGATTCAAATCGTACAGCTTTGTCTTTTGCTCAATTTCCCACTCATGACGAACAACACCGATCGCTAAATCCCGTAAAAAAAGCGTTTTCAACTCATTTCGGTTCTTCTCCATATTTTGCTGTAAAGAAACAAGATGATCTCCCACAGGCTGATGATTCACCTGTGCCCGGACACGCTCCAACGCTTCAAATACAGCGGACTGGGTTAGATTCGGTTTATGAATATAATCGCATGCACCTAGCCTAAGCGCCTCTTGGGCATACTCAAACTCATTATGGCTGCTGAGAATAATAACTTTGCAGGAATGTTTGGCATGCCGGAGCTGCCTTAGAACCTCAAGCCCATCCATCAGTGGCATTCGGATATCCAAAAAGACCACATCCGGATGAAGCTCATCCATTTTCTCCAAAGCCTCTTTACCGTTTGCAGCTTCGCCTACTAGGTAATAGCCATGATGCTTCCAGTCCACAAATGTCTTAAAATTCATTCGAATAAAGGACTCGTCGTCCACAATCATGATTTTCATGCGTATCCCTCTTTCCTTGTTCCAGCGTAGTTCTGAGGATGCTCCATGGTAGGAATCAGGATAAGAACGGTGGTTCCTTCCCCTTTTACGCTATTTATAGTCACCCCGTACTTTTCTCCAAAATGAAGCTTCAATCTTCTGGAGACATTGCCCACACCAATGGAATTCATCGTTTGACCGTCTGACATTTCCTGTTGCAAGAGCCTACTTAGCTGTTCCTCCGAGATTCCCATCCCGTTGTCCGAGATCGTAAACTGAATATCGCTGCCTTTTCTCTGCACGCGTATACTCAAGTTATATTGACGGGAATCTTCTGCAAAGCCGTGAAACACCGCATTCTCTACAAAAGGCTGCACCATAAATTTTAACGTTCTGCATTCCAGAACATCCGGTGCAACATCGATTTCAAAATCAAACACATTGAAATACCTGAGCTGCAGCAGTTCCAGGTAGCTGTGTATAAAGGACGCTTCTTCCTCAATAGAAACAAACTCCTGAGTATTACGTGTGGAAAAGGACAGAACTTTGATCATGTCATCTACTGTTTCCGTAATGTTGTTCGCCATTTGAGCCTGCGCCATCCATTTAATCACGGAGAGCGTATTATAAATGAAATGCGGATTAATTTGATTTTGCAGCGCATTAAGTTCTGCACTCCGCTTCTTCTTCTCTTCAATCTTGGTTTGCTCAATCAAATCTTTGATTTCGACAGTCATTCGGTTAAAGGTACGCGACAGATGCCCTACTTCATCCAGACTATCCTGCTGAGCGGTAACATCAAAATCCCCCTTCTCTACCTTTCGCATCAGTCGATTGAGTCTTCGAATCGGATTGGAGATACTGCCGGATACTAGATAAGCAGTTACGAATCCCAGCACAATCAACAAAAGAAGCAAGAGTGTAGAAAAATTGCGTATCTGGTTACTTTCGGCGAGCAGCTTGTCACGAAGAACGATGCTGTAGAATTGCCATCCAGACATATTGGATTCATCGTGAACAACATAGTAGTTCTCATTGTCCGGCTTCATTTTTGCCATGACCTGACTATATTCCATCCCAATCATGGCCGGATCTGAGCTGAACACTACCATCCCTTCATCATCCACGATGAACTGGTTTACATCCTGTTTGTCATCCAGTCCGCTGAATAGCTTTTCAAGCTTATCCATCCGGAAATTAACGAGCAGCACACCAAGCTTCTGATAGGTGCCCACATCCACTAGTACACGGCCTACAGATAGTACAGGACGAGGCTTGGCATACATTTGTTTCTCCTCGTGCATGCCGACCAGAATGGGTCTCTCCGCATTATCCACAATAGTTCGGTACCATGATTCATACACCGGACTATATCTATAATTGAATGTCGTATCATAACCCCTGCGGTAGATTAATGAACTATTCACAGGGTAGATCAGAATAGAATCGATATCTGGATTAAATGTCATCAACTCTTTAAAAACGTTGTCACTTATGTAGCGGTAATCCATACTTTTTTCAAAAGTCTCATAGGTTACAGTAGAATAATCTTTCGACAAAATTTGCATCAGCCTTTCATCATAAAAAGGCTGCTCCGAGGATTTGAACATGCTGCTAACAAACGAGTCCGCAGTGGATACCATCTGCTGATTGGTCTCCTGAAACGATTTCACAATGCGGGATTCAAAAACAGACATAGCGTATATGTAAAAGTAAATACTAATGACCACGAGAGGAACAATCATCAACAGCGTGTAGGTCAAAAACAGCTTTTGCCGTATATTGCGATCCCGAAACCGACTCCATTTCCGCATGAAGAGATTCCTTCCTCCTGTAGAAAATTGTTGTATTATGACGAATCAATCTTATGTCATATCCTGGTTTGCTTCAATAGCAAACTATGTAAGCTGAACTATTCATACGAATTCGTTCAACTTACATAGTATTTTGAGATTTAACTTTTAAGTTAGCGTCCGGCCATATGCTGCTGAATCTCGGACAAAGATAGCTTCGATGTTTCCGAGATAATATAGTCCGCTTTCGACAGAATCTCAGCATCACCAACCCCTACGGCAAACATCCCCGCACTTTTTATCGCCTGAACTCCAGCCTCTGCATCCTCTACTCCAACACAATAATGGGGATCAACCCCCAGCTCCTCCGCTGCCTTCAAAAAAATATCCGGAGCCGGTTTCCCATGGGCTACATTTTCCGGATCGGCAATCACATGAAAATATGAATCTACCTTCAACTGCCGTAGCAGTGTCCCGGCATTACGGCTGGCCGAAGCTAACCCGATCGGTATTCCGGCATACTCGAGATCATGGAACAAATCCAGGATGCCTGGCAATATTTCAGATTTATCCACAGTCTGAATCAATCGCTTATAATTGTTGTTCTTCCGATCAGCCCATTCCTTTTTTTGTTCCAAAGTGAAGGCTGCACCGCCGTCCGGTAGTTGACTCAGTATTTTTTCCAAGGAAGCCATGCGGTCGATCCCCTTGAGCTGCTCATTAAATTCCAGGTCAAAGGGAATACCCAGCTCATCTGCCAGCTGTTTCCACGCTTCATAATGATATTTCGCCGTATCGGTTATCACTCCGTCCAGATCAAAAATAAAGGCTTGAATCTCCTGATGTTCTTTATTCACTTCACTTAGCCTCCTTCAAGTCTGTAACGATACGATCCTTCAACACGTATTCCCAGCCATGAATGAGCAAGGTAAGCTCACCCAATCCTGAAGTTAGGCGCTCCACCTCCAGCTTGTCACGGGTAACCGTCACCTGCAGACGCTCACCCTGCCAGGCAAGCGGGAAAGACAAGCGCTCCCAGGCCTGTGGAAGTTTCGGGTTCAGGCGAAGAGAGCCCTCCCAGGAACGAACCCCGCCAAAACCCATGATCGCTGCCTTCCAAATGCCGCCAATCGAAGCAGAATGAATACCTTCATCGCAGCTATGCATGTTCGTACCTAAATCAATGCGGGCTGCCTTGGTAAACATATCGTAAGCCAATTCCAGTTCATTGACATCGCTAGCCAGCATACTGTGCGTGGATAAGCTGAGCGAAGAGTCATGCAACGTTTTCGGCTCATAATAATGCCAATTCGCCGCTTTAGTCTCTTTAGAGAACCAGTCTTCCAGTAAGTAAAACAAAACGAGAATGTCCGCCTGCTTCGAAACCTGTATTTCACTGAGCTGGGGCATGCTGTAGTCGGCAAGAATGGAAGCCACCTGCTCCTGATTACGGTACTTCTCCAGATCAATAATTTGCTTGTTCAAATAAGTATCGTCCTGCGGAATGATGAACGAATGCATATCCGGCTGCGGCAGATAGATCTGCTTGGATTTATCCTCCCATTCCTTCAATCGCTCGGTTACAGCCAACTTACTTTCCAAAGTCAAATAAACATCGCTTTGCGCTTGCATAAGCTTGCGGGAGCATTCGATTGCTTTTGTCATATTCCAGTAGGCCATATAGTTGGTGAATGCATTGTTAGAGACATGTTCCTTATATTCGTCCGGACCAATCACATCACAGATATGATACTTCTGTTCCTTATCGCTCCACTCCAGCCGGCTTGCCCAGAAGGTCGCTGTTTCGAATATAATCTCATATCCGTACCGATCCATATATTCCTGATCACCGGTAGCCTGATAATAATGCCACACGCCATATGCCACGTCCGCTGTAATATGCTGTTCGATTTTGCCTGTCCAAATAAAGGTTGGCTTTCCGGTAACGATATCTACAGGGCCCCACTCTGGCGTCTCTTCCTCGCCGGTTGCTGCGGATTCCCAAGGGTACATCGCGCCGCGATAACCATTGTCACGCGCTTTTGTTCTCGCACCGTTCAAGGTGTGATAGCGATATTCCACCAGCTTACGGGCTGTTTGCGGGTCCATATACAAAAAGTATGGCAGAATAAAAATTTCTGTGTCCCAGAATACATGTCCCTTGTATCCCTCTCCTGTAAGTCCTTTGGCACCTACAGAGAAACGACTGTCATGGGCAGGTGTCATCAGAAGCAAATGATACTGTGCAAACCGGATGGCCAACTGATCAAAGGAGTCGCTGCTCTTGATCTCAATGTTCGTTTTAGCCCATACACTTTTCCAAGCCTGCTCGTTTTCATTGAATAGTACATCAAAGCCTTTTTCTGCCTTCTTGCTGAGATATTCCCGGGCGGTATCCTGCAAAGCTTGATGCGCGGCCCCCCGATCTCTCCACTCCTTATCATAACTCGTATGCACCGAAGCCACTTTATCCAGCGTAATGCACTTGCCTACTTCCGCTTTAAGCTTGTAAGTCAGTGAAACTCTTCTGCGATCCATGCTCGGAGCTGGCGCAGTTGTAAGACGTCCCCCCCCCTCATACATCTGATGGACACACGTATGTACAAATTCAATATTCGACTCCGATGTCGTTGCGGTAAGCTGGAGCAGCTCTTTATCAAACACCCTCCGCTCACCTTCTATAAAATGCTGTGCGCCCGAATTTGTCATCTGCCCGTTGATACCGGAACGAATTGTAATTTCCGCGGATTTCGTCAGCGGGGTGATTTCCACCCGCATACCCATTAGATGCCGGTCCTGTAGCGATACGAACCGCAAGAAAGTCATCTTAAACTGATCGCCGTTCTCATCCTCCCAGAGGATGTCACGCCGGAGCTCTCCTTGCCGTAAATCCAGCTCCCGACGGTAACTGTGAATTTTCCCTTTTTCTAAATGAAATGGTTTACCGTTCAGACGGATATCGAGCTGCACCATATCTGCGCCATTCGGAAGCTCAGTAACCTCCTGATTGGCAAAGCGGTTAAACGCTCCTGCAACAAACAAGTTGCGGCGTTCACCCGGATAGGACTCCTCTGTAGCAGCTCTTAGCCCAAGATATCCGTTACCCTGACAAAAAATTGTTTCAAACTTCCCTAAAAATCTAGCGTCAAACTCTGTTTCCGCAATCACCCATCCGTCATCGAGCGCATTCAATCCTGTATATTCAATCACTTTACATCCTCCTGTCTGAACGTATTCTGTATTAACCTTTCAATCCTGTAGTCGCAATGCCTTGCACCATATGGCGCTGGAACATCAAAAAGACGATAATGATTGGCAGGGTCAAGAGTACAACACCAGTCATCGTGAGGTTTGGCCATTCAAAATAACGATTCTTAAGTGTGTTCAGACCAACAGTCATTACATACCAACGACTGTCATTCACCAAGGTCACCGGCCAAACGAAAGAGTTCCATGTACCGGTAAAACTGAATATAATCTGTGTCCCGATTGCACCTTTGGATAACGGAAGCATAATCCGGTAGAAAATACCGATCTTGCTTAATCCGTCAACCTCCGCTGCCTCTTCAAGTTCCTTCGGCACGGTCAAGAAGAATTGACGCATCAGAAAGACAAGGAAGCCCTGGAACAGAAATGGAATAATGAGACCTTGGTAGCTGTTAAGCCATTTCATATCAACGATCATGGAGAAAATCGGAATAATCATCACTTGGTAAGGCACCATCATCATCCCGATCACTAGGAAAAACACTACACCTCTGCCCCGAAAATTAATACGAGCCAAGGAGTAGGCAGCCGTCGTATTAACAAACAAGTTACCAATCAAAATACCGAACGTTACGATGATCGAGTTTTTATACCAAATCAATATATCGGAAGTTTCGAAGATGTCCCTGTAGTTCTCAAATGTCCACTGGCTTGGAAGCACAAGATGCCCGATGTCTGCTTTGGACAAAAGTGAAGTATAGATGGCATAACCAAACGGTACGACGAAAAATATGGAGAATGCGAACAGTAGTACATATCGTAAAATTTGAGTTTTCCGGCTATGCATCATCTAAATCTCCTCCTTAAGAAAGCGTTTTTGAAGCATGGATAGCGCAATAATAAGGGCGAAAATAATAAATGCAGCCGCACTACCGTAACCGGAACGATTGAAGCTGAATGCCTGACTATAGAAATAGGTTACTATCGTGCTCGTTGCGCCGGCCGGACTTCCGAGCGAGCCGTTTCTCGCCAAGGCATAAGGCTGGTCAAAAAGTTGCATGACGTTAATAATCCCGGACATGATGACAAGGAAGGTCACTGGTTTCAACATAGGTACCGTAAGCTTCCAGAACTGCTGCCATCCGTTCGCTCCGTCCACACGTCCTGCTTCATAAATATCGTTTGGAATGGTTTGCAATCCCCCCAAGTACACGACCATGTAGAATCCCACATAAGTCCAAATCGTCAGAATCATCAAAAATGGAAGTGCATACTTAACGTTGGCATACCAAGAAACGTCGGGGAAACCAAACCAAGTCAGCAATTGTGTTGCAATCCCTTCATTCTGCATGAACAGATACATAAATACGGTCGTCACTGCAATGGTTGAGGTAATATAAGGCATGTAATACAGCGTGCGGAACACACCTTTAAAGCGCATCACCTTGTTCAGGTTTACTGCAATCACCAAGGCGATGATTGCTTGCAGTGGTACCGCTACTACTGTCAACAATAAAGAATGGCTCAAGGCCGTCCAGAAGTCCTTATCCTGGACAATCTCCGCATAGTTTCCGAATCCAATAAATTTTGCCGCATCCGGATTTAGGAAGCTAATGTCCTGGAAGCTGTAAATTAACGATTGAACCAGCGGGTAATAAAACCAGATTCCCATCAAGATCAGGATGGGGGCGACAAACAAGTAGCCTACGAAATTTGATGAACTTCCCAATTCGGACAATCTTGACCCGAATCCGCTTTTTGACTTGTGTAGAGAGAGATTAGTTTCTAAATTTGGCTTCATGGTGTTACTCCTTCCACTTACGAACCCCTTGTTCGTATGTTTTTAGTAACTCCATCATATGAATTGCCCGGTTCTACTGGAATAGAGGATATTTACAAGACTCCGAGGATTTTTACATTGTGCATTTATGGTAGAAGAGGACTTAATATTTGGGGTAAAACAAAAAGTAGCGAGCCTCCCAAGATAGGAGACTCGCTACTTTTTGTTTTACCGTTTTGAAAGGATAAAGGGGTTTATTTCTCAATCAGTTTGAAATCATCAAAATGGAATTCAGGAGAAACGATACAGGATACCAGTACTGGTTCTGATCCTAACGGGCGAGCCGCCTGCCATACGCCTGCTGGAACTACTACCTGCGGCTGTTGACCTGCAGCAATATCGAGACCCAGAATAACTTCCTGCACATTCTCAGGCTTATCTCCATTACCTCCGAGACTAAGAACTATTGGACTACCGGAATGCCAGAACCAAACTTCATCGGACAAAACAGTATGCCAATCAGATTGTTCCCCCTCGTGAAGTAGAAAATAAATTGAAGATGCCGAATGGCGCGATCCGGAATAGCTATCCCCAAGCACTTCCTGCGGAATTTCAAATTCGGAGTTCCAAAGTCTTTTGTACCAACCGCCCTCAACATGGGGCTGTAATCCGAGCAGTTCAACTAACGGTGAGATTTCTTTTTGTGTCACGGTAGCTTCTCTCCTTCAAAGTTTGCATGAGCAACAATAGCTTCGTATGCATAAGGTTGTTTTTGCTTTTTACTTTAACGGAAGAAGCACGAATTGTAAAATCTATTTACTATCCTTGCTCGCTTTGAATACCTCAGCGATCGCCCCAAGACTTCCCAGCGTTTCAACAGCGCTTGTCGGCAAGAACACTTTATTTGCAGGACCTTTGGCGATTTCAGCCAGAGCCTCGAAGGAGCGATATGCGAGCACCTGCTCATCCAGACCTGCTGAGCGAATCAGCTCAATGCGTGATTTTTCTGCTTCAGCCACGGCTTGAATTGCTTTCGCCTCACCATGAGCTTCCAGCTCCTGTGCTTGTCTTGAACCCTCTGCTTGGCGGATACGTGCTTCCTTGTCGCCTTCTGCCTTCAGAATCTTGCTCTGCTTATCCCCTTCAGCACGCAGGATCATATCTTGCTTGGCAGCTTCCGCTTCCAAAACAATCGCCCGTTTGCTCCGCTCCGCTTTCATCTGCTTATCCATTGCTTCTTGAATATCGAGCGGCGGCTTGATATCGATGACTTCCACACGCTCGATTCTTACGCCCCACTTCTCTGTAGCTTCATCAAGCGCCAGACGAATATCAGTTGAGATTTTTTCACGCCCAGACAGCGTTTCGTCCAATTCCAGCTTACCAATAATTTGCCGCATTGTTGCCGTTGAAATGTTTCTTACCCCATATACATAATCGGAAATGCCATACGTAGCTTCCTCTGGTCCCACTACCTGATAGAAAATAATCGTGTCGATCTGCACCTGCACGTTATCCTTCGTGATCACCGTTTGCGGAGGCACATTCGCTTGTTGAATCCTTAGATCATGGTAAGTACGCACCTGATCAATCACAGGTATCAGAATGTTCAGACCCGGCGTCAGTAGACGATTGAATTTACCCAGACGTTCCACTACACCTACCCGTTGTTGCGGTACGATTTTGATCGTTAATGCTACAAATACTACGACTACCACTAGAATAATTGAAATAATTGCCCATTCCATTAGTTCATGTCCCCCCATCGTTCTACTTCGATAATGGTTGTGCCTCTCTTCACTACTCTGACTACTTCGTCCTTGCCCAAAGACTGGTCAGAGCTCGCGCTCCACGTATCTCCGCCTACCTTCACTTGCCCATAGCGCCCTTGCTCAATCGGCTCAATGACGACTCCTTGCCTGCCTACGATTTCTGTGCCTGTATCCTTGAACCCACGTGAACTGCGAAATTTAGAAACCAGTGGTTTCGAGAATATAGTCAGACCAAGTGCGACCAGTGATCCGAGGATCACCTGAAACAAAATGGCTTCAGGAACAATCAACGACACCAAACCTGCGGCCAACGCACCAATACTAAGCCATAGCAAATAAAAAGTAAGCGTCATCATCTCTACAACAAACAGGACACCGGCTGCGATCAACCAAAACACAACCATCGGTGAACCCACCACCTTCCTTATGATACTACTATAACGAAAAGAAACAGCGATGCGTTGCATAGTTCCGTAAAATTATTGCAGGCATGTATATAATTTATATTCATAACATCGGAGGTTATGTGTTCTGCATGAGTTTCCTTAAAAAGAGGACATACACCTTTTCTATCAAAGTTCCCAATAAACAAGTATCCATGAATTAGAAAAATATCCCCCTATATTACTGAATTTTATCCCTAGCATAATCGCTCTCTATGCTTGAAAATAAGAAATGCCTTCACCCATAAATAAGAAATTAATCCTAATTATTGAACTTCAAACCCACTCTTCTACTCACCCTACACCCCTTCAACAATGTTACATTTACAAGTTTATCAAAAAGGAATCCTTAAAACAGCAGTTTAGAAAGCGCTTACTTGTTGTGTAAGCTTTATGTGGACCGCTTTTTTTGCTGCTAAATCTATGAAATGGGTGTCAGTAGAATGAGAGATTTGCAAGGGTGAAGGTACAGTGAATTTCAAACTATGGGAGGTGAAGGTTGGGATTTCTTGCCGAAAAGAATTTCGAACTACACATTGAACCTTGGAGGTATAAAATCAATGATATTCACGAAAAAAAGTTCACGTAAGACCTTTGCGATCGCGATGATCGCCGCGCTTGTTCTTACACTTTTTTCAGCCCTGGGTAGTAGTGCCAAAACGGCCAACGCCGCACAGGATTATAAACTGGTTGGTTATTACGCTTCTTGGGCCGCTTACGGGCGGGCTTACAATGTATCAGATATCGATCCCACCAAAATGAATGTCATTAACTACGCCTTTGCAGATATTTGTTGGAATGGTATTCACGGCAACCCTGACCCTACTGGCCCTAATCCGGTAACTTGGAGCTGTCAAAATGAGCAAGCACAGACCATTAACGTTCCGAACGGCACGATTGTACTGGGTGACCCGTGGATTGACACCGGAAAGAGCTTTGGGGATGACAAATGGGATGATCCCATCAAAGGTAACCTGAAGCAGCTGTGGAAGCTGAAAGAAAAGAACCCGAACCTGAAAACGTTGATCTCCGTTGGAGGCTGGACCTGGTCGAACCGCTTCTCGGATGTGGCGGCTACGGCCGTAACCCGTGAGGTTTTTGCCAACTCTGCGGTAGACTTTATTCGTAAATATAAAATGGACGGAGTCGATCTCGACTGGGAGTACCCAGTCAGCGGTGGGCTTGCAGGCAACAGCTACCGTCCCGAAGACAAGGAGAACTATGTCCTTCTTCTGCAAAAAATCCGTGAGAAGCTAAATGCTGCCGGTCAGACCGACGGAAAAACCTATCTGCTGACCATTGCTTCCGGTGCAGGACCGACGTACGTCAATAACAATAATCTTGCAGGTATTGCTTCCATTGTTGACTGGATTAATATTATGACCTATGACTTCAACGGGAGCTGGAATAAGACCACCGGTCACAATGCTCCTTTGTACTATGATCCAGCCGCTTCTGCATCAGGCCTGACCGAACCGCAAAATTTCAACGTCGATAACGCAGTATCCAGCTATTTAGCAAATGGCGTACCCGCGAACAAGTTAGTGCTTGGTATGGGATTCTATGGCCGTGGTTGGGGAGGTGCTCCTGCCGCAGGAAATGGCCAATATCAATTGTCCGCTGGTATTTCGTCCACGGGTACATGGGAAAAGGGCAGTTATGACTTCTATGACCTCGAAGCTAATTACATTAACAAAAACGGCTATACCCGTTATTGGAATGACATTTCTAAAGTGCCTTATCTCTATAATCCAACAAACCAAACTTATATCAGCTATGACGACGTAGAATCTTTTGGCCATAAGATCAGTTATCTCAAATCAAAAGGCCTAGCGGGTGCCATGTTCTGGGAGACAAGTGGTGACCGGAACAAAACACTGACCAACAAGCTGAACGCCGACCTTGGCGGAGGAGTGGTACAGCCGACACCGACACCAACCGCAACAACAACTCCCACACCATCGCCTACGGCAACAGCAACTCCAACCGCAACTCCGACTCCTACGGTAACTCCAACGCCGACAGCTACTCCAGGACAATGCGCAGCGGCGTGGAACCAGACTGCCGTATATACTGGCGGCCAGCAAGTTTCTTACAACGGTTCAGTCTATGAAGCTAAGTGGTGGACTCAAGGCGATCGTCCCGACCTTAGCGGTGCTGCTGGAGTCTGGAAATTCATCAACGTATGCGGGACAGCAACTCCGACTCCGACGGCAACAGTGGCACCAACCGCAACTCCCACACCAACGGCCACTGTAACACCGACAGCAACAGTAGCACCAACCGCAACAGTAGCACCGACAGCAACTCCGGCTCCAACCGCAACTGTAGCACCGACCCCTGGGAGTTCTAGCTGGATTGTAGGAATCGCTTACAAAACGGGTGACATCGTTAGCTACAACGCCAAAACGTATACTTGCCTCCAGCCCCATACTTCACTTCAAGGCTGGGAACCAGCGACCACACCCGCACTTTGGAAGCTGAATTAAGACTCATTATTAACGCGAAAGGATCACCGTTCCTAATCTACTCCCGCAGTTATATTATCCCTTTTGGAGGAATGTTAAATGAACATAAGTACACGTAATAGGCGAAGTAAATCCGCACGCTACATTGCGGCCTTAATGAGCGCCATCATTCTGCTTCCGCTATACACAAGTGCAGGTGGATCGTCGCAAGTAGTCTTAGCAGCAGGGACGACGCCTACTGCTCCAGCTCCGGCTGCAGATCATCCGCGTAAAATTGTAGCTTACTTCCCGGAGTGGGGAGATCAGGAGAACAAAGGATTTTATACTGTCGATAAAATACCGTGGGGCAAAATCACTCACATTAACTATGCGTTCGCCAAGGTAAACTCTCAAACGAACAAGATTGATCTGATGGACCGTACAGCAGCTATCGAAAAAGACTACCCTGACCAATTAACTAATTTGCCGTATAAAGGACATTTTAATCAACTCGTAAAGTATAAGCAGTTATATCCCGATGTCCGCACCCTAATTTCGGTTGGTGGTTGGTCGGGTTCTGGTGGTTTTTATAACATGGCCAATTCGGAAGCTGGCCGCGAGACCTTTGCCAACAGTGTTGTGGATTTTCTACGTACCTACCAATTCAACGGTGTGGACATTGATTGGGAGTACCCATCCGGTACTGGTCAATCCGGTAACCCGAATGACTTCGGTGTGGCGGAGCCGCTGCGCACAGTGAATTACAACAACTATGTTCTCCTCATGAAAAAGCTTCGTGAAAAGCTGGATCAGGCTGGCGCACAGGACAATCAGAAATATGATCTAACCATTGCTGCAACCGCCTCCTCCTGGATTCTGGGCGGAATGAAGCTTGGGGAAGCTAACCAGTATTTGGACTGGGCGAACCTTATGACCTATGATTTCCACGGCGCTTGGAATGGATATGTAGGGCCGCATTCCGCCCTGTACCCGGATTCTCGTGATACTGAAACAGCTGCGCTGGGCACTCCGGTTCTGAATACCGACTGGGCTGTTCGATACTATTTGGGTACGCTTCCTCCAGAAAAAATCGTCATCGGAGTTCCTTATTACTCACGTGGCTGGAAGAATGTAAATGGAGGCATCAACAACACCGGTCTTTATGGTACAGCTCCTACAACCGGAGGTGGAGCCGACGGCGTATACGGAATCTGGAATGATCCTGCACCAGAGCAGCCGGCTGGCGCAAATCCAATCTGGCATGTGCTGAATCTGCTCAAAGATCCAGCGAACAAACGTTATTTCGATCCTGTTACCAAAACTCCATATTTGTTCAACGCAGACAAGAAGGTCTTTCTTACGTATGAAGATAAGGAGTCACTCGGCTATAAACTGGATTATATCAAGCAAAAAGGCTTGGGAGGGATGATGTTCTGGGAACTGACCGGCGACTACTCTGAAAAGAGTGATGGCACTTACACGTATGGCAACTCCTTGACCGATTTTGCCTATGACCAGCTTAAGACAGCCTCTCTGCCAGGTGGAACTCCGAAGCCACAACTACCTGCACCTACGAACTTCAGTCTTAGCTTCAGTGGCGCATACGATCATCCGAATTATACCTACTCCCTGAAAATAACGAATAACACAGGCGCGGATATCTCCGGTGGCTGGAAGCTGGAATTCGATCTACCGACAACAACAACCTTGACCTCTGCATGGGGAGCCGGTACTGTAGAGCAAATCTCTACGGATTGGGACTTTAATCGCTATCGTATTACCGGGACTGCATCTCAAACGATTGCAAACGGAGCCACACTGGAAGTTCCAGGCATGATGAAGCTGAATTTCTCGGGTGGTCCTCAGCGAATTACACTGAACGGAAGCTCGTCCCAGCAGGAATACGACAAACTGTATGGAGGCATCACTCCAACGCCTACACCTACTCCAACAGCGACACCGACACCGACAGCAACACCAACGGCGACGCCAACCGCAACGCCAACACCGAAGCCCACTGTAACACCGACGCCGACTGCAACCATAGCACCTACTCCAACACCAACCGTTGCACCAACTATAGCACCTACTCCAACGCCAACCGTTGCACCAACGCCGACACCAACTACAGTACCTACTTCAACACCAACCGTAACACCAACGCCAACTGCAACACCGAGTCCAGGAGTATCTGCCTGGGCAGCGGGAGTCGCATACAAAGCGGGTGATAAGGTTAGCTACAACGGGTTAACGTATACATGTTTACAGCCCCACACTTCACTGCTGGGCTGGGAACCGACCGCTACACCCGCACTCTGGAAGCTGAACTAATTCAATAAAATTATAAGCCTAGCCTTACAAATCAAAAGAAGCTTGCAAATCAAGGTACACCCCTTGGATTTGCAAGCTTCTTTATTTCATCTCATATGCGACCGCATAGAGATGTAGGATTAGGAATTCAAGTCATCTGCAGCTGCCAGCTTCTCCGTCAGCAACCTTAGCGCAGTGCCTCGGTGGCTAATCCGCTGCTTCTCTTCGAGCGTTAGCTCGGCCATCGTCTTTTCATATTCCGCTAAGTAAAACAACGGATCGTAGCCGAAGCCTCCACCACCAGCAGGTTCGGATGTGATCCATCCCTCCACTGCACCTTCAGCGGTTAACTCCCGTCCTGAGCTTGGATCGTATAAGGACAATGTACAGACAAACCGAGCTGTACTTAGCAAAGGCTGTCCGGTATCCTCACCCTGTTTTAGCTTCTCAAGTTCGCTAAGCAGCTTCAGATTGTTCTCTTCATCTCCTGCATTTTCCCCTGCGTAACGTGCAGAGTACACACCCGGTTGGCCATCCAAAGCGTCTACGCAAAGACCCGAATCATCAGCGAGTACCGGGATTCCAAGGGCGTCACCTACGGCTTTGGATTTTTTAAAGGCGTTCTCGGCAAAAGTGGCTCCGTCTTCCACCACATCGGGCAGATCCGGATAGTCGTACATACTTTTCACTGTCAGCCCTAACGGGGCAAAAGCATGCTCGAATTCGCGTACTTTCCCCTTATTCTTCGTCGCAACAATAAGAATACCGCCGTCAGACTTCATGCTACACCTCTTGGCCCGGCTGGCCAGAAGGGATTTTCAGAGCGATCGCTCCAAGCGCTTCTTTCTGCGCAGCAATCAGTTCATAGATTCCCTTCTCACCTAGACCCAGCAAAAGATCCAACTCTTGACGAGTGAACGGTCTTTCTTCGCCAGTCCCTTGAAGTTCAACAAAGGCACCACCGCCAGTCATAACAACATTCATATCTACTTTTGCTTTGGAATCTTCTTCATAATTCAAATCGAGCAGCGTTTTATCCCCTACAACACCGACACTGATTGCTCCCAAGAAATCTGTTATAGGAAACACAGGCAACTTGTGCTGAAGTGCAATTTTGTTAATAGCAAATGCCATAGCAACAAAAGCACCTGTAATCGAAGCGGTCCGCGTACCACCATCCGCCTGAATCACATCACAATCCAGCGTAATACTACGCTCGCCTAACGCTTGTAAATTCACTACGGAACGAAGCGCTCGTCCGATCAGCCGTTGGATCTCCATAGTCCGTCCGGTAAGCTTACCACGTGCAGCTTCACGCTGATTACGGGATTGAGTTGCCCGAGGAAGCATCGAATATTCAGCGGTTACCCAGCCTTTTCCTTGCCCTTTAAGAAATGGAGGCACTTTTTCCTCCACAGTAGCCGTACAAATGACTTTGGTATCTCCCATTTCAATGATCACGGAGCCCTCAGCATATTTATTCGTTTGGGTTGTTATTGTCAGCGGCCGTAATTGGTCGTCGTTTCGCCCGTTTGATCTCATCTTTTCTGCCTCCTACATCGTATAGCTAAAAGTTTAGCGTGAGTCCCATTGCCCCGTCATAAATACCGAGTAGCACAATGCTTGGGACGTAACGTCTTTTTGAGCAACTTTTATTCTACCAAAGAGGAGGCACAAAAGCATCTTTTAAACCTTACAGGGTCATTCTATAACGGGATCTCATTCAAATATTCAGGTGCGGAAACAGGTTTGCTGTAGTCCACATTATCTGTATCCGTAATCGATTCCTTGCCGTTCAAGCGAATTTGTACCAGAGAATCATCCGAATTTTGCGCAACCGTCAGTACGACCGATTCCAGCATTTCAGCGGGTACACCTTTACCATCTGTGAACATATCATCCGTCAAGGACACGGTAACTACACCGTTCTGCCCAGCATCAACGGAATCAAGTATCGTCCCCTGTGTCATGACCATTTCCAGCCCATTTCCGGATTCAGGACCTGCAATCAATTCGTTCAAAGCAGCAGTCAGCTGTTCTTGTCCGGCGGGTACAAATCGGGTTACAGGTACATAATATTGGATACCGTC
The DNA here is from genome assembly GCF_037972555.1 of Paenibacillus sp. FSL R5-0744. Classification (NCBI taxonomy): domain Bacteria; kingdom Bacillati; phylum Bacillota; class Bacilli; order Caryophanales; family Paenibacillaceae; genus Paenibacillus; species Paenibacillus sp. FSL R5-0744. The sequence continues at coordinate 5,579,373 of NZ_CP150228.1, forward strand.
AGGAGATGTTGTGGAAAAATAAACAGTAACCGCACTGGAGTTCATCAGAAGTGGACCTTGCTTCGGCAAGTTTATGCCCATTGTGCGGGTTAATGGACGATCCAGCGGAGTTCCTTGAAGCGGCATCTCTGTGAGCTTTTTACCATCTACCCAGAGCTGTACACTTTTAATGTCATCTTGACCGGTCAGCGTCCAAGTGATAGCTTCGAGGATTTTACGTTCCTCTAAAGGATCATAGTTATTGAATTCTTTATTAAATTCCACGACAGCTAAATTCGACTTCTTATCTACCGTAATATTTTGAACTTCCGTTCCAGCTGGAAGAACGCCTAGGAAGCCTTCAGGCACTGATGAGGCATATTCTCCCTTGCTCACTAATGCCATTAACGAGTTTTTGAGTGCGCTGGAATCTTTGCTCTTTGGCAAGCTTAGGGATACAGGAGCGAGTAATCCATTACCATCTTCCAAAAATACAGTTGTGCGATCTCCGGAAGCATTGCCCTGTGAAGTTTTGGTGCTGCCTTTAACCGCTGTCTGTGTATCATCCTGTGTCACAGGACCGAATACACCTGAATCCAACGTAGTATTTCCACTAGTCTGTAACATTTGTGCTTCAACCTCTGGTGGCGGAGCATCAATCGATGCCGATTCTGAACCAAACAGCCCACAGCCGGACAGTGCCAGTGGAACTGCGAGTAAGCATACTGCGGAGATTCCGCGGATTTGTTGCATAGGTTTCATCATTTATTACCCCTTTCAAGGTTAGATATCATTTGTACTGCTATGTATACGAGACCTTTGTCCAAAAAATAACAACAGCTTATCCTAAATTGTTGGAAAAGCCTGTGAACTACTTCTTCATCTCAAGTAGGGCCTGGATTTCAGTTCGCTGAAACTTCCCTCGCTGGACAAATACTTCCAGTAAACGTACAATCTGAGGTAACAACAGTCCTTAACATCATACTAACGTTTGCTGTAATGAAATGACTTACTAAACAACGAGGTGACTGAACATGGCTGATGACAAAATCGAAAAAATTCCGTACAGTCTGAACAGCAAGGCCGTCGCAGATGCGACCAAATTCTGGCTGAACAAGCGTGGAGTAACCCTGGAAGAAATCGCGGAACTCGTTATGTTCCTGCAACAGAAATACTATCCGAATTTAACGATGGATGAATGTATCCATAATGTAGAGATGGTGCTTAGCAAGCGAGAAGTACAAAATGCTGTACTAACAGGCATTCAATTAGATGTACTGGCAGAAGAGGGCAAGCTGTTCTCCCCACTTCAAGATATGATCGAAAATGATGAGGGATTGTACGGCGTAGATGAGATTCTTGCCTTCTCTATCGTGAACGTATACGGCAGTATCGGATTTACCAACTATGGCTATGTGGACAAGCTGAAGCCAGGCGTTCTTCAAAGGCTAAATGACAAAAGTACCGGACAAATCCACACCTATCTCGACGACATCGTTGGAGCCGTGGCGGCGGCAGCCAGTAGCCGAATCGCACACCGCAAGCAAGCGGAGCGCGAAATTGAGCTGGATCTGCCTCACACACCAGAGGATCGCGAAGAGGCCGCTAGGAAACTTGCGGAATATGATGAAACTCCGGAGTGAGGAGTTTTAGGTACACCTGAATGATGAGTTTCAGATCGACTATATGAAACTCTGAGGAAAAAGCGATTGTTTCACAGCCCTGCGGGCTGTTGAGACAATCGCTTTTTTGTGGGTAGCGGACGAGGAGTTCTACGATGGTGCTTCTACTATGGGGGTTCTACGGTGGGGATTCTACAGGAGCTCGTTGCCTATAGGGAAATCCTCCCTATAAAATAACGACTTTGGCTCAAATCCAGAGATTATACGGAATTCTTCCCTATAATCTCTATGAAAATCTCAATCTATAGCCAAATCAGTAGAATCATAAGGAGAAATTCCCTATAAACAGATTTAGAATCATTAAACCCAAAATTATAGGGTGAAATTCCCTATAATAGCTACCAACAGTTAGTTACTCTACATAAGAAGCGTTTCGCACACGTTGTCGGACTCAGCAGACGCTATACTCACTAATCACCCTTAATTTGAACACTTTCGGACTCCAGAGACGCTATTCGCTCAAAAATGACCAAAACACTACTCTGCACAAGTAATAACGCCTTTCCGGTCCGATACTAACCTCAAAAGCTCCAAAATCAACGAATAGCGTCATCTGAGTCCGAATACATACGCTAACGCATGAATATGGAAGCGATCGAAGGATGAATAGAGGGACGGAGGGACAAGGTTACTCAAATACAAAAAGAGCAGTCCCCACAATCAGGACTGCTCTTAAACTTTATACTCATCTACTTCACTTCGATCTTGCATGATACTCTCTAGCTGATATGTTCTCCAACACTTTCAGCTGCGTCGAACAAGAAACCGCCGTCTGCCTTCAGCATGACTGCCCGTCCCCGGCGCACTAATTCCGCCAAATGCGCCAGGGTCTCACTCATCGCAAAGCGCATCTGATGAACAGTCGTTACTCGGCTGCGAAACAGGAATTCGCACACCGCGAATCCGCTGAGCGGACCGCTGGTGAGCAGCGCCGCCGCTGTATCCAGCCGCTCCTCATGATGAGCGAGCAGGCTGCTTACCCGGTGCGCGAAGCCAGCGAAGGGCTCGCGATGACCCGGGAACGCCATGCTGACCGGGTAGCTGCCCAGTTCCCGCAGCCCCTGAATGAACGTCTGCAGCGGCTGTGGATCGCTGCCTGGCAGCAGGCTGACATTGGGCGAGATCTGCGGGAGCACAGCGTCCCCACAGATCATAAGCCCGCTGTCAGCATGATACAGGCTCACATGCCCCGGTGCATGTCCGCCGGTAATAATGAGCTGCCATTCACGGCCGCCCATCTTGAAGGGCTCCGCCACATTGAAATAAGAAACGGCAGGCTGCGGCTCCACTTGGGAATTAAAGCTTTCCAAGTGGGCTTTAATCCCGTTCGACCACTGTTCCGTCATCCCATGCCGGATGAAATAATCCGGTAAGATCTCATTTATGCCTACATCATTGTCTACGCCATTTCCCGTATCTTCATCCATGTCATTCCCCTGATCTTCACCAGTGCCCAAGCCCCACATCAACCTAGCCTCCGCATGGGCGCGCTCCGTCATCCACACTTTACAGCCACTCTGTGACTGCAGCCACCCGGCTAATCCATAATGATCGGGATGATGATGCGTGACGACGATATCCCGAATATCCATCCACGACAAGTCCAGCTCCTGCAGAATGCCGAGCCAGCAATTCTCTGTATCCGGGCTGCGCGGACCCGGATCGATAATAGTGACTCTGCCATCTTCGTCCGAAAGAATATAGCTGTTCACTTGACGAAGAGGCGAGTCCATGGGTACCGAGACTTGGAGAATGTTCTTGTCCCATGAAGTAAGCTCTGCCTTAGACATGGAGCGTTCACCACCTTTAAATCTTTTTCCGGAAACCATTTAGGGACGTGTTCCACCAAAGATCATCCGCGTGGACCTTTCTGCATCATAAACCTCATCTTCATAGCTGCCATGTACAGCTTCGAGCTGCAAGCCCGCTTTCTCAATCATTTCCTTGAACTCCTCCAGTGAATAAAGCTTCACACGCTCATGATATTGACGAGGCGTAGGGTCATTCTTAGTGGTTAGAATGATGTCCTTCTTCACATAACCATCCTCAATCCGGCGTGACTCATCTATCAAATTCTCTCCGTCCTCACGCGTAGAATGCGGCACCAGATGACGAATCACATGCGCAGGATTCAAAAAATCAATAACGAACTTGCCACCTGGCTTCAGCAGACGATAAATTTCACGCAGAACCTTTACTTGCTCCTCATCTTTTTCAAAATAACCAAAAGAAGTGAACAGATTAACTACGGCATCGAATCCTCCATCTAGTGGTAAATCACGCATGTCGGAACGGATCCAGGTTACCTCCTCCGCCCCGACTTGAGATCGAGCTTCACGCAGCAAGACCTCCGACAAATCCACTCCGGTAACCTCGTATCCTTCCTTCGCAAGTGCCAGAGAATGACGTCCCATCCCACAACATAAATCCAGCACTTTCGAACCTGGGGGCAGTCTCAGCCAGGCGATCATCTGATCTACTTCTTTACGTGCTCCACCGAAATCCCGGTGCTTATACACGATCAGGTAATCCTCTCCGAAGCTCTTTTCATACCATTCAGTCATGTTGTCTCTCCTCTCCTCCTACAGGCGTCATCCCGCAACTCCACTTCATGTATGCTAATGTATCGCCATTGTACAGTCTTTTGCTGACAAACTCAAAGAAGAGTCATCATCTTGACCTCTTGGGCTTTAATGACAACTCTTATTGAAACTTCCTTTACACACGCTGCTGCAAATATACCCTTGCTTCATAAGGACGAAGCTTGAAAGAACGAATATCCTGATCTTTTGACTCCGGGTAATTACTGATTAATAACTCCAGCTGATCGGGATCGAACCCCGCTGGCCATTCGAATTCAGGCTCTCTATCAAAAAAATTCAAAATAACCAACAATCGCTGATCCTCTAAAGTTCTGGTATACACATAAATCTCAGTATGCTCTGCAAGCAGTAGCTCATATGATCCGTACACGATCACCTTGTATTTTTTTCTTAACGCTATCAGCTGTTTATAGTAGTTGTAGATAGAATCCGGATCTTTAACCGCATTGCCAGCGTTAATCTCCATATGGTTGGAATTCACTTCAATCCAGGGTGTCCCTGTTGTAAAGCCACCTGCATGTCCATCGTCCCATTGCATGGGGGTACGGGCATTGTCCCGGCTTTTATGATGAATCGCAGACATAATCTGCTCTTCTGGAACACCGTTTTTTCGCTTTTCTTCATAATAATTAAGTGTCTCCACATCCCGGTATTCATCAATGGAATCGAAACAGACATTCGTCATGCCGATTTCTTCTCCTTGATAAATGTAAGGTGTGCCTTCCAGCATATGAATAAAGGTCGCAAGCATTTTTGCAGAAGGAATCCGGTAAAAGAGATCGTTCCCGAACCGAGACACCGAACGCGGCTGATCATGGTTACATAAATAGTTCGCATTCCAGCCTCTCTCATGTAAAACTGTCTGCCAGCTACTCATGATCTTTTTCAGTTCAAGTAGACTCCAGGGAACCACGTCCCATTTCCCACTACCCGGCGAAGCGGCATCCAGAAACATATGTTCAAACTGAAAAGTCATATTCAGCTCCCGGCGTCCGTCACCTACATAATCCAGCGCCTGCTCTGGTCCGAGTCCCGAAGTCTCTCCTACCGTCATAATATCGTAGAAATATAACACCTTATCGTATAGATTCTGTAGCAAGGTATGCACATCCTCCAGATTGGAGAACATACCGTAGGCCCTTACCGTAGGTGTTCCGTTCGGGTTGTCTGCATCTGGATACCCTTTCGTCTTCACGATATGTGCAATCGCATCAAAACGAAATCCATCCACACCCTTCTTCAGCCACCACTCCACCATTTCATGCAGCTTATCAATGACCACAGGATTCTCCCAGTTCAGATCGGGCTGGTATTTGGAGTAGAGATGTAGATAATATTCATCCGTCCGCGGATCAAGCTCCCATACCGAGCCACTGAAATAAGACTCCCAGTTGTTCGGGGGGCCGCCATTTTTACCTTTTCGCCAAATATAATAGTCCCGTTTAGGATTGTCCTTCGACGACCTGGATTCTACAAACCAAGGATGCTCATGTGACGTGTGGTTCAGAACCAAATCCATCATCAGCTTCATTCCACGTGCGTGCAACTCCCTGAGCAACCGGTCAAAATCATCCATCGTACCGAATTCCTTCATAATGTCACAGTAATCACTGATATCATACCCGTTATCATGGTTAGGTGATTTATAAATAGGACAGACCCAGATCACATCTACACCTAGATCCTGTAAATAATCCAGTCTGGATATAATACCTTGCAAATCTCCGATTCCATCTCCGTTACTGTCCATGAAGCTGATCGGATAAATCTGATACACGACGCTTTCTTTCCACCATTTGGGGTTCATAACTCGGTTACCTCCTATTTAGCTATATGTAGAGTTTAACCACACAGAGCCTAGTAGATAACAAATCCCCCCTACTTCCCTAATCCCTTTTGATATTGTGAAGGTGTAAGTCCAGTCCATTTTTTAAAAGTAGCACTGAAGTGACGCTCTTCACCGTACCCTACCAATTTTGCAACGGCGTACATCTTTAGATTTTGGCGGAGCAGCTTTTTCGCTTCTTCTACCCGGTATTGGTGCAAGTAATCGAGAAAATTCACACCAAGCTCCTGACGGAAAAGTGAGCTTAAATAAGTATTAGAAACATAGGCTTCTTTCGCGACATACTCTAGTGTCAGATTGGTATTGTATTTATTGCGGATGATCTCCATAGCAGTGACTACTGTACGATGGAGTGGACGATGTTTAGAAAAAGCCTCCACCACATTCTGCATGACCTTATTCAAAATCGTAGACAATTCTTCCAACGTCTCTATCTGTGGAGCCTGCTCCATCCAATTGACCAAATGCTGCTTCCATTCGAAGCCAGCGACTTGTTTTTCCTGCGCGAGTCTCTTTAATCGAACTACAAAAGCAGTTGCCCGAATATTCACTTCTTGCTTAAGACATCCCGGATTGCTACGAAAACGATCCAGCCATTTCTCCAGCAGATCGAGTGCGAGCTCATTGCTCCCAGCCCCCACCGCCACAAGCATTTCATCCTCCAGCACATTTAATTCAGAATCATCTAAAATCCCGATTTCCTGTGGAGCGCCACCTATTACTCCCGTTCCTTCTGTATAGTAATAGACACCACCTTTTCCGTTCAAAAATCGCGATTCCATCGCCTGAAGGGCTTCTTTATACGACAGATGCGCTTCAGAAATATCCGAACGACAGGAGCCAACGGCAATACTGATTGACAGTTTGAGATATTTCTCCAAATTACTCTGCAGCTTCTCAATCTGCTCTTTCAATTGGAGGGGTGCTCGGTAAGGCTTGCGAGAATCGGTTCCGGCTAATCCGCTGCCAATCCATAGCAAGTTATTGCCATCATGAAAAGTCTCTATTTTTCCTCTATAGATAGGCGACAAGGTCTCACTGATAATATTTAACGCTGCGTAACGTAGAAGTACAAAATCCTGTCCTGTTCCTGTAGCGGAGGGTGGATCAAAATCAAAGCTGACCAGACCAATTTGTGGTCCTTCAAAGCCAATCGCCATAGATAACTCTCCGATCAGCTCCTGTCGCCGTTCTAGCGGAACCGGGGGATGATAAATCCATTGAGACAGAACCTGGCTTTTGACAAGCGGTGCATTTTTATGCCAAGAACGATCTCTTTTAAGCTGTTCATCCTCCTGATATCGTTGTCTTTCAATGAGTTCCTTGGCCTTCAGTACCGTCTTCAGAATTTCCTCAGGTCGGCATGGCTTCAGCACATAATCAACAACACCGAGGGAAATCGCTTGCTTCGCATAAGAGAACTCGTTATATCCGGATAAAATAATCGACCGGAAGCCGTAACCTCTACGCCGTGCGACTTCAATCAGCTCGAGACCACCCATTTGTGGCATACGAATATCCGTTAACAAAAGATCGGGCTGTTCATTCTCCATCAAAGCCAGCGCTTCACTTCCGTTCCCCGCCTCACCCATGACCTCAATCTGATGTGACTTCCAATCAATCATATTCACAATGCCCTCACGGATCGTATCTTCGTCTTCAGCAATCAGCAGCTTCATCATTTATGGCCCCTCCACAGTGATATGAATAATAATACGTGTGCCTGCCCCTTCCACACTCTCTAGTTGTAAAGAAGCTCCTGCAAAAAATAAGGCCAGTCGTTCCTGCACATTCATGAGCGCAAATCCTGTGCGTCCAACATTGTCTTCCTCAGGTAAAGAATTTCCCCTTGCTAAACGTTGATGAAGCTCTAGAAGTCTATCTGCCGTGATCCCTGCACCATTATCCTGTACCTCAAGCACAATAGTCTTCTCTATACGGTAAGCTCGAACGGATATCAGCCCGCTTCCAGACAGCGGCTCAATCCCGTGAATCACTGCGTTCTCAGCTAGTGGCTGCAGCAGCAGCTTTGGTACTGTGAAATCCTTGATACTCTCATCCAGAGAAATTTCGAATTCAAAACGCTCCTTAAAGCGATTTTTCTGCAGGAACAAGTAATTGGTCACCAGCTCTACTTCCTGCTCCAAAGTAAACGTATCCCGTCCATCATTTAAGCTCAGTCGGAACACTTGAGAGAGAGAATATACCATATCGGCAATTTCTTTATCTCCCTTCTTCTCGGCTTCCCAACAAATTGTATTTAACGTGTTATATAAAAAGTGCGGCCTAATTTGAGCTTGAAGCGTTTTCAACTCTGCCTCCTGTTGCTTCATTCTTGAGGCGTATACATCATTGATGAGCGATTTAATCCGCTGCACCATTAGATTATAACCATGCCCGAGTAAGCCGATCTCGTCATTTCCTTCAAAAAATACCCGCTGCGTAAAATCACCTGTCTGCAGTCTGCGCATCGAACGGGAAAGCTTCTTCAGTGGTTTCGTGATAGCGGCAGCTGCCAGCCAGGTAACCATTAGGCTAACTACTAAACACAGAATAGCAATCGTCATCGTGACCTGTAAAATCTGACCGAGCTCTTTAACAAGCTGCCGCTTGGAATGAGCCACCACCACATACCAGCCTGTCGTCTCCGACTGCAGATGCGACACAATCCACTGTTTATGATCCGCTGTAGATTCCAGCCTTTTTTTCACAGTCAGCTTAGGGTCGCTGTCCGCAAAATACGGAAGTTCCAGATCTCTTTTGCCAATCCAGCTCGGATTCGAAGCCGTAATAATCAACCCATCCCGATCAATCACGAACATATCTACATCATCTTCAGCATTGTCGAGATATTGGCTCCCAATCTTCCCTGCATCCACACCGATCACAGCGAGTCCTGCCGGCTTTAAGGTGTAAATATTCATGATGATTCTGGAAAGCACAATCTTATGATAATGATCGCCTACAAAAATGCCGTCAGTCGGCCTGGAGAGTCCAAAGGTTGGGCTACCTGCTGCTTTAATAGCTTCTTTATAATACGAGGTTTTGATAAAATCTGAGTACTTCATACCTGTCGTCAATCCTGCCTGATTCGCAGCAAAAGGCTCTGCTCCATTGTTATTGTCTAAAGAATACAGAATCAGAGATTGAATAGAATTGCCTGCAACCATAAGATTGGTAACGGTCTTAAATACAGAATTACGTTCCTTTTGTGCTTCAGACGATGCTAAGAGCCGCTGCACACTTTCATCCAGAAAGAGTGTATTCGAAAAAGATATCATGCCTCGCACCATCTCATCGATCTGCTCTGCTGTTTTTTTGGTAAGATGATCCTGCGACTGTTTCATTTTCTCCACCACCTGCTGTGAAGAGATCTGATACGAGTTCCAGCCCATTGCGAATATGGTCACCAGAAGCAGGGGGACGAACCATAACAACAGCTTAAATTGGAGCGGAAGATGGCGATAACGGCTGACTAAGCGAAAGTTTCGATTCATGAGAACCACCTTCTTATATAATAGAAAGATGTGTAAAGCAAGTATAACTGAAATCATTACACCCTGAACCGGCTTTTTACATTCGCTAAAAAATGCCTACATCATTCTTAAATATGAACCATGTTTCTATTAGCCAGAAACTCTTAAGATGAGGATGCAAGCAAAAACGCCTTCGACGTCTCTTATAGACGGTCAGCGTTTATGCGAGAAATATAAGGATAATGTATAGCGTGAAACTTATACATTCTTATATTTCAAGAAGAAACGAGGTTGTCGTCTTCCTTGATGGATAACAATCGTTTCTTCAAAATACATCATTCTAAAAAGGTGGGTTTTTGATGAAAAGTAAAGGAATCAAGCTAATGCTTATGAGTCTAATGCTTCCAGCTCTGCTTGCAGGCTGTGGTGGCGGAAATAACAATGCGAAAGCTACAAATGCTCCTGCAAATGACAAAGCCGAAGCTACTGCCGAGGCCACAGCGAACGCACCAGCCGAAAAAATTACACTGAAGTTCTTCACCGCACTTGCGGATCGGGCAAACGGTTCAGGCAAGGTGGAGCAAGACATTATCGACGCTTATATGAAAGAGCACCCTAACGTCAAGATAGAAGTGGAAGCGCTTCAAGATGAACCTTATAAATCAAAAATCAAAGTATATGCTTCCAGCAATCAGATGCCTGATATCATTCAAGCTTGGGGTCAGCCTTCTTTCCTGAGTCCTCTGCTCGATAATGACTTACTGCTTGAACTGAACAGCGCTGACTTCGAAGGTGATCAGTTTGTTTCTGGTTCCATGGACGGCTTCAGCAAAGATGGCAAACTGTATGGATTGCCACGTAGTGCCGACTATATGGTTATGTTTTATAACAAAAAAATCTTTGCTGACAACGGCATCGAGGTTCCAAAGACTACCGCTGACCTGCTCGCAGCTGTCAAAACATTACGTGCAAACAAGATTAACCCTATCGCTATGAACGGTATGGATGCATGGACACTGCCAATCTGGTATGAGTTTGTTGCTCAACGTCAAAATGGTGATTTTAATAAGATGGATGAAGCTGTTGCTCGTAAAATATCCTTTAATGATCCTAGTCTTGTTGCAGCTGCAACTGAAATGCAAGATTTCGCAAATGCTAAAGGTTTTGCCGACGGCTGGCTGACCGCCGATTACGGTGCAGCGCGTAACTTGTTCGGACAAGGACAAGCCGCTATGTTCTTTATGGGCGCTTGGGAGTCTGGCCTAGCTACAGATGTGAACTTCTCTGAAGAATTCCGCAATAATGTAGGCGCATTCGCCTTCCCTGGTTCAGATAAAGGTAAATCAACGGATGATGCTGCTTGGTACGGTGGTGGATATGCAGTAAGTAAAAACTCCAAGCATCCTGAAGCTGCTGTTGATTTCTTGAAATATTTCTTCGCTCCTGAGAACTGGTCCAAGATGTTATGGCAAGCTGGCGCGGGTACACCTGCGCAAAAATTCGATGAATTCTTGACTGGTAATGAAACTCAACTCCAAAAAGAACTAGTCGATGTCTTCAGCTCGATGACCTCTTCTAGCGGAACTCCGCTACAGGATATTGGTAACGACGAGTTCAAGCAAAAGGTAATGGAAGCTCACCAAAGTCTACTCTCCGGCGCTATGAATACAGCGGAATTCGCCAAAGCACTTGACGCTGCATCCGATAAATTGGCTGGTAAATAAACTCTAATACTAAGTACATGAATGGCGGCGCTTCTGATTTAACATCATAAATAGTGGCGTACAACCCCCGACTTCCCCCAGAGGTCGGGGGTTTGTTGTTCGAGCATAAGCGCCTTCGACATCAGAGAAAATTATCATTCCATAATTTAAAAAATGTGTACAATCATCTGAAATATACGGCATGTTCCAGGGTCTAGCTTCCCGTTACGATGGTAGTAGATAGATTACTCTTTCAAAGGACGGAGATTTCCATGCACAGAGTGTTAAGCGACAAAAAAGCGATATTCCTACTCATCGCACCCGGGCTATTCCTGTTTGCTTTTATGATTTGCATCCCTATCTTCATGAGCGCTTATTACGGCTCTACGGACTGGGGCGGGATCGGCAAGTACAATTTTATCGGCTTTGATAACTATCGCGAAATCCTATTTCATGACAAAGTATTCTGGACTTCACTGGGCAATGCCCTGTTACTGACCGCTGCTACTGTATTCTTACAGCATCCCTTTGCAATTCTCATAGGGATATTCCTGACCAATTCCGGCAAATACGAAAAAATATTCCGGACGATCTTTTTCATCCCCGCAGTAATTTCTGTTGTGGTTACAGCCAAGCTGTGGAGCGGGATTTTTCATCCCAATTACGGATTGCTTAACAAGTTGCTTAGCGGCGTTGGGCTGGATTCACTCACACATGATTGGCTTGGAGATCCGAAGACAGCGATCTGGTGCATCATCATTGTTGTAATGTGGCAAGGCTTTGGATACGCACTGCTGCTATATTATTCAGGTCTGCAAGGCATTCCAAGTGATCTAAGCGAAGCCGCAAAGATCGATGGCGCGAACAACTATACCCTCTACACGCGCATCATCATACCGCTTCTTTCGCCTATGATGCGAGTTGCCATTATCATCGCGGTAACAACCTGTCTTAAGCAAATGGAAACCGTGTTCTTAATGACCAACGGCGGCCCGGCGAACAGCACGCAATTCTTAGGGAACTACCTTTACAAAACAGCCTTCTCATCGTCGCTATACGGCTACGGTAATGCCATATCCATCCTATTCATTGTGTTCTGCCTTGTACTGACCGTAATACTCAACAAGGTTCTGAAGAAAGATATCGGAGAGTTTTAGAATCCCTGTAACCGGAGGAAATCATATGAATAATTCATTAGCACCTGCCGCTTCGCCCCTCAATCTGAAGCTTCATAAACAGAAGCGCAGTAAACCTACAACTGGCAAAATCCTAATGATGTTGTTTCTTTGTCTCATTGCTTTGATTCAGTTATTTCCGCTCATCTGGCTGATCGATTACTCCCTGCTAAAGAGTGGTGATTTTTTCGGAAGCTCTTTTCTGAAATGGCCATCCCCTCCGCAATGGGAGAATTATAGAAACGCTTTTACCTATGGGCGTGTACCACGCTATTTTGCCAACAGTCTTATCATTACAGTAATTACCGTTGCGCTGTCCGCACTAGTGTCACTGATGATGGGGTATGCGTTCACCCGTATGAAATGGAAGCTAAGTGGTATCGTGTTGTCACTTATCATGATGGGCATGATCATTCCCATTCACGCGACACTGCTGCCGAACTTTATTCTGTTTAACAAGCTCGGAATGCTGAACAATATGTACACACTGATTCTGCCTTATTCGGCCATTGTCATCCCAATGAGTGTGCTCATCATGACTGGTTTTCTAGAGACCATCCCTCGTGCGATTGAAGAGTCGGCGGTTATCGATGGCTGCGGCATTTACGGTGTGATCTTCCGCATCATCTTCCCTATTACGAAACCCGCATTAGCTACCATCTGTGTACTCAATTTCATCAGCACATGGAATGAATTTATTATGGCGAACACCTTCCTCACCTCGGAGGATCTCAAAACCATTCCGTTCTCCATTATGAAATTCGCCGGAGAATACTCGTCCAACTACGGTGCTCAGTTCGCTGTTATGACGATCATTGCGATTCCAACCATCCTGATCTATCTGCTCTTCACAGAACAGATGACTAAGGGAATTACCGCTGGAGCGGTTAAGGGCTAATACAAAAAGCGTGGAGAACTCTAGCTTTATTCCTCCAACATTTTATTGACATTAACTTTCAACTCGTATATGATCTCCTTAGGCAAAATCACAACGAATTAAATCAAAAATTTAATATATCCCGTAAAGGGGAGTAGCTGTTAAATAAAGTCGTCAATACGAGAATATGAGGATATTCTCCGGCTTTATTGGCAATTTAACATTGTTAGCGAGACCTTTACCAATCAGGTTAGACCTTTATTCCAAAGGCTAATCTGTTTGGTAAAGGTCTTTTTTATATAAAATTGGTTAAAATGGTAAGGTGAGTATCTTTTAGTAGATATTTGCATAAGAAAAGGGAGGACAACAGTAATGGATTGGGGATTATTATTAGAGTACGGCTGGGTATTACTAGTTCTTGTAGCACTTGAAGGACTACTAGCCGCAGATAACGCACTGGTATTGGCAATTATGGTTAAACACCTTCCTGATGAGGAAAGAAAAAAAGCACTATTCTACGGATTAGCCGGAGCCTTCGTGTTCCGCTTCGGTTCACTATTTGTCATCTCTTACCTGGTTGATATTTGGCAAGTACAAGCCATCGGCGCACTTTATTTACTGTTTATCGCGGGGAACCATATCTTCCGAAAACTATTAATCAAGAAGCCCGTTACGGATGAAGCAGCTGAAAGCGGTACGGACGGCGCAGTCAACAAAAAGAAATCCAGCTTTTGGTTTACTGTCTTTAAAGTAGAAGTTGCTGACATCGCCTTCGCGGTCGATTCCATCCTAGCCGCAGTTGCACTTGCGGTTGCACTACCTGCAAGTGGTCTTCCAAAAATCGGAGGCCTTGACGGTGGACAATTCCTCGTCATCTTTGCCGGCGGATTTATCGGATTGGTCATTATGCGTTTTGCAGCTTCCTTCTTCGTTAAGCTGCTTCACACCCGTCCAGGTCTTGAAATTGCAGCCTTCTTCATCGTAGGCTGGGTCGGCGTTAAGCTCGCAGTCATTACCTTGGCACACCCTTCACTTGGTGTTCTTTCCGAGGATTTCGCGCACAGTACCATTTGGAAGGTTACCTTCTATGTTGTACTCGTGCTCATCGCTGCAATCGGTTGGTTTATGAGCAGCAAGGTAGAAGAGAACGCTAACGAGAATCCAGTTAAAGAAGTAGATAAACAGCTCCATTAATTGTATTTGAATAGCAAAAACAAATATCACCCGAAAGACACACCCCTTCTGTAAAGGTGTTTGTCTTTCGGGTTGTTTTCTTTTATTCCCTATTTTGCTCCTCATACAGAAAAGCCTGCTTCCACCATCAAATAGGAAGCAGGCTCTGCATTATATATTTTTATTGACCTATAATCTGATCAGTCTTACCTTGCAGTTCCACTAGCTTCATAATCACCGTAGCCGCCAGCGCTTTCGTTACCGTCTGCTGCGGATTAAACTTGCCGTTGTCATCCTTTAGGATTCCCAATTTCACTACAAGAGCCACTGCACCCTTATTGTTTATAGATGCACTATCACTGAACTGACTTACCGTTACATCTTTATCAAGATAGGCTGTGAGTTTGTTGTATTTCAAAAAATTAGCCAGCTGAACAGCAAGCTGTTCCCGGGTTAACTTACTATCAATTTGCAGGCTTTGATCCTTGTTGATCCACTTACGATCTGCTGCATAAGTAACAACATCATAATATGAATTCTCAGGCTTCACACCTGCCACAGTTTTCCGTTCATTATTAGCAATATAACTGCTGAAATTCGGATTAGAAGCCTTGGCAAGATAGGTTAACCAATCGCCAACTGTTATTTCTTGATCTGGGTTTACTTTACCATCGGCATCCGGAGTAATCACATGATATTTTACTAATTCTGATAAGGGTTGTTCTGCTGCATGACCTTTGATATCCGTTGCAGATATTTGAGCATCTTGCTGACCGAGGTAATCATAGACCGCTACCCATTTTCCAGTGGCTGCATCTAAAACCTGATATAATCCATTAGATTCATCAAAAGTTGTATCATATACCAGCTTCACCTTTGGCGCGGCATAGCTATTATAACTATAGTATCCACCAACCTGAGTATACTTCAGCTTAGTCTGATATTTAGGTTTATAACTTTCGAGCGCTTCCTTCTTGGAAATTGTAGCCTTCGGCGATAGTGTAATTTCATCGATACCGTCTATCCGATTCCCCATGTAAGAAATCAGTCTGCCGTAAAGATCCAAGCTTACCGTAAGGTTACTGTCACTCACAGGAATCCCTTGATGATATCTAATAAACTGATATCTAAATCCTGTTCCGTCTGAAGTCACGCTTGAGTTATCTCCATATTCTAAAAGTTTTAGCTTCTGGCTCGCCTGAGGATACAGGCTATTAATTATACTAAGTACTTTAGTCTTAGCTTCAGCCTCACTAAGCTTCTTCCCTCCAGCAGGAGCCGGTTCTTCCTTCTTATTATCCTGAGTAGCACCATATGTTTGAATCTGGTACTGTAATATTTCACCGGTCTTTGCATCGATCTCAGCAGAGGATTGTTCTGGAAAGCCAGCACCAATGTAACGTTCATTTCCACTAGCACTACCCCAGTATAACTGCCAGATCTTCCGATTCGTATCCTGATAGTCATTTCTCAAGCTTTGGGAGATCAATTTACGATCTGCTGGAATATATGCAACCTTCTTTACAAGCTGTTCCGCTTCTTTTGCAGTAAGCTCTGTAGTTGAAGTTCTTGCTTGAAAGACATCCTTACCCTTTGCTACATCTGAATACACGACTGGGGTAGATGCGTATTCTTTTCCTTCATAATCTATTCTCTTGCCCGTCAATGCATCGATAGGATATAGAGACTGATCCACTGGACGCCAGCCTAGGATCCAGTTGTTAGGTTTTCCGTTCTTATAAATAGGAGTGAAAAAAAGGCCTACATCAAACTGTTCCGCAAATTGCTTCTGTGCTTGCTCCAAGGTAATCTTCGGCTGTGCAGACGGATACTCAAGCCCTTGAGAAAACTTAGAGAATTGAATTACATTACCGTTGCCATCCACGGCTATATTAATGTTATCCGATCCAGAAGGAAGACCATTCTTCATGACACTGAAGTAATAGCTGTATTGAACAGGACCGAATAAAGAGTTCGAAAAATAATTATAACCAGCATTCTCATTTAATTGGAGATCACTGCTCTTAACCGATGAGGCTGCCTTAGTCACAAAAGCCTTGGCGATCTCCAGTGCCTGAGTCTGCGATACTTTCGGTGGATAATAGGATTCGTTATTCTCACGAGGGTATGAAATATACGTACTGATGATATCTCCATTAATGGCATCTACCTCACTGCTAAAGCCAAATCCCGAATTCCCCTCTTGAATCTGCCACTGAATATTCCAGATCATTTGATTTGCTGGAGGGGGGTAGCTTTGATTAGATCCCAGTTGTACATTGTTTACCGTTGCATCTTTTAGGGATGGGAATAATTCTTTTAGCTTCGCAATCGCTTGCTCCTGCGTGAATTTCACTTTTGTAAGATCTGCCTCAGAGTTCGTTGTAGTCACCGGCGCTTGTGAGCTAACCTGTGTTACCGTAGTGTTGCTACTAACAGATGTAGAATCGGCTGCGGCCAAGCCAGGGGGTAATAATAACGCGAGCGCCACTGAAGTAATCAATACCGTTTTAGCTGTCTGATGAACAAAGTGAGTATTATTGCTTTTCAAAAGAATTCATCCTCCTCTAACACGTGATTCATAATATTATACAGATAATTACTTATATTTTCCATATTTAATTAACGACAGGAAATTACAATGTTTATGTAATGTGTGCTCTATAAGCTATAATGGTAGGCAGCTACAGCTTCAAATCATCTATGAAAGGGGGCCATCCACATCACTGCCTGGAACCTTCAGCCGCTTATAGACGGTATTACTGGCCTAGAAATTCGCAGTTGTCTAATCATTCAACATGGAAAACCTATACTGGAGCATTATCGTGAGCCTGAAATCGCTAAAGAGCTAGGTAAAATTAACTCATGCACCAAAAGCGTGCTCGCCGCCTTAGTCAGCATAGCCATAGATAAACAAATCGTTCCACCACCGGATACCCCTATTTCTCTATTTTTCCCTTTATTAAAAGAGGATCAGGACCCAAGAAAAAGAGAGATCACGATCGGTCACTTATTAACAATGACAGCAGGCTTTAACTGGACAGAATTTGGGGGGCAAAATTCCTTTCCGACCATGACTAGAACCGCAGACTGGATAAAGTTTGTGCTCGCCCAGCCGCTATCTCATACGCCAGGCACTGAGATGAACTATAACTCCGGCTGCTCCCAGATTTTATCCGCTATCCTGCGTGAATGTTCTGGACAAGACGTTGCAGCATTTGCTGAAGATCAGCTATTTCAGCCGCTTGGCATCGAAAGCTATCGCTGGGACAGTGATCCACAAGGCATACATACTGGTGGGTTTGGCCTTTATATGATGCCTGAGGATATGCTTAAATTTGGTCTCCTTTATTTGCAAGAAGGGCGCTGGAAGGATCAACAGCTCATTCATTCGGGTACTGTTCAGAAGTCCACTCGCCCCTATGTCGCAGCCACGCTACCACAGAAGGGCTTCTACGGATGGCACTGGTGGGTATCATCATTCAATGCAGGTACGGAGCAGCAGCCAAAGGAGATCCCTTATTATTTTGCGCTTGGCTTCATGGGCCAGCATATTATTGTGGTTCCATCCTATGAGCTGGTTGCAGTCATTACTGCGGATAAATACAAGAAAGGCTCACCAGCTAATGTGTTCGGCCGATTTATCGTGCCAGCGCTTCTTGGGCAATAACGACAGGGGGATACCGCACACTCCCATTATGAAAGAAGGAAGCCGGGTTGCAATGACCCGGCTTCCTTCTTCAATTTATTCAGCTTCGATACAACGAAGCTCAAGTCGTTAATTTTGCATACACAGCAAAAAATAACACCATTTCTCCAATAATCAGGTAATTGGGTATAAGGAACAACAAATCTACTGCGAAAAAAACGCCAAGTAGACCTAATAATAACGCTAAATGAAACATCCCTAATCTTTGCTGTAAACGTCTGTATTTATGGAAGACCAACGAGGTAGAGAAGAAGTAGAGCAGGACCGATCCAAAAATAAAACATACCATAAATGTATAATTTAATTGTTCTAAAAATAGCAATTGGATTGAAGCTGCAATCATGCTTAAGGATACATAAATAAATAAATGCCCATAAATTATGGTTTGCCCGGCAGTCTCTATGGTTTTGTCCACTTTCTTTTCAACATTATCAAAGTATTGCCACCACATAGCTATAATTAATAAAAAAGTTAATAATGCAAATAAAATAGATTGCCACGTCCAGTGGCTAGACTGTAGGACTGCAAGTATACTGACCACTGATTCACCAAGTAGAATGAGGGTAAACAACGAGAAACGTTCTAATAAATGATGAGTATTTATCGGGCTTTTCACCAAGTATTTCCGACCGATTAATGGAAGCAATATGTCTACTGTAATTCCCGCATACAAAACTACATAACGTATCCAAGAGTCAAAGAAAAGTGATAAAGCAGAGATCACTAATCCAATCCAAAAACGACTTCCCAGATAACGGGCAGTGTCCTTTCTATCAGCTGCTTCATTCTTATTTACCGTAAGATATTGAATGGCAGTCATAGCTCTTAAGCCAACATAACCGATTAGAAATGGCATATAGTATTGATCAAAGTTAACCGATAAGCTGGCTGTCATGATTAATACAAAAAATAATTGTAGAATCAGAAATATTCGGTGTGAAAAGATGTCCTGTCCAAACCGATTTACAAAAAGCGATTGTCCCACCCAGGCCCACCAGATCGGAATGAATATTAAGATAAATTTAGATAAATATTCAAGTGGAATTGTACCCGCCTCTACATGCAACAAGACATGACTCGCTTTTGAAACTGCAGCTACAAAAAGCAGATCATAAAATAGTTCCAGCCAGGTAACTTTCTTCTCAGCAAAGGATGCTGTGCCGTGCTCAAATCCCGATGTGCGCTTATTCATCGTTTTACTCCCTTAGTTTGGATGTGTATCCAATACAGTTTATCGAATACTTATCCATCTTAACCGAATTGATATACTAATTTGAAGCCCCTTTGTTGCCACTCTAAAATCACACAAAAAAAGCTCCCCCTTGCCTAAAATCGACAAAGGAAAGCTATAGTTATATCTCCAACTAATTCCGCCACTTCATAAACTTGTAATCAAGATAATCAACAAGTAAGAAGAGGACAAATCCCACCAAGCTGAACAGCATAATTCCCGCATACATCTCCGGATAATCCAGTCTTAACCAAGCATCCATAATGAAGAAGCCCATGCCATGCTCAGTTCCATAAATCTCCGTGAAAAAGAGTACAGATATCGCTGTTCCCAGTGAAATACGAATCGTACTCAGAATGACCGACAGTGCACCTGGCAGTGTCACATGCCAGAATTTCTGCACTGTACTTGCCCCTATACTCGTTAAGACATCATAGGTATTCTCAGGAATAGCCTTCACACCATCCCTAACGGAGATAATAATCTGGAACAAGAGAATCAGCATGATCATTAAGATTTTAGACGTTTCACCAAGCCCGAAGAACAGCATCACAACGGGAAGCAGGGCAATTTTGGGAACAGGATAGGTCAAGTAGACCACAGGGTCCAGCAGCTTATTCCAAGTCAGCGAACGTCCCATCAGAAGACCAATGAGCAGTCCAATGATTAATGCCAGCACTACACCTGCAAAAATTCTGAACAAGCTATACCCTACATTTAAAGCAATCTCCTGACCACCTAAGTGAAACATAGCGTTATATACCGCGAATGGACTCGGCAAAATCGAATGATTCATAAGCAAATAGGCAATATACCAAACCACATTCATACAAAAGAACACAAACAACAGTCTTATTATGTGATGAATCCGATTTTTTCTCACCATATCTCCTGCATTACCTTTCTGATTCGCTTAGTCTGCTCAAAGAAATCTACACTGTCCCGCTTATCTTCATGTTTCATCTGAAATACCAATTGATTGTCGATCATTTCCGGAGCTTCTTCTTTATTAGATGGCATAACAATAATTTTCTGCCCCAGCAGAATAGCTTCTTCCACATCATGGGTAACAAATAAGGTAGTCGCCGGATGCGCTAACCAGTTATCCAAAAACAGAATCTGTAGTGTTTCCCGCGTAATCGCATCCAGTGCGGAGAAAGGCTCGTCCAGGAGTAAAATAGTGGGCAAAATGGCGAACGCTCTGGCGATTGCCACTCTTTGCTGCTGTCCTCCACTAAGAGAAAGAGGATAACGATCAGCTAAATCAGAGATTCCCATCGATGACAGCCACTGATTAATCTGATTCTCCCGTTCTTGCTTGGATGTACTCGCAGTATGCGAGATTTTCATTGCGATTTGAATATTATCATGTACAGTCTTCCATGGAAGAAGCCCGTAGTTTTGCGGTACCAGGCCGATCAGAGTTTCTTTATCATGCACGGATTTTTCATTAAAAAGAATTTGCCCCATATAGCTTGGCAGCAAGCCCGCAATCGCCCGTAATAAAGTTGATTTTCCGCTGCCAGAGGGTCCGATGATCGTGTAAATCCCATGCTCCGGTAAAGATAGATCCATCTTTCCTAAGGCCAGTTGACCTGTCTTGTACTCTACTTTAAGACCCTTAATGACGAGTCCCTTATTTTTTGAATTGGACATCAGAAATCACATCTTCAGCCGAGATATTTTTGCTAAGCAAACCTTTTTCCCGTGCCCATGCAAATGCGGCTTCTACTTCTTTCACATCCACTTGATTGGCAGGGACATAATCAGGTACCTTGATCTCATCTTTCAACGTTTCTGGATAACCAACTTCTTTGATCACAAGATCGATATATTCAGATTGATCATGAGATTTCATATACGCTACCGCCTCGTCATAAGCAGCATACATATTGCGAATCGCATCTGCCTTAGCATCAATAGCGGTTTGTGGGAAAGCCAATACAAATGGATTCACTCCCGCTGTATGCGTGGAGCTAAGCACGCGCAAGCCTGAAGCTTTACCCATAGTTACAAATGGTTCAGGCAAAATAGCTGCATCTGCCTTATTATTCTTAAGCAATTCTAAACGGGTAGGGATTTGTGGGACCTCAGTTACCGTAATATCATCTTCTGTTAAACCCGCTTGTTTCAGCATCATCGCCACAGTATATTGTGTGGAGGTATTTTTGGACAAAATCACAGTTTTGCCTTTGAGATCCTTCACATCTTGGATGGCGTCATTCCCAGTCAATAAATCGAATTCACCAAAAGTTGTGCTAGTGATCTTCACATCCAGCCCGGCTTCATTGTAGATAGAAATCGCAACCAAATCAGCACTGATACCCTCTAACTTGCCTGCTTGAAAGGCGACATCACGGTCTTTTGCACTCTTGAACGTTTGGATATCTAGGTTCACTCCATGCTTCTTATCAAAACCTTGCTCATGAGCAATTACAAAAGGAATCGCATCAATCGAAGGGAGTAAGCCAAGCGACAAAGTAACAGCTTCTTTTGAGTCCTCTGCTGCGTTACCCTCTGTCGATGCTGTATTCGTGTTATTCTTTGAACCACAACCTACTGCAAGTACAGCGACGACAACGACCATCATCGACAACATCAACATTCTTTTTAATGCTTTTTTCTTCATAAAACTCTCCTACCTCCATTAATCTTTCTATAGTAGACATGCCCCTATTCTTTGCAATCTGCAAAAGAGCATGCAAAAAGCCCTTAAGCTGTTCCAGAACGCTTCAGGTAGTGTAATTTTACATCAGTCATCACAGCTTGTATATTCATAAATTTAAATAGTTATATTTATCACATACTAAGATGCAAAAAATCCGAATCAGCCCACAGAGAATCTCTCTGTAAGCTGAGCTTTCAGACACATCCTAGTCTAAGGACATATGTTGCTTCAGAATCTTCAGTCCAGTGTCCAGCTCATCCAATGAGGATGACGACGATAAGGCTACACGTACATACTTGTCCGGTGTGCTGGCACCACTAAGAAACCAATCGGAATGGAATATTCGAACGCCTTGTTGTAACAGTTCTGACTCCAGTTCAGCGGCTGTACGGTATCCTGATAAGGGAATCCATTTAAAAAAACTTAAGGGGTGCCCTTCGGCTGCTGTTTGTGGAAAATATGTCGAAAATAGCTTGTTCGCAGCTTGGACCAGTTCTTTTTTATATGCGACAATCTCAGCAGCACTACCCGATACAATAAGCTCAGAAATAATCTCGGCATCTAGGGAGGATGTCTTCACATTAATATTGAAAATAGCCCGCTCAATTCTCTCTTTGAATTTCTCTCCAAATACGATATAAGCGATCCTAAGTCCAGAGCAAATAGATTTTGTCGTACTGCTAATATAGATGGTCTGATCAGGAAGCAATGAGTACATCGGTTGTTTGTATTCTTCTAAATGACCTGCCGTTAAGAACGCATGAATATCATCTTCTATGAGCAGCAAGTTATGTTTCTGGATAACGTTAGCAATATCACGCTTCCGCCCATCAGTCATCATAACGGTTGTAGGATTCGTACAAGAAGGCATCAGGAATATACCACGTATATCCAGCAGCTGGCACTGGTTATCCAGCACTTGCGGTAGCATTCCAGAGGCATCGCCTGGAATTGGAACAAGCTGAATACGATACATTCGGGCAAGCTCAATAAAATTAGAATAGGTGAATACATCAACGGCAATCCGTTGTCCAGGTTCGAAGAGAGCAAATAACGTAATGACCAACGCATTCAGGCCACCGGATGCAATTGCGATGTTATTGATATTTGCCTGTATTCCAAATGCTTGCATCCATGATAGGCCTGCCAGTTTATGATGTGGCATTCCTGTAGGATCATTGTAATTTAATAGTTCCTCTATATTGCCTCTATGCATAACCCTTCTTGCGACCTGAGCTACGATCGAGTTACTCTGCTCAAACGAAGCAACAAGCCCCAGATCAATACAGTCATGAGAAATTTTGTCCTTCGATATTGCTATCGAGCGCGTTGCATTCGTTGCCACAAAGGTACCACTTCCTGTAATAGCATAGATGAGTCCTTTAGCTTCGCATAGCTTATAAGCGCGTGTAATTGTTGTGAAATTAACATCTAAAAAATCCGCTAGCTCACGTTGAGGGGGAAGCTTCGTTCCGGGTACCAAAAGACCGCTAGCTATATCTTGTTCAAGCAATGAGGCTATGGAATGATAGATCGGACGCTTCAGAGTATGTCTGTCAGGTCGCCACGACATCGGGTAATTAACAAAAGAATTGATCGGCATATTGTCCTCCCACAAAATTGTAATCCATACAATTATACCGTTGATTGTATGGATTCGCACTGCTACAATGACATGGACATAAGCTAAGGGGTTGTAAGTAACATGCGTAACAATAACAAACTTTATGTAGCATTCCGCACCGCGGCTCCCGCTACCTTTCCCATTCTTGCCGCTTTTTTATTCTTGGGGATCGCCTACGGAATTTACATGAATGTATCAGGGTTTCATGTGATCAATACCTTTCTAATGAGCTCTCTTATTTATGCTGGATCGATGGAATTTCTAACGGTTCACTTGTTATTAGGTGCTTATCATCCATTAAGTGCATTATTGTTTGCTTTAATGGTTAATGCACGACATCTATTTTATGGCATATCTATGCTGGAGAAGTTTAAAGGTACGGGGCTGAAGAAGCTTTATTTGATTTTTGGTCTCTGTGATGAATCATTCACCATCAATTATTCCGCGAAGATCCCTGAAGGAGTGGATCGCGGTTGGTATATGTTCTTCGTCACGCTGCTAAATCATTGCTATTGGGTCGTAGGCGCTTGTATCGGGGGAGTATTCGGATCGATTTTTCACATGAATATGGAAGGTCTCGAATTTGTGATGACAGCACTATTCGTTGTTATCTTTATTGAGCAATGGAAGAGTGGATCCACCCATAGAAGTGCTCTAGTAGGCGTTGTTATCTCCATACTGTGCCTTATCATATTTGGACGTGACAGCTTCATGATCCCCGCAATGATCCTAATTATTGCAGCACTTACGATCACTCGTAAACAACAGGAACCGGTAGGTGAAACCGCATGACGATGTCTACTTTTCAGCAGATCATTACAATTGCTATGGTTGTGCTAGGCACGATGATGACACGTTTTATTCCGTTCATTATTTTCCCACCGGGACGTCCAACCCCAAAGTACATTCAATACCTAGGTAGAGTTCTTCCATCAGCAACGATTGGACTCCTTGTTATTTATAGCCTAAAGAACACTAACGTATTGTCCGGTAATCACGGATTACCGGAGCTAATATCCGTCGCAATCGTCGCGTTGCTTCATCTCTGGCGAAGAAATATGCTATTATCCATAGCATTCGGTACAATCGCTTATATGGTATTGATTCAGATATAAGAAATTTATGTAGGTCTTATCAACCGCACATATAACTACAATTATAACATTCACTTCCATTATATATCGATTTTATGATAAGAGCTAAATGCAAGGTTGATTTTGACACCATGAATATCGATCTTAAACACTAAACCAAGCGATGACATCCATCAGTGGACAGCAATCGCTTGGTTTTAGTTTTCCTCTACCACAAAAAACCTCCCCACACCCGTAAAGGTGGAGAAGGTATAAATGCGTCACTTTTAGCTCCCCAAGCCTAATCAGCTCGACAACCGCTTGTGAACGGCCTTTAACTTTTAATTTCTGCATTATGTTGGAGATGTGATTGCGCATGGTTTTCTTGCTAATGAATAATTGACCCGCGATATCACGAGTCGTTTTAACTACACCTCATAGTTCACTACATAATTCTGCAGCTCTGTATTGTAAAAGCCTACACTATACTCAGTTACCTTGCCCAGCTCATCATAAGAATAACGAGTTCGCTTCAGCAAGGGACACTTCTTATCAAGGAGCAATATCTCCTCTACATCAGGCGGAGGAACGGCAACGGAAAATTCATCACGCAGTTTCTCTAAGGAAACGCTCCGCTCTTCAAGCAGTTCATACAAGGACTGGGCATTTAAGTCCAGTAGATCCAAATCATCCATACCATTTACTAAATAATGCGTGTAATGAACGTATGGAATATCATTGAGACTATATATGCGTTCCAAGCGTATACAACGTTCGCCGAATAAACGAAAGGCTTCGCTTTGAACTTCATTATATACTCGCTCCGCCTTCAGCCATTGCTTCCGAATTTGGTGCCCTTCATCCACTAGAATTTCCGTGAATTTTTTCCACTTGGACAGCTTGGATGATGAGGTATTACGGATCACCTTCGTCCCCTTGCCGCTCCCCTTTTCCAGAAATCCTTCTTGGACGAGCTCCTGAATGGCACCGCGTACAGTGATCTTGCTGACATTGAATTCCTGCTCTAGCTGAGGCTCGGAAGGAATATTCAATCCAATAGGATAGACTCCGTGTAGAATCCGATCCTTTATAATATTTGCAATTTGCATATATAAGGGCTTATCTTTTCGGGACAAACTCAAGAGGTTCACTACCTTTCTACATCGCCTACGGATAGAGTCATAGCTCGAAGTATATCCGCTTCTGAAGCCATGGGAGTGTCGCCCTCGACAGTATGGGCTAACATACTAGCGGCAGCGGCAAACCGTACTGTCTGCTCAGGTGTAAATCCTGTTAGCTCGCCATGCACAATTCCGCTCGTATAGGCATCTCCAGCCCCTATTCTATCATAGACGAGAAATCTCAGCGTATCCGAAAAGAAGAAGCTCTGATTCTTATAAAGAAACCCACGCAGTGAATGTGAGTTGTCGCCATGAATACTGCGATGGGTGCCTGCGATCACCGAGATATCGTAATGCTTCGCAACTGCTGGAATCAGTTCGATCAGTTGCTCTTCACGTTCAGCTTGTTCAGTGCTGATCCCCAAGATAAAGATTGCGTCCTTCTCATTCATCATTACGATATCGGCCAGCTGCAGCATCTCCTCGTAATGCGGCTTCGCTTGTGAATAGCCTTCCGGTCCCCACAAGGACGGACGATAGTTGCAATCAAAGATCACAGTCCCACCCTGCTGCTTGACAGCTCTAGCCAAGGATTTCATATGATGACGTACACTATCGTTCATAGCCAGCGTAATGCCGCAGAAATGGATCACATCCAGGCTTCGCGCAATCTCTTCATAATTATAAGTTTCCTCAGGAGCCGTATTGAAGCTACTCTCCAGACGATTGCTGTAAGTTACCTTGCTTGGACGTGCACCAAATCCGTTCTCCAAGAAATACAAGCCCAGATATTCTCCTCCTCGTATAACGAGGCTAGAAGAGATGCCCAGCTTCCGCAAATACGCGGCGGCGGCCTCTCCCAAGGAAGTAGTCGGCAAACGGGAAATCAAATAACCTTCATGCCCGAAGCGTGCCAGTGCAGCGCTGACATTAACCCCGGTACCAGAGAATGAATAGTTTAAGCTGTTTCCCTGGGATAGCAGCTGAACTCCCGGCACCTGCAGACGCATCATCACTTCTCCGAATGCCCCGATTCGTTTAGGCATATTTATCTGTCAGCCTCTTCATAATTCCAAGCAAATCACGCACATCCTGGGTCCGGGTCTGGCCCGATTCTTTATCGATAATGGATGAGTAGACATGCGGAATCACTTGTGGCACCCCTGCTTCAAGCGCAATCTCTAGTATTTCCTCGAAATTGTCCATATCAATTCCACCGGTTGGTTCGAGTGCGAACCCTGCCTCAGCACAGGCCTTAGCGACAGAGCGGTATTCCTCTTCACGGCTTAATCCCTCCATCGGGAAATACTTCAGTGCATTACCACCCATATCCCGAACAAGCGCAATTGCCGATGCTATAGGTACAATCGCCGCTTCACTCTGCGCAGCGCTGAAGACTCCTGTAGAAATATTCACATAACCAGCGTGACCAGAAGGGGCGATCATGCTGTTGATCCAACTGTCTTTCCCACCAAGATTAGCGCGTGTAGCTCCAACCACCGGGAATGCCTGGTTAATATGACTACCCGGATAATGCTTAGCAATCTCGGCCACAATTGCCGCTTGGCGATTATCCCCTGCACCTAAGCCAATGGATACCGCATCTTCAATCTCTTGACCATATTGCTTCATGGCGGTTACGGCTTCTTCTACCGTCTTATAATCCTTAGAGAGCACACCGACCAGTACATAACCTTCCGCCGCTTCATAAATTTCTTTAGCATTAGTGATATCTTTAGCGAGTACATTTAATGCGGTGCGGCCCTTATAAAAACGTTGTGAAATCGTCATCTTATTGTCCCCCTATTAATTTATGAATGCTGTCTACAATCACGTGCAGATCATCCCCCAGAAGCGGCCGTGGATCAATATCGAAATATCCCTGCTTCACTCCATAATCGCGGGTGTAGATCGCAATCTCGCCCTTCTGCAACCCCTCCACCAATTCTTTCGCCGTAATTCCGGCCTGCTGTGGATCAACCTGAACCCGGCCGCGATAGATGGCACGGCCCGCCTCGTCCTGCACAATGGTTACACGAATTCCCGGAAGTTCATTCAACACCATCAATCCCTGCAAAGACGCTTTCTCGGTGTCACTCTTGTCTTCCTTGACCATGTATTCCTCTAGTGCTTGCAGCAGACCAAAGGAAGTTTCTTTACCAACCTTCATACTGCGTCCTATTCCATACAATTGGACCTTAACCCATTCCACATAATTACGTTTGCCGGCGATAATACCGGATGTAGGCCCTTCAATAGCTTTAGAACCACTATAAATTGCCAGGTCAGAGTATTTCACATATTTACAGAGGTCTTCTTCCGCTGCGGCATCTACGATTAGTGGAATGCCCCTACGGTTTGCGATCTCCCATACTTCTTCGACGGATAACATATTCTTCTGCACCGCATGGTGGGACTTTACGTACAGAATGGCAGCCGTCTGCTCACAAATGGCATCCTCTATATGCTCGGCACGGCCTTCATTCGCATAACCGACCTCAATTAGTTTCCCACCACCTAGATAGACCATCGTTTCCACAGGAGCTCCGTACTGTACATTATGCCCCTTCAGAATGATGATTTCATTGCGTGGAATGGCTTCTTGGTGCAAACGTTCACTGCGGCGCCGATTGCCTTGGGTCACTAGCGCCGCAACGGACAATGCAATACCGCTGGAGGCTGAGTTAACGATAAGCGCTGCTTCAGCGCCGAGAATTCGTGCCGTGTAGTCTCCGGCTTTATCCACCAGATCCGCTATTTCCACATAACTCTGTCCGCCTTGCTTCATCGCCTCCATCACTGTGTCAGACGGAGCCGACACCCCCAGGATACTCATTCTGCCGCTTGCATTGATTACGCGTTTAAGCCCGTATTTCGCATTTAATGAATTCCCCACCTATAACCACTCCTTTTGCATGGATTACTTTATCCGTCATTCTTTCTTCTCCTTCAGAATCAACAAGCACTGCAGACTTATGCTGCAGGGTGAAGAGAGTCAAGTTTGCAGGATCTCCCACCTGAATTCGGCCCAGCTCCGGCCTGCCCAGCCATTCCGCCGCATTGGAAGTAACCGCTGCCACAATCTCATCCAGAGCATAGCCCAAACATAGAAACTTGGAAAGTACATTAGACATGCCAAAGACAGGTCCCTTCAATCGGTTCACTCGATAGATATCCGTGCTAATCGTATTCAATCCAATCCCATTACGTTTAGCAGCCTCAGCTACCTTAAAAGAGAAGCTTGCTGTTCCATGCCCCACATCGAGATGAACTCCCCGTTCAATGGCCTCAGTCAATACCTGAAGAGGCTGACCATCCGCAGCAAACAAATTATTCTCTTTTCCGTTGAGATAATGGGTCACGATATCCTTACGCTGCAAAAGGGGCATAACCTCTCTGATATCTGGCGGTGCTGAACCGATATGTACCATTAACGGCAGGCCCGTCTCCATTGAAAGGCTTCGTGCAATATGCAGCGGCTCAATCCCGCTCGCGCCGACAACGCTCTTGCTGATCCTAGCCTTTAATCCCACGATTATCTCCCCGTAGGTTCGGACGGATTGCAGGATCTTCTCCTTATCAATCCATTCCAAGTTGGACAATTCATCAATTCTTAGCAGTCCGATCCGCGAGATATTTAAGAAAGCCAGCACATTCGTCTTAGCCTGAGACGCGTCCAAAGCCAGATCACCTATCCGATCCGCCCCGCAGCTACCGGCATCGACTAGGGTGGTCACCCCTTGCCGGACACCGATCTCATCGATCTCGTCACCATACGGATCAAATTCGCGAAAGGCATGCACATGCATATCGATCCAGCCACTGGATACGTACGCGCCTGAACCTTCCCACTCCTGCTCCCCATGCGCCTCACCTGCCGGGGTGATCTCAGCGATCTTGCCATTTTCGATTACAATGTCGATCTCTTCTCCGCTTACCCGTTTCACCTGACGGAGCACGTATCTTTCATCCATTGTTCTCACCTTTTTCCATATAACATTATAATCTTTAAAATAACACGAATAGCGCGTTAAGTAAATATAACGTTATAATGTTTATACGTAAAATTAGACGTGGTTGTCACAAAATTAGAGAAACCTGATTATCGGACGGATTCTTTGTAGAGAGTAATTAGGGAAAATCTCCCTGATTATAGCCGATAATTGCTTTTAATGAATAGAATTAGGGAATTCCTCCCTAAAAATCGTGGTAATATCTATATTCACCAACGAATCAGTTGAATTAGAGGGAGATTTTCCCTAATTATTAGTCAAATAAGCAAAAATCGCAGAATTTTACGGAGATTTTCCCTAATTATCTATCAGAGCTTCCGTTTCACTTCTTCAGTAGTGCTAGAAGTCGATTTGGCTTTTACCTGCCCATAATCTACAGAAGCAAGCTGCAAATGACCGAAACGCAAAGCAGCGATCCTCCAATAAAAAGGAGAATCGCTGCTTTCTTGACTTTTACCGTTCAGAATATCGAATGTGTCTGTCACTCTTGTACAAAATCTATGAACTTAATAACCCTACATGTATCTTAATAACAGCCTTCTTAATCTTCATGCCCGGTTGACCCATACCAGGTCTGTGTACATCATGCGGGAAAAAGACTGCGAACATCCCCGGCTTCAAAGTTAACAAAATTTCATCGGATGACGGAGGATAAAGCGCATAATCTGCTTCGGCATCGTAAGGCTTAGTAGCCTCGATCCCTTCTTGCAAAGGGGACCAACCGATCGTTTCTTCACCTTCGATCAGATAATGCACATCAATATAAGCCTCATGCTTTTCAGCAACCTGTTCCTCTAGCGACTTCGCCTCAAGCGCCATAATCGAAACGTATATCTCGTTACCGTGGATCTCGATTCGCCCAAGATCAGGATCGTGTTGTAAGATGACTTTCAATTCCTCAATAGCCTCTACAATGACTGAATTCTCGTATCTGCTATGCTCTTCCCAAGATGACAATGAACCTAAGATCATAATGTCTCATTCTCCCCACATCTCAATTATCTTACAGAGGTTGTTCAAAAAGTCCGCTTTTGATCACGAAGTAGCCCAAGAAGCTTACTCGACATCGAATATTGAATTCAGGCGAAACTTCCGGTGCTCACGTAGCTTCCACTACGCTCCGCTCCTCAGTTTCTACCTTCATCCAATCTTCTCGGTGTTGAAAACCATACTTTTTGAACTCGCACTTATAGGAGCTTCTCACTAACTGCTGCAGCTGTTGTTTCTTTATTGATAATGGACTGCTCACTAGTCTTTTTGAAATATTCCACATATAAAATATCCAGCAGATAGAGCTGTGAGATCTTAGCAGATAATGAACCGCCCTGCAGAGGACCCTCATTAGCACCACAAAGTAAGGTAAGATCCGAATACGACGTTAAAGGTGACTTTTCAAATCTCGTAATGGACACCACCTTAGCGCCTCGTTCCTTCGCCTTTCTTGCAACCTCGATACTATCTTTCGTTGAACCGGAGTAAGAAATGATTACAGCTACATCTCGGTTAGACATTAGCGCCGCAGACATCATCTGAAGATGTGAATCCATCAAACACTCCGTTTTGTTTGTAATGCGCATAAATTTAATTTTGGCTTCCATCGCCGTGATTAATGAAGAGCCTACGCCGAAAAATGATACTCGTTCCGCGTTTATCATATAATCAATAGCTTCATTGATCTTCTGTATATCAATTAAATTATAGGTCTCGTTCAGTGCACTTACATTTGTGGTCAGCACTTTGGAAGCCACAGCTTCAGTAGTGTCGTCCATTAGAATTTGATCCGTAAGCTGCGGGATCTCATTCTCCACAGTGATACTATGAGCGAGTGCAATCTTGAACTCTTGATACCCTTTATAACTTAAAGATTTGCAAAATCGAAAAATACTTGATTCACCTACATCGCACGCATCTGCAAGATCAGTAATCGACATATAGACAACACTTCTCGTGTTCTCCAGGACGTAGTCCGCTACCTTCTTCTCCGTATTCGTCAAATTATTGTACTTGGAATGAATAGAAGAAAAAATACTGATTGTTCGCAAATAAGCCCCTCCTTTACAATGATTTAATGTGCGAATAAAGAGGAAGCGCCAAGCAAGCCTGCCTTATTCCCAAGTGAGGCCTTAACAATTCTTACACCCGCAAAACTCTCCATAATTAAAGACTTCGTCCGTTCCTCTACCCTTTGAACTAAATCTTCTTGTTCCATAACACCGCCCCCAATAATTATAGCGGATGGATTGAAAATATGAATAATTGAGGCTAAACCCGCGGACACCTCAGTTACCCATGAATCCAAGATCTGTTTCAGAGCTTCGTCCCCTTTGTGAATTTTATCAAAAAGGACTTTTCCGTCTGTACATTCGGGATCTGCTTGCTGAGCCATCTTGACTAAAGCAGTAGTTGAAGCATACTTCTCATAAAAAGGCAGTCCCTCCACCGCATCTGACAATGGATGTGTCAGGATATGACCAAATTCGGCCGCCACCCCATCTGCTCCTTTATAGATTTGGCGGTTCAATACAATGGCACCACCAATGCCCGTGCCAAACGTCAAGCATAAGAAATTGTTAAAGTTCTGGGCAGCACCATAATGAGCCTCGCCTAATGCTGCTGAATTCACATCGTTCTCTACCATAACAGGTTTATGAAAATGATTAGTTACAATTTCCTTAATCTTCATCCCTGTATATCTAGGTATATTTTCGTTAGCATAGACTATAATTCCTTCTTCAGCATTGACTTGACCGGCCGTACTTATAGCAATGACATCAAAATCATCATTTTCTGCAATTTTATCAAGCAATCTTGAGATTACATGCGGCCCTCCCAAGTGGCTCTCAGTTGCATACTCCTTAAAGTTATGAACATTCCCAAGTTTATCGCATATACACATCTTGGTATTGGTACCGCCAATATCTACAGCGAGAATTCTCATCCTTATCTACCCTCTCCGGCAATCTACTGAATAGCGTCTACAAACCTTTTGGTAATCTCCATTGGTCTTGTAATCGCTGAGCCGACTACTGCTGAAAAAACACCTAGATCAAACATTTTCTTCAGTTCTTCAGGAGTGGAAACACCGCCTTCAGCTATCACAGGCACAGAGAAGTTGCTTACGATTTGCTTGACTAGCTCAAAATCTGGAAGTGACCGCTCTTTGGTGTATTCTGTATATCCGCTTAAGGTAGTTCCCACAAGATCAAACCCCAGCTCAACGGCTTTAGCAGCTTCTTCAAATGTAGAGCAATCTGCCATAAACAGTTGATCTTTATAGGTCTCTCTTATGTGAGGAAATAGTTCTGAGATGGTTGATCCATCCGGACGAGTCCGGTCTGTCGCATCCATAGCAATGATATCTACCCCTTCGCGGTAAAGCTCATCTACTTCCTTCAGGGTTGGTGTAATAAACACTTCAGAACCTTCGTATACCCTTTTGATGATCCCAATGATAGGTAGATCCACTGTTTTCTTAATTTCTTGAATATCCGCTACGCTATTTGCCCGAATGCCTGAAGCACCACCCAAGTATGCTGCATAAGCCATTCTTCCCATTATAAACGGACTATGCAGCGGTTCTTCGGGTAAGGCTTGACTGGAGACGACTAGTTTATGTTTTATCTTTTTAAGTACATTATTTTCAGTATTCATCAGTAACCCACTCCACATTTTTATTTATTCTTTGACTGCTCCTGCTGTAATTCCATTGGTGAAGAAACGTTGGAATAACATGAACACTAGCAACATCGGAATTGCAGCAATGGTGGCTCCGGCCATTTTATATGCGAAATTAGGATTCAGATCCTGCATTAAGGTTGCAGTACCAACCATTAATGTTTTCATTTTGTTCTCTTGGCCTATAACCAGCTGCCACAAATAATCATTCCAGACTTGCACGAAATTCAGAATAAATAAGGCTCCAATACCAGGTTTAATAATAGGCACCATGATGCGAGTAAAGATTCTCCATTCATTTGCACCATCTATTCTCCCGGCTTCTCTCAAAGCGTTAGGGGTTAAATCGAAGAATCCTTTTAATAGGAACACTCCAAATGCACCCGCAACGTTCGGCCAAATCATACCGTTATACGAATTCACCATTCCAAATTGCTGTGTAATCCGGAATAAAGGCACGATCATAATTTCCTTAGGAATCATCAAGCTCGATATGAAAATAATGAAGATGATATCTTTACCTTTAAAATTGATCTTTGAGAATGCATAGGCAGCCATAGCGCCTACAATAATAACGATAATCGTAGATACGCCTGAGACATAAATACTATTAAACGTCCATCTTAAAGCCGGTTGGTTCTGAAACACATCCACATAGTTGGAGAATGTGATCGATTTAGGCCACCAGTCTGGAGGCATCTTCACAACATCTGAACTGTTCTTAAGCGAACTAGTGAATAACCAATACAATGGAAAAAGATTAAGGAGCGCGAAGAGGACAATGATCACATTCGATATCACATCAAACTTCTCTCTCTTCTTCTTATTTCTTATTTTCGACATGTTGTATTCCCCCTCACTTCACCTTAATCATGCTTCGTAGCTGAGGCACAGATAATAACAATGTAATCACGAACATGATAACGCCTACCGCAGAAGCTACGCCGAGTTGGTTGTACTTAAAGGCATTATTATAGAGGTAGTACATCAAGGTTACCGATGAGTTGTTCGGTCCGCCGCCGGTTAATAACTGGATGACTACAAATATTTTTAGAACAGCAATAATATTGATAATCGTAATATAGGTCGTTGTTGGTCCTACAGAAGGAATGAGGATCTTCGAAATTACTTGCCATCTGCTTGCACCGTCGATTTCTGCTGCTTCAAAAAGCTCTTTAGATACACCAATCATCGAAGCAATATACAGAATAATGGCTTGGCCCACGTTAGTCGCGAAGGTCACAAAGATCACCACTGGCAAAACTGTCTTTGGATTTCCTAGAAGATTGATCGTCCCAAGACCCATATCTTTATATATAAAAGAAATAAGTCCATTAGCAGGATTCAGCAGGAAACTCCACACCATACTCATTACAACCATGGATACCATGACCGGGATATAATAGCTCCCTCTTATAAAGGAAACGTACTTAGCGTTCTTATCAAATACAGCCGAGGCTACAAATAATGCAAAGCCCACTGTAAGTAGGACGATAAAGACTACGAATATAATCGTATTGAAGATCGCCTTGAAGAATACCGGATCATTAAACAATGTGGTGTAATTAGCCAGACCCACAAACTTCTCACTATCATAATTAATTTGGTATAAACTCAGGCGCATCCCTTCTAAGATCGGATAGACAAGAAAGGCTAAGAATACTATCATCTGAGGTAAAATAAACAGATAACCTGTAATATTCTCTTTTAGGTAATTACTACGTAGTTTCATATCGTTTACCTTTCTAATTAACAGCCCTTGGAGCCTCTTCAGACTCTAAAGGCTGTTAATCGTTTATTGTTTACCTGTTCTTAGATTATTGGAAAATAACAGAGCTAGCTTTATTCGTATCAATCACTTTATTACCATTGGTCTGATAATCTTGTACAAACTGTTCTGGTGTCTTTGCTCCCATGTAAAGCGCCTGTAGATCAGGGTACAAAACTTCTCTTAATTGGCTATATCCTGGAACGTTGCCCGTGAAGTTAAACAAATATTTTGAGTTGGCATCATAAGCAGCAAAGAGAGGATTCTCCGACTTAAGTTCTTCTGCCACGGAGCTTCTCACAGGAATACCATTCTTAGAGGATTTAACTAGTTCAGGATCACTTGAAAAGAACTTCACGAAATCTTTAGCTACTTCAGTCTTCTTCGCATCTTTAGACTTGAATACACTAGCACCCACTACATAAGTAAAGGATAGAGGATCTCCGCTTTCGGACGGAATATTAGCAAGACGCATATCAAACTTTGGAGACGTTCCGGATTCCATATTTGCTTTTGTTCCATTGAACAAGATTGGATTAGTGAAACTGATCGCTAGCTGTTGATTCTGGAACATGGCATTGGCATCATTGGAGGATACAGATTCAGCACCTGGATTTGTATATCCACCGTCATATAATTTTTTCAACCATGTAGCAGCTTTAACTCCATTCGCATCATTCAGAACAATATTCCCTTGGTCATCGAAGAACTTGTTGCCGAACATTCTTAAGTATGCAAGGTTCCACGTATCTCCTTGGTTATTTACAGCGTACAGTGCCATTGGATAGGCATTAGAATATTTGTCCTTCGGAAGATTATTTTTCAGACCATCCAAGATTTGTTGATATTCATCCAAGTTCCAAGTCTTAATTTCGGACTCTCCACCAACGAACTTTTCTAAACCAGCCGCTTTAAACATGTCTGCGTTGTAGACCAAAGTGCCTGGATTGTGTTGGAATGGGTAGAAGTACACATCTTTTCCGAACGTTACTGCATCCCAGTAATTTTGTGCGATATCACTTTTTGCGTCCTCATCGATGATGTCAGTCAAAGGCTCCAAAGCTCCACGGTGAACATAATCGCCCATCGGGAATACGCTTTCAAAGAAGACATTTGGTGGCGTTCCTCCGCTCAAGTTAACATTGAGGAGTTGGTCTCGCTGATCTCCGGCAATGACTTCGACCTGAATGTCAGCATCATATTTATCATATTGTGCCTTGAATTTTTCAGCTGCAGCCTTAAGGAAGCTATCATAGTCAGCTCCTTGTTCCGTTGCATCCACAACACCCTTCCACTGAGGGGTCAGCCATACTTTAATCGCCACTTTTTCCTTGCCAGATTTAGCAGTATTATCGGATGTATTAGAGCTTGCTGCGTTGTTACCAGAGCATCCTGAAATCAGTGAAATAATTACCATTAATGCAACCATTGTCGAGAGTAAACGTTTCTTCTTCATTTTAAATCCTCCCCTATTCTAGTATCCGTTTGACATGATATTTCACTAAATCAGCCATGTTCCGATGTCCTTGTATATCAAGATGCATGTAATCAATTTCATTCATCGATACATATTCTCTGGAATCAATAAAGTGGATATCTGTCCCCGAAAGCAAAGCTGCAAGATGCTGAGAGAGCTCCATAGATTTCTCGCTACAATTACTTCCCATTGGCTTACCAATAGGAGTATTCAAATACTCTGCCCCAATGGGAGGAGGAGCGATCACAAGCACTTCTGGAGCTTTTCCGGCTGGACCTGCCCCGCTCCCTCTAGCTTTATGAGCGAGCCTAACAATACCTTGTGCGATGTTATAAGAAGTTAGTGCAAATCTTTCTTTCGTATCATTCGTCCCAAGCATGATCACTACCAAATCAAGTGGTGCATGTGACATGAGGCATGGATAGAGATAAGCTATTCCGGCTAACCCTTCAAATAGCGGATCGTCACTAACACTGGTTCTACCAGGAAGCCCTTCTTCTATGACACGATAAGCGTCGCCCAGTTCTGCATGCAGAAGCCCGGTCCAACGTATTTCATCATTAAACCTTTGGTCCGTCTTTGCGTCGTAGCCCCAAGTATTGGAATCACCAAAGCATACGATGGTTCTCTTTATTGCATTAACCACAATATTTTTCGATCGCTTGATCAATCAATTTCATAATATCTGCGATTGGACCAGCATCTTCAGCGGCTACCCCTTCAAGCGGTGCTCTTACACTACCAATGTTTACGCCTCTTAATCTCAGAACCTCTTTAATTTCCGCATACATAGAACCCTTGAGGGAACAAAGCGCGATGATGATATCGTTGATCTCACTTTGAAGTTGTCCTGCTTCCTCAAACTTGCCGGCAAGTACAAATGTATTAGCTTGCAAGAACAGCTCTGGCATAACTGCATAAGTACCACCAATGCCAGCATCAGCTCCCATGATTCTTCCCGCAACATACTGTTCATCCGGTCCATTAAAGACCACTACATCTTTTCCACCCACTCTTTTGAAGCGTTCAATATCCATAGGTGGCATAGAAGAATTCTTAACGCCGATAACTTTTTTATTAGTAAGCAGTTTCTCGAATAAAGCTGGAGTTAGTGTATATCCCGTAGTCTGAGGAATGTTGTAGATAATGAACGGTAGAGGAGTTGCCTCCATAATATCGCTCCAGTATTTAGTTACTGCACTATCAGGTAATTTGAAATATATAGGTGGGATTGCGGATAGTGCATCATATCCTAAGCTCGCCGCATGTTTTGCTAATTCGATACTATCTCTAGTAGAAGGGGCTCCTACATGAGCAATCAGTGTCATTTTACCTTTCAGGTTACTAGCTACATAGCTAAGTACCGCTTTGCGTTCGTCCAGACTCTGGTAGATACATTCTCCAGAACTACCTCCCACATAAACACCTTGAACTCCTTTTTCAAATAAGTAATCACATAAGGCATGTGTCCGGGATTCGGAAATATTTCCTTGATCGTCATAGCAAGCATAGAAGGCAGGTATAATTCCGTGGAACTTGTTGAGTGTCATTGATAATCCCCCTTAAGATGTGAACGGTTTCTTTTCTACATAATCAAGATATCACTTAAATTTGGTTCTGTAAATTATTTTCTCTATTTTTTAAAAAATAAAATTTATTTCCACCAGAATAACAATCATACTAAAAAAATAGTTTCATTTAAGTGAACGCCCATAAAATAAGACCTTATTTTCCAATTAAAAATAGAATATCGAACGATATATGCAGCTCTAGTTATTATCAGAGTAACACTATCTACGACCTTAAAGTCATCTGCCAAATCGGTAATTATTAGAAATCCTTTGCGATTCGCAAGGGCAATAGATTATCCCTTTAAATCTAATAAAAGTGTCTCCTACAAGGAGACACTTTTCTCCATAGGAAGCACAAACCCTAATTAACACACAATGTTCACTTAAAAACTGTGTTTTTCACGTGGACACAGCTTTAAAAAACTAATTTCTATGATATAATGAAAGCGTAACCAGAACAATACAAAATATATTGTTTCTTCGCCAAAGGAGGCTGGAGGAAATGCTAGCAGGTCTTAAAGAACTTAAAAATTGGGTAACGGAAAATTGGAATCCAACGATGAATTCAGGTAATGAGGATTATCAAAAAATGGAATATTCTGTGCAACGCCACTTGCACACTCCAAGATCCCCAAAACCACTCACCTATGAAGAAGAAGCTCGTATCAAGACTGTTAAATTCCATTAATCTCACCACCTTTAGATACAGATTGACCCTATAATAGAATCTTGTCCTAAGGCCGCAGATCCGGAAATCATTCCAGTAGAGCGGTCTTTTATTATGCCTTGAGATTATGTAACGAAAAACCTTTTCCATATTGACTCGATTTCTTGAATCAAATACATACTAAAAAACCTCCCTCTCCATGACGGCATCCCATCACTTCGAAAGAGGCTTCCTAGTATCATTTGATCTTATACAGACATTTGTCCTTTCTTCTGCAAGTCCGAAAGCTTGACCGCCTGACCTGCGTTCAATCTCGAATGTTCCGACGCGAATGCGATCAAATGACTCTGCAGGGATGCCGTCGCCGAGGTCAAACCTTGCGATGGATTGCTGTCGAATTGACGCACATTCCGCAGGAATGAGCTTACCATACGGTCATCGCCGCCTCCATGGCCATCGCCTTCCACATTGCAGCCAATCTCAACCTTCTCGCCCGATACATAGCGGTACAGCGTGAAAGATCCTTTGTCCATATCCCCGATGATCTCGCCTTGTGTTCCCATAATTTGAACCCGGCGCGTGCCGCTCTGTGTCAGCCCTGACATGATGAACGATGCATTCGCTCCGTTCTCGAACTCCATGTTGACTACCTGGTGATCCACGACATTATTATCGCAGCGATACACGCAGCGACCCCACGGTCCTTCCTTCAGCGCCTTCAAGATACCCTCTTGCGACAAATCATTCGTCATATAGCGTGCCCAAGGGTGTTCCGGGGGCTGAATA
The DNA here is from genome assembly GCF_037972555.1 of Paenibacillus sp. FSL R5-0744. Taxonomy (NCBI): domain Bacteria; kingdom Bacillati; phylum Bacillota; class Bacilli; order Caryophanales; family Paenibacillaceae; genus Paenibacillus; species Paenibacillus sp. FSL R5-0744. Next base: position 5,619,270 of record NZ_CP150228.1, read on the forward strand.
TATATTTTCATCGCCGAGAAGGCGCATTCCTTCTCAACCTCACAGCCGTTGATACAGCGATCCGCGGAGCCTTCCGGAGCGTTCTCCGCCCTGAAATGCAGTAATGATCCGTACGAGCTCACGCTTGTACACGGTTGATTCATAAGCCATGAGATGAGATCCAGATCATGGCATGATTTGGCCAGGATCATGGGACTCGTCTCCTCCGAATTGCGCCAATTCCCGCGGACATAACTGTGTGTCATATGCATGTAACCCACATTTTCGGTTAATTGAATCGTACCTATCGTTCCGAGTTCACCGTCTTCGATGCATTTTTTGATCCCAGACCAGAACGGGGAATATCGCAGGACATGAGTTACGACGAGCAATCGCTTATACCGAAGCGAAGCTTGCTCCAATTCGATGCATTCTTCCATGGAAGGAGACATCGGCTTCTCTAACATGACATGATAGCCTAGCTCCATCGCTTTCATCGCTGGTATATAATGCATCCGATCGAGCGTAGCAATTATCATCACGTCCGCCATTTGACCCTGATCGAATACTTTCTCCCAAGAATCGTAGACATGTTCTGGGGCAATTCTATGAATCTCTGCAAATCGATTTCTACGTTCATCATCCGGCTCAGCTACGGCAACAATCTTTAATTCATTCGGGAACTTCTCCGCGTAGGGCCCATAAATATATCTTCCTCGACTGCCAGCGCCAAGTAATACAGCTGTTAATGTTCTCAAGACTACTCCTCCTCTTGCGCACCTAGTGTACTTCCATTGTAAGGCGGTAGGCACGGAGGCAAAAGAGATCGTTACTGACATTTCATATACATTTATTGACCTTGATTCTGTATATGGATCCTTGCCATACGGAAATCTTGCGGCGTCGTTTCGTTCTGCTTCTTGAAGAAGCGAATAAACGCAAGTGCTGAGTTGTACCCCAGGGCAGCAGCAATTTCATTCACTTTCATCGATGTGTTGAGCAGCATATCCTTGGCAATCAGGTTACGATAGTCGTTCACATATTTAGATAACCCCATTCCAGTGATTTGCTTATAAAGTCGGGACAAATACGATGGATTCAAGCTCACGTAATCGGCCAGCGCATTTAAGGAAATATCAGTGGAAATATGTTCTTCAATATATCGATGTACCTTATTCACGACCTCTGTCGGCAATTGCGTACCCCGCAGCGCATTCCATTCGAAGAAGCAATCCGCCATTTGCGAGAAGTATTGAATCAGCTCCGACCATGATGCGGAATCTCCATAGCGATATAACTTATCCAGATCCATCAGCGTATTGATGTAATCCCGAATTTCCCGATTCTTATGGATATAGAACAGAAAAATAGCTGAAAGCGAATGATACAGTTCGATCTTCCGCTCATTCGGCGACTCCTCATCATTCCAAATCGACGTTAGTTCGGCATACAGCTTGTTGAATTGCTCCCGATGATTATTCTCGAGACAAGACATCAGCAATTGAACACGGGCGTGATAGAAGTCATCGTGGTAGTTCCCACTCAGATCACCGTTCACTTCTCTTTGAATGTCTTTATCGGTCAATATGACCTCATTAAATAATCCATGTCCTTGTACCAGGCCGTATTTGATCGAGTGAAACCGATCAGATATGTTATCCCATGTCGTTGCTTCACTTCCAAGAAGGAAAGAAACCGATAAACTCAGCAATCTCTTGCAATTTCCCTGCACAGTCTCCAGAATTCCGCTCGTATACCGATGAGCTCTGATCCAATCCTGATCCCCATATTCGATAGACGATCCATCCGGGATTTTCGGTTGAATCATCCAGACGATTTTGGATAACTCGAATACAACGGAATAGCATCTGACCTGCGTGGACAAATACTCATCGCAAATGTTCTGTACGGCGTAAGTCAATAACGCTTTATCCGGCGTCGTGAACATTTCTTTCCATGCGTCTACCCTGCCTATGAGCAAGTAAACCGGCAATGTCGCATCAAGCCGGATATCGATTTCTTTGAACGCCTGCTTTAATTGGCTATCCGATACATGCTTGCCTTGAAAGAGCTCCCACACATACTCTTTTTGCAGGGAGGGCAATGCCAGTCTCATTTTGGATTGCGCTCTAGCGATCATCTGTTCTTGGTTATTTTCTTCTTCAATTTTCTCAATCGCCCGTTCTACGGACTGAATAATTTTCTCATCACTTTCGACCTTCAGAATATAATCGAACCCACCGTACGTAATTGCGCTCTTAGCATAATGAAAATCATTGTATCCTGTTAAGAAAATAACTTTGCAGGCCGGCCACTGAGATTTGATTTCCCGAAGCAGCTCAATCCCTTCTAGTCCAGGCATCTTAATGTCGGAAATCACGATATCAATACGATGATGAGACAGTACCTCCAGTGCTTCTTCACCTGAATATGCCTTCATAACCTCGAGTTGTAAATGATCGGTCTCATTGAATAGCTCCAGAAGACCATCGACAATAATGGGAAGGTCATCGACGATTAGCAGTCGGTACATGCTGATTCCTCCTCTAGTTCGCGCTCAGATTGATTCTTACTTGAAGTCCACCAAGAGCAGAACGTGACACTGTAATGCCATATTCCTCACCGTACCGCAGCTGTATTCTGCGATGTACATTTATGATTCCGGTTGTTTCCTCCATCCTAGTGGTGGATTGACGCAGTCGCTTCTGAAGCTGTTCGATCTCCGCATCGGAGATGCTTCGGCCATTATCTTCGACATAGATGGAGAATACATCGCCCACCCGCTCACAATGAACCCATAGCTCACCCTGCTGAATCATATTGCCCAAGGCATGCTTATAAGCATTTTCGATGATCGGCTGCAGAATCAGCCTCGGCACGAAGAGATCGGGAACATCACCTTCGAACTTGACTTGTATACGGTCTCCGTAACATATGGTTTGCATGTCTACATACGTGCGAGAATGATTGACCTCCAGCCCCAGCGGAATATCATCCTCGTCATCGCGAGTAATGAACTGAAAATATTGTCCGATGTACAGGCAGAATTGATAAGCCTTTTCCTTCTGATTCTCGGATTTAATTAACCGGCACAATACAAAAAAACAATTATATAAAAAATGAGGATTAATTTGCGATTGCAATCGTTTCAGTTCGGAACGCTGGTTCCTGATTTGCTGCTCGTAATTTTCCTCGATTAGTGTTTTCAAGGATCGGATCGTATTATTAAAAGCTTGGTACAAATACCCGAACTCATCGGCTCCACGATCGATCACGATCGGTTCCAGCCTATTCTGCTGAACGCGCCGAAAGGAATGCACAAGTTTCATTAATGGCCGATAGATAAATCGTAATAGAAAGTAGGAGAAGAAAACGACAATACCCACAGCTAGCGCGCAAGCCCACCAGAACAATGTTCGATAGATCTCAAGAGAACCCAAAATCGTCTCTTCGGGAATGCACATAATCGAATAGGAATTCCAGAGACTGGAGTATTTATATACCGTAAGAAACCGCTTACCATTATACATAATCGTTTCGTATCCTTCGTCTTTTTGCAATTCCCGCTTATCCGCAGCGAAGGATTTCATTTGTTCCAGCAGTTCCGGATCCATGTTACTCTCGATCTCCCAACCACGTTCCAGATTGAGCAATACGCTCTGTCCACCACGCGAGCTGCCGATTTGAGATAACGTTTCTCTGATTTTGATAGTCGATAATTCAACCGCTACGATATAAATCGGATTTTTAACGGTATTAATAGGGTATTGCATGGAAATAAATAATCGATCGTTCCAGTAAATGAAAGGTTCTTCGTATAATCTCTTGTTTTGCTGCATAGAAGCATATTCCTGCTTATTCATCGAAGTTTCAAATTTATTGCTAAGAATCGTTCGGTCGATAAGAGGGATATACGCCCTTGCTTCTTGAATAAATGGACTTGAGTTCTTCATCAATTCAAGCCGTCTTTGGATATCTAATATTTTTTGCGCACGATCGTAATAACTCATGTAATTGCCTGTAGTTGCAATTTCCATCAAGTCTTTGTCCATCACATAGTTCGGCAAATAACGGCTGATCCGGTCTGCTTCCTTGTCGAGTGAATCCAGATAGAAGCGAGTCGTATTTAGAATAGACTCGGAAATTTCACTCCGAATATTGTCCGAACCCTTCTCATTAATCAACCAGGTAATCGCCATGAGCGGAAACAAGGCTGCCAGAAAGGCAGCCATTATTTTCTGGAATATAGAGGAATCTTTAATCAAGAATCGGATTTTCATCGTTTGTTCTCCTGCAATGCAATGTCATAGTTTGAGTGCCCTATTTTATTCTTTGACACTCCCCATCACAATTCCTTTAATGAAGAACCGCTGCAAGAACGGATACACGATAAGAATCGGAAATGCTGCTACGAATATTTGAGCTGCCCTGCTCGTACGATCGGACAATTTGATCATTAATTCTGCCCTCTCAGGTTTAATAAAGCGGAAATCCATTTTGATAATGATCGTCTGCAGGAAGGTCTGCAGCGGATAATTCTCGGGATGATTCATGTAAATCATACCATCAAACCAGCTATTCCAATGCCCCACCATAGTGAAAAGACCTGTCGTTGCCAATGCCGGCAACGATAGCGGCACATATATTTTCCATAAGGTAGTAAATTGACCCGCCCCATCGAGCAGCGAAGATTCCTCAAGTTCTTTGGGCAGACTGCGGTAGAAATTCAGCAGCAGAATAACGTTGAACACCGTGACCGCTCCCGGCAGCACCAAAGCCCAGATTGTATCGAGCATCCCAAGGTTCTTCACGGTTAAATAGTTTGGAATAAGCCCGCCACTGAATAAAATCGTGAATACGAAAAACCATGAATAGAAGGTCCGCAGCCGAAATTGGCGAGAATCTTTGGATAATGGATAGGCCGTGATAATCGTCAGGAACATGCTGATTGTCGTTCCCATAAGGACCCGCTGAATCGATACCCAGAATGCGCGTAAATATTCAGGTTTTCCAAATACGTTAGCATAAGCAGCCGTTGTGAATTCAACTGGCCACAGGATGACTTTTCCGGCGGATGCTGCCTGCCCGGAGCTGAACGAGAGCGCCAAAATATGAATAATAGGCATGAGGCATAACAAAGATACGGATGCCAGAAAAATAAAATTACATATCAAAAACAATTTTCTTCCGAATGATCTGTTAGTACGCACGATGTGTCTCCCTTCTGAATTACCGCCAATAGCATTAGAAAATGCGGTAATTCGCTACACGATAGGCTAAGATATAGGACATAGATACGAATATGAAAGAGATGACGGATTTCAGCAGTCCTACGGCCGTAGCGAAACCGAACTGTGCTTGCTCAATCCCCATACGATATACGAAGGTATCGATAATATCCGCGCTTTCATAGACCGGAGGACTGTATAGGTTGAAGATTTGATCAAATCCGGCATTCAGTACATTCCCGATACTAAGCGTAAACATGAGAACGATAATAGGAAGCATCCCCGGCAGCGTCACATGTAACGTCTGCTTAAAGCGTCCTGCGCCGTCGATCTCCGCTGCCTCGTACAGTGACGGATTAATACTGGTAAGCGCAGCCAGATAGACAATCGTACCAAATCCGAACTCTTTCCATACATCCGATATGACCATGACATAAGGGAACCATTTGTTGTCTCCCAGGAAAAAAACAGGGTCTATACCAAACAAGCCAAGCACTTGATTGAGAATACCGGAAGATGGAGACAATACATCGATTAGAATACCGCTTAACAAGACCCATGATAGAAAATGCGGCAAGTACACGAGCGTCTGGAAGGTCCGTTTGACCCATTCTTTCCGCAGCTCATTCAGAAGTATCGCTATGGTGACCGGAACGATCATACCTGCTACAATTTTCATCACCGCAATGTATACTGTATTGAAGAATATCCGGCCGATATCGGGGTAATCCATCAGTAATTGAAGGTTTTTAAGACCAATAAATGGTGAGCCGAACAACCCTTTATTCGGTACGTATTTCTGAAAGGCCATCATAATGCCGGCCATCGGGATATAACTGAAGATGAGGACCAATACGATCCCAGGAACCAACATCAAGTGAAGCGGCCACTCCCTCTTCCACATACGCGTTAATACATTCATGCCATCCACCTCGCTATAGGACTAAAAATGAAGAACTAGGTTAAAGAAAAGAGAGGTCGTTTGTGTTCAACCCCTCGATTCTCCTGCTATCATTGTTTGTGAGTCGCGTACCATTCATTGACTTCTTTGGTCATTTCGTCGCCGCCAAGCTTTTTCCACTCTTCTACGAATTTATCGAATTCATCCACGGATACTTGATTCATCATAATCTTGAAGTATACTTCATCCCGCTTCTTCTTCAGGATTTCTTGTCGATCTGCCATGGTTGGAGTCGGTGCGCCGTAGAATTTGTTTTGTAGGTACTGTTTATTGTTCTGAATTTCAGGAACAAGTGAATATGCACCTTTTGGACCTGAGATCAGATATTCCCACCACATGTTGATATCGGTACCGTCAACATACTTCATGGCACGCTCGTAACGAGTTTTTTGATCTTTCGTCTCCAAAATGCTCTCGTCTTTGTTCTCGATCGCTTTTGGCAATATTTCACCGTTATTATCCTTTTGTTTACCAACACGAAGCGGGCTTAGAAGCCAGTAGTTGTTGCCTTTCTCCTTCAGGTCTTTACCATACTCATACACTTTCTGTTCTGGCGTCGGATGATTATCCACGACAATCCAATGGTTCAGCAATTTAATAACGCCTTCCGGATGCTTCGCTTGCTTGGAGATAACATAATATTCGTCAACACCCAAACCTATCTGCGATAGTGCAGGTTCGCTATCCACCGATGGAATCGGGAATACGCCCCACTCTTGTACGACTTTACCATCCTTTACTGCGCCTTTAGCGAGCTGAGCCGGTACCCAAGACTGGCCGTATACGATACCTGCGTTGTTGTTATAGAGGAGCTCTGCTGCTTTCTCCACATCTTTAACGACGAACTCAGGATCAATTAATCCTTTCTTGAACATTTCCTGCAGCGCCTTAAGTGCGTCTTTCACTTGAGGCTGAATGTCACTGTTGACCAAATTGCCATTTCCGTCTTCCATCCAAAGATTTTCATAAGCATGGTAACTATTCAAGAATGCTATTAGTCCTGTTACAGCTGTGGACTGGTTGTTAAATGGATCTTTGCTAATTACAATTCCATACGGTTTCCCAGTGCCGCCTGGATCTTTTGTTTTGAACGCTTCTGCGATCGTCAAGAGATCCGCCATCGTCTTCGGTTCCGGCAGGTTCAATTTCTTCAGCCAGTCCGTACGTACATAGAGGAACTGATACTGGTACGGATTATAAGAACTTGGAATCCCCATGAGTTTACCGTCGAAAGTGGCGGTCTTCAGTTGCATTCCGCCATCCATCGACAAGAATTTCTTCGTCTCATCCGTCGCATTCTTGTCATATACGTCCGTGATATCCATAATCATATCCGCTTCGGTCAGCTCTTTCAGCTGTGTAGCATTAACCTTCATGAAGTCCGGAAGATCATTGGAGGCGATGGACATCTTCACTTTTTCCTTGAATTGAACGTCATCGGCGGACACCCATTTATTCGTGAGCTTCACACCGATATCTTTCTCATACGCATCATAGACCGAGTTCTTCTCAAAGCTTTCGCCCTCATCGAATTTGAGATACTGATCGCTTGCCGAAACTGTTGAAACTTCAATCACTTCATTTTTTTGTTCCACAGGTGTCTCAGGCTGCTTCTCAGGCTGCTTCTCCCCTTCATTTGTGGTTTTGCCGCATGCCGTGATAGTTAAACTTAGGATCAATGCGACGATCAGAAGTATTCTACTTTTTTTCTTCATATTACCCCTCCACATTGTCTCAAAATAGGTCGTGCATCTACTTCATGCTGCTTCTCTTCCTAGTTCTAGTATAGGAAAGGAAAGGACCCCCATCTATATACTAGTCTTTACTTTCGTATACACCTCTTGACTACCGTCAGGCTTGTCCCTAGAACGCACAAGAGAGAGGGAGTCTCCCTAGGTTAGGTTGACTCCCCCTTCGTTGAAACGTTACCGTGTATTCACTCGAATATTCAGCTCCCCACGATATTTGACAAGAGATGACGCGCCGCTTCTTGCTTCATTTCCATTTCTTCATTTTTCGACAAACCTAAGCGCACGTTCTGATTGATATTCAGCTAGACCTTTTGCGAATTGTTGATCGGGAAATCCTCTATGCTGTAGCTTTAAACCCGCTGAAGTTAATGATATATGGTGATGCAATTGATAAAATAACAGCCTATCCGGATCAAGCTTATCGTTCTTAAGATACCGATAGAAATCTCCAAATCGCATCTCCAAAAAACTATGCTCATGCTCAATATCAAAGAACGCTGCTCCTTCGATATCGATCAGAAAGGGCTCCAGCTTATCATTAACCAATACATGGTCAGGACCCAGTTCCCCATGAATAAATCCATACTGCTTTCTAGGCTTAATTCTTGATTCAAGCTCATACAACTTATCGAGCAATTTACTTTGATTAGACCCGATCTTCTCCATATGCTGAGAGGCGTAAGCTAGCTGTACTTTCGCATTTTTCATTTGTAATGAATGACATTGTTCTGTACTGATCTCGTTAGCATTGGCTTTCCCAAAAATCTGCCTTTCGGTGGTATGCATAGTAGTAAGCATATTCCCCAACTGCTGAAACACTTTATCTTGAACAGCCAATTCGGAATGTTGGAAAAAGGTTTCCGCCTTACGTCCATCTATATACTCAACAAGCGCATAATCAAATGGGTAACGGTCTCTTTCCTTATTCAGATCATAAAGTGCTGGGGTCTGAATTCCACGTTGTGTTAAATACTTATTGTTTAATTCAAACAAATCACTTCCATAGGACTGTTCATTTATATCTTCATTCGCTTTTTCTTCTTCAAAATAATTCATGGAAAGATCCCACACATACAAAACGCAGGAAAATCCATTACTGCACTCAATCTTGTAGACCACCTTTTGTGCGCCACCATGCATTCGTGAAACACGAGTAACTAAATAACTGGTGCCAAAAATCCGTCCAATATAATCCTGTAAGTCGGCCTGATCGAGATGATAGGTAACGTCCATTAACAACACTCCATTGATTAAGTTTTGCCGGCTTCACAATAGTAAATAAAATCCAGCCCAAAGTATAGACTTTTTCTTTCTGATCAATTATGATGTTGAATAAGGTCTTGAAAAAAATAAGCATACAAAAAGCCTTTGGATTTTATTCCAAAAGGCTTTTTTTTGATGAAATTTCTAGCGAAACCGGCATATCCTTAAGTTATTTATAATTACTCAACTATCGTGTCCTGTCATCAGCGCTCATCGTGTATACATAATATAATCATCATTCTAACTCATCGCTGTTAACAATACGGCAATCGTATTAAACACACCGTGAACAATCATACCAGGCACGACCGATCCCGTACGTTCATAGGTCCATGCAAGCACAACTCCACTAATAAAATTCACGGGCATGGCATTCATAGTGGGAAAATGTGCAAAAGTAAAGATTAGCGAACTAATCACAATCGCCCATCTCATACTAACACGAGCCCGTAGCCAACGATATATAAATCCACGGTAAAATATCTCCTCATAAAAGGGTGACACGATCCCTGCCGACACGATACCAATAATTATAGTAAATAGAGTGACATTTTGCTTCAGACTCTCTGTTTTGCTGTTGTCCACCGTATTCCCAAGAAAACTCGTGAGATAGAGAGTGGCCACACTAAATACGATGAGAATGAGTGTCCACAGGGCAATCCTCCACCAATCTTTCGCAGGAAACCCCTTTACTCCTACCTCTGTCCAGGACATTTTCTTCGGTCGTAAAGCAATGAAATATAATCCTAACAAAAGTACAATCGCGATGGTAAGCCCTGTAGGAGTCCCTGAGTAAAGAGTATTCCCCAACCATTGCTCATACATTGACTGTACCGCATACTTGATAACGAATATAACGAATACAAATTCAAGCGCAAGTAAAGCAATAAACTCACGCCATGTCCACTGATCCATCTTCTTCCACATTTCCGTACTGGTCATCCTTAATCCCTCAATCCTCTGTGATATAATTTAATGATATTAGGTGACGTTACGTCACCTACAAGCATTATTTTCGAGAGGAAAGAAAAAATGAATAGATGGACAACAGGACAAGTATCCAAACAGCGGAACATTTCCGTTCGAACCCTACGTTATTATGATCAAATCGGTCTTCTTACACCGAGTTATAAGGAAGATAACGGCCGCCGTTATTATTCAGAGGAAGATTTATTCACTCTCGAAAAGATAACGTTGCTTAAATCACTATCACTACCGCTTGAAGACATTCAAAATGTAATGGACAAGCTATCTTTTCGTCATATTCTAATCGCACATCATAATCATCTTCAGGAGCAGCTTACTTCTCTTCAGGGCAGTATTGCAAATACTACGTCTTTGATCAACATGATTGATCTAGAAGGTACACTCTCCTGGGATCGGGTTTGTCATCTGGTCCATAACGTACAACCCATTTCTAAACAGTGGATCGATTATTTCAACGATGACGAAAGTGCATTTCTACAGAATGCACTCCCCAATCTCAACAGTAATGACCAGACCACTCAGCAATATGCCTCTTTGCTGCGCCGGATTGAATGGTGCATACAGCAATCTGTTCCACCTGAATCTGATGAAGGTTATAACATTGCCTGCGAGTTAATGAAGCTATCACACGAAACCTTTAATGGAGACGAGAAATTGATGGAGAAGTTTTGGGAAGTGAGGAAGCTCCCTACATTAGAGTCAGGACTATATCCCATATCCGACGAAGTACTGAACTTTGTGGAGATTAGCATTGCTCATGTTCAAGAAAAAGGGACGAGACAGAAATAGGAATTGAGGAATTTATTGAAATCATGAGTAGCCCCTTTAAACTGAATAAGCGGCGGATCTCTAAAGGAGGATCCGCCGCTAACACATACTAAAAAAATCGAAATTCATATTTATGACTACTTCATAATAATTGCGATAATCCCTACTATAATACACAAAATCCCACTTATAAATTGTCCTAATCCTGAAGCTTGTCCCATTAGTATGAAATTGAATATGTTTTTACTTTTTCTATTTTTCCCAAATAAACCATCTTCTTTTCTCATAAGATAAAGACCCCAAACTATCAAAACTACCCCGAAAATAAATAATATACTAAGCAATTATATTCCTCCATTATTTGTTTCACATGTGCATATTTATGAAAAATATTATTTGTCATCTTCATCAAAAATAAACGTTTCTTCAATTGATAAATTAAAAACTGAAGCTATTTTATACGCAAGTAGCACAGATGGATTATACTTTTCTTTTTCTAATGAGATGATTGTTCTAGAAGATACACTTACTTTATCAGCTAGCTCTTGTTGAGTTATTCCTTGTTCTAGTCGTAATTCTTTCACTCTATTTTTCATTAAATATCTCCTTGATTAAAGGACATGATTATAATATTTTCTAGAACCAAATTCACTAATGATTAAAGATATTAAAACAATTAATAATGCAGTATTTGTAGGAATTACTACAAAATTAGTTAAAAACATAATAATTATAATTACATACATCAAAAACCGCATTGAAAAGTTAGAAACTTTTCCATCAATTAAAATATCTCTTTCATCATATTCCTTTGACATGTTCCTTTCCAATATTTTGTTATTGCGGGATTTAAGGTAAGAAATTATTGAAATCAACAAAATTATTCCACCTATGAATAACATGACATAACCATAATTAAATCCTTCCGATGTATCGAGATATAATTGAATAAATCCCAATACCATTAACAAGATTGATAATAAAAGTCGCTGTATGAATAGTTTTTTCAAATGTAATTCTCCTAACTAACTTATTCTTCTGAAGTGAAGTTTGTTTCATATGAAGTTTACTTCATGTGAAACAAACTTCATAATAGCTTATTTCAAAACAAATAACAAATGGTAAATAATTGTACTTAAAGTTAGGGGTTATTTCATCATTTGAACAATTTTGTTGTAAAAGTGTTCAACTAAACTGCCCGTTAGTTGAATAAAGGCAGCCGATCACGTTGACTGATCGGCTGCCTTATCGTGTTTATTGAGCTATCGATACTCGTTAGCTTAAGGACTAATCTCTAATTTCATTATTGAATAATGTTATTGGGAATATCTTGTGGTTAAACTTGGCGTTCAGTATCCATGTCCTTTTTATACATTTTTTCCGCTTCAATAGGACTCTCTTTTGCCGTCATATGGCTTGGAATTACCCGATAAACTTGAACCGGACCGCCGAATACAGCTGATCTATACTTCTCCACATGCTGCTTGGACAGGGGGCGATTATAGTAACCTGGTACATACTTATTCATCATTTCCTGAAGTACATGAGTGGCTTCATCCAAATCCGTGATCGGTTCTGCTTGTCCGAATATCATTACGCTCATATAAGCTGTATCCGTTTTCGCAGGTACCGGATCCGTAATGGTTCCGTATTCCTCACATACCGTAAAACACACCTCTGAATTATCACTCATCACCTGATTACGCCTTCCGTCTCCAGCCCCGTGAAAATAGAGTTTCCCTTCTGTCCATACATAATTAAGTGGCACAACATAGGGGAGATTGCCATCAGCCAACCCAAGATAACCCAATCTCGCTTGCTGAAGGAACCTTTCAATCTTCTCTTGATCCAGGCATTCCCTGCTCTTGTAACGAACCGAATTCATATCGATATCTCTCCTTTAACTCTAGCGTGCGGCAACGACCAAATTGCGAATACCAGCGTTGTTACGGTAGTATATCAATGTATGGATTGCATTAAAATATCCAAAAATGACCGTTTAATGCAATCCATAATTAATATTATTATGATTGGGCTTCTATTTGGAGGTGTGTACGATGATGAAAGTAATTCGTAATGATAAGAGACCGATCTGGCAGCAATTGCTTGATCAAGCAATTCATAATATTACTAGCGGAGTCTGGGCGCCAGGAGAATTACTAATCCCTACCCGCGAACTTGCTCACATCGTAGGTGTCTCACGCTCAACTATACAAATCGTCTATGAGGAATTGTTAAGTCGAGGTTATACAGTTACCTCTCGCCGAGGAGGAACGCGAGTTAGTAGATGGAAGCAATTCAATGTGTCAACGAAGGAAATAGAAACAGAGGGTCCCACACCTCCTTCACTCTCCTTGTTAGACTCAGCTGTTGATCATTTACATGACTGGTTCAGAGGTAAAGAACAGCTAGAAGTGGATATTGATTTCAGTCCTCATGAACCCTATTTGGATGAACAATTTCAAAAAAGCTGGCGGCAATCGCTGCTCCACGCATCTGCTGAAATGGATTTATCAAGCTGGGCTTACGGTAATTGCTACGGTTACACACCATTACGTGAGCAAATACAGCGTTATTTATCCCTTGAACGGGGCATACATATCCAAACTAATCAGATTCTGTTGACCTCAGGAGCTCAGCATAGTATCGATTTAATCGCACAGTCGCTTTTAGCTGATGGGGACACAGTTTCAGTAGAAGATCCAGGTTTCCCAGCTGCTTGGATGGCGATGAAATATCGACGAATGAATGTGGTACCTATTCCCGTTGATGAGTATGGTCTAGTGGTGGAGCATATTCACCCTCAATCCAAACTGATCTTTGCCACCCCTTCTCACCAGTGCGCAGTAGGGGTCGTTATGTCGGAGCCCCGTCGGCAACAATTGCTACATAAAGCGATTCAAGAACGGTTTTGGATCATTGAAGACGATTATGATAGTGAATTCCGGTATCGTGGGGAGCCACTGCCAACGTTGTTTAGTCAGGCATCCAATAATACTTTGTATCTCATGAGTTTCTCTAAAATGATTGCTCCTGGCATTCGTATTTCGGCTATTATAGGTTCAGTCGAGGCAATTGCTCAACTAGCGAAGGTACAGGAACTGACTTACCGTCATCTTCCGATTATGGATCAGCTAACACTAACCCATTTCATTAAAAATGGTCATTTTATGCGGCATATGAGAAGAGTCAGAAATGTATATCGAAGAAGACACGAAGTCATGACAAAAGCTATTATGGCTAGTGGTTTAGGGGAGCGTTTTACACTCAGTGGAGTAGAAACAGGATTGCATATGTTACTTGAGGCTGAGGAATCATACGACGAAGGAACTGTGACAAATTTAGCCCTACAACATGGAATACGTGTTTACCCTCTTGGACCCTATTGTCTGGATAGCAAAAGAAAGGGATGGGTATTGGGGTTTGCAAAAGTAGATGAAGCATCAATTGAGCAGGGGATACATCGCCTTGCGGAGATAATTCTGTAAAATCATTTCCGCAGGATTAGATAAATTAAAAGAAAGTATGGACTTTAAATTACTTGGTCCGATGGTTACAGTTACCGTGAATCCCTTGGTTACGCTCTAATTTTAAGATACTTGGCTTATGCAGATAGCAAATAAATAAAGCCTCTATCCCGCCACTCGGAATAGAGGCTTGTATTATTCTTACTCCTTTAGTACTCTCCTTTGATTACAAAATACGAGCCACGGATTGTACCGGCTAGTTTAGACTTTTGCCTAGCAAATTTAAACTTCTCTTCTAACTCCTTTGGTATCTCCATCCCCTCAGAAAGCTTAAAACCAACGGCTCGCTTCTTAGGATCATCAACCGTATACATGACATTAACCTCAAGTCCATCTTCATAAAAGACATAAGTGAATTTAATATTTTCCACTTGAAAACGCGATGTTTCTAAAGGTTTTGCCGCAAACTCAATATTACGTTCTTCTTTTAAAATTCGGCTCACATAATCAAGGTTTTCCTGGCTTTCGCTAGCTGGGACAACTGTAAATTCATGCTTGTACTTGTTCATAAAATAACGAGCTTCATTCGCACGTAAACCAGCAAGCGCTTCTGCTACAGGTGAAGACTCTACTCCGACCGTAGACACATTTTTAAAATCAACGATATACGTCATTTCCATCTCTCCTTTTCTCTCATTATTCCCTATCAATAGAATACAATAACTAAAATTTTAACTATATTATATCAAAAATAATCCACTTCACATGTTCAAATCTATGCCCGTAACTTTCTAAAAAAGAGCATCTGCTGCAAATCGGCCAAGACTTATAGCCTTCATCCTTGCAGCAGATGCTGACGGTCAGCTAAAAACCGTATCATCCATATATTGGTACCATCGAAAACAAACCTTGAAACGGATTCCTACCTGACGCTTTCTCTCAACCTTCTGTGTGACGAGCCCCTGAATACTGTTGTGATCAATCGAGCTCCGCGCGGGAGAATAGATCCCGGATCAACGTCTCATTTTCACAGGCCTGCTTCAACCGCACCGCGAACTGCTTAATAGCTTCGCTATTCTCCGAATAAGCACAGAACATATCCGCTTCCGGGTCAAAATGAATCGTATCTACCCATTCAGGCATATATTCGTTCACAAACACAGCCGCCAAAGAAGCCCAATCGTACCCGTTACCTTCAAATCCTTCGTCTGCCCGGGCCTCGAACACTTCCGATCGGTAGCTACCCACATTTAGAATGACAGACATGCCTCCACCTTGCTGATCCACGAGTATAAAAGGGGCAACGTCCTCTTCTGCGGATTCTGCTTCCAGCCGTGCAATGACCTCAGAGCGGGCTTGATCCGTGAAGCAAAGTACCCCGTTTTTCTGAACAATCAGCCCTTCCCGTATTCGCCCATCCAGCCAGTCGCTGATCCAGCCCGGAGCATACCCGCCTTGACCGAACTCGCCGCCAAAAGCGATCATTTCCTCATATACATCCAGATATTGTTGACGGCTCATATTTGGATAAGAGCTTGTGTACAGCCAGAACTGCACATCGTACATCAGAGTAGAAAGCTCATCCGCATGAAAGGAAAAGTGTCCCTTCTCTTCTACGATTCGGGTACAGACTCTACGGATCTTCTGCTCAAGCTGATCTACCTCAGACACATGGCTGCACAGCTTCGCAAGCAAAGGCGAGAATTGGCCTACGGCTACTTTGCGCAAATCCTCCTCTTTATCTTCTTCAGAGGTGTCGTATTCTTCATCACTCACCAGGCCGCGTATAAACGTCTCGAAGTCTGGGGCCAGAAACGTAATCTCATAATTATCTTCCTGATCCACATGAATCACCTCGGGTTCACCGTCCTCCCCGCAATTCCGGTAATCCAGCATCACGACATCATGACCTGCCGAAGGGCAATCGCAAATTACCACGCCAATGTCAGGGTATCCCCACTCCTCAATCATAAACGGACTGCCGAGATCGCCGCAGAGTGAATAGCTTTTCTCACGTCCGATGCCCATAATGCCCGTAATCGCAATATGATCCTCAGCCCATGAGGTCGCATCCTCCGTAGGAAAACAGGTATTATAAGGCACTCCCCCATTGTGCTGCTTCATCAGACTGATATAAGAGGCAGGAAGCTTGTAACCCAGTTCTTCTTCTACAGAAGCAATCAGCTCATCCGTAGGCGGGGCCGAAACATATTCTTTTAGCGCATAATCGCTATCTTTCCAAAATTCGGAGAGGTCCATCCCTTCAAAAGGAGTGGCAGTCGTCCCCGAATCATTATGTTGCTCTCTGATTGCCTGTCTGGCTGCGGCGTGCTGTTCTTTGCGTAGCTTGCGCTGGCTGAATTTCAAAAACATGACCGTATTCTCATCATCCGGATCGAGGTCATGGGCAATACCCAGCACTCTCACCGCTTCCTCATATTGATTCAAATAATAGTAGGAATATCCCACACGAAAATGCCACAGATGGTCATTCTGCCCCTGTTCCGCAATTATCGCGAAGTGTCCAAGCGCTTCTTCATAACGTCCCAAATTGTTATGCGCTCTTGCCAGACTGCTGACTACCTCGTAATCTCTGTCCTCTGGAGGAATCGCCATCAGGGTGTCTACAATCTTCTGGTGTTCATCATCTTCATGCCACTGTGTCAGCTGTGCGGTTAGTTCTTTGTCCATGGTCTACCTCCCAAAGCTTATAATCAAGTTACTAGAATATAGAGAAATATGGTTTTCCCTATTCTACCAGATGGGATGTAGGTATTGAAAATCGAAATAGGGCAGCTAAACGTAGCCATGACCCCGGCAGGGAATGGTAACTATACCTACCCTGTAAATAACCTGCAACACGGGGATACCATCGAGTACTCCTTTACCTATAATCCGGGGCTAGGGGCCGTCGATTCCCCGACCTTAACGTATATCCATGGGGTAACCCAAGGAACACCGGAGTAAAATGGATAAACCCTAGGCAAAATACATGAACACAAACAGGCGAGGAGGAAGTGCTGGTGCTTCCTTCTCGCCTGTTTTGTTGTTTCAGCCATGCTGGTCTCCAAGGTGGAAGATTTGTTGCCATGCGTGATGCGTGACCTCCTTGACGACAAAATTCACCTCTTAGAACGTCATCAAGCTTAACTATTTACACCAAACTCTATCTTCTGATCAATAAATTGCTTGAATCTTGTAAAATACTGCTCTGATGCCTCCCAGCGCCTAAGGTCCAAAAAAGACATGTCCTGTTTGCCATATTGATTGGGCGGCTGATAATGCCGAGAGACATAAGTTCCATGATCCACTGTATAAAAATAATACGCTTCATCAGGAGTCTTGATTTCAATCCGGGCATGCAGGTAGTCTCCGTCCTCGTCCGTATGCGCTTTACGGAAGCTGTAATATTTTGAGCCGTCCCAGAACCCGTCATCCTCCTCCTCTTCCGAATATAATTCCTGAATTACAGTGTGTTGCAAAATGTCTTGCACATATTGGACCTCAATGTTTCGTAAATAAAGCTCAGCCATATTAATACAGGTCAACAGCATAGTCCAGCAATCGCTAATCTCCGCTAGCTGTTCCTGAGACTCTTCTGTAATATCCTCCCACTCAGACCCTTCATCTATGGTTCTCCTCAACAAACCGATGGAATGATCTTGCTCCAGCCAAATATAATAGTGATGCCGGTGATCTTTCATATAAACGCTGAGATCCCGCTCATCCCCGTCTGCATCAATATGCTCCAGTTGAACTTTGAAAAATACGCCTTGCTCCTGAAAATCAAAAGATGGTTTGTCATCCGTCATTAAAATACACTGAGTCAATTTCAATATATTTTCCTCATTGATCGTGTTATGGGTAAAATATAAATGAACAGGTTTCTTTCTCTTGAGGGGTTCATTTACTTTTTTCAATGCGGAACGCCCTTCTACAATAACATTCACCAGCGTGCAAAAGGAAAATTCCATGTCCTCCTCATCCATATCCAGAAAAACTTCATCAATCAACACCTCATGAATGTCCACCGGAAGCTCCTGAAATACGCCGTCTCCCTCCCATACATTTACTAAGCATGCAATAGATTTCTGCCCGTCTACTTTGATGCTGTACTCGTCATCCTGAACTAAAACCGCAGCGCTAAGATCACCTATAACAATTGTTTCCCCATGATTGTAGGTGCCGCACAATATTTCCTCAACCATCAGATTGCCCGAAACATAGATTTCCTGACCGCCTACAGCTATATTTTTCGCATTCAAATTACCGGTTACCATAAGCCCTATGGCACCATCTGTTTCTTTATTATAGAGATTCTCTACAGTAAAATTCCCATCGATAAAAATGATGATTACCTCTTTTTGTTGCGGGAAAGCCTGCTCCCAATCCAGATTAAGAGAAGGCAGCGTCAAATCCCCTTCATAATAAGCGGCTAGCTGCTCGTCACTGAAATCCTGGTAAAACTTCGCCCACCAAGATCCTTCCGGAAATTTATCTGCTAGTTGACTAATAGGAATGAATCGGAAAAGATTGCTCATACATTATTTTCCTTTCATTTTTAAATTTCCATTATTCTCTCATATGTAAAAATAAGGGTCAATCTCAACTTTACAAACCATCCCCCACAACAAAAAAAGGCCATCCTTCGATGGGATGGCCTGACAAATCAGAAGTACAATAGTAATCACCGTTTATTATTTTTTCAAAACCGGTATCCAAATCTCACTTCTGAAGGTGGGTGAAGATATATCCTTACTCTCATTCCATAAAATCTCCGGGCCTCTTGCCAACTCATAATTAGCGGTAGGGAACCATTCAGAATAGATGCGTCCCCAGACATTTTGCAATGTATCGGGGAATGATCCAACGGCTTCGAATACAGCCCATGTTGCTGCAGGAACATCTAGTTTCGTTAAATTTTTGGGGCATTCCTTGGTTGTAGCAACGCCAACATAATGGTCAAGTTCCCCCTTTTCTTCCATTCTCCCCTCAGAAAAATTCATCGATGCTTGAATCAGTCCCTGAGGTTCGACATTCGAGAGCTTTTTGAGCTGGTCGATGTCATCGCTAGTTAAGCTTTTCCACATAGATGCGATTTCCGGATTTACGCCATTAAATTGGATAGGTACCCTTCTCGTAATGCCTACGATACAGAATGACTCTTTTTCAATGATACGATAGTTCATTGCACTTCCCCCTTGAATCGTTAATTGAAAGGTCAAGCGCGGATAGGCTTTTA
Source organism: Paenibacillus sp. FSL R5-0744 (assembly GCF_037972555.1). NCBI lineage: Bacteria > Bacillati > Bacillota > Bacilli > Caryophanales > Paenibacillaceae > Paenibacillus > Paenibacillus sp. FSL R5-0744. Next base: position 5,638,916 of record NZ_CP150228.1, read on the forward strand.
ATGAAGGGCCATGCAACTTTACCGAAGAGGGCGGAATACCGTGCAAGCCTTGGAAAGCTCTAGAAAATGCGTCTGCTGAGCTATATCCATATTTCACCGCCACATCCATAACTCTTAATTCTCCAGCTTGAAGCTCAAATGCCGCAGATGTCAGGCGTCTCCGACGGATGTATTCTGATAGCGTGATGCCTGCAAGAAATGAGAACATTCTAGAAAAATGATATTCGGAACAACAAGCCAACCTCGCCGCTTCCTTCAGGTCTATATCATCAGCAAGATTCTCTTCAATGTATTGTAGAGCCCCGTTCAGATTTGCAAGCAAATCCATTCGAATGACCTCCCTTCACTAACAATATAGCAAGTATCGTCGGCATCCATCCGACATCTCATGCACAGTTTTGCTGGGTACCTAGGAGAAACTTGCCGCTACTTAAGATACGGTTCACCGCGCATTCAAAAAAGAGGTGCGAAAAGCCGGTTCATCACCGGACGCTTTTCGCACCTTCTCTCTCTTGCCTAAATTAACGCGTCGAAATGGCCCTCCGAGTTCACCGTCGCCGTCCGGGGATCGGTCAGACCGATGCCCTTGAGGCCTCCCTTCCACTCAATCCGCGAGAGGGGGAGGTGATCTTGAAGCGGAGAAGCCGGTACAAAATTTACGGGGGCGCTACTCCCGCTTTTCTGTACGAGTTGGGACTCCAGCAGCCGGATTTGCCGCTGCAGCTGCTCTCGGCGATAAGGAGTCTGCATCTCACTTCCTTGTGCCGCGTTTACTTTATCCAGTTCCATCATCAGCCGGTTCCGCTGTTTCTCCAGGGAACTGACATCACTCTGTGTACCGCCGTAGGCCGCAATGGTCTGTACGGAGCTGATGCCTGATACTGTCTGTGCCGCCATGATCTTTCCCTCCGTTTCCATGGCTACCAATCCAAATTCAGCCAAATTTGAAAGTTCTAATCATCTTTATTACCCAGCAGGCCCCGTCATGACAACATCACAGCCTCAATTAGAGAATAATCGTCATATAGTCTCAGTCGGCCGCTTGTTTCGACCCTACCAAAGACCCATCGAAGGCTGGCTAAAGTCCCTTCAGAGCTCCCTTACTCGTCCTTCAACCGCCGCTGATACAAAATGACAGACACTACTGTTAGCACAACCGTCCATGCCAAGGTAATGAGGAGGGGTTTTAATAAATCTCCCGTCGTAAAGCTTATAATGCTTATTTCTAAGAAATACACAAGTTGAGTGCTTGGTACGTACTCCAGCACTTTGAAGATAGGAAAATCATCCACTAGTAACGTTCCCCATGGTGCTATGAGCCAGCTAATATATGGGCGTTTGTGGCAGTAATCATTCTTTCGATTATTCTGTACACTGCAGCCGGGACGATTTGCGGTTTATTCTCCAAGACGTTGCTTGAAGCCTCATTATCTATACTCCCTGTGGCGTTCATATTTATGGGGGCTAAAATCGATTTCAGGCGGATTAAATAAAATCACTTTGTCATTTCTTTTGGTTGAGATCTTCTGCAAGGTTATATTGGTCTCGTCTTGTTTCCGTAATTCCTGCTTATCCTCTTCGATGTCCCGAATATCCAATGGATGAAATCCGGACTCGTTCAACCGATAAATGGTATCACAGGAAATAAGGGCATCCTCTAAATTCGAAGTTAAAATCAATATCTGCTTTTCTTGCGAAAGATCATCCAGAATCCGTTTGAATTGACGACGATCCTCCTCTTCCAAGTAAAAATAAGGTTCCTCCAGTACAAGTGTAGGCTGATGCGCAAAAAAACACGTAGCAAGGTCACATTCATCCTTTTCGATGAGCTTAGATCCTTGATCCTCACCTTCCGTTCTTCTTTTAGAACAAAATAATCCATTAACAACTCGGCACGCTCATTCCTCTCCGTTACTTGGATAAGAAAAGTAATTAGCTCTTCCACCGTTAAACGCATATACTCGCTTTGCCCAGCCCGAAATATATAATATTGAGAATGGTCCACCAATTGATTCATTAAAAGCTGCTTTCGCTTCAAGTCCGTTATAATGGCAACCGATTGGTTCAATGTCATATTTAATTCAATCATCGGTAGTAATAATTCCCCGTCATAATACATTGGTTGAAATTGCATTCCGTCCTCCTGATCAGCGACACAACTTGGATATATAAAACAATTATAAAGTCAGGATACTTTTTTGTCAGTTTCTAACTAAAAACATAACGGCATGTCCTATCTAAACGTTCGTCCAGCCGTTCATGTTCATTCGATTCCTTTCACTTAACAAGTATAAGCGAGGAAAATGGGGGTCACTTTAAGACTATCTGTTATGCAAGAAGGGGCTCAGCATATGACATATGGAGAAATTCTATTTCGTACGGCAACGTCTTTCGTTGCTCTACTCGTTTTGACGCGTCTTCTCGGTAAAAAACAAGTCGGACATCTAACGTTTTTCAATTATGTAACAGGGATCACCTTCGGCTCCACCACTGCGGAAATTATCGTCAACAGACAAATCACGCTGCTGCAAGGAATATCTAGCTTGGTCTTATGGTCACTCTTGGCGTTCAGCGTTGCATTGATCGGACTGCGCTCTGTCAAAGCACGTGAGATTCTCGACGGCCAACCTACGATTCTCGTCAAACAAGGCAAGATTCTGGAAGAGGCATTAGCTAAGCAGCACCTCAACATCGACGATTTAAGCATGTTGCTTCGGAATAAGGATGTCTTCTCACCCGAAGAAGTCGAATTTGCAATTCTGGAACCTGACGGTAAACTTAGCGTGTTGGTAAAAGAAGAACTGCTGCCTGCAACAAAAAAAGATATAAAAGTAAATGTTGCACCTATTCACAATATCCCAACTGAGCTTATCGTTGATGGTAAAATCGTAGAAAAGAATCTTAATAAAATAGATGTCTCCGTTGTCTGGCTCAACCAACAATTAAAGAAAGCCAACATTCATTCTTTAGATCAAGTATTTTACGCAGAGCTCCAATTGGACGGGAGTCTGTATATCGACAAATACCAGGATATGAATCCATAAAAGACCCCCAAAGAGAACAGCCCCCAGACTGTTCTCTTTCGCTGTCTGCCTTAGAAGCAGGTGAACGAGCGAATCCGATTCAGATCAATACCGAAGTACCCCCAGAAGAGACCGAACCATCTGAACCCTGCAACAGAATTACGCCCGACGAATACCGGGAAGAACCAGAATTGCTCGCCGTTGTTCAGCCAAATGTATGTGTTGCGGAACAAACAGCCTCTGATCGCACCGGGGTCGATGGCAAATGCGGTGGCCGACATTTGCGGTACGAATTGCGGTGGAGGTGCCGTCGGCGCTTGAACGCCTCCCGGTGCAGCTCCTGGAGGTCCCGGAGTCCCAGGAAATCCACCTGGTCCACCCGGAAACCCTGGGAATTGGCCGCTTCCCGGCGTTGGAAAAAATCCCATATGTTATCACTCCTTTCAATGAGTAGGCACAATCATCATATGCATTCGCGGAAAGAGTGTTTGGGCGAATGCCAATAAATAATCCGCGCCCAGCCGAAGCTGAACAGTAATGAAATTAAGCCGCCTAAAAGCCTTTTTCACCTGCTTCGGCTCATAAATATGGACGAATATCCACTTATGCTGATTCCTAATTTGACTTAGAATTACCGTAGAAGATTGAAAAAGGCTGTGATTCTAATGTTAATCAAAAGAGACAAATGGTTGCAATATCGCATCCTTCGCAAAGGCTCCTTTCTCGCCGGACGGCTGCCAGAGACACAGTTGCTTAAGAAGAACGCATTAACGAATATGCTGCTTCACTATCAAAGCGTCGTATTGAAACCTCGCAACGGGAGTTACGGAAGGGATATCCTGTTCATTAAACGAAACGGTGCAAACGCCTATCGTATTCATAACGAAAAGAAAGCTTTCACCATGACAGACAGCGATAAGTTATTTAAATTGTTCCGTAAAAAAAATAGAGGTCGTGGATATATCGTCCAAAGGCGTCTGCAGCTTGCCCAAATTCAACACAAGCCATTCGACATTCGGGTAATGGTTCAGCGACAAAAGAGCACTTCATCCACTTGGAACGTGACAGGTTCATACGCGAAAGTTGCGGAGCAAGGATATCTAGTCACGAATGTGGCTAGCCGCACCATTCCAGTCCTTGAGGCACTCAAATTAGCCCGAATCGGAGATCGGAGCTTGCTTATCAAAGCGGAACAGATCGCATTATTGGCAGCCACACGACTGGGAGAGCGTTACCCCAAGCTTAGACAAGTCGGGTTCGATATAGGCATCGACAGGAACTGCCGGATTTGGATCATTGAAGGCAATTATCAACCGGACTTACGCCCATTCCGACTCTTGAAAGATTCCTCAATGCATCGCAGAATATTATGGTATAAGAAACATTAGAACGAAAAAAAGACGACCAGCCTCTTATCTTTGGTCTGTCGTCTTTTCATGCTTGGTGCCTATCCTTGATAATACCCCGCTTGCAATTTTACTTACGTCTTTTGTTACTTACAACACGCGTCACTTGGAACTTATTTACCCCTACCTGTATAATGGCAAACTGGCTGTAAGAAGTGCCGGAAGACGTATAAGGTTCCGCTTGAATATTTCCACTCGGCGTTCTAACCGTTGCAGTGATTCTAGTCACCAAACAGACTCCACGGCTAGAAGCTTTCCAAGTCTCATCACGCTGAACATTATAATTGTCATCACTACATAAGATGGATGCATATTCAACTTTTCCAAATGCATTAAACGATGTGGAGTTAACGATCTGTACGGGGTCATAACCGCCAGCTTTTCTATTTCCCATCCTCAAAACCTCCCTTATTATCGATATTATTCATTAAATGCAATTCCATCGTTTTGGTAAGGTATAAATGTGGACAAGAAATAAAAGTACGTTTATCCGATGGTCACAACCCCTTCTCTTTTACTTCTATTATCTTTTTACTAAACTGATATTTCACTGTAACATTCTCAATAATCTCAGTATTCTGGTAGGCAAGAGAACCTTCAAATACTAATGTATCATTGTCTTTCCACACCAGGTTATCAGCATAGCTATAATTCTCATGATCGGTGCGAATCCATGTATCTAATTCTTTTTGTGCACCATATTTGACTCTTGCAGATTCTATTAACTCTGGACTTGTCATTCCCTCTTCAATATTGCTAATTTGAACGAAATTACTTTTATTAGAGCATGTTACGATCGCAATTAATTTATGATTTGGAGAAGGGATCATTTTTGTAATATACATAGATGGTGCAGAAAAACTTAAATATTCTTTAAGCACATTGTCTTTTATTCTCCAAATGACATTTTGACTTCCATAGTCCGAATAATTATTAAACAACGTAAATATCATACTTCCATCTGCTAGCTTAACAATATAAGGGCTCCGATAACTTTTCGACAAAATATCTACGGCAAAAGCAGCCGCATCAGCGATTTTTTGATTCTCATTTTTTATAAATGGCTGAAGTTCTTTTAACGCTTTTACTCTCAACGTGGGATCATTAAAGCTTTCTACCAGCCTATTAATAGCAATATATACATATTCATTATTATCACTTTTTAAAGCATGTAGAAATTTTTCCGCATCATATTGAGTAGCAGGCTCTAACTCCATGTCTTCAGCATTTAAATAACGTATGTAAGGCTCTGAATTTTGATTTTTATAATATTCTGTTGCTAATAAAGCTGAAGCGGTTGAACTATATAGGACAAGACAGGCAACCAAAATAACCCACTTTTTAGAAATTCCTTTTTTCCTTTTCTCTGTTCCATTGTGCCCAGCCGCTTCAATTAAGTTTTCATCAATGAGTCCGATCTCCTTAAATAAATCTTCTTTTTTCATAGGTTAACCCCCTCTTTGTCTAGATGAACTCGAAGTTTATTTCTTGTCCTAAATAATATGGATTTCACTTTACTACTACTCATATTAAATCTCATAGAAAGCTCATCTATTGAATAGGAATACCAGTACCTTCCAATAAATATGTTTCTCGCTTGCTCATCTATGCCATATAAAAATTGATTTATTAAGTTTGCGATCTCACCTTCTTCATACTCTGTTTCTACAGTATCAGGCGAAGCTAGACATTCTTCTAGTTCCGTTAGAATGACTTCAAACTCACGATTACGCTTTTTCGCTGTGTTATAACCATACTTATCAAGCGCAATATTACGGGTGATCTTCCCTAAAAATACCGAAAAATTCCTAGGCAGATTAGGCGGTATCGCATTCCATGCCGCTAAGTATGTATCGTTCTCACACTCTTCAACATCCGAGAAATTCGAAATAATGTTTCTTGCAATGACTCTGCAGTAAGCCCCGTATTTATTTTTAGTCTCTAAAATGGCTTGCTGTGAACGCTGTAAGTATAGGTGGATTATTCCTTGGTCTTCCATTCGTTTTTCTCCTTTTAAACACTCTTATCTATATAGTAGAGAATTCTTAGGATGGGTTGCACTTATATTAAAATTTACACCAATATATAAAGACAACCCCCTCCTAAACAAGGAAGGGGTCTTTGTAATAGATCTGCCTTTTGGTTATCTCTACAATCCAAAATGTTCTCTAACTAACCTAAATTGTTCTTCCACGCTCATACTTGGTATTCTTTCAACGGTTTTGATCCCCATTTTATTACAAGCAGTCTTAATCTCATTGGAGAACTTAACCATAGATTTGTTACCGTGTTTAATCGCTTCTTCTGGATTTATCGTGTAGGCGTTAATACAATCTAAAATCATCTTATGATCTTCTCTAAAGTAATATAATCTCTCTATCTCTTCGTCGGACGTATAAAAACAAACCATTCTCTCTTTTGGAATAAAAGGTAGTATACGCTCAGGCATTATTCCTAGATCAATTATTATTGGTTTATCATTAGGCATTGTTAACAAATCAATGATAAAGAAGTCCATCATCTCTTCGACGATTTGAAATAGCCATTGGCAGTGCTCATCTACAGGTTTATTGAACCACTTATTCCAATCCAAATCAGGATTAGGAAATTGAAGGGCAGGGTATTCAACAGGACTAGTGAATGGTCTGTATTTTAAGACATCATCCCCCAATGTTTGAAAGCCTAGCTCCTCTACAAATTTCTTGGTCATGGTAGTCTTCCCAGCACAAGGCCCCCCATTAAGCCAGTAAACATGTTTTAATTGTTCCTTCAAATAATTATTATTTATCTTCATCCGGTACACCCCATATGATTTGTGTAGTATCTTACTTTAACACGTTGGTTTCGGAGAGGTGGCGGATTCTTATCTTCCTATAACAGTGAAAACACATCGAAATTCTCCTTTCTTGGCACAAGTAGTTATATTCTACGAGTGGGGTTAAATTCCCTATCACTTTATCTTTAATACGATCTTTCCTTTTGCCCTGCCCAATTCAGAATACTCCATCGCCTTCTGAGCTTCTTCGAAAGAGAATATTTGATCAATTACAGGCTTTATTTTCCCTGCTTCTATAAGCTCCGAAATGATCTCCAATTGTCTCCCGCTTGGTTTCATGAACAAGAAGCTGTATTTGGCATTATATTGCTTTTCTAATTTTGTTAGCTTACGAGTAACCAATCGAAAAAGACTCGTTTTTATAAAACCAGACCCATATTCAACTCCGAAGCGTGCATTGGGCAGCCCAGAAACCGATACAATTTGTCCGCCTGGTTTGACTATTTTAAAAGCCTTTTCTAATGTCTCTCCGCCAATCGTATCGAATACTCCATCATAATTTTGTAAGACCTTATCAAATTGTTCTGTTTTATAATTGATTATTTGATCGGCCCCAAGAGATTTGACCAGATTAGCTCCAGCATCGCTAGTAGTTGTAGCTACATAAACTCCCATCGCTTTAGCAAGCTGGATAGCAAAGGTCCCAACGCCGCCCGAACCAGCTTGAATCAATACCTTTTGCCCTGCCGATAGCTGTAATATATCATGTAATGCTTGATAGGATGTAAGCCCGACTAATGGGATTGACGCCGCTTCCTCAAAAGAAAGATTTTGTGGCTTTAAGGCTATATCGTCCTCATGTATGGATATATATTCTGCGAAAGTTCCAATTCTATTTTTTCTTGGCCGTCCGTATATTGCATCGCCTATTTTGAATTTAGTTACTTTGTTTCCTACTTTGGTGACTATACCTGAAAAATCATTTCCTAACACAAGCGGCATATCGTATTTCAACAACATACGAGTTTTGCCATCCCGCACCTTGAAATCGATAGGATTAATACTCGCTGCATGGATTTCTGCCAACACATCATAATCACCTACTGAAGGAGTTGGAATGTCTGCCATTAGAAGAGGACTTTTCCCGTATTTTTCAATGATCATCGCTTTCATTAAGAAACCTCCAATTCTAATAATATTGTTCCATAAATTCATCGAGATGGTTTATAAGATTTTTTAACACTCCTAATTTTGTTCTAACGTCCATAAAATAATAATTTTTAGAGCCTTCTTCCCTCACCATTATAATTCCAGCTTCTCTTAAGATTCTTAGATGATGGGAGACAGCAGGTCGTGATAGATGCGTTTTTTCAGTAATCTCACCTACGCGTAACCCGTTCGTACAGGTAGTCTCCATAAGTACAGTAATAATAGATTGTCTTGTCTCATTACCAATAGCTAAAAAGACCTTCTGACACATCTTGAAATCGTCTTTGATGACTTCGACTTGTTGCTGTTTATTAATGATTCTCACCGCTTTCGTTTCGTTCAATCGTTTAACTTAGTGAACCATTTGCTGACGAGTATGTCATAACAAGATATGCTCCGCAACCTTGAGAAAGAAAATCGAGATCACAAGTAAATTTTTTACATTCCGTCGCCTCCAACCCTCAGAGGAGAATTGTCGATAAATCTCAAATCGCCCTTCTTATAAATTGAACCAATGTCCTACAAGGTAACCTGATAGGTTAATTCGCTTAACCAAGCGGTCATTGAGGATATTTTATACTAAAAGTTATAATTCAATTGACTAGTCGAAATGATACGAATTGGAGGTTATCCAAATGAATGTTGAGATAGGAAAAAAAATAAAGACTCTTCGTTTACAAAAAGAAATGACTCAGGAAGAACTAGCAGCAAAACTGAATCTGTCATCCCAAGCAGTATCTAAGTGGGAAAATAATGTAACCATGCCTGATATTCAAATTCTTCCTGATTTATCCGTGATTTTTGGTGTTACAATTGATGAATTATTTGCATTAACCGATGATACCCATTTAGAACGAATTGGAAATATGATTAGTACTGAACATTTTATATCCGAAGACGATTTTAACTATGCTGAACAATTTTTAAAAGGAAAAATAAATGATGCGCAAAAAAAATCCCCATCCCTCACCTTGCTAGCTCAGTTACACATTCATCGTTCAGATGAGCACCGTGAATTGGCTTCCCATTATGCTAAGGATGCGCTGCTATTAGCTCCGGACAGCAAAAGTAATCATAATGCCTTGCGAGATGCGGAGAATGGAATCATTTTTGATTGGAACTTTTCAAATCACCATAAACTCATTGCGTATTATAAGAATTTCGTGCCGAATCACCCGGATTACTGGCAGGCTTATGTTTGGCTTATGAACTACTTAATCGCAGACGGCAGATGTATTGAAGCAAAAGAAATTCTGGAACAATTGAACCAAATCCATCCTGGTCATTTATATCAAAAATATGGAGGGCTGATATGCAAGGAAGAGGGCAACCTTTCTCAGGCGCTGGCTCTCTGGGAGCAAATGACTGATTTGTATCCTGAGGATTGGCTTGCATGGTCCTCCAGAGGAGACTGTATGGCTAAACTTTGCAGGTACGACGAAGCCATAGAATACTATTCCAAAGGTTACGAACTACAGCCAAGTCCAAAGTATACAGATGCATTTGAAGCCATTTCTCATATATATATAATAAAAGGGGAATATGATAAGTCTATTGAAAAGCATCACGAAATAATTGAGCTGCTAGAAAGGGACTGGAAAGTCACAGAGGGTAAGACCGTTGATTTTTATAAGAGAGAAATAGAAAATTTAAAGATAATGTTGAATAAACAAACCTAACATTTATAAAAATACCAAATAACATGGACGACTGGCCCTTTCCGCCAAAACGGCGGAGGGGGCTTTTGCTTTTAGTAAGCAAAACTGCCCCACCAGATACTACATTATTTTGTGAGTCCAGAATGCTTGGAGAATCCCATGTGTGCTGATTTGCCCAAGCGGTGCAGTCCCCCGATATCTTAGGTTTACTTTCGTTGTAACCTTCTAGCTACCTACCCGATCTAATATTTAAGTAACGTTACGAATATCCTAAGACTTTTAGTCAAGAAAGCAGGTAAATCTTTGCATATTAATCCTATTGTCGTCAAAGCCAAAGCTGGGGACTCTGAAGCATTCGTGCAGCTGATGCAAGAGATAGAGTTACCTCTGTATAGAACTGCAAGGTCCATCGTCAACAAAGACGAGGATTGTGCAGATGCCCTGCAAGAGACGATGCTTAAAGCCTTTAAGTCCATCCATACACTCAGAGAGCCCGCTTTTTTCAAAACGTGGATCTTCCGGATCCTGATTAATGAATGCAACAAAATGATCAAAAACAACGCAAGAGCCCTCCCTTATGGAGAGCTTCCCGAAGTCCCTTCCATTTCCAAGGATTATGAGAAAATCGAAATATGGGATGCCGTTCAACATCTTGAGGAGAATCTACGGATTGTCATTCACCTTCATTACCTACAGGACATGCCGATCAGTCAAATTTCCGACATTCTCGAAATTTCTACGGTAGCCGTGAAGACCCGGCTGCATCGCGCCCGCAAAAAGCTAAAGCATTCATCTCAATTTAATCAAGAAATGGAGTTGCGACATGGTAAACACTAAGTTAGAAGAACAATTAAAGAACTGCCAAAGCCTGCTTCCCGATCAGTTATCGGATATTGCCCGCTCCAAGCTGAATGAGACTTACCAAATCATCAGGGAAACCGATAATTCCATTTCCCCCGTTCAGAAAAAGAAAAATGTATCTAAAACTTTTAATAAATGGTTGATTTCCACTGCAGCCGCTGCAATTCTTGGAGTTACAGTCCTTGCTTCCGGCTTTGTATCGCCCGCAATGGCTGATGCACTCAAGCAAATTCCGGTTCTGGGACAAATCTATTCATTATGGGGCGAAAACAACGGAGATCCCGGTGTTCAACAAGCCGAAGATTTCATCACAAACGTAAACCAAAGCGTGACCCATGGCAATGTTACTATGAATATTCCAACGTTGTTATTTGACGGGACCCGAATTCTTATGAACATAACCACTCCTGGAAACCGTCTGGCTTCGGAGCCCAATTCGCCGGCTTCCGATGCAAATAAAGGGGCGGTGGATACGTTAGAGGTTCTCTATAAAGGCCAATCTCTGAACGCAGGTTATGAATTCATGGACGGTGAGACTGCTTCCAGCCTAATGGTTGATGTTACCAGCACTACTAGCTCAAACCATTCTGTCCAGTTCCCTGATCAATTTGACTTGACTGTAAATGTAACGTTAAAGGGTTACGATGTCCCGTTCGAATTCGTTCTGCCCGTTACAAATTCAACGCCCGTTACCGCTCTAACTTCAGAGGAAACCAAGCATCACGATAACATTAACTTGCAGATCAGTAAGGTGGAAATCACCCCAATCACAACGCAGGTCTCCGTTGAGTACAAAACCAAACCTGGCCAGAGCGTAGAAGAAATGCTCGCTTCTGTCCCTTCGAAATATAAGGTTGCTAACGGGGGCGTCATCGCTCTTCAGTTTGACATTGTGGATGAACATGGTGTTCAACTGAAGCCCATCGGTGCTCACCCCTTAAGCGAATCTTATAATGTTCGTTTTGAACCCTTCAAGACTATACCGAGTACCGTAACCATCAAACCGTACTTAGTCGTTTCCGAAGGTCAAGCTCCAGCTGGGACTAAGAGACTTTGGGAAGACAACAATATGGTCAAGGAATATATCCCTGAGCTGGAGACTGTACTTTCGGTGCAATAGTTCATTTGTAAAAAGGACATTATTCTCTAGGATTAAAAGGGTATGTAAACCTACAAAAGACGAAGCCATAAATGGCTTCGTCTTTATATTTAGATGGCTTCAGGTAGATTCATCCTTTGTGATAACCATACGTTTGCCTCCTAAAAGCGTGAATGAAGTTTCCTATGATGTGATGCGGAATCCGACGGATTGCTGCTGCAGCTTCCAGAGACGGTCGTACAATCCGCCTCGTAGTAGTAAGGCTTCATGTCGTCCCTGCTCCACCAGTCGGCCATCTTCCAGCACAATAATGTTGTCTGCACCTCGTATGGTTTTCAGCCGATGCGCGATAACAATAACGGTTCTGCCCGTAATCAGCGCATCAATTCCCTTCTGGATTTCGGCTTCATTCTGCGGGTCAAGCGATGCAGTAGCCTCATCCAGCAATACAATAGGAGCGTTCTTAAGAATCGCACGAGCAATGGAGATCCGCTGCTTCTCCCCTCCGGAAAGCGTACTGCCACCCTCGCCTACCGGCGTGTCATAACCTAGCGGTAATTTCATAATGAAATCATGGCAACGGGCCATTTCTGCTGCTTGTTGAATATCCTGCTGCGACGCGCCCGGCCGCCCAAAGGCAATGTTGTTTCCAATGGTATCTTGGAACAGATACACATCCTGAAACACAACCGACACAGACCCTAGCAAATGTTCTGGATCAATATCTTTAATATTGCGTCCGCCTAGCAGAACACTTCCCTCGTCAGGATCATAGAAACGCGAGATCAAACGCAGCACTGTACTCTTTCCGCTGCCGGAGGGACCCACGATTGCAGTCAATGAACCTTGCGGCATTTCTATGCTTAATTGTTTGAGAACAGGCTCACCTCCATAGCTGAAGGTAACATTGTCAAAGCGAATGGTACTGCTATCGGGAAGTGGAGCTGTAGTCCCTGTCATTACCGGCTGGCGAAGCAGGTCTACGATGCGTTCACCCGCTTGTTCGTTGTACCGGAATTCAGCATAGTTGGCGAGCGCCGTCGTCAGTGGATCATAGATGCGTGTGCCGACAATAAGGAATACCGCCAGCTGCAAAATACCGAGCTCCCCGCCTAACAATAGATGTACACCTACGTATACCATTAAGGTCAGACCCGCACGAAGAAGAGCCATAGCCGTTAGAATGACCGGTCCGAATATCCCTTCAAGCTTCACACTTTCCTTCATCAAAGTTCGAAAAGAGCTATCCAGACGGACAAAGCGTTCTCCCGTCAGGTTGTAGGCTTTCATCACCCGAATACCATTCAAATACTCCTGTAGCCGATTCGCGGCGTTCAGTTTCGCTTTCATATGATTCGTCCCTAATCTGCGCCGCAGTCTGCCTGACAGGTACATAATTAGGAGGGCAACCGGCAGTGCCACGAACATGGAAAGCGCCATCCGCCAGTCGAGGAATAGTAAACCCGCAAGTGCGAATATCGGCAGTACAAAAGCCCCTGCAAGCTGTGGCAGCAGATGTGAAATTCCTGTCTCAACCAGCGTGAAATCGCCCATCATCATATTGGCCAGATCACCGGGATCCCGGCGCGTCAGGTAGCCTAGCGGAAGCTTACGCAGATGTTCTGCTAATTCCGCCCGTCCCTGTGCCGCAACATTGTAAGCCCCGCGGTATGCAGTGCGGTAAGCGGGGATCTCGCTCAGGAACATCAGTACCATAACAGCAGCTAGTCCCGCGCAAATCCACCAAAGCCGTTCTATCTGAAGCTCTGCACCCACCGTAATATAAGGAGCAAAAATCAACCGTACCGCCTCAATTACAAGCGCAAACGGAAGCACACTAACTATGTTAGCCAGTAAGGAAAAAAGTACAGGCTTCAGCAGCTGCTGCGGTTTGCCAGCAGTAATATTGTGCAATACCTTCATAGCTGTTCCCCTCCTTTTTCCAAATGCCAATCTCCAGCGTCACTGTAGGCATGCCACATTTGAGTGTAAAGTCCATTGAGATCAATCAAACTATCGTGATCTCCGCGCTCCACGATTTGCCCATCTCGCAGTACCAGAATTTGTGCGGCTTCACGAATAGAGGAGAGTCTGTGAGCAATAACAATAACCGTCTTCCCGCGCATAAGCTCCGTTAGTGCCAGCTGCATGTGATGCTCATTTTCCGGGTCGGCAAAAGCAGTCGCTTCGTCGAGTACAAGTACCGGTGCATTTTTGAGGATAGCCCGGGCTACCGCAATACGCTGCTCTTCACCACCGGAGAGATAGACGCCACCTTCACCGATTAACGTATCGTATCCCTGCGGAAGCCGAGAGATGAACTCGTCGCATTGCGCAGCTCTTGCTGCAGCCTGAACTTCATCCAGCGTGGCTCCCGGTTTGCCGACGGCAATATTCTCATACAAAGTGTCATAGAACAGGAAGGTCTCCTGAAATACAAAGGCAACTGTATTCATCAGTTCATGAATCGCCATATGACGGATATCCACTCCACCGATACGGATCGCACCCTCTTGCGGGTCCCAGAACCGCGGCACCAAGCTGGCCACCGTCGATTTACCTGAACCTGACGGTCCAACCAGCGCTGTAACCTTCCCTTGTTCTGCCCGGAAAGAGACCTCGCTGAGCGCAGCCGCAGCCCCCTCTTCTTCATTGTAGGAGAAGGTTACGTCCATAAATTCAACGTCGAAAGCTTGCGGTGATAGCGGCTTTGCTATTTCTGGTACAGGCTGCTGTGCCAAAAGACGATCCATCCGCTCTACGCCTTCGCCGATATCCCGAGTGCTCGAAGCCAGCATAAGCAGTTTATAAAGCGGAGATGATACGCCTGGCGCCATAATTAGAAAGAACAGCAGCACAAGCGCAAAGGACATGGAGGCCGGCCGACCGCTTAGCATAAAGACACCCACCGGTAAAATAAAGGTAAACGAGGAGGCCAGTAATGTTTTGAACAGAACATAACCTGACTGATAACGGTCCGTAAACTCCAGACAATAATCACGGTATCTGGTCATATCACTGTAGAACTTTCGGAAGGAATGCACCGTCTGCCCGAACACCTTCACCGCTGGCATCCCCCGCACATACTGCACCGCCGAAGCATTGATCTGCTCCAAAGAATCATGATACTGCTTCACACTGGTTTTCCCCTTACTACTCATCATAAGTGCTGACTGCACAACCATTCCTATGAGGATCGGTAGAAGGCAGGCTACAGCTAACGGCGGACTCAGCCAGAACATCGCCACAATCATCAGCACCGTAGACGCCAGCGCGCTGACCAGATCAGGGAGCTGATGCGCTACGAAATTTTCCACCTTGTCGACATTCTGTTCCAGCGTCTTCTTCACTGCGCCGGTCGAAGTTCCATTCAGGAAGCCGAGCGGCAGTCTGCCCAGATGCTCAGTCATTCGTACACGCAGATTATACTGAATACGAAAAGCCGCAATATGTGAGCACATAATACCGCAATACGAGGTCACCAGACCTCCGATCAATCCGCCGAGTGCAATCCATCCCCAGCGAATCATAGCATCACCATCAACCTGTCCAGGAGATGCGGCATGCCGCAGTAGCTCGGCCAATATGAAATAAACAGACAAAAATGGTACCAGCATTAGCACGGCGCTGACAGATGACAATACACCAGACAGGATCAGCAGGCCCCGCTTCTCTCCGGCAATCTCCAGCAGTCTCGACATGCCAGTTTTGGTTTTACTCACAGCTGTTCCCCCACTCTTTATAATTACGCACAAAAAAAGTGCACTGAGAATGATTCTCTGTGCACTAGTGTATAGGAACGCTCTTCATAGTTGCTACCATTTCCGGGATTATAATCAACCAAATCAGGAGCATCTGTTTTCGATGTGAGCTTACATCCTTGTTCCTAAAGAACGCTGTCTACCACTGATCAGATACTCTCCAGGACGCACACCGAATTTTTTACGAAAGGCTGCTGAGAAATGGCTGACATTCACGTATCCGACTCTGGATGCTGCTTCACTTACCGTCATATTTCCATGTTCTAGCAGCTGCTGTGCCCTTTGCATCCGTTGTTCGATCACATAGGCATGGACAGTATAACCGAACATTTCCTTAAAGCCCTTCTTCAATTTGAACTCATTAAGGCAAATAATGCGAGAGAGCCCTGCTAGCGTCGGTGGATGTAAATAATCACGTTGCAGAATTTCCTTGGCTAGTCGCAGGCTCTTCATATCATCTCTAGATAGCTTGACTGTGTGGGAAATCCGATCAGCTTCAAATAAAGATTCATTGAGATAGACAGCCATTAGCTCCAGCATTTTCCCCTCCAGATAGAGTTCCCGCATACCCTGACTATAGGAACAATCCGCAATTTGAGACAGAATGAGTCGGATAGATGGTGTGATTGCGTTTTTGCCAAAAAACAACCCAGCTCCTCCTCCGGCTTGGAGCCGTGTATCCTCGGTCAGTCCGCTGGTCATTCGCTCAAATTGTGCCGGACTCATATCTATGCTGAGGAATCTGTAGCCCGCTCCGCTAAGGTATATACAATTTTCACTTCTTACTCCGCCGTGAAGCAGCACACTTTCTCCTGTATCTATGGCAAAATAGTCCTGCTTCAGCGAGGTCCCCCATTCAATTCCGTGTCCCATGCAGAATATCAGCTCCGTACGAGGTGTTCTAAACTCGCCCTTCGCTTCAATATCCCGATTAAATTGGAGATCAAAATCCGTCATTTGAAGATAACGCTGAGTAAGCAGGCTCTGGCAGCTACCCTTCCCTAGCTCGACCGGTGGTTTTATCTCAAAGTGGCTTCCGTCCAACTGGTAAGTAATATTAAACCCTTCGCATCTAAGCGTCTTATGGGCATCAATCGTTTCCGCTTCATTCAGACCATCGCTACGCTTCATGCTCATCCCTACTTCCCCTTACTTTGGATTCATTATATATGTATTGAGAATGATTATCAATTGAATGTTCTTTTAGCAAATATGCATAAACAACAAAAAACCTTCCCACACCCCTAAGGGTGAAGAAGGCTTATATGCATCACTTTCGAAGACATGGCCAGCTATATTTTCAGCTCCATAACCACCTGTGAACGGCCTTTAACGTTTAGTTTTTACATTACATTGGTGGTGGGGGGAAGGTGAGATGCATCCGATTGTTCACCAATTTAAATTGCTAATCCCTCCAATCGTTCAATTAGCAATGGAATCGCTACTTCAATCCAAAACTCCAGACAAACATGCCCACTGGACATACCACCATGACTGTATTTCTCACAATAGATTTGTTTATCTAAATCACCTAAGCTACTTCCTGTTAATTCCTCAAATGCGTATTTGAATATCTCTGCAAACTCCTCACCTGTACATGGATAATTCACTTCCTGAAAGTACCTCTCTAGCTCATCCCAAAGATATGGATCCCCTCTTAATCCCCACCTTTTTGGTCGCTCATTAAAAATAACTGATACTGTCTTTAGCATCCCCAGCCTCCGCCGCTTTCGAATTGGTCAACTATAACTTAACTCTATGAAACAAGTTAGAATTTCCGATATATCGTACTCACTTAATCTGTGTAAACAGTACTACTGTATCATTTTTAACCGCCAATTGTTCCAAATCCAATTATAATGTTTCTGACAATAATTAGATGATTTCAGACTGGCCAATTACTTAAAACTATTTAAAAATTCGATTAATATAGGGAGAAGATATAAATGATATTTTTTTCAGAAAATTCAAAAATACCAGATAAATATGCAGACTTTTTGAATAAGATTGCAACTTTCTTTGGGGAAGAAGAGAATTTCAAAGGTATAGTAAACGACACTATGGAAATCTTAAGACTGTCGTTTAAGGATGATATTTCCGATGCAGAATTGTTAAAGCGCGCAAGTCTTAATGGTATCATTAATGATCCTGATGTCTTTATGGAAATGATAAGTGACAATCCTGATAAAACCAAAATAAAAACAGTTTATATGGAAGAACTTAATGCTTTGTATTACACGATAAATGACATTTTCAGAACACTATGAGCAAAGAAAGAAGACATTCACCCGTATTTCGGAGATGAATGTCTTCTAACCCAATCTGCTTTGCACTGTGTTCTGCCGATTATATTACATCATCAGATTCCAAAGTCAGCCGGTATCCGTTCTTTCTCTCCCTGACAGCAAATCCCCAGGCTTCGGGTGCTTTCCAGGAGGTCTAAATACAAATCAAGCCTCTGATATCTTTGCTTTGCCCATAAAAAATAAAGCGAATGATGATGTATAGTTGTAATTGTATTAGGCTTAATCCGTAACCTTCACATTTCCAAACACGGCCTTATTCCTCGAATCATCCCCCGGATTGCTGAGCGCTATGCCAATATACACCTTACGATTCATCGGGATCTGAACAGTTCCAACCGTCTGCCAGTTATTCCCGTTCGTCGAAATAGCCCCTTTGAAGGTATTTCCGCTTCTGGTCAGCTTTAGCCATCTTGGAGCCGAGGCAGCCGCAGTATGGTCGACCATATTGCCCGCGGTCTCTGCACGATACTGGAAGGTTGCCCCATTCTCGGGGGTAAGCATCATATCTGCGTGCTTCGAATTATGACCCAGCGACTCCCGAATCATAATGCCGGCCTTGGCCCAGCCGTCCAATCGGCTAGTGGACTGCACTTTAACATTAATCTCCGCATTGCCGCTCACGGATTGATATATATAATTCAGTTGATCTCCATTTCCCCAAATATCCGTAGAGCTGCTGCTGAGTGTATATTGCTTATTGGATGAATTGTAGGTAACGTTTCCCGGCATGGAACCGATATTTCGAGCCTTCCACCCTGCTGGTAATTGAGCCGGATAGTCTTGTTCTACCGGAGGCGTCCAGCCTGGCGTCGGCCAGGTTTCACGTTCCTTGATATTGGCCAGTTCATCTTCTGGCCAGGCCCCGTAGGCAAAGAACGACAGGCGCTTCACGTCCGGATAATTCTCGCGGATTCCCTTGTAAATCTCCTGATATTGATCATCAGTCCAGTCATTATCCAGTGTGGCTACAATCTTCACGTCACCGCCACTGATCCGGTCGCTCGTATCCTTCAGGATGCCGTAGGAAGTGCTGTATACCCAATCACTATTGAACTCCCAGTCATCAAAGTACGCCATCGGTGCGACAAAGTCGATATCATCTTTGAATTTAGCTAGATTCTGTCCAACCTCTGTAAATTCCGGCGGCAAAATATACACACCTAGCTGCACATCCGGATTTGAGGATTCGGAAATATCCTCACGGATATCGCCCACATACTGTCCAATTTGTTCAGTTCTCCATTCATTCCACTGCTCACGCTGAGGCGAATCCGTATCGAAGTCAATGCTGAGCGGGGAATATCCGAACTGCGCCTGATACTTCAGGGCCGTGTAATCACTGACGTCCATGTTGTAATTGTCGAAGCGGATCCAGTCTAGCACAACACCGTCAACAGCATAATTCTCGATCACTTCCTGAATGATGGAACGCTCATACTGCTGCACTTCATGGTGAATCGGATTGACGAAGTATTCGTTGCCGTTAGAACCTGTGAACGGAGTCTGAACCCCGTTAACCAGCGCTTGCATCTGCCATTCATCGTGAGCAAGGAAGGCTTGCTGATCATGGAACTGGGGAATCCAGGCATGAACCTTAATTCCTGCAGCATGGGCTGCTGTAATGACAGCCTGCAGGGCATCGAAATTCTCGTAGCCTTGCGCGATCGGAGCGATATCACTCTGATAAAATACACTTCCAGACGGAACCTCATCATCTTCATCCTGCTTCACGTTCATGCTGATGACATCGACACCGTAGCTTGTGGACAGCTGGATGAAATTATGGACATCCGCCGTATTCTTAAACTGGTTTACGGTCCGTACAATAACTTCCGTTTCAAAAGGGGGATTACTCTCCTCATCGGCCTTAGCCGGCACGGAACCACCTACTATCGAAGAAACCAATACGAAGCTTAACATTGCTATGCATCTCGATCTCAGCGCAAATGCCATAATATCGCCTCCACAAGTATAAGATTTCATAAAAGTCTTATTTCATCGCGTTGATTTTCTTGACATTCTCCTGCCATTTTTCGGTTCTGAACTCAAGCAGCTTATCCAGCCCCGCTTTTTGGGTGTTCTTTTTGGCTGTCTCCAGTGCTGACAATACCTCTTCATCCGACTTCGCCTGAACCATTTGTGCGTAAGCAAGGGTATAAATATCCCCTACATTCTGTGCGATGATGCCAATCTCCGTATCCGGTAGCGGATCGGTATTCACAAATTCCGTAATGTCCAGCGCGGTTTTCCAGGTCACCGTGGACTGCGCCACTGTCTCCCATGATTTCTGGTTCGCGGAAAGCAGCGCCTCTAAGCTCATTTTCGCCGTATCAATAAAGGTCGTATTACCCGCCCAGTTAAAGTCCTCGAATTTTCTCATCGTTTCGGTACGCTCGTTAGCAGGAGTCGTCTTGTATTTCTCGTTCGGAATTGGTGCTCCGTCTGCGTCCTCCTCATCCCAGTACAAGCCTTTAGGACCGAAGAAAAGCACCTTCTGTCCCTCCGGACCCGTAATCCAGTCAAAGTAAGCGAAGATGGCCTCCGGATCCTTGGCCTTTTTTGTAATGACACTGACGTTCCAACCCAGCGTCTCGAAACCGCTTACAAACACTTGTGTTTTGTCTAGTCCGGCTTTATGAATCGGCCAAATAATTTCATAACCGCTGTCCGGATTGTTCGCAGTCAGTGCACGGTGTCCCTCGGCTCCATACGTAGTGATATTGGATTCGACCATGACCGCTACCCGGCTGGTATTGACCTTTTCTTTGACCGCATCCTGGGTTTGCTGCAGTGCATCCTGCGTAATCAGCCGTTCACGATAGAGCTTATTGATATACAGCACCATCTCCTCGTAAGCGGGATCGTCCAAGATAGATGACAGCTTGTCGCCTTCCGGATATCCCATGAGTGAAATGAACTTACTGGTGGAGTTCTCCTTAAAACCGCCATACATAATTTCCAGACCTGCCCCCTTCTCGCCAACCTCCAGAGGTACAACATCCGGATACTTTTCTTGCACCAAGCGTAAATATTGATACAAATCATCAAAGGTCTCCAGCGCCGGTCTGCCGAGCTCATTATAAATATCTTTATTCACCATCCATCCGCCGTTGCCGAATTGCCCGGATGTATACCAGTTGGGGATTTGATAGATTTTTCCGTCATCTGAACGGAGCAAATTCAGGGTGGATTCCTTCACATATTTCTTGAAGTTCGGATACTTGTCATAGTAATCATCCAGCGCAACAAGTTGCCCTGCCTGCACCAGCCGTTCCACTGAGGATCCCCGGTCAGTAAAAATGACATCCGGTAAATCACCACCGACGATCATCGTGTTGAGTTTTTCTCCGGCCGCACCTCCCGATTGAATCGGTTCAACAGTAACCTTACGGTTCTCTTGAATCCATTTTGTCGCCTCATTATCCCCCCATGGTGATGTAGTAAGCCAGTCGTAATTTCCATAGAAGCTGAAGGTGACGGGCTTAATCCCGCTGCCGTCATCAGTGGTGACCTCAGTATTCAGATTTTTCTCGCTTGTGTTTGGTGAAGTGTTAGAATTCCCCCCTCCGCTACAGGCAGCGAGAAGAAGCACCAGCGAAGTCAGCAGAAGCGATACCCATTTCATACGATTGCCCATTCTTTTCCCTTCTTTCTACATAATATGGAGACTGCTATTCTTTCAATGAACCGATCATTACGCCCTTAACAAAGTACTTTTGGAGAAAAGGGTACGTCAGGATAATCGGAATAGTAGCGATCATCATCGTAGCCATGGTCAGTGACTTCGTAGTAATCGTCCGATTTCGGTTCATATGATCCAGCGCGATGGCATTCGATGAACCAATTTGGGTCATAATGTTGGAGTTCATAACCTGCCGCAGCAGGGTCTGTATAGGAAGCAGTTCGTCCTTCGTAATATAGATCGCTCCCGTAAACCAGTCGTTCCAGTAACCGACCGCAGTAAATAAAGCAATCGTGGCCAGCACCGGGCCGGAGACGGGAATAACGATTCGGAAGAAAATGCCGTAGTTACTGCAACCGTCGATTTTGGCCGATTCCTCCAACCCCTCCGGCAAAGCGTTGAAGAAGGTGCGGATGACAATCATGTTCCAGACGCTGATGATGCCGGGGATAATCAGAACCCAAAAGGTGTCCAGCATACCCAAAGAGCGAACTAGTAAATAACTAGGGATGAGCCCTCCACTGAAGAACATCGTAATCATGAAGAACACCATATATTGTTTTCGAAAAAGCAATGTTTTCTTGGACATTCCGTAAGCTAACAGGGCCGTGAAGAAGACGGACAATGCCGTGCCGCCGAGCGTTCTAAGAATGGTGATCAGAAAAGAATTCAGCAGGCGATGATCCTGAAACACAATATAATAATTTTCCAGGGTAAATGCTCTCGGTAACAAGGTTACACCGCCGAGCGCCGTATCGCTCCCTAGATTAAAGGAAATGACCAGCGCGTTCCAAAATGGGTACAGCATAAGTAGCGCCAGCAGCGTCAAAAGGATATAAATAGTCCGCTGCATGATTTTGTCGCCCAGGCTTAGTCTCATTGTTCACCTCTCCTAAAAGGTTTATGGAGCATTACTTACAGTCGATACATCCCAATAAAACTTGCATCGGAAGCATTCGCTATGAGTAGTAGTACCTACCAGAGACTAACATCTGCCCGGCGCGCGATTTTGTTGGCCATCACCAGCAGAATGACACTGATCACCGCTTTGAAAAGCCCTACCGCTGTCGCATAAGAGAATCTGGCATTTAATATCCCCACACGGTACACATAGGTGTCGATAACATCGGAGTAGGGTCGCAGGATTGGATTGGTTGCCAGCAGCAAAATGTCCTCGAAGCCCGCACTAAGCAGACTGCCGATGGCAAGAATCATAAAGATGATGATAATGGGGGTAATGCTGGGGAGTGTAATCAAGTGAATTTGCTTAAATCGGCTTGCTCCGTCTATGGAAGCGGCTTCATATAAAGTCGGATCAATGCCTGCAATCGCGGCCAGATAGACAATGCTCCCAAATCCGACCTCCTTCCACACATTTACACTTACTAGAATAGACCAGAAGTATTTGGGTAACGCCAGGAAGTTAACTGGCTCCCCTACCAGATTGAATCGCTCCAGCACATAGTTTACCGTTCCGTTGTCAACAGATAACAGCGAAAATACAAAACCGGATACAATAACCCAGGACAGGAAATACGGTAAATAGCTGACGGTCTGGATAACGCGTTTAAAGCCCATATTACCGATCTCATTCAGCATTAGTGCAAGAAGAATCGGTGCTGGAAAAGAGATAATCAATTTAAGCAAGCTAATCACAATGGTATTTCGCATCACATTCCAGAACTCCGGTGCCTCGAAGAACATTCTGAAATGCATAAATCCAACCCAGGGGCTCTTCATAATGCCGCCAAAAATATCGTATTGCTGGAATGCCATAACCACGCCATACATCGGAATGTAGCTAAAAATGAATACAAAGATAATTCCCGGCCAAACCATGGACTGTAAATCCAATTGACTGGTGAATTTCTTCCATCTACTTGGTTTCTCGGCCGTGTTCATCCGTTTTTCCTCCTCTGGACGATTCTAGTGAAACAACGGCAAAAACGCTTTGTTCTTCTCCAGCATTTCATCCAGCAGCTGTTCAGCTACGGTGACCGAAGGCACGAGCGGATGATGAACCATAGCCTGCAGGGCCATATCCCGGTCTCCATGCACAGCCGCCTCGATGGTGAGGCTCTCATATTGCTTGACCGCGGCCAGCAGGCCTTTGACGGGCTGCGGAATTTTGCGCAGCGGAATCGGCAGCGGACCTTGTTTGGTTACCAAACAGTTCACCTCAATGGAGGCATCGTCCGGCAAGAAGTCAATCATTCCGTTATTCCTTACATTCAACGTCTGGATATCACGGGAATCATTATAAATGGAGCGCATCAGCAGCACTGCCGCCTCCGAGTAATAGGCTCCACCACGCTGCTCCAGCTGCTTTGGCTTCTCCTTTAGCTCTACGTTCCGGTACAGCTCAAACAGCTCTTCCTCCACCTTCTTCACTACCTCAGCGCGCGATCCGATCGTTGCTGCTGCTTCCTTCTGTTCCGCAAGCATCGCGTCCGTCATGTAGTAATAGCTCAGGTAATAAGAAGGGATGGCTTTCAAAGCATTCAGAAACCGGTGGTCCCAGGAATCAAACGGCACATTACTCGCCTTGTAGTTCTGGGGGTAATCAATGAGCTCCTGTAGCTTGCTTTTACCGTCAATTACGATATCGGATACCCAGTGCAGGTGGTTGATGCCAACAAACTCCGCATAGATCTTCTCTATAGGAAGTCCGAAGAACTCAGAGAGCCACTTTTGAAAACCGATCGGCGAGTTGCACAGGCCTACGCTTTTTACCGATGAATATTTGTGAACAGCTTCAGTTACCATACCGGCCGGATTCGTAAAATTCAGCAACCAGGCATCCGGAGCTAACTCCTCGATGTCCTTGCAAATATCCAGAATAACCGGAATGGTCCGCAAGCCTTTCATCATCCCTCCGGGACCCGTCGTCTCCTGACCGATGACATCGTATTGAAGCGGAATTAATTCGTCCCATTTTCGCGCTTCCAGCATACCTACCCGGATTTGAGTGCAGATAAAGTCTGCTCCGGCGATGGCCTCCCTGCGCTCAAGCGTCTGTGTCACGGTAATCGGCAGTCCGGACTCAGCAATCATACGCTTGCTTAATTCCGCAATCGTATGCAGCTTCTCCCTTCCCGCCTCAATATCCACCAGCCATACTTCGCGGACGGGAAGCTCTTTATGATGCATGATGATGCCTTCAATAAGCTCAGGCGTATACGATGAACCCGCTCCGATGACAACGAGCTTCAAAGTCTCCTTCATAATAATAGCCCCTCCTTACCCAGTGATAGACGATCAAGAACCTCCTGATTCACACGCACACCGCTGCTTTCCATTGCCAAAACGACCGCGCCTACAACCGGTTCCCGGGTTAGAGTCCTTAAAGTGCCATTTGGAGCCGAATGCTTCACTCTCTGTTCAATGGCCCGCCGGATGATGCCTGAGCGATCCCCCTTGGTCAATAGGCTGCCTGCAAGTACGATGTCAAAGGAATCCTCCACCATAGCCAAATGGCGGATTGTCGATACCGCTGCCAAACCGAGCTCATCCCCTTGCTTGGTTAGCAGTAGGGTGGCAACCTGGTCTCCTTCATCTGCCGCTTGAAACAGCAGCTCAGCAATCTGGGGAGGCAAGTCTCTGGAATGATCCAGGTAATCCTCCCTTAACTCCGAAACACTGGAATAGCCCAGCAAATGAATTAAGCGTTCGCTTAAGATAGTCTCTTTCTCTCTTCCATCATCCGCCCGAAGAACGCTACGGAATACCTCAATACTTAGATCGTATCCGCCGCCGAAATCACCGAACAGATAGCCAAATCCACCACATTGGTATGTAACGCCTCGCGGATTTTTACCGGCGCAGTTCACTCCCGAGCCGCAGATCAGCACGATCCCATAATTACTCTCTGTACCTGATCGCAAGGCAATCCAGGTATCGCAGGAAATCTCAGTTCGTGGAAGGCCAAGTCTGCTGATGATTGGTCGTAAAATTCGAAAATCGGATTCTCTGTCCGCTCCAGCCAGACCGAACCAGGAATACTCCATCTGATCCTTTGTCAGCCCCGACGCTATAATCGCTCCCGATACAGCCTGTTGCAAACTGTTCTCCGCCTGCTCACGATTGTTTTGATGATTCCCGTTCCCTCCCTTGCCTACACCAATGACCGTTCCCTGTTCATTTGCAATCATTGCATAAGTTTTGCTGCCCCCTGCATCGACTCCCAAAAAGTACTTCACAGTTCGTTTCACTCCTAATATTTAGGTTAACCTTACAGATGCGGTGGATTCACGCACGAGAAGCTGAGGAGCGAGCTTCGTTACAACAGCTGGCATCACCTCCCCATTGATTAATTTCATCAGCAAATCAACACCAATGCTGCCCATTTGCGCCTCAGGCTGTCTGACTGTCGTCAATCGGGGATAAAATTCACCTACGAACTGCTGATCATCAAAGCCAACCACTGAGATATCCTGAGGTACCAGAATTCCCTCCTCACGCAGGGCTTGAACAACACCTAAAGCAATAAAATCGTCTCCTGAAAAAATGGCTGTCGGCAGCTTATCTTCACGGATCCATCTCTTGGCCACCTCATAACCGCTACTTACCGTAAATCCGCAATATTCCGTGCCGAAAGGCGTTAGTCCCGCTTCATCCAGCGCCTGTACATAACCCCGCTTGCGCTCTGCTACACTCAGGAACACCGAAGGGCCACCGATATAGGCGATCTGGGTGTGTCCAAGACCTATCAAGTGCTTGGTAGCTTCATACCCCCCTTGATAGTTATCGACGACGACACTGGGAACATCCTCATGCTGGAGCTGGTTATCCAGCAAGACAAACGGAATATTTTTTCTTTTCAGCTCCTCCACATATTCTTTTTCCTCAAGCGGAGATAACAGGATAATCCCGTCAACGCGGTCCTTCTGAAACAGGAAGTTAACGCCTTCGTCCTCATTCTCGGCTATCGACAGGGCCAAGAAGTAACCTTGTTCTGCCAGCTTCCGGTTCACCACGCGAATCACGCGGTCATAGAAGGAGTCGTTAAAGTTGGTAATCGACATACCGATAACTCCCGTCTTGCCACGCACGAGACTCCGCGCCGCTGAATTGGGCTGATAATTTAATTCCTCCATAGCACTCAGCACTTTCCGCCTATTGCCTTCACGTACAGAAGGTGAATTGTTAAGAACTCTGGATACGGTCACTACAGAGAGCCCCGACCTTTTGGCTACATCATGAATGTTCATCTAAGCTTCTATGCCTCCAAGTTCAATAGTTTAAACGTTATAACTTTTAGGGAAATAAAAAAGGACTAACTCTTCTCACCACAACTACGCCCTGACTGAGAATCGAATATTGAATGTCAGTTTCATTTTTATCGAAAGTATCAAAATGATTTCAAAAGTTTAAAGGTTTTAACTTTAAGATGATTTTACAACCATTCCCAATATCCGTCAATCCATAAAATGTAGTCAAATCTAATATTCCGGACACTACAAAAAACCTTCCCTCACCCCTAGAGGTGGAGAAGGCTTAAACGCGTCACTTCCGAAGACATGGCCAGCTATATTTTCAGCTCCCCAAGCTTGATCAGCTCGACAACCGCTTGTGAACGGCCTTTAACGTTTAGTTTTTGCATTACATTGGAGATGTGGTTCCGAACTGTTTTTTCGCTGATAAATAATAAACCAGCGATATCACGAGTCGTTTTGTCCTGCACGAGAAGCTCGAAAACTTCGCGCTCACGATGAGTCAACAGAAATTTGCTGTGGTGTTCGTTCCCCTTCAATGGTGTCACCCCTCCTTGCCCTGGGTTTGTTTGGTATAACAAGGTAAAGGGATACAGTCAAAACATATTATGTATTGATGAAGTTAATGGTGCTGTCATAACTACAAAATGGGCTTAACCATCCGAAGCTTATTACACCGCTTTAGTGAGGACATTCACCCGCAAAACTTGAAATCTCTTGGATAGAATCATCTCCTTACAGGGCAAACTACAACTTGTTGTTTCTTATTAAAAGGAGGTGTAAGTATGAGCAACTCGAAAAATAATCAACCTACTAAAGCAGAGGTACAAACTACGAAATTAAACAAATTGCCACTAGTCGGTAAATTCGAACCGGAATTTTCTGCTGAGGAAGCCGCAGAAGTATTCAAAAATCATCCCACTACGGAACATGAATCCCATAATGAACAATAAAATAAAGACGACACAGAATGGGGCTGTCGAATAAGTAGTTTTTCCTATAAATGAGACGGCCCGGTTAATTATAAAAATTGTAAGCAACACATAGCAGCGATTCAGCCATTATTGGAGAATCGCTGTTTTGTGTTGTTGGTCGTTGACTGCCCGCTTCAACAGTGTATTCATCATCTCCTTCTGAGGGTTACGGACCCAGATGGCGTTATTAGTAAATTTTTCGCATTTTAAGCAGAGTTTCGGACCCCAAAATTAGATATATTTCTACAAACTCAACTCCCAGTCCCGGGAGTTTTTTTATCTTGCAAAATATAACTATGAAATACATCACAATTTTATATTGACAGTAAATGTATACGGACTTATGATAAGTCCAGCATAAATGATAACGATTATCATTCACATATAAAAAAAGGGGTGCTTCATTCAATGAAATTCACATATGCCGTGCCTGCAGGTCTACTTGCAGCCTCCATACTATTTACCGGGTGTGCCAGTAACAACAATAACAGTAATAGCAACACTAGCAATAATAACTCTGCAAATGCTGCTGCTAACAGTACCAAGGCAACAAATACATCTGATACTACTACAGCAACTGCTGCCGACTTTACATCAGCGGTTGAACAATATCGTACATATGTCATCGAGCAATGTGATGAATTTGTAAAGCAAACAGAAAATTTTACGAACGCAGTTAAAGAAGCAAAGATTGAGGATGCAAAGGCACTTTATGCACCAGCCCGCATGTATTACGAGCGAATTGAGCCGATTGCAGAAGCACTTGGTGATTTGGATCCGAATATTGATGCCCGCGAGAATGACGTAGATGCAGCTGAATGGCGCGGCTTCCATAAGCTTGAAAAGGCACTATGGCAGGATAACACAACCAAAGATATGACCGAAGTTGCTGACCAATTATTGAAAGATGCCCAGCTTCTACGTGCAAAAGTAGAGACCGTAGAGATCGATGTCAATCTGCTCGTTACTGGTGCTGTAGAACTGCTTAATGAGGTTTCTTCTTCTAAAGTAACAGGTGAGGAAGAACGTTACTCCCACACAGATCTGTACGATTTCGTCGCTAATGTTGAAGGTGCCCAAAAGATATACGAGCTGTTAAAGCCAGAACTGGCGAAAAAAGATGCTGAGCTGGAAAAAACGATTGGTGAACGGTTTGCAGCCTTGCAAGCTGAGCTTGCTCCTTTCAAATCTGGAGATGGATATGTTTCCTATGAAGAGCTGAAGGAAGAAGATGTGCGTAAGTTGAGTCAGAATTTGGATGCCTTGGCTGAGCCATTGTCCAACATGGGAACTATTCTAGGAGTGTGATCATCATGAATAAGCAAAATAGATCTACCGGTTTACCAGCGAATGCAGAGGGTGCTCCTCTCAATGAAGAATCCAAGAGCAATCTTATATTAGATAAAAAACTGAGCCGCCGCGATATGCTGCGGCTTACTGGCGCCACTAGCCTTGGTCTATTATTAGGTGGTGGAGGTGTTGGTGGAATTATGGCTGCTCGCAATGCCGTAGCTGAGCCAACAGTAGCCTCCGATGCTGATTCCATTCCTTTTTACGGGAGTCATCAGGCCGGCATTCTAACCCCTGCGCAAAATTTTATTTACTTCGCAGCCTTTGATCTGACCACAACGAAGCTATCCGATGTAAAAAAGCTAATGCAAGCATGGACAACTGCCGCAGCTTCTCTTACTACTGGCAGCCTCATTGGCGACGTCAATGACAACCCTAATCTCCCACCCTCCGACACAGGTGAAGTGGATGGTTTAAACCCTTCACGCTGTACACTTACCTTTGGTATCGGCCCTTCTTTTTTTGACAACAGATTCGGTTTATCTTCCAAGCGTCCAACCCTATTAGCCGATCTTCCAGCATTTACGGGAGACAACCTGGATCCTAAGTGGTGTGGTGGAGATATTTGTGTCCAAGCATGTGCTGATGATCTGCAGGTGGCCTTCCATGCCATCCGAAATCTGGCACGTATCGCCCGTGGCACAGCCGTACTCCGCTGGACACAGGAAGGCTTCCAGCGCACAGGTGCAGCCGATCCTAAGGGAACGACGCCTCGTAATCTTCTGGGTTTCAAAGATGGTACGGGTAATCCTGATACTACGAATGAAGCAGAAATGAACGAAGTGGTCTGGAACAGCAGCAGTGACGGTCCTTCATGGATGAGCGGCGGCACTTATATGGCAGTTCGCCGTGTACGTTTTCGAATTGAGGTCTGGGACCGTTCCTCTCTAAGCGATCAAGAAGCCACCTTCGGCCGTTATCGTCATAATGGAGCGCCTATCGGTGCAAAGGATGAATTCGATGATCTGAATCTTAAAGCGGCTGATGCTTCCGGGAAGCCCGTCATCCCGCCGGATTCACACTCTGCCTTAGCGCATGGTGACGGCACAGTCAAAATGCTGCGCCGTTCCTACTCCATTTCCAGCGGATTAGATATCGCAACAGGTCAACTCGATGCAGGATTATTATTCATCAGCTTTCAACGGGATTTAATGAAGCAATTTGTTGCGATCCAGCAGCGCCTCTCGAAAAGTGACCGGCTAAACGAATATATGACTCATACAGGCAGTGCGGTATTTGCCTGCTTCCCAGGTATTCGCCAAGGCGGCTACATCGGGGAAGCCCTTTTAGGCTAAGCCAGCCCTAAGTTTCCAATCGAATGTTCCTGTCCATTATTGAAAGGGGATTATCCCGATGTACTCTCTTAATAAACGGCTGCTATCGAAGGCAGCCGTAATGATTCTGTTTAGCATCATATGTATACTGATGCTATCTAACCCGGCGGGTGCGGAGGGTGATAGCTCAGTCGACGAGCTGCTGCCGCCAGTCGGCAGCGCGCTCGTCGAAGCCGGCCAGAGCCGCTGGGACGCGGCCGCCGCCGATGTAGAAGCGTTCGCTGCGCTGTGGCGCACCGCGAACGAGAACACGCCGGACCCGGCACTTGCCGGTCCGGCTGCCGCCGTTGACGCCGCGCTTGCAGACGCGGCGGCGGCCCTTGCGGCGGGCGATGGTGCGCCCGCCAAAGCTGCACTGTCCACGCTCGCAAGAAGCGTGGATGCGTATGTCACCGCCGCCTCCGGCACGGACGGCGGTGACACTGGAGCCGCCGGCCAGGAGACGGCGGCGAAGCTGTTGCCCGCGGCGGAGCGCACGCGGGATGCGGTGCGCAGCGCCGACTGGAGCGCGGCAGCGGCAGCGTACCGCGACATCGTCAGCGGATGGAAGCCGGCAGAGCGCAACATCCGGGCCGACAATTCCGCCGTCTACAGCTTGCTGGAGACGAAGATCAGCCTGCTGCGCATTGCGCTGCAGGCAGAACCGCTCCGCGAGGAGTCGGCGAAATCAGAAGCAGAAGCCTTATATCAGCTGCTTGCTGATTACAGTGAAGGCAAAGCAATAGATGCTGGGGATACTTCTGGTAAACCAGCATCTATTGAAGGACTGATCAGCCATCTCAACAAAGCTTCTTCCACTGCCAAAGCAGGCAACAGCGCAGAAGCAGCTAATATCATGGAGCAATTCATCGTAGATTGGCCCTCTGCTGAAGGACAAGTACAGATCGCATCTCCAGCGGTCTATACCAATATTGAGAACGAAAGTGCAGCAGTCACTGGCTATCTGCTCTCTAATCCACCTAAGCTAGATCAAGCCTTAAAGATCATGGATAATATGGTCACTGAGCTGACTCCTTTGGCTGGTGAGACAACCTATAATGCTTGGGATGCTGCGCTAATTCTTCTGCGTGAAGGACTGGAGGCGATCCTCGTATTGTCTGCCCTTCTGGCCTACCTGAAACGTGATGGCAACACAAAAGCACAGAAGTGGATTTGGTCTGGCGCAGCTGTAGGACTTGTAGCGAGTATCGCATTAGCCGTTCTACTCACCTATACCATTTCCCGCGCCGCATCTGGTGGAGCACGCGAGATGATTGAAGGCATCACAGGTCTTGTAGCCGTCATTATGATGCTTACCATTGGACGCTGGCTGCATAGTAAATCAAATACCGCAAATTGGAACAACTATGTTGGACGGCAAGTGGATGGAGCATTAGCCAAGGGCAATCTCTGGTCTTTGTCCTCCGTAGCAGCGCTTGCGATTTTACGTGAAGGAGCAGAAACCACCATTTTTTATGTAGGGATGGCCCCTTCCATTAAAGTGTCTCAATTGCTGCTAGGGATCGGTAGTGCTCTAGTCATTCTAGCAATTGTAGGTTACGCAATTATTGCCTTAAGTGCGAAATTGCCGATTGCTGCCTTCTTCCGTACAGCTACACTTCTTATTTACTATTTAGTATTCCGCTTTCTTGGAGAGAGCATTCACTCCCTTCAAGTCGCAGGGAAACTACCCGCACATGTACAGAATGGATTACCTTCTATTAGCTGGCTCGGGATGTATCCAACTTGGGAAACTTTAGTGCCTCAGTTGCTTGTCCTTGCGTTCATTGTGTGGGAGATGCTGCGCAATAGAGCACCAAAAGCGTCACAAACTGTATAGCTACAAAGAAAAAAAACGGTTGTCATCTTTTAACGATGACAACCGTTTTTTGTAGATTTTAAATGAAGCCGATCCTCGGACCTTTACATTAGAAATGAAACTAGATGTACCGGTCCGTCACGCCCGTTAGGTTACGCCGGTTTAGTCCGGTAATCCCTTGCAACTACAGTCTAATTTATGAAATGGATTCCATAGCAAGCTTTTTATTTGCAAAGTAATTTACGGACGATATGATAGAATAAAAAGACTAGACACTACACACAAGCACCAAAGGGAGGCTGTTGTTCTCGAATGGCTAATATAAAAGAAATCGCCCGTATGGCTGGTGTTTCCGTGACAACGGTCTCGCGAGTACTCAATAATCATCCTTATGTAAGTGAAACCAAACGAACCGCTGTTTTAAATACGATTGAAAAGTTAAACTACACGCGTAATATGAATGCCGTGCATCTAATTACCGGCCGTACCCACGCCATTGCCGTTATTATCCCTAATATCAACCTTTTTTATTTTTCTGTAATTATTGAAGGCTTAGCCCAAGAAGCGTTGCTAGCGCAATACCGCTTGATTCTGTGCCAGACCGATTACCGCCATGAAGAAGAACTCAAGGTACTGGAGATGCTGCGCAACAAAGAAATTGATGGCGTGGTAATTGTATCTACGAGAATGAGCTCAGAAGTCATGGATGAATATACAGCATATGGCCCGATAGTCATCTGCCAAGATAGAGGTGAACGCCGCTTCTCTTCTGTGTATATCGAACATTATTCCGCTTTTCGCTCCGGCCTGCAGTACTTGCATGATAAGGGGTATGAACAGATAGGTTACTGTGAAGGCAGACAACATGGCAGCAGTAGTTCTATCCGGCAAATTGCCTTTAGTGACTTTCTAGCCGCTACAGGCCAGCCTTTTCAGGAAGAATGGATGATGTATAACTGTATGAATGAAGAGGACGGTGGACGTGTACTGCACCAACTGCTGAAAATGAAGAACCGGCCTAATGCCCTAATTATTTCAGGCGATCATGTGGCAGCCGGTCTAATCATCGAAGCGTGGAAGAACGGTATCCGTATTCCTGAGGATCTGGCCGTCATCGGATTTGACGACCAGCCGATCGGACGACTTTTAGGTCTAACCACTATAGATAACCAGTTACCCGAAATGGGCGTTACAGCTTTTCGGATCATCTATGATCAGATCCAAAATAATGATAGTCATCCTGTACACCGTAAGCTTGAGTATCGTATTATTGAACGTTCTACGGTATAGCACGTTTCAGGTATTGTTCAAAAACGGTCCACCTCGCTGTCTTCTGTGAGTGGGCCGTTTTTATTTAAATAGAAGAGAGACTAATAATTCTCGCATATTATCCTTATTGTATTCATTTTTACCCCTTGCATCCGGATAGATTTTGTTTTATTCTGAGTATGAAAATAATTTTCTTATTTCAAGAAGTAATTTTAAAAATAATTTTAAAAAGCTACATTAGAAGTCGAGGTGGATTGATGTCCCCAATTTTATATGCACTTGAGCATGAAAAGTCCAAGCTGTCTCAAATGGAGCGCAAGCTGGCGGAACGGATCCTGTCATCACCAGGTGAAATCGTTCATATGGGCATCACAGAACTCGCGGAGCAATGCGGTATTAGTCCTGCTACTATCACACGTTTTTGTAAGGTTCTACATTTTAAAGGCTTCCCAGATTTCAAAGTAAAGCTGGCGGCTGAAATTGCTCATAGCGATGCAGCGCCTCAAGATGGCGGTTCTTCTTATCAGGATATCGTTGCAGGTAACCCGCTTTCCGTAATTGTGGAAGCGATGCAAACGAACCATCTGACATCCATTCGGGATACTACTTCACTCCTAGATCTGGAACGATTACAAGCAGCCGTTAATTTATTGTGCCAAGCACGGCGAGTGGATCTTTACGGGATGGCGACTTCCTCCATTGTCGCACAAGATTTCTATCAGAAGCTGATCCGCATTGGCGTGAATTGCACCGCTTTCGCTGATTCCCATATGCAGATTACATCTGCTTCTTCGCTATCTGAAGGCGATGTCGTATTCGCAGTATCGTATTCCGGAGAAACCCCAGAGACCATTGATGCTTTAACTTGTGCCAAAGCCAGCGGAGCAAGCACCATCGCTCTAACCTCTTACGGTAGCAGCACCTTGGCAACTCTGGCTGATATTCCTCTCTTCTCCTCTTCTCTGGAAAAAGGAATGCGCCGAGGAGATATGGCTTCACGTATTGCCCAGCTACACATCATTGATATTTTGTTTACTGGAATGGTCAGCACCCGTTTTGGGGATTTTATTCCTAGACTGGAGCAATCTTATTTGAATGTCCAACATTACCGAAACAAACGAGGAGGTCAATCTTAATGAATATTCTTAAGTTCAATAGTGATGAAGATTTTGTACAAACGGGTGCGAATCTTATCGCCAGCCTGCTTCAAAGCAATCCAAAAGCGGTGCTCGGTCTAGCGACCGGAAGTTCCCCAGTTGGTGTTTATGCCAAATTGGTTGAAATGCACCAAAAAGGACTTGTAAGCTTCTCGAAAGCCACTTCCTTCAATTTGGATGAGTATATCGGATTGCCTGTTGATCACCCGCAGAGCTATCGCAGTTTCATGAACGAGCAATTATTCAATCATATTGATATTGATCCAGGACAGACACATATCCCTAACGGCAATGCAGCAGATATGGAAGCGGAGTGCCTCGCATACGACAAAATGCTGGAAGAGAACGGACCGGTTGACTTGCAGATCCTCGGGATTGGAAGCAACGGCCATATCGGGTTCAATGAACCAGATGCCAATCTGAGCAGCAAAACCCATGTCGTTGATTTGCTTGAAGACACACGGGAAGCAAATGCCAGATTCTTCGACTCTTTGGACGATGTACCGCGGCAAGCAATAACCATGGGCATCGGCGGCATTCTGAAAGCTCGCCAGATTCTATTGTTAGTACGCGGTGCCGGCAAAGCTGAAGCCATCCGGAATGCCGTTGAAGGTCCGATTACTACCCAGTGCCCTGCATCTTTACTGCAGAGCCATCCGAATGTAATCGTCCTTGTAGATGAAGGAGCAGGAAAATGGCTGAAATAAATAAAGAACCAGGAAAATTACTGTTTGGTAATGTGCTGACTCCCCAAGGATTAATTGAGCATAGCGTGATTGCCGTATCGGGTGAGCAAATTCATTATGCCGGCGAGGCCGCATGGCTTCCAGAGGCTTACGCGCACTGGCCAGCTGATGGTCAAGCTTCGGAAGACCTGCTCATCCCTGGATTTGTAGATGTGCATGTACATGGTGGAGCTGGCCACGACTTTATGTATAGTGATGCTGAATCTTTAAATACCATCACTAAATTTCACAGCTCCCAAGGCACAACTACCATGCTGGCTACGACTATGACTGCCTCTAAGCCAGCCATTGACCAAGTATTTGCCGAAATAAACGCATATCGCGCCACTGAGATGCCATACACACAAATCGCGGGCATGCATTTGGAAGGACCGTTCATCAGCCCAAAATGGTCCGGTGCACAAAACCCTGAGCATATTGTTCTTGCCAATATTGAGTGGCTGGAACAATGGGAGAATGATTATCCGGGCATGATCCGGCAAGTCACCTTGGCTCCGGAACGCGAAGGTGCACTAGAAGCTATCCTCTGGCTCCGTAAGCATGGTATTACCGCTGCTCTCGGTCACACCGATGCTTCCTTTGAAGAGGTTATTGCCGCGGCAGATGCCGGGTTAAATCAAGCCGTGCATATGTTTAATGCAATGACACCGCTACATCACCGCAAGCCTGGAACTGCTGGTGCTGTACTATTCGATAAACGCATACGTGCGGAGATCATCGCCGATGGCATACATGTTCATCCTGCAGCGATTTCTCTAGTGGCTAATCTAAAAAAAGATAACAATTTGTTATTAATTACAGATGCCATGTCTGCTACTGGTCTTAGTGATGGTGAATATACAATCGGTGATTTACCTGTGCTGGTTCAAGATGGCATCGCCACACTTAAAGATAATCCTGCCGCATTGGCGGGTAGTACACTTACAATGATTCGTGGCTTCCGTTATCTCATACAAGAAGTAGGGCTCAGCTTAGAAGAAGCCTCCCGTGCTGCAAGCCTTACTCCGGCGATATCGATTGGAATGGAGCGTTCCATCGGTACCTTGGAAGCCGGAAAACGTGGTGATATCCTGCGTCTTGACGCTGAATTGAATTTGCGAGGCGTATGGATTGGCGGCCGCCAAATTACCATTTAATAAGGTGGTAATATAATAAAAAAGCAACAATTCTCGCCACAAAGGTGAGGACTGTTGCTTTTTTTGGTTTATAAAATCGAACTATTGATTAATAATTACGCGTCGGGAAAATTCGTTCAACCATCGTTCGGAATTCATCCACAAAACCCTTGATCGGATGACCCGCACGGGCCTCTTCTGCATAAACGTTAACACGCTCTACAAAGTCTGGGTTTGCTGATACATATACATCCTTAATTGTTGCATCATGTTTTTTAACTTCAGCAGCGATTTTCGCTTTAATTTCTTTAGTTACTGTATCTGTTTCTTTCATATTCATAGTGTTATTTGTATTGTTCATGTGAGTCGAATGAGTACTGTTCATGTGTGTCGAATTACTTCTGTAATTCGTTCCATGCGTACTATTGGTGTAGTTTGGAGTGGTACTGCGAATGCCCATTCCAGTCCCCAAACCATCTGTCATTCCTGTCCCGGTTCCGGTTGTATTTCTGGTTCCCATGCCCATTCCGTTACCAATACCCATTCCCATATTGACATCATGTTTCGAACCGTTGCTATTCAGCAGAGGTCCATTATTATAAGTATGGGTTCTTGTCCCAGTCGTTCCTGTACCTGTACCTGTTCCCAGACTTCCCATTCCGGTTGTTCCATTTCTGTGAGTACCCATGCCAAGTGTTGCAGGTCCAGTGCTTGTTGTACCAGGGACTGTATTCACAGTGCCTCTCAGAGCTCCGTTCGTTCCATTCGTTACGGCCCCTGTATCATTCATTCCATCGCGTCCTATTTTCACTCTTCCTGTACCCGACATTACTCCAGTCGGTCCATAATTGTGAGGAACTGTAGACGATTTGGCTCGATAAGATGTAGTACCTTTGGCCCGAAGACCAGTAGTTGTATCATGTAACGTTACGGCGACATACGCATTTTTACCTGCAAGCATTACGTTCGCAGTGCGAACTTCAGGCATAGCAGCAATACGATCAGCAAGCTCCTGACTGACCTCCATTTTTGTAATATTATGCGTACCCATTGTTCCTCCGCGCACGGAGTTTACACCGATACGTCCGTCATTTACCCCCCGGACACTATTAGTTTGCACATTAGTCTTTTCTGCCGTGTTCGTCCCACACCCTGTAATACTCACCAAGCCTAGAAGTAATGCGGCTGAGACTGACATGCTGATCTTGGATCGCATCATGAATTCATCCTCCATCTCTATTGTTGTATGTGTGCAGCGTAACAGTCGTTAGCATGACCTTCCGAAGAACAAGCTATCCTGAAAGGATTTGGAACTATGTCTGTTTACCGTCACCTGCGAATGCACATCGGCGTATCTTATAAACAGTAAGCCGTATTTCAACTAGTCGGTATTGCTCCGCAAAAGTCAGGAGGCACGTGCATGAAAGTTTTATTCACGTTTTATATACCGAGTGGCGGGGTGGAGACATTAAATAAACTGCGGTGCGAGAGTCTCCAGCGTAATGGGATCGAATGTCATGTTTTATATCTAATGCCTGGTTCAGGAAGCCAGAATAAGGCTAACTTTCCGGTCTTCATTTCCTCTATAGATGAGGAGATCAAAGAAGTACTTGAGACGCATAACTATGATGCCATTATTGTTACATCCGATTATTTATTGCTTAAGCGTCTGCGTGAGCTCGGTTATGGCGGTATTTTGATATACGAATCTCAAGGTCTTGGAAAACGGAGTCATGCGGAAGATCTAATCAAAGACGCTATTCCTTATTTCCGCTCCTACTGTAACGCTGTCCTAATCCCACCAACGGATCATTTACTGGAGCTGTTTATTGAAATCTGTCCATGGCTGCATCGGTATGTCATTTCCAATATTGTTGATGTTCAGTCCTTTCAGCACATCCCTGCTGAGCCTCCGGCTAATCCGGTCATTGCTTGGGTCGGACGTCTGGAAAGCAACAAAAATTGGCGGGAATATTTGAGAATCGCCCATCAAATTCGCCTTCACAAACCAAACCTTCATTTATGGATGTTTCATGATCCTGAATTAGCCACAGAGGATCAAAAGCAGCTCTTCCAAGAAGAATTGCAGACCTTAGGTCTGAACGACCGTCTGAGCACCTTTACCAATATTCCAAATCATGTGATGCCGATTTATTATTCCTCCATAGCCAATTCTGGAGGGTTTCTGTTATCCACCTCGGTTACAGAGGGATTTGGATATGCTGTTGCCGAAGCCATTTGCTGCACTTGTCCCGTGCTTAGCACGGATTCCGACGGCGTTAGATCTTTTATTGTGCATAATATTTCCGGTAAATTTTATCCTCTTGGCAACATACAAATGGCCGTCAATGAAGGGCTAGAGCTAATGAACAATATGCCAATGCGAAATGCACTCCGCCAGCAAGGAAGAAATTATATGGTTTCACGTTACGGTACGGAAAAATATGCGCAGTCTTTTCGTGAGATGATGAACTCCTTTGCCATCTTCTAACTGCAAAAGAACCTTCAAACCACTTTTTTTGTGGATTTGAAGGTTCTTTGATAATTTTGGGACATACTAAGATGGATCTCTTGATACAATCTCAAATAACATATTTTGAAATATTCTTGTACTTTTTTCCCAAGTGAAATCCTGTGAAACCTCTTCCCCCTTACGAGCCAATCGTTGGCGTAAAGACGGGTCTCTGATTAAGGTTATAATGTCATCTGCAAGCCGATTCTGAAATCGGTAGGACATTAAACAGTTATGACCATGTGTACAATATTCCTTATTCCCACCGGCGTAAACCGTAACCAGCGCTGCACCACAACGCATAGCCTCGATCCCTGGTAACGAACCCGTATCATACGTACTCGAACTTACAAAAATGTCGCTCTCACTATAGTGGAAACAAAGTTCTGTATCATTCGCTGGAGTTCTTATTTGGTAACGTTCGTCGTTCACTAGGGCTTGTAGCGTTGCAGATTCCGCTTGTTCTCCGGGAGGAGAAATTAAATATATTTCAACCTCTGGATGGTGGGCTTTAACCTTGTTTAATTGCTGAAGTAAATAATCCTGCTCACGGTGAGCTGAGAATCCGCCCTCTGGTTTGCGCATAATCGCGGAAATTACCAGCCTTTTATTACGATCACGGATTTTCGTATTTTTAAAAACAGGACCTACCCCGATCGGTACGATTCTCCCTTTAATCCCATGGTTCATCTGGACAACTCCCTGTTGCCAGTGTGATAGAACCAGTAGGTTGGATGCAATATTATACGATGAAAAAGAACGGCTATTGTCAGGTAAAAAGGTAGGCTCATAACAAAGCGCCAATCGAACATGAATGCCTTTCCCCTCTTCACTTGCCCGCTGTGAGACCTCGACTGTGGTATAGAAGTTGGATATAATCACATCTCCTGCAGGAAAATCGCTTGCTGCCAGTTCTCCTTCTTTTGCATAGATCAGTTTACATTTCATCTCGTATTCTACGACACCATCACTGGGTAAGAGGATCGTCACTTCATGACCCATTTCTGTCAGACGATTAGCCAGCTCCGTGAGCATACGCTGCGCCCCGCCCCTAGTTAGAGTTAGAACAGGAAATATTAATTTCATTTCCCTCTCTCCTTTTGCAACAAGCGTGATAGAACCCGGCGATGTCTTGCTTGTACCTGCACAATCTCCTTTTTCTGCTCCTCTTTGTGAATCACTGAGCCCATTTCGTTATGAACTCGGTAATCAAGCAGCGGTTCCTCTATATAAGACCATGTATAATACGGCAAAATACGCAGCCATAGATCATAATCTTGTGTATACAACAATTTCTCATTAAATTTCCCTACTGTGCGGAAGATATCCATATGGAGAAGAACCGTACTTCCATTCACCGGACAGCCTAACATCATGGTCTCAATAAACTGTGCCCTGCTGTCAAAAATCATACTTATCGTCTCTGAAATCCGCCCACCCTGCTCGTTTACATAATAATAGGCTGTATAATTAAACAAAGTATCTGTGTTCTTGAGCATTTGCATCTGGCGATTGATTTTATTCGGATGAAATAAATCGTCAGCACTTAGCCAGGCAAAATAAGTTCCGGTAGCCACTCCTATACCTTTGTTTAGCGCGGAGGCGGTTCCTCCATTGCTTTTTCGTATATAAATAATCTTATCCTTGAAGGGCTCAAGCTTCTCCATCCAAAGAGTAGATCCATCATCGATTACAATGATCTCTATGTTCGAATAACTTTGTTCCAAGACGCTTTGGATGGCGAGATCCACATATGGACAGTTATAAAAAGGAATGATCACCGACACTTTAGGTTCTTCACTCATGCGCTCACCTCCTTCACCTGAAGCTCGCTCTTTATACTGTTTTGCAAGCCAATAAGGCATCTACCGGGGCATGGCCTTCACCATACGCCTCAAGAAACGATGGATTTTGAGCATGATGAAAGCCTTTAAGTACAGTTACAGCATATCCCAGCTCCATAAAGTCCTCCGGCTCCCATCCGCTCCGATGCTTTTGATAATGTTCTCCTTGCAAGTGATAATGGTCCGTTCCCTCCTGCGGAAAAAAACCCCGAGGTGTAAACACGACTACACGATTATAGGCGATTCTCTCGGCCATCCCGAGTAATCTCTGTCCTTCCTTCCTTTCAAAGTGTTCTATGGAATCGATAAAAGTGACTGCCGAGAACGTCTTAGGAAGAAATAATTTATCCATATGACTAGCATCACCATGCACTGGAATAATGTGAGGTGATTTATATTCACGATGCAGTAGGTAAGGTCTGTGAATTTCTAGTCCTAGGACAACTGCGGCTTCATACTGTTCAAGCAGGGTACCGGTGCCACTGCCGATATCCAGTATACTTTCACAGAATTTCAACTGCTCCAATAAGATTGGTAGAAAGTCATTCACTTCAATTTCCCGGCACATAACCTTCTTACCCCCCCATCGAAGAGATCAAGTGTTGGAGCGGACCCTTGTAGCGAGCGTTGGTTGCAGCTGCCTCTGCCATAATGACATCGTAATACTTAAGCGTCCCCATCCCTTCATGATTACGGTAAGCGGTGAGTGACTGATTCAGCATCACAGGTGCATACCCGTTCAGAATCGCGCGGTACCATAAATCATAGTCATGTGTATAGGGAAGTGATTCATCAAAAAGCCCAATCGCTCCAAATACCTCTCGTTTGAACATCACCGTGCAGCCATTAATAGGGTTCCCCTGTAAAAAACAACGTAAATAATCGAGGTGACTAGGAAACAATAACGATGCGTTCATCTGAACTAGTTGAGATTGACCGTTAATAAAATTGAAGTTGGTATAAGAGATGAACAGGTTGTTCTGCTCCATGAACAGCACCTGATTATTGATTTTGTCTCGGTAGAATAAGTCATCTGAGCTGAGCCAAGCCACATAGTCTCCGCTTGCATGCAAAATGCCGTGATTCAGTGCGGAGGCAGTCCCTCCGTTACTTTTTCCCAAATAATGAATTCGTGGAAAATACGGTCTAATCAGATCTGTGTGAACGGTCGAGCCGTCATCGACGACGATGATCTCGTATGGCTCCCAAGACTGTGAAAGCGCACTTTGCAAGGCATGTTCTATATAAGGGCAGTTATAAAAAGGAATCACTACCGATACTTTCGGTCTCATAACATCCGTCCTTCCCAGTTCACGCGGCAATAGTCCAAAATATCTGTTAAGGACTGACTAAACTCAATTCCCGGCTTCCAGCCCAGTGAAGATACATTGTCTTCAGGTGTTGCAAAGGCATCTAAAGTTATTAGTTTATCCCCCGCCACTCCGTTAACCGGAATAGAGAGAGCAGCTTGTGCTGGTCCCCAGTCCATCGAAATTGAAGCACTGGAGCGGCTTATCAGTTGCTCCGCAATATCCCCAAGTTGCCGTTGTGTCCCTGAGTCGATTTGATAAATGGTTCCATTAGTACCTTCGCGCAATATAAAGTCATAAGCTCTTACAGCATCGCGTACATCCAAAAAATCACGTAATGCATAGCGAGATGATAGTTTAAAGGGAGGGATTTCTTCGCCTACATGTACTTCACTACGAACAATATGCTGTGCCAATAAAGAGCAGAAACCAGTAGAAGGACCGGGACCGATTAGGTTGCAGGGCTCAGCCAGCAGAACGGGCTGTTTAAACAGCGTCCCCCAAGCCAGAGACACCAGTTCTTCTATTGTTTTGCTTAGGCTATATGGGTGTGGGGGTCCTGCCACCACACCCGGTTTGAATTTAAGTCGCGAGCCTACTACAAGAATTCGACTGGTAGGT
Organism: Paenibacillus sp. FSL R5-0744; assembly: GCF_037972555.1. NCBI lineage: Bacteria > Bacillati > Bacillota > Bacilli > Caryophanales > Paenibacillaceae > Paenibacillus > Paenibacillus sp. FSL R5-0744. The sequence continues at coordinate 5,681,940 of NZ_CP150228.1, forward strand.
AGACTTCGCATGGCTTCTAGCAAATATAACGTTGCCATCACATTCGTCTCCATAAAGAGCAAAGGGTTACGCCAAGACTCGGGCACCGAGTTGTTTCCTGCCAAATGAAGGACAGCCTCCGGTGCAGTTTCCTTGATCATCTCAGCTACAGCCTTCCGATTGCTTAAATCACAGTAATAAACCTTCACTCCTTCTGGAAACAAAGCGGAAGGAAGGGCACCCGCTGTGGATGGCGGACGCACCACAGCGGTAACCTCAGCGCCTCCTGCCAAGAACAAATGAACAGCATGTCGACCGGTGAATCCGGCAGCCCCGGTAATCAGTAGTTTTTGACCTTTCATGGGGACATCTCTGACTGTTTCATCCAGTCAGCCAGTTCTTGCAGCATCAATGGGTACGAAGGCAACGGCAAATCAACATCCGTTCTTGTATTCACTAATGTTCGATCTTGAACATGTTCATCCTCAGGGATGATTTCCACATCCTCTTTATGAAAAGCAGCCTGAATATGCTGAAGCAGCTCATACTTACTTACCGGCTTCGGATGTGCTAAATGGATCAGCCCCGATACCGTGGAATCCAGCAGCGTATCCATTGCCTTAGCTAATTGGAGTGTAGTGACTCCGTTCCACATCACCCGGCGGTATCCTGACACTTGACCACGCTGTGCCAGAAACCAATCCATCAAACCAATGCCGTCTGGGCGGATTTCCGGACCAATAATCGAAGTCCGGATCGTAAGATGCCCAGGTTGCCGCACCTCGCCAAGACTTTTCGAAATCGCATAGGCAGAGGTTCCATCAGGAACATCCTCTTCTGTGTACCCCCCGCGTGTTCCTTCAAACACGCAGTCGGTACTGATATGAATAAGTCTTGCATGAACAGCTTCCGCCATCCGCCACAAGTGGTGAGGAAGAAAGCCATTCACGTGGTAAGCCCCTATTTTGTCACGTTCTGCGAATTGATTGAGTACCCCCATCGCGTTAATGATGCAATGAGGGGAGACGATATCGACCAGCTTCTCTACTCCGGCTATATCGTTCGCATCTACATACAGCCCGCCAAGATCGCTCTTATCCCGGGTTGTATGGAAGACGTGATGCTTGCCCTGGCGGCGGAAATAATCCGCCAGCATATGCCCCGCCATACCGTTTCCACCAAGGATAAGCAGCTTCATTGCAGGAAACCTCCTCGAATCAAGATGCTTTTGATCTCTTCCTGATCCATTAGATTCGTCTCGGAGCTGAAACTATTAAAAGAGACATGAGGATAAGCGCTATAATGTGCCTTTAACTCTGGCATGTTCAGCGTAGGGAGAATCACTAGATACTGTTCATCGTAGACAACGGTTGTTAAGCTTTCGAAATCACTCATTAGAATCTCGTGTATTTTCTCCCCCGGACGAATTCCGGTCTCGATAATACTTACATTCGGCTCTCCAGAGGCCTCGATTAACACCTCAGCCAGGTCGATAATCCGGCAAGTAGGCATCGTCATGACAAAGATTTCTCCACCTAAGCTAACCTCAGAAGCTTTAAATAACAACGTAATCGCATCGCGTAGTGTGAAAAAGAAGCGGGTCATTTTCATATCGGTAATACGTACCTGTCCCTTGTCCTTGATCTGCTTCATGAACAAATGTACGACGCTGCCGTTCGTTCCGAGCACATTACCTCCACGTACGGTTACAAAACGGGTGTTTGAGCCAATTAGATTGGCATAGACGAACAATTTTTCCCCAATCGCTTTGGTCATTCCATAGAAGTTCGACGGGTTTGCAGCCTTATCCGTTGAGATGTAAATGGCCTTCTCGACGCCATTCACAATGGCTGCTTCGATTACATTCTGAGTGCCAACAACATTGGTTTTGAGCGCTTCATACGGCTGATCCTCACAGACCGGAACATGTTTGAGCGCCGCCAAATGGAAGATATAATCAACGCCACGGCACGCGGCGACCAGCGCATCCTTGTCACGGATATCGCCAATGATAAAGCTGAGTCGTTGATCCTCGAACTCCCGGCTCATCGCCACCTGAGCGGACTCACTGCGGGAGAATACGATGATTTCCTTAGGATTTTGCGGCAGAAGTTGCCTAATCAGCTCATGCCCCCAGGAACCGGTGCCGCCTGTGACCACAATCCGTTTATTATTGAACATGCAGGTTCCCTCCAAGCAAAAATTTAACTACCTTTACCGAAACATCCGGAGTCAAGTAACCTTCCGGAGCCTCCCAATCGGGGCGGAGCGCCGCCATCAGCTTGACGCTACGTAGAATACTTTTCTGGTCAACACCTGACACCACGTTACTTCCGCAATCTACCGTTTCGGGACGCTCTGTTGTTCTGCGAATCGTAACGGTTGGTACTTTCATCAAGCAGCATTCCTCCTGTACGGTCCCACTGTCGGTGATGGCACACAAGGCGTGCTGTTCCAAATAAACAAAATCAAAAAATCCGAAGGGCTCATGAAATTCAACGAGAGGGTTCATTGGAAGAGAAAATTGCTCAGTTAGTTTGGAGCGAGTGCGAGGATGAATGCTGCATATTAAACGAATTCCAAAATGCTCAGCCACTGCGTTAAGACCTGACATAATTTGTACAAGGGACTCTGAATCATCTACATTCTCTGCACGATGTGCTGTTACAAGGAAATACTGCCCTGAGGTAAGATTCAGCTGCTCCAGAATGCTGCTAGCCTGGATTTTCGATTCAAAATGAGTCATGACCTCATGAATCGGATTTCCTGTTAACACAATACGTCTGCTTGGGAAGCCTTCGCTGATTAGGTGTCTTTTGCTCTGTTGTGTATATGGCATATTAATGGTCGAAACGGCATCTATGACACGGCGGTTTTTCTCTTCGGGCACTTTTAGGTCATAGCAACGGTTGCCTGCCTCCATATGCACCACCGGAATACCCATTCGTTCGGCCAAAATCGCGCATAACGCGCTATTCGTATCCCCCAGAAGCAAGACACGGTCTGGCTGTTCTTTCTGTAAAATGCTCTCTAGCCCTCCGAACATGGCGGCAAGCTGGCCGCCGAGTCCTGCTTGCTTATCCTGCAGCACATAATCCGGCGCCCGCAGTCCCAGCTCTGCAAAGAAAATGCCGCTGAGACTGGCGGTGAAGTTCTGGCCGGTATGCACCAGGATGTGCCGCTCAGCATGTTCGTCGAGAAGCGGAATGATAACACTGAGGCGGATGATTTCAGGCCTCGTGCCTAAAATCGTCATGATCTTCATGAGTTCACTCCCCTGCCTGTTTGATGATGGTCTGACTTGGCTCAGTCGGGTGGACTGAGACTGCTAGAAGCGCGGGTTGGGCTTTTAGCAGGATTGGTAGAATAGCAGATTGAGACAATCTGGGGGATTTATACCGCTCTTTTGGCGGTTCCGGCTGGAATCGCGACAATCTGCGGGATTTATACCCCTCTTTTGGCACGTTTAGCCGAATTCGCGGCAATCTGGAGCATAAATGCCCCTCTTTCCGCTCAGCTTGCCACCTTCGCGGCAAGCGAGGCACTTACGCAGCGCGCCTCCGCCCACCCCGGCGGGCTCGGCGGCGCTTGCCCCCGGCGGTGCTCCGCCGCCGGGCAGAACCCTTACGCCGCTTGCGAGCAGCGCGGCGTAAAACCAACGGGCGCCCGCTTCGCCGGCGCGCCCGGGCTTTGCCGCGTCGCTTGCGGGCGACGCGGCTCGGCAGGCCCTTGCTTCGCGGCAAAGCCGGCGACGCAGCGGGCAATTCAGGCAGGACAGCGGGTGGTTCCACCACGCTGTCAGCCTCGCGCACCGGCGGTGCGCTGCAATAGCGGAGGCTCCACATCTCCGCAAGACCCTGTAGGCGGCTCCGATAAGCCGCCGGACCATAAACGGCGTCGACTCGCTCCCGCGCTTGGGCGCCTATGGTTATCGCCAGTCCCGGCTGCGCCAGCATAACGTTGACTCTTTCGGCCAGCGCGGAAATGTCCGACGCGGGCACGAGATTTTCGCCGCAGCCTGCTGAGTGCAGGATTTCCCGCAAGCCCCCGGAGTCGTAAGCGACCACAGGCTTTCCAAAAGCCATTCCTTCCAAAGCGGTCATTCCAAAGCCTTCGCGGATCAGGCTGGGAACAACCAGCACATCCATAGCGCAATAAGCAGATGGAAGGCATTCAGCATAACCAACAAATTTAAATCGGGTATACAGACCCTCGAGCTTTACCTTGCGGACACACCGATCATAGTAGCTTTTGTCACCAGCTGAACCTATGACAACAAATTTCGCACTAGGATGGACCGCGTACACAAGCACAGCCATTTTCACAAAATGTTCCAATCCTTTTTCCTTATTAATAAAGGAAGAAATATAACCAACCAGCTGCTCCTGCGGTTTAATCTTTAGCTCTCGCCGTCGTTCGCCCCGAAGCTTGCTCCAAGCCTCAATCATCATCTCTTTGTCATTCCAAGAAGGGGGAAGCTGAATCACTTTCTCCGCTCTTACTTCCTCTGGAAAGCAAGCTGCTGCCGTTTGTGAAATAGCCAGAATCTCATCACTATTCCGATGAATCAGTTCTACACTAATGGGTGTATATTCATTGTCTGTTATCGTCTCTGATATTTTCCATACCACCGGAATGCCCAGTGACTTGGCAGCCATTGCTGGCAAAGCATGGACACAGGTACTTGTAATAATAAACGCCGGGCGCAGAGAGGTCAGCCAGTCTGTTAACTCGTGGTACTCCCTGCTTTCCTGGAATTTACGAGCATCTGCCTCGAGCCCTGCATAAGGAGTGTACATTCCATATAAAAGAGGAATCGAGAGCAACTGTACACTTATTCCGAAGCTTCGAGCCTGAGCAGTCAGCTTGCCGTCCTGTGGTGCAACGAGAATACAATTAAAGTACGGAGAAAGCTCCTGAGCGAAAAACAACAACAGCTTCTCCGCTCCGGTAATACTGCGTGTATTAGATACATGTGAAAAGAGGACGATTGTAGCTTTATCAGCCATGGCGTTTCGGCGCTCCCTAACGAGGGCCTGGAGCAGCCATTCACCTCCCTAAAAGTTTTACGAAGCGTTGCTCAAGTTTCTTACTTCGCAGTAAAACTCGCTTCGAAAGCATCCGCTTTGTTTTACGAAGCGTTGCTCAAGTTTCTTACTCCGTAGTAAAACTCGCTTCGGAAGCATCCGCTTAGTTTTACGAAGCGTTGCTCAAGTTTCTTACTTCGCAATAAAACTCGCTTCGGAAGCATTCGCTTAGCCCGAGCCTCGCCCTCTCAGCCCATAACCCACCTTTGCCTCCGTTCAGCTATACAAGCCGCTCCATCAGCTTCTTTTCATCAGGTTACAGGCATACGCTGAGGTCCGGTTCTACAGTATATCGAGGAAAAACAGATGCCGGCACGACACCTGTCCCCTGCTAAGCGCACATTTCCATATCCAGTTTGGGCCAAAGTCTAGCCGTAGATTACTGTTAGCATCTGGTGAATACGTTTTGCGTAAGTGTGATCCTTGAGCGTCCGTTCAAAAGCACGCAGCGCGATTGCCCGGCGTTCCTCCTCATGGGTTAAGTAATAACGGATCTTATCCATCATTTCCTGAGGACTCGCAAAGGTCACAATTTCTTCATCCGGTTTGTAGAAAGATCCCATATCATCTCTAGCATCTACTAATTGCAACGTGCCCGTTGCTGCAATTTCAAAGGTACGTGGATTAGGAGAAACGGCAGGAATCGAAAGCGTATTGTTATTAACCACTTCATCAATGTGCGAGCGGTGGAGGTTAATGACGATTTTGGAGCCGCTGTAAGCTACTGACGTCTCTTGTGGGGACATCCATTTGCCAATTTCAATACGGTCACCGTAGAGCGGAGCCTCAGGCAGACGATCCCACCAGATTCCGTTAATCACTGTGTTATAGTTCATTAAATCAGGAAGAATCTCACGGAAGAAGTTCACCCGGTTCCAATAGGCGGAGCCAATAAAGCTAACTTCCCGATTCACTGACGAACGTGTTGTAGTAGGACGGTAATGCTCCAGGTGAGCAGCAAAAGGAAGATAATGGACCTCAGGGCAACCAAGTCCCCGATAGAAATCAATACAATTACGTTCAAGTGTGAATACAAAATCGTAGTGAGCCACAATCTTGACCGTAAAGTCAGTGTAATAAGGATCATCAGTAAGCCAAATAGCTGTCCGAATGCCACTAGTGCGTAGAGCATCGATCTGCTCAAGAGGTAAATCCATACCGTCTAGCACCAATACCAGATCCGGTCTTTGCGCTGCAGCCAGCTCTACTAGATTTTGACGCACATCCGTAATTGTGACTTGAGCTGTTAATTTTTGTAGTGCGCAAAGAACCGCATCATCTAAAGGAGAGTAAGGGTAGCCTTTGCCAGAAGCGACATACATGACATGAATATTCCGCACAGGAAATACTTCTTCAGATCGACCATTCAGGATCGCAAGGCGCCCCCGTAAATAGCCCTCATCATACCCCCCCTTAAAACCACTCAGACGACCACGCAGCTTTTCTTCCTCCGGAGGTGTAAGAGGTAATGGGGGGGTAGGCATAATAAATTCATTATTGTTCATAATCCTCGCTCCTTTATCCCGTTATAGATTTCATACACGTGAAGCAATTACATTCAGCAAATGAGGCAAACGCGCAGTGAATGTATGGTTTCGCATGGTAGTCCGTAATCCCCGTAAAGCATAGATTCGCCGCTCTTTTTCATGCTTCAAATAGTACTCAATCTTCTGCTGCAGTTCCTTAGCCGAGCCAAAAGTATCCAGATCATAACCAGGCCGATAATAATTTCCCAAATCCTCACGAACATCCGTAAGCTGCATAGTACCGCAGGCGCTGATCTCATAGGTACGCGGATTAATGGAGCGTGAAGGAAGGCGGTAGCTATTCCGGTTATCCTGACCCTCTTCCCACGGGCGGTGAATATTAATGACTATTTTTGCGCCACTGTAGTAGTTGGCTGTCTCCTCAGGTGGGATAAAGCCATTGCTGATAAAAGGTGTAAGTTGATCATAGGTTGCGAGGCGTTCCCAGAACCCCCCAGCGATAAGCACTTTTTTCCCCTTAAGATAAGGTGCCAGTTCGTCGAACAGCTCTGTCCGATTACGAAATGCATTACCAATAAATACAATGTCATACTGATATTGCGGGCCGGTACGCCGTGGGTAGAACATCTTTGGATTGACGCATAGTGGCAAATAATGAACCGATGACACCCCAAGGGATTGATAAAACTCTACGCAACCCAGCTCATGTGTAAATACGTGATCATAATGCTTGCAAATGACTGAAGTGTCCTCTGTAAAATAAGGATCATCTACAAACCAAATGGCGGTTGGGATGCCTAGCTTTCTTATCTCCGAAATCTGTTCTAAATGATTTTCCGGGAATACATGAAGCCCATTCATCACTAGCACTGCCCCAGGCATTTCCCGTGCCGCAGTTTCCAGCATCGTTTCAGGAGTACTTATTACAAGCTCACTTACAAGCTGCTGCAGCGCCTCCGTTACGCCAGTGTCGATCGCCTGAAATCCTTGAGGAACATACATTAACTTAAATGGTCGGCAAGCTTCGACCCCTGGAGTATTCAGACGCTGCACAGCCTCACACATGCCAAGACGATATCCTTCGTGATAACCGTCGCGATATTCTCGCGGATGCTTGTGTTTTTTTCTCTTTCTCGCTTTCACGGCCTTCACCCTGCCCCGTCGTATTCTCAAGACAGTATAACTATATGCGGAGTCAGCACTCGCCTCATGGACATCTGTCTTTACTAGAACTAAATTGGCAGATGTCCCCTGTCTTTTGCCCGGCTTGCCCGAACCTTAGAAGATTTCATCCACTTACAGGATGCTGGTATACTATAAGAGGTTGTTCAAAAAGTCCGCTTTTGATCACGAAGTAGCCCAAGAAGCTTACTCGACATCGAGTATTGAATTCAGGCGAAACTTCCGGTGCTCACGTAGCTTCCACTACGCTCCGCTCCTCAGTTTCTACCTTCTTTCAATCTTCTCGGTGCTGAAAACCGTACTTTTAGAACACACACTATAAAGGTCTAGCTCGAGACTTACATCTCGTCATATCTGAGCGGAAATGATTATTTATGGCATTCACAAGGGGGACACTATGAATAACACCACGTTGTACTTGCGCCATGCAGAACTGCTTCGTGATCAGGTTCCATCATTCCAAGCCTATCCATTTCATCTGCCAGCCGTAAGAACACTGGATCGGCTTATTTTTCAAAAGCCAGTAACCTTTCTTGTCGGGGAGAATGGCACAGGGAAATCTACATTGCTAGAGGGAATTGCTGCTGCGTGGGGCTTTAACCCTGAAGGTGGAACACTTAACTTCTCTTTTAACACTCGTTCCTCACATTCGAGTCTCTATGAGTATTTTAGAATTGCTAGAGGGGTTAGACGTCCGAAGGACGGCTTTTTTCTACGCGCGGAGAGCTATTATAATGTGGCTTCCTACATTGATGAATTAGATGAACAGCCTAGTTTTGGTCCACCAATCAAGAACTCCTATGGAGGCAAGTCTCTGCACGAGCAGTCTCACGGAGAGTCTTTTTTCGCAGCGTTCGTTCATCGTTTCGGAGGACGTGGTCTTTATATTCTCGATGAACCGGAAGCCGCTCTATCTCCTCTACGGCAAATGTCTCTGCTGGTGCGTATGCATGAGCTAGTGCAACAGGATTCACAGTTTATTATCGCGACCCATTCTCCCATTCTAATGTCCTATCCGGGAGCTGAGATTTTTCTTCTAGAAGGTGAGGGCATAAGGTCTGTCGCCTTGGAGGAAACAGAGCACTACACCGTGACCAAAGCATTTATGAATGACCGCCAGGGTATGCTGCATGAGCTATTAGAGGATGAACAAGCATAAACACCTTCGACGTCCCTATAAGGATGGTAAGCATTCAAGCGAGAAGTATAAGGATAATTTACAACATGGAACATATAAATTCTTATATTTTAATAAAAACAGCAAGTCTCCATAATCGGAAACTTGCTGTTTGATTTGTTCCATAAATTAACGTCTTACAATTCCCACTACCTTGTGTACAACCCATCCGAACATGACTACAACCATCATATCGAAGCACACATTAAACAAGAATAAATGCTTACCGATGTCAGCCCTTCCGTCCCCAAGAATCGGAACCAGGAAGGAGAAAATCCCTATCAGTCCTAATAACATCAGCAGTTCACCAGCAACTCTTCCCCGAACATCCCGACTACGGAAATATTGGAACACCGCCCCGGCAAAATACACCAGATAGAATATAGTGAGAAATCCGAGCGTATGGGGAATATGCTTGTTCTTGAATTCGCTCCACCCGCTGTAAGTGTACGATAATGCACCTGCTGGCTTATTTTCACTCTTCTCATAGTTCCCTAGATAATAAGGACGAATCGCCATACTGTTACTAGCAGCATATTCCATATTATCTATTAACCGTCCTGGATGTTTTAAGTAGAAGAACAATACATCCTTATGGGATACCCGGTCGTAGAAATCCGGTACCAGCGAAGGATCATCCTGTTTGATCACTGTATCGGTCTGAAAATAATTCGTGCCCGCAAGTACCTCCAACCGCTCCGGCAATCCGAGATCCTGCAAATCTCCCTTCACATCTGGTGATTCGTTTAATATCCCAAAAAACACAGTCTGATACAGGTTAATATGCTTCAGCTCTTTTGGCGCCGTCACGTACATAACGATGGATACCAGAAATATCGCAATCGAAAAGCGTAAGGCCAGCTTTCTCCATTTTCGCTCACCATCAAGCGTCATAAACCGCAGGAAGATCAATGCAAAGGCAATCCCAATCGGCGCATTCTGAATTTTGGAGGTGACCAGAAACAGTATCGCAATAAAAAATAAGGTTAACCCCTTAGTCGTAGGCTTTTCTTGGCTAGTGAGTCTTAACCCCAGTGCAAAGGTCAACAGCATAAACACCATCGATACCGGTTCTCCAAACAAGGAGTTAAAGTATGCCAAATACCCAATATCATAGAATACAAACAAAATAGCTGCACCTAGCAGCAGCCCCGTAACATAAGAGCCGCGAGCATTGTACTTCACCAGCAGCCAGGTCGCCACCAGTAAAAGAAGACCGTAAACTGCACCGAGCAATCTAACATCAAAAAAACTGCCATGAATGAGCCCGCCGATCAACCTCGGTACAAGCACAATCAAAATCTGTGAAGAAGGATAGAAGCCCCTAAACAAATTCTCATACGCAAAACGAGAATGGCTAAAATTAAAAAACTGGTCGGTATACGATGCTGCAGTATCATAGTAGTTCAGACCGATGGTATTCATCATACGCAGGAAATCTCCATTATCAGCAACCCCAATAAAAGGTCCTACGAATAGCAGATAAATAATGAGACCGCAGCCGGCAAGGCTTACGAGATACTCCGGTTTCCAGAACTTTTTCATGATTCCCCCTATCTCTGTGGTAACAGCTTCACATATTCGTCGGACAAATTCATTAGCTTCAATACATACTCATAATCGCTCTGATATTTCGAGAAGTCCGTTACCGGCTTGAGCGTATCCAGCGACACAGCTTCACCATCTGCAAATCCTTTTCCAGGGACATAGAGAATGTCATCATTAAAGAAGGAGCCGGAAGGCAAATAATACCTCATCCCTAACACATTACGATCAATGTTGAGCAGGTCATGACCAAAGGCTGTATAACCTTCTTGTTGTAGTGAAACACCCATTAAATTAGCTATCGTAGGAAGGATATCTAGTTGTCCTCCCGTACGCTCTACTACCTTCCCTTGCTCCATTCCCGGCACACGCACAATGAGTGGAATATTAAAGCGACTGATCCGGGAATCATATGGAACACCAAGTGCACTTTCCACTTGCTCTGGCGGAACGTCCTGAGGCTGCAGACCAAAGTGGTCGCCATACATGACCAGAACAGTGTTATCCCACAATCCATTTTCTTTCAAACCTTCTATTAAAGTACCTATGGCATAATCAGTATAGTTTATAGCAGTTAAATAATCACCAAGCATCGTATCCTTCAAATTATCAGGCACAGTGATTTTCTTAAAGGAATCTGGGATTTTGAAAGGATGATGACTGGATGCTGTCACCATCTGTGCGTAGAAGGGAGTTCCCTTCTTCTTCAGCTCTGTCAATTTCTCGACACCCGTAATATACAGTTGTTCATCGGAAGCACCAAACGCATTAAAATGATCATTCGTAAAATAATCTTTGTCATAATAACCATTAAACCCAAGCGCCGGATATAGCTCATTCCGATTCCAAAACCCTACTTTATTCACATGGAAGGTGTATGCCTCATACCCTTTATCTCTTAGCAGTCGTGGTAAGCTTGGCAATTCTCTGTCCCCGAATCCGGTAGACATGGCCAAAGTACCAATCGGATAAATAGACGTATTGCTCATGAATTCAGCGTCAGATGTATTCCCTGGACCAATCTGCTGGTAAACATGAGGAAAATAAAAGCCCTCATCCGCTAACTTATTCATGACTGGCGTCAATTCTTGACCATCCAAGGATTGATGTAGTGGGAAATTCTGAAAAGCTTCTAATTGTAGCACAATTACATTTTTACCCTTTTGTGAGCCAAAATAACCAGGAGTCGTACCCGCCGGCTTGTCACTATAAGGATAGGAAGATTGCAGGGCGTCAACCTTCGCAATCGTATCCTTAATATCACCCGTTCCAATGAGATTGTTATCTTCATTAATCTTAATCGCAGCAACGACTTCATAATTTAGAAATCCGGCAGTTTCCGCCTGTACAAGCTCATTTGTAATCCCCCGTGCAGAGTGGACAGAATATGCCGATAAAGAAAAGCCTCCAATAATGGATACCAGAATCACCACCACATGCACGAATCCTGTCTTCCGGGAACTAAAGCGTTCACGCGGGTAGGTCTTTCCTTGTTTCCATCTGCGAATCAAACCATAGATAGTGAAGATGACAAAATCCACGAAGAATAAGTAATCAATACTCTTTATGGTAGATTCTACGCTTGCCTTCACTTGAAATACCTGATTGATTTCAGATAAGGCCAGGTAGGTTGGAACAGAACCAAAGTGATTAAAATATACAGCGGCTGCGAACAGCAACAGCGATAAAAAGCCGTTAAATATCCAATAGACGGTTGTTCTCACCCTAGATGGCGTAATCACCGTTAAAATCCCCATAATAAAAAGGACTGGCGCTACATCCGCTGCAATCCATTCCCAAGCAATTCTATCAAAGAACAACACTCTCAGAAACAACAGCTTTAACCATAACAATATAACAACGATAAAAAAATGGGCGCGATCCGGCCCTTGCTTTTTCACTTTTAATCCCCTCTTACATGTTCATTTGTTCGAAATATCAAATCTATTCTAGTAATTTGTAAAATATCAGGTTGTTCTAGTATAACAATACTTACTTTTTTTATCAAAATGGTAGAATTATCTTCCATCAAAAAAGAGATGCCCCGCTGCCCTTCCGGCTTTGGAACATCCCTGTTAACTATAGATTGGTCATTCTTCAGACGATCGAAGTATGCTTAAGCAATCTTTTAATAGAACGGTTAGCTTCATTCAGAACAATCTCTTTATCTACAGTCTTCAGCAGACCACTTTCCATCACGATCTCTCCGTCGATAATCGTGGTTTCCACATCCGCCCGGGTAGCTGAATATACAATTCTAGAGATGGGATCTACGTCATAGGAGGGGAAGGTATGGAAATTGAAGAGATTCAGGAGCACTAGGTCTGCTTTTTTACCCACCTCGATACTACCGATCTTATCTTCCATCCCTACCGCTTTTGCCCCACCTATAGTTGCCATACGAAATACACTGCGGGCATCCATCGTCGTAGGTCCATGTTGAGGCTTCTGAATAATTGCTGCGAGCCGCATTTCATTAAACATATCCAGATTGTTATTGCACGGTGCACCGTCAGCACCCAGACTTAGTGACACATGATCATGGAGCATCCCCGGTGTATCAGCAATTCCGGAGGCTAGTTTCAGATTTGAGCCAGGGCAATGACTTACATGAACTCCACGATCCCGCAATATGCGCCGCTCCTCAACATCCAGCCATACACAATGCGCCAGTATTAAGCGCTCATTAGCTAATCCTAGATGGTCCAAGTAGACGATGTTACGCATCCCGGTCATCGCCTGTACAATCTCAATCTCCCCTAAATTCTCAGAAGCATGGGTGTGCACCTTCACATCATACCTTGCGGAGAGATCTCGTACCTCGGTTAACAAGGGTTCGGTGCAGGATATTACAAAACGCGGAGAGAACGCATATTGAATCCGTCCATTGCCATAGCCATTCCATTTTTCAAGCAAATCCACACTTTCCTGTAAAGAAGAAGCGGTATCCTCCTGCAGTGCTTCAGGCACATCTCCTCCTTTTTGATCCATCATCACCTTACCGGACAAAGCACGTATTCCACTTTTAGCAATGGCCTGAAAAGCATAGTCCGTATGGTGAACAGTCTCCATATCAACAATCGTAGTGGTTCCGCTGGAAATCAGTTCTCCAATACCGAGCATCGCCGAATAATAAAGGGATTCCTCATCATGCGCTGCCTCTAACGGCCAAATCCGTTTACGCAGCCAGTCCATAAGCTCCAGATCATCTCCCTTCCCACGGAATAACGTCTGGCATAAATGAATATGCGTCTGAACAAAACCGGGAATTAACGTACGGTTCGTGGCATCGATGACCTTTTCGTCTCCCTGCGGGATCAGACCAGTGCCTATTTCTACAATGAGATCGTCATTAATTCGAACATCCCCGACAATAATTTCCTCCTGTTTGTTCATTGTAATGATCTCAGCATTTTTGATCAGAATGTTCCCCATTGTCCTTATCCCCCTCATTGTTCATTCGTTTGCCGTTTCACGGTGTAACACAAAAAGACCACAAAAATATGCCGTAGCATATTTTCGTAGCCAGAAATTTACGGTTTCCGGTAGAGACCCTTAAACCAATTATTAAGGATATACGAAAAGAGAAGCTATTCTATTCCAAATTTGAATAAATCAATCATAAGACAAAGACAGGTTTAATGTCAACAAAAGTTATTTAAACTAACACGCATTTCTTAATTAGATCTGTCCACAATTAAAAATAATGATTATCTATACAAACATGTAATAAAACTTAACTTTAATTATAATTTCCCACACTTCTTATCAATGTTTCTTAAGTTCCGCTTTTTATACTCGTCCTATCACCCGAACCGATAGCTTCGCTTTTAATAAAGTAATAGCGAGGAGGAGATCAAATGCCAACAATTTCTCAAACCCCAAATGAGTTGCAAGCATTCATCGCCGCTGCTGAAAAAGTATGGTTCGAGGTTTACGATTCTGCCGATTCTCGCAGAGTGATCCACGTTGATGGCGCCGATTATTATCGTCTGCCGGTTAGATTCAGTACCAGAGCTAAGGTCATTTCGTATTTTAGAAAGTATTGGGGCATTACAATGAGCAACACCATGTTCTGTAATTTAAAAACCGTTTCTAGAAACAACAGGCTTTATGTAATATCGGGAGATACAGGAACCATTGCTTTTATCCCAAGAAGACTCACCGTTACGGGTCGCACATCAACAAGAATACGCCTTACAGCAGTTCTGTCCATTGATGATATGAGCGATGAAGATATCGTTAACGTTCGTTACCTGATCGGTGTATCCGGTAGAAGGCTTCTTATCCTTAACCGGGATCAAAAAAATACCGATACTCGATACCAGACATGCCGTTAAGGGAATAAAGAAAAAAGGTCCAGAGGTTAACCCTCTGAACCTTTTTTTATGTTGAAGATTCCTAACTACGTTCCGGTTTCAACACCTTCTCGAATACTGGAAAGTTCGCCGTGCGGTTCGGAAAACCCACTTCACCTCTATGGTCATAACCAAGGCGAGGATAGATTTCCAATGCTCTAGTATTCTTCGCATAAGTATCCAGCCGAATACTTGTGTAACCATTACGCGCTGCGTAATCCTCCGCGAAAGCAATTAGCCTAGTCGCAATCCCTTTTCCCTGAATATGTGGATGAACTGCTAAACGATGCATAATCAGATGTGGCCCTTGATTTTGCTTCCACTCGATCTTCTTATATTCCTCAGAAGCATTCTCATCCAGTACAAGAATACCCGCGATAGCTTTATCTTCTTCACATACATATAAGGTACCCTGTGCGATATCCAGTTCGATAATCTCTTTATTCGGATAGCTCTCATCCCACTGGTCGCTTCCAGCGGCCTGCATAACTTGTACACATTTTGAGATCAATTCCATGATCTCTTCGATCTCATTCTGTCTAGCTTTTCTGATCCCATTTCCTACTTGCATCCTGCTATCCCCTCTTTCTTATCGACATCTGAAAACCTCTGAATAGATTCTCGTTTTAGAAGTCTATCATATTCGGAGACAAATTCCGATAGTAGGATGATTCCAGAGAGGATGCAGTCCCTCTAAGCTGAGGGACACGAAAGATCAGAATAACGCGTCACAGATTAGATCTCCGGGTCCCTTCCTCTTAACTTACCTGCCGCTGCTCAATTAAACTCCAGCTTATGCCCGTCCTCGAAACCCTTGGCGAAACCGGCGTCGAACCCCACGTTGTATGCTTCGGTGTAGCCCTGCTGAAAGGCGTCTGCCGGTGGCGTTTCCGGCGAAACGCCAAGGTCCGGGGGGAGCGGAATGACCTGCGGGGCAGGTGGAGCCTCGATAACCGGCACTACATGAACTGGTGCTTGTATAACCCTCACCTTTCGAACAAGCTTGCGGCGGAGTCTTCTTTTCTTTCGTACCAAAAGCCCCTTCTTCGTCTTTCCATAACGAACGACTTTCCGAGAAAGTCCTCTGCGGGGTTTGCGGGCTAGACCTCTACGCACTTTCGTTTTCCGCGAGAGCAGTAGTGTGCGTCTGCGGGTTCTGCCTGAACGTAATGTTCTAAGGCTCTTTTTCTTCATGCTTCTATTCCTCCTGTGCTCCATGATCTCTGGAGGTTCCTACGGCGTATGCCTTGCTCAGCCATGGCGCAGCAGGAATTCCCCGTTTCGGTTGATGTAGTGAAATCCCGGACATCATCCGGCACATCGCGCTCTGATACCCACTTAAGATTCTGATATTGTCGCTCAATTTGCGGGCCGTCAGCTCAGATTGCCCCGTCAATTCGGCGATGCTCTCCAAGATGGCCGCCAAAGCAGCCTGACTGCGCGAAATGGAGCGGATCATCTCCAGCTTGACGGCATGTTCAGAGAGACGGTCCCCGCTCATTTGCTGTCTTCTCCAAAACTGAATCCATCACCTGACATGTCTCCAAAACCTTCCCCGCCACCATCATCTTCACCACTGCCCAGCACTGCTTTTAAATTGCTGTAGAGTCCATTCTCCAGTTTAGTCAGCCCTTCGACCATTTCCACGATAACTTCGTGAATGGAGAGGGATTCCTTCAGCTGCTCTTCATGAGATTCGAAAGCTCTAGCGTGGATATGATGTTGTGCCCACTGTTTTACCTTTTCAGCTTCAACCGCCTTAGCTTCCAGAATCATTGCAATGTTCCACTGGATAGTGGCGGTCGACTCCAGCATTTGCAGATAAGCCTTTTCTCTGCTCATCATCCGCCTCCTGCTCCTATAGCGTTACTCTTCTTCTTGGCCGTTCAATTCCTTAATTACTCTGCCTACCCCTTCAGCCATCGCTTCTTCCAGATCTGCAAGTGCATTCAAGTAAGCAATAATATTCTTGTTTACTTGAGTTGAGCTTTCGATCATCCCGCTGATACCGTCAAAACCGGGATCTGCATCTGGCAGATCGTGGACAATTTGCGACATACGGACAGCCACGTGGCGCTCGGCATCTAGTATCCGCGCCATCTGTTCGTGCGTATGGGCCATGTGCTGCAGGACTTTTGTTATTTTATTCTGCACCTTCATGTCTCCTTTGCTCAAACGCCCTGCTACAGCATATGCGGCAGAAGCCGGGACGGTGCCGAGGATATAAAGGCAAGTTACGTCTCTAAACAAGCGGATTGGCGGACTCAGGATACTTTAGAAAATTGCAACAGGACGTGTAAATGGAAAATAAAAGGCCAACAGCCCGGTCCATTGGAATGAGCTGTTGGCCTTTTGGATTAATAATATTTATTGATGATTCTGTAAAAGAGAACCGCCGTTTCGGCGCGGGTTGCAGCTCCCGTTGGATGGAGCAATTTCCCGTCACCAAGGACAATGCCCTCCCTGACTAGTACGGCTGCTGCCTTCACGGCATAATTAGCCACTTTGGAAGCATCCGCAAATTTGCCAAGGTCGGAGATGGAACCGGCCTCTGCTAATTTTCCTGACTTCTGCAATGCTCTTACGATGAATACCATCATATCCTGCCGGGAAATCTCTGCTCCCGGATTGAACCTGTTGCCGCCGACTCCGCTGGCAATGCCCAATTGTTTGGCGATTCCCAGCGCTTCATAATAGTATGCGTCCTGATCGGCATCCGCAAAGCTCACTTCAAAACCAGCCTTTAAATTAAACGCTCTGACCAGAAGCAATATAAAGTCCGCTCTTTTCATCTTGGCGCCCGGTTCAAAGAAAGTACTCGACGTTCCCTGAACGATACCTTTAGCCGCCAGTGCTTCAATAGCCTCTTTGGCCCACAAATAACTGCCGATATCACTGAAAACAGGTTTCTTGGGCTGCAGTTCCGGTGTTGGTACCGGTGTTGGTGCCGGTGTTGTCGACGGACCTTCACTTGGCTTCGGAGCTGCCGGCGTTGGCGTTGGAGTCGGGTTACCACCTCCGCCGTTGCCCGAGCTACCGTCCCCGCTGGCCTTTAATGTAGATACGATTCTCACATTGCTTATCTTGGACGTATTTCCTGCTGCATCAACAGCTATAATATAGTATTTGTACTGGGTATCCGCAGATAAACCGCTATCTCTGTATTCTGTTGCCTCCAGGGTCTTGATTTCAACGTCATTGCGGTAAATCCTGTATCCCGTTACTCCCAAATTATCCGTGGAAGGTGTCCATTTTAGATCAATGACAGAGCTGGATACCGCTTCCGCTCTCTCTATTGTTGGTTCCATGGGAGCCTCAGTATCAACGATGGTTGGTGTCCACCAGTTGCCGGATGCCACAATCATGCTGAGCAGACGCAGATTATTGCCAAAATATAAATCGTCTTCGGTGGAAACAGCCGCATTATAATCCCATAATTTATTCAGCCACTCCTGATTGGATGAATCGATCATGGCGCTGACCATCATCGGTGCGGAGAAGGATGTGTCTGCATAATCATTGATTGCTTCCGTGCCGTCCAGCTTATATCCCGCAAGGATCTTGGCCGGATCATTATCCGCCTTGGCCCGAATCCAGCGGTTCAGCGTGCTGAGCTGCTCTTTAGCCCGGTTATCACCTGTCAGGAGATAATCCGTACTGATCCGCCAGGGAATACGGGAAGAGTTGTAGTTGTAATCCCCGTCATTTTCCGATTCCAGGAAGTATCCATCCGGGGTATCCCATATCTTCTGGCTTACTGGTTTGTATTGCCCATCCGTATCATCCTTGAATACAAAATCCGGCAACAAACCGGCTTTGGGACTGTAATTTTCATACAAACTATTAATGATGTTGTAAGTCTTATCGGTAACACGATCCCAATTGAGGTCTCCGGATACATTTTTAAAATCTTTCAGATGCTGCAGCATAAAATCGGAAGGACGTGTAGCATTGCCGAACATGGAATCATTGTCGCTGACCCAATCCGCCAATTTCAATGTCCACTCGGAATGGTTGACATCGCTTTTCATAATAGCGTTGATTACCTTTTTGGCCTGGGACAAGTAGTTAATTTCCCCGCTGCTGCCCCATTGGCTGTCGGCAAGCAGAAGAGCGTAAGCAATATCCATATCGCCGTCGGTTGCCGAATCCACACCATTGATATCAATAATTTCGGTGCCGGTATCTGCTTGCTGCCATGCCATTAAATCGGGATTGATTTCACTTGGATGTGCTCTGAAATAACGATACATCCCGTCAAAATACTTCTTAGCCTCCGGATCATGACCCACGAGCAAAGCGGTAATCAGCATTCCGTAGCCATGCGCTTCTGAAACTGTAATCTCGTTATTCTCAAACCAATCTCCGTCGCTATACCACACGTAATACTGGTCTGACTGATATGGATTTTGTTTCAGATATTTTGTTTTCCACTCGTTATATAATCTGCCCACCGTAGCGTCCAGTTGGGCCTGAGTCAAGTGATTCGGCTTAATGGAGCCGGCCACATAAGACGTATGCTGCGGAAATGCCTTATGGACACCCTCTCCAGTGGATGAAGGTTTGGTCTTTACTTGAACGGTATTGCTCGCCAGCGATTCCTTCTCTTCTGCATTATAGGCCTTCACAGTATAACTATAGGCCGTATCCGGAGTTAACCCGGTATCGCCGTAGGATATTTCCTTCGTCGTGCCGACCTTGCTGCCGTTGCGGTATACGTTATAGCCCGCTGCCTGAATATTGCCGGCCGATGCCGTCCATTTCAAGTTGATTTGGTAAGGAGAAACCGCAGTTCCTTTTAAATCTGAAGGTGCTGAAGGCGGCTCCGACTCGCTTGGACCTTCGATTGTACTGACTTCGACCGGATCTGAATTGATTCTTATGCCGACCGCTTTGACAATAAATTCATATTTTTTCGCAGGATTGATATCATCTACCGTGTAGGTGTATTCCGTTTGACCTTCCGCTGCTGGCACATATATACTCCAGTGTGTCTTCACCTTGTCATTCTTCTCATAAATCCGGAATCCTCTTACAGGTTCTGTACTTGCGGAAGGTGCACTCCAGGTCAGAACCGCCTTGCTGCCGTTCAATTTCACCTTCACCGCTTCAGCCGGGTCCGGCTTGGTGTCCGTTCGCTTGATCCCATACTTGTCATATGCTTTTAGGCCGTCGCCAACGGTGTCCGGCTGATTCTCATCCGCTACGGCTGCGGTATATGCTGTAAAGGAAAGCACCCGGTCTGTGATGGAAACATCCGTAAACATCTTCTTCTCCGGCTGTTCGTCGACGGCTGCAAAGTAATCATCATAAGGAACCGGATTCCCGTTTTCGTCCTGAATCTCGCGGGGTTCTCCATTCTCATCCAGTTCATATTGATTGTTCTTATAATAGAATTTATTTCCGAATGCATTGGACATGAGATAGACCGTGCCTTTGGGATTGAGTGCATTGCCCTCTCCATCAAATGTCAGTTTTTCCTTGGGAATAACTTCATCATTGTACATTTGGAAGGATCTCATATACATATGATCATGGGCCTCGAACACCATATCGATGCCCATCTCGTCAAAGGCAGGAATCAGGTATTTCTTGTAAAACTGGACGCGATCGTCTTCCCATTGTGCAGAGTTGTCGCCTGCTGCATAGGGGCTTTTGTGAAAAGTAACAAACTTCCACTTCTTGTCGCTGCGGGCGACCGTACTCTTCATCCAGTCCACCTGGTCCCAGAATTGGTCATCTGCCCATTCCACTTCTTTCCCATTCTCTGCAAGTGCCCCCGAATACTGCGAATTGAAGACAAGATAGAGTGCATCACCGTATTCAAAAGAATACACAGAGCCTTCATGAGTATCCGCAACAACCTGTTTCGGCAAGTTGAAATGGTTGTAGAAGTTGTTATTCGGCGTCGTCTCGTCTCCGTCATAATCCATGACCTCATGACCGCCAAGTACAGGCACATATGGCACTTGCAGCAATTGATTCTGGGCTGCTTCGAGCATCCATTGCCACTGCTCCTCCAAATCACCGTTATCCACCAGATCTCCGGCGCTGATCAGGAATTTAGGGTCGCCTATATAATCAACTGCTTTCCGGAAGGTATCACCCCAAGGCTCAAAGTCAGACTTGCTGGAAGCCTGTGAATCGGAACCGGCGATAAAACGGAAAGGCTGGTGGCTGGCAGCATCGGTAGTGAACGAGCCAATAGAGCTCCAATCACCTGATTTGCCGTTACCTGCCCGAAATTTGTAAGCTGTTCCCGGTTGAAGCTGGTCTGCAATGACTTTATGACTAATAAATTTCGTTTTATGGTTCGTACTTCTGTCGCTTTTACTCATAAAGGTCTCAATTTCTTCGGCCTCTCCCTGATAAGTCAAAGCCCCGTTCTCCGGGAAAATGTTCCCCATAACCTTTGAGGCTTCTATAACCTGTACCACGGTATCCGTCATTGCATCCGTGTACCAGGCCAAAGCAATGCTCGTCTTTGGATCTCCGTTAAATGTCATATTGATGGATTTTGGAGCAAGAGGTGAATCCTGAACACCAAAACTCCAGGAAACTTCCCGAACTAGCGGCACAAGATCTGCCCCCTTGATAAGCTCCTTGGGTATAGTTACTGTGTAAGACTTCCCATAAGTCAACGGAGGATGGTTTATCCGCAAAGTATCTCTGTTTAAGACTTCAAGTGTAACCCGATCAACCGGTTGATCGTTCTCATCGGCAAATCGGACAGCATAACCCGGATCAAGAGCAATGGCCTTGTTGAATTTGATTTCAACGGGAGCTTCGGGAGACACATTTCCAGAACCGTCTGAAGGCTGCTGGACAAGATCTACGGTAGGAATGACAGGTTCTTTCCCCGGGATCGGCTCGCCGGACACCTTGATATTTCGGATTCTACTGGAACCTGAACCCCCTATGCCCTCATCATTCCCCCTGGTGTTGGTATCGGAGCTGACGATCCAGCGAATATATAATATTTCCCGATCATTGCTGTTCGGAAGGGGAGTATTCACCAATCTGCAGGTATCTCCCGGGCAATCAAAACTGGAGACGGCCATTTTAAGATTCGTATTCGGCACATCCTCCCACGTTTGTCGGTCTACACTCGTCTGCACTTTAAAATCACGCGGACCTGACCCGGATGAATTTTGCTCAGAGGATAAGGTGATCTTCTCAAACCCGGTTGTAGACACGGTAGCAAGCCAATACTTTTTCCCGTTTCCATTGTCCCAGCCCTGATAGCTGATCGCTTTCTTGCTTACATCCACATCCTCGAACACACCGCCTACATTGCGAAAAGTAGAAGCTGTCTCATAGATGCCGTATGTAGCCGAGATTACCCCCACATTTTCAGCGGCCTCAT
This sequence comes from Paenibacillus sp. FSL R5-0744, assembly GCF_037972555.1. Lineage (NCBI taxonomy): Bacteria > Bacillati > Bacillota > Bacilli > Caryophanales > Paenibacillaceae > Paenibacillus > Paenibacillus sp. FSL R5-0744. The sequence goes on from NZ_CP150228.1 coordinate 5,704,121, forward strand.
CAAACACCCATTCGGCAATCGTCTTTACACCGGTTATTGAATCTGAACCGACAGCATCTGGTGCTGGTGCAGCATTTGCAATCTGGAATGGCAGCAGTATAAGCACGAGCAACAAAGAAATGGATTGGTGCAGCCTTCTTTTCAAATGACCCTTCTTTTGCACTCTCGTTCCCTCTTTTCGCAGATAATAGTTTAAGCGCTTTAACTTTCACTTGCAGCGGACCCTGATTTTCTTTTCCCCTCCTTAAATACGATTTATATGTAAATATAGCGCATTCATTTCTATTCAATCTCTGCATATTTTGTTATTGTTAATGATTTTCTACTTTTACCGCTATTTAATTTCTATCCTGTTCAACAGGTCAATGAACGTGATACGATTGATTCAGGTATGGATCATGTTTCTGCGAGGATCATTCCCGCCGGATTGGAGATGACACCCCTGGAAATCAACTTCTATAAGTCTGATCCCTTTCACATTAGCCGAGAGAAAAAAAATGTCTCAAGTATGCCTTCAAATCATTATCACGATGCTTATGAAATTCTCTACTTAGTGTCTGGAGAGCTGTACTATTTTATAGAAGACCGAACCTTTCAAATCGTCAGCGGGGTTTTATTGTTCATTAACGCTAATGACCTGCACAGACTGATTAATGTAAATGGTACGATGTACGAAAGAGTTACTTTATTGTTTAAAAGGGAGTTCCTTCGCGACTTTTTTGCGGACAGCCCTCTTCCATGCGACCTCTTCTCCTGCTTTCACTCCAGATCAAATGCGATCAAGTTAAGCGGCAACGACCAGATCTTTGTCGAGAATCTTTTTAGCAAATTGATTCATGAAGACACCAAGAGACCTCCAAATTTCGACTACTATCGGAAAATCCTGTTGATGGAGCTGCTGATCTTCATCCAACGAAAAAAGCTTCCGGATCAAAACGAGCATTTTGTAGAAACGAACCGGACCCATAAGAAAATTTCCCAAATCATCCATTTCATCAACGGTAACTTCGCTGAGCCTCTGTCTCTGGAATACATATCGGACAGGTTCTCCATAAGCACCTCCCATTTAAGCCGAACGTTCAAGGACACAACCGGTTTTACTTTCAGCGAATATGTAAATAACACCCGCCTGAAAGAAGCCCGCTCTCTGCTGCAGGACTCCAAATTAACCGTTTCGGAAATCGCTGAGCGTGCAGGATTTGGTAACCTGACCCATTTTGGAAGAGTATTTAAAACCATGACCGGAACCTCACCGCTCAAATACCGCAAACAGAACCGGGTTGATGAAGATAATATCTCTACGCAAGCTTGAGATCAGGTCCTTCGTCCGGACTGCTGCGCCAATCAAGAAAAAACGGGAGCCGTCCATAAGGACGACCCCCGTTTCTCGTAGAAATATAAGCAAAGTATGGTGAAAGATATACTTTCTTATAGTTTATAAAGAAGGAGTGCCCGACCCAAGGCCGGACACTCCACGTTACCGCTGCCACTTATGGCAGTGCATCCTTCAGCTTCTCTCCCGCCTCCCGCAGAGACTGGAACGTCCCCGCATCGCTCCACCAATCCTTGAGAACATCATAGCTGAGCCTGCGGTTAGCAGCATATATATTATTTACATCGGTAATCTCCAGTTCCCCCCTCTTGGAAGGGGATACTTGGCGGATGATGTCAAACACAGCTTCATCGTACATATAAATACCTGTTACGCAAAATTTGGTCTTGGGATGCTCGGGTTTCTCTTCGATATAAGCAATCCATGCAGAATCTTGACTATCGAACACGGGAACACCGTATCTACGTGCGTCGTCCACCGGCTTCAGCAATACCTTTGCTGTACCTTCAGGCTGCCGGAGATAGCTCTCCACGTAAGGCGTCAGATCATCCATAAACAGATTATCACCAAGCAATACGACAAACCGTTCCCCAGGGAAAATGAATCCTTCTGCTAAATCGAGAGCCTCTGCAATGCCTCCAGCAGCTTCCTGAATCTTATAAGTCAGAGATACACCAAATGCTGCACCGCTGCCTAAAAAATCCGTATACAGACCAGCAGATTGCTTGCTGATGACCAGAAGAATGTCGGTAATCCCTCCCCGGCGAAGCCGATCTATGCCGTAACAGACCATAGGATATTTGCCGACCGGAAGCAAATGTTTGTTCATAAGCCGGGTCAGCGGTTGAAGTCTGGATCCAGTTCCGCCCGCCAGTATGACTCCTTTCACTTACTTTCCTCCTCTTTATCTAAGTCCTTTGCCTTCGGATCTGCACTTTATATGAAACTCGTTGGATCCACATTCCATTTGTTCATAAAGAGCTTACGATTTCGTTCCACCAGCTCCTGTAGCCCGGTGTGGTATACCTGCTTGAAGCTCGCACTTCCTTCATGGTGTACAAGGCAATCCCCTGCGATGAGCAATCGGTATCCCTTTAGCCTGGCGCGATAACAATAGTCATCATCCTCGTAATGTCCAGGTGAGTATCTCTCATCCAACAAACCTACGGAAGTAAGTAGCTCTCTTTTGAATAAAAAACATAATCCTACCAAACGGTTAGTCTCCAACCATTTTTGAGGATTGGAACGGTTAGTTATCTCTGCAGCCTTATGAAAATCTAACAGACTTTCATAATCAGTCTTCACCTGTTGACGTCCACTCGCATAGTTTGTCACTGGCCCAACAATACCAACTTCAGGAGCACTATATAGCGATCTCTTCAGATTAGTTAACCATCTATGGGAAACCACCACATCATTATTCAGCAGTAACAATTCATCCCCTGATGCTAGCAGTAGACCCAAATTGCAGGCGGATGGAAAGCCTCGATTCTCAGGCAACGAAATAAACGTTATACGATTCGCGCGGCAATAGGCATCCGTTCCATCTGATGAAGCATTATCTACAACGATGATCTCGTAAGGCAGTGGAGTATAAGCACGTATCGATTCCACACAGGACCGCAGCAGTGGCAACGCGTTGTAGGTCGGAATAATAATACTAGTCATCGTCATATCCGGTTCCTCCAAGCGGCTACTTGTCTGCGGTATTCACGCTGCGTTTCGCTATTAAGTAGGCCCCCATCATCTCGACGGGAAAGCACCTCAAGGAGAGCCTCTGCGTGATCCCCTATGATCAGTTTCTCCACAGCATTTCCAGCGCCTATGTTCGCTTGGCGCAGCCGATTATGCTTAATCACATTCACCGTTCCAACTTTCTCCACCCTTAGCTTCTCTAATACAGAACGAGCTTGGGCTTTAGGAGGAACTATTAATTCACGGTAGCCTATAGTCTCAAGTGCTCTCCGGGAAAGTGCGTGAGGGACAGCCGTCATAGAGCTAACTCCGAGATCGTACCGTCCAAGAGCATAATTCAGAAACAGCTTGCTGCGAGTAACATCATCGCATAATCCAAAAGAAGGCATCAGTGGATCCAAGTCATTAAGAGCCACGTCAATTCCACCATCTACAGCAGCTGTGAATAATCCGAGCTGAGATGCAGAGATAACCATATCTCCGTCCAGGAAGAGCAGAATATCTCCTCGACTCAACTTCGCACCAATAGCCCGCCCTACATCATGTCCAACTGACTCCGGACAATGCACAACTATTGCTTGACGATGTTGTCTGGAAATGGGAAAGCTGCTATCGCTGCAACCGTTAAGCACGACGATAATTTCAGTAGGTCCCAGCCGCGATACCTGTTGCAGCAGACGTCCCAAGGTCTGCTCCTCGTTACGCGCGGAGATAATAACTGACAAGGTCCCACGTAAGCTCGGTAAATTCAGCACCTCGCGACCTACCTTGGATTGCCGAGACAGAATCGGTGGCCGAGCGGTAGGGATGCCTCTTTTTACCGAACGATTCGCTACCCTTTGGCGGGGTGCCAGTGTTGTTTTGGCCTGACTAGATGCTGAACGTTTCTTTACCGTACGAGTTGCTGTTCCTCGTCGAACGGCAGAGCTACCAGACACTTGTAACAGAGCAACCATCATCTCACCATCTCTCTGCGCCGGGCTCCGTCGGTGAACCCCGCCCTGTTTCCCCGGTGTTCAAGCAAGAGGGATACAGCCTCCATATGATCTGCTGTAATCAACTGCTGCAAAGGATCTGTGCCATCTTCCTTACGTCTGACCGCATTCAGTTTCCCTACATGTACTTTGTGAGCAGCTACCACACGTAAACCATTCAGAACTGCCTGAGCATGTGCCAGAGGGGGACGAGATAATGATTGACTCCCTAAGATTTCAAGTGCTCTTCGGCTGATTGCGTGCGGAACGGCCGTCATCGAACATCCTTTTAGATCCGGACGGCCAAGCAAAATATTAAGTGCATGTTTGGACAGCACCACCGGATGGGGCGAAAGTCTCCGTACTGGTCCGGAATAATCATTAAGCGCTATGTCTGCGCCACCGCTAACAGCGGTGACGAAAGGACGTAGCCCCGAGGCAGGAATCACTAAATCCCCATCTGTAAACAAGAGAACCTCTCCCTTAGCTGCCTCTGCTCCGACACTACGGCCAGCGTCGTGTCCAAGCGGTAACTCATAGGAAATAACATGCGCACCAAGCGAAAGGGCAATTTCTGCCGTTTGATCGGCTGATCCGTTGACGACTACAATAACCTCGCAGCGCGGATGGACCCCTCTAGCTCCGGCTATCACTCCCGCAATGGTCTTCGCTTCATTCATGGCCGGAATAATAACCGAAACATAGGGATTTGGATGGTTAACAGTAGGGACTGCAGCGACTTGCCGCACCGGACGCGAAGTCCGCCGCTTGATCCGAGAGACCCGCCGTCCCTTGCGGCGGGCAGAAGTACGTTTGGGCTTCATGCTCATCCACCTTCCTTACAGAGCCTATTCGTCAGGCTGAGGGTTACATCACAGTTTATGTACTACGCCGAACAGGGTAACGGCCTTTGTCTCCTGTCATGTGGAAAACAGGACAAATGTACTCACCCTCTTAATTGCTAGGAGGACAACACAACAAAAAGCGCAGCCATCGGCTACGCTTAGCATTTTGTACATCATCATTGCGAATTAATCAAACACACGATCATCCACTGCCGGTCTGGCTAATGGAGCGCCGATAGCAATCCAAGAGATGACCCCATAGAAATGCGGAGTTTCGCGCAAGCGCACCACTTGTATCACTGCATCTCCATTGGCTCTGCTCTTTAAGGAAGCATAGAAGTAAGGTTGATTCGTCATGGCGACGAGCACATAACCGGTATGACCAAAGTTCTCATCGAACGATACGGTCACTTCCACACTCTCAGCATCCCCATTGAACATGAATGCTGTCATTCCAAACTGCTGAAGCGCTTCTCGCTTACCTGCAGTCTGAATCGGACTGAAGGATAGATGCTCAGCATTCACAGAACTCGGTGCCAAATGGAACCCATTTACTGCGCCGGGGGCAATATGATAATCTTGAACGCTCTCTTCCTCTAGATGACGCGCTTGAATAGAAAATGAAGAGATCTTCGAAGCAACCACCGCTTCGTCCTGCAGCTCTTTCGTGCCTACACTACCCTCAATCAGATGAACGGAATCAATACTGTCTGCCTTCAGCTTGGCTCCATCGATGCTTGCATCCGGAAGCAGCGCTGAGGTGCGAGTTTCATCTGCGAGATGCTCCAATTTGATGATACCAGGCTGCAAGTGCCGATCCTCTACGATTTTGTCAGCCAGATGCTCTCCGTACACACTCCACGACTGCAAATGTAAAGCATTCACTGAGCCTTCGGCTAACTTTTCTTCAGTAATACTGCCTTGCGGCAATAGATCGGAACTGCGGACCTCTTCTGACAAATGCTTCAAGGTGATGCTGTCTGATCGAATGTGGTGACCATCCACCGCTTCCTCTACCAAATGCCCACCAAAGACGCTACCTGGGGCCAAATGGAATGATTGGATAGTTCCGCCTTCAATCTTTCCACCTGTTATGCTGCCATCCGGCAACAGATCGGAGCTGTGCACCTCTTCTGACAGATGCTTCAAGGTGATACACCCAGATCGCAGATGACGGCTATCTATCGTATCCCCCGCTAAATGCCCCCCATACACGCTGCCTGGGGCCAGATGGAAAGCATGAATGGATCCACCCTCCAGCTTCTTACCAGGAATGCTACCATCTGGCAGCAGATCAGAACTACGAACCTCTTCTGACAGATGAGCCAGAGTAATCTCTCCGTGCCGGATATGACGGCCTTTTACTGTACTTGGACTCAGGTGACTTCCATTTACACTTCCAGGCACAAGATGATTTGAATCTACGGATGCTTTTGCCAACTTCTCTCCGGTAAGGCTGCCGTCCGGCAGCAGATCAGAACTACGAACCTCTTCTGACAGATGAGCTAGGGTAATTTCACCGTATGCGATATGACGTCCTTCTACTGTACCCGGGCTCAGATGACTACCATCCACACTTTCTGGTACAAGATGAACTGAATCTACGGATGCTTCTGCCAGCTTCTCACCCGTAATGCTACCATCTGGCAGGAAATCGGAGCTGCGTGTTTCTGGTGCTAGATGAGCCAGGGTAATCTCACCGTACCCGATATGACGTCGTTCTACTGCACCTGAGCTCAAATGACTGCCCTCTACACTTCCTGGTGCCAGATGGTTTGAATCTACGGATTCTTCTGCTAGCTTCTCACCGGTAATGCTACCATCCGGCAGGAAATCGGAGCTGCGTGTTTCTGGTGCTAGATGAGCCAGGGTAATCTCACCGTACCCGATATGACGTCGTTCTACTGCACCTGAGCTCAAATGACTGCCATCTACACTTCCTGGTGCCAGATGGTTTGAATCTACGGATTCTTCTGCCAGCTTCTCACCGGTAATGCTGCCGTCCGGCAGTAATTCTGAGCTGCGTGTCTCTGGTGCTAGATGAGCCATTGTAATCTCACCATACCCGATATGATGGCCTTCTACTGCACCCGAACTCAGATGACTACTCCCTACACTTCCAGGTTCAAGATGAATAGAACTAACGGATTCTTCTGCCAGCTTCTCACCGGTAATGCTACCGTCCGGCAGTAATTCTGAGCTGCGTGTCTCTGGTGCTAGATGAGCCATTGTAATTTCACCATACCCAATATGATGGCCTTCTACTGCACCCGAACTCAGATGACTACTCCCTACACTTCCAGGTTCAAGATGAATAGAACTAACGGATTCTTCTGCAAGCTTCTCACCGGTAATGCTGCCGTCCGGCAGCAATTCAGAGCTACGTGTTTCTTTTGCCAAATGAGCTAACGTAATCTCACCATTTCGGATATGACGGCCTTCCACTGCGTCCGGACTCAAATGACTGCCATCTACACTTCCTGGTATTAGATGATTTGAATCTACGGATTCTACTGCCAGCTTCTCACTGGTGATACTACCGTCGGGTAACAAATCAGAGCTGCGCGTTTCTTTTGCCAAATGATCTAACGTAATCTCACCATTTCGGATATGACGGCCTTCCACTGCATCCGGACTCAGATGACTGCCATCCACACTTCCAGGTATTAAATGATTTGAATTTACAGATTCTCTCGCCAGCTTTTCTCTGGTAATACTGCCATCTGGAAGCAAGTCTGCGCTACGTGCATCTTTGGCTAGATGAGCTAAGGTGATTTCACCGTACCCGATATGGCGGCCTTCTACTGTATCCGGGCTCAGATGGCTGCCATTCACACTTCCAGGTATAAGATGATTTGAGTTCACAGATTCTTCCGCCAGCTTTTCTCGGGTAATACTGCCATCTGGGAGCAAGTCTGCGCTACGTGCATCTTTGGCTAGATGAGCTAAGGTGATTTCACTGTGCCCAATATGACGTCCCTTCACTGTATCCGAGCTCAGATGACTGCCATCTACGCTTCCGGCCATGAGATGAATAGAACCTACGGATTCCTCAGCGAGCTTCTCGCCGGTAATACTACCGTTAGGCAGTAGCTCAGAGCTAAACGTTTCTTCTGCCAAATGAGCTAGTGTGATCTCACCATGCTGAATGTGACGACCTTCTACTGCACCCAGTCTCAGATGAGTTCCGTCTACACTTGCAGGTACAAGATGAATAGAATCTACGGATTCTTCCGCCAGCTTCTCCCCGGTAATACTGCCCTCTGGCAGCAAGTCGGAGCTACGTGCATCTTCAGCTAGATGAGCCAGCTTGATCTCACCATGCCCGATATGACGTCCTTCAATCGTATCCATGCATAGATGGCTTCCGTCTACACTGCCCGGTGAAAGATGCTGGGAATCCACAGCCCCTTTGGCCAGCTTAGACCCGCTAATGCTGCCCTCCTGTATTTGAATCGAAGAGATGGAATTAGGAATGATATGACCATTTCCGATGGACAACGGCCGGATATGCGCCCCGCCGATACTTCCCGGATTCATATGTCTGCTCTGAACCGCACTATCGCTAATGGATTTTGAATGAACTGCATTCACAGATAAATGCTCTGCCTGAACTGCCGACACTGCTAATTTACTGGAATCCACACTTCCATCAGCAAGCTTAGCCGATGTGACCGATAAATCACTAATCTTATCCGTCGATACACTTTCCGGGGACAGCTTTAACGATGTCACCACATGATCTGCCAGATGATGTGGCTGCACTGCCCCAGCGGCCAAATGAATCTCTCTCACCGCAGCAGAAGCCAGCTTATCTCCCGAAACCGAGCCGGACTGAATCGCAGCAGTAGTCACACTATTTTCTCCGAGATGTCTCCGTTCCACAGCTCCAGTGGCAAGATGATCTTTATCCACTACAGCATCCTGCAAGGCGCGACCGCTCACGCTGGCATCTGCTAGATGTTTCTCCTCCACTGCACAAAAAGCGATATGCTCACCACTTACCACTTCACGAGCAATCGTACTTCCAATGACCGATCCTGCTGCTAGTTTAGCCGAGCTCACCACTCCGTCCGCTAACTTGGCGGAAGTAACGCTCTGTGGACGCAGGTGCTCCGCACCCACAGACTCTGAGGCCAGCTTTTCTCCAGTAACAGCACCAGAGGATAGATGTTCCGTATGAACAGCTTCATCCATAAGCTGCTCCGAGCCTACCGCTTCCGAAGCTAAATGGGAGTGGTTCACAGCCTCACGTTCCAGATGATTAGAAGAAACAGCTTGCATAGCAATTTGCGGTCCGCGTATGGCGGATTTGGCAATATGTCTGGTGGTTACAGCTTCATCTGCTAGCTTATGTGCGAGTATGCTTTGATCAGCGATTTTCGATGAGGTGACCGCTTGCTCAACCAGCTGTGCAGTACCTACCGCACCCTCTGTTAGCTTTAAAAAGGAGATACTTCGGTCAGCTAGATGGCGACTCGTTATTTCCCCGTCGCTGATATGGGAACCGTGTACGCTTTCTGCACTTAGATGGATGCTTCTCACTACTTCTGCACCTAGCTGCTTGGAACCAATAGCACCATCCGCTACATGTGCGCCTTCGATTACACCCGACTGGAGCTGCTCCTTGCCGATCAGCTTGCTGGCAAGCTGCCCTGGTCCGATCGCTCCCGGAGCCAAATGTCTAGCGGTTATCAAAGCATCGCTAAGATGGCGACCCTCAATCACAGCATCAGCCAGTTTGGAGCTGCTGATTTCACCATCGGCTATTATATCGCCAGATACCGCTGCATCAGCTAGCTTGGAACGGTCTATACTCCCGTTTGCGATGTGGCGGCCTGTGATGCTGCTGCTTCCTATTTTCTCACCAGTAACCGCTCCATCTTCCAGTAGATCAGCCGTAATAATCAGATCGCTCAAATGACGGCTCTCAATTGATTTATCCGCAATTTGACCGCCGCCGATAATCCGATCAGCCAGCTTCTCTGGACTAATACTACCGTTCTTCAGCTTCTCTCCACTGATGGAATGATCCAGCAGTTTACCGCCACTTACGCTTCCTTCAGCTAAATGTTCACCCACAATGGATTCAGGCGCGATTTTCGAAGAAGTAACTGCCTTGTCCGCGATATTTATGCTCTGTACAGCGTAATCTTGCAACCATGGTGTACCAATAATGCCGAACTTCAGCTTAGAACCGTCAATGGTACGTGGAGCGATTTTAGCTCCTGTAACTGCTGCATCCGATAGATCATCTGTATAAACGGGCTGGAACCGCTCTTTTTCAGGAGCGAACCAAATCGTCTCAGGAAGATTATCTGCCTGTTTCTGAAGCTGCTCTTCCACTATAGGCTCTGGCTCTGGCTCTGGCTCTGGCTCTGGTTGCAGAACTGGTACGAAAATTGATTCCTCTTGAACGACTTCAGCGATTGCTCCTCCACTTACCTGAACATCAGCGAGCTCTGCTTTACTGACTCCGTCATTGCTGCTCCCCGAATCCTTAGAACTGCCTTTGCTTTCCAGCATGCTCAGTTCCTTTATATTGGGATTATCTACATAGTAGAGTCGTTTTTGTGGACTGCGCGGCTGCTTTTTTTTGGAACCCCTCACAAGCAGTCTCCTCCTTCCATCTATTGTTTCTCCTAGGCATCATATGCAGCGGTATGGGCTGATGACACCCTTTTGCGATAAGCCCTTAATAAGATTCTGATGAAATTTATACTTTCTTATATTTAAAAAAAGGCTTCTGCCGCCGCGCATTCGTCCACCCTGACATGCGGGTACAAACATACAATGACAAGAGTAGTAAAAGCGGGAATCACGTGACCGAAGAAACAGGAGGAACAAACATGGGGCATAAGCTCGTTGGAATACTACTAAATGCCGATATGCACCGGGGCGTTCCCCGGCTAAAAACAGGACAGGAGTCTCTATCCAACTATGAAGAGGCGGCCGCTGCATACGGCCTAGTTCCCTGCTTTCTGAAGCTCGCGGACATCGATACAGACTCAGGCTTCAGCGCCGCCTATATAAAGGGATCTCATGGATATAAAAGCGTAGTAGTTCCTACGCCAACTGTCATCCATAACCGAGCCATATACAGCCAGAATAGCCCAGGAATGCAACGTCTGCTGCGGAACCATCCTTTGGTGTACAATACTTGTAATCGATACGGCAAGGATGAGATCCATGAACTGCTTGAGCAGCATGAAGAGCTGCGTGAGGTTTTGCCAGCAACAACTGGCGTATCTGGACTCAAACAAATGATGAATCGTTACCCCGATCTTATTCTTAAACCTTGCCGTGGAAGCATTGGGAATGGGGTCATGCGACTGGTTCGTAAAGGGCCTCAGCGCTGGAGCTTAAATTATCTCTCCCCCTCCATGCGGCGCTGGATAAGCACTCCCGTATATCAGGGGGCGCTGCCAAAAATGCTCCGGGCACGCCTTGCCTCTGTCCCTTATCTCGTGCAGGAGCGTATTCCCCTTGCTGAGATTGGAGGACGTCCCTTTGATTTACGCGTCACCGTTCAACGCGGCTGGGGAGGCGATTGGCAGGTTACCGGTCTCTTTGCTAAACTAGCACCCCCTGGGGGGTTTGTCTCTAATATAGCCCGTGGAGGAGAAGCGTTAAGCTCTTCCTTTGCGCTGGAAAAAGCCTTCTCTAGAGGAATAGCGGCCCATATCCGTATGGCTGTCGAAACACTTAGCCTTGTTATAGCTCGTTGTCTCGAACAAGACCTTCCAGGGCTGGCCGATATCGGACTGGATATAGGCATTACAAAGGATGGTCGCATCTTCTTCATAGAATGCAATGGCCGCGACCAACGCTATGGATTTCACAAAGCCGGCCTTACGGAGATTTGGAAGGAGAGTTACCGAAGACCTATGGGATACGCACGTTTTTTACTAGAAAAGAACAGCCTCATATATAACAGTTATTGATTTGTCTCCTATTCTATGTCAATATAATGCAGAGCAGAAGGCGGCCACATACGACCGTACTGCTGTATTATGGAAGGGAGATGGGCATGGTAAAACAATTGCTGCGGCTAATGACCGAGCTATCCTCGCACCGATGGCTTTCACGGTTAATGGGGTCTTTTTCTCATAGTAGACTCAGCCGTTTTCTAATCCCGGTATTTATTAAGACTTATCAAATCCCCTCCGCCCAAGCGGAGAAGAATCCTGGAGAATATCTCACTCTTAATGAGTTTTTCAGCCGCCGGCTGAAGCCTGGCATGCGGCCTATTGCAACCGATGCTGACGCTTTAGTTAGTCCCGTAGATGCAATGATTACTGCTATGGGTGACATTTCCTCTGGTACGATTATGAATGTAAAAGGGCAGGATTATAAGATCGAGGATCTACTAAATCATTCTCCGCATCTGGAGCTATACAAGAGAGGTTTTTTCTTCGTCCTTTATCTAAGTCCTACGGATTATCACCGGATTCACTCTCCCCTTACTGGACATAAGGTTGAGAGTGATCATATTCGTGGACGAGCCTATCCTGTCAACGATTTCGGCATGCGGCATATGAAGGGCGTACTGAATCGCAATGAACGTCTTATCACGTATATCGCCGGAGACTACGGAGAAACCGCAATAGTAAAGGTAGGCGCGATGAACGTCAGCAGCATCGGGTATACGGATGCTAACGCTACCGAGTGGCAAATCGGCGATGATCTAGCCTATTTCGAGTTCGGCTCCACTGTAGTACTGCTTATGGAGAGCGGTACTTTTACCCCGAGACCCAAGCTTGAGGTCAACACGAAGGTAAAGATGGGGGAATTGCTGGGGACGCTACATCGGCCGCTTTAGTAAAGCTACGATATAACAAAATAAGGGTATCCTTAACCGATTGAAAATCGGCGCCGGGATACCCTTGTTTTGTTTATTTCACTTTAGAGCTTGTTACGCTAGCATAGTAATCCAGTACATTGTTGATGATCACAGCTGCTTCAGCTCTTGAGGCCGAAGCTGTCGGATCCATTTTTCCACCGCTGCCTCCATTTACTATACCAAGATCTTTGAAGGCATAGACCGCTTCTTTAGCATAACCCGCAATAGAAGCATCATCTGGGAAGTCATGGTTAGTCGCTTGCGGCAATTCAACATTCAGTTTCTTCAATGCATTAAATAGAATTACACACAGGTCCTGACGGCTAATGCTGCTATTAGGAGCAAACATACCATTACCGATACCATTGATCAGTTGATTAGAAGTCCCAATCTCAACATAGTTTTGATACCAAGCATCTTTCAGAACGTCAGTAAACTGCTTTTGATTCTCGCCCATGCTGAAGTTGAAGCTTTTTACTACCATGGCAACAAACTCGGCACGGTTTACCTTCCCACTTGGATCAAAGCTTCCGTCTGTGCGTCCGCCGATAATATTTCTCTCCACCAGCGCTGCAATCGCAGATTCTGCCCAGCTAGGAATTAGAGTAGCATCTTTAAACTTATTCTTAAGCTCTTGTCTGATTAGCTCCGGTGTCTTCGTTTTTCCATCTGTTATCGGAGACTGAGGCTGCTGTTCTCCAGGTTTTACGACTTCTCCAGGAATCGATGGTACTGAAGGTACCGCTGGGGTAGTCGGTGTTGGTGTACTTGGTTGACCACCAGCTCCACCGCTGTAAGGTTTAACGATCACAGAGATCTGTACCTTCAGGCCAAGTGGATTAGCTATACCCTCAGGGAAGACAAGATCCCCCTTGATGGTGTACGTTCCTTCCGTATTACCGTTATAGCCTTCCTTGTTCCACTGAACAGAAACGACCTTATTCATCCCGGTATTCAGGGTTACTGATACTGAAGCTGGTAGCTCCAGTGCGTCAAAACTGGTACCATAAGCAACGCTTTTACTTGCTAGTGCTTGCACTGCCGTGATTTCTGGTATCGTAATGACCTCCGGTAGTACTTCGATCGTAATGGATGCCTTCAGGTCTTTGGGATTGCTGACACCTTCCAGAGGTACTAGCGCTCCTTTCAGGGTATAAGCTCCTTGCTTATCGCTATTGTAGCCTTCACTATTCCAATCGATGGATATCGCCTTTGTCTCACCGTTGTTCAAAGTAGCTATGACCGATGATGGTAGCTTCAATCCATTAAATGGAGTGCCGAATGGAACGCTCTTACTTTCCAAATCCTGCACTGTGACAATCTCAGCGACACGAATCACTTCGGGCATTACCTGAATGGTGATGTAAGCTTTCAGATCATTAGGGTTGATCATTCCTTCTTCTAATACCATAGTACCGATCAGCACGTATGATCCTTCCACATTGCCGTTATAACCAGCAGGGCTCCATTTAACAACAAGTTCCTTCTGCTCATACGTATCAAGCGTTACTGTAGCTGAAGACGGCAATTCCAACTTATCAAAAGCGGTGCCAAATTCAACATTTTTGCCCTCCAGCTTCTCAACTTTAGTAATCTGGATAGGTTTAGTGCCTTCTGGCAGTACAACCACTGTAATAGAAACAGTTTGATGGGTACTATTCAATACCCCCTCAGGAAGCTCAAAGCTACCTGCCAGCGTATAACTCCCCGCTTTTCCACCGTTGAAATCTTTACTATCCCATTGTACAGGCAAGTGAATTACCCTTTTGTTGCCCAATGTAGCTTCCACTGTAGCGGGTAAATTCAATTCTCCTGCAGCAGTTCCGAACGGCACACTCAGCAGTTGCGGCTGAACAATCGATATAATTTCTTTAGCATGGGTATCTTCTGTCCATTTGGCATAATACACCGTGCTTATGTTCATTACCGTGTCTACGGTTAATGCATTACCGGTCCCTTCTTTATTATCAAACCAGCCAGCAAAAATGTAGCCTTCACGTTCCGGTACCCGAGGTAAGGTGCTTATTGCTTCACCTTTAAATGCGGTTACTTTGGTAGGAGCCGGTGAGTCCAGATAATTCTGATCGAAGGTGACTTCAATCGGATCAGCATAAATGAGTTCAACATATTGTAAATTTGCATTTAATCCGTTAAAAATCATATACACATTTTGTTTTCCAGTCACTTTGGTTCTGTCTAGGAAGGTTTCCGCTGTCAAATAATGATCAATGTAAGAATTTCCAGGCGTTTGTTTGGTGCTTGCCATGCCATAATTCCCCCAAGCAGCGCCTGCTTTCTGTGCAAAACTAATACTTGCAAATTCATTACCAAGTTCAAAAGAACCTCCGCCGCTGTAAGCATCAGCGTATGCTCTTCCTTGTGTAATAGCTCTTTTAACTGGTTTACCCGTATTGTCAGCCTCTGTATAGAATTTAAAATATGGAGACGATCCGCCTTCACGGGCATACTGCACTCTTACTTCCACAAGATTAGTCAAGTCAACCTGACCGAAATAAACAAGGTCATTAGAATTGACATAACTCATGGCGTCCGTACCACTTTCGAATCTGAACTGGGTATTCGTTGCATAAATCCATGGTGCATTATAAGGATAAATTCTAATACCGCTCTCTACTTTCAGTGTTTCTCTCGGAGCAATATTGATTGGCATAGACGATATGCTCAAATCTGTTATAGCCGCTTTCAAGGAAGCTATGGCTTCTGCAACAACCTCATCGTTAATCGGCTCAGCAAGAACAGCCTTAACCTCATCCAGCACAGCGTTGAATTTGAGCTTTTTGTAAGCTGTGTATGCATTCATATCGATATTTTGAGCAGCCTTGATATCCGCTTCTAACGCCGATGTGTCTACATTGTCCTGCTTCAGCTGGAAGGTTAACCAGTTCAGGTCAATACCAGCACTCTCAAATACAATTCTAAGGGTATGCTCACCCGCCGACAGCTGAATATCAGGGATTCTGAAGGTTTTCCATACCCCTTTAGTCGTGGTGAGGTCAAAGGTTCCCATTAGCTTATCGCCATCATAGACGCCAAAGGACATTTGGGCGACATCCGATTGACTGGAACGAATTCGTGATGTGACTTTGTACATGCCTTCTTTCTCCACATTTACCTTATAGGAAATGGCTTCACCTTTGCTTGTGTTGGTGTAGCATAATCCGCCGTCTACATCATTACTGCTTACCGGCGTGATTATTGGAGTAATGGAGGCAAATTCCGTTTCAGCTACCTTCAATTTAGTATTTTTCCCTATCTTCTTTACTGCCAAAGCTACATCACTATTGATTCTGACATAATCAAAATCAACAATAAATGGATCTGTAAGAGTCTGACTTCCGTTGGATGCAAGTAACCCAAACTTCGGATTGGCATAATTCGCAGTTGTACTGCCTAGTGAAATATATTCCTTGCCGTCAGCGCTGACATAACCGGAATAGCTGTTACCTATTTTTTTCAGCCGTAAATACAGCTCTTTCTTTTCTCCAAAAATACTGGTGAGCTGACTGGCAGACAGTTGTCCGATGGTAACAGGC
The DNA here is from genome assembly GCF_037972555.1 of Paenibacillus sp. FSL R5-0744. Taxonomy (NCBI): domain Bacteria; kingdom Bacillati; phylum Bacillota; class Bacilli; order Caryophanales; family Paenibacillaceae; genus Paenibacillus; species Paenibacillus sp. FSL R5-0744. Next base: position 5,720,365 of record NZ_CP150228.1, read on the forward strand.
TCCGTGCCTCCGGTTTCTTTAGTCATGCCAATGATCTTGCCGCTACTGTATTCATACTTCACCCAGATATAGTTATTGTTATCCTGTGAAGCCGTGATGCCGACGCCGTTATAATTTTGATTTGGCGCTTTGCTCATATTAATTTTTACGGTTGCTTCCCAGTTGCCGAAGGCCTCCTGCTGGAAATAGTTCTTCAAATCTGCATGATCACTCCAGAAGTCGCCTCTTTCAGCGATGATTCTCAAATTGCCGAGAGCAGTGCTCAAAGACCAGTTTTTGTTATTTTCTGTATTGGTAGCAGTCTCTTTATTAATCGTCCAGAAGTTGCTTAGATTTGTACTATCGAACTCATCGCTCTGTGGTGTCGTACCAAACTGTATCACATAGGAATTCGCCTGATCGGAGCTGATACATTTGATCGTCACTCTTTTATTGATGAGATCTACGTTGGCCGTTGCTTTTACACCATCATTCGTTTCAAACGTAACTTCAGGTAAAGTAGCCCCGTTACTGAGACCTACATCATAACTGAACCTAGTCTGTGCAAACCCCTCAAGCGGCTTACCATCAATAGAGATATTCTTTAAATAAGCATAGGTCGGATTCTCAAAAATCGGTTCCAAGCCTTCCTCCGAAGAGAAAATAACCTTGTAGATCCGTTTCTCTCCTCCGGCCGAAGCAGTAATTACAGCAGCCGGTCTATCTTTATCGGCTTGTCGTACACTTACCTCTACACCGGCTGTCGCCGTAGCTCTGACTTCAGGGTAACTGCTTTTTTCAGTCGTTTCCCCAAAGGCCTTATAGTCGAGTTTCAATGGATTAAATATTTTGATCTTTTTGCCGCCTACCGTAATCTCGGAGAGCTGCGGATCACCCGATTTGTCCGTATTCACCCGGAACCAATCTTTTCCCGGCGTGTAATTGACTACGTAGTCAATCTTTGCCGTTCTTGCAAAGGCTGGAGATTGCATCAAGAAGCTCGTGATATTTTTAGCAGAACGCTGCAATTCTCCTAAGGTCAGACTGCCGTTAGCAAGCGATGTCATCGTATTAAAGGTACTGTTATTCCGATTCTTATGCGTTTCTGCATAATCGTTCGGAATTACCATGTAAAGGTCATTTTGGGCACGGACCATGGCTTTGCCGTTGGTTTCATCATAACGATTGGTAGTGGCATAGAAGCCCTGATCCTCACTCATCTTCGCCCACCAGTCTGTCATGACAATCCCGTCAAAGCCCCATTCTCCGCGGAGGATGGTCGTATTCAGATCATAGTTACTGGAAGCCCAAGTTCCGTTTACCGGACCATAGGACGTCATCACTGAACGCGCCTTTCCACTCTTCACAGCCATTTCATAACCTTTCAAATAAATCTCGCGTAGCGCTCTTTCAGAGACAAGTGCATTCACAAGATGTCTATCCGTTTCCTGATTGTTCGCAGCGAAATGCTTAATCGTTGGTGCCGTACCGTTCTTCTGAAGACCCCTTGTCTGTGCAGCAGCCATGATACCTGTCAGTAACGGATCCTCCGAAAAATACTCGAAGTTTCTCCCGTTCAGGGGACTTCTGTGGATATTGATTCCCGGTCCTAGCAGCGTATCAATATTGTTAATCAACATTTCTTTGCCGAGAAGATCGAATAATCTTTCATTGAGCTCCGTGTTCCACGTACAGGCAAGCATCGTCCCGTTCGGGATACTGGTTGCCTTCTCTGCATTGGTCTCCATCCGGATTCCTGAAGGACCGTCGGCAGCACTGTCGATAGGGAGTCCGAATTTCAGCAGATTTTTAGTGACACCACCAAAAGCCGCAGCGGTTCCGGCAGTAACTTTAGGGCTGGACATCCCTTCCCCTAAAATAATGGCCCCCAGATCGTTGTTAGACAATTGTGCAATGAACTGATCCATAGTCACTTTCTGATTGTATACATCCAATAAGGTATAACCCTTGTCCCCAGTTTGTGGAATGGACGCAGGGAGATTTTGCTTGATTCTTTCATCCAAGTCGGTAATCCGTGTCGGTACCTTTTCAGTGACAGTGGTAAAAGTACCATTTTCATTCGGTTGTCCTGGTTTGATACGATCAAATTCCTTAGTTGGCGCGAGCGCTTCCTGCAAGGTTTCTACAACCTTCAAAGCATTAAGACTGTATACTCCTTGCTTTTCGCTGTCACTTACACTGTTGCCTACGTAAATATTATAGTCACCAGCTTCTAGAACATAAGATGAATCATGACCTGTAATTCCACTATCATCATATGAGGCCATATCTTTGGTGTCATATGTGATGGTGATCGACTGTGATTCCCCAGGCTGTAACAGCCGGGTCTTAGCAAAAGCAGCAAGCTCCTTGGCCGGTTTACCAAGTTTACCTTGTGGTGCACCGTAATAAATCTGTACAACTTCTTTGCCTTCCACCTTACCTGTATTCTGAACAGTTACAGTCACCGCAACCTCATTCTCACCAGCAGTGACATTGTCAGTAGTGATCTTGAAATTGGTATAGGACAGCCCGTAACCAAATGGATAGAGCACCTTATCTGGAGCAAAGGTCTCAAAATACCGATAACCCACATAAATATCCTCACTATAAGAATTCTCAGTTTTGCTGCCAAAATGTGCAGTAGAAGGATAGTCAGCAAGTGTAGCTGCAATCGTATCGCTCAATTTACCGCTTGGCGTAACGTCTCCGGTCAGCACATCGGCTACTGCACTTCCCCCTTCCATCCCCCCTTGCCATGTATACAAAATAGCAGCTTTGGGATAGTATTTAGCCCATGACATATCGATAACGTTGGCTACGTTCAATACGATGGCCACTCGGTCGAATTTGGCATAGACCCGGTTAAGCATATCAACTTCAAGGTCTGTCAGCTTATAGGCACCCTTGACGTCCGTATTATCCTTATCTTCACCGGCTGTTCTGCCGATGATGACCACAGCTGTATCCGTTTTTGCTTTTGCTGCATCCACAATTTCATCGGTTAAAGGCATTTCTGCCTGTGACCATGGCTCTGCTGCCCAGCCACCACCGCCATTGTTGAAAGGATTCTTTTTGATCCATTCGGCATAAACCTTCGCCAGATCTTCATTTAACTTGAGACTGGGATTGTTCCGAAGACCTTCCAGAATCCCATTCACATAATCTACTCTTACCGCACCGCCAGATCCTGTGCCTGACTTGTAATAATGCGCTTGTATGCGGCCAAATACCGATACATTTTCACTCATCTTGATAGGGAGCACTTGTTCATTCTCATTTACTTGTGATCCTGCTGGTTTATACTCCGGATTTTGCAGCAACACAATACCTTCAGCGGCCACTTCTCTGGACACATCCGCTAATCCCGGGAGAACCTTAGCCAAAACGGGAGAACTGGTACTAGGCGTTATGATTGAGGTTATCAGAATGCAGCAGAATAATATTTTAAGTAAGCGATTACAATTTTTCCTCATACTTATCACCATTCCTTTCGATTAAGGTACAGCTTAGGATAATGGGTCATCGTAAAGAGCGAGTTTTCAATTAAAAATTTCTAATGCATAAACGTTCGATTCATAAACCGATAGGATGATTTTACTTTCAGGAAGGAGTTATTCTCTAAGAGCGCTAGCCGCTGTGGAGTAAGCATCAAGTGTGTTACTGATTAAATCTAAACCGGTTTAGATTTTTCGCATAATTCTCCTAACTCATACTTACAAATTAAAACGTGCGAAAATGTTCATTAATTCCTCCTTTACTTTTTAAACTTACATTGAATACTATCATCAGAAATATCATCCTAACATAGAAAATCCTCATAGATTTATTGAATATACTCATGTATCACAGAATTCAAGTTTTTCAAAATAACTAAAAAGACTCACTCGGCCGATAGCTAAACTTATAAACCGAAGTTAAGATGGGCCCATTATAAAACAGTTACATTAAAAATAGCAGGGAGAATCAGCATCGATTAATGCCGATTTTCCCTGCTATAAAAACCAAATGCAAGCTCGTGGACTTTCGTTGAAGTAGAATTATTTTGCAGATAAAAGACTCTCAGTAATGTAATTTAACTGCGCTTCAAGCGTAACGGGATCACTATATGTATCAGCGGTTGGGTCCAGTTGGAATACGTTGCCTGTTTTTACGGCAGGAAGATGCTTCCATAAGGGGTTGTCATAGACGATTTTCGGATCACTCGTATCGCCAGCCCACGGGCATGTGAATACAATATCTCCAGCAAATTGAGGCAGCTTCTCAAGGGAGATTGTTGCCCAACCAGTGCCACTGTCTATAGCTTCTTTCTGCGCTTCAGGAGGTGCTTTCAGACCAAATTCATTATAAATAATTTCTCCACCACGCCCGTAGCTGTGACCGAATACGAATAGACCACCGGAAAACGGATTTAGGATCGAAACTGTTTTGTCACCTACAGCTGCTAACACCTGAGGCTTCAATTCTTTGATTTTTTTGTTCCATTGTTCCACCCAAGCTTTAGCTTCGGCTTCTTTCCCCGTTAATGTACCGAAATCAAGCATTTGATCTCTGATAGTTTTTGCACCGTATTGAATGGCTACTACTGGCGCTATTTCGGCCAGCTTGTCGAGTCCTTCCATTCCGGAGAATACAACAATAAGATCAGGGTTCAGCTCTAAAATGTGTTCAAGAGATGGTTCATCTCCAAGGCCTTGAACGCCTTCCAGCATTCCTTCAAAGTAGGGACTGTTTAAGACACCATTCATAACACCAACCGGTTTGATTCCTAACGCCAAGAAGTATCCTGTGTCGAAGGAGGTTAAATCGACAATCCGTTTCGGATGTCTGGGTACTTGAATATCCCCGTTACTTGCTTGATATGTAACCATGTCCACTTCGCTGGATGAGTCATTGCTGTTTGATGAAGATACGGCACTCTCTGTCCCGTCTACTGAGGAGGTAGTATGCTCAACTGCTTGTCCGCAAGCTGCTAGCAGTAACGTTATAACCAAAGTAAACACAAGCAATAGATAAGTTTTTGGAGATTTAAACAAAATAAATTCACTCCAATCGACATAATATACAATGATATTGATAATCATTATCAATTCAACTATATAATATTATTCTAATCTTGGCAATGGAGAATGCGTTAACATCTACTGCATGTACCTTTTGGACACCTACTACACACTAAAAATAAAAGGACAGCCCCATGGCTGTCCCTTAATCTTTTCAAGTCATTATATGCTCTTTATATCTGTTACGCCTATTACACATGTCCTTGCTTAGCAACATCACGCGCCTTGGCCGCAACCTGTTCCGGATCTCCTAAATAAAAGCGGCTGATTGGATTAATGTCCTCATCCAGTTTGTACACGAGTGGTACTCCTGTAGGAATATTGAGCTCCAGCAGTGCTGCCTCATCAATATCCTCCATAAATTTGATCAACGCTCGCAGTGTATTGCCATGGGCTGAAATGAGCACCCGTTCCTTTTTACGTACAAGGGGAACGATGCGGTTTCTCCAGAAATCACCTACACGATGAACAGTATCTTCCAGACTCTCGCCTCGCGGAATATCCTCCGGACGAATACTGCTATATCGAATATCATTTCTGGCATACCGAGGATCATTAAGCTCAAGCAGTGGAGGCCGAACCGATAAACTCCGTCGCCAGAGATGCAATTGTTCTTCACCGTATTTTATCGCCGTTTCACTTTTACTAAGTCCCTGAAGTGCACCATAATGCCGTTCATTCAGCTTCCAGGACTTTTGCACAGGAATCCACAGCAGATCCATTTCATCGAGAACATAGTTGAGTGTTTTGATCGATCGTTTGAGTACCGATGCAAAAGCTAGATCAAATGTATACCCTTCATCCTTCAAAAGCTTGCCAGCAGCCTTAGCCTCTTGAATACCCTTTTCGGTTAAATCCGGATCACTCCAACCCGTAAACAAATTCTGCACATTGTACTGGCTTTCACCATGACGTATCAGTACGATTTCGTACATTTTATCTCTCCTCCCACCTATATGCTCTGGAACTCTGTTACATCATGCAATAGATCACCGTGATAATCTCTAGTATGGGCGTTTTTTGGGCAATTGAATGTAAGATATGCAACAGAATGCAAAATTACCCTCACAGGAGATTTATTCTATTGTATCAAATATACATTCTTATATTTCAAAAAAACCGGAAGCCTGTTGGCCCCGGTTATTTAAAGTCTTTGGTCATATCCAGCGATTGTATACCTGCTCAGTTTAGAACCAGCTATCTATGGCAAAAGCACTCGATTGTTTTAATCTTCTCAAACGGTTTCTAAAAAGCCCTGCGCCTCCACTTTTACAATCGGTGTTGCAGATTCGGCGTCTGATCATCATCCCATGCGTCTCCCCTTCCAAGAAGTTATGTAAATTCTCTGTAAACTAAACTGCAAAGTATTTACCCTTGGATGAAATAACTGAAACAACGAATGCAAATCAGCGGATCTCAGATGGACTTTTTCCGGTATACTGCTTGAACTGGCGGCTGAAAAAGAAAATGTCACGGTATCCAAGTGCATCCGCTACCTCAGTAACATTCATTCCAGCGTAGAGGAGCAAATGCTGAGCACGCTCAATCCGAGCTCGAATGACATAAGATTGAACGGAAGAGCCAGTAAGCTCCTTAAACTTAATTGAAAAATACCGCGGCGACAGCCCTGCACGTGCAGCAAGATCCTCTACGCGATGCGAAATCCCGGGATGTTGGCTCACATAGTTCGCTATTTCATGAATAATCTCTGTTAAATGGTTGCTAGCATAACGTTCTACAGGCTTCACTCGGTCCTCCCTAAGCAGATGAATCATTAGTTGCTTTAGAACAAGCTGCCCTTCTTCCTCAGCCGCGTACGTATCCACTAGGAACAGCCGGACGTAACGAGCAAGCAGATGCTCAAATTCAACGGTTTCTGCAAGTACCCGATAGGGCAGCGGAACATCCGTCACCTCTCCGGTGACATCAAAATGAATATATGTAAGGACAAGTGGTCTTTGCGGATTATGAGTAGCGCTTGTATGGTCACCCGGACGGAACAAGAAGCAGCTCCCCTTGCCCACTTGGAAGGGTTCCCCGTTACGTATAACCGTCCCTTCCCCGCTCCATACATAGAATAAATCATAATTTTGCAGCGACTTCTCTCTTTTTTGCCATTTCCAGCTTGGTTCGCACACAATCTTCGCCAAGGCAGGTAATATAACAAAAGAGGATGGCGATGCGTGCAGCATAACGTTCCCTCCTAAAAGTTTTGTTAGCATAATCTACTTGAGTTACTCCGCAAAACTTGCATCGTTAGCATTCACTTCGTTTTGCTTCCCATCCCCACCATCATACCTTGTCATGTTGCAGTTTGTACATCTTCCCACGCCAAAAGCAGGCGCTTTATTCCTTCCTCCAGCTCCACAGCATTCAGATGGGCAAAAGCAAAACATGCGGCTGGCTCCCCCAGCGAAACTTGATATAACGCCACATCTCTGAAATCCGTGCCGCGCCTGTGCGCTGCCGCCCGGAATGCCACGAACTCTTCTCTACTGCGTAGCCACCGCGCATATACTTGCAGCCCCGCATCGCCAGGTAGCAGCTCAAACAGCACATTAAGCTGTTCCGACAGCATCGTCCTAAGGATGCGACCGCGTTCACCATAAATGCGGGTCATCCGACGCAGATGACGGCCATAGCCGCCGGTATTCATAAACCGTGCCAATGCCCGCTGTTCCAGCAGTCCGACTGGTAAAGGCTCATATAGCGCCTTGGCGGCGATCGTCGGTTTTACCAGAGAGGGTGGAAGCACTGCAAAGCCAAGCCGAAGGCCAGAGAACATCGTGTTTGAGAAGGAGCCAATATACACGACCCGTTCTCCGCGATCTAGCGCTTTTAATGGCTCGATTGGACGTCCTGACCACCGAAACTCACTGTCATAATCATCTTCAATGATTACCGCTTCATGTCGCTGCGCCCATTCCAGCAAGATACGCCTCCGTTCCAAAGGGAGCACCACACCTGTAGGAAATTGGCGACTTGGTGTAACAAACAACAGACGCGCATCCCAATCCTCCGGAATTAGACCGCTATCATCCAGCTTTCCTACCAGCAATCGTCCCCCATTGATCTCTACCGCTCGGCGAATCCCATGGAAACCCGGATCCTCGACAACCGCTTCGCCCCCTGCATCCAGCAGCAGCTGGGTCAAAATAACGATGCCTTGCATCGAACCGCTAAACAATACGATATGCTCTACATCCGCACGAATCCCGCGGGTAATCCGCAGATGCGCAGCGATAGCTTTGCGAAGCCCTTCATCTCCTTCGGGGGGACAAGTGCTTTGCAGCATACCGCCTTCTTTCCCTCCAGCATACGTTAGCGCACTGCGCCATTCGGCGTAAGGAAAGTGCTCCATCCGCATACCGCCGCTAAGGAAGCTTACAACATTCTTGCTACGCTGCTCATACAAGGGTGTCGGGCGCGTGAGCAGTCGTTCTCCCCATGCCGAAAGTGGGATCGTTCTCTCAGATGCAGAGCCTCCCCCAGCAGCATCTGCCACCTCACCCAAAGTCACATTTTCACGCTTATTATCTCCAGAAGCTGAAACAAAGCTATCTTTTGATACGAATGTCCCCCGTCCAGTCACCGTCCTTACATAACCATCAGCGAGCAACATTTCATACACCTGCGAGACCGATCCGCGCGACAAGTCATAGTGCATAGCCAGACTTCGTGTAGACGGCAGCTGAGTGCCACCCGGGAGAATTCCCTCCAATATTCCAGCGCGAAGTGCATGATATAACGCTAAATATTTGTAGCGGTGTATCGCCAGATATTGATCGAATGCCAGCGTAATATTCATTGTTTCCCTCCTTGGCCAGCAAGTGGTCCATTAAAAACTATCTTAATTGGTCCTTTTTAATTGTCAACTACTCTACTATTCTTGAAGGAACATCTACATCGGAGCAAATGCTCTACTCTATTAAGAATAAGGACGTGAACCCTATGCGCAGAAAAGAATTTCAAGTAGATCAGGAGGAAGAATTAATCTCTTTTCTAGACGGAATGAGCTTCGGTTTTCTCGGTACAAGCGATGAACAGGGGCTACCGCGGGTGACACCGCTGAATTTTGTATATACAGATGGGTGTTTCTATTTCCACGGTAGTCATGCTGGCGGCAAAATGAAGGCGATCCGCAATCAGCAGAAGGTCTGCTTTACCGTAGCGGATGAGTATGCACTGATTCCGTCTTATTTTAGCGATCCAGAGATGGCCTGCCCAGCAACCGCATATTTTAAAAGTGTTACCGCCTACGGCATAGCCGAGCCCGTCGAAGACATTAGCGAAAAAGCCATCGTACTCTCCTTATTTATGAAAAAACTCCAGCCCGAGGGCGGCTATAATCAGATAGATGCAGAGGACCCTAAATACCGTCCCCGTCTAAAGGGCGTCGCGGTAGTGCGCATTACCCCAGATGAGATCACGGCGAAGTTTAAGTTTGGGCAAAATCTAAAAGAAGAAGGACGTTCTGGGGTCATTTCCGGCCTATCTGAAAGAAATCATCCACGTGATGAAGAAACCATTGAAATGATGAAAAAATACTGCCCCTATCACTCCGAATAATAGATACGGATAAACCAGTTTCTCGTTCAAAATAAGCGCTACGTATAGTGTAAAACTTAAACTTCCTTAAATTTTAAAAAAACGTATCTTTCCAAGTGACGGTTGCAAGTGGCGGTGATATAATGTTAGGCAATGTTAACAGTATGTATCCCCAAAGAACCCTGGAAGGATGAAACTGATGAATCCACTAGCTGGACAATTAAACGAAAGTATCAAAGCAGGAAATGAACATGTATATGATATGCTCTCTACGCTTGGCAAAGAAATTTACTTCCCTAAGGAGGGTATCCTGAGTCAATCTGCTGAAGCAGGAGCTCACGCCAAGAAATACAACGCAACCATCGGTATTGCTACCGAAGGCGGTGTACCTATGCACCTCGGTGTCATTCAGGATAAGCTTTCCGCTTACAGCCCTAAGGATCTGTATAGTTACGCTCCTCCAGCAGGTAAACCAGAACTGCGTACTGTATGGCGTGAAAAGATGCTGCGCGAAAATCCATCGCTAGAAGGTAAAACCATCAGCAATCCTGTTGTAACCAACGCCCTGACTCATGGGCTTAGCATTGTCGCTGACCTCTTCGCTGAGCCAGGTGACGCTATCATCTACCCAGATAAGAATTGGGAAAACTATGAACTAACCTTCGGAATTCGCCGCCATGGGGAGACCGTTAACTATCCGCTTTTTACAGAAGAAATGACCTTTAACAGTACGGGTCTTGAAGAAGCGCTACTGGCTCAAAAAGAACGCGGAAAAGCGATCGTTCTGCTGAACTTCCCTAACAATCCTACAGGATATACTCCAGGGATTAAGGAAGGCGATGAAATCGTCGCAGCTATCCTTCGTGCGGCTGAGGAAGGCATTAACGTGGTTGTCGTAAGTGATGATGCCTACTTCGGACTGTTCTTTGAAGACTCACTAAAGGAATCATTATTCGGTAAGCTTGCTCATCTGCACCCACGTGTGCTTCCAATCAAAATTGACGGTGCAACTAAAGAAGAATTCGTCTGGGGCTTCCGTGTTGGCTTCATCACTTATGCCTCGGAAGACAAGGATTTGCTGGCTGCATTGGAGCAAAAAACATTAGGCATCATTCGCGCCACTATTTCCAGCGGTGCACACCCATCACAGACCTTCGTATTGGATGCATTGAAATCTCCACAATTCGAAGAACAGAAGGAAGAGAAGTTCCAAATCATGAAGGGCCGTGCGAATAAAGTAAAAGCGCTGCTCGATAGCGGCAAATACGGCGATGATGTATGGACGTATTATCCTTTTAACTCCGGCTACTTCATGTGTCTGAAGCTGCATACTGTTTCTGCTGAAGCTCTTCGGCTTCACCTGATTCATAATTACGGACTGGGCACTATCGCTCTCGGTGAAACAGATCTGCGGATTGCTTTCTCTTGTATCGAAGAAGAACAGCTCGAAGATCTGTTTGATCTTGTATACGCAGGCGTTCGTGATCTGGAAAAAGCTTAACAAATCTTTCATATTCCTTCCAATCAGCTCCGTTTCTACGGGGCTGATTTTTTTCTGGACTCCTCCGGCATTGGCCTATACATGCTTCTCTCTCCGCACATACAATACGATGTACTCAAATACAACACACACCGAAAGGGGAATGAACATGAGCGAAGAAGTAAGAGGCGGATTTAACGGTTGTTGTGGCGGTGGATTCACAAGCACTGGCGCGATTCTGGTTCTCTTTATCCTGCTGGTAATCATCAGCCGTTCACTCTTTGTCTAACTAAAGATGACAGTCTCGGGAGAGAGCCTTGAGCTCTTTCCCTTTTCCAGTGGTACACCTCATTCCCCACACAAAAAAAGGCTTCCTCATCCGTAGAATCCTTGGTCATAGCCCCGTCAAGTAGACAGTAAAAAAGAAGCCTTTTAAGCGGCGATCTGGTTCCGGTACTCTTCCGGAGACAGGTCGCCGAGTTTTTTCTGGAAGCGTTCCTTGTTGTAATAAAGGATGTACTCCTTAACCAAATGTTCAGCATCTTCAAGATTCTTGGGTTTCTCCAAATACAATTTTTCGGTCTTTAGGTGAGAGAAGAATGACTCTATACAAGCATTGTCGTAGCAATTCCCCCGGCGGGAGTGGCTACCGACCAAACCCTTGTCCTCTAAAACCTGGGCATACGTCCGAGTCGTGTACTGAAAGCCCTGGTCAGAGTGCAGGAGAGCCTTTGAGTCTTGGAGAGATTTCACAGTATCTACCACTAGCTTCAAGTCATTACGGACAGAGATTCTCCAAGCCACAACCTCGTTGTTGTACAGATCCATCACTACAGATAAGTAGACAAACTCGTGGCCTGTACGGATATAGGTAATATCCGTGACTAACTTTTGCTGAAGAGCGTGGGCTGTGAATTTCTGGTTGAGTACGTTTGGAAATAAGACAGAAGGCTTACGCCCGGCAAACGGGCGTTTCTTGCGAATCACTGATTGGATGCCTAGCTCTCTCATCAACCTGCGAACTTTCTTATGGTTTACGGGAAATCCCTCTTTGCGAAGCGCTGTACGCATTCGCTTATAGCCATAGGTAGGACGTAGCTGATGAATGGCTAAGATATGTTCCTTAAGGTTCGCATCCTTCTCTTGGCGTGCTTCCCGCAGGTCAGAGGTCTTTTTCCATTTGTAGTATGCAGCCCGGGACAGTTCAGCCAGTTTGCACAGCCAAACAATCGGGTATCGCTCGCTCATTTCTTGAATGGATTGGCACCGGGTATTTGTATCCAACTTCCCTCCCCATGTAGATTGGGATTGAGCTTTTTTAAGTATTCGACCTGTGCCTTCAAATACGCGATTTCTTCGTCTTTACTATCAAAATGTTTCCTTCCACCTTTTCCGCGTCGGTCCTCAAAGGTCTCCCCACTTTTAAATTTACGTATCCACCTCACCAACTGAGCATCGCTCTTGATGTTGAGTTTTTCTAGAATTTGTGAATAGCTCATATGCTCCTCTAAGTGAAGTCGAACCGCCTCGTTCTTCAACTCTTCTGAATACTTCGTAAACGTCTGCCCTTTTTTAGCCATGAAAAATCCCCTCCGGTCGACTGTGTTAAACACATGATACCATGTGCTCTTTTTTCACTGTCAACCATGAGGGGATAATACCACCTCTACTTTTGAGAAAGCCTTTTTTATTTTGAAATAATCTCTTACAAATCCTCGTCAACCATCCGTGCTGCTTTGCGGGACAAGTATCCCTTAAACAGAAAGGATACCAGAATCCCTGCTGCAAAGGTACCAATCACTGGTAGTAGGCGGTCGCCTATAGAGGCTAAGAAAGGTAAACCAAGAATCAGTGCCACTACCAGATGCGCGCGGAATACGAATTGCGTTGTGTTATCCGCCTTACTGCCTTCAGGAAAGGGATACACTGTCAACCAAAAAGACTCACTATGCAATTTGCGGAGTGCCGACAATTGTACACCAATAATGAACAGGAAGAACAAATAGATGGCTGTACCGAAGTAACTGTCATGGTTCAACCAATTCAGCAGCAAAGCCAATACCGAAATCCGCATAATGATTCCGAAGATATCTCCTCGGGCGAAGCTTTTGGTCAGCAGATAGCGGTAAGCCGTATCCTTACGCCAAGGCAGCCGAGTCCCCCATTTGGAAAGATAACGACGAGGATATACCCGTTGCTCACGGCCCGGTACATCCACGAACCAACCCAGAACCATCAGGGCGCGTCCACCTTGATTTTTTTCCATGGCGATTAGTCTTTCCCAAGGTACGGCGTGGCGTCCAGGTACGGATAGTGCAACAAGATAGGCTGCTGCTAATAGCGCCATAAATATCAGGCTTCTACCGGCAGGCTGCCACAACCAAGCAGCAATAATTAATCCTCCTACTGCCCAGCGTAAGAAAGTGAATATGCCTGCCATCGGACGCGACAGCATAGCTATCTCTTTCCATAAGCCGTAACTCGCGATTAGCTTCACAGCAATCAGAATCAATATTGTAAATAACAGCCGCTTAGGCGAGTCATCTGTACGTATGTACAACGGCCAAAGGGTAATGAGAACAAATAACAATCGAACAATCTTCCATACGTTCCCACTCACCCACGAAGGTGCGAAATATTCCTTCATTCGATGTCCTTGAGGCAATAGAAAGATCGTATCCGGAGTCTGCAAATAGGTGCGGAAGCTGCTATTTACTGCTGCAGGCAGCAGTATTGCAAGCATAATCCAGCGGATGGGAATGCCTTCTGGCACATTCTGTAACAACGATGTATACCAAGCAGAGAAGACAATCAATACAAAGAGGAAGACCATAGCTACGCCGCTTTGAATGATATATCCCACATAAGGAAGCATACTTCCCATGAATCGACCTCGCCGCGTGCGCCGCAGCTCTTTCAAATCCATATTATTTCCCTCCCTGAACCAGCTCGTAGAACAGCTGCTCCAAAGTCAGCCCCTGTAGTCCAGTGGTTGCCGCAATTTCTGCCAGCGTTCCCTGAGCAATCACCTTACCTCTATGCAGCACAATAAAGCGGTCGCAATAATTCTCAATGGTAGAAAGAATATGAGAGCTAAGCAGAATAGAGGAGCCTGATCTTTTCAGATCCATCATGAAATCAAGCAGAGAGCGAATCCCGAGCGGATCCAGTCCTAAAAAGGGCTCATCGATCACATATAACGCAGGGCGTGCCACGAAAGCGCACATGATCATGACCTTCTGCTTCATCCCTTTGGATAGATGAGTCGACAACGTGTCCATCTTATCTTCCATATGGAACAGCTTGGCTAGATGTAAGGTGCGAGTTTCGTAGTCACTTTGTTCTACCCCATATGCTCTTGCTGTAAATTCAACATGCTCACGTACTGTCATTTCATCATACAGAAGAGGCGATTCAGGTACAAAACTCAAAGCATTGTGATATCCGATGGGATCTTCAGCACGAGTCTTACCCTTTACTGTGATATCGCCCTTATGGGGCGACATCAATCCTAGAATATGCTTCATGGTCGTACTTTTTCCTGCTCCATTTAAACCAATTAAACCAACCATCTCGCCAGGCTGCACCTGAAGTGCAATATCATGCAGCACCGGCTTATTCAGGCTGTATCCACCACTGAGGCCCGTAATTTGCAATACGGGAGAATTATTCATTGACCGTCACCTCTCGGAGTTTTGTCTTTCAACCACTTTGGTGCTCCTTTATTCTTACGGTTCTTCTCACGTTCCGCATTGCTGCTGCGTTTGCTTCGTGCAGGAGTAGCACCTCCACGCGCGCCTGCAGAAGGGTTCACACTGCGCTGAGAATCGCGCTGTGGTTCTACGCTTGCCTCACTTGTCTGGATCGTAGCCAGTCTTTTAACAGGTTGCTGCTCTGTGCTGGTTGTAGATGGCTGAGTTCCTGCATTCCCAGATGTTCGCGCCTGTGGCTTACTGCTGCGCGGAGAAGAAGTATCGCGGCGTTGTCCGCTGCTCTCATTTCGTCCCCGTCCACTATTCAAAGCGTTGCGCGCTTCATCTGCTGCTAGCACCTTGCCACCGACCATTTCCCGCTCTTCAAGGGCAATATCCAGTTCACGCGCAAATTTACGCATAATAAAGGTTTGCTGCTCTGTCACAATCGTTACGGATAATCCGCGTTTTCCCATCCGACCCGTACGACCCGCACGGTGTACATAATGCTCGGAATCAAAGGCAGGATCGAAGCTAACTACCAGTGACAAATTCTCAATATCCAATCCTCTGGCAGCTACATCACTGGCAACAAGCACACGGAATTTCCCTTCGCGGAAACGTGACAGTACATTACTGCGCGTTACTTTATCAGCATCACCGTAAAGTGCGGCTGCGGTCAGTCCAAGATGGTTTAGCTTAGCCTCTACCTCTGCAATATCATCAGTCGCATTCACGAACACAATCGCCTTATCTGGATTGTAATGACGAATGACCCGACGCAGCATGTCTATTTTGTTGCGTTCTTCCGTTACAACGTAATGATGCTCTAGACTCTCTGCTGTCATGACACCAGGAGCAATTCCAACCTCTGCCGGGTTCTTCATTTCACGATTTGCCAAGGCTTTCGTCTCCGGACCAATGGTTGCAGACAGCATAACGAGCTGGCGTGAACGCAGTGCGCTGCTAACAATTTTCGTTACCTCTCCGGCCCCGCTTAGCTGAAACATTTGGTCCGCTTCATCTAGAACAATCGTGCTGACTTCATGCATCTTTAACTTGCGAAGACCAATCAATTCACGAATCCGGCCAGGGGTTCCCACAACAAGCTGTGGATGCTCACGCAGTTTGTCAATCTGGCGTTTGATGGCTGCCCCGCCAATAAGACCCATTACTCGAATCCCACGGTGTTCGCCATAACGTTCCGCCTCACGTAAGATTTGCATCGCCAGCTCCTGTGTAGGGGCGAGCACCAGCTTTTGGACCACCTTCTGCTCCGGGTTGATCGTTTGAAGCAGAGGCAACAGATAGGCCAAGGTCTTACCCGTTCCAGTCTGGGAAGCAGCAATAACATCTCTTCCCTCCAGCAGAAGTGGAATCGTCTGCTCTTGTACAGGGGATGGAGCGTTAATACCGAATTCCGACAATCGGGCAACTAGGTCTTCCTGAATGCCGATAGCCGCAAAAGAAGCTTTATTCATAAGTGTAATTCATCCTTTTCGCTTGAGATAATATCTTCATTATATGCCAAAAAGGCCTCTCCACCAAATGGAAGGCCAATAATGCTGACGGCAGGCTCTATTTTCTGTTCATCGCATTATAAGTAAGCTTGTCCGCCAGGCGAGGAAACAGACCATAAAGCCGAATACCAAACCCTGCCAGACCCGGAAGATCAATCTCTTCTTTGCCAGTTTCCATGACCTTTACGATCTTGGAAGAGACATGTTCCGGTGTCATCATCATCCGAGCTACGCTCTTTTCATAATTGCCGGAAGGATCAGCCGTTTTGAAAAAATCAGTGGCAATGGGACCAGGGTTCACAGCCGAGACGATGATTCCGCTCTTCCGCAGCTCCTGACGGAGTGCATTCGTGAATCCAAGAACAGCATGCTTGGTGGCTGTATAGGCTACCGATTTGGCTGTACCGATCTTCCCTGCCATAGAAGCCACATTTACGATCTGGCCACTTCCCCGTTCTAACATATGTGGAACAACAGCCTTCGTACAGCGAACAATCCCCATATAGTTAACATCCATCATATCATCAAACTCATGAGGCTCCATCTCTGTAAAAGCGGCGAATTTACCGTACCCAGCATTATTTAGCAAAATATCAATTCTGCCGTAAGTCGCCAAAATTTGAGCAAAGGTCTCTTGTACACCGTCGGCATCTGTTACATCGCATGTATACAGTCCAAAAACGCCCGGAATACCGGCCGCCGTTTCTTTCAACTTCGCTTCGGAACGTGCCAAAAGGATCGGAATCGCACCTTGCTTACTAAGCATTTGTGCGGTTAATGCACCAATACCGCTGGATGCTCCTGTAATCACAACAACCTTATCTTTAAGTACCATAAAAAGTATTTCAGCTCCTAACTCTTGCCTAAGAGATCATCACCTGAATATCCATCTCTCCAACCCCATCCATCAACAATGGAATACTAAGTGCTCTGCGAGGCAAAAAGGACATGCTCTCAAGCTTCATAATTTGGGGAGGGCTTATATCCACTGAAACCCCCTGATTATATAGAATCGTACTAGCATTCCCACTGATCATATTGCCCAGCTCTGAAATTGCACTCTGACCCATCTCATCCATCTCCGTAATCACATAGCCGCCCATCATAATCGATACCATTCGCAAGGCTACCTGCTCTGCGATACCAAATATAATATTTCCGCTCAGCTGGCCTGTCATTCCCACTTGAATCCATATATGATTATCGATCAGTTCAATTTCTTTGATGCCTAAATTCCCAGTGGAAGGCGAGACCTGAATCACTTGTTCTATAACTGTCCGTGCAGATTCTAAAAACGGATTAATTACTTCTGCTTTCATGAAAGTCCTGTCTCCCCCTTTATCGTGCTTTAGTCATATACCAAAAGTCCCAAGTAATATGAATTTATTATACTTTATATATCGGCACAATTCAGCAAAAATTAATGTACATGTCGAATTCGAACCCAAGTTTGTTTATGTTGCAACATTGCTCTGTCGGGTATTATCTCCTATAATTTAAATCAAATGCCAACATGGAACGTAATTTTTCACCCCATCACTTTCATATTTGCTTGTCCAAAGGAGGTATTCCATGAACATCAGCCAGCTGGAGACACTAATAACGATCTCCAAAACGATGAGCTTTCGCAAGGCCGGAGAACTGCTTAACTTGACCCAACCAGCGGTTTCAGCACAAATCAAGAGCCTTGAAGAAGAGTTCAAAACACAGCTGGTTGACCGGAACCAGCCTGTTACGTTAACCGATCGAGGAACTGTATTTCTGGAGCATGCGGAACAAATTGTGACGATTGTCGAGGAGCTTAAACAGAGACTTGCGGACCTTGAAGATAATCCCCAAGGACATATTATTCTCGGCACTACTACCTCTATCGCCATTCAAATTTTGCCGCGTATTTTGTCCTATTTTAAAGACCAGTTCCCTCATATCAAAACATCTATTTCCTCTATGTCCTCGTCTCAAATTTATCAACATGTCGAGAATGGCATTGTCGATGTCGGCATTGGCTATTTGATCGGACGAAGTCCTAGTATGACTACTTCCATTCTTTATTATGATACATTCGAGTTGGTGGTCTCACCTAGACACCCCCTAGCTCAAGTTAAGACTGCAGGAATAGAAGCCCTAAACAAAACCCCGCTAATTCTGCTCTCACCGGATACAGTGGGCCGTAAATTTGCCGACGAGGTATTCTCCAAGCATGGCATAGAGCCACAGGTAATTATGGAACTGACCAGCAGCGAGGAAGTGAAACGGATGGTAGAACTCGATTTAGGTGCAGCCATTATTTCCAAGCAGTCAGTGACCGCTGAGGTACGAGCCGGTTCCCTCAAAATTGTGCCTATTATTGAATTGGAAGTCACACATCCTGTTGGCGTCATAACGAAGTCTGGAAAATACGTGAACTCAGCCATGAGACAGTTTCTCAGTGATCTCAAAGGTATGCCGGAGACACAATTTATTGGGTCTGAATAAAAAACACCCAATAGTGGAATCGATACTTCTGAGCTAATTGCATAACCTTGTTTAAAGGAGTTGATCTTGATGAAATTTGACCTGCATACACATCATTTTCGCTGTGGCCATGCTAATGGAACGATTAGAGATTATATCGAAGCCGGAATTTCAGCAGGTTTAGGGGTAATAGGCATTTCTGATCACACCCCATATTTCGGAAGCCCTTCCGAGCAAGCTTTTCCTCTAATTGCTATGGGTAAGTCCGAATTCTCAAACTATGTTGAGGAAGTCCTCTCCCTCAAAAAAGAATACGAAGGTGTAATCGACGTTCTGCTAGGTATTGAATCAGACTACTTCCCTGAGCATGCCGAGCTTTACCGCAAAACATTATCCGCCTACCCTTTTGATTATGTGATTGGATCGGTACATAGTGTTGGTGGCGTCAGTATCTTTAACAAGGGTCGCTGGAAAGGGCTTAGCAAAAATGAACAGATTCGTGTGAAGTCTGATTATTATCGATTGATTGCTGATTCCGCCCGCAGTGGCATGTTTCAAATTCTCGGACACATTGATGCGATGAAGGGAAATTATCCTGCTTTTTCAGAAATCCCTGCTCCAAAGCCAATTGATGACTGTCTGCAAGTAATTAGTGAATGCGGCGTGGCGATCGAAATTAATACCTCAGGCGGAACCAAGCTGGTTGGCGGTTGGTATCCCTCAGAAGATATACTGGAGCGTGCACATCATTTTGGCGTTGAGGTTACTTTCGGTTCGGATGCGCATAAGCCGTCCCGAGTCGCAGAAGACCTAGATGCGGTAGCTGCACAGCTAAAAGCGATAGGTTTTACACATTGGGTTTATTACAAGCAGCGCGAGAAAATTAAAGTTTCACTATAAAGATTTCTTATATTTCGAACAAATGCACCAAGCGTTATTGGTTTAGGGGTAGGGTTACCCTCCGTTAAACCAATCTCCGCTTGGTGCATTGTCGTTTATTTATAGGTTGTCGCAGGTAAACCCTTGCTGCTTCAGTGTGCGCTTCGCATCCCCATATTCCGGGTTGATATCGTAAAAATGAGCAATCGTGCTCGTCCAATCTCTCTCCGTTAATCCCTGCTGCTGCAAATATTCATGGTGGGTTTGATTATACGCCTCCAGGAGGCCTTCCACAGCCGGATTGTATTGTTCCTCATGAAACACCGCTTCCAGCGGCAGCCGCGGCTTCTGTGCGGTCTCTTCGGCTGGATATCCAACACAGAGCCCGACGATAGGAAATACGTACTCCGGCAGCTTCAACAGATCAATAACGCCTGCTGTATTGCGCCGGACACCCCCAATAGGGATGATCCCAAGTCCCATGGATTCTGCCGCTGCAATCGCGTTAGCCACTGAGATACCAACATCTGTAGCTCCAACGAGCAGAGCATCTACATCTTTTACCGCTTCAAAAGACTTGCCTTCCATTTTACTTGCTAATTTCGCTCTATAGAAGTCCATGCAGAACACCAGAAAGATGGGGGCTGCTGCTACATGCTTCTGATTGCCGCACAAGACCGAAAGCTGCTGCTTACGTGCAGGATCCTTGATAGCTATAATGGAGACCTGCTGTCCATGAACCCATGAGGGCGCTGCTTGGGCCGATTCGATCATTATCTTTAGCTTATCCGGCTCCACTTGTAGATCAGAATACTGCCGGAAAGAACGGTGATTCATTAACGTCTGTATTACATCATTCAAAATGTTACGCCTCCTTCTCAATTCATTCGACTGTTTGTTAATCATAAACGATCGGATTAGGTCCTGACAAAAAAAATGGACCCGAATCATCGGGTCCCAAAGCAGTATATTTTTAAAAGGGGGTCATGTACTTAGTTTAACCGGACACTGTTAGAGTTTCATAACGGCATTATTTCATTTGTGTAACAATGTGAATACTTTTACTACATGCCGGACCAAGGCGGCGAACAGCACCGTCAGGCCCCTCCTTAGCCAAGGCACCACCCGAAGGCACTGTCCGCCGCCTCTAATCCCTCATAAAGCAAAAAGAGCGCCCATAAGGCACTCTCAATGCTTAATCTGCAACCGTCTAAGAATAACTACTCCGCTCATTTGACACCCCGTCGGGTACCTCTAGGAAGATAGACGATTTCCTGCTAGTTAGCCTCTTCCACTAGTTTGACGTTACCAAGGAAGAAACGCAGGACAACGGCAGATTTTTTGCTAGTCCGCCAAGACAAGCAAAATATAGCATACTGACCAATAATTTGTAAACAACAATATTATTCCTACACCTAAAATCAAAAATTCCGTTACCCCTAAAATCAAGGAAAACGGAACCGGAAAGAGGCACTTTTGGTTTTTGAACCCCCTCTGATAGTAAGGTGAGGGGGTGGAGCAACACCGCGCCCCGTCTGCATTCTTTCGATTTTTCTTTGATCAAAGTTTGACCATTACTGACCTTTATTGACTAACCCACGATAACTCCTTCGTCCTCCCCCGCCCTGCCGGATCAGCAGCGCGAAAAAGGGAAGAATCAGCCCGGGTCAAGCCCGGTGACGATGATCAGTCACCTCTCCGTAATCCCCTATGCCATGGGAAGCACCTGGGAATCTCCAACTGCGACTAACTACAGCTTATCCCAACTAGTAAATTCTTGCAATTGCAAAATTATCATTCGTGCAATAAACTGAATACTTTCATTACATCGTCCAAGGAGCCTACTCTGGGCATCACTCGCTCCAGCATCATGCCGTTCTTAAGCATCACACGTTCGGATCTAATATTATCTCCTCGGCAGCGCCCTTCGATCCGTGTGATTCCAAGCGTATGAACACTGTAATTTAAAAATAAGCCAACCGCCTCTGTCGCCAATCCGCCTCCCCAGTACGCCGGGTCTAGCATATATCCTAAAGTGGCCTTGCCCTCACGGCGGTTCCAATGCTGTAAAGCAACAATACCGATCAACTTCTGCCGCTCCTTCAAATAGATACCCGCATGTAATGCGCAAGGATCGAATGCGAATAACATCCGGTTCACCAGCTTCTCCACCTGAGCAAGTTCTGATCCAGCTCCGGTGCGTATTTGAATATGAGCCTGCACTTCTGGGTGGGAGAGCAGTTGCTGCAAATGACGGGCATCCTCGGGCGGAATCATCCTAAGGTCAACCGCCACACCTTGTTGCGTCTGGAACGATACTGCCTCATAAGTGCTCATACTCTCTCCTCCATGCAGCTAAAATATCAGCCTATTCATCCGATGAATGGTGCAATGTCAGCACCGTTAATTCAGGCCTACATAGAAAACGAAAAGGCATGACTGTTTCGCCAAAACCTCTATTCACATACACTGGCATGCGCTTGGTATCTGTATAATACAATCCATTTATGTACTTTTGAGACCCATAAGGGGTGAATGGCGCACCTACAAACGGCAGGCGAATCTGTCCTCCATGGCTGTGCCCGGATAGCTGTAGGTGAAAGGAATGAGCCTGTGCTATATCAGCATAATCCGGTTCATGCATCATCAGAACGGTAAAGGTTCCTGCAGGCACACCCTTGAGTGCCTTCACAGGGTCAGGCTCGCCATGCAGCAGATCATCCAGTCCGGTCACAGCCATAACTGCCCCGCCTCTTTTTAGAAGATAGGTTTCATTCCTTAGCACCCGGAACCCAGCAGATGTAAACAACTCGATAATCCGCTTCGTATTCTTGAAATCATGGTTGCCTAGCACCGCATATTTTCCTAGTGGAGCATTCAGCTCTGCCAATACAGGTATGGCATCTACAAGATCCTCAGGGTTGCTGTCCACGATGTCGCCTGTAAAGCATATAAGATCCGGTTCCTCCTTAGCGATACGCTCTGCAAGTCGAGCCAGATCACGGGCATCCTTATTAAACCCAAGGTGAGTATCACTGAAATGGACAACCTTCATGCCTGAAAAAGCAGAGGGAATATCTTTAAAGGACAACTTCAGCTTAGTAACCTGAATCCAGTTGGGCTCCCCTTGCCAAGCGTAACCACTTGTGAGCAAGCCTGCGCCGATTACAGTAGCCGCACCTCGAACCAGGAATTGCCGGCGGGTCATTGTTGTCTTGCCCTTAGATTGACGTCCAGAGGCGCTAGAGTGGATGTCTTTACCTGAATGATTATTTTTCTTATTGGGAGAAGCCCCAGACGATTGTATCTTCATACGGAGTTTCTCCTTCCCTTCAGCTTTCGTTTAGAGCCGTCAGTATAATTCGACATTCTTCCTCTGGCGTATCACGGTATGCGGGTGCGATGCCTCTCTTAGCAATTTCTGATTGTTGGACTCGTTTCAGCATAAAGGCTACTTCCACCGTCTTCTGAAAGGGAAAAGGATCCAGCACTAACGTTGACTTATCTTTCCACTCCACGGTTATCGTACGACCTGAAGTAAAACTGAAATCTTCACTGCCAGAGAATCCTTCACGCCACCATGGATGCTCCTCAGATTTCGGGCTACCCGGTTCATTTAAAGCCAAATATAGAGATAAGTCATCGCAGAATTCCAAAAGACGGGCATCATAATACAGCTCATCTTCACCAATCGGTTTGGATACTTCCAGTTCTCGGTGAATACGGGATCTACGTTCCTCTTCATGCTCTTGATATAAAGTCAGTTCTGGATAATCCAGTCCCGAAATCTTAATGAGTCGTTCAAAATGCAAGCTGCACAAAAGCGCTCCGTAAGGTGTCCGCGCTTCGATCTCATCAAGTCCTCGCTTATAAAAGGTCAGCTTCGGCACTACAGGAAAATCAATAAAGCTGTAAGGCGCGTGTTCCGCATCGTTCCAAAAGGGCGTCTCATCCAGATCAATCCAGCCCCGGTCATGTTCAGCTACCGCCCAAAGCACCTCATCCCGGCGTCCTTCTTCTGGCACATGCTCTTCCTTAAACCAAATGGCAAGCTCTCCAGCTAACTTCCCGTGATCATGCTGTTTAACCATTACAATTGCTCCATCATGCTCCCGACAAATCACGATTATTCCTCCCTGTTGTTCCACACCTAACGTACGTTAACAATGGATATTATAGCATATGCTATTCATTCTTCTGAGCTAGACGAATTTCCTATTCCCTACCAATTATAAACAAAAAAGCTATCCTCAGCGAATATAAATCCACCATTGAGGATAGCTCAATATTAAAGATCCGGCGGTACTACTTATTACACACCTAACCAGCGTTTGAACATATGTTTTGTCGTCTGCTTATTAATTTCTGCAATGGAGGTGGTAAGAGGAATACCTTTTGGACAAGCGCGCACACAGTTCTGTGAGTTACCACAACCGTCAATACCGCCATCTTCCATCAATGCGTCCAATCTTTCATCCGCATTCATTTCACCCGTAGGATGAGCATTGAACAGGCGTACTTGAGAGATGGCTGCGGGTCCGATGAAATCCGTCTTCTCGTTGACATTCGGACAAGCTTCCAAGCATACGCCGCAAGTCATACACTTAGATAATTCATAAGCCCACTGCCGTTTCTTCTCCGGCATACGTGGTCCCGGCCCAAGGTCATACGTACCATCGATTGGAATCCAGGCCTTTACTCGTTTAAGTGCGTTGAACATCCGGGTACGGTCAATCACTAAGTCACGCACCACCGGAAATGTCTTCATTGGCTCAATGCGTACAGGTTGTTCCAGATTGTCTATAAGCGCTGCGCAGGCTTGGCGAGGTTTGCCGTTGATCACCATCGAGCAAGCTCCGCATACTTCTTCTAGACAGTTGGAATCCCAGCATACCGGAACGGTGCTGTCACCTTTGGCATTCACAGGGTTACGCTGAATTTCCATCAAAGCACTGATTACATTCATACCCGGACGATAAGGGAGCTCAAATTCCTCAACATAAGATGAGCTTTGTGGATCGTCCTGGCGGGTGATGATAAACTTTACGTTTTTGGGAGCTGTAGCAGTTTCCGCCATAATGGTTCCCTCCTCAAATTGCCTAATTTTATTTCATTAAGCTTGCCTCGCAAGCTGTTTCACTGCTGGGAAAGATTAATCCTTCGAATAATCACGGACCCGTGGAGGGATCAGTGAGACATCGACTTCGTCGTAAGTGATTTGCGGACCGTCTGCAGTCCAAGCTGCTTTCGTGGTCTTCAAGAATTCCTCATCATTACGATCCGGGAATTCCGGCTTGTAATGAGCGCCGCGGCTCTCATTGCGCATAAGCGCTCCCAGTGTCATCGCTTCGGACAGCTCCAGCATGTTCCATAGCTGACGGGTGAAAGCTACACCTTGGTTATTCCAGCGTGACGTATCGTTCATATTGATATTGCGATAGCGTTCTTTAAGCTCTTTGATTTTGCCAATGGTCGCTTCCAGCTTCGGATTGTGCCGTACAACCGTCATATTGGCGGTCATCCATTCGCCCAGTTCCTTGTGAATCACATAAGCATTCTCTGTACCTGACATCGCTAGCAGAGACTCATATTTGTCCGTCTGCTTTTTGTGGAAGCTATCATAGACAGAAGAAGAGATATCTTGTGACGATTTCTTCAGACCTTTGATGTATTCAACAGCCTTTGGTCCAGCAACCATACCACCGTAAATGGCAGATACCAGAGAGTTAGCGCCTAGACGATTCGCTCCATGATATTGGTATTCACATTCGCCTGCCGCAAACAGACCAGGAATGTTTGTCATTTGGTTGTAATCAACCCACATACCGCCCATGGAATAGTGCACAGCCGGGAAGATTTTCATCGGTATTTTACGCGGGTCATCCCCCATGAATTTTTCGTAAATTTCAATAATCCCGCCAAGCTTCACGTCCAGCTCTTTCGGGTCCTTGTGAGAGAGATCCAAATACACCATGTTCTCACCGTTAATGCCCAGCCCTTGATCCACACACACATTAAAAATCTCACGTGTAGCAATATCGCGCGGCACCAAGTTACCATAGGCTGGATATTTCTCTTCAAGGAAATACCACGGCTTTCCATCTTTATAAGTCCAGATGCGGCCGCCTTCACCACGTGCTGATTCCGACATTAAGCGGAGCTTGTCATCTCCTGGAATAGCCGTTGGGTGAATCTGTATAAATTCTCCGTTGGCATAATGTACGCCCTGTTGGTACACCGCACTTGCTGCTGTGCCCGTATTAATTACGGAGTTCGTTGTTTTACCAAAAATAATACCAGGCCCGCCGCTAGCCAAAATAACAGCGTCTGCAGGAAAAGTCTCAATCTCCATCGTCTTGAGATTCTGGGCACTTATGCCGCGGCATACACCTTCGTCGTCGACGATGGCCGAGAGGAACTCCCAGTTCTCACGTTTCGTTACAAGACCTTCGGACTCCCAGCGGCGCACTTGCTCATCCAGCGCATACAAAAGCTGTTGGCCTGTCGTTGCGCCAGCAAATGCAGTGCGGTGACGCTTCGTTCCGCCGAAACGACGGAAGTCGAGTAATCCCTCAGGTGTGCGGTTGAACATTACGCCCATCCGGTCCATAAGGTGGATGATACCCGGTGCTGCTTCACACATCGCCTTGACCGGTGGCTGATTCGCCAGGAAGTCACCGCCGTAAACGGTATCGTCGAAGTGCTCCCAAGGAGAGTCGCCCTCCCCTTTCGTATT
Source organism: Paenibacillus sp. FSL R5-0744 (assembly GCF_037972555.1). Classification (NCBI taxonomy): domain Bacteria; kingdom Bacillati; phylum Bacillota; class Bacilli; order Caryophanales; family Paenibacillaceae; genus Paenibacillus; species Paenibacillus sp. FSL R5-0744. The sequence continues at coordinate 5,746,716 of NZ_CP150228.1, forward strand.
TACCGCGCCGTTGATGCCGCCTTGCGCACAAACGGAGTGTGATCTTTTTACAGGCACTAATGAGAATAATTGAACATGCGCACCGGACTCCGCTGCCTTGATGGTAGCCATCAGGCCGGCCAGACCGCCACCCACGATAATGATATTTGCTGTTGCCATGATAGTTCACTCCCTTTATTGAAAATATCAGAAAGGATTCTGGAATCTAGTCCTGAGAGGATAATTACTTAGATGAAAGTCTTTATGGACTGAGCTATGGAAGCTGCGGTTTGAAATTCAGCATCACGGAAAGTGACTAGCGAAATGAGGAACATAAACGTTACAAGAACAAATATACCGAGACAAAGGTAAGAGGATACCCGCTGTGAACGAGGTCCTACCGTGATTCCCCAGCTGATCAAGAAAGACCATAGGCCGTTTGAGAAGTGAAAGCATGCTGCAACGATACCGATAATGTACAGTGTCAACATCAGTGGTTGAGTCACGATATCATGCATCAGACCGCCCAGCTCTTCATGCTCTACACTACCAACTGCCACCTGAACCCGGGTTTGGAACAAATGCCAGACTATAAAGATAAAGGTAATAATTCCTGTAATGCGTTGCAGCGTATAACGCCAGTTTCTTTCAATGTTGAAACGGTTCAAGTTCGGCTTGGATTGATAGGCAATATACAGTCCATATACGCCATGGTACAGCAGAGGTAGCCATATACCGAACAATTCCAGGAAGAAGACAAGCGGCAGGCTGTTCAGCCATATCACGCTGTCAGTGAAACCGGAAGCGCCACCCTCTACAGCCGCAAAATTCGTCATCATGTGCTCAATGAAGAAAGCTCCAAGCGGGATAACGCCTAGCAAGGAATGAATCTTTCTGGAATAAAATCCTTTCATACAAAGTAACCCCTTTCCGATTAAAACAGCGTTTTCATTATTGTGTATTCACCGCCGGAACTACATTTGACACAGGATAACGTAGACTATGTCATGACAAAACGTCTATATTTACCGCTATCCTTGGTTTCCCGGACTTTGTTTTCTTTTTCACAAAATGTGAATATCTTGTGTCACTTTTCATGTTACTCCTTTTTCCCTTATAAGGGAATTGCAATCTAATTATTAAACGTTATACAATAAACGCATAAGAATAGATTTTATATGATAATAATTCTCATTTAGAGAAACAACATTTTCCGACAAATCTTTTATTTCCTTATGGAGCAAGAAGTATTGTCTTCATGGCTATGAATTTCGTCACTACTGTTTATAGATTGCACTACGAGAGGAACATAAATATGTTTGACGATTTAGATGTTTTTGCAGCGGTTGTGGAGCACTCCAGCTTGAATCGGGCTTCCCGCCAGCTCAATCTGTCCCAACCTGCCCTATCTCGTAAAATCTCCAAGCTGGAAGAACGACTGGGTGTCGCGCTATTTAATCGTTATGGCAAGCGACTGGAGTTAACCGAGGTTGGGCGTCTTACTTATTCCTACGCACTTGAACAACGGCAGCAGCGCTCTAAATTTCTGGAGGCTTTGTCTAAATACAAAGAAGGCGAGCCTAAGCTCGTCACCTTAGGGGCGTCACTTACCTCACTGCAGACCACTCTGCCTCCACTAGTTAACGCATATATGGAGAAATACCCAACTGCGGAGCTGAAGCTAATCACAGGCCGAACACATGAAATTGTCTCCTCTGTCAGTGAAGGAAAGTCAGATATAGGTCTGATCGCTTCCTCTATTCAAGAACCTGGACTGCGCTGTATTTCTCTGTTTGAGGATCAGCTTCGACTGGTTGTTTCTGAGCATCATCCTCTGAATCAATCTACCAAGCTAACCATGGATGATCTGTCCCGACTGCCTATGATCCTGTTCTCCAAAGGCACCTGGTACCGCCGTCTAACAGACGATCTGTTCCAGCGCTGTGGAATTGATCCAGACGTTCGGATGGAGATTGACTCCTTCGAAGCCATCGTGCGGCTGCTGCCGACAGTCAATGTGGCAGCGTTACTGCCCAAGTCTTATCTGCGTCCGCAGCTGTTAAACGGCGGTGGGCTGGTCTCTCTGCATATTAAGGAGCTAGAGCAGACTCAGCGAACTACCTGTCTGATTTACCGTGACGATGGGAGCCTGAGCACAGCGGCCCGCAGCCTCGTGCAGGTCACAGAAGAGATGTTTCTGACGGAACGAGAGAAATAGTACATACCTCTGCGTGCAGCCTTAATTTAAAAAGCCCTCCGTCCCATGTAAAGGACGGAGGGCTTATCTATTTAATCTTGGTTTACAACTTCATCCTCAAATCGATCAATACTTTCATTAGAACCAATGAGTACCATAACGTCGCCCTCACTCAAATGATCATGTGCCGTTGGAGCCACTATAATTCCACTTTCCCGGTTCAGGGCAACAATACTGCAGCCATATTTCGCTCTTGTATTTAAATCTGACAAGCTTTTCCCGTTCATGCAAGACGGAACGGTTAGCTCGACGATTTTATAATCCTTGGACAGTTCAATATAATCCAGCAAATTGGGTGTCACGAGCTGATGTGCCACACGAATGCCCATATCCCGCTCCGGAAAAATAACCCGGTCCACGCCCAGCCTGGACAACGCACGACCATGAAGGATCGAGATCGCCTTGGCTACTACTTGCTTGACTCCAATCTCTTTTAACAAAATCGCCGCCAGAATACTTCGTTCCATATTGTCGCCAATCGCAACAATCCCACAGTCAAAGTTCCGTACGCCAAGCGAGCGCATAATTCCTTCATCTGTAGCATCAGCCACTACCGCATGCGTCAGGTGATCGCTCATTTCCTCCACACGCTCCTCATGGTGATCAATGCCGAGCACCTCGTAGCCCATTTCCATCAGCTCAAGTGCAAGGCTTGAGCCAAAGCGGCCTAAACCGATTACTACAAATTGCTGTGCTTTCATTTCGGATTAACTCCTATCCAATAATTATTTTACCTTCTGGGTGCTTATACAATGGTTTACCCTGTTTAGGTCCAAGCGCATACACTAATGTTAATGGACCTAGCCGACCTGCAAACATGGTCAGACAGATCAGAATCTTGCCGAAGATAGACAGTTCAGGTGTCAGCCCCATGGTTAGTCCCACCGTGGCAAAAGCTGAGGTCGTCTCAAATAATATCGCTAAGAAATTACTATCCTCTGTTGTGGACAGTAACATCGACACCGTGAGGACCAATAGCAAAGCGAGTAATGTTAACGTCAACGCTTTATAGATACGCTCCTGCGCCAATCGGTAACGGAACAGTACAACATCTTCACGTCCGCGCAGCATCGCGATTACTGCACCAATCATAATCGTAAAGGTTGTAGTCTTGACCCCGCCACCTGTTGATCCTGGAGATGCACCAATAAACATAAGAATAACCATAAAGAACTGTGAGGCTTGCCGCAGTCCGGCAATATCCACCGTATTGGCGCCAGCGGTTCGGGGCGATACCGACTGAAAGAATGCCGATAATATTTTGCCGCCGAAATTTAAATTCCCCAGTGTGCGCTGATTCGTAAATTCAAATATAAAAATAACCAAAGCGCCGATAAGAATAAGCCCTGCAGTGGTGGAGAGTACAACTTTGCTATGCAAAGATAATTTACGTTTGACACGAAACTCCACCAGATCCGACATGACAATAAAACCAATACCGCCAGAGACAATCAGAAACATCACCACGATGTTCACTAGCGGGTCATATACATAATCGGTTAAACTCCGGAAATCCCCGAAAATATCAAATCCAGCATTATTAAACATAGACACCGCATGAAATATTCCAAAATAAATGGCCTTTCCCAGTGGCATATCAAACGCCCAGCGTAAGGACAGAAGCACCGCTGCACAGCCTTCGATGACCAAGGAATAAATAAGTACTCTCCGGATCAGTCGAACAATCCCCTCCATTGAGCCTTGGTTCATTGCTTCCTGAAGGATCAGTCTGTCCCGCAAGGAAATTTTGCGTTTCATCATCATGGCAAATAAGGTCGCCATTGTCATAAACCCTAAGCCGCCCACCTGGATAAGCACCATAATTACGGTTTTCCCAAAAATGGTGAATGTCGTCCCGGTGTCCAGCACCACAAGTCCCGTCACACAGGTGGCCGATGTTGCAGTAAACAACGCATCAATAAAACTAACAGCATTCCCGCTGGTACTCGAAATGGGAAGCATTAGCAGCAAGGCTCCAATCAGAATGATCGATGCAAAACCAAGCACCATAATCTGAGGCGGAGAGAGCTTCAGGAACTTTGATTCAGAAACCCTGCGAAACTGTGAAGCCACTACGCTCACCCTCTTATCAAAATTTAAAGAATTCCAACAAAAAAAGCACTGGAAAACCAATGCTACCCTTGGTTCCTGCAGTAAATTAGCCTACGAGGTTAGCTGACGGATTCGGACTGTGCAGGCTGCCCTATTCGTTCCTAGAACGAAATTCACCCCTGATGAATAAAGACAACGCCTATGGCGTATACTCATCTTTTCATTACTTCTTATGGTTCCCCCGTTTTCACCTGAAATTCGGCTATATACAATTGCATACAAATTATATATGTTATTTCGATAAATCACAAAGACACTATTAATGGTGATTCATATGAAAAATGCGGTTTGGAGAGGATGTACCACTAAGAGTGCCTTTTCTCATCACTTTTCCGTGTTTTCCCTGCAATTGCATCGATTTTCATGAAAAATGAAGAAAGAATCACCTTAAATTCATGGTATATATTCAGTTACCTATTCTATAATATCTCTATTACCCATAAAAAGAATATACGATGATTTTTGTAACTATCATGGCACTAATACTATAATGGAACATAACATTGTCAGTTTACAAGGAGGCGTTACATGAATCCCGTTGGCCAGCCCTTACAGCAACGTGCCCTCTCCAAGAGGCTCATCATCTCGGGCATTATCGGTCTTATTCTATTTATTATGTTTCAAATTGCTCCCTCGGTGCTAAATAGCCCTGCCGGGGAAGATACTACTGTCATCAGTAAGGCGGAAGCCCGCGACAAAGCCATATCATTCGCAGAACAAAAGCTGAACTACACCAAAGCACCAACCGATCAGTGGAATGTACTGTACGATACGGACTCTTCCTTTTATGGTTATATGTCCCGCGAGAAGCTTTTGGAGGACTATACAAAAAAGAAATTGGATCAACGATATCCTTTTGACATCTTTCGTGTAACACTTAGTCCTTCAGCGGAACAAGAGCCACTGATCTCTGTTGACCTCAATATGTATACTGGTGGAGTTGTCGCTTTCACACAAGGTGCAGAAGGATCAGGTACCGGATTACCAAACAATGTATCCACCAGTGCAAAAGAAGAGGACAAGGGTACTACCTTATCACTTGCACAAAAAGAAAATCTTGCCCGTCCCTGGCTTCAGGAATGGGATGTAAATGCCGCCAAGCTGCAAATTGAATCGAATACGGGAAACTACGGGCTCGTGTATACAGATCGTTCCGTTCAGATCGGCGAATCCTTACTACACTATTATTTCGATTTCACTGGCGAACAGGTATCCAGCTTTAAAGCAGGATTCACCGCTCCAGCCTGGCATACCTCCTATGTAAAGGACCAGACCTCTCTCGCGGAAAAGTTTACTTTATTCGGCTACGGTTTGCCTACTTTAGCTTTAGGAATTCTGGCACTCATCTACAGCATACTTAGAAGAGAACATACCTCCTTTAAGCGTGGAATATTCCTAAGCTCAGCTTATTTTGTAATCATGATGATCAGCACCTATAATATGCTCCCTGAATCCTCAGGCGAAGGACTCGAGGCTCAGATAACTTCCGTCATAATGTTCATCATTTATGCCTTATATAGCCTCCTAATGTCCTCCCTGCTCTATTTTTCTTTAGTTGGAGGGGACGGCCTATGGAAAAAAGAAGAGGGGATGAACCCATGGCCTCGTGCTAAAGAGCCTGGCTATGGAAAATATGTTCTGGATAGTATCCGGGCTGGATACGTCTGGGCATTCGTGCTGCTAGGGGTGCAGACCCTTATGTTCATTGTATTATCACTTACCTTGCAGAACTGGTCCACTACTGACGCTACTCAATCTCCTTACAACATGAGATATGCTTGGCTGCTGCCCATCGTTGCATGGCTCGCTGGTTTATCCGAGGAAGCCATTTATCGTTTTTTCGGAATTCCTATGTTGAAAAAAGTATTCCGAAGCACGTTCATTGCTTGCCTGATCACCACGCTGGTTTGGGCGTTTGGCCATACGCTGTATCCGATCTACCCCATCAGTTCCCGTCCTATTGAGCTGACCGTGATTGGTTTGCTCTTTAGCTATATTTTCCTTCGTTACGGATTTATTGCCGTCATGTTCAGTCACGTCGTGTTTGACAGCATTCTGATGGGCGCTACGCTGATCTTTATGAAGGAAAGCGTGAATGTAGGGGCTGGTATCTTCGCGATTATAATGCCGTTCATAGTCGCCTACATCGTCTATCGGTTTAATCCACCGCAGAAATCAGAACCTAAGCCGGTTGAACCTACATCTGTAATTTAAAGAAGTAACGGGTGGATAACCTATAATAAAAAAAGGTGTCACAGCAGAAAACTGCTGTGACACCTTTTTTATATTAACGTATACATCATTCCAGTATTTCGAATGCCTATGTCGCTGGCTCTTCATCCTTGAGCGCCTCAAGAATTTGACTAGCCAGCTTTTCGCCAATAGAAAGTGATATAAAATCCTCTATGGAGGCTTCTTTAATTTTCTTTAGTGATCCGAAATGCTTAAGCAGCGCCTTGCGCCGCTTCTCGCCTATACCTGGTATGGAGTCCAGTTTAGAAGTAACCATGGACTTCCCACGTTGTTCACGGTGGAAGGTGATGGCGAATCTATGCACCTCATCCTGAATCCGTTGCAACAGATAAAATTCCTGACTATCCCGAGCCAAAGCGACAGGTTCTGGCGGATCTCCAACCAAAAGCTGAGCCGTCTTATGCTTATCATCCTTGACGAGACCACAGACCGGAATGAATAACCCCAGCTCGTTCTCCAGAATATCAATAGCTGAGGATATCTGCCCTTTACCACCATCGACTACGATAAGATCTGGTATCGGCAGGTTCTCTTTCAGCACCCGTTCATACCGCCGCCGGATGACCTCGCGCATCGTTCCATAATCATCCGCACCCACCACCGTACGAACCTTATATTTACGATACTCTTTTCGTGCGGGCTTGCCATCAATGAAGACAACCATCGCAGAAACCGGATTAGTCCCTTGAATATTCGAGTTATCGAACGCCTCGATCCGGCTTAAGCGTTCGAGCCCCAAGCTCTCGCCTAAGCTCATTGCAGCACCAGAGGTACGTACTTCATCTCGTTCAATAAGCCGGAACTTCTCGTCGATTGCGACTGTAGCATTTTGGCAGGCCATACCGACCATCTGCTTCTTGAGGCCACGCTGTGGCACTAGCACTTTGGTGCCGAGCCACTCCTGTAGAATAGAGGCGCCACCTGCAGCATCAACGACACCTGCTGCTGATGCTTCCGCAGCGGCCATTTCACGGGCCTCAACTTCTTCAGGCGATTCGGGGGTATCTTCCCCCTTTTGTAGATCTTCTTCGGCTGGAGCAGCAATGACAATCGCCGGTTTAGCTTCTTTATCAACCACTGCTTCCTCGTCAAGCACATCCGGCAGAAGAATCTCCTGCGGCAGAGCAGGATTATCACTGTAATACTGCGTCACATAAGACATAAAGTCACTGTAGGCTTCCCCATAGAACGGAAAGACAGAAGAGTGGCGCTGAATCATCTTCCCTTGTCTCATGTACAGAATCTGTACACACATCCATCCCTTGTCTACCGCATAACCAAATACATCACGATCCTTAGTATCTGTGGTGTTAATCTTTTGTTTCTCCATCAATGCATCAATATGGATAATCTGATCCCGCAGTTCCTTCGCCCGTTCAAAATATAATTCCTCAGCAGCTTCCTGCATCTTCTGCTGTAGATCCTTCTTAACCGCATCGTGACCTCCGCTCAGAAAAGCAGCGATATCTTGCGTAATCTGCTCATACTCGGACTTCTGCACTTCCTTCTCACACGGCGCCAAGCATTGGCCCATGTGATAGTAAAGACAGACTTCCTTTGGCATTACGCCACATTTACGGAGCGGATACATACGATCGAGAAGCTTTTTCGTTTGCTGTGCAGCATAACCATTAGGATAAGGGCCGAAATATTTTGCTTTATCTTTAATCACCCGGCGTGTGACTTCAAGCCGAGGGTGAGTTTCATTCGTTATTTTGATATAAGGAAATGTCTTATCGTCCTTCAGAAGTACGTTATAACGCGGCATATGCTTCTTAATCAGATTGCACTCGAGAATGAGCGCTTCCATGTTACTGGACGTAACAATATATTCGAAATCAGCAATGTTAGCGACAAGCCGCTGAGTTTTACCATTATGACTGCCTGTAAAATAAGAGCGAACCCGGTTCTTAAGCACCTTCGCCTTACCCACATAAATAATGGTGCCCTCTTCATTCTTCATCAGATAGCACCCGGGCAGGTCGGGTAATAGAGCCAGTTTGTTGCGGATATTGTCCAAAATGATCCCCTCCAGCTAAATTGGACCCATAATTAATTGGCATTCAGCACACAAAACGCCTCCGGAATGAACCGAAGGCGCTGAGCGGCAGGGCCGAGGCCCGAACAGTAGCATTTAACAATTATTGATGTTTAGCTACGATATTTTTCAGGGATTCTTTGGAGTTCAATCCCACAACTTTATCTACCGGTTGACCGTCTTTGAAGAAGATCAAGGTTGGGATACTCATCACGCCAAAACGGGAAGCCGTTTCCGGATTCTCATCCACATTCAATTTTGCAATCTTCACGCTGTCTCCCAGTTCTGCGGACAATTCGTCCAAGATTGGAGCAATCATCTTACAAGGACCACACCAAGGAGCCCAGAAGTCTACTACTACAGTACCTTGACCTTCCACTTCGTTACTGAAGGTTTGGTCAGACACGTTCACGATAGCCATGATATTGTTCCTCCTCTAAAGTTTTACGAAACATTACTCCACTCTAAACCAAAGCTTAGTTTATGGAAGCTGCTCCGAAAATATAAGTTAATAAATTGTTTCATGTAATATGATAACCAAATTACCACTTACCGACACAATTCCAGTATAACATATCTTTAAGGGATATGTTATATATCACATACAATTATATTGCTCTCAAACTAATTTTATTTATGTTACTCTTTTCTTTACAATCTCCCCAGCCTTTCGGTATACTCTAAGAAAGCGCATTAAATGTCAATGACTTATTTCATAATGGTCAACTCAATTTGCATCTTAACAATACAGGCATTGTCCCTGTAAGGAGGCAGAAGCTATGGATGTCAACGCGCAAGCACGGGACCCACGAGAACATATCAACGAAGAACCCCGCAATGATCTAGGCGATTTAATGAATGGATTTTTCGGAATGACTGCATTTATGACCGTTGTCTTTTTCGGCATGGTTATCATTAAGTTCATTTCGGAGTAAGGGAATCATCGCAATATAAACAGAGGCCGTCTCAAAAGTAGTGAATGCTACTTAGGGGGCGGCTTCTTTTTTTGAGAGTAAATAAGAAAAAACAGAGAGCAACGATCCTCTAATAAAAGGAGAATCGCTGCTCTTTTGAATGTTACGGTTATGAATATTTCGAGTTTATCTAATCGTCCCCCGTTGATTCTCCCCATGCAGTGGAATAACATCCACAAAAGGAGCAATACGATCCATCAAACGTTGACCTTTATAAATCTCCTCGCCATCCTTGCTCGTAAAGCTAAGATGTTTCTCCAAACCATCGAGCGGATAATTTGAGGTATAGAAGGTTGGCTTACGGTTCATCCGATAATTCAGAATCGCACCAAGCACATGATCACGCGCCCATGGATTCAAGTTCTCCGCACCAATATCATCAAAAATAAGTAAATCGCAATTTTTCAACGTATCTACGGTTTCCTTCATCTTCTGGCCGTCCATCATGATCGACTTCAAATCTTCGATAAAATCTGGCATATATACGATAACTCCAGTATAGCCGGCAACAGCAAGCTCATGAAGCAAGTAACACATCAGAAATGTTTTGCCTGTTCCGAAAGTCCCATGTAAATAAATCCCGCGCGAGGTCAGACCCTCTTCTTTAACGCTCGTGATATAATCAAATATTTTATTAACAGCAGAGACCCGGCGTGGATCCTTGCCCATAATATCTATTTCATCATAACCGCCATTGAGCACACGCTCGTCCACATAAAAGCTACGGATACGTTTGCGGATGCTATCCTGATTATCCTGTGCCACTTTAAGCCGGCATGCCGTCTTGCGCTCATATAAGTCCGCCGAACCATTCACGCTCTCGACCGTAAGTTTGCTAAAGTGACCAGGGAAATCATTCGGACATTTCTCCAGACCCGGACAGTTCGCACAGTGGCGGCTTTCCTCTACATATTGATACAGGCGGCTCATATGAAGCCGCAGTCGCGAATCATCTAACTCAGGATGTTCAGACTGTAATGCCTTCACAAGCGGATGATTGAATAACTCCTGTTCAAGATCGCGTTGACGCTGCCGTAGAGTTGGATTGTTAATCGAACGAAGCACATCGCCCATAGACTCCATAGTTCCACCTCTCTTTCATTACGGCGCTTGGGAAACGCCTTTTTTCTTGTTGGCTTTAATTTCTGCAGCTTTCTTCATCATCGCCGCGAATTCCTCTTCCGATACCGTTCCGGCACTTCCATCGTCCAGCACAATCGGAATTTCCGGTTTAGCGGATCGACCTGTATTTTTAGCATATGAACGTGATCGAGATCCTGCCGCCGTGTTAGTTGTAGCTCCCTTGCCTTTCACTTTGGACTGATCCCTGATATATTTTACAGCCTTTTCGTAGGTGTTCACCTGTTTAACCAGCATATTGGAAGCGATAGCCTCCACAAAATTGCGGTTCATTCGCTGTTCTCCACCTGAGGCTACCATAGTCATTAAGTAATGAATAAGTACATTGATTACTTCTCCGCTTAGCTTATAGTTCAAATCTATTTTCTCGAACATATCCATCAAATGACTGGGTACTGCACCTGGGAAAAAAGTTTGAAGCAGCCGCGTATAAGGTTCGTTCCGCAGCATCATATTATATTGGTGGATGTCACATTTGGACAAAAATTGTGGTGGTACTTCTACATAATACTCCATCTCTACGGATTGCTCCGGTGGTGCTATAGAATCATCATTCTCTTCAGAGGCACTGGAACGGATGGAAACAACCTTAGCAGCAGCAACTTCACGCTTTTCTTGTCGTTTCATATCCTGCCTGAAATGCTGGCTCGCTTTATATTGCAGTGCATCCAGAATAACCTCGCCATCCGGTGAGAACACGCCATCTTCATCCAGCAGACGACATAAATCCTGCGGACTGAGTTCGTACTTATGAGCTACATAGTTAATAACACCCATTTGAGTATGGTCAAAACGCAGTTTTTCTACATGAGCCCGGTTCACGGATTCCCTTGGAAAACGCAATATAATATCACTATATCCAATCGCTTGTTCTCCAGATTCACGCATACCAGGCTGACGCACAGTGGCTACTTCTGCAAGTGCCTGCTCCAGCTCATAATCAATGACATGTGTATTAAGTTGAAAAATATCATAAAAAGGCACGGAGATATTCTCTTTGCCTATGGATCTGCGACTCCATTCTTCTGGCTCTCGATTCCAGAACTGTTCCCGTAAGGACAGCACAGCAAATTTGCCGATTTTATCGCGTAACAGCAACGTCAAATGCTGAGTGGCAAAAAAGTCAGCTGGCGATAGCGGCGGCATAAGCTCATATTCATATAAGTAATCATCGGTTTCCGGCACATAGATTCGACAGGTCTGTAGCAGACCTACCGCTTCTAAACGGGAAGCCTGATCTATTAAATATTTGCGGCCTTTCTCATTTGGTTCAACGCCTAGCGTCATAAATAATCTGCGCTGTTGCTCCACTCCAGAATAGCCAATGCTATCTGCTGGTACATGTTCAACCAGCAAGCGATAGAAACTGATTGCAAAAGCTCCTACCATAGGCTGATACACAGAGCTAAGCATACGTCCATCTATAACACTAAGACCAAATTCGCGGGAAACGCAGTACCGATGATGTTCGGTGAAATGATGTAAGTTACTCATGCGCATCTACGGATACCCCCTTGTTTTCACGAATTCATACAGGATTCTATTCTATCATAAAAAACGTCGCCGGAAATGTAAATAAACTACCAATTCCGACTCTTTTCGCTATATAATCAGCTTTTTCATACGATTATCTACCTCTATTAAACAAGAAGAAACGGCTTCACTGTCCTCTGGAAGAGGAAGGTTCCGTTTCTCGCTGAATTTCAAAATTGATTCTTAGCGTAGAACTAAAAGCTTATATGTTCAAAAAAACGACTCTCACATCAGAGCCGCAGGTCTTCCGATTAAATCTTTAAAACATCTTGTAACCGCCAAAGCGCAGTTTTTGAATGGTCCATCCACTCAATATAGCACCTGCAAGACCAGCGACACCAGTTAAGTAATCAACAAAGTGGAAACTGGAGAGATGCTCCCAGAGCGACATCGCGCTTCTATCCCAAATGGAATAGACTACGACGGGTAGAATAATAAGTACGAATAGATAAGCGGGAAACCAGGTTGTCTTCATTAACATGTTAAGAATAAATCCAATACCAAACATCATCACAAAGAATAAAACGGTTAGGATAAACACTGGAATAAACCCCATCTTACCGTCACTACCCCTTTCTATAAAGAAGCGCACATCTTATACGAGCTAGTAGTAAGTTTACTAGAAAAAATGTCACGAAGCAATGAACTTTATTCAAAATTAGGTCTAATACTCTTACAACGGAATGTCATCATTTGCTCTAAGCAACTTGATTGCGATACAATGCATATAGATTAATAAATCATACATAGTCTATGATGCAGGAGCTTCGTAGCTAGTTTTACGCGACGTTATTTCAAGCGGAGCCTATGCTTCGTAAAACTAAGCGTATGCTTCCGATGCAAGTTTTACGCGATGTTATTTCAAGCGGAGCCTATGCTTCGTAAAACAAAGCGTATGCTTCCGATGCAAGTTTTACGCGACGTTATTCAAGCGGAGCCTATGCTTCGTAAAACTTTTAAGGAGTGAGATCATGAACGAAGCCGCTATGACACTGGAAGGCTGGTATGCATTGCATGACTTCCGCTCACTGAACTGGACCGCATGGACGGCAGCAGATGATGAAGAACGTGCCGTTGCTCTGGAAGAATTACATGCTTTTATGCAAGAATGGAGTCCTGTCGAAGAAGCCAAACAAGGCAGCTCAGCGGTATATTCCATCGTTGGCCAGAAGGCCGATTTCGTAATGATGTTCTTGCGCGAAAGCTTGGAAGATTTGAACCAGCTTGAGACGGCCTTTAACAAAATCGCTTTTGCTCAATATACAACTAAAGCCTATTCCTACGTAAGTATTGTTGAATTAAGCAATTACCTTGCGGGGGGCAGCGATGGTAGTGATCCTATGCAGAATCCGCATGTTATCGCACGTCTAAAACCTGTTTTGCCGCAAGCGAAGCATATTTGCTTCTATCCAATGAACAAGAAACGTGAGCTCGCCGATAACTGGTATATGCTTGATATGGATAAACGTCGGGAGCTGATGGCTTCTCACGGATTAATCGGACGTGGTTATGCGGGTAAGGTGAAACAAATTATCACCGGCTCCGTAGGTTTTGATGATTGGGAATGGGGCGTAACCCTGTTCGCTGAAGATCCGCTACAATTCAAGAAGCTGGTTTACGAAATGCGCTTTGACGAAGTCAGTGCTCGCTACGGCGAATTCGGACCTTTCTATGTCGGCAACCTGCTGACTGAGGATTCTTTTGAAGAAATGCTTAAATTGTAATTGTAATAACAAAAAGGGTGAGTCTCCAGATCTTTATGGAGACTCACCCTTTTTAAATGCTATAACGAAGTTCCTGCTTCCTCATCCTCTTCGCTGTCATCTTCATCATCACGCAGACTTTCCAAATATTCAGCCGTAGCCCTGTCACGTGCTCGCCCTTTTTCCTTTAAGCGTTCAATGCCAGGGAGAATGAGCAGATCAATTTCCTTTTGAACAACATACGCTAGATCGTACTGATTCTGATCCTCCAGATAAGATCCAACCTCAATCAGTCCGTTATATCGGTCCAATTCTTCTCGGGTCAGCAATCCACGCACCTGCACGCTGCAGTGACGCATCTTATAAGAATCTTCCTTTTTTCAGAACCAGCGGAATCCCACCGATAATGAACAAATAGCGCATATCTACAACTTTTTTCAATTGAGCTGCAGTCCAGCCCTTGTAAGTTTTGCTGCCAACTACAGCAATCCCTTGACCCTTACCTAGAGAAGCTACTGTTCCTTTATTGCTGAATGCAAATTTCTTGGGTTGTTGATTACGGATCGCAGCCACCAAATTATGTGCACAGCACTCTCCCTGTTGCATAGCAATTTGTGCCGTTGGCGGATAAGGACGCCCTTCTGGGTTAATCATCAAGGAGCCGTCTCCAATAATGAAGATATTGTCTTGGCCTGGTGCACGTAAATATTCATCTACTTTCACACGTCCACGCATAGCTTCAAATCCTGCAGCTTCAATCAGACGGTTTCCTCGAATTCCGCCTGTCCAGACAATTGTAGAAGCCTTAATCTCTTCGCCTGATGCCAGAATTACACCGTTTGGTAGACATTCCTTGATCGCAACGCCCATCTTGAATGTAACACCCTTCTTAGTGAGCAAGTTCATCGCATACTCAACAAGTTCAGGAGCAAATCCAGGCAGAGCTGTTGGAGCAGCTTCTATGTTATATATATTTACCATGCTTGGATCAACGTCAAATTCTTTGCACAACCCAGGGATGCGGTCGGCTAATTCGGCCACAAATTCAATTCCGCTAAAGCCGGCACCACCGACTACGAAATTGATATGCTCCTGTGCATTGTTCTCGTTCTTATATTTGGCAAATTGATACTCAATATGTTCACGAATCAAACGAACGGAGTTGATGCTCCGGATCGTCAGTGCGTATTTATCAAGTCCTGGAATACCGAATGTTTCAGGCTCTCCGCCCAAAGCAATGACGAGATAGTCATACGAAAGAGTACCATCCTCCAAAATAATCTTTTTCTGCTGGGTACGAATTTCCTGAACAGATGACTTAACGAGATCGATCTTGAATTCATCGATTAGTTTAGAAATAGACACCCGAGTGTGTTCAATACTGTCTGTACCCGCGGCAGGCATATGTAGATGGGTAGTAAAATAGTGGTACTCGTGACGGTTTACGAGCGTGACATCCGCTTCATTATAGTTCAAAGCCTTCTGTAAGCGCTGTGCGGTCAAAATACCCCCATAGCCCGCGCCTAAGATTACGATTTTGGGAATACTACTCATGTTCCGGCTCCTTCCAAGAGGTAAATCTGTCTTTGTATTTTTTATTGAAACAATGTACGGTCCTTTTTGTGAATTTATACACTTATATTTAGAAGAAATTCCAATCAAACTTAAAGGATTTCTAAATTGACCATATCCATTGTAAACCTTAGTGTACTATTAATCAAACATTAAAATACTAAAAAACGTCACATTCTTATTGTGTTCTAAAGTCTTTCTTTGCAGGTATGTGTCACAATGTTTATAATAAGAAAGAATACAAGTATGGCAAAATGAATATATCAACTCGGAGGTGTAATATCCCGTGACACAAGAGCAATCCGGCGTTCCTATGAGCGACCTTTTAATCATAGGTGGCGGTCCAGCTGGCATGTTTGCCGCATTTTACGGTGGGATGCGTCAGGCATCAGTAACACTTATTGAAAGTATGCCCCAATTGGGAGGACAACTTGCTGCACTTTATCCTGAAAAATACATTTATGATGTAGCAGGTTTTCCAAAAGTAACTGCACAAGAATTGGTTGACAACCTGACACGGCAAATGGATATGTTCCAATCGAATATCCGGCTGGAGGAGAAAGTAATTTCTGTTCAGAAACGGGACGAACGCCATTTTGTTGTTACAACTGATGTAGCAGAATATCACAGTAAAGCTATTATCATTACAGCTGGTGTAGGCGCTTTTGAACCTCGTCGTTTAGAACTGCCAGACGCAGGACGGTTTGAAAAAGCCAACCTTCATTATTTTGTAAATGATTTAAATGCCTTTAAAGATAAAAAAGTTCTGATTAGCGGTGGTGGAGATTCCGCAGTAGACTGGGCACTAATGCTGGAACCGATCGCGGAGCAAGTAACCCTGATTCACCGCCGGGATAAATTCCGTGCGCATGAGCACAGCGTAGAGAATCTGATGGCTTCCAAAGTTAACGTAATTACACCTACTGAAATTACAGAACTGCATGGTGACGAGTTTATTACTAAGGTTACCTTATCTCATATCAAGACCAAGGAAACACAAGAAATCGAAGTCGACAGTGTAATCGTCAATTTCGGATTTGTTTCCTCTCTGGGACCCATTGCAGAGTGGGGTATCGATATTGAAGGGAACTCCATTGTCGTTGACTCACGTATGGAAACGAGTATTCCGGGAATCTTTGCAGCCGGCGATATCACCACATATCCAGGTAAGCTGAAGCTAATTGCTGTAGGATTCGGCGAAGCCCCAACGGCTGTGAATAATGCAAAAGTCTACATCGATCCGGAAGCCAAGCTTTCACCAGGACACAGTAGTAATATGAAACTTTAATTCTATCTACCACAATAAAAAAGGGTATTCTGACAGGCCTATCAATACTAGCCTATCAGGATACCCTTTTATGTTTGTGACTCGCGGTTTATTTATATGTAGCCAGCTACAAAGGTATACTTTGCGCTCTTTTAATGAAGAACCGCATGAACTGGAGAGTGTAAGTTTCGTTTGCGAATCTCAACGAGTAGAAGAGCGATGAAATCATGCTCTAGTTGCAGTTCTATCGCTCTATGGTAAGAGTCTAGAAGCATCTCATCGGACAATTCAACCATAACGTTCATCTACCTTTCCTGTATTTGGATCTGAATCTATCATATCAAACTATCATTTTTCGAACAAGCGTTCGTGTTATCCACAAGTACATGTGGAAATCCTGTGTATAATATGTGCGTAAGCGTTACAAAGGTGATAACTGCACAGTGGAATATGGGGATAATAGTTATACACAGGACTGAACCACTTGTATACAGCTAAAAATATATTTTTATTGTAAATAAATTACAATATAATTTACCCCAAAAGAACGCAACTAAACGCAATTTTATCTTACTACTCTATTATCGTCAATTCTAAAATTTTTGTTAATTTACTGAGGTCTTGTATTAACCTCCAGAATCCATATTTTACCTGAATAATCCACGGCGTAATCAAAACCCAGTTCGCCTATTCCAGGGAAATGCCGCTCCATCAGTTCGATACATACGAGCGTTAGCCTGCGCATTTCTGCTTTCTTCGCTGAGGCTTTAATTCGAGGCAAGGATCTGCGAAGTCCTTCTCGACAAGAAAGCATCGTGCCTCCTTTACATAAATTAGTTACAAACAGGCCAGGCCGGGCCAATCTTCCCACCATAGAGCGAAACTCCCAAACACCGCCATTTCTCACTACTTTGACCCGATAATCAATAGGACGCCCACCAATTCTGGCGAGAGAAATCCCCTGTTGAATCAAATATTTACGTCTAACCTTGACGAAATGAAGCGCTCGTCTCATGGATCTAAAGTCCTTGTAAATTCGAGTTCTGTCCATATAAGTAAATCCATAACCTCGACTATCCCGAAACACTTTAATTACACCGTATCCTCCACCGCCAACTATTGGTTTAATAACAACATTTCCGTATCTCCGGAGCATGGCTAACAGTGAGTCAGCCGAATACACCCTCGTCATTGGTATATAATGAGAAACCCTCGCGTCACTGAGCAATGCTTCTGTCTTCAACCATTTGCTAGCCAATTGTCTTCCCGACATCGTCCTTTCCCTCCTTTCACATTCCAGCCTACCCTATACATTACTCAGAAAAGGCCCCACCCTCTTGTATGATTGTCCGTGTAGGAGGAAGCTCTTAGCAAAAAGGGCTTAGAGCTTGTATCGACAACATTCTCAACCTCGCAGGTTAGATTGCAGATTTTGTAGAACCTCATTTCTGAACATTCGACATCTAAATCGCAATGGATGAGTTCACTATAACTAGAATAATCTTCAAAATCGTTGTATTATTAATAGCGGTTACATTTTCAATTCCTACTATATAATAATGAATTAGAGGCTCGCTAAAAAACAGCGCGGGGAGGGCTCGGAATGGCTCAGTTTTTCGAGGTATTATATTGGGTGGCCATGCTTGGGATGTCCATCGTATTGGCTGGAACGACTATACTGATCTGCGCTATTGGCTTTAAATTCATTAAAGACAGGCGCAGAGCACTGGGTGCTGGCTGTATTGCCTTTTCCCTTGGAGCCGCAGGGCTCATCGTGTTTATGATTAATTACAAGTTTATTATTCCAGCCTAATTGTACGCAGGAACAAACAAAAGCCCTCTCGAGGAATTCCATCGGAGGGCTTTTGTTTGTATGTCACTCATATATCTAGCGTAAGACGGATCATATCCACTACCTTGATCCCATTTTCAACAATCTCTTCACTGTAATGTCTGATAAAAAAATCTCTATCGATTCCGGTAATTCTAAATCCACATTTCTGATAAAGAGCCAGTTGTCCTACACTAGAATTCCCCGTACCCACTTCAATCGTCTTCGCACCAAGTAATCTCGCATTCTGAATCGCATGATAGACCAACTGCTTTCCTATCCCTTTACTTTGCTGATTCTCATCAACGGCTATATTTACTAGCTCCACTGTCTCAGGTCTCGTTTGTAGCAAAACATAGACACCTATAATGCAATTCTCCACTTCAGCTACAAAACATTGCCCTCTTTTTAAATACGCTTCAACAAGACTTAGGGAAGGATCGGCTAATAACAACAAATGTAAGGGTGGTTGTTCTTCTGCGTTTAATTTCCTAATTAGCATGCTTAGAGCTCCTTGTGATGACTTTTGTCATTGAGAATAAAAAAAGCCTCCAAGCCCGTGTTGTAGAACTCAACATGGGGCTTGAAGGCGTAACGTCGCGATTAGCAAGGCTCTTCGTTCGGTTTTCCTGCATCCGTAGCTGTACGGAAGCTTGAGCCACAGCCACAGGTTGCAGTAGCGTTCGGGTTATTAATGGTGAAGCCACCTGTCATGCCGGATTCTTCAAAATCAATTTCGAGACCATCAAGGTAACGAAGATTTTCTTTCTCCACGACAACCTTCATTTCTTGGATGTCCATATATACGTCCTGATCGGTTTCATTATCATCAAAGCCCATAGCGTAAGAGAATCCACTGCAACCGCCGGGCGTTACTCCAATACGGAGGAACATGTTCGGCACTTCTTGTTCAGCAAGCATCGCCTTTAATTGTTCTGCTGCCTTTTCGCTAATATTAATCATGATCATATCCTCCTATAAATTAACTTACTTCAACAGAAAAACTTATGTTTAAGGGACCTTCCGGTCAAAAATTACTTTCTTAAAAATATATACTTAATAAACTCAGTATAACCGACTATTCCATTACCCTCAAGTCACAACTGCCTTATGCCTGACCTGCCGCACCAAAATAAACCATCCATATCCAGCTGTTGATCCCCTTATAAGAGAGGTTTATAATAAGGAAGGCAAACATAAGTAAAAATTCGGAAATTTGTCACGGAGGCTAACCCTCCGCTTTATTTTCATGAATGAACAGCTACCGTCTGGGTAAGTCTGGGAATTATCTGCGGGCAATGGACCCCGTAAAACTTTCAGGAGGAATTTATTATATGTCTACTCTTTTCACCCCCCAAACAGACGCCCGAATGATGAACATTATTGAAAAAGTTCGCGGCGGCGAAAGATTGAATTTAGAAGATGGCGTTTATTTATATCAGAGTAACGACCTACTTACGATTGGCCAATTAGCAAATGAAGTCAATCTTGCAAAGAACAACAACAGGGTATATTTTATCGAAAACATGAGTCTATATTTCACCAATGTTTGCGAATCTCACTGTGCATTCTGCAATTTCCGCAAAGATGATGGAGAAGAGGGTGCTTATACCCTTTCCGGTCAGGAAATGGTGCAATATGTCGAACAGCATATTCATCCAGGTGTGCGCGAATTCCATATCGTAGGCGGTCATAATGACAAGGTTCCTTTCCAGTATTACGTGGATTCTTTAAAAGCCTTGAATGAACGTTTCCCTGAGGTAACCTTAAAAGCATACACTGCAGCCGAAATCGATTTTTTCACCCGAATTAGCGGATTGAGTATTCGTGAGGTACTCGAGCAGCTGCGTGCTGCAGGACTTAAGACACTTACTGGTGGCGGCGCAGAAATATTATCCGATCAATACCGTAAAAAAATGCGTGTAGATAAGGCTAATGTGGAAGAATATCTGGAAGTTCACCGAACAGCACATCAGCTTGGCATGAAGACACATACAACTATGCTTTACGGTTCGATTGAATCTCATGAAGATCGTATCCGGCACATGATGCAGATCCGCGATCTACAGGATGAAACCAATGGCTTTATGGTATTCATTCCATTATCTATGCAGCCTAAGAACAAGAATGCAGGGATTATGCGCCGCAACTCCGCTTATGAGGATCTGAAGACGATTGCGATCAGCAGATTGATGCTGGATAATTTCGATCACATCAAAGCGTACTTTATTAATATCGGTCCTCAGCTTACTCAAGTTGCACTGAACTTCGGTGCTTCTGACGTCCATGGTACTATTCTTAAAGAACGCATTAGCCATGCGGCTGGTGCCTTAACACCTGAAGGCCTCACTCGCGATGAATTGATCTGGTTAGTAAAAGGTGCTGGACGAATTCCAGTAGAACGCGACACGTTCTACAATGCGATAAAGGTATACGAATAAACGACTACCTAGATCCGTTATCCTATATTGGAAAGGAAGTTCGGTCAGCATGAGAAAACTACTCGTTCTGGGCGGCGGCTATGGCGGCTTGGCCCTAATTCAAGAATTGCTCAATAATCACCTTCCACAGGATATTGAAATTATCTTAATTGACCGAATGCCTTATCAAGGAATCAAAACGGAATATTATGCGCTTGCCGCAGGTACAGTAACTGACTATCACTTGCGGATCCAGTTTCCGGTTCATCCCCGTCTCACTATCCGTTACGGTGAGGTGAGTTCCATTGATTTGGAGAGTAGAATCGTTACAATGGAGCCTGACGAGACTGTGTCTTATGACATACTTGCCATTGCACTAGGTTGTACCGACAATTACCATAACATCCCTGGAGCTGATCAATATACTTGCAGTATCCAGACCTTTGCAGGGACACGCGAAACTTACCAACGTTTAAACGATGTGAAGCCTTATGGAACTATAAACATTGTAGGCGGAGGACTAAGTGGAGTGGAATTGGCGGCAGAGCTTCGGGAGAGCCGACCAGATCTTAATATTGCTATTCTGGATCGCGGTGAACGTGTCTTATCTGCCTTCCCTGCGAAGCTGTCACAGTACGTGGAGGAATGGTTTCACCACCATCAAGTCCAGACACTTGGACGTGTCTCCGTATCCCATGTAGAGAAAGATGCGCTTTTTAACGGTACAGAGGAAATTCTTTCAGATGTTACGGTATGGACCGCGGGGATCCAACCGGTGAAGGTTGTTCAGGAATTAACAGTCCCGAAGGATCGCGGAGGACGAATCATTCTGGATGAATATTATCGTGTACCTGATTATCCAGAAGTGTATGTAATTGGCGACTGTGCCAGCCTGCCATTCGCTCCAAGCGCACAAGCCGCAGGAGCGCAGGGTGAGCAGGTTGCTCAGGTTATTCAAGCCATGTGGCGCGGCGAGACCCCTAAGCTTCATCCTATTCGTCTAAAGGGTACCTTAGGCTCACTAGGCAAGAAAGCTGGATTTGGTCTGATGGGCCAACGCTCCGTCAAAGGACGGGTTCCCCGTATCCTTAAGAGCGGGGTGCTCTGGATGTCAAAACGCACTTTAGGATAAACCCAAGGGCTGCTCTTTTCCGTATTTATAACGGAAAAGAGCAGCCCTTTATTTTCCACAAAAAGCATTTAGTCAAGGTCCATGTTGAACCAAGCCTCTAGCTCTTTGATTTTAGCATCAATTTTCTCTTCTAGCTCGACAACCGTATCTGCAGCAACGATGTCACCTTCAACCATGGCAAAGGGAGTTAAATAACATTCCCCACAATTGTTCAGGCATCCGTATTCGATCACATCGTAATCTGGATTTTCCTCCAGCTTATGCATTAGCTTGTCTGTTCCGTGACCCATGTTACTGGCACAAAATTCAATAATTGGTCTCATGATGATCTCCCTATTCCGCCTAACCATTTTATTTTTTAACTTTTTGTACTATAATGAACTTATGAAAGGAGTGATTGAGAAATGAGTGAGAATGCACAAAGCACCGAAATGTATGATGAAGTATTGGAAGTGCTGGATAAGCTTCGTCCGTTCCTGCAACGCGATGGCGGCGACGTTGAACTGGTCGATGTAGAAGACGGCATCGTTAAGTTGAAACTTATGGGTGCCTGCGGCAGCTGCCCAAGCTCCACGATCACCTTGAAAGCCGGGATTGAACGCGCCCTTCTTGAAGAAGTAGAAGGCGTACAAGAAGTTATGCAAGTATTCTAATCCCATTCAATATCATTCCCGATCCTCCTCTTCAGGAGATCGGGATTTTCTTATTATAGAGGATTTACACTTCCCCTACAACATACAGCATAAAACCCGCTTGCCGTTAGGCAGCGGGTTTTATGCTGTATTAGAGATTAAGTTAGCTTTCTGTCTTAAAATGCTGGAATGATCGAGCCTTTGTACTGCTCTTCAATAAAAGCTTTAGCTTCTGGAGAATTCAGTGCAGCGGCAAGCTTTTTGATTGCATCAGAATCTTTATTGTCAGGACGAGCTACCAGGATGTTAGCGTAAGGGGAATCCGTACCCTCAATGAACAAAGCATCTTTAGTAGGAACTAGGTTAGCTTCCAAAGCATAGTTAGTGTTAATCAAGGCAAGATCTACTTCATCCAATTGACGACCTAACATTGCTGCATCTAGCTCGATGATTTTAAGGTTTTTCTTATTTTCAGTGATATCTGCTTGGGTAGATGTGATGTTGGTATCATCTTTCAAAGAAATCAGTCCATTTTTGGCAAGCAGGATCAGTGCACGACCACCGTTTGTAGCATCATTCGGGATGGCAACTTTCGCACCATCAGCCAGCTCGTCGATGGATTTGATTTTTTTGGAATAAGCACCAAAAGGTTCAACGTGAACGGCTGTAACAGAAACTAGATCCGAACCGTTCTTTTGATTCTGGTCATCCAGGTAAGGTTGATGTTGGAAGAAGTTAGCATCCAGATTCTTCTCTGAAAGCTGAACGTTTGGTTGAACATAGTCAGTGAATTCTTTGATTTCTAATTTAATTCCTTGCGCTTCAAGCAATGGAGCAATAGCTTTTAGGATCTCAGCGTGTGGAACAGGTGAAGCACCAACCACCAATTTTACAGGTTCTGCAGATGACTCAGTTGCAGCACCATCTTTTGGTGCATTAGTAGCAGCCGAGTTAGAAGCATTATTGTTATTGCCGCAAGCAGCCAGCACCACAACCAGTGTCAGACTAAAAAAAGTAAGTAGTAATTTTTTCATTTTAAATCCCCCTCTTATCCTTGGTATTTGTATGAATAAGGCTATATATGGACGTACCTTATTTCCGTGTGAAATGTCGTACTAGTCGATCACCGGCCATTTGTAGCAGTTGCACCAGTATGACCATTAAGACTACAGAGATAATCATAACTTCCTTCTCATATCGGTAATATCCGTAACGAATCGCTAGATCCCCTAGCCCGCCGCCGCCTACCATCCCGGACATTGCCGTATAGGAGACCAGTGTAACCAGTGTGATCGTAACCCCAGCGAGCAGACCTGGACGAGCCTCTGGCAAAAGAACACGCATAACGATCTGATTCGTGGATGCTCCCATCCCTTGCGCCGCTTCGATTACTCCACGATCCACTTCTCTTAATGCCGTTTCCACCAAGCGAGCAAAGAATGGAGCTGCACCAATCACGAGCGGTGGAATCGTACCAAGTACTCCAATGGAGGTTCCAACGATGGTTTTGCTAAAAGGAATTAAAGCCACCATCAAAATGATAAACGGTACGGAACGCAAGATGTTTACAAAGAATGATAAGACCGAGTAAATTACTCTGATTACTATACTATTCGATCTTCCCCATAAATACAATAGAATTCCGAGTGGTAAACCAAGAATAATTGTGAACAATCCAGAGAATATTAACATTTGCAAGGTAGCAACTGTAGCATCCATCATTTCTTGCCAGTTTAAGTCTGCGAAATTCATTACGAAATCACCTCCACTTCAAGGCCTTGAGCGGTTAGTTCGGCTATCGTCACAGCGATCGCTTCAGCTGGACCTTCGAACCGAACAATCATTTGTCCATAAGGTACGTCTTTTATCGTTGAGATGGTACCATGCAGAATGGCGAAGCTAACACCCGTCTCACGTACTACATTGGAAAGTGCAGAGCCGTAGGTCTTCTCTCCGAAAAAAGTAATTTTGACGGCCTGAGAGTTGTCCCCAGCAGCAGCGTCAAGCGCCGTACGAAGGGGTCCCTCATTCTGTGATTCACTGCGAATGAAATCGCGAGTGACCTCATGCTGCGGCTTCAGGAATACCTCCGTAACTTTACCTTGCTCAACGATACCACCACCATGAATGACCGCAACACGGTCGCAGATGCTCTGAATCACGTGCATTTCGTGAGTGATCAGCACAATGGTCAGATGGAATCGTTTATTAATATCGAGCAATAGCTTAAGAATAGAGTCTGTCGTTTGTGGGTCAAGCGCAGAGGTTGCTTCGTCACACAGCAGCACATCAGGGTCGCTGGCAAGTGCCCGTGCGATCCCGACCCGCTGCTTTTGTCCTCCTGATAATTGGGAGGGATATTTATCCCGGTGTTCTTCAAGCCCCACTAAGGCAAGCAAATCTTTCACTTTAGTATCAATATCTGCTCTCGAGGTGCCTGTGAGTCGCAGAGGAAAAGCAATGTTATCGTACACCGTCGCAGAAGATAGCAGATTGAAATGTTGAAAAATCATTCCTATCTTGCGCCGCTGCTCCTGCAGCTGGCCTTGGGTAAGCTTGGTTAGTTCAATGCCATCTACCCATACTTCCCCTTCTGTCGGACGCTCCAACAGATTAATGCAACGGATCAATGTACTTTTCCCCGCTCCAGAATGGCCAATAACTCCGAATATTTCACCTTTTTCGATAGACAAATTCAATCCGGAAAGTGCTGTAGCCGCATGGCTGCCTTTTCCATATACCTTTGTTATTCCTTTTAGATTAATCAACGCTCGTCGCCCCCTTTATAATTCACTTATTCCATACAAAAAAAACCTCCGACGATCGATGCAGATCGCAAGAGGCTCTGTGTGTTTATTTAGACAATGCCTTCTCATCTGCCAACGACCACAAACCTTGCGTCATTGTAGGAATTAGCACCATGACATTTGTACATAACGCTAATCGCGCTGTATACAAATCGGTTGCCGGGCTTCATCGGGCCTATCCCTCCGCCACTCTCGATAAGATATAGAGTATGAAATTTTATGTTTGAATTCGTACAGACTTTAATGCAAGCATAAGTATAGTAAGTTTCTTGTTTTTTGTCAAAAGGAAATATCTTGAACGCTTAGGATTGTACACGCTTTGCCTTGCTGATTTCCTTACGCAGCTGTTCATTGCTGTAGCTGAATGCCGCGATTAATGTTTTACAGTTCATTTCAAGGGACTGCTTTAAATCCTCAAGATGGCTATCTAAATCCTCAAGCTGAATTTTGTCATGCAAGCCTTGATGTCGCTGCCATAAATCATCCTGCATTTCGGAATTCATATAATGAATTTCAGCATTTCTGCGCTTGCGTAGATTCTCCAGTGGATCACGATAAGAGTTCTTGATCTGTTCCAGTTGATCCGCTAATGCAGGATGCACATTCAATAACTGAAGTTGACGCAGTACTGTAAAATAAGAAAAGTGCGTTTTTAATTTGGAGGTTTTGAGGTCATAAAAATGATTCAGTACCGTTCCAAGCTTGTCCAGAAGAGAGAACACACGAATAAATCCATCTTTATAAAAATAAACATACCGCGCATAATCGCCTTGTTCCACTGGTGACATATCGTCCATATAACCAGCGATTACCGATTTCCGGTAAAAAGCAGCTGCGAACCAGCTTTGCTCCAATTCATCCAATGAGGAGATCAGTCCACGTGTCCAAATCTCCAGCTTGCGGTATTCATGGTCATTATCCTCATGAGCGTTCATTTCCTTGCGCAGTAAGGCTGCAAATGTGGCCATGTTCTCCATCGCGTCAGCCAATACACCGCTGTTCTTTCGAGGCGGCTCTCCAAGTATAACCCGCAGCATATCCCAGTCCTCCTAAAGTTTTGTCCAGCACCACGATATACCGATTTCCACTTTATTATTCCGCAGGTAAAGCGACTCTATCCACGGTGGGAACTTTCTACCAAGGGTGTTACAACGGTGTCATTGGATTCGTTGGATTTTTTTCAACAACTACATTTCTCGCGCGATTCAGCTGCCAGACTCTTACACTCATATAACATAAGACACCAAACAAACTAGCGATCAACAAAATATGAGCCAAAGCGGCAAATATGTACAATCTTTCATTATCTAGTGTGTAAACAACAGCAGCTCCACTAAATACCTGCATCAAGCACAGCAGAACAGCCGCTACGCCAAGAGCTCTTAGCTCTGGGTAATCCTTATGTTTCCAAAAAGCTAAATGTCCAAGCACCGCAGTAAGAATGAATAAGATCAAAGCCGCAATCCGGTGCGTAAAAACAATACCTACTCCCCCGGAAAGCTCGGGAACCCATTCACCGTTACAGAGCGGCCAGCCAGAACATCCACCGCGCGAATCCGTATGACTAACAAAGGCTCCAATATAAACAACAACATAGGAATAAAAGGCCGTAAAGCAGGTTAAATTGCGGAAAGCCTTACTGACGGGTTGCTTCTGAAGCTCCATCTTAGGATCGTACTCACCTGCTTCATGTCGCCTTTTAGTTCCTAGAGCCAGCATTAGAGAACTTGAAAAAGCGATCAAAGAAAAGCCCATATGTAGTGCCATTACAGCAGCAGATTGGGATTTAATCACTGCAAGCGCTCCCATACCACCTTGAACAATTACAAACAGCAACGTCATGAATGCATATACTAACAAGTCCCGCCGATTTCGAGCATAACGCCAAAAGGCAATCATCGAGGCAAGTGACAATAACCCTGCCAATCCGCTAAACAAGCGATGGGTGTATTCAATCATCGAACCTACAGTATAGGCCGGAATCAATTTCCCATGACAGAGCGGCCATTCATTTCCACATTCCAATCCCGATCCAGTCTTCGTTACAACCGCTCCCCCTAGTACAGCGAGGAACATGATAAGGCAAGTAAGATAACTAAGCCATTTCAACTGATTTGTCGACAAAAATATCACCCGCAGTTTTTAGTAATGAAGAAGCATCTTAAAAAACCACCGCTTTTGCTCGAACAGGCGAAAGCGGTGGTTTTCCGGAATTACTGTTGAAGGCTTTGATGCACTTGAACCGCTTTATCCAGGAAATTCTCAATTTCCTCGCGGGATTTACGTAATTTATTAACGAATCTAACCAATTCACGTCCATCGGAATACGCGACAAAGCTTGGAATACCCATAATATTTTGTTCCTGACTAACGTCACCCACAGCATCAACGTCAACCTCAACCAGCGTTAGACGATCTGCATAGGCTTGCTCTACCTCAGGAATAAAAGGATCGATAAATTTACAATCCGAGCACCAGTCCGCCTTGAAGATGGCTACAGTTAATCGAGGAGATTGAATGGCTACCTGAAATTCAGCAGGAGAACTAATTTTGTCCATAGCTTGTTCAGTCCTTTCTTCCATATCTGTCAAATTTCTATTCTTTAAGTGAAGCAAAATGTCATGCAGAAGTCAAACTTATTCTCTCATACGAACACGCGCAGGCTGCAATTTCATCAGCGGATGGAGCAATTTTTGCAATGCACGCGGATAACTGGAGATTTCCTGTTTAGTAAGCACACCCAGTACAATTAGCATGACCAGATAAATAACAACAACTGCGGCCCCTACAACAAGACAAGTGATCAGAAATGCCAGACGTGCAGGCATTAGATCTGTTAACAGAATTCCAGCTTGGTTAAGTCCAAAACCAATACCACCGGACACCAGAACCGCAATTGCGAAGCCGCCCCACCGTTTACCCATAATTTCGAAAGGTACAATGGATTTCAGCATCCGTAAGTTAAGAATAGTAATAACTACGAAACAAAGTGCTGTTGCGCCGATAATCCCGTAGATCCCAAATATCTTACTTAGTAAGAAGCTTGCGACTAATTTAACAATAATACCCACTAGCACATAATACATTGAAATGCGTGATTTGCCCATACCGAGCAAGATGGAGTTCGTTGTCATCATGGTGATCTGAAAGATCGTTCCAATCGTAAGCATCGCCACAATTCCGCTTCCGTCCAAGCTGCTGAACAATAACCCGTTTACAGAATAGGCTGCTGCCACAAGTGCCAACACAATTGGCATCCCTGTTAGGATAGAAATCCGCAAAGCAAGTGTAATTTGCTTCTTCAAGTGTCCCTCATCACGACGGGCATAGGCAGCTGAAATGATCGGAATCAGCGAGGTACCTAGCGCAATGGCTAGTACCGGCGGAATTCCGGCCACACTTTGAGCACGCGTGGTTAGTATACCCAAAGCTGCTGTTGCACTCTCTCTACCCATCTGATCAATAAGCAGTGGAACAGCCAAAGAAGTATCAATCACATTCACTACGGGAATCGTAAGTGAAGAGAGCACGATCGGAATTGATAGTGTGAAAATATCTTTGTAAATTCCCCAAATCGGCAATTTTTGAGTGGTATTGTAATTTAATCCTTGCTGTTTATCCTCTCGGCGCAGCTTGATTGCAAAATAAATCATGACACCAAATGCTGCAATACTACCAATTACGCTACCGAAGGATGCTCCCGCAGCTATAGTTGTATTGTTATACCCCTGCTGTAATAAAATATAAGCTAGTAAAATAGCGACTAGTACGCGAGCGAACTGCTCTACAATCTGTGAAATACCACCAGCCATCATGTTGTTGCGCCCTTGAAAATATCCACGCATCATGGCAATTGCCGGAAAAAGTAAAAGCGCAGGTGCAATAGCCCTAACTGCCATCGCTGATTCAGGTACATCAGCAATATGTGTCGCATAGAACGGAGCGCCTATGTACAGCAAGGCCGTCATGATTACCCCTGCTGCTACTGAAAATAGCAATGCTGCATGATACACTTGTCTCGCCTCTTCAGGACGATTCAGAGCGTACCGCTCGGAGACCATTTTACTGAGCGTACTTGGAATACCTGCTGTAGCCACGGTGAGCAGCATTAAATAGATATTGTTCGATACCCCAAATGATGCTCTCCCCACATCATCAAAAATATGATCCAGCGGCACCCGCTGAACAAGCCCGAGTACCCTTGCCACCAAAGCTGCAGCAGCAAGGATAAGCGTGCCTTTTACGAAAGACTCTTTCTTGGACAAACCATTTCCCCTTCTTCACTGTTAAAATTAAAACCGGACGACCCATATAAAAAAGAGGACGACCATAATAATTTGTAGCACAATTTTGACAACAGTACTACTAAACAACCCAAGTATTGATCCTACACTTACTTTGGCAGCTTTAGCCGGTGAAGAACCTACGATCAATTCTCCTATAAAGGCACCCAGAAACGGACCAATAATAAGTCCAAAGGCTGGGATTACAAAAGGACCAATGATTAGCCCAATCGTACTCCCGATAATCGATGAACGTGAGCCGCCAAATTTCTTAACGCCCCACGCCCCTACAACGTAATCAGCAATAAATAAAACTACAACGATCAGCGTTTGAATGATCCAGAACCAGACACCAAAAGGCTCGAAAGAAAAGAACCAGCCATATACGAAAAAGGCAAGATAAATCGCAAGCGCACCCGGCAGTATAGGGTACACAGCCCCCGCTAGCCCTACGGCAAATAAAGCAATAATAAGAATCCAACCCAGGATCGTCAACACTTAACCTCCTAATAGCAAATATGCTCTATGGATTCACTTCGCAATTGCTTCATTAAAAATGTATTTTTGAATGACTTCTGCAATTCCATCATTATTATTAGAAGCCACCACAACGTCAGCCTCTTCTTTAACCGTCTCCTGAGCGTTGCCCATGGCAACCCCAAGCCCTGACTGCTGAATCGCTGCAAGGTCATTGAGGCTGTCACCAACCGCTATAACTTGGGACATGTCTAGTCCTAGCAGCTTACAGACTTCCATGATTCCGGCTGCTTTATTCACTCCTAGAGGGTTAATCTCCAGGTTATGTGGAGAGGAGTTCGTAATCTCCAATCCACCCATATCTTGAAGACGAAGCAGCAGCTTATGACGAAGCTCATCATCTTCGGTGTGATAACCGAATTTAAGCCATTCTCTGCCCGTTACATCCCCATCCCAGTTATCCTGTTTGTGGACTTTTTCCGTAGAATAGGCCCAGAACCAGATATCATCTTCTTTAGCAAGTTCATACATTTGTTGTACCAGCATAGGATCCATCAGTGATCGCCGATAAATTTCATGTGGTGCTCGCCATATCTCACTACCGTTCACAGTAATCATAGGTGTTTCTAGTCCAAGCTGCTCAGCATATGGAAATGCACTTGTAAAAGCCCGGCCTGTCGACAGACAGACATGAACGCCTGCGTCGACCGCCTTTTGAAGCCATTTCACCGTTGTAGGTGTAATAATCTGTTCATCATTCAGTAGGGTTCCATCCATATCCAAAGCAAGCAGGCGGTATTTGGCAGTCATTGCCACCCCTCCATTCTTTTATGCTCTCAATAGAGCAGCTGTTTATTTTTAATCATTATTCCCTTAGAGTCAAAGTTACTGAGTACCTGTAGTCGTTCCTTCATTCGCAGGATCATTCGTATTATTACCTGACTGTAGGCTCTTCTTCGGAACGCCATCAAGTCCATATTCCCAATCATAAGCATCAAAAATTTTACGTGCGACCGGCGCAGCACTCTGGGAACCAAAGCCCCCTTCTGGAATGACTACGGCTACTGCCAGCTTAGGATTATTTCGTGGGGCATAGGCAATAAATACACCATTATCGCGAATTTGACCCTTCGCCACTTGTTGGGATGTTCCCGTCTTACGAGCAAAATCATAAGGGAAATCAGAAAAAGCACTAACTTCACTTCGCATACCCTGTTGAATTTCTTTCCAGTAGGATTTATCGAAGGCTGTTACTTCATCTATTACCTCACGACCGAACTCCTTGACTACTTTTCCGTCAGCATCTGTAATCTTGCTAACTAGCTGAGGTTTGATCCGCTGTCCTTCATTAGCAAGTGTAGCTACGTATTGGGCAAGCTGCAACACCGTATAACTACCTTGTTGGCCGAAAGAAGCATATACAAGTGCCGCTTGGGCACTACCCGCAGCCTCTATATTGGTATAGTTAATCTGTCCTAAGAATTCATTTGGCAGACCACTTCCCGTGGATACACCAAGTCCAAACTCTTTCATATACCTATCCCAGATATCTACGCCTTTGCTTTTGTATTTGTCATACAATCGTTTACCGATCATATCCACCATGAACGCATTCGAGGATTTCTCAATCGCTCTTGCAGGGTCCATAGAACCGTACACATGTCCTCCAGAGTTTCTTACCTTAGTTTCATGACCTGTTTTACCAAAAGTCGCGAAACCTCTATCCGAATAGTAAGTTGAGGTTGTAAAGAGACCTTCATTCAAACCCACGAGTACGCTCAAAGGTTTAATCGTTGAACCTAATAGCAGTACAGACCTAAGTCCATTACCTGACGTCCCTGAAGAAATCGGATTAATGGTACCGTTCTGATAGTTGTCCATAATACTGTTCCAAACATCAGTGGATAAGGATCCCGATGTCCAAATATTCGTATCGTAGTCCGGCATACTCGCCATACTTACGATATTCCCCGTATCGACTTCCATCGCTACAGCGTAACCAGTTAAAGCATTAGGATGCGTTTTACCCTGTACAGTATTGGAATGCAGCCACTTAATCTGATCCATAATCGCCTGCTCTGTCTTCATCTGAATGTTCTTATTAATGGTTGTCCAGACGTCATTGCCTTTCACAGGAGGGACTACACGTTCGACTTTTTCTGCCATGTTCTGTGGATTGACGGAGATTTCCTGATAGCCGTTTTGTCCCCGAAGCTCTCTCTGATACTGCAGCTCCAGGCCGTCAAATCCGACAAACTCGTCGTCCTTGTAA
The DNA here is from genome assembly GCF_037972555.1 of Paenibacillus sp. FSL R5-0744. Taxonomy (NCBI): domain Bacteria; kingdom Bacillati; phylum Bacillota; class Bacilli; order Caryophanales; family Paenibacillaceae; genus Paenibacillus; species Paenibacillus sp. FSL R5-0744. The sequence goes on from NZ_CP150228.1 coordinate 5,779,398, forward strand.
GTTAGCCCTGGCTCCGGATTGTTCTTCATAGCATTTAAGATATTCTTATAAATATTAAGGCTGTTTGCTGATTTAAAAGGCTTGATATAACCTATCGTCTGTACGGCAACCGTATCTTTATCGTAATGACGAATGCTTTCCTCGACAATTTCAAGGCCTGGGTATTCTCCCTTATGTTCCATGAAATAGGCTACTTCCTGAGTAGTCAGGTCCGCCTTAATTCGCCGTGCCATAAAGCCAAGTGATTTCCGGAAATATAAATCCAGTGCGTCAATAACATCTTCTTCTGTCATCTTCTCAGCTTTTGGATCACCATATTTATTGAAATCAGTTACCAGCTTGGCTGCCAATGCATCTGACTTGGCTTTAGCTTCTGGAGTTAGGGTAGTTTTACCGGTATTTTTATCTGTTTGCTTAGCGGTATACTCCTTATTGAGCGTAATATACAGCGATTGAACCGGTGTAGAGTACGCTAACTTCTCACCTTCAGCAGCATAAATTACACCTCTCATGGATGCAAGGGGTACATTTTTGGTATCTCTGCTTGTCTCCACTTCAGTTAAAGTTGGTCCTTCCACGAATTGCAACACAGCCAGGCGTATAATAATTACGCAAAATATAACAAACGTGCTAAAGAAAAACACGTTGAGTCGCAGGCCTATGGAACTTTTACTGTTGGTCTCATCTGGAGGTGAGGCCTGCTTACGAAAAAAACTCACAGTTTATTTCTCTCCTTTTTCTCTAATTATTTTTGAACGGGGTCTGACGCAGGAGCAACATTCTTTTTTGGCACACCATCGAGCCCATACTCCCAATCATAGGCGTCAAAAATTTTACGAGCCACCGGAGCAGCGCTTTTGGAGCCAAAGCCCCCTTCTGGTATAACAACCGCTACGGCTAGCTTCGGATTTTCTCGCGGAGCAAATGCAATAAATACCCCATTATCACGGTTTATATTTTTTCTGTCTGTTTTTTCAGAGGTACCTGTCTTACGTGCAAAATCATAAGGAAAATCATCAAAGGCACTAACTTCACTGCTCATCCCCTGTTTGATCTCTTTCCAGTAGGATTTGTCAAACGTTACCGTATTAAGCACTTCTCTTTGAAATTCCTTAACCGCCTTACCTTGCGCATCCGTGATCTTGCTAACGAGTTGAGGCTTAATACGCACTCCTTCATTTGCAAGAGTAGAAGCATACTGGGCAAGCTGCAATGTAGTATAACTGCCCTGTTGGCCAAAAGAAGCATAAATAAGTGCGGCCTGCGAGCTGCCTGCAGCCTTAAGATCAGTATAGTTAATCTGGCCCGCTGATTCACCTGGGAGACCACTTTTCGTAGATACACCCAGCCCGAACTCTTTCATATATCTGTCCCATACCTCAATGCCTTTATCCCCCGGATATTTCTTGTAAAGCTGCTTACCCACCATATCAATCATAAATACATTAGAGGAATTCATAATCGCCTTGGCCGGATCTAGTGAACCATATACGTGACCCGATGAATTTCTTACGGATGATTTATTATCCTTACCGAAATAAGTAATGCCCACATCTGAATAGGTTGTTGAGGTATTAAAGAAACCTTCCTTTAAACCAATTAACACACTTAATGGTTTGATCGTAGATCCCATAAACACAAGTGAACTAAAATCATGACCTGATCTACCCGATGAATTTGAAGTAATCGTACCGTTTAGATGATTATTCATAATTTTATTCCAGACAGGTGTTGGTAGGGAGTCTTTGGTCCATACATTTGAATCGTAATCCGGCATGCTTGCCATGGCGACAATATTTCCAGTCTCCACTTCCATTGCTACGGCGTATCCGGTTAATGCATCTGGATGCGTCTCACCTTGAACAGCATTGGTATGCAGCCATTTAATCTGATCCAATATGGCCTGTTCTGTCTTCATCTGAATCTTCTTATTAATGGTCATCCAAATATTATTACCTTTTACAGGAGCAACGTTCTGTTCAACCTTCTCAGCCATATTCTGAGGAGTCACCGAAATGACCTGATAACCATTTTCTCCTCGTAGCTCTCGTTGATACTGCATTTCCAGACCATCAAACCCCACATATTCTTCTGCTTTATACATAAGTCCAGGGGGAGAATCTTTTTTCATTTCACTACGGACATTCTTATACATCGCTATATCTTCAGTCGATTTAAACGGCTTTCCAAAGCCGACTGTCTGCACCGCTACCGTATCTTTATCGTAGTGACGAACACTCTCCTCCACGATCGTTAGCCCCGGATAATTGTCTTTATGCTCCATGAAATAGGCTATTTCCTCTGGAATTAATCCAGTCTTGATCCGTCGCGGCACATAACCTAAATACTTTTTGAAATCTAAATCTAATGAATCCAAGATATCTTGCTGCGTCAGCTTCGGTGCATTCGGATCTCCATATTTAGCAAAATCAGCCGCAAGCCTTGCCGCAAGCATATCGGAGTTATTCTTCGCCTTTTCCGTAAGTGAGGTCTCACCCGTTGCTTTATCTGTCGTTCTAGCTGTGTAATCTTTAGTTAATGTAAGGTAAAGCGACTCCGTAGGTGTTGAATAGGCAATCTGCTCTCCTTCGGCAGCAAAAATAATCCCACGCATCGCTGCGAGCGGAACAATTTTCGTTTCCCGGCTCGTTTCTTCTTCACTCAACAGAGCTCCCTCAGTAAACTGTAAACCTGCAAGACGTACGATAATAATACAAAAAATAAAAAAAGTGCCAAAGAAAAAAATATTCAGTCTCAAACCTACAGAATTTCTTGAAGATACCCCGTCCTTAGACGGGAGCTGCTTACCAAACAAACTCACCAGCTTTCTCCCCTTCTACAAGCATAAACGCATTGACCGTCCTTATAAGGAAGGTAAGTGTTTAAGCGAGAAATATAAGACATAAAGTATAGTGCTTATACTTTCTTATATTTTAAAAAAATGTCTGACAACCCTTTGCCTGCGACATTACTCTTATGATGAAGGTGAGTTCTTAGCTGCTTATTGTGAGCATGCCCTCGCATTTAAGTTAGAACTGACGTTACTTGAGTTTATTGTACCACACCCCAGGAGTTCAACGCCCTCAATCAGAGGGCGTTCTCCCTAATATGCGTTTCATCAAAATCCTTCGGATTGAACCAATCTCCACTGCTAGCCCAAGTCGGATCCAGCGGAATCCAAGCTTGCCGATCACTTATATATACTTCATTCCAAGCATGTGCACCATATCCGCCACGCCCATCATAACCCTGACCTGTTACAACCCGTACCTGCAAGCCCTGTGAACGAGCCATCACAGCGTACAGTCGGGCATAGTCTATACACACCCCTTGCCGAGTGTCGAATGTATCCTGTGGTGTCTGTTCATGCCAGACCCTGTTTTGCAAATAATTGTCAGCCTTAGCATAATCGTAAGTCACGCGTGTACCTACCCAATCATAGAGAAGTCTCGCTTTTTTCTCTTCTTCTTGCGCTTGTCCAACAATGTCTTCTGCTGCTCCTATAATATCCTGAGGAATTTCATGATCGATAACCTCATATTTTCTGCGAAGGATATCATTCATCTCTGCTGCAACGGTCTTCGTCAGAATTGGAAGTTTCTTCTGCACAGTCTCACCAACAATAGGTTCAAATACAGCAGCAGCGCTCTGACTATAGATTGGAGAGGACTCCACATAACGACTAAATCCACTCTCCGGATTTAATCCAACACAGATGAAAAGAGCAAGAACAATTACCAGACTACGCATTAAGCCGATAATTAATCCAACCATTGCTCCTCCCATACGGCTTACCTGCGTAATCTTTCTGTCTTTAAACTTCTTAGTACGCCGCAATTGTGGAAAAGGTAGCAACATGGATAACAGTCCTAAGAGCATACGAATTAACAGATAAGAAATCAGGAGTAACAATAGAAATCGAACCAGCGGTGATTCTGATAACACAGACACCGCCGTATAATAAATTTGCTGCCACTGTGTAAGCTTCGTATCAGGAAGACTAATCCCCGATGCCCAAGTCTCTACATAGGGATTGAGGTAGGCCGCAGCTGGGATAGCTAATACCAAAGATGCTATAGTAAATAATCCTGTTCCCAGCAGCCCAAATAATCTTCCGGTAGCGCTTGAGAAACCTCTGCTCCAGCCTTGCAATAGAGAGAAGACTACAACCAGCAGGAGGGCGATGGAGATGATATTAGCATCACTCACACTAGTCATCCATCCGTTTATCATATCCGCTCTCTCCTTTCAGTCGCGTGCTTGCTCGCTTGTTTATTTTTGAGTCCAAGCCTGTTATTGATGTTTTCGGGCTTCCTCGATAAATGTTTTTGTCGTATCTGTAACACTCCACTTCCCAAGACTCACACCCCGGAAAGTAACCTCTACTTTATCTTCACCCGCTGCGCCCTTCACTTCAATATTCGGCGTTGTAATCGTAAAGGTCCCGTCTCCATTTGAAGTGTACTTCGCATCCTGCGCTTCTTTAAGCATAACCTCTTGCGCTTCCTTCTTTAGCGTGCTTACCGTTCCATCTGCCACCTTATTCACAGCGTTACCAATTTGGTCCATTGTAACACCACTATAGATGAACAAACCTACAACGATCACGATGACAATCGCCCATTTCAGAACGGTTTTAACCAAATTAACAACCGCAAACAGCAGGACAAGCGCAATTACAATAACTAGCCAATTTTCCCTTATAAACTGTGACCATACCTCTGGATCCATCAATCTCACAACACCCCTATCGCCTAGTTTCGTCCCAAGGATTCTCTCTTCCCATAGACATAACGCCAATATTAATTATTATACATGAATACCCATCATAATTCATGGTTCCACCCTCCGTAAAAGGTATACCTACTAGCGGAATTAAAAAAGCGGTATAAGCCCTCTCTGTCCCACGTAAAGTACAAGTAGTGCTTAAGAATTGGTTCTTCATTATTACGCCGTCCTGCATTCACTTGTGCTGTAGGTGGCTCTCGGAGGTGTTTCCCTGTGAAAACTGCGCTGTGGCTATACTTATTTCTCTTTTTGGCGTTCTTCGATTTACATGCTCAGTATCCCGTCCTTACGCCCTTTGCCATCTCTCTTGGTGCGGGACCCACCTTTATTGGCTGGATGATGGGCATGTACTCGTTGACCCACCTTCCCGGCAATCTGCTTGCAGGCGTACTAGTCGATCGTAATGGCTCCCGCCGCTACATCGTCTTCAGCCTTGTCGCAGCGGGAGCTATCCTACTGCTGCAAGCTCATGTACAGCTTCCATGGCATCTGCTGATGCTAAGAGCAGCAAGTGGATTCGTGCTCGCTTTCCTCTCTCCAGCCTGTATGACGTTACTCGCTTCTTTGTCATCGGATGCCACAGAGCAGGGTAAATATATGTCCGGACATGGTATCGTTCATACGTTAGCTTCAGTTGTATCGCCTGCTGCGGGAGCTTTTATCGTAGCAAAAGCCGGCTACTCTGGCACCTTCACCACACTTGGATGGCTCCTTATCGCAACAGGAATCATGGCTTTTTTTAGTGTACCTGCACCTTCGAGACATATATTAAAGCCGCTAAGCTCAGCGCAATCAGCATTAAAAGTTCCAGATAAACCTTCTATACCAACGAAAGATGATGATCTGGTATCCAAACGGTATTACCTTTTACCTTTTTTCGTTTCCTGTTCACAAGGCGTTCTCTTTTTCGAGCTCCCGCTATCTCAAACAGGGAGCAACAGTATTCTTTCCACTGGTATCCTACTGTCACTCCTCAGTTTAGGTGCTTTGGTAACGCTCAGCATGCTCTTCCTTAACCGTCTTTCTCCGGGGGGAAGAATAGCAGCGGCATTACTGGGAATGGCCATCAGCTTCTTTGCACTCGCCTCATTTCACAGGATTCCGACTGCTGCGATTCTTTTTATGCTCGGCGCAGCCAAAGGAGTGTTGTTTCCTGCAATGGCATCACTCTTTATTAGTCTCGGTGGCCCTGGGCGAATGGGTCGGACTTTCTCCATGCAGTCGATAGCCATGTCACTCGGTGCATTCGCTGGGCCCGTGGCTGCTGGACAGCTAAGGTCCTTCGTTTCTCCTTACTTCATAGCCTTTCTAATACTAATGGTAGCATTGCTTCTTCTTCCACCTAAAAACACTGGTAAACTATCGAACCTCACTTCCAAATGGAACGGGCGAGCCGCATGATTCTTTGCTTTTACGACATTTCCCGGGGAATGAAGACTTTCCTGCAGAAACAGTTGTTAAAAATGACGATCCTTCGGTAAACTATAATGAGCCTGAAGCTTGGACCCATTCCCGGAGGTGATTGTCAGCTAATGTCCATAACGATTATTGTCGAAGGTAAGAACGATCGCAGCAGATTACGGCGCGTGCTGGTACCGGAAGTAGAAATCCTATGTACCTTTGGTACATTAAATACACTAAAATTAGAATCCCTCCGGCAACAAGTAGGAGATGGAGAAGTATACCTTTATTTGGATAACGATAGCTCTGGCAAAAAAATACGCAGTGTGCTCCGGGATGCCTTCCCTGATGCCGATCATATTTATACTCGTCGCGGATATGCTGGTGTGGAAGGTACGCCTGATGAATACAACATCACTCAGCTCGAAAAAGCCGGATTGGAAGATTTCATCGTCTACCCTGAACCACTTCCATTTTAGCTGAAACAAGTATAAGGATAATGTATAGCATGAAACTTATACTATCGTATATTTAAAAAAACGCCTTTTTCGTTATCCGCTCAATAAAGAGGGATTCGAAAAAGGCGTTTTTAATGTTTATGTTCTATTCCCGAGCCAATTCCGTTAGCTGATCGGCAAGAAATTCAGGAGTTACGTTCTCCGTATCTCCTGCGTCATACAATGCACGAAGTTGATTGTTCCGGTCAACTAACGCTATACGGTTGGCATGTACGAAATTTTCTTTGGAATTCCCTGCGATTAGTACTTTAAAAGAATCCGTCGCTAACTTACGAACTTCTTCCTGATCCCCCCGCAAGAAATACCATCCATCATAATTCGCCTGAAACCGGTCTGCAAAAGCCTTAATAGCTTCCCGAGTATCATTCTTCGGATCAAAAGAGATAGAAACAAAACCCGTATCTTTACCAAAACTGCCATCCTCGACCAGAATCTTCTGTGTCTGAGATAACAAAAACGTAGTTATAGGACATACATCCGGACACTGTGTAAAAAAGAAGTATACCAGCCGTGCTTTACCTTGTGTATCAGCCAGAGTAACCTGGTCTCCATTCACATTTTCAAGAGAAAAGTCCTGCACTTCTCCGATTACTGGCAATTTCTCTTTTCCTAAATTCAAAGAGTTAATTGCCAGATAACCAGCCATAATCAAAGCAAGTATTAGCAGAAGCCAAGTCCATTTATAACGCTTAAAGGTTTGCACGGACACGTATACCCTCCCTCTTCTTAACCGTGAATCGTATTCAATACAAGTACGATCAAACTAACTGTCAGGTAGTTAATGGAGAAGAGGAAATTCTTCTTCGCCCAGACTTCATCATCTTTAGCCTTAAAGCCCATCAAGGTCAATACTAACCAAGCCAAGGACAACGCTGATGAAATGATTAGAAAAAATATGCCTGCGTAATCGTAGGCGTACATTAACACTGGAATAGGCAGCAAAAGGGCTACATAAGGAATCATCTGAAATTTCGTACGTCGCGTCCCTTTAACTACAGGTAACAATGGAAATCCTGCCGCTCTATATTCTTCTTTACGTCTAATGCCCAACGCCCAGAAGTGAGGGGGTTGCCATAGAAACAACATGGAAAAGATCAGCCAAGCGCCTAGATCAACCGTTCCTGAAACCGCAACATAACCAATTACTGGGGGCATTGCTCCAGAAATCGCACCTACGGAGGTGCTCCATGTTGATGTCCGCTTCAACCAAAGCGTGTATACTACTACGTAAACGAACATACCAACAATTCCAAACAGACCGGCAAGCATACCTGAAAAAGCAAACAGCACGATCAAACCTGCAATACCAAGCCCAATGGCGTATAATAACACAGTGTTTGGTTTTAGTCGTCCTGTAGGAAGCCCCCGTTCACGGGTTCTTTCCATCTTCATGTCCAGATCCCGGTCGAAATAGTTATTAAAAACGCAGGCCGAAGCCATAACCAGCATAGTACCGAGCAGAGTCAGAACTAATCTGCCGTAATGAACATCCCAACCCGAGGCCAACCAATATCCCGCAAAGGCGGCAATAAGGTTAGATCGGATAATACCGGGTTTTGTTACAGCAATGAAATCACGCCAGCTAGCACCTTCCGGTGGAGATTTTGCAGACATGGCTGCAGAGTCGGAAGAAGCTTGAAATGTTATATGATTGTCCACACCTAATGATCCTCCTTCTAAACGAACATGTAACGTTCTAACCGAAGTTTTTTTAACTTCGCTGTTAACTTTATCATAACAAACCCGTGAAGACTTTGACAGTCATGGAACAGTAAGTTCATGAATTCGACAATTACGTGACAATATTTATTTTGTATTTATTTCAATCCCCTTAATAACCAGGGCTGTATTTGGGTAATTATTAAATAGAGAACTTCCGAACAACAAAGGAGAACTGACCAATGGATACTGCTACACATTTAGTTATGGGCCTAGGCTTAGCCGGGCTTTCCTTCGTTGATCCCATCGTTGCTTCTGATCCGAAACTGGCCGGGGCTGTTATGCTGGCAACAGTGCTCGCCTCTCAGGCTCCTGATGCCGATACTGCGCTACGACTGAAGGACAATGCAATGTATATTCGAAATCACCGAGGAATCACACATTCCCTACCCTTTCTAATTCTGTGGCCCGCGCTGATTTCCTTCGTGTTAGGCCCCTTATTTGGTTTTACTGATTTACAAGCTCTAAGCCATATTGCGCTCTGGAGCTTCATTGGTGTAGGTGTTCACGTATTTTCTGATCTATTTAATACCTATGGCACTCAGGCTGCACGTCCATTCACGGAGAAATGGATTGCATGGAACATCATCCACATTTTTGATCCATTTATATTTGGTAGCCATATCGCAGCCATCCTTCTCTGGATCACCGGGATCATTCCACCGCAACCTTTATTTATTACACTGTATGCCTGTACTATTCTTTATTATATTTGGAGAACCGTCGTTCACGCACGTCTCACGCGTAATATTAAGCTTGAGGATTTACATCATAGTGCCGGCGAACGTTATATTGTAATCCCTACAATTTCACTAAAGCGCTGGAACGTAGTCAAGGTGAAAAAAGATGGCAGCTATGATGTTGGGCAGTTAGTCAATAACCGACTGGAATGGTTCAAACATGCTGTATGCTCGACTCATCCTGCTGTGGAGATTTCCAAGTCGCACCCTGATATTCAGTCCTTTCTATACTTCACCTCTTATGCAGTAGCCGAAGTCGAGGAACTCCCTTCAGGATATATGGTGCGCTGGGGGGACGTACGTTATTTACATCGCAAACAATACCCGTTTGTGGCTGTATTAGTGATGGACAATCAATATCGACCTTTAAATACTTATGTAGGTTGGCTTAGCAGCGAGAAGCTCGACAAACGATTTTCCATTGACCCTGGTTCTTTACGATGAAACTGTAGACTTACGCAGAGATCTATTCTATAATCACAAAAAATCCCGGAGTATTATTATCATACTCCGGGATTCATTTTAGCAGACATAGAAAGGAAGGCTCTCTTAATGGGTAAAGGACTTTCACTTTGGTTCGCTTGTTCTTCTATTCTTATTCTTACTGCCGCTTCAATCGCGATCAGTTATAGCTTTTGGTTGGCACTTCTGCTCGGGTTTCTCTGTGTCATGAATATTGGCTGGGGATTTATCCTCAAGGCCAAGATCAGACGCAAACAGGAAAGCCTAAGCGCTGATTAGATTAACGAGCTGGCAGAAATCCCATCCGCTCTTTAACTCCATTCAACGTCTCAGTTGCAACAATACGTGCACGACCAGCACCTTCAGCAAGAATATCTGTAATCGCACCCGAGCTACGAATTTCATTATATCTTTGTTGTAAAGGCTCAAGCGTAGATACAACCACTTCAGCAAGATCTTTCTTAAAGCCGCCATACATTTGCCCTTCATAACGATCGGCAATTTGCTGGAGTGTCATTCCAGAACATTCGGAATAAATACTCATCAAATTACTAATCTCTGGCTTATTAGCTGGATCAAAAATTACTTCACGTCCTGAATCAGTCGTTGCACGGCTGATTTTTTTACGGATTACGTCCGGTGAATCTAACAGAGCAATGTAGCTGCCTGCGTTAGGATTGCTCTTGCTCATTTTTTTGGTGCCATCATCCAGAGACATAATACGTGCACCCACCTCTGGAATGTACGGCTCCGGAATGGTAAAGAATTCGCCAAAACGATTATTGAAGCGACCAGCTAAATCACGAGTCAGCTCCAAATGTTGTTTTTGATCTTCTCCAACTGGCACAAGATCCGCATTATAAACAAGAATATCTGCTGCCATCAAGGAAGGATAGACGAATAAACCAGCGCCAACAGAATCTTTACCTGATGATTTATCTTTAAACTGGGTCATACGCTCCAGCTCGCCCATTGCTGTAAGTGTCGTCATGATCCAACCCAGTTCAGCGTGTTGTGGCACATGCGACTGCATATAGACATTAGAACGTGCAGGATCAATTCCTGCTGCAATAAAGAGGGCCGCTACGGATTCTGACTGTTCACGCAGTGCCGCAGGATCTTGTGCTACAGTGATTGCATGCATATCGACAACCATAAAGAAACATTGATGATCATCTTGCAGCTTCACAAAATTTTTCAGTGCTCCAATGTAGTTCCCCAATGTAAGTGAACCGCTTGGCTGAATGCCTGACATTACTTTTTTCATAATATAGACCTCCGTTTGATGTCATTTCTAAGTTTCCGAGAACGCAAAAAAAGCCTCATCCGCAAGGGACGTGAGACCGTGGTGCCACCCTTATTCGCTGCTTAATCTTGTTTGGACAAGAAAAAACAGCCTTAGTCTTCCGTTAACGGGGAAGATCCGGCCGGTCTACTAGGGCATTTAGCTCCCGTTCAAGCTCGGCGCTCAGGGGTCCATTCATCAGGTTTGTCCTACCGGTTCGCATCAACCACCGGCTTTCTGAAGGTGCAATACCTGCCTACTTGTCCCCGTCATCACATTATCATCATAAATTAATGCCTTCATCATAGAACCATAAAGAGAAGTTGTCAAATCACTTAACCACTACCGTATAAATCTGTTATGATAAGGTTATCCATGTTCTATTCGATTACAGTTACGATAAAGGAGCATATCTCATGAAACAGGTGACCAAAGGGCAGTGGGGCGGTTATGATACTTATATTTTGCACAGCCGTGAACTGGAAGTCACGCTTTTGCCGCGACTAGGAAATAACGTGATTTCATTGTTTGATGTCAAGAAACAACGGGAAATTCTACGGCGGCCTGATGAAAGCGATCAAGCTTTCTTTATGCAAAAACCTTACCATTTTGGCATGCCGCTATTAATTCCACCCGGAAGAATTCGTAAGGGCCAATTTCAATTCGAGGGTACAAGTTATCAATTTGACCAGAATACCGCTAATGACAATCATATTCATGGTCTACACCGAACTCAGGCCTGGTGTGTCAGCGATATTGAAGAAGATGAGGATGGTTGCGCGGTCACTACTGAATTCCGAACGGAAGATGATCCACACTGGATGGAGCAATTCCCTATCCCACTTAAATTCGAAATGACGTTTAGGCTTCAGGAAGCCCGATTTACCCAAACTTTAAAGGTTACAAATCTTGGAGATCATCGAATTCCTTTTGGGATCGGTTATCACACCTGGTTTATGATTGATGGAGAACCTGAGCGCTGGAATCTTAAGCTCCCAGTAAATAGTATTTATGAACTGAACGATGAATTGCTCCCTAGCGGCAATCTGATTCCACTTGGTGATCTGGAAGCCTTGAACACCGGAATGAACATGCAGGGAACTAATTTTGATACTGCTCTACGTATTGGAGAAAAACAGCCTGTAGAAGCCTTATTATTACGTGATGATGGTTATGGCCTTCGTTATACTGCTGACGAGAATCTATTCCGTCACTGGGTGCTATATACCAAAGGACCGGCTGATCAATTTCTGTGTATTGAGCCCTATACCTGGCTCGCGAATGCACCGAATGTATCCGAGGATGCTTCCTTCACAGGTCTTTTAACGGTAGAACCCGGTCAAAGTCAGAATCTATCCACCGTGCTGGAAATGATCTATCCTGAGATTTAAAGCAGATATACATTATATCGGTCTTGCCTTGCGATTACGTAAGGGAAGACCGATTTTTTTGTGTAATCCCTAGTAATAAAGGATTTCTATCCTCACTTTTATTTCACTAATAATTACCATCCTTAAAACCTTTCGAAGTGATGCATGAATTAACCTCTTAGCGCTCATACTATCTTCACAACGGGCGAAGGAGGTGACACACATGGGTCAAGCAGGTCAAGGTCGTAGCAGCCGTTCCAATAACCTGGTCGTTCCTCAAGCAACTGCGGCATTGCAACAGTTGAAATATGAAGCAGCACAGGAGCTTGGAGTAACGATCCCAGCTGACGGTTATTACGGGAACTACACTTCTCGCGAAACTGGTTCTCTGGGCGGTTACATCACTAAACGTCTAGTACAACTGGCAGAACAACAACTGTCTGGTCGTCAGTAACAACGTTATCTTAAGTGTTTTATCCGGCTAGGGCGATATCAAACATAAAGCCTAAAGCCGAGTAGCTTTTGAGCCCTCTCACACTTCTTTCTGAAGCTGTGGGAGGGTTTTTGATTTTCACAATTATTGAAATTTTATGTAAACAACGCTTAACCAAAAAACTGTTCGGAACTTTCAGCATAGGCATTACGAGGCGATCGAATCATTAGATTCGCCATATTATAATTGGACTCCAACGTAGCATCTACAATCACCATTCCCTGTCTAATGGCGAATTCATAAGAAATCTCACCATGCGTCCAACGCCGCTTGTATTTCAGGCTTTCCAGCGCCATTAGTCGAAAAGAAGACTGTTGTCCATCTGTCATCCCTTCTTTTGCATCAGTGAATCCCCCGCTTCGCCCAGAAAGAGGATTATGTCGTATCCCGAATTTTCCGATCATGTTATTTCGTATTTGCACAAAAACCGTACCAGAAGTTAATCCCGATAATTCTTCCTGCAGCTCCTTAAACACCATATCCATCTGTCTCGCTAATGATAGTTGTTCCGTCTTAAGCATTACTTCTCCTCCTAAAAGTTTTGTGAGCATAGCTTGATTTGAGTGCACTTCGCAGAACCGACTTCGTAAGCGCTTGCTTATTTTTGTGAGTTCAGCCAAGTGGTACTCTAGCGTGCCTTATATAAGGCTTAAGACTCATTATAGGTTACTAACAAATGGCAAACAACATTATTCGGCAAAATTGGGTTATTATCCCTATAGATGCGCGAAATCCATAGATTAATCGCATATTTCTTTTTATAAATCGTGATTTTTCGACATTTTATCATTAAAAAAAGCCCCTGTATCAGGGGCTTTTGCGTGTTCATGCTGAAAAATTGTTGTTTTTTCTACCGCTAAATTTGTCTTAGTTTAGACTTTTTCAAACTAATTGCTCCGTCATCTCCAAGAACTCATTAATGTCAGCTACAATCAGATCTGTAGCGCCTTGCCAGAAGTCCGGCTTCGTAAGATCCACACCCAGATGCTTAAGTACCAAATCCTCTAAAGTCATCACACCAGTATCTTGCAACAAGCTATCATATTTGTCTGCAAAGGACGCTCCTTCTTGCAGAGCCAGTCGATACAAGCCTGTGCTGAACATGTAGCCAACGGTGTAAGGGAAGTTATAGAACGGCACATCTGTGATATAAAAATGCAGTTTAGAAGCCCAGAAATGAGGATGGTATTCCGAAAGCACCCCACAGAAGGCTTCCTTCTGTGCTTCCACCATCAATTCAGACAGCTCTTCAGCATTTACAAGGCCTTCCTTACGTTTCTCATAAAAACGAGTCTCGAATAAGAACCGAGCGTGAATGTTCATAAAGAAGGCTACGCTGTTTTGAATTTTCGTTTCAAGCAACGCCAGTTTCTCTTCAGCGTTGCTAGCGGCTTTAACCTGAGCGTCAGATACAATGACCTCTGCGAAGGTTGAAGCAGTCTCTGCAACGTTCATAGCGTAGTTCTGATTAAATACAGGTTGATCATCCAGCAAGTAAGAATGATAAGCATGTCCCAGCTCATGTGCCAAGGTTGAAACATTGGAAGTTGTACCGCTATAAGTCATGAAAATCCGCGATTCCTTACTCTCAGGGAAGGATGTACAGAAACCTCCAGGACGTTTTCCCGGACGATCCTCAACCTCAATCCAGTTATTATCAAAAGCACGCTCTGCAAACTCTGCCATCTTCGGACTAAATTTGCGGAACTGGGTAACGATATCTTTAGCGGCCTGATCATATGGGATTTTACCTGAAGATTTACCCACTGGCGCTTCGACATCTACCCAAGAAAGAGCATCCAGTCCAAGCAGCTTAGCTTTACGCTGAAGATAGGTCACGAGTGCAGGCTTGCTATTCGTAATCACGTCCCACATCGCATTCAAAGTATCTTGTGACATGCGATTGATGCTCAGCGGATCTTTCAGAATATCTTCCCAACCTCTTCCTTTATAGAGCTTCAGACGGAAGCCCGCTAAGTGATTCAAGGTATCCGCACAGTTATCTGCTGCTTCGGTCCATGCTTCTTCCCATTTATGGAACATGGATTGACGTACTTTCGGATCTGGATCATCCAGCTTGTTAAAAGCTTGACCTGCGGAGAGGAGCTTTGTTCCTTCTTCATCCTCAAATGGGATCTTAATCGAGCTTACAATCGTATCATAGTGCCCGCTCCATCCATGATATCCGTCAACGGCTAGTTCTAGCGCTAAGCTTTCCAACTCTGGGCTCATCTTCTCACGGGCCAAGTCACGGCTCTCGCTAAGCACGAACGTTAATGGAGCAATCTCCGGACGTGCCATCCACTCTGCCCATACCTTGTCTGTAGTCTGACGAAGCACGTTACTGAATTGTGAGCTAATGCCTTCGAATCCGGCACGCATACTTGTCACTCGAGCCGCCAGTCTTACCGCGACTTTGTCCATTTGATTTTGAGCGCCCAGACAGTCTGCGAAGGAAGAGACCTCCACAAGTCTTCCTGAACAGCTCTGAAGCAGTTCTATAACCTCGTCCAGCGCCTTTGTAGACTCAACATCCGTTGGAGCTACAGCATTCTTCACCAGACCCTGTAAGGCTGCAATATCTTGTTCAAGATTCTTTAAAAAGCTTTCTAACTCAGTAGAGGACGATCCTCCAGGAAATATGGAATCAAGTTCCCAAGTCAGTGATAATGGTTGTTTCATGTCTTCTCACCATTCCTTTGCTCTCATTTGGTTTTCTTTGTATTTGACTTAACACCATGGTAAAGTGAATAACGATACCGGAACATTCATAGCCGATAAACTTTAGGAGGGCATCCATATGAAGCCACTACAAATTTCACCGGAAACAGCCATAACGTTATCCAAGCAACTAGGCGTTCCACTGGAACACTTGATGCATATGCCCCAACATATTTTGCTACAAAAAATAGCTGAGCTATCCAAAAAGCAGAATTCACCGCAAGCTGAGGATGGAAATGAAGAGTCTCCTTCTGGAAAGGATTCACAATGATTCCTTTTAGTCATACCTGGCCTTATGACATTATTTTAGGCGATATGTATGTGCAGTATTGCCCTTTCTGCAACTCGGAGAATGTTCTTCTCCCTATGAAGCCAAAAGAATTGCAAATCGTTCGTGACGGCAAGAAAAAACTACTTGTCTTCCCATGTTGCAGCGCCAGTCCCACAGTTGTAGATAACGACGGAGATTACCTCCTATTCGATCGTGCAGTCCGATAAATAGAAGGTCATCTAAATCCCAATCTTACCATTTTTATAAAGCGCAGACGAGAGCATTACTCTCTTCTGCGCTTTTTGTTGTTCGTGAAGCTTTAAGAACCTGAAGGCAATCCATCGGCATCAATATCTACAGCTTCGCCGCGCATTTGCTCTCTTAGCACAACCCACTGCTCCCTGGCAGCTCGAATCATCGCAGCATCCATAATCTTCTGATCATTAATCAGGCGGGAAAACCACATTACAGCCACAGAGAACTCTCCGATGCGTCGGTTAAGTTCGCCGATAAGATACATGAGCCGGGCATCATTGCCAGCTATTCCGTCTTTTTCGTATACCTTCACATATTCAGCTAATGAATAGCGCAAAAAGCGTTGTTCCTGTTCCGTATTCCCTTGATACCGATACAACCAGGCAATGTGATGAAGCAGACTTGCAATAATTCGATCCTTATCGTTAATACTTTGAGCGCATAAAAGCGCCAGTTTATAGGTCTCAAGTGCAGTTTCCCAGCTTCGTTTATCCCCAAAGTCACGGCTCTTCCATCGTTTTCCTACCTGTTCATTAAATGCTTTTCGCTGCAGATCCGTCAGCTTGTCCGCTGAATTTTCTGTAGAGGCAAACCCACAACTCGGGCAGACACGTACAACATAATAATCCGGATTCTCGTTTTTGTAATATGCGCAAAAATCAGCATCGCGGCGGATAGCCTTTTTTAGGCTAGGGCGTACGCGAGAGGTTGAAAATTCATGTTCACAATTGCAACATTTGACCTTAATAGAATATAGGGGTATTAACTCTGGCAAGTACTCTCATTCCTTTCAGGATCAACCTGTCCCTTATTATTCCTGGGGCATGTTAACAAAATGATGTGCGGGACCTGCAAGGCGGCTAAGGACGAACGAACGTAGCGGATCTTCTACGCCGGTCTCCTCAAGCGCCTCTTTCATACACTGCAACCATTCTTCAGCACGTTCTGGAGTAATGGGAATATGCATGTGCCTTGCTCTCATCATGGGATGTCCATGCAGTTCTGAATACAATGGGCCACCGCCAAAAAACTGTGTCAGGAATTGATACTGCTTCTCCAGAACAGGAGAAATGTCTTCAGGAAATAACGGACCCAGCTGCGGATGAAGCTGCACTTTGGCATAGAACACTTCCACCAATCGATGTAGCGCCTCAGCTCCTCCTAGGTTCTCATATATACTCTCATTTGGATTCATTGAGGTTACCAGCTCTCTTCCATATTAATGAAACGTTTCTTACTTTATTATACCAAAAAAAAGCACGGCTCGGATATCCGTCGAAAGTGCCCCTAAACGGCAGAAAAAAGACGCTAAACTATAGTTTAGCGCCTGGAGGTTATTGTCAGTAGGTCCGAAATTCTTCATCACCTGAAGGGACGAGAGAGACCCGGATCACATATACAAAAGCACAAACGAGAACTCCGGCTACAACGCTCATCGCCATCACTCCATCCCATTTATTCTTGTAACAGAGGGTGCATTTCTTATTTACATAATATCATATTTCGAACGAAAAAGCACCGAATTATGTAACCGCTTCCTTTATTTTTTTTGTGCTGTTTGTCCTTCTTTTCGCATACATCTAACCATAGATCAGGAGGCGTTAATTATGACTTTTAAAAAGATTGGCGGCCCACTGCTGGGATTAACATTGGCAGGCTGTATGCTGCTGATGTTGCTTCATCCGGAGGCATCCCTTGGTGCAGCCTTACGAGGCCTGGCCATCTGGTGGGATGTGTTATTCCCCTCCCTATTTCCATTCTTCGTCATATCCGAAATCATGCTAGGCCTAGGGATCGTTCATCTCTTCGGTGCACTGCTCGATCCATTGATGCGCCCTCTTTTTGGTATACCAGGTAGCGGCGGGTTTGTCGCTGCGATGGGATATGTATCAGGATATCCTGTTGGCGCTAAATTAACCGCTAAGCTGCGGGAACAGAATCTGATTAGCAGAGTAGAGGGCGAACGATTAGTCGCTTTCACAACCTCCTCTGACCCAATCTTTCTGTTAGGTGCAGTATCCGTTGGTTTCTTTCGAGACGCATCGTTGGGGCTTATCCTAGCCCTCGCCCACTATGGGAGCGGTTTGATTGTTGGCTTGCTAATGTCGTTCCATGGACGCAAAGAACAGAGCTCCCCCTCCCAAGACCCATCCATAACTAGTTCTGCTGCCCCCTCTGTTCCAGCCAAAAAAGGTTTTGGAAGAATCCATGCAGCACTTCTTGCCATGGAGGAGGCTCGGCGCAAAGATGGACGGAGCTTTGGGGAGCTATTAAAGGGAGCAATCCAGTCCTCGCTAAAGCTTATTATTGTCGTAGGCGGTTTGGTTGTATTCTTCAATGTGCTAATGGAACTGCTAGCCCGTGCCGGTATCCTATCCTCCCTTTTTAACATGACCGGACATCTTGTGTCCCTTGTAGGTGGTCCTCCAGAACTAGCTCAGGCTCTCATTAGCGGATTCTTTGAGGTGACAATCGGTGCCCGTTCAGCAGGTGAAGCCGCAGCTGCCATCCCGCTTCAGTTCAAGGTAGCGGCAGCTGCCTTCATTCTCTCTTGGGGCGGATTATCTGTACATGCCCAGGTGGCAAGTATTCTGAATGGTACCGGGCTGCGGTATCTGCCATTTTTGACTGCACGGCTAATTCACGCCATACTCGCATCAGGATTGGTCTTGCTGCTCTGGAACCCTGTGATGAACACAGGACTGTCTACCGCATGGGTATCATTACCAGCCTCTGCTGCCTTTACTCCTTCTGCCTCAGGGATTACGGCAAGCCTCGCCCTGCTGAGCCTATTATTAACTGCTGCGATTCTAGTCTCACTGCTTATCCCTGTATTCATGACAATGATTCGATGGGTACGGCGAAGTTGATTAACATATTGTGTTCCGGGTCAAGATTGATTATGATCGGTGTATGACTGAATTATACAAAAGGAGCCTGTACATCTTGAGATATTATGTTCTGGACCGCGGTGATGAACTATCAATCAAACTTGCCGAGCAGTTTCACAAGCTGGCGGCGGAGCGGGACCTGCAACTGGATGCCGAGTCTCCCGAAATCGTCATCTCTATTGGCGGAGACGGCACAATGCTGCACGCTTTTCATACCTTTATCGATCAAATCCCCAATCTAGCCTTCGTAGGTGTGCACACAGGACACTTAGGCTTCTATGCGGACTGGCAAGCGGAAGAGCTACCCACCTTAATCGACTACATGTGCGGAACCGAGGATTCTGAGCCTCAGAAACCTCGTATCGTGAAATATCCGTTGCTTGAGCTGGAAATTCACAAGAAATCCGGTTCTTCGTCCCACATTGCCCTAAATGAATTTACCCTTAAAGGGGTAGATGGAACTATAATGATTCAAGTTGACATCAATGATGTTACCTTCGAAATGTTCCGGGGTGATGGGCTTTGTATTTCTACTCCTTCTGGTAGCACGGCCTATAACAAAAGCCTTGGGGGAGCCATGGTTCACCCATCTATAGAAGCGCTGCAGATTGCCGAAATCGCCTCAATTAACAACCGCGTATTTCGAACAATGGGGTCGCCATTACTACTGCCGAAGCATCACCATTGCGATATTCTTTCATGTAAGGATCAGCGCTTACTACTCACGATAGATCATAACAATATCCCAGTAGATGATCTGATTTCAGTACGCTGCCAAGTATCGGACAAGAAGGTCAGTTTCGCCAGGTACCGTCCTTTTCCGTTCTGGAACCGTGTACGTGAAGCTTTTTTAGTTTAAGATTAACCTTCGATCCAACGATTTTCAGTGGCTGGAGATATCCATTTCTCCGGCTTTTTTGTGTGACAAAACTAACACCAACTGATAGACTGAGAGAGAAGCCAAATGGTATAATGAGGCTATTTTACAAAGAGTTACATAAAAGGAGAGAGTACTGTTGAAAAGATTTTTATCCCTCTTAAGCATAAGTCTACTGGCCCTCATACTTGCGGTCCCGGCTTTTGCAGCATCGAAACCAATTGATGTTTATATTAACGGAAGTAAGGTTTCCTTCACCGCTGGATCCCCATACTTAGCGAACAATTCTGTACTTGTACCTTTCCGGGTTGTCTTTGAGAAGCTTGGACTTCAAGTTCTCTGGGATGCCAAAACTGGAACGGTAACAGGAAAAAGTTCAAATCTTGCGATTACCCTCAAAATTGGCAGTAACCGCGCTACTGTTAACGGAACCGTTAAAAAACTAACCACTGCACCAGTTTCCTCAGCCGGCACTACATACATCCCTTTGCGTTTTATCGCAGAGGCAACCGGGGGCACAGCTGTCTGGAATTCTACCAGTAGAAGTGTACAAATTACTACTCCTGTCTCCAAAGGTAAGGACGAAGCAGCCATTACAGCATTAATCCGTTTGTCTAATCAATATTTCAATGAAGAAAAAGCGACTAGCTTCTACTCCCTTATGGATTCGGAGTACTCTTACACGGAATCAGTGGCCGAACTCAATGAATCTTTTAAAGCTTTTGACATAAAGAATACTATTGATAGCTTGGAAATCCTCGACATTACAGCTGACGAAGCCACTGTGTATACGCTTGAAAGTTCACGCAGAATAGGTGGGACTTATACTCCAGATACAGAGAATGAATACGTATATACCCTGGTCCGCAAGAATGGAAGCTGGAAGATTTCATCCGTGGAATCCCAAAGCTCGACCGTTCTCCTTACTCGTGAACAAGGTATAAAACCAGCAGCCAACATCCCTCAAAACGATGCGGATGCCATCAAAGGTACTATTAGCAAGTATTATCAAGCAATGAACGAACAGAATCCTACAGCAGTTCTTTCCACGATGACTTCATATGGAGAAGAATATGATTCCTCTCTCAAGGCAGATTTGGATGATTTCTTTGCTTCGTATGATATTACCTATACTCCAGGCATTTCAAATATTTATTATTACAGTGCCAAGGAAGCTGCTATATATGTAGAAAGCAAAGACAAGGAAGCTAGTGAAGAGGAGACTTATGAGCAGGGCCTTATCTATATTCTATCCAAGTCGGATACTGGTGTATGGACAATCGATGACACATATAGCATCTACAATAAACTTGTGAAATCCTAATAAAAAGGGTGTTTGATTCCATGAAATCAAAAAAAATAATAAGTGCACTGTTAACCAGCTGTCTAGCTTTATCTATTACATTTGCTCCACTGGCTTCCGCTGCAGATGCCGCTAAAGCTTCCACAGACAACAGTGATCTTATTAATGAAGTAATGAAGCTATTGGAGAACTATAATCTTTCAGATGTAGATAAAGATATTTTGATTCGCGGAGCAATTGACGGCATGGTGAACACATTGGATGATCCATACAGCCAATACTTCAATTCCGAGGAAGCGGCGCAATTTGAACATGCGGTTGATCTCGAATACGTTGGCATCGGTGTTAAACTTCAATATACGCCAACAGAGCTCTACATCGAAGAAATCTCTCCAGGTTCTCCTGCTGAAAAGGCAGGCTTGAAACGCGGCGATACGATTCTCAAAATCAACGGAATACCTGTTGACGAAACGGATGATTCGGAACTAAGTGGAGCCGCGGGCACTAAGGTCACCCTGCTGATCCTCAGAAATGGTGTCACAAAATCTTATGTTGTCACCCGAAATGAATTGAACTCGACTTCCGTTTTCGGAACCCTCATTGGTCCGAAGATTGCCTATATTTCGCTAAGTGGTTTCACACAGAATTCTGATGAAGAATTCGCCGCTATGCTGAAGAAGATGCGTACAGCGGGAATGAAATCCATGGTGCTTGATTTACGTGATAACTTGGGTGGCTACATGGATTCGGCATACAACATTGCCTCTAGTTTTATGGATAAAGGCATCATGATGTATACCTCTGATCAAAGTGGCGCGTTAACTCCTGTAACGATTACTAGTGGCAGCAAAATCGGTGTGCCCGTCGTAATTCTAACCAACGAATACACTGCAAGTGCGTCAGAAGCTCTTACGGGCGCCCTGCGCGACAACAAGCTGGCTACTGTTGTAGGCACTCGTTCTTACGGCAAAGCGCGTATTCAAAGCCTACTTCCAGTGTCTAATGGCGACATGCTGAAATTGACCACGCAGAAATATCTAACACCTAAAAAAGAAGACTTTAATCACATCGGTCTCGCACCGGATATTGAGGTAAAAGGGAAAACTGCACAGTTGATTACTGCCCTGCAGATTGCTGGAATGAAGACTTTAGAAGTCACCGGAGATCATCATATCTTAAATATCAACGGGGTTCCTTTTGCTGGTAATGTTGGTCTTGTGAAGCAGGGCGATAAAACTTATGCTTCATCGCTGGTGCTGGCTGCGCTTGTCGAGGGCGAGATCACCTGGGATGCCAAGAACAAGAAGGTCATCGTAAAGAGCGGAACAGGCACATCTACCGGCTTTACGCTTTCCTCCAAAGAGGCGCTATCTCAGAATGGTGAGACCTACATTGAATTAAATGCCTTTAAGAAGAAGTTTCCGGCACTCGTATGGAGTTACAATGCTACACAAAAGCAATTGAAATTATCTATAAAATAATCCATAAGAAAAGGCAGCAATTCTCCAGAGATGGGGTTTGCTGCCTTTATTATTTGTACATATCTATTCAAAAGAAAAAAGCTGTCTCATTCGTAGAAGGACTCTACTTATGGTCAGCTTTCATCGTTAAGATTGTGGATTTTCTATGTTTTGTGTGTTTTGTGTGTTTTGATTATTTTGAGGCTTTTGTGTGTTTTGGGGTTTTTGGGATTGACCTTGTGGTGGTCTGCTTTGAAATTCCTTTTTGGATTTCTTCCCTTGCGAATCTTTACCCCGGTGATTTCGACTTTGATGTTCTCTCAAAGGTCTATCCTTAGCAGAAGTCATCTCTTTAAATGCAGCAGATGAATTCGAACCTTGCTTAGATGATGTTTCTTTAGAGGAGAGCTCCTTATCTATAGCCGCTCCATCATTATCCTCAGCTTCTAGCTCCGAATCTTCTTCCTCACTCGGCTCTGGTATTTCTTTGATCAGAATATCCTTGAACAAACCCTCTTGTGGTACCTCTTTTAACTTATGCAACACAAAATATGCGCAGCCAAAATTGCAATATTCATTAATATAATCGACCATGCCAGAAATCGCTGTATCCCGATTCACCTTTGGGTGGTTGTCCCGATAAAAACCTTTCAAACGCAGCTGACTGTAACCCCAGTCACCAATAATGTAGTCGTATCTTTCCAGCACTTCGCTATATCTTCCGCGAAACGCCTCCGGATTCCAACCATCCTTATGATCTAACATTAGTTCGTAGCCTTTTCCGCCTATAACGATCAAACCTTTTGTCGCCTGCCTTTCGAAGGAAAGTATTTTCGTTGATTATGCCGTCATTTCCGAGAAATATTGGGCTTTCGGTCGCTGTTGTTGATTAATTTCTTTTATTTGAACCGCATACAGTGGTGAAATTAATCAACAGTGTATGCTTACGATGCTAGCTTTCCTTCGGAAAGCTTTCAGGCGAACGCTAACGCTCCTACAGCTCCAACATTTCTCTCCAATGACTCAAATCAACGTTTTTTTATGTGTGTAGCCTAAGCGCGGGGGCTTCAGATCGCTTTCGCTCCTTATGCCCTCTGCTACCTTGAAAAATAAAAAATTAACTAGAAGAAACCGTGCGCTCCTCACGAGCTTGAGCGGCAGATTTCACCTGCTCATGCGCACGATAAGAGCTGCGAACAAGCGGGGCTGATTCCACATGGCTAAAGCCACGCTTCAATCCCTCTTCCTTAAGCAGCGCAAATTCCTCTGGTGGATAATATTTCTCCACATTCAAATGCTTTGGAGAAGGCTGCAAGTATTGTCCTAAAGTCAATATATCACAATTTACGGCTCGTAAATCATCCATTGCTTGTAAAATCTCATCCCACTCTTCACCGACTCCAAGCATAATGCTTGATTTGGTAGGAATATCCGGCTTCATTTCCTTAGCTCTGCGCAGCAGTTCCATCGAACGGCGATACTTCGCTTTAGCCCGTACACGGTCTGACATCCGTTCCACCGTCTCAATATTATGGTTAAGAATGTCTGGATTACTGTTCATAACAATCTCTAGACTATTCCGTTCTCCCAGGAAATCTGGAATCAATACTTCAACACTACATAACGGAAGGCGTTTACGAATTGCCGCTACCGTCTCAGCAAAAATCTGAGCGCCACCATCCGCAAGATCATCACGGGCCACACTGGTCACC
Source organism: Paenibacillus sp. FSL R5-0744 (assembly GCF_037972555.1). NCBI lineage: Bacteria > Bacillati > Bacillota > Bacilli > Caryophanales > Paenibacillaceae > Paenibacillus > Paenibacillus sp. FSL R5-0744. Next base: position 5,803,664 of record NZ_CP150228.1, read on the forward strand.
ACGCAATGGCGAAGGTTCATTCCCTCTGCAGCTTCTGCTACACGTTCAGGCTCCTGCAGGTCCAGCTCTGTCGGCAACCCTGTATTCACAGCGCAGAAACGGCATGCGCGAGTACATATATCACCAAGAATCATAAAGGTAGCCGTTCGATTTGCCCAGCATTCATAAATATTCGGACACCTAGCTTCTTCACATACGGTATGTAAAGTTTTAGAACGCATCATGCTCTTGATTTCCTGATAGTTATCACCGGTAGTAAGCTTGATTCTAATCCAATCCGGCTTAGGTTGCTTTGCTGTTTTATTCGTCAAAATAATAAACCCCGCTTCCTCCTGAATGTGATGCTGCAGATGAAAGATGCTGCCTCATATTATACCATGTGCGCTTTACAATTGCCTGTTTTTGTGAAATATGCAGGGCATCTCAACTTCGATTCCGGCGAAGAATTTACTGGTACCTTTAGACAAGAACGGATAAAAAGTAGCCTTTTGCTTCAATCTATAATAAAAGCTTTATCCGAAGTGCCTACATTCAATTTTACGCCCGGACAAAAGGAGGCTGTTATCTTGCTGGCCCTATTTAAGAATACTAATAACCGGAGAACTATGTTATGTCTGTCCGCGGCCGCTATCCTTTGGGGTGGTTTAGGCCTTCCCGTTCCAGCAGCTGCAGTACAGGCTACAGTCCAACCGGTGGAAAGCAGCGGCAATTCTGTTAATGCTAGCAAAGAATCCATATGGTCTGCCCGTAGGGGGATTTATGATCAACTGAGTGCAGCCACTGGAATTCCTTGGTTTAGATTCGCAGCCATTGATCAATATGAACGCACCATCGCCAAAAAAGGTTCCTCAGACAAACCCGTCACCAACCGTCTTACTGGAATCATGATTCCAGCACCCGTATGGTCCGGTCCACTCAACCCGGATCAGGAGGATACTTCTCCTGAATCCATCACTTTCTTTAACGGCTTCGGCCGTGATGGCTCAGGTGATGGAATCGCCGATCCAGAGAATGATGCTGATGTTCTATATAGTATGGCTAGACACTTGCAGAAATATGGTGATTCAGCTAATGATTTCAGCATTGGCATTTGGGAGTATTATCACAATGGTCGTGCCTCTCAGCGCATAGCTCAGTTCGCTAAGCTATATGAACATTTTGGTCGGCTTGACCTGTCAGGTAATGCTTTTCCACTACCCTTAAGTAATTCTTATTCTTATCGTAGCACTTGGGGAACCGGCAGAAGCTGGGGTGGGGCACGTATTCACGAAGGGACTGACCTCTTTGCACCGCAAGGCATGCCGGTACGCAGCACCTGCTTTGGCTTAGTGGAAACTAAAGGCTGGAACCGCTACGGTGGCTGGAGAATTGGAATTCGTGATATCGAGAACCGTTACCATTATTACGCCCATTTATCCGGGTATAACAAATCCATTTCTCGTGGAGATATCGTCTCACCAGGTGAAATCATTGGCTGGGTTGGTAGCTCAGGTTACGGAAATCCAGGAACACAAGGGAAATTCCCGCCACATCTACATTTTGGCATCTACCGTGACCGAGGGATTACTGAATGGGCTTTTGACCCTTTTCCGTTGCTAAAACAATGGGAAAATCAGGAGTATAGAGACTTAAAGAACAAAAATAAAAAAAGTGCTACAAACAAGGAAAAACGCCTTTAGCGTCCCTAAAGGACGGTCAGCGTTTATGTGAGAAATATAAGGATAATCTTATACTTTCTTATATTTTTAAAAAGAAACGGCTTCGCCATCCTTTGGAGATGACACCCGTTTCTTGATGAATAAGGCCCCTTCTTTTGAAGAGAGGCCTTATACTATTTTAGTACAACATTAAACATCCAAACGGTTCAATGCTCACTATAAGCTTATTATTATTTTTAAAAGTAGCTCCTGACAGTAAATCGGTAAGCAAATTCTTATCCGAACGATATACATTAAGTTCAAGCTCGTACGCGTTCGGAGAATTATTGATAATTAAACCTATCTTCTCTTGATCCATTCCCCGTGTATAACCGAAGACATTACGGACTTCATCCGTGAACCAAGGACGAAACTTACCTTTTCGTAGAATATCACAGCTTTTTCTTAGGAAAATTAGCTCTTGATACCACTTCAGCAGTGCTGTATTTTGAGCTTGCTCTTGCCATACCATAGCTTTTCTACAGTGAGGGTCCGTAGCTCCTTCCATCCCAACCTCATCCCCATAATAGATCATCGGAATACCGATATAAGTCATCTGAAAAAAAACTGCCAACCTCATGCGCTGTATTGCCGTACTCTCGCGGTCCCAGCCACGTCCCCCCTCCTTACACGCTGTAAGAAAACGCAACGTATCATGACTGCCAATCAATTGAAACATAGCCGAATTCGCCTGGTCATTATACAACGCCTCCTGATGGAGTAATTGCTCCATAAAGCGATCAGGCCCTGTTGACTGCTCTGCAAAAAATTCCAGCACGGCATCCCGAAGCACATAATTCATGCCACCATCGAATTGATCCCCTCTAAGCCAAGGCCCAGAAGCATGCATTATCTCTCCAATGAGTAGAATTTCAGGAAATTCAGACTTGAGCTCTTGCCGAAACCGGGACCAAAAAGCCGGGTTGACCTCATTCGCTACATCAAGACGCCAGCCGTCTATTTCTGTTTCACGAATCCAATACTTGGCAACTCCAATCATATAATCTGCCGTCTCGGGATGATCCATATTCAGCTTAGGCATATGCGCTTCAGCTTTAGCGAATGTCTCATAATTCGGGGCAGGCGTCTGTGTTACGGGAAAAGAACGAATAAAGAACCAATCTTTATATGGAGACTGTTCGCCTTTTTCCATCACATCTTTAAACGCAAAGAATTGATCTCCCGAATGATTAAACACGGCATCCAAAATGACCCTAATTCCATGACGATGTGCCTCACTGACCAGCGTCTTCAATCCATCTACATCGCCAAATGCAGGGTCGATCTTATAATAATCGGAGGTGTTATATTTATGCTCGGAAGGAGACTCAAATACAGGCGTCATGTAAATAGTGTTCACACCAAGCTGCTGTAGATAAGGTATTTTGTCCGTAATGCCTTTTAGAGTTCCACCATTGTAGCTGCTAGGATAAATTTGATAGGTCACCGCATCCTGGCTCCATAACGGTAACTTCAAAGCCTCAGAATGGTGAAGATATGCATATTGAAAAGAACCTGCACGCTCCCGATTCTCCGACGCGCCCCTCTCTCCATACCAGATATACTGCCCCGCAGCATTCGCTATATGGAATAGATATCTGCTTCTTCTAGTGCTGGTCTGAATAATTGCTTCATGAATCTCATAAATACCGGCCGACCCAATCCGCTCCATCTGCAAAGGAACTTCTTGCCCCGGAGAATCATAACGATCCGAGTGGATTACGGTACAGGATAATTGCTGTCCAGCTTGTGTAAATAATCTGAGCTTCAGGGTCCCTGTACCTACAGGATAGGCAAATGGATCTTCACTTGTATGATATACAAACCATGATTGAGGCATAACTTATGGACTCCTTCTATACTTTTATCGTTCTATCTATCTGTTCATACATCATTAGAGAGACTGCTAAATTTGTGTTATTATGGTTACAAATACCGTTTTCAAGTTATGAGGGACGACGATGAAAGTAACGATTTCTGATATTGCTAAAGCAGCCAATGTGGCTAAATCTACTGTATCTAAAGTACTAAATGATTCCCCAAAAATATCACAGGAAACGAAACAAAAGGTTCGAGAGATTATGAAGCAAATGAACTACACGCCAAGCAGTATCGCTACTGGGTTAGCTAGACAAAGCAGCTGCAATATTGGCTTACTGGTCGATATGTCTAAAGAAAGTGAGTTTCTGAACCAATTCTTCTACAACATTATTGGTGGAATCGAGAGCGTAATTGCACCTTTAAAATACGAGCTGACCATTTCCAATGTGCAACATAGCAGTCCAGAAGGCCATTTTCTAAATAGGCTTGTGTTTAGCAAACGTGTCGACGGTATTATTGCCAACAACTCTGTGCTGACTGAAGAGCTATCTGAAGAACTGAATCAACTGGAGTTTCCTTACATCTCCATTGGAGAGATTATGCCCCCCGGAAGTTGGGTTGATTTCGATAATGAAGCAGGCGGCAACATGCTGACCGAGCATCTCATCGAACAAAGTTATTCAAAGATAGCCTTCATAGGCGGGCAGCAGCAGGAAAAAATTTATACACATCGCCTAGGTGGATACTTAAGCGCATTACAGCAGGCTGACCTTACCGTTCCTCAGCAATGGATCATTAACTGCAAGGCTGATGAACATGATAGCTATCATGCTGCCCTTGAGCTTTTGCAGCGTGAAGAACGGCCAGACTCTGTGGTGTGTATGAACAGTTATGTAGCCTTTGGGGTGCTTCAAGCCGCAAAAGCACTCGGAATTGATGTTCCATCTGAACTCGGCATCGCCGCTTTCGATGAATATCCGCTGTCCCGTTATACAACACCTCCTTTAACTTCGCTTAATATCGATACGTTTAAGCTGGGTGTATCTTCAGGGCAGCTGCTGATGGAGCGCATTCGTGGCAATGATGCGCCCCACAAGCATTTGCTACTAGAGCCAGAACTAATTCCTCGTGAATCTACGATGAGAGCTAAATTCTCTGGAGCAACTTCATAATTGGACTACTTTTCTATTGTATCTTCTACAATGAAAAAGCTTCGTACTACTTACCAAGGAGCGGCCCCACACGGGGGGCCGCTCCTTGTCATGTGAAAGGTATTTTGATCCACTCTTATAGTAACTTATAGATCTTTCCAACGCTGCACGGTCAGGTTCACTGTTTGTGCGCCGCCTGCTGGAGTAAGCGTTCGATTGGAAATGTCCGATCCGTTCGAGTTTACCTCTACATTAGTCCAAGCGCCCCGCGTAACTTTATATTGCACCGCTGTTCCTGCTGGTAAGCTCAGTGTGATGGAATACACCCCATCACTACCTTTAGTCAGTTGATAGGCTGGATCCGCTGCATTCCAGCTGTTGAAGGTACCGGTAAGATGCACAGGTCCGCTCGCCGGAGAAGACGCTGGAACATTTACACGAAACGTCACACTGTCTGCTTGAGGTTCCCCTGCGCTGATACTTCCGTTCACTAGACTCCAGGTTCCAGCATCAAAATGGTAATTACTGCTGCCGTTGTTATCCCATGTACCACTGCCATTATTAAAGGCTGCGGTCAGTCCGGCTGCAGTGCCCAGCTGAATTGTGATCGACTTATATCCTGGGAAAGAAGAAGCTTGAAGCTGTTCACCAGGAGCCGTCGTCCAGACTGTCGCCCCATCCAGCTTGTAATGAATGTAAGAGCTGCTGTAAGCCGTATTCTTATAATAGATCGTTGCAGTGTTGCCAGTCGGTGTAGTCGTTGGTGTTGGGGTTACCGTTGGCGTTGGCGTTGGGGTTACTGTCGGCGTTGGTGTCGGTGTTACTGTTGGTGTTGGTGTCGGTGTCGGTGTCGGTGTCGGTGTTACTGTTGATGTTGGCGTCGGTGTTACTGTTGGTGTTGGCGTTGGTGTCACTGGTCCACCCGATGTAATACTTCCTGTTGGCGTATAAGTCCAGGTTCCAGTACCGAATAGATAGTTGCTCCCCCCGTTACTGTCCCATGTGCCACTGCCGTTGTTAAAGCATGCTTCAAGCTGGCTGGCGGAACCGATATTAATCGTTATTTTGTTGTATCCGGCTACTTCAGATACAGGTATAGCCACACCCGGAGATGTCGTCCATGTACCTCCTACTGGGCGATAATGAATATAAGGCGAGGTATAACCTTGCTTATAGTAAATCGTGACACTGTTCCCTGCTGGTGTTGTAATAGAAGCAATCGCACTAAGAAGAGATAGATTGCCTGCGGCATCAAATGCTTTTACCGTGTAGTTATAGGTAGTGCTAGCGGATAAACCATTGTCCGTATAGGATGTAGTCGCCGTTGTGCCTACCTTGACACCATTACGATAAACTTCATATCCAGTTACGCCTACGTTGTCGGTAGAAGCCGTCCAGCTGATCAAAGCGCTAGATGCATTCTGAACAGTTGCCGTTACATTAGTCGGAGTGGTTGGAGGAACTGTTTCTGATGGTTGTTGTTGTTTCGCATAGATTTTGGCTGAATTCGCACCTACAGTTACAGTAATTTGCTTTCCAGTTACTCCGCCTGATTGTACAGTCACTGTATCTGCAGTATTCAGCTGATTATACAAAACTGTTCCTGCGGTCAAACTACTCTCGGCACGTAGCGGGATGGTTACCGTTTGCGAACCATTAGATTGATTACTAAATACAGAGATAGCTTCTTGACCTTGATTAGTTCCAGTGTCGATACGACGTGAGAAGGCATATAAGTTCTGTGCAGCCCACATTTCACGTTGAGTACCTGTACGTAGTGCTGGGTTATTTTTACGAATTTCATTAAGTTTGGCTACGTGCTTGTAGGTGCTGGCATTTTCATTAAAATAGTTCTCAATCACGTTTCCGCTTGCATCCCGTTTCACCATAGACCAACGGTTCCAAGTATCCGCAATACCGCCTGTCATGATCTGACTGTTGCCATTGCCTTTGTTCTGCTCTGTTCCTTGGAAGACAACCGGTGTTCCACGAACTGTAAAAATAAAGGTTAAAGCATTCTGCAGCTTATCAACGCTTCCCCCGGCTTCCGTTAGAAAACGGTTGCGGTCATGATTGTCGATAAAGGTAACCATGTGATTGGCATTCCCGTTGTAGTAGGAATCCTGTGCCAAGGTGCTTTTGATATTGGACTCAAAAGACTGTCCATAAGCAAAGCTGTTAAGTACGGAGAAGAACATTGGGAAATCGAGCATGCCCCATTCCTTGTTGTTTCCGACCCAACGTGAGACAAATTCAGCATTTCCGTCGAAATTCTCGCCAAATGTATTAACGCCCAGATAATTTTGTAGCTCACCAATATCTGTTGGCTTCATCAGCTTGGCAGCATCCACACGCGCACCGTCAGCGCCTGTATAATCAAACCAGCCTTTGATGGAATCGAATATCGCCTGCTTAGCCGCAGGAACATCGAAATCAATGTCATCTAGCCCGCCCAAATCATGATTCTCTAAGTAATCCTGCGCCCACTGATCATATCTTCCATCCGCTAGAGACCAGTTAATATCTCCATTATGGTGGTACCACGCCGGATTATTGAACGGAGCCACTGGCTGCAATGATGGGATATCATAATAGGCTTGGGAACCTAGCATGTAATCACCGACGTGGTTTGGCACAACGTCAATCACTACTTTGATGCCAAGCGCATGTGCGGAATCCACAAGCTCTTTCAGCTTCTCCTTCGTTCCGAAGTATGGATTGGCAGCGTTAGGGTTCTTAACGTTGTATCCGTGATAGGCTGTGTTTTTACCGGTACCGTTGTTTTCCCGGTTAGTCATTTGTGGCTCAGCCACTGGGGAAATCCAAATCGCGGTATAGCCCATATTTTTAATATATGATAGCTTATCGATAATCCCCTGCCAGTCTCCGCCTTTCATATAACGGAAATCTTCCTCAGAGTTTTCTCCATAGCGAATTGCCGCACCAGTAGCATTGTTGGAAGTATCTCCATCATTAAATCGGTCAACCATAATCTGATAAATAGTGTCGTTTTCATTAATCGTGCCGATGCTTGCCGCTTCAGCTTTTTGCGGTGTTAAGACAAACAAATTAATCACGGTAGAAAGAAGAATAGATGTAATTAGAACGGGTACATACCATAACCTACGTTTCATTGCGTGCATCTCCCTCTCTTATTAAAGCGTATTCATAACACTCTAAAGCCTACTTCCTTGATTAAAAACCAAGCCCGCCCAGTGATGTCTCTAATGTTTTTAACGTCTTTAACACAAAAAACAAATAATTTTAGGGAAACCGGTTTCCCAACTAAAAATTACCATGATTGTGAATGCGTTGTCAAGATATAAAATTTAAAATTCCCAAGAAAAAGAGCCTCCTTATTGGGGGCTCTTTGGGGTTCATTATTCACCTTATATGCTTAGCTTCCTACACTCTGAATAAAATGCAGTACTTCATTCATAATCCGGTCCTTATCTTCACAATGACAAACCATATGACCACTGTTATCCACCATTATCACCTGTTTTTGGGCTGTAGGAATCGTATGCTGCAGGAAGTCAGCGCTTCGAGTCTTCACCAGATGATCTCGCTTACCCTGCACGATCAAGGTTGGAGTCTCAATATGCGGATAGATTGAAAAACTCTCCCGGACCAATCGTTGAAACTCTCTCGTCGCCCTTGGGGGCGTTGAAGTGAATTTATTAATATACGTTTTTAGCATGGAAAAGCTCCCAAGAGTCTTAAGAATCTCCACAGGATTCAGCGGAAATACGGGAGTGGACAATAAAGTAAGGGATTTGATCCAGGGTTTATACCGTACAGAAAGATGTGAAGCAATAAGGGCACCGGTAGAAAAGCCGATCAGATGAACACCTTCATCCGTCTTTAACAGCTCTGTCAATTCATCTTCAGCACTCTGTTGCCAATCATGTCGATCCGAATGCAATAAATCATTCCTGCTCCCCCCATGCCCTTTCAGGGTAAACGTTCTGGAACGGTAATTATGCTGCTCCATAAACTGGGACAAGGGAGAGATCTCATGCTCACCTCCGGTAAAGCCATGAATAAATAAACAACTTTCCATAATTGTCCCTCTTTTCACATTCCAATCTGACATGCAACTTTATTGTATAATGCCAATCCCCTTTATTTTCTATACATTCCACCCTTTTATGTAAAACCTCAACCCAAGTGATGTCAAGGTTCAGCTCTGTGAATGGTTCGCAGCAAAAACGCTATTGTTCCCACCAAAGAAGACCCAACGCTGAGGTAATCGTTAAACCTACGGCGGAGCTGGATGAGGTTACGTTAGCACAAATAGCAGTCCCAGGCGGTACAATGATGCTGCCCGTAAAGTTCTGTGTGAAAGCCCCCGGTGCCAATTGATAATTGAAAAGCGTCGTTCCCCCGCTAATGGCTGCTGTGGAAGACTGAACGGTCATCGCACTCGTCGCCGAGCTGCCCAAATTATTATTCGTTGGCGTTAAGGTTGCTGGTGAAGTTAGCGTCCCTCCTTTTACAATTGTAAAGCTACCCGACATTGCGGATAGTAGAGAAGAACCGCCAATACTGCCGCTTATACGTGAGATATAAACAGTTTTTCCACTGCCTGAAGCATTACTAATCCGAATAGAAGCTATTGCGGATATTAGACTAAGTACGACCAAACTAGACGCAGATGTGTTAGTTGAATACAAGACTGCAGCCTGCGAAGCGCTTATTTCAGGCGGCGCGCTAATATCTGGCGCTTGGAAGGTGTTCACCATATCCACATAAAGCGGTTGATCGTTGTCGTTAAATACAAATTGATTAGGCATATTTATCCCCTCCTGTTTCTAATATTCCCACCAGCTGATAGACGTTGTCGCCGCTGATGACCCCGATGCAATCGTTACGGAGGTAGTGATGGAATTTCCGGGAGGAACAACAATTTGTCCAGTAAAATCAACAATGACCGGACCGACCGCCAGCAATAGAGATACTAGAGTAGCCGGACCTCCAGTAGGCGCAGCTGTAGAGGTTCTTACCGTCATAACACTGGTTAACGCACTGCCAAAATTATAATTAATCGGTGTAACGGTGGTTCCGGTGACCGTAGCGTTCCGAAGTAGTGATAAAGTAACCGCCGCCGTCGCTGAGCTGGCAGTAACACGGGATACATATAAGGTACGTCCGCTTCCTCCCGGATTACTAATCTGAATAACTAACGGGGCAGCCGTCGTTACCGTAGAAGTAAATGGGATTCCAAACAATAACCCCGCCTTAGCTGCTCCCCCCTCAGGAGCTGAATCTATACCAGGTGCAACATACGTATTGACTTGTTCTGTAAAAAGTGGCTGGCTACTCTGATTGAATACTGAGTCGTTCGGCATGAGTTATCCTCCCCGTACTTAAGCTTATTCTATTTTATGCCACACTCAGTAACAGGTTGTGGGAATGTGCGTATATTGCTTTTTTTGCCCAATCACCCCCTATTTCCCACCATATATTAATATCACACCATTCGAATGGCTAAGGATTGTCCCTATCGGTTTGCGGCTTATTGGACTGCGGTTTATTTTTAGGCTCAGGGCTCAAACGACGGTTTGAGCCTTTTCATGGATTGAGTTCCAGAAAGCCGTAGGAAGTGAATGAAATCCATTACGGCCTGGAGCTTAAAAAGCGCAGCAAAATAAAACAAAAAAAGCGGAGCTAAAACGATGATCTCTTACACAATTAAGAATCAGGGAGATCACCCTGTTAGTCTCCGCCTCTACGCTACATTCAAAAGGTATTGGCAATCAAGATTGTGTATACGTCCAAGCCCAGTCTTTTGGTATAACTCAATCATTTATAAGGAAAGGACGAGGAACTTTGCCTAACTATAGCTCTTTTCAAGCGAATCCTGATAATCTAAGAACGCTTATATTCGGCCGGGATGCCTCGCTGATTGATCATCCACTCACTACAGATCCAAGCGGAAATCTAACAACGATTATCCTTGACGGCACCATTTCCAGCGTGCTCGGCGCTACGATCACCGCGGGTACTTTGTCCTCCGCAGGTACAGTTACCAACATCCTTAACGGCACCATTACTAGCGTGCTCGGCGCTACAATTACTGCCGGTACTTTGTCCTCCGCAGGTACAGTTACCAACATCCTTAACGGCACCATTACTAGTGTGCTTGGTGCTACGATCACCGCGGGTACTTTGTCCTCCGCAGGTACAGTTACCAACATCCTTAACGGCACCATTACTAACGTGCTTGGTGCTACGATTACTGCGGGTACCTTGTCCTCCGCAGGTACAGTTACCAACATCCTTAACGGGACTATTACTAGCGTGCTCGGCGCTACGATTACTGCCGGTACTTTGTCCTCCGCAGGTACTATTACTAACATCCTTGAGGGCACCATTACCAGCGTGCTCGGAGCTACCATTACCGCCGGTACAATCACTAGTGTGCTTGGGGCAACCATAACAGCAGGTACTTTGTCCTCCGCAGGAACAGTTACCAACATCCTTAACGGGACTATTACTAGCGTGCTCGGCGCTACGATTACTGCCGGTACTTTGTCCTCCGCAGGTACTATTACCAACATCCTTGAGGGCACCATTACCAGCGTGCTCGGTGCTACCATTACTGCCGGTACAATCACTAGTGTGCTTGGGGCAACCATAACAGCAGGTACGTTATCCTCCGCCGGAACAGTTACAAACATCCTTAACGGCACCATTACTAGCGTGCTCGGCGCTACGATCACCGCGGGTACTTTGTCCTCCGCAGGTACTATTACTAACATCCTTGAGGGCACCATCACTAACGTGCTCGGCGCTACCATCACAGCTGGTACTCTATCTTCCGCAGGTACAGTCACCAACATCCTTAACGGGACTATCACCAGCGTACTCGGAGCTACCATCACAGCTGGTACTTTGTCCTCAGCAGGTACAGTCACCAACATCTTAAACGGCACCATCACCAGCGTACTCGGAGCCACCATCACAGCTGGTACTTTGTCCTCAGCAGGAACAATCACCAACATCTTAAACGGCACCATTACCAGCGTGCTCGGAGCTACCATCACGGCTGGTACTCTGTCTTCCGCAGGTACAGTCACCAACATCCTTAACGGGACTATCACCAGCGTACTCGGAGCTACGATTACTGCCGGTACTTTGTCATCTGCAGGTACAGTCACCAACATCTTAAACGGCACCATTACCAGCGTACTCGGTGCCACCATCACAGCTGGTACTCTATCTTCCGCAGGTACAGTCACCAACATCCTTAACGGCACCATCACTAGTGTGCTCGGAGCTACAATCACAGCTGGTACACTAAGTAGTGTCACTTCTATTTCACAACGCAGCTTTATAGAACAGACCACTACAGGTATTGCGACTGCTAACACCTATACACCTCTACCAGCCGTTACTACGAGCGTACTGGGAACGTATTCCTTCTTCATTAACAATACTGGGGCAAATCCGGTCAACACACGTGTGGAAATCAGTGCTGATGGAACGAACTATTTCGTCGATACCACAGGAGATAATCCTTTAGCAGCAGGCTCTATCGATGTCATAGTGCCAGCCAGATTCCTGAAATATACCCGCCTATCCTATCAATCAGCCAATTCAGGCTCTGCATCCACGATCAATGTAAGTTTCAATGCTCAGGGCACGTAATCCAGATGACCATCATATGTTGTAACAAGAAAGAGTACATGGATATCCATGTGCTTTTTCTTTAACTATAAGGACGCCGAAGGCGTTTATGCTTGTGTCAGCAGCTATACATATGTGCAACAACACATAATGCTTTTCAAGGAGGAACAACCGTGAATAATATTACGCTTGGCGTCCACCTCATCGTAAAAGATGAAGCTGATCTCCTGCCTCACTGTCTCGCAAGCGTAGCTGGTGCTGACGAAATTGTGATGATCGATACAGGCTCTACCGACGAATCCATAGCTATTGCCGAAGCGCACGGGGCTAGAGTCTTCCAACGGGAATGGACAGACGATTTCGCGGCAGCTCGTAATGAAGGGCTCGTTCATGCCTCAACAAATTGGATTCTTATCCTTGATGCCGATGAGTGCTTGCAGACCCCACTTACAGAACTCCGCAGCCTTCTGCAGAACACACAAGCTCAGGCTTTTACTGTAAACATTGATAATTGGGTTGGCGAACGACCTGAAGATAAGGTAAAACACAGTGCAGTCCGCTTATTCCGAAGTGGACAGGGTTATCAATATAGTGGAAGAATTCATGAGGGAATTGACACTTCAATCCTTAGCAAACATAACCTCTCGGCGATTGAGCACAGTCAACTTGAGATTATACACTTTGGATATTTACCTGAAATCATGACACGAAAAGATAAAATCAATCGAAATAGACACCTGCTGCTCCTCGCTTTAACCGAATATCCGGATGATCCTTTCCACTCCTATAATTTGGCAGTAAACTTCTGTCAGGACGGTCGTCTTCTGGAAGCTGAGACGTTGCTTCGTCAAGGCCTTCACCATGTAGTACTCGAAGCCTCCTATCGTCCCACGATGATTAGGGATCTCTGTAAAATTTATCATGCTCAAGGAAAAATGAATGCGATTGACCCCTTGCTGATGATTGAACTGGAACGTTATGGCGACTATCCTGATTTGCATTTTTTGTTAGGGCAATCTTTGGAGAGCCAAGGCCTTTTGGAACGTGCGCTATTAGCTTATCAACATGCAGAGTCCATTCCTGAGCATGAGGTGCTTAGCGGAAAATATGTATGTGAACAAGGAATGAGTACCTTTCGCCCCCTATACCGGATGGGTTTAATCTCACAGCGGCTTGGTCTTCTTGAGGATGCTGCGAGATTTTTTCATCGTGCACTTCAACACCATTCTTTATATACGCCCGCCTTGCAGGGGATTGCTGCTGCTTTTCAACGCTTAGCTGTACCCGATGAGGAAATCGCCACTTTACTGATCCAACTCGTTCCCCCAACTACCTCAATCAGTAGATCCGCGATCATTGAAAGTTTATATGAGATAAATGCTTATGAGACCATAGCTACCTTATCCCGAGATATTTTCCCATTGGAATTGGATACTGCATATAGAATCATCTCATCACTCATCATCACCGGCAAGCTAGAAGACGCGGGTACAGCTATAGGGCAGATGACCTCACTAGCTTCCCAAGATCACCTTGGTCTAGAGCATCAAAAGCAGTGGTATACTCTTTGGGCCATTTGCCAATGGGAACGATATGGAGAATTTAAAAAAGACTTGCTCAACCATATATCAGGTGAACTTCGTTCTGGACTGGAATACATTGAGCGATCCCAACGCCAACAAGTGGCATGTCCGGTAGAAATAGAGGTAGATCACATATGTTCCTCATTCCTTTCCGACCTCATCGGGCAATCCGTAAAGCTGCATCAGCTCACACTTAGTCATACTTTAGTGGACCTGTTCCCTGCTTATCGGTCTGAATTTGCCACAGCATTATATAAAGAAGGGAATTGGCAGGCCGCAGGAGAGGAATTTATTGTACTTGTTCGTGATAAGATCGCCGATGCAAACATGCTTTTTTATATTGGTGAGATGATCTTTGACAAAGGGCATTATTCCGAAGCCAGTGAATGGTTTCAGCAAGCGCTGGAACAAGAGCCTGAGCATGAATCCGCAAGGATCGGCTTATCCCTCTGTTATCTTCAGCAAGCGAAACTGAGTATGGAAGACGCTCTACAAAGTTTAAGGGATGCCCATGCTCATGGCCCATTGCAGGAGGATATCGGAGCTATCCGTAAATCCATTACCTTGCTGAATCGTACACCTTGGCACACTCAGTGGAGCTTCCGTCAGAGCGAAGGGAGGTCATCCCTATGAACCGCTCAAGAAGAAAGCCACTAATTTCCTTATGCATGATCGTTAAGAACGAAGGAGATAGCTTGAGCCAATGTTTAAAAAGCGTACGCGGAGTCGTTGATGAGATCATTGTAGTCGATACTGGATCCACCGACGCTTCAGTTCAAATTGCCCTAAGCTTCGGGGCCAAAATCATACAACACCCTTGGAGCGGCGACTTTGCTGCTGCCCGCAACGCAGGTCTCCAGCAGGCCCATGGACATTGGATTCTCGTTCTAGATGGAGATGAGGAATTAAGTGAGGAGAGCAAGGGAGAATTACTGCTATGTGCCGAGCATATGGAGTACGAGGCATTTTTCCTACGCATTCATAATCATAAAGGGTTAATCCCCGCTTCACAGACGATCACCATCAATCCGATTATTCGGATGTTTCGTAATCGCCCTAAGTACCGGTTTAGCGGTATCATTCACGAACAGATCGCTGAGGCTATCATAACAGCTACACCCCAGGCACCGATGCATTTGACCACTGTAGTTATCCATCATTATGGTTACGCAGAAGGGGTAGTCGTCAAGAAAGATAAAATCAAACGAAATGTTGAGCTGCTGAAAGAGCAGCTAAGGTTAAATCCTAAAGATCCTTTCCACCATTTTAATATGGCTGTTGAGTATATGCGTTTGGGGGAGTATCAACCTGCTCTAAAACATATCCAACAATCATTAGAAGAGGCACCGCCTGATACAAGTTACATCCACCTGCTGCACAAATATGAAATTCGCTCGCTTGCAGAATTAAAAGATTATCCTGGGGCGCTTGCAGCTTGTGACCGTGGGATTAGCTCACATCCGGATTACCCAGACTTAGCTCATATCAAAGGGGCTCTACTCTTACAATTAGGTGCCTTTGCAGAAGCCAAAGTAGCATTGCTACAAGCGCTGGTCATCGGAGCTGCTCCTCCCGGCTACCATACTGAGGCTGGACTCGGTTCATATTTAACGTATTATATGCTGGGTCAACTATGTGAAGAGATGGGTGATGAGACTGAAGCCATTGCTTGTTACACCAAAACCGCACAGCTTCATCCCGAACCTACTCCCGTCATTGCCCGGCTACTGCGAGCCCTGAAATGTGCAGGTCGTGAGAGTGAGATTTACGCTTGGTTCCACGCTCATCTGCCAGACTACACAGTGACTAAGAACAGGATTCTCCTAGGATTATTACAGAGTGAGGGATGTAATGAAGCAGCCGCACAGCTGATAAATGTCACAGAGCAGCCCATTTCTATAGAAGTGGCATTTAATCAAGCATCTGAGCAGGGGCGTTCACAAATTTTGTTAGCGGATCGTCTGCTTGCTTCACTATCCTCTTCTGCTACCTATTCACCAGCGGTCAAAAGAGTACGCCTAGCTCTTCCTCTTCCCAAAGTTTCAGAATAGGAGGGACGTTTCCTATGACCACACCCGATATCACACTTTGTATGATCATTAAGAATGAGGCGAACCACCTGGAGAAATGCCTGTCCTCTGTGCAAGGAATCGTATCAGAAATTATCATTGTGGATACCGGGTCTGAGGATAATAGCATAGACATAGCACTTAAGTTCGGTGCAAAGATCATCGATATGACTTGGGAGAATGATTTCTCGAAAGCACGAAACCTAAGTCTGAGGCATGCAACTTCCCCTTGGATTCTAGTACTTGATGCCGATGAGGCTGTAGATCATTGGAGGAGGGAGCAGCTCCAGCACCTGCTGGACACAGCGCATATTCACGGATATTGGCTACCCATTATCCACTATATCGGTGACGTCCCTGAAGCGGATTTTGTTACCGATCATGTCTGCCGCTTGTTCAGAAACGATGAAAGAATCATCTTTCGTGGAATCATTCATGAGGAGACGGCCAGCAGCATTTGGGAGCTTCCTGCGGGGGAGATTGCTTACGCAGAATTGCGTATTTATCACTACGGTTATTTAGAGGATGAACTGCAGCACAAAAATAAATACCAGCGCAATTTAGCTCTCATCAATAGTGGTCTGCAGCTTCAACCGAACCATCTAATCCTTCGTTATGCACTAGGGGTAGAGCATTATCAACAGGAACAATATCATGCAGCGGCAGATATACTTCTTCCACTACTCGCTGATGTTCCAACCCAATCCGGGTATGCCTCCGATATTTATCTAAAGACTGCCTATGCCTTACAACGATGTAACAGGCAGCAGGAATCTGAGGAAGTCTTTCATGCGGGGAGCTTATTGTTTCCTGATTTCACTGATTTATTAGAGGGTTATGCTGCTTTGTTGCTCGAACAAGGACAGCTTAGACAAGCTAGACACTTCTTGCAGCAAGCACTGAAGAACCGGGATACAGCACATCCATATCCATCTTCTTCGGGAAGTGGAACGTATCGAACAGAACTACTAGCGGGCAGAGTATGCGAGAAGTTATTTCTATATCCAAACGCGCGGAAACACTACGAGGCTGCTATACAATTCAAACCAGATTATACGGATGCGTGGAAACAGCTTGTCCCACTAAGCCTGCTATCTGGAGAGAGGTTAAGTTTGATCGCATTGACCCGCTGCCATATCCACGCTCTCTCACCAATTACCTTAGGCTGTCTTGTGCCCGCGGCGCTCAATGCTCGTGACTTTGAATGGCTGGTCACTCTCTCTTTTGCTTCGCAGCTACCGTTAGCCGTTCAAACCATTGTGCAGGCTTTCCTTGCTTGTACTCAGCAGCAAGAGGGGGAACACACCCTAGCACCGCTTGAGCAGCTGCTTCATAATCCATCTGTTCTTTCCGAACGTTCATCTATACTCGGCTATCTCTGGGCTTTGTCTTGCCGTGCTGGAGATACTGAATCAGCCATGAAGTGGCTTATCTCCATATCGCCATACAGACCGGGGATGCTAACAATTCATCATATCTTAACAAGTCGTTCTGACATTAAGCCTGCTCTTCCTGATCTGAGCTACGCTATGCAATTGCTGCTTCAGGTCGGTGCTTGGGATAGTGTATTATCGCTTTATCGACAATCAGAGGGCTCTTTATTCCAGTGGTGCAAGCTGCCGCAGCCCTTATACTATGGATTGCTTGAGGCTCCTATCCCCGTAAAGAAACAGTGGTGTTCCATCTATCTCAGTCAAACCCCTCATTATAATGCCTCGACGGACTGCGCCGAATGGCTATTATATGTGGCAATAGCTTGCTCCTGTGGGGAAACTCCAAAGATCGCTCAATCAGATGAAATGGCTTTGCGCAGAATCGGGGGAATTACCGCTGCAGTCGGTCTCTCATACTACAAGCTCATACTCGCGGCAAAAGCTTATCCCCATGGGATTTCCTCAGTTCAAATCCCATGGGGGCTGCTCGTCAGATCTGCCAGTCAGACCTAACCGACTGGCAGATTCGGATTTCAGAGCTATTCTTTCCATTCGATCAAATGGGGCCGCTCATCTAGAATGGACTGGTACTGCTCCAGACTCCCCCAGCGCCCCTCTGGATCAAGCTCCATATAACGCGAATATTTAAGTCGAAGCTCTTCCGGCGGAACCGCCCATCCATAATGCTTCACCCGCAGTTCGGCAAGAAAACCCGGCAATACAGAGTAAGAAAGCGGCAGCCTAGGAACATGATGATCCATTTTCGGGAAGAAATAATGAAAATTCGGCAAATATCGGACAAGTGTACGAGTATGCTTCGTATGGATATTCCAATGTTCATCTTCACGATAATGGGTGGTGCCACCCCAGAAATCAAATAGCCGGAAAGATACCCAGTCATACACATCCTGATCAATCAGCCGTCTCATCTCCCGTTTAGCTGCCTCTTCATAGAACTCATCAGCGTCTACAGACAGGAGCCAATCCGGATTCGTAGATACCGCCAAATCCCATAACATCTGCCTTAGCTCCCACTCCCGATTAAACAAGGAGGTCTCCAGTGTCACAAGCTTCGTAACCTTGGCAAAAGAACGACATAACTGTGCCGTATGATCTGTACTTCCATCATCAACAACTACAATATCATCCACGAACTCACTCAGTTCTTCAAGTACCTGCTCCAGATACCTTCCAGCTTCGTTTCGAACCTGCATCATAGCGGTCAAGCGGTTACCTGCTGTTTTGCGGAGAGGCCATCTATGACTACTCATCCCTCCACTCTCCTTTTCAATCGTTTTACCGCCTCTTCTAGATCTGCCATCTCTGATAAAAGCGGCCACGCCTGATTGTCTTGCCCTGCCGCATTCAAGAAGCTGCGTATAGCCTCATGTCGCCTGCCATGGAGCAAGTGTATTGTGCCTTCTATCGTCCTATCAACACTCCCCTCCAAATCTTGCTGAAGCTCTAGCGCTTTCTCCCATTGGAAGGTCCGAATATAATTCTGAATCAATAACAGCTTCGCCTCTGAGGTAGTGAGCGAACTCAGAATTCGTACTGCCGCAGCTTCATCCTCATTCAAGCGAAACAGCTCTGCCCGGACAAGTTCGTACTGCCCGGAGTGAAGCCAGCCCCGCAGTCTTTCCGCATCCCGCTTCTCCTCAGCTGTAAATGCCGTAATCGTATATTGTTGAACAGCAGTTTCCAAATCCCCAGTCTTACCCTCTATAGCCGAAAAAAAGCGAAAATGTGAATGAAGGCAATCTAAATATTCATACAGCACCATGAGCTCAAAGGATTGCGCCAGATAGCGGTTTGCTACGGAATCCCCCAACAAGTACAGATAGGAAGCTGCCAAGTAATGTACAACAGGTTGACTGGGCAGCTTAGCACACATGGAAATGTAATAGTCCGCCCGCAACTCAAGCTGTATAGTAACCCAATCAGCAGGTGATATCGTTGAATCCTGCCACAAGTTCACTATGGCCTTCCTCCACAGCACCTCATAATCCGTAAGAAAATATAGCTGATCTCCCTGAAAGGTAACTCCATAGGATTCCTGCTGATCCCCGGCGAGATAGAGCACACCTTCCCTGCGTAGGCTCTGCTCTAGATATATCCGTTCAGATCGGGTGGCTACAAGATCAGCCTTTGCGCCAAGCAAACCGCTGTATTTATCCCATAACCACTTCTTTTCATCTTCCGGGCAACGTTCTAGCAGAGCCACTACATAAGCTGCCTGCAAGGAGAGAACCTCTGTGAGCCAATAAGGAGAAGAGACAAGAATCGTGTATTGCTTCATGTTCAAAGAATAAATATCTGCAGCCGCAACTGCCCTAATCTGATTGTTAGTCTGCTGCTCACTGGTCATTCGTCCAGCAAAGCAGACCCCTTCCCGGTCGGGAAGAAGCTCTAGCAATCTTTTATATTCGTAGTCCTCCCAAGAACCTCCGCTTAGAATTAAATATTTCATGGGTGTGCCTCCTTGGAATCGGACAAATCCCCAATATAGCCTATTACCAGAGAGGCATTAGGGTGAAGCAGCAATTGACGGGAAGTAAGCTTCCTATTGCTAATCATCCCAGGCACGATCCCTCCTTTGTAAGCAACACGTTCAAGAGGTAGCGTGAGCGCTGAATCTCCCCCTGCAAGCAAATGAACCCCCGCTTCCTCCATTTCAGTCGATAAACTTACGATCAGATCAGCGGAGCCTTGGGTTATGGCCTTCACCACCCGCTCAATATAATGTTTCTCATATTGGATAGAAGTGGACAAATACAGAATGATCTCACTCTCATATAGTGCAGATGCGTTCTTTAACGCCCGTAGCCATACATCCTCACCATGAACCGTTATCACTACATCATGTTCGCTAACCGGAAACTCAGGAGCAGCGTCCACCAAAGTATCTCTGATCCAAATCCAGCGAATATACTTGTAGCTCTGCTGCTCCCGTGCAGCTATCCATTGCTCCTTCAGCTCATCACAATCCCAATCTTCATCACAATACACTAAGGCCGTTACCAACGGAGAAGCTAAGGGTATCCTGCCCAATGGTATAACCGGCTGTGGAAATTTTAAGGATTCAGTAGGTGGTACTAAAAGTCCTTCGTTATCTATCCCGCTTTCAAGTGCCCATTTCTTGTAGTATGTCTGCCAGCCATTCGTCTGTTTGGATTCGTCCTTCGTTCTCAGGTATCTATCCAGTGACTGGATAGCATGAACATACACAGCTTCACTCAGTGCCAGTTTCGCTCCAATCTGCCGCGCTCGGAGACACCAGTCAGCTATCATGAGATGCCGCGCTTGAAGCGAGGTGTCAAAGCCGCCAATTCGCTGAATCAATTCCTTAGTGAATAGAAGACAAGATCCGGTTAGCACTTCCACCTCGCGCCATTCGCCTTGATACCGCCCAAGACTGTAGCTTACATGCTCAGCTAATTCATGATGAGTACCAAAGTGAAGCCGTTTCTTCCCTTCCCCTCTCTCGGTAGAAGAACGCGGAGCAATGACTCTAACGGAAGCATCATCAAAGGAAGCCCACATTAACTCGCTTAACCAGCCAGGCGATACCATAATCGAATCTTCAAGCAGAACAGCAAAGGTGGTCTCGATATGGGCCAGAGCTAGGTTCGGCATATACTCCACCTTCTCATAGGGTAGGAAGAGCACTGGTTCCTCTGGCGAGAACTGTCTTGCTAATACCTCCATGGGGAAATCGGGCGTCATTGAAACAGCAATAATGCGCACAGCCACTCCTGAGTGGCGCAGCAGCAGGGGTAAACAGACCCTGGCACATTCCATACGGCTAAGCTCAACTACAATAGAAATCCCATCTTCACTTGGCAAGGGTAAAAGTCCGGCACGTTCAAGGAAACCATATCTCCCTGCCAAGCGTTCCATATTCAGCGATTCATGTGACATTTGGACTCACGCTCCATTTATTTAAAGCAACTCTACCAATAGTCTATGAGCGGTTAAGCACGATATCCCTTAATTCCCTCCATTTACACCTTTGCCGCCTTCTTCTGTATGAGCTGCGCCTGTATTCGAAGAATTGGGTGCAGCTGGTGATGAATTGCTATCCTCTTGGCTATTCCCAGGGGTATCCTTGCTCTGATCTGATACTCCATTTTTATCTCCACTTACAGATGGTGCAGGAATAGCAATTCCCGGGGCACTGCTGCCATTAGCTCCGACAGGCTGACCCTGATTATCGTAGTAATACATAGGCACGTCTCCGACGACCATCAAATATGACACAGGAATTTCCGTATCCACTACTTGGGGTTCCATGTCAAAAGGAATAACCACCGCTACCTCCGTAACAATATGGATATAGACCTCAACTAAAATCATATTAATTCCGGCATTTTGCTGGCGAGTGCTGAGTTCAACCTTAACAGCACCTTGCGGTTCAATCTTGATCGGGATATCAGGTCCATAAGAGGCGATGAGAGGACTACCTAGTGCCTGACCGAGCGGAATATATTCTGTCTGATTATGCAAATCCTGCAACGTGGTCTGGATTACCTCTGCTGCTTGCGAAGTAATACGCATATGCTCCGCATAGTTCAACATAAAGCCTGATATTTTCCCGTTCTTATCGGTCTTCCAATCAATCAGTTCCTCCGCATTTCCTCCGTTCGCAACTTGTGAAGTAATCGCTTTATTTATCGACTCTGTTGCGATTTGCTTCACACGAATTTGCGCTAAATGCAAGATAGGTGGCTTCATGTGCAGCTCCACGTATCGCAGTGCTTGTAGCACAAGCACAATCAATACCAAGGATGCAATCAACCAAAATTTGCGCCGGCTTCTTGGCTTACGCGTGTTTCCGCCGGAAACGGTCATCTTTCTCTCTGCCCTACTGGATGATCTCATATGACTTCTACTTCGCTTAGCTTCAAAGCGTGCACTCTGTGGTCTTGCCGCTGCCCTACTAGGTTTTGACTTGAACGCGGAGCTTCTTCCAGAGAACCTCGGCGTCCCGCCCCCATTTATTTTTGGCAGCCGAAGCTGACCTAGATCAGGTAATCTTAGCCCTCGGTTCCCCCATTTTCTTAATCTCCCCATTGCGATAGTCCCTCCCACCTTACGTAGAGGTCAAGCCACCTCCACTTAGTTTAAGGTATTCGGAAAGAAGACAAAAAAGAAGAACGTTCCCTCCGGCGGATAATGCCAAAGAAACGTTCTTCATTTATTTGATGATCAATTAATATTAGTGCATTCTACTCCGTTTATCTTCCTGTAGATGGTCCCAGTGCCGCCGTATAAAGATACCGATTAGAATAGCGATAAACACGGCATACCAAGTAATATATCCATTCCATTCTTCCCTAGGGACAATTAGACTTGAGCCGATCGTACCGAATAGCCAAATGTAAGACAGATTCCCAAGCACGGTTCCCCAAATAAAAGATGATGCTTTTATCGGTGAAACAGCGGACATAAAATTGATTACATTGTTCGGAATAATGGGAATCGTACGTAGAAGGACCAGCGTCCAAATTCCATATCGGTCCAAGTAACGCTGCCATTTGTCATACCTTTTCAGCTTGGACCTCCATTTTCGATCAAACCAATTGTAAAGGTATCGTCGAATGAGGAAGTACATCAGTATTCCACCCAGATTACAAGCCAGCCAACTAATTATCATACCTCCAATAACGTTAAATACTGACACATGGAGGACAATCAAAATTACGAACGGAAAAAATCCTAATATACTCTGCAACAGCGCCAATGGAATCGTCACAAATAAAATAGAGGGTCCACTAAGGCCAAGCGTTTGCAGCAGCCAATCTATCCAGGTATTTATGGTCTCTGTCATGAAGCAGTCTCCTCTCTTGACTCCTTGCAGCAGCTGCCTCCTGATTTACTTCGCTAAAGCATAAGTGTGAGCATTAAAATATAAGCAAAGTATAGATATTCCTTTGAATACTTTGCTTATATTCCCAAGAAAAACACCCCTTCCGGGGTGTTTTATTGAATGATTTTGCTTATGAAGTGCATTTGTAAAGAACAGTGGTTAGCGTACAAGTTACACTTTTGTAATCCATTGATTCTTCACATCATACCACAGAATTCTATCTACTTACAATTCTACACCTTGAATCCACGCATTCACTTTATCTGGGTTGTTTTCTACCCAAGTTTTAGCAGCTTCTTCTGGTGACTTCCCACCTTGAACCTCAACCATTACTTTCGCCATGTCTTCTGCTGTCCACTCGAATTGATCCAAGAACTTATAGACATTCGGCATGTCTTCTTTCAGACCTTGACGAACCATCGTATGGATTTGCTCATCCGCACCATATACACCTTTTGGATCTTCCAGATATTTCAGGTCCATATTGGCGAACATCCAGTGTGGTGTCCAACCCGTTACAACGATAGGCTCGTTGTTGTCATAGGCTTTTTGCAGCTCCTGAGCCATCGCTGCCGATGAACTTTCTAGAAGCGTATATTCACTAAGACCATATTCCGCAATAGCCTTTTCAGTCGTCGTCATAATACCAGCACCAGGCTCAATTCCGATAATTCGATTGCTCAATTTACCTGCCAGGTCACTGTTCTTCAAGTCTTCAATAGAATTAATATCCATGTACGCTGGAACCGCTAAACCAACTTTAGTTCCGTTCAAATTAGCACCTAAATCTTCGATTTTCGAACCATACTTCTCTAAATAAGCTGCATGCGTGCTTGGTAACCAAGCTGCGACCATAGCATCCGCACTACCATCAGCAACCCCTGCCCACATTGGGCCTGCATCTACCTGTAGCATTTCAACGGTAGCTCCAAGCTTAGTTTCAAGTACTTCTTTAACAACATAAGTACTCGCAATTTCGGAATCCCATGCCACATATGCCAATTTCACTTTTTCTTTACTAGTGGATGAACATCCGGCAATAACAGTAATCATCATAATCACTAACAGGAATATACCTATATTTTTTTTCTTCATATCTATTTAAAACCCCTATCTCTGTTTTGGTTTTAGTGCATTCTGCGTTAAACGGTCGAGTAGAATAGCTATAATAACGATAGCAATCCCCGCCTCGAACCCATCTCCTGTCTTAGCCTGCGATACCGCGCGGTATACATAGGCACCTACACCTTGCGCACCGATCATAGATGAGATGACAACCATCGAGAGTGATAACATAATCGTCTGATTGACGCCTGCCATAATCGTTGGCAGTGCGATCGGCAGCTGCAATTTAACCAGCTTCTGAGTTGGTGTTGAACCGAAAGCATCGGCTGCTTCAACTAACTCCTCTGAAACCTGACGAATACCGAGATTGGTCAAACGAATTGTCGGTGGAATCGCAAAGATGATCGATGCAATTACACCTGGAACTACCCCAAGTGAGAAAAAAGATACCGCTGGCAATAAATACACAAATGCCGGCATCGTCTGCATAAAGTCCAAAATAGGCGTAACTGTATTTCTAACCGCATTTCTCTGCGCACACAAAATACCAATCGGTACGCCGATTACTACAGCCAATATCGAGGCGGTTAGAACAAGGGCTAAAGATTGCATCGAAGGTCCCCATAATCCGAGATTATCGATTAAGAGCAGTCCGATTACCGCAAATAAAGCCATGCGCCATTTCCCAATCCAATAAGACAAAGCTGCAATAAGTACGATAAGCACTAATGCAGGCAGGAAGGTCAGCGCACCTTCAATTGCAGAAACCATTCCACCGATTATTGTAGCGATAAAGTCAAACAAGGGGCCACAATACGTAGTTAGCCAGTTTTCCAACCACTCGAGGGCCTTTCCTAAAGGCAGTTTTGGAATGTCCATTAAGATCCTTCTCCTTCCGGTACCGCGTTACCCGCGAGTGCGGAAAGAACGGCTCCCTTAATCACAATGCCCTTTAATTTATCCGCTTCATCTACGACGGCTACAGGCAAATGTGTCTCAGATATTAGTTCAAAGAAATCATTGAGCAGCGTTTCTGGATATACACGAGGAATCTCCCGCCGTGTAACCTCTAGGATGGATTTATTATCCTTTAGTGCCTGTGCTGCGTCCTCAGCTGTAATAACACCCAAGAGCTTGTTTTCTTTGTCTACCACATACAAGCTGAATATGCCGCTATCACGCATTAATTGAAGTGCTACCCGAGGTCCACGCTCAGGTCTAACCGTTTCCGGTTGCCGCATCACATGAGCTGCTGTTAGCACCTTGGACAAGTCCACATCCTCCACGAACCGCTCTACATATTTATTGGCAGGTTGAATGAGAATCTCTTCCGGCGTACCAATCTGCACGATAACACCGTCTTTCATCAATGCAATCCGATCACCAATCCGCAGGGCTTCGTCTAGATCATGAGTGATGAACACAATCGTCTTCTTCACTCTGGACTGCAATTCCAGCAGCTCCTGCTGCATGTCTTTACGGATCAGCGGATCTAGTGCACTAAAGGCTTCGTCCATGAGCAGGATATCTGGGTCATTAGCAAGTC
Source organism: Paenibacillus sp. FSL R5-0744 (assembly GCF_037972555.1). Lineage (NCBI taxonomy): Bacteria > Bacillati > Bacillota > Bacilli > Caryophanales > Paenibacillaceae > Paenibacillus > Paenibacillus sp. FSL R5-0744. The sequence continues at coordinate 5,829,530 of NZ_CP150228.1, forward strand.
CTCTTGCTAGTCCCACACGCTGCTGCATCCCTCCGCTGAGTTGATCCGGGCGATGGTTCTCCCATCCCTTTAGACCCACTAGATGCAATGCCTCCATGGCCCGTTCAGTTCTCTTCTTTTTATCTACGCCCTGAACCTCAAGTCCGTATTCCGCATTCTCCAATACCGTTCGGTGTGGAAACAATGCGAACTTCTGAAACACCATGCCGATGTTCTTGCGCCGAAATTGCCGAAGCTCCTCCGGGTTCATTTTAACGACGTCTTTTCCTTTAAAAAGGACTTGTCCCCCTGTAGGCTCAATCAAACGGTTCAACAAACGAACCAACGTTGACTTACCGCTGCCGGACAATCCCATAATTACGAATATTTCTCCTTCTTCAATGCTGAATTCGGCTTTGTTGACTCCGACCGTCAACTTTAATTCCTGAGCGATCTTTTCCTTTGACCACCCTTGCTCTAATAATGGAATCGCCTTTCCCGCATCATGACCGAATACTTTGGTTAGCTTTTTCACCTCTATAATAGCCATGCCGTCCTCCTTCTCCCGAAAATATATCCGGGTTTAGTTCACTTATAGTAGTGTACCGGACTATTGAAAATTCATGCAAACACCATATACGGATAAAATTTAGTGTACAGTTTTAACTTTACGTACTTTATGTATAGAATACTCTGTTTTACACCAAATTCCTTTCTTCATGATTTCTTTACTTATGGAGGGGGATTTGATTACAATACATTGTATAAGGTTGCAGCAGTCTATCGACCTATTCCTCAGGAGGGACATCATGAACGATTTAGAAGGGTTAACACCCGAACAAATAGAGAAGATTAGTAAGGCCCGTGAACGCGTGATAGACTCTATCGGTAAAAATATGGACCTATACGGCATCACTTTATCCATTGGGCATTTATACGGTTATATGTATTTCAATCAAGGTCCAGTGACACTGGACGAGCTTAGCAAAACAATGGGAATGAGCAAAACGTCCATGAGTACGGGAGTCCGTACCCTCCTAGATCTGAAAATGATCGATAAAGTTTGGGGGAGAGGGACTCGCAAAGACCTGTTTACCACTGTGCCTGACTGGCATCAGAACTTCAGTGATTACTTCTCTATTAAATGGAGAAAAGCCGTCGAAGGAAATATGATTTCACTAGCGAAATCACTTGCAGAAATTAACGATATGAAAAAAGAGTATAGTGACGATAGTAAACTTATGCAGCTCTTAAATACAGATGAAGAGAAGATTACCGAATCCATTAATTACTACCGCTGGTTGCTAAAATTAATAGAATCCTTTGAGAATGGTAAGATCTTCGAATTTATCCCTAAAGAAGAATCTTAATTCCAAAACAAAAAAACGACAGTGCTCCTGTAAAAAGGAAAACACTGCCGTTTTTTTCGTTTAACCTTCGATTAAGCTTACATCATCCAAATAGATCGTGCTGCCCGCACTAATTTCATTATTCGTCTCCGTACTGTTTCCATCAATAAGCCCTAGTAAAAATACCAAATGAGCCCCTGCGTCTGTCGCACCGTTCATGGTAAATGTGTAGCTGAATTCTTTCATACTCTGGGTCAAAGCTATAAGCTCAGCTTCCATATATTTGTTGTAGTCCCCGCCTTTATGCTCCACAGCTACCTGAATATTACGGTTTACCGTAGAACGGGCCTTAAACTTCAAGGTGTACGTCTTTCCCTGAACAAGCTTGAGGTTTTCGTAATCCACTTGTGCGCTGTAGGCAGCTTGCCCTGTGCCCGTCAGATCTATCGCAAATTCCCCATCTTTTACAGCAGCAGATCCAGTTCCATCAAAATACTGGCTCCACCCTTTAGAATCCACATCAAAGGTTCCATTATCCAGCGTACCGCTTGGTGGGTTCACTGGCGGACCACCTTGTACCTCCCGGACCACAATATCGTCAAAAGAAATCGTATGTGGCGTACTGTTAGCCGTAGGATCAGTGCCCAGCGATTTGCCGATCAGATAATTCAGCTTCAGCGGATTGCTGTTGGACACCTTAAATTGTGCGCCATACGTTGCCCAATCGGCAGTAATATCAAACTTAGCTTGAGCGGAAGCTGCAGAAGTATTGGAGTATTCTAGGATGATCTGCCGCGGAACCGTTGATTTCGCCTTAAAGCTCACCTCATACGTTTTTCCGCCTTCCAGTGGGATACCCTCTTGGTAAAATTGTGTATGCCACGCCTCCCATCCTGCTGACGTAATCAAGATTTCTGCCACGCCATCCTTTACCTCAAACGCAGAAACACCACCTTCTCCAGACCATGTAGACCAACCCGTCTTACCACTGCCGAACGAGCCATTTATGACTAGATTGTTATCGTTAGCAAGTATCGTCTGAAGCACAGATCCATTTGCGTAATGGTCAGCTTCTACAGTGATTGTATAGCTGCCCTCGGATGGAAATACTGCTGCATCGATTGTGATTTTTCCAGGCTCAATGGTGTACTGTTCGGTTTCAAGTGTTATACCATTAACCTTCACTGCAATGATTTTCTTTCTCCAATCCTCATGGTCTATGAAGGTTAGCTCAATCGGCTGCGAAACTCTGTTATTGCTGCTATCGCTTAGTAATTCCTGCGGTTTGGCCGGTGCATTTTTGATTTCAAATTTCACATTATCGATGATAATATCATGGCTTTGAGGAATACTAATTCCCTCAACCTTTCCAAGCAGGAATTTAAGTGACAATGTGTCCTTACTGCCTTGACGGAATTCGAATGTGTAATGATTCGTTGCTGGTGTGAGCTCTACAATTTTTGTAAATGAAGCCTGATAAGACGCATTTTCAACATTCACACCGATTTTTCGGGCAATGGTTGAACTGGCATCAAACTCTAGCACATAATCTATTCCGCTTGCAGCTTTCAAGTTATTTTGAAACAACATCACGGAATATGGCTGGCTACCCGTATTCGTAATGTTAAACTTCGCTGTTCCATCTGTAGCAGTAGCAGTGCTCTGTCCGCCCTGCTCCGTCAACAGCCGATCCCAGGCATGAAATTCGGTGTTGAATTCACCATTCACAAGCGGGTAGTAGACAAGTGATGGATCATAATAAAAGCTCGTGCGCAGCAACTTGAAGTTATCCAAGATGACTGTATCGGTAGCACCTTTCAGAAGTAACACAAATTGTCCCTCATGATCCGTTGTACCTGCAAGGTTGGTGAAGACTGCTTTTAATTGTTGTTCACCTTGGGCTAAATTAACTGACTGCTGCGCATGTACGCTGCCGTCTTTTCCAAGAAGCTGAACTGTGGCAGTACGTGCAGAGGATACTGCAGCATTAAAGGTAAGCTCATAATCTTGGCCCTGTATGAGCTGAATTCCCTTCTGAAGCAATCGAACTTCGCCACTTTCGCTGCCGCCAATCTGCAGATTCAGCTTTCCTGTATCATCTACATTGGCAGTGGACGTTGTACCATTGGCTGTTTCTACGTGCCAATAGCTCATCCGATTGGGCTCACCAAGATCGAAAGTGCCATTGTACAGATGATTACCGCTACCGAGCGGTGTTTTTATTCCATCATGATCAAAAGGAATACTATCTACCTCTTCCAGACGGACATTACCTAACCAAACTGGTGAAGCGTTAGTTCCCATATTGAACTCTATCCGTGCTGCAATGTCAGAGTTGTCCTTCATTTGAAACATCGTTTCGTAATGGGACATCTCGGAAGTCAGCTCTGCTTTAAGCGCTGGAGAATAAGCCGCAAAGCCACGTGATTCTCCCCCCGTTAATTTAACACTAATATTACGTGACACATCTGTTTTGGCATCGAAGCTGAGCTTATAGAATCTACCTTTAGCAACGGATACAATCGCTTGAGGTTGAACGGAATAGGCATTGCCCCCAGCATTACTGATATTTACCTTTAGGAAGTTGTGTCCTCCAATCGGTACAGTGGAAACTGTAGCATCAGCTCCTGGTTCTTTAAACAAAACCCAGTGTGAAGTATTCGGTATGCCCATTCCATCATCTCCCGGAACCTGCTCCGTGAAGTTGTTGTTATAGACAAGGTTTCCGTCAGGAAGTGCTAGCTTTGAGCCTTCCAAGTAAGGCTCCTTATTCAGCGTAACTGGTACCGGCTCACGATACTCTCGGCCTGTCAGTTCATAGACTCTGACATAATCAACCTGCATCGATTTTGGAAACACGGTTTCTGGTGTTGGATCACCATCGAAGTTGCCGCCGACAGCCAGATTTAACAGCAGGTGGAACTCCTGATTGAACGGTGCTGGATAAGCATTATTCGCAGGCTGGCCATTGCTGATGCTGTACCAGTCATTTTTGGTCAAGAACAGCTCACCATCTACATACCAGCGAATTTCTCCCGGTTCCCACTCAATGGAGTACGTATGGAATTGTTCTATCGTGGAGCCTTCCGGGAACACGTACTCTTTGCCAGAGTATACATTGTTAGGCCATTCGCCGCCGTAATGAATGGTACCCGCTACCGTATTAGGACGGCTGCCCCAGCCCTCCATAATATCAAGCTCACCAGAGGAAGCCCAATTTCCGTACTCGTAGTTCTCCGGCAGCATCCAGATCGCTGGCCAGTACCCTTTTCCGGTAGGCGCTTTAGCCCGAATCTCGAATTTCCCATATTTCTTGCTAAACAGACCTTTCGTTTTAAGTCGCGAAGAAGTGTACTCCTTGCCACTTACTGCTTCTTTACGCGCGGTAATCACTAGATTACCATCCTGTACCTTTGCGTTCTTCTCATCACTTGTATACCATTGCTTCTCGTTGTTACCCCAACCTGGATTGTTAAATTGCGAACCATCTCCAAGGTCATAGGTCCATTTCGTAGGATCAATGCTTCCTTCATTGAATTCATCTCCCCAAACCAGCGTCCACGGATCATTGGTTGGTGTTGCCGTTGGTGTTGGTGTTGGTGTTGGTGTTGGTGTTGGTGTTGGTGTTGGTGTTGGTGTTGGTGTTGGTGTTGGTGTTGGTGTCGGTGTCGGTGTCGGTGTCGGTGTCGGTGTCGGTGTCGGTGTTGGTGTTGGTGTTGGTGTTGGTGTTGGTGTTGGTGTTGGTGTTGGTGTCGGTGTCGGTGTTGGTGTTGGTGTTGGTGTTGGTGTTGGTGTTGGTGTCGGTGTCGGTGTCGGTGTCACTATAGGTGTGGCGGTAGGCGTTGCTGTTGGTGTCGGCGTTGGTATTGCGGTTGATGTTGGTGTTTCGGTTGGTGTAGCTGTTGCTTCAGGTGTAGAGGTCGGTGTCGATATTGGACCTCCATTACCAGAACTGCTTGAGGCTGAAGTTGCTACTGGCAGTGTCGTTTTACTAGTGTTTCCTTTCTTTAATGACGAGCCACCAATCGTTACTCCATCGGCCTTGTTATCTATTGAGGTCACGCTACCGCTACCTTGAATCGCTGTGCCTCCAGCGCTCGCAGTCAGGATTAACGCGACCACCTGTGCATTGTTCTCCAGAGTCAATTGCGTTGAGCTGCCCACCGTAAGACTGGCAACAGTTCCTGAGATTCTTAGCAAAGAACCGCTGACTGCTGAGTCTGCCGAGCGAACCGCTGCAAATATCCCACGAAGTGAGATAATATGAGGAACGACGTTCATCTCAACATCCCCAAAGCCTGCTCCCGTAAGATCGCTACTCTCTTCCAAGATAGCTCCGGATTGCAGCTGCACAGTACCCACAGCTGTTGAACCGCTGGCATAAATTCGAACCTTCCCGTTAGGTTTGGCTACTTGAAGCGGCCCAAGAGAAGTATTGTGTAAGCCAATACTCTGCTCACCGCCACCTCGTACAAACGTAGTCCCTGTTACCTTTACACCTTCAAGCTTCGCATTCCCTTCGGCAATCCCCTCCGTTAAATAAAGATTGCCTTGGATGACAGTATCTTTAAGAACCACATCGGCATGATTAATGATTACATTGCCCTTTACTGTTCCAAGCGAAGTCTCTCCAGATTTTAAGATGAGTCCCGAAACCATTCGATCAGCAAGCTGAGCAAGCTCTGCACGTGTAATTCCGCCCTCAGGCTTAAACAAACCTCCAGGATAACCTTTAATAAAGCCAGCACTCGATAGGGCTGCTATCGCTTTCGCAGTTTCATCACTGACTCCGTTCAAATCAGTGAATGCTGATGTGCTACTTTTGTCCGTATTGAAACGAAACACTTTCTCCAAGGATAGTGCCGCCTCAGCACGCGAAAGCGCATGTGAAGGATAAATATTGTTATTCTTATCACTGCTTAAATATCCAGCTGTAATCCCTTTGGCAATATCACTCTTATACCAGTCTGTAGCCAGCACATCCGCTGGAAGCTTATCCGATTGCTCCTGATAATTAAATATACGATTCATAATAGCTGCGAACTCTGCCTTTGTGACTTCCTTACCAGGTCGAAACGACCCATCGTCATATCCACTTATAATCCCATTTGCGCTCCAACGCTGTAATGGACCTGCAGCCCAATGGCTTGGAGATACATCCGTAAACGCTTTCAATACATCGATTGTTTCATTTTCCACTTTCGTTGCCGCTGAATCAGGTGAGTTTCCCTTTAATGGCTCTGCCGCTGAAGCATTCATGCTCCCAACCGGTGATAGCAGCCCGGTGACAAGGAGCATAGCAGCTATTGCTGCCGTGAAATTCCTCTTCATCCTAAACATCACTCCTCGAATTTCGTAATATTCGTAATTCAAGCGAAGAATCGAAATCGGTTTCGACAATGTTATTGTTGCTTAGATTTTCATATTTGTAAAGATATAATTTTGAATTTTTTTACATTATTTTTTTCGGAATATATCTCAGTATTAAAATATCCGTTTGACTTGTTTCGGTAATAAGAATAGACTTAAAACAACTGTTTTACTCTTCACTCCATTCAAAAAAACTCATAAATAACCGCTCTACTACAGTCTTTCCCCCATATTCCAACTATTAAGCGGAGGGTGGCTTATACTACATATGAATATCAAAATGATTGCCGAAATGGCAGGCGTTTCTGTCTCGACCGTTTCGAAAATTATGAATAATTACAGCGATGTTTCGGAAAAGACCAAGAAAAGAGTCCTGGAGATCATCGAGCAAACTGGATATTCACCATCCAACTCCGCCAAGACACTTGCAACCAAAAAATCGAATCTGATCGGTGTGATTTTTGCGGGTGAGCTTAATGTAGAATTTACGCACCCTTTTTTCGTTGAGGTATTAAACTCCTTCAAGAAACAAATGGGTGTACTGGGATACGATCTCATCTTCTTTTCGAACGAAAAATTTATTAGCAGCGGAGATTACTTCGCGCGCGCTGTTCATTTTAATGTGGATGGCTGTGTCATTATATCTGGACAGAAGATGGAGCCAACGATCCACGATCTGGACGTGAGCAGTATCCCTTGTATCGGGGTAGATCTCGAACTAAAAGGGAAGAAGTCAGGCTTTGTTATGTCAGATAACTTCCAAATATCCTCTAAGGTCGTAGAGCATTTTTACCTTCTTGGTTATAGGGAGCTTGGTTTTATAGGAAGTGCCGCGGATTCAGAAATATCCAATCTACGGGAAGCAGGATATACCAAAGCTATCGAAAGTTTCGGTCTCCCTTTGAACCGGCGTTGGTTTGTACATGGCGACGATTTCTTTGAGTCCAGCGGGTATACAGCTATGCAACAATTAATTCAAAGCGGCAGTTTACCAAAGGCCATTTTTGCTGCCTCTGATTTGCTGGCTTTAGGAGCCATCCGTGCATTAAAAGAACATGACCTCCGGGTCCCTGAGGATATCGCCATCATCGGCTGTGATGACATCGAAGCCTGCAAATATACTACACCAAGACTGTCTACCATCCGTCAGAACAAACAACGACTTGGTATCCTCGCTGCCCATATGCTCTATGACTTGATTAACAATCAGTCAGGTGGCGGTTCATTTGTTGTGGAGCCAGTGCTTGTTGTGCGCGAGTCCTGCGGAAGCCAATTGAAATTTTAAGGTATAACATGAATAAATCCCCTCAAAGTTTACAACGTCTCAGACCTCGATAAGATGTCTAAGCATTGTCTAAATTGAGGGGATTTTTCATGTAGGGAACTTACAATTTCATTTTAGAATTTCGCAAGTAGATTTGAAATACTTTGAGCTGCCTCGGCACGGGTTGTCATCGATTGCGGAAGGAAGTTACCATCCTGATGACCCGTCAGAAGCATAGCTTCTAGCGCACCTTGTACATAGGTTACTGCCCAAGAACTAACTTTAGAGCTGTCATTAGTCGCATGGAATGAGCTTGCTTCCGGCTTAACGCCCGTACGATATGCATAGGCTCTTACCAGCATAGCTGCCATTTCCTCACGGGTAATCTGTTGATTAGGGTCAAAACGATCCTCGGATACGCCTTGAATAATACCTGCTTCAAAGGTTGCATTGACCGCCTCTTCGTACCACGATCCAGCGACTACATCTTGGAATGAAGTCGGACGATTCGCAGTTAAGGAAAGCGCTCTGCTGAGGAGAGCTGCATATTCTGCTCTTGTGATGGAACCCGATGGGTTAAACATAGAGTCAGATTGTCCCTTCACAATTTGTTTAGCAGATAGTTCCTGAATAGTCTTGTATGCCCAGTGACTTTCAGGTACATCTCGATAGCTGCTTTGGAACGAAAGAACAACGTATTGGCTAAAATGATTTAAATCTACGGTAAGACTGGTTTTGGATGGATTCATCGTCCCCCCTAGATAGGTAAAGCTTCCATTTTCCTCAATACGATAAATACCCGCTAGAGCTGGATTGGTTCCATTTAGAATCGGTAGTGTTATCTTCACGGGTACAGGGAATTGCTTCAGTGAATATTTATTACCGGACTCATCTGACATGAGTAATGAGAAGTCCATGATGTCACTAACCCGTGAATACGGTGGAGTTATTGTAAGTTGACTCGATTGAATGGCTTCCATCTTCAAAAGTATTGTTGCTGTCTTCGCAGTTGATGGCAGAAGCTTACGAAGCTCATTCAATACTTTGGAGGACATAACGGCACGAACCCCATTCACTTGAATCTCTAGATCCCTATTGCCGATCTGATCGAGTTGATCGATCGGAATCATAACTTGATTCTTATCCGCTTGAAGCTGCAAAATGATGTTTCCTTCAGCACTCTTCGTTAAGAGTTCATCTGGGATAACAACCGCCCCTGCAGGCAGCTCCGGCTTCACCACCACTGGCGGCGTAACGCTTGATCCTGGGTTCCCCCCACCCGTTGGTGGTGTTGTCGAGGTATCATTTTCGCGCATAACAGAAATAGTGTAAATCTGTTTGGTTCCATCTTGAGCTGTCACAGTTACGGTGATCATATTAGTGCCGACATGTAAATCTCCACTGCCTGTTATCGATACAGTAGCCATAGGATCCGCTGCTGTATAGGTTACTCGCGTAACGGTTGTCGAGTAAGGTACAGTCAGTTCGTAGTTGTATTGCCCAGAGGCAAATCCACGAATCGTAGTTCCATTAACGCGAAGATCTACCAGATCTGCATTGCTTGAAGACTCCGCTTCAGGCTGACGCGTAATGATGATCGTATAAATATTTTGTAATCCGTCTTGAGCTGTCACGGTAACCTTCACGACGTTCCTACCAACCTCAAGGGCTCCACTACCCGTAATCTTAACTACGCTAGTCGGATCGTATGCCGTATAGGTAATATCCGTTACCGACGTACTATAGGGAACCGTTACGTTATAGTTCAACGTACTAGGTGCAAAAGCTGGTAGAGTTTCCCCATTCATTCGTAGATCGGACAGCAGAATTTGGTTAGGTAAGGATTCTGACTCACGGATGACGATAATGGTATACACATTCGAGCTGCCGTCTGGAGCTTGGACATGCACTTCCACCAGATTCTCGCCTACTTGCAGAGATTTACCACCTATGACATGAACGCTTAGTAAAGGATCTGCTACCTTATAAGTGACCTCTGCGACCGAAACATTATTCGGTACACGAATCGCATAGTTCATTTGATCCGGTGTGAAGCCGATCAACGATTGACCGTTTACTTGAAGATCTACTAGTGTTGCCTGAGAGATCTGTACTTCTTTAGTTGCAGTGGTCAAATTCGGCATCGTTTCATGCCCTTTCGCATCTGCAATCATCGCTTGCGTAATTTGTACAGCAGTAGCCTTTTCTTGTGGTGATACTCGTAGCTTAAGAATCGGAGCATCTGCTTGAATGCCATTCGTTGAGGTTAGAATGATTCTTGTCATTCCATTAACCGTCTCTTTGTGCACAATCTTAACGCCAGGTTGAGCCGGTTCAATCGATGAGAAGATGAGACTGCTGGAGTCTACATTCAAATCGATGGCTGTCACATCTGAAGTCGCATTGTTGATTGATACTTCATAACCGTTAACCTTTTGTGTAGCAGCATCAACTAATTTTGTGAATCGCAAGTCCGCAGCACCCGATTGTTTCTGTTCGGTTTGAGGTATGAACATACCGTCAATGACATGAGAATCTCCAATGGATGGGTTCAGGCCAAGTGCAGTTAGAACTGTTGCAGCCAAGTCTCTTGTATTCCCACCTTGCAATAATTTTTCCTTCCCGTCTTCGGTGGCTACTGTTCTACCATTCGCCGCGAAGAAGATTGTGGTGGCAAGGGGCTCATCTTGCCCATGACTTGTTGCCATGCCCAAAGTTCCGTCTGCATTCTCTTTACCCCCACCATGGTCAGGCAGCATGAGGATGAGCGTGTCTTCCAACAAATGATTGTTCTTTAAAGCATCATAGATGGTCTGGATGTTCTTATCCGTCTTCTTTATTTGCTCATAATACGACTTCGTATAGAATCCATCACCATGGCCCGCCCCATCCATATCATCCAATTGGAAGAAAATTAACGAGGTATCTTTCGCTTTGCCGCTAGCAGCGTATTGCGTGAACGCCGCTACATCAGCTTCATCTCCTAGGGAATAACCTTCGACACCAACAGAAGGTTCAATATGCCCCTGAACGATGTTGCTCCAGGTGGAGAATACCGTTTGTTTAGTAGCAGGCAATGCCTCCCTAATTTTTTTGAATACCGTTGGGTAGTCCCATGATTCACTGTATGTGTAGGCTGCGGTATCGTCATTATATAGACCATGCTTTTCATAACCAACACCATTAATCATCGAACCCCAGTTTGGAGATGAGCTGGAAGGTAAAGTAGTTTTAGCCGTATAGCTAATAGCTCCATGCTCGATAATGTTCCGAATGGCTGGAATTTGCAGGCGATCGCCTACCTTTTCTTTCTTGGAGCTAGGCGTCTCCCAATAAGGCGCATCCTTGGAGACCGCTACACCCCCACCATCAATCCCGATGACAACTACACGTTTATAGGGCTGGTATTGGGCTTGGGTTGCCATATCTGCCAGCTCTTCATCCGAAATGCCTTTCGCAAGTGCAAGGTCACCTATCGTAACATAACCATCTGCATTAAGATCTTCGGAAGCTTTAGCATGGATCTGAATAACGGCAGGCGCCGATTCAAATGCCTTAATCGTTAGTTTTGTTGATCCAGTATAGAAATCCGCATGCTTAACTTCAATGATGCCTTGGCCGGAAGCACCAAGCGTATTGAATTTGAGCTCCGAGATTCTGGACTTTGCATACTCCAGCGGATTCTCGATGTTATAGACATTACCTCCTGGCAGTTCTAGTCTAACGATACCAGGGATCGAAGCGTCTGTCTTCGTTGCGCGAGATGCGCTGACAAATTCGAACTGTTCTGGATCATAGGCTATCTCAACGACAGCTTTGTCCACTTTAGTCGTCATATCAGGAGTACGCAAATCTAGATTATATCGGAATTGCGTACCTTGAACCGTGTGCTTAGCTCCAATCAGATTTAATGAACCTGAAAAATCCTCAATGGAAGCAAGCGGTGGAGCACTGTTATACATATTAGAAACTTCCTGCGCGGTTAATGTTCTTCCATACATATGAAGCTCATCAAGCTGTACTTGCAGCGCATTGCTGTAATTGCCTGTACCATCATTTCCGATCATGGTTGACAATCCTGTATCCAGCGTACCCGTTCGACCTGCAATGGTCATGGTGCTTGCTATACCCTGATAGTTCGTGCCATTAACTTTGGTCACATTTACAGGAACACCATCTTTATAAAAATCAACTCGCCCTGAAGCACGATCATGCGATATGGCGATATGATGCCAGGTGCCATCTACAACATTTGGAATTTGGGCATCTGCACGCGATTCGCCGGATGTATTAAAGTTCCATTGGAGTGCACTTCCCTTCAGCGCTAAGGCATAACCTACATTTGCACCGGAATCCCAATTTTTGTTGGATAGAATCGCAGGGTCTCCTGAGACAGAAGGCGATTTAACCCAAAATGCGAACGAGAAGTTCTTGTCCTTGCCGAATTGCAGACTTGTTGGCTTGCCAAGATCAACATATTGCAGCGCTGAGCTCTTGGAATCGATACTCAAGGCTTGTCCGACGCGACCTTTCACGAACTGTGGATCTTTAACCGGTGTTGCCGGTATAGCATTTACAGATTGATCCTCCAAATTATTCTCGAAGGACATCTGTAGAAGTGTATCCGCAGAGAGCACTGAGCTACCAGTAAAATCGATTTCACTCATACTGGTGAATAAAGCGGTTGGGTTATAGGTGCTCGTGACAACAAATTTCACATATCTACCTTGTATCGCTTTATCCAAAATATTGAAGTCTTGATAGCTCGTGCCTTTCCAGCTTTTCTGGAATGTGCCGATCGCTTTATTCGCCGGATTGCTCAAGTACGCCGGATCGGTCAAATCCGATAATTGATCCGAGGCGTAGAGTTCAAAATCCTTTGGAAATTCCAGAGCCGTCTGACTTAAGCGGCTAGTGCGCCCAATACCAGTTAAGTTCTTACTACCCTTCATGTCGATAATCACCCAATGTGGAAATGAGGCTGCAGGCTCTTGCCATTTGGAATGCCAAATCGTAGCGGTATCGTTATCTAGGATGTTCGCAGCATAGGCATTCTCATTGTCCGCATAGGAACTGAAGGAGTCGATTGTGAATGCGTTCTTAGGAATAAAGGAATATATTGCTGCCTGTTGTATTTTTTTATAGACCCACTGAAGCTCGACATAAGCAAGGTCAATTTCGGTTGGGCTATTACTTGCCGTCAGTTGTCTGGCTTTCTGAATTTGCTTCGCAAGCTCGTCTAGCTGTTCTTTCGGGTAAGATACACCACTGACTTTATCGCTGTTCTTTTGGAAGGATGCAGCGTCATGAATTAATGTGGTGAGCTGTTCAAAGGTAAAGAGCTGAACACCCTTATAGGAATCCGACAATGCTTTGTTTTCCGTAGCTGTGAGCGATCTCTTCCAGATTCTCAGATCATCTATGGTAATCGTTGCTCCGCCATTTCCTTTGTTGCCATCCACACCAATCAGCGTGTTAAAGGTTGTATCTACACTTTGAGTACCAAGCGAGGCAATACTCCCCGATGCCTTCTCCATCCCATCTACATAAACTTTTGCTAAGTTGTTTGTTCTGTCCGCCGTAATGGTAAAGAGATGCCACTCCGTTCCTACACTTGATGCTGTAATATCCGCTCTTTTCGTTCCATCACTAATATTTAAGGTCATACCATTGGTGGAGGCAGGTCCAATATACCAGCCTAGGTTACCGCCACTATTCCAGTTTTTATTGGAAAGGATAGTCTGATCCCCGGAAAGATTGCCTTTGTGCCAGAAAGACACGGTGAAGCTTCCTGCTCCGAATTTCAAATCATCACGCTTGCCCAAATCAATATAATTACTATTACCCGCTGCAATGAGCGCAGCTTTATTGGATTTACCATCGACATACGTTACATTGCCTGCTAGACTTGCAAGCCCTGTCACGTCTTTAGCTTCATCGGATAGGTTACCATCCAATTTCATATCGACCACTAGATCCTTCCACATGGTCGATGGATCAATTGGCGTCAGTTCAGGTGCTTCATTGCCGGCTGTGAACGATTGCTCTAGCGTTGCAGAGCGATTCCCGTAGGCATCAACAGCTGTCACTTGAACAATGTATGAAGTTTGAGGTGCAAGTCCTTCGAGTGGAATATTCATAACATTCGGAATCGGGGAAAAATAGTAGTCAGAGAATACATTTACAGATTTGCTGCTGACTCCAGATCTTTTATCGATGACATTAATCTCATAATGATGCATAGATTGATCATCTTTCGCTTGCTTAAAGGAAAGTAAAGGTACCGTATCCTGATTCGTTATGTCGAGTTCACTATTGAATACAGGAGCAACCTTATTACGGTTAGCCGTAGTGTACTTGAAATTGCTCTTAATTGCTTCATTCGTCGAGCCTTTTAGCTGAATGACCCACTTGTCTCCAGCAACTGTACCCGCACTGTTGAATGGGGGCTGCGGCTCAGCCGTCCATTTACCGTCAGTGTAGATATCTCCAGGATCTGCGTTAAACGCAATCCGATCCACTTCAACCCGATCCGCATATACCTCAACGAAGTCGGCCTGACTGACAGGAAATTCAAAACGTCCTTCAAGTCCCTTCTTAGTCACTTGGGAGTAACCGCGATCGGATTCAATGTAAGACATGGAGCCAAGGTTAACTGAAGTGAATTCCTTCTGGTAAATGGAGCGATCATCACTAATATTCAGATGGGAATGTCCGGAGAAGGTAATCACTTGAGGATAGTCTTTGAGATCCGTATAAAGATTAGGATTCGATGCCTGTTGCCCATCCATTACCGTATTCGATATAGGTTGGTGCACATTCACGAAGATGGGGGTATTCTGATTCTTCGGATCAGCTGTGAGCTCTGCAAGTCTACCCTTTAGCCAATTACGCTGACCTGTATCTGAGTTGTAGTTGTTCCCGTTTAAAAATAAGAAATGATAGCCACCAATTTCAGATTCATAATAGCCATTCGGCTGGCTTGTGAACCAGTCCGTGGGATAATGTTCGTTGACTTTAGCAACGGTGGAATCGTGGTTACCTATAGCCATTCGGATCTGGGTGTTATTCCACTGCTTTCTAGCTAAATTTTGCTCAAAAATTTCCCGAACCATCACATGGTCATTAGGCTTGTCGTTCCCATTATCATTAATCATATCGCCAACGACGAGTATCGCATCCGGGTTCGGAAAAATCGACCCTATCGTATCAAAGAATTGGGTATAACGTGCATCTGCTGAAGCATGCGAGCCCACATGTACGTCTGACATCGCTACAAACTGGAGTAATGGCTTTTCTTTGGTCTTGATGATATAAGAGAAGGTTACTCCTTTACTTGCCACACCATTTTTGATCGCAATGGCTGACAAATTCGTTGTTTTGGAGATCGAGATCGGCCCGTTATATTTCAAACTATGAACATCCGGAAGCGTTCCGTCGAGTGTATAGTAAATGTCAGCATTCTGCGTTGCAGTTGTGAGGTGGATCGTCTGCGCTTCTTCATATCGGCCGGTGGGTACAGAAGTCGTTGGTTGATCTACAGATAGAATCTCAGATTCTTCAGCTGCAAACACAGGGGTGATATTCGGCATCGTGGAACAAATCACTGTGAGTGCCAGTAATAATGCAACAAATTTCCTACCTTTTCTGAACAAAATCATCTCTCCCAAGCATTATTTTATAGTTTTGAATCCCATGAGAACTCTCCATCGACAAAAGAGCTAACTACCCTTATCTCGGATATATTCGATAACTCCTCCTTTCTTCATCCTATTCAAAGTACATCCCATACTATTTTTTTGGTAGACTGGGGTCTGCTGTGTTTATTGTAGGTATGGATTATTTGCCTAGCATTAAATATCTGTAAACTTCAAAAGATGCATCCAAAGGCTGTGATATGGGTCAAAACGCCTAACTCAATACCAAAAGATGCCTAATAAACGAATAACATCTGCATATCATTAGCCGAATATAATCACAACAGTAGCCTAATACATGCATAATATATGCCCAAAAATACTTTTAGTAATGAAACAAAAACGACCGTTCCTCGAAAAAATACCGAGAAACGGTCGTTGCTTTAACAAAGTTTTATTATTTATGTTTACCTGAACAACTCACAATAAAGTTGGCTCCCCTACTTGCTCATCCAAGTTCAGCTCTACCAGTTGACCGGCCTGCGTCAGCCCCGCACCAAAGCCATACATCAGAATCTTGTGCCCGTTCTTTACTTTGCCTTCACGAATGCCCAAATCAAGAGCTAAGGGAATTGTTGCGGCAGAAGTATTGCCAAAATTCACAAGACTATGCAGCACTTGCTCCATCGGATAGTTCATACGCTCGCAAATCGGCTCAATCATTCTCATATTTGCGCTGTGTGGAATAAACCAATCGATTTGCTCCAGACCCACTTCTGCTTTTTCAAGCAGCTGCTGTACACCGAGAGGAACGGTTCTGACCGCCCAACGAAATACCTCGCGTCCGTTCTGTACGAGCATCTGTGTATCTACCAGTTCAATATTATTCACCGTATGGGCTAGACCCGTGCGATACACATGATGCGCGCCGCTGCCATCACTAGCTAGCTGAAAGCCTAGAAATCCCGTCGATTGCTTATCACTCTCCACAAGCACTGCACCGGCCCCATCACCAAAAAGGATACATGTACTGCGATCAGTATAATCTGTAATCTTGGAGATCGTATCCGCACCAATCACTAGAACCTTACGGTGCATCCCTGAAGCAACATAGCTATGAGCTGTATGAAGTGCATATACAAAACCCGCACAGGCTGCGCTCAAATCTATAGCTCCTGCAGTCTGCGGAATATTTAAGCGGTCTTGAATCAAAGAAGCTACTGAGGGAAAGGAAAAATCAGGTGTACTAGTAGCTACAAGGACCATATCCACATCCTCAACGTTTTTTCCATAACGTTTCATTAGATCCTGTACTGCCGATACACATAAATCGCTTGTGTATTCATCCTGCCGACTAATTCTGCGTTCACGAATTCCAGTCCGCCCCACAATCCACTCATTATCAGTATCCACCATCTGCTCAAGATCGGCATTCGTCAGTCTTTTTTCCGGGACATAAGTTCCGATAGCTGTAATTTTTGCACCTGTCATTCCAATCACCTCTTCATTTAGTATCTGATATTAGTACTTGGTACTAATTATAACTCTACACCTGCTATAAAGTAAAGAAAGCCGGTAAAGCAGCATGGCTTCCCGGCACTATCAATACATATCTCGAACCACTTAAGCACGATTTACTTTACGGTGTTTTCTTTTTCTGACGAAAAATAGAATCGCAGCAATGATCACCACCACTAGGATGATTAACACGATCACTATGTTCCATACATTTGGCACATAAAGCTGCATTTTGATCGGCTCCGTATCCCCCAGCGTAACATTCCAGGTAAGTGTTCTGCCTTCATCAACAGCTGCATTATTATCACCAATTAGATCTATTGGCAACGTTAGTTTAAAATCAAATGCAAAGTTTTTCAACACCGCCCGAATAATCGGCTTTGATAAACTCAATGTCCCCATGTTATCCATAATAGTATCCACATAGCTATTAAATTGAGGCTGTGCCTCAACATCATACGTGGTATATAACAAATTCTTTTTAGTAACGAGCTGTAGATCCACAATATCCAGCCCCATAGAGGTTGAACCTATATCCTCAAATGAAGCGTAATTTTTCTGGATTTCATAGACTGTAGACTTACCTTCTTGTCTTTTCTCTAGCTGAATTCCTTCCTCCTTCAGTTTGTCTGTCAGACTCTTCTCCATCTTATCGCTGATCAATGCTTCTGTTCGGGAATCCAATTTCACATTCATTGCTAAATCTACGCTTTGATTCTTATTCACCGTGACGTGAACGGTACCATTAGAACATCCCGATATTAGTATCATCATTAAGAGCAGTGTTAGGATCGTCAAGCCTCTCCATTTTAACGGCATTTTCCTCAAACCCTTCAGTAGTATGTATTCATAAAACAGGTACCCATGCTCTAAAGGCTAACTCATTTATATCATAGAATCAAATTCTATATGAATGAATAATCAAATTTCAGAACCATCAAACTTAAATTTTATACTCGCACAAAAAAGAGGCTAACCCTTAAGTAATTATTTACTCATGGGTAGCCTCTCTCCGAAAACATCCCCAAACACCCACAGCTCGGTGGGCGATTGCGCAGCAGATGGAGATTAGTGCTTGGCGCACTTAGGGTGCTCAGTGGCGCTTGGAATACTTGATGTTTGTTGTCGCTCGATGTTACTTGCAGTTCTCAAACTTTCTATTGGACTCCAGAGTCGCTATTTTCGAAAAAACGGCTCTTTTGGGCAACTATCGGACCCCAGAGACACTATTGGTGCAAAAAGACATCATTAGACTCCATTGCCCACCATGGTCGGCTTATAGAGTCCCGCTCATATAGTTAACGAAGTACTTCTTTTCCCGGCTCCATGTAGTGAGGCATTCCCTTCACTCAAACCAATATCCGCCTGACGGATAACTTTCCTCCCTCTCCAGCGCATTAGAACAAGCATCCCCCGCACAAATTCATCAGCAATCATACAGCAGTAGATCCCTGTGAGCCCCCAGCCTAAGCTGATTCCAAACCAGTAAGAACATCCCACTCCAATAATGGACATAGACACGATGGAAGTATACATCGTATAACGGGTATCGCCGATGGCGTTCAGCGCATTACCCATGCCCATATTCAGCATTTTGCAAGGTTGCAGTAGGAGATTTAGGGCCAGTAGGGAAATCCCAATCGCAATAATCCGCGGGTCGGAAGTAAAATAACCTAGTAGATTCCTGCCGAAAAGAAATAGCAGTAACATGTTCGCTGATACAATAGCCAAGCCGATATACAGCGTGCGATATGCACTACGATAAGCCTCTTTCAGCTTCCCTGCCCCGAACAAATGCGCGATCTGTATCTGTCCAGCCAGCGCGATTGCATACCCTAACGTGAAGCAAAAGGACTCTAAGGTATTGAGATAAGTCCGTGCGGCTAACGCTTCTGCGCCCAGTGCGGCTAGAAAGGAATAGACAATCAACTGAGAGAACACCCAGCAGGAAGAATTAATCCCTAGAGGCCAAGCAATCCTTATAATTTCCTTGAATAGCTTGCCGTTGAATATACGGAAATCCCTAAGTCTAATCTTAATCTCGAAGGAACCTCTAAACATGGTATACAGCATGATCACACCGACCAGTCTACTGATAATACTTGAGATTGCGATTCCCGCAAGCCCTAGCTGTGGCAGACCGAACATCCCGAATATAAAGGTATAGTTCAGAATAATGTGAATGACATTTATGATGACCCCTGTGTACATTGGTCCTCTGGTGTTCCCAGTATTGCGAATCGCTGTTCCAAGGGAAGCAATCATCCCCACCAAAAACAGACCGCCACCGACATACGAGATATAGATATTGGACAGTGATAATAGCTCAGGCGATATATTTAGAATCCCCGCTATTGGACCCGCATAGAAGAACAGGATGATACTCACGACGATACCAAGAATGAGACTAACCGATACGCCCATAATTGCAATCGTACGCGCTTCGCTGAAACGTTTTGAACCCATTCTTTGCGCGATCAGGATCCCCGCTCCGCCCGCAAAGGTGGTAAAAAGTGTGGTCAACGCACCGAACAATTGATTGGAAATGCCGACTACGGCGACTGCATCGTCTGAAATACGGCTGACCATGAGCGTATCCACCGTACCTAGCAGGGTCTGTAGAAACACCTCTATAAATATAGGCCAAGCCAATACCCATAGTCCAAAGCCCTGTCTTTCTTTTTTCACTAAATAAACCTCCCCTTAAACCAAACATGCATACTGGACCTAAGAAACAGCATATTTTTTCTTTAGGTCAGACTAAATTATAGATGATATACTTTTGGTGATGGTACAGATTTCAAACCAATAATTTCATTATTTCAACCTCATAAAAGGAGATCTCTCCATGAACATTATTAATTTTACCGTCCCGCCAATGCCCTATTATATCGTAAGTGGATTGCACACCTTCTCACCAGGGCATTACCACATGAGCCGCCACAATATCAAGGTTTTTGACTTACTTGTAGTCAAGCAGGGCTGCCTATATATGAATGAAGGAGGTCTCACCTTTCAGGTACGTGCAGGTCAGGCACTGCTTCTTCGTCCAGATAGCCATCATTTCAGTACGGACAGCTGCAAGGAACACACCTCTTATTATTGGCTGCATTTTCAGACAGTGGGCGATTGGAATATTTCCGAGGCTACAGCTTCAACACCAGAGACAGAACACACCAGAGTGGAGCATCCTCTTCATTCAGACGAATTTAATATACGCACTTTTACCTTACAGCTGCCCCAATATACCTCTCTGCTGCAACCGTCCAAGATGGAGGAACTGCTCTCGCAGCTGAATCAACTAGCGCCTAATTCCCATTTGAGCGATACTCCATTTCAGCAGCAGCTGCTATTCCAAGAGGTTCTCCAGCAATTATCTGCCTCTCTGCGTCATGAGCGTCCCTCTCCCTCCAAAATATGTGCAGAGCAAGCTGCCTCCTATTTGCGCAGTCATTTCCGTGAGCGCATTACAGCACAGCAGCTAGGGGAGAACCTGAACTTTCATCCTGTATATATCGCTCGTTGCATGAAAAAGGAATACGGCTGTGCACCTATGGATTACCTGCTGCACTACCGAATTCAGCAGAGTAAGCTATTGCTGATGCAGACCAGTTACACGATTGCCCGGATCGCCGAGGAGGTCGGCTTCAATCAAGCGCCTTACTTCAGCTCCAGCTTCATCCGCATTGAGGGAACCACTCCGCGGGAATTCCGCCAGCGCTTCTCGTAGTCTCCTAGAATACAAAAAAAGGGATGTTCCCCCGCCTTTTTGGCTTAAGGAACATCCCTTGCTCTTCTTTATTACAACCCCTTCTCCTGTACGTAAGCATTCCATTGCTTGATATATTCCGCCTGAATTTTCTCAAGGCCGGCTTGCTTAGCCTTCTCCATGAAGGTAGCTAGACCCGCATCAACATCCTCTACCAATCCGGCTTGCAGCGGATACAGGTATTGCTTTTCTACCTGTTCCAGCGCCGCTTTTTCAGCCTGATAAGAGGTGTAATCTTCAGCAAATCCTGTGAAGATATCCGGCTTCTGAATCTTATCAAGCTCAGCGAAAATCTCTTTGACGCCATCATAGGATTTGTCGAATAACATAAATTCCGGGTTCCGCCATGCCCAGCCGTTCATCCCTTCACGAGTGAAGCCGTTCGTAGAAGCATCTCCAATAAGCTCATAATAGCCGTTTGCATCAACCTTATAATTTTTTCCCTCAACACCGTATTGTGTCAGCTGGTTATAACGTTTATCCAAAACCATCTTCTCATAAAAGGCTAATGCACGTTCCGGGTTCTTGCTGCCCTTCGGAATAGCAAATCCATTATGAATAGGATGCACCGGTGTTGCGTAACCGATCGTTTGACCATAAGGATAGTAACCCAACTCCCAATCTGGATGAGCTGCTTTAACTTTCATCAGCGTATCGTTAAAGCGAGTCGGGTTATCACCGAAGATGGATGCCGCTTTACCCGCAATAACCGGAGCCTGAAGAGTGTCCTTCACGTTCAATACGTTTTTGGAGATCAAGCCTTTTTCCTGCCAACGTCTCATGGTCAGCAGTTCTTCTTTATGTTCCTCCGAGCCCCAGTAAAGATAAGCCTTCGAAGGATCGCTGTACTTGATTCCGATACCATAAGGAAGCGGACTTCCGACCATAGCGGTAAGTGTAGTGTAGACATCGTGCAGATTGCCCCTCACATCACTGTTAAAGGATGCCGGCGACATCTTCGGTTCATTCTTCTTGATCCCTTCCATATAAGCCTCATAGCTGGCCAGATCTGTTGGCTCAGGCAAATTGTATTTCTTACGCAGATCCTCACGCCATACGAAACCGTTAGTTACATATTCCTTATAGGTCGCGGGTACAGTGTAAATCTTGCCATCAATCTTAACTGCATCCCACATATCCTGCGGTACAAATTGCTGGAGCGCTGGAGCAGCCGTCGGCAGCAAATCATCTATAGCCAAAAAAGCTCCTTTTTTAGCATAAGCTTGATACTGTGTCCAATCCGCAGTAAAAATCAAATCAATCGATTGTCCAGAAGATAGTAGCAATTTGTACTTCTGATCCCAGTCTGTCCAAGTCGTATAGTTGAATTTAACGGTTGCATTCAGATCTTCTTCAGCCATCTTGTTAATTTGCGATTCAATACTTGAAAGATCTTTCGGGGCATCGCCCAGCATATAAAACTGCAGCTCGACCTTCTTCGATGTATCCAGCCCCGACTTCTCCTCAGTCTCAGCATTGGTGCTCTGAGCCGTATTCCCGCCGCTATTACTCTCTTTTACCGCTGCATTTTCCCCGTTCGTGGAACTAGAATTCCCCCCACAGCCTGCCAGTAGAGCCAAGCTCAGTACTGACGTGAGCAGAATAGACATGCTCTTGCCCCGTAGCTTATTCATCTGAATCCTCCCTTTTCACTATGCTTCTATGTTAGCCGACTTTACCTAAACCCGGGTAGGGGTAAGGTTACGGTTCTAACCTTTTACAGCTCCGATGGTCAACCCTTTGACGAAGTAACGCTGAACGAATGGATACAGAAATAGAATCGGTCCAGTCACAACAATCGCCATGGCCATTTTGGTAGACTCAGCAGGGACTTCTGTAGCCAGAGATACCCCAGTTCCAGCACCCATCTGTGCAATGAACTGCGCTGAATTGATAACATTGTACAGATAGAACTGGAGTTGATATTTATGGGTATCATTAATGAACAGTGAAGATGTGAACCAGTCATTCCAGTAATACAATGCAAGGAACAATCCGACTGTAGCAATCCCTGGCATGGAGAGCTTGAGGACGATCTGCCAGTAGATTCTGAAATCACCGGCCCCATCGATTTTCCCAGAATCAAATAGCTCCTCAGGGACTGCTGATTTAACAAAATTCTTCATTAAAATAATTAAGAACGGTGTCATCAGGCCTGGTAGCACCAATACAGCATAGGAATCCAGCAGACCGAGGTATTTAGTAATCATGATGTACCAAGGAACAAGTCCTCCACCAAACAAGGTCGTAAAGTATATATAGAAGGAAAAGGTATTGCGGTATTTAAAATCCTTGCGGGCCAGCACATAACCAGCCATCGTCATGAAGAAGAGTCCTAATGTCGTTCCCACTACAGTGGTGACGATGGTGACCGTGTAAGCACGCAGTACTTCATCCGGGAAAATGAACACCGTCTTGTAGCCTTCAAGAGAGAACTCACCCGGAATCAGATGATAGCCATCCCGGATAATAGATTCATTGCTGGTTAATGATGCGGATATAATTAGCAGAAAGGGCAGCAGGCAAGCAACCGACAGTCCAATGATGACCACATAGGCGATCGCATGAAGCATCCGTGTATATTTATCCTTTTGAATTTTCATTTCTTGTCCTCCTAGAACAGGGCGTAGTCATCATTTATTTTGCGAATAATATAGTTAACCGTCATGATGAGGACAAAACCGAACAAGGACTGATAGACCCCGGCAGCAGTAGCCATGCCCACATCAAACGTTACTTTAAGCGAGCGATAGACGTAGGTATCTAGAATATCCGTCGTATTATAGAGAAGCCCGTTGTTTCCTATTAATTGATAGAACAGATCAAACTGCCCTTTCATAATACTTCCGAGCGCAAAGAGCAGCAGCACCACAAAGGTTGATTTCAGCATTGGCACTGTAATATACCAAATCCGTTGAAAAATATTAGCGCCATCGATCTTAGCCGCTTCATAATATTCATCACTGATCCCCGTAATCGCTGCTAGATAGATAACCATGCTATAACCGAGATTCTTCCATAGATAGAAGATAATAATTAGAAAAATCCAAGCCCAGGGTTTGCTGTAAACGTCCACCGGATCAAGCCCAAATTGTGTAAGCATTGTATTTAAGAAACCGCTGTCATAATTGAACAGGTTGTAGACAATAACACTTAGAATGACGAAGGATACGAAATATGGTAGAAACATTATCGATTGGCTAATCTTTTTAAACCATTTCCCATTCAGTTCACTTAAGAGAATCGCACAAGCAATCGCCAGCACATTCCCAAGTACAATAAAAGCGATGTTGTAACCTATCGTGTTCATCGTCAGCTTCACCAGTGTGCCGGATCTCCAGAGAAACTCGAAATTCTGCAAGCCGACGAACTTGGAATTAAACATACTGCTGTTGAAGTCAAATTGAGTGAACGCATAATAGATACCTACCATTGGAAAATAAGAATTTACTAAGAAAAAGATCAAGGTGGGCAGCAGCATCAGAAACATCATCCGATTGTGTATCAGTTCATAAATAAATCCCTTCTTCTTTCTTGTCGTCCGTAAGCGTGCTCTTCCATCGGCCTGGATGCCAAGTTCGACGGTTGAGATTCCTTTGGATGAGGTTTGGCTCAAGGTCTCTCACTCCCTTTAATGTAGAAACTGCATAATTCCACTATAGGGTGGTTCTTTTGAACACAGAAGTGAAGCTTCATAGCTTTCCTGCACAAACTGGAGAAACCGCTAATGAACAATAAGGATGTTTATGAAGCAGCGATGAATCGTGTTAATGCCAGTGTACATAGGGGAGTGCACTCGAATATCCCGAAAATAATGATGATATGTGCACAAATATTTATTTTCTTCACAGCTATATATTGGTAAAATACAACATTCTAGTGTTACTCCACTGTTCTGTTCACTCTAGGGCAATTATAATAAGAGGACTTCATATCTAGAGTTCATCCAGAGCCTTATCCAATAAGCCGCATATATTTCGGGGGAGGGCTATTATGAAGAATAGTGATATACGGAGAAAAAGACTGCTGTATGGCAAGCTGCTAACAACGATCACACTATGTATCTCGTTAACTCTTCTGGTCTCTACAATCGTGTACTATACATACTACATCGGCGTCGAGAAGACTCAGACCTTCCGTTCCGATCTAAGAGATCTAACTCAGACTGGCAAAAAAGTAGTCAACATGGCTGAAGTAGCTCAAACGCTTTCATTTCAGCTGTACAGAACCTCCACTATTTCCCATCTGTTGTTCTACAACAAACCTTCCATTTATGAGGTTACGGCTGCAATGTCGGATCTCGGAAACTATCTGAACTCCATGCCATACATTGAATCCATCTATGTTTATAATCCGAATAATGACACTATATATATCTCAGCGGCGCAAGGGCAGAATGGTGTGTACTCCACAGGAGAGTTAGAGGACACTGAAATCATACAGATGTTGAATCATTATCAGGATTACAAAACATTCACTCCGATCCCACGCACCTATTCCATCGGCGAACCCAAATCAGAAGCTATCGCTGTCTATACTTATCTCTGCTATGATGCGATCAACTGGGACCGCGCCATCAATTCTGCAGTTATTGTTAATATATCAGCAGCTTGGATAAACAAGGAGTTGGCTAACAGCAATACCGCCGGTAGTGGTAACACTTATCTTCTTGATGACCAAGATCGGTTTCTATCGGGGAACAAGCTGACATTGGAGAAACTCTCAGGGGATGAAAGCAGCTGGGTAGAGCATAAAGTTAAAGACCGCTCCGCAGGTTATTTCACAGCTCCTTTTAAAGGCCAGAAATCACTAGTGTCCTATACTTCACCAGATTCTCTTGGTTGGCAGTATGTTCGCATTACTCCATATAATGTGATCACAGAACAGACCAACCAAATCCGTAATACAACACTACTGATTTCTTTGATTATTTTAATATTCGGACTTATCATTTCTAGAATGCTATCCAAACGCCTCTACCTTCCTATTGATTCCATTGTAAGCCGAATGAATAGCCTTGAAGCTGACAAGCGCAACAGTATGTTTACGATTAGACAGAATTCTTTACGTAATCTTGTTCTCGGTATTAAATCACCCCACAGCAGCCGGCCAACTGATTTGGAGCAGCTGAGTATTGCCTTCGGCTTAAACGAGAGCTATCGGCTAGTATTGCTGCGTATTGATGAATACAATACCCTGCGACAAGAGCGAGGTGCTTATCTACTTGCATACAAGTTCGCGATCATGAATATTGCTTCGGAAATTTGCGGTCAGACTTATCAAGTGGAAAGCGTAGATATGAACGACGACAGCGTAGTTATGTTACTTAGCAGTATGTCGTCCGCTGAATCTCTCGATACAGAATTGATCGAAGTGCTGCTGCGACAAATCCGTGTGGCTTGCTGCGATTATCTGAAAATAGGATTATCGCTAGTGTACAGTCCCGTTAGTGATAATCCAGATCGATTGAACCACCTATATAGCCAGGCCAAAGAAGCTTCTAAACATAGACTTTTTTATGGGCATGGCTGCCTAATCAACGCAGAGAAGATTAACGAATTGCAGAATAACCTATACTCTTACCCTGCGGATAACGAGAAAAAGCTGGTTGATGCCCTCACCAGTGGTAGAACAGACGAAGCCCATAGCCATTTCTCTGACATCGTGCGCGAATTGGACCAATACCCCTACTATATACTAGAACTAACGCTATCCAGGGTGACGCTAACAATTAAGAGAATCATCGATAATATCAAAAAGCTCAACTCTACATCTGTGGAAGATATCCTCAAGATACCTTCCCTTGAGAATTACGAGACGATGAAGGAGCTTGAAGAAGCTTTTCACCAACTCTTCGATGATATTCAGGAATTACAGGCCGATAAACGTAGCTCTAAGCAAAGTGATCTGATCCGTCAAATTAACCAAAAAATCAATCAATCTTACACGGACCCCAGCCTGGGCCTGAACCAGATTGCTGATGAGCTTAACCTGTCACCTATATATGTCAGCCGTCTTTATAAGCAGCAAACAATGACAGCTATTGTGGATGTCATCATGGATGTACGAATGCAGGAAGTATGTCGCCTCTTGAAAGAGAGCGATCTGTCCGTATCGGATATTGCTGAAATGACCGGTTTCACGAGCAGTTCTTATCTCCATCGGATGTTCAAACGCAACTTCAGCATCACGCCGATGGAATACAGGCGTTCTAATACTCGTTCATAAAACTGAAGGCTGAGTGAGAAGGCGAACGGAGTACAGATTAATAACACTACTAAACTACTCTATCAAAAAAGGCAGGCTACTTTATTAGCGGTGGCTTGCCTTTTTAATGTAGGTTCATGTGTATCGACTTCCAGAGCGTTTACTGTAACAACTTCTGCTTCTCTGAATATGCTGATTGGGCAGGTTCCCAATTTTTAAAGGTATGAAAAGGAGAAGCTCAAGGAGGAGATACAGAAGGATGTCAGATCATTATCATAGACCATTCAAAGGTGACGCTATCCTAAACAAACAAGGAAGAATAAGCAGTCCTGTCAGAAAAAGAGAGTGTGCTGCACTATTAAAAATAGTCACAGAGCTTGCTACAGTGGTACCTCCCGCACTTACGAATCCCACTACACTTCATATTTCCAATCTTCAAAGAGTGTTAAGAGAGCTCATGGAATTCTTGCATGAGGCTAGGATATGCAGCCCTTTTAGAACGGAGCTTCTTTCTGTAGTAGAAATAACCATTGTATCTACTGAGGTCAGTCCCTTCTCCGTCGTGAGCGTGGGTACTAATCTTCAACAGCTGTTAGCCGAGTTATTATCTTTTATCCTCGCCACGAAAATAGACTCTCATTGCAAAGATCAGTTGGTAATTCAAATCAGACATATTCAAGCTTCTATTTCACAAGCGCTCGGCTTACCTATTAAGTGTGCGACGGGGCCACAAGGTCCTCAGGGACCCCAAGGAACTCAAGGAACTCAAGGGCCTCAAGGACCTCAAGGAGCCACTGGTGCAGGGCTGCAAGGTATTGTAGTCTTTAATCCGGCACAAAGCCCATTGTATCCAGCGGGTCAAGTAGTAACCTTTAATGGCAGCACTTATATAGCTACTGTTGCCGGACCCAAAGGAACACCAGGTAGTTCGTCAGATTATTTACTAATTGCTGGTGGAGCGACAGGCGCGACTGGAGCGCAAGGACCTCAAGGGGCGCAGGGTCCTCAAGGTCTTCAAGGTCTTCAAGGTCTTCAAGGACTCCAAGGACCTCAGGGTCCTCAAGGCGCGCAAGGAATACAGGGACCGACAGGACCTGGAGCAGGGGCAACTGGACCGACAGGGGCTACGGGTACTGCTGGGCTTGCTGGTCCGACAGGGGCTACAGGCATCGCCGGGCTTGCTGGTCCGACAGGGGCTACAGGCATCGCCGGGCTTGCGGGGCCGACTGGTGCGACGGGTACTGCCGGGCTTGCTGGTCCGACAGGGGCTACAGGCACCGCCGGGCTTGCTGGACCGACGGGCGCTACAGGTACTGCCGGACTTGCTGGACCGACAGGCGCTACAGGTACAGCTGGAATTGCTGGACCGACAGGCGCTACAGGTACAGCTGGAATTGCTGGACCGACAGGCGCTACAGGTACTGCCGGGCTGGCTGGCGCGACGGGTGCGACAGGTACTGCTGGAATTGCTGGGCCGACGGGTGCGACAGGTACTGCCGGGCTTGCTGGAGCTACGGGGGTTACGGGTACTGCCGGACTTGCTGGACCGACGGGGGCTACGGGTACTGCCGGGCTTGCTGGACCGACGGGGGCTACCGGAGTTACAGGAGTTACTGGGGCAACCGGTGATGGCGCAATCATTCCACTGGCATCTGGTGGACCAATTATTATGACCACGGTTTTAGGTGGTTTGGTGGGAACAACAAGCCTTATAGGCTTCGGAAGTTCAGCCACAGGCATTTCTCTTGTTGGTGGAAATATAGATTTGACAGGTACTGTTCTTGGACCTCTTATCAACTTCGCAATGTCCGTTCCTCGTTCAGGAGTGATAACATCTATTGCTGCATACTTCAGTAATACCATTGCTTTATCGCTTCTTGGTACTACGATAAATGTAACAGCGCAATTGTACCAATCGGCCACACCAAATAACACATTTACTCCTATTCCAGGTGCAATAGTACCACTTCCATCTATCACTGGTACTATTAATTTAGGAACTTTTGTCAGCGGAATTACGAATGGTATCAATTTTGCTGTAACACCGCAGACACGTCTTCTTATGGTATTCTCAGCCACTGCTACAGGTCTTACCCTTGTAAATACAGTCACTGGTTATGCAAGTGCAGGCTTTACTATTGTATAATCACTAACACAAACAAAAGCATCTGCCCTCCCCACTAAAGGAGTAACAGATGCTTTTGTTATATTATTCGATTAAAATTTCTTAATCTTTCGATCCGGAGAGACGCTATTGAGCAAACTTAGCTATCCCTGGCAATCCACTCACAACAAATACTCTTTCAGCTTACCGATAACCTCATCGATCTCCGCTTTAGTCGTATACCGTCCCACACTAAAACGAACCGCTCCCTGCCCAATACTTGCTGAGACATTCATTGCCTTTAGAACAGGTGAAATCAATGTTTCTCCAGAATGACAAGCTGAGCCTGTTGAGGCAGCCACATCTTCCAGCGAAGCAATCACTTCGTGACCCACCGCTCCAAGAAAACTAACGTTAAGCGTGTTGGGCAATCGCTTATGCCTATGACCATTCAGGTGAATTCTGTCGCCAAATGCCTTCTGCAATCTATCATAGAAATAATCCGCTACTTCTTTCACACGCTCTCTGGATGCAGAGTCCGAAGCAAGCTCACAGGCTTTTCCTAATCCAATAATATAAGGGGTGTTTTCCGTTCCGGCACGTCTCCCCTGCTCATGACCCGCTCCGTGAATTAATGGCTCGATGTGAATGCCCTCTCGGATGTACAATGCTCCAATCCCTTTTGGCGCATATAATTTATGGCCTGCCAGCGTTAGAAAATCCACCCCTAACTCAGCCACATCAAGCTCTACTTTTCCAGCGGACTGCGAAGCATCGGTATGTACAAGGACACCCCGTTCATGGCAGACCTCAGCTATTTCTTTGATCGGCTGAATCGTGCCCGTTTCGTTATTAGAGTGCATAATGGAGACTAGTATAGTTTGGTCTGTAAGCTGATTTTTCACATCATCTACCTGCACCGTTCCATACGCGTCAACAGGTACATAAGTAATCGTGTAGCCCAACTGCTCCAGATACTGACACGGTTTAATTACCGCAGGATGCTCCACAGCAGACACAATAATGTGATTGCCTTTATGTCGATACGTTTGGGCGACGCCCTTGATAACGGTATTATTCGACTCGCTGCCCCCGCTTGTAAAAAGCACCTCACCCGGCGTACAATTCAGGAAATTAGCCACCTGTGTTCTTGCTCGCTCGATTCCGACTTTAGCTTTTTGTCCCAAAGAATGACTGCTTGAAGGATTGCCAAAATGACCATAAAGATAAGGAATCATAACCTCTGCTACTTCCTTATCTACAGGTGTTGTAGCGTTATAGTCTAAATAGATCATTTGTTAAGCCGAGCCTCCTCTAAACCCCTCATACTTTACGATACCTAAAGCTTATACCTTCTGATTACTCAAAAAAGAGATTACCGCAGCCTCAGCTTCATCCAAATTGTTCACCTTAAAGGTAACTCTCTCAATGCCTTCATACTGAGTAGACGTATAATCGTATTTAGGATCATAGTAGTATTCTAACAGCAGCGCAACAGCCTCTCCGAACATATCAGCTTGCAAGCAACGCTCGATTTCCGCCGCAATGGGGATATGAATTCGTGATTTGATACTTCGAAATGCTGAAATGCACTGTTCTTTATATTCTTCTGGTCGATAATCCTCAAGGATTTGCTGCACTCTGGCTTGTAGTGGCATCTCAATCCAAATTTGTGTTCCAATCTCTTTCTGCTCGGCCATGAATGGGGGCATTACGACCTTCCCAATCTTTTTGCTCTCCGCTTCAAACAGTACATAAGGAGCATCCCCAAGCTTAATTAATTCCTCCATAAGAAGACTATCGAACGTTTTTTGATTGTTTGCATGAAGTCCGATCTCGCCAAAGATAGAACCGCGGTGACCTGCCATTCCTTCCAAATCCAAAACAGGATAGCTCTGTGCCTTCAGGCGGTGCAGCAGGTTTGTTTTACCTGTACCCGTATTTCCATGAATGACATAAGGCTTCGCCTTGAATTCATAGGACTCCAGTTCATCGAGTACCCATTTACGGTAAGCTTTATAGCCGCCAATCAATCGGTAAGCGTGAATATCCATTAAAGAAAGTACAGTCGCAGTTGTACGGCTGCGCATACCTCCCCTCCAGCAGAATACAGCCTTGTCCCCTTGAATCGCAGCAAATTCTTTGACAAAGGAAGGTAGCTTCGCAGCAGCAATCTCCAAACCGCGTTCTTTCGCAGCCTGCACACTTGTCTGTTTATACAACGTACCTACTTCAGCCCGTTCCTCATCATCAAAAAAGGGAATATTCAAGCTATCCGGCAGCGTTGCATCTTTATATTCAGAAGGAGATCGAACGTCGATAACGGTGATCTGCTTCTTATTCTTTAACACTCTTAGTTCTTCCAATGTAATATCCTGAAACAATGCGCTCTCTCCTCTGGTGGCTAACTTCTTAGGTCGCCTCTAAGCTGAACTCCAGCGTTATTGCGCAGCTATAACTGCAATCTGACCCGGATGCTCTTCCGTTACCTCTCCGATCAATGCTGCTTCTACACCTGCATCTACTAACTCTTTTAGCAAATCCTCACTTTGTTCAGGAGCAACAGAGATCAGCAATCCACCGGAAGTCACAGCATCACACAGAATATAGCGGCTTAATTGGTCCATCTCTTCCGGATAAAGAATACTGCCCTCCAAATGGGCAAAGTTATTCTTAGTGCCGCCTGGAACAAAGCCCTGCTCCGCGAGCTCTCTTACTCTTGGCAGCATCGGTACATCGCCTTGACGAATAATCAGTCCGTGATTGCTCCCTTTTGCCATTTCCGAGGCATGTCCAAGCAACCCGAATCCGGTAACATCTGTACAAGCATGTACATCATAGGGCTCCATGATTTCAGCCGCTTTTTTATTCAATGTAGACATGACTGTCGTAAGGCGTGTAGTTTCTTCTGGGGATAGCTGACCCTTTTTAATAGAAGTCGTTAAGATGCCCACACCG
Organism: Paenibacillus sp. FSL R5-0744; assembly: GCF_037972555.1. Classification (NCBI taxonomy): domain Bacteria; kingdom Bacillati; phylum Bacillota; class Bacilli; order Caryophanales; family Paenibacillaceae; genus Paenibacillus; species Paenibacillus sp. FSL R5-0744. The sequence goes on from NZ_CP150228.1 coordinate 5,861,685, forward strand.
ATAGGTTTAGTCAAAATCAGCTTGTCTCCTGCCTGCGAACCTGCATTCGTTCTTACTTTGTCCGGATGCACAAGGCCCGTAACGGCCAATCCAAATTTAGGCTCTTTATCGTCGATGGAATGTCCGCCCACAAGCGTTGCTCCTGCTTCCTGCACTTTATCTGCTGCACCGCGCAAAATGTCACCGAGAATGCTTTTGTCCAAAACAGAAATAGGGAAGGCCACAATATTAAGCACTGTAAGCGGCTTACCGCCCATAGCATAAATATCACTTAACGCATTAGCTGCTGCAATTTGCCCAAAGGAATAAGGATCGTCCACGATCGGCGTGAAAAAATCAACAGTTTGCACTAACGCTAGATCATCACTTAATCGATATACCCCAGCGTCATCACTGGTATCCAGACCTACAAGTAGATCCGGATTAGGAACGGTTGGTGGTAGACTGCGAATAACCTGCATGAGATCGGCGGGACCGATTTTGCAGCCGCAGCCCCCTTTTGAAGATAATGAGGTCAATTTTATGGTTTCGGCTTGAGACATCATGACTCAGCTCCTTTAGATAGTTAATATCGAATATCTTTAATCTTACATCAGTAGACAGCATTGTACAAAATACAGACATACAGAAGAACGCCCCGGAGCCAGTACATACTCCCCGGCTATGGGACGCCCCTCATTTCTCACTTACCACTAAGATCAACTAATCTGCTGAGTTTCCTGCTGTTTCTCCAAAAACCGCTGAAGTATAGCATTAAATTTCTCCGGCTGACACAGATTACTAGGATCTAATGCGTTAGGGATGATCACTAACTGAGCATGTGGCAGCTGAGACACCATATCCTTCATACAATTAACTCCAAATTCACTAAAGTCACCTACAATACATAAGGCGGGACGCTTAAAAGACTTTAAGCATCTAGTGTAATCCACATGGCTCGTAGCCAGCCTTTGCCGATACAATTCCCGTGGACGTTTATCGAGAAGTCCTCTTCTAATCTCGTTATAAGCCAGATTCCAGCGTTCCCGGTACATCATACGAATCGAAGGCAGTACAAGCTCACTTGGAGCGTAATACATTAACCAACTACAATAAGCAGCCATAAGCTGGATTTTACCGATTATCGTTGACGCCTGACTTCTACAAAAGCTATCCGCGACAACAATCGCTTTTACTCGCTCTGGATATTGTTTCGCAATATGCTGAACGACGAGCCCCCCATAGGCACTCCCAACAAAAACAGCCTCACGAATACCCAAATCATTCAATAGCATTATTATATCTAGACATTGGGTTTCAATAATCTCGTTTGGGGCCTGCAGTAATTCACCTGATTTGCCATTCCCCCGTAAATCACACAGAATCACTTTATATTTATCAGAAAAATACTCCAATTGTGGCTTGAACATACTATGTGTTAATCCATGTCCATGGATAAACACAACCGGAGCCCCTGTTCCATTGATTTCGTAATAGAGCGAAGTTCCATTCAGTTTAGCAATAGGCAAAGTTAACACCTCTTTCATAGATAGGTTCTACAACTATATCTGCTTTTTAACGCAGCAAAAAACCACAGAGGGATTCTCTGTGGCTATTCATCATCAAATACGCCATTCATCCTCTCTCCATACGCTTACGAGGTTAGCTGTCGGATTCGGGCAGTGAGAGTTGCCCTACCTGCATGGATGCATTTATGCACCTGGAACAGGATTCACCCCATAACTAGTACCGATTGTTACACTGGTTCCCAGTTGTTGGTTCCCCCGCTTTCCTTAACGGAAATTAAGCGGACTTCTTATGTAATTGTCAGTTATGTGATGAATCATACTCCGTGTAAGGTTTCTTGTAAAGTTGAGCCGTGGGCAAAATAATGTTGAAAGCCATGCTTTTCATTTCATATTGAGCATACACTTCGTTTTCTCTTTCTTTTGCTCTTGTTTACTCAATATATCTAAAAAAAGCCGAGCGGCCATCAGAGATCAATCCCTGAACCACTCGGCTTCGTTATACAATCATATGGCTACAACAGATCGGCGTTTTTCAATGCATGCTCCCAGCTCGGAAAAAAGAACAGCGCACTTCGCATAAGATCAGGATCGCTTTGCTTCACTTGTTTTTTGCTGATCGAGCTTCCATCGGTTTGAAGCTTTTTGATACGACTTAACACTTCATCAGCCTCCAAAGGAATTTCCATTGAAACACTCCTTTCTCAGTGACCTGGTTTCCAATCATTTTCTCCATAATATGCAAATTTATTCTTCATTTCGGTTTATACGAATTAAACCAGCTGATAGACCGGTTGTTCAGCAATAAAATAAGTAGGAATCATTGGGTATTTCTGTGCCAGAACTTCAGCTAAATATTTCATTCCTGGAGCTTCACTTTCCGCATGTCCTAACATAATCAGTGCTTTTGATCTGCCTTGGTGGACAGCATCCCTCACATATTCTGGAGTTTCCCATTCGGGGCCCTCGCCAGCAATAATTAAATCAAGATTATGCTGATTAAAAAGAGGAATAGCCATCGTCCCACCTCCTCTGTAACCTACTAATATCCCCACATGTCTGCATATCTGGGATACGTCTCCGGCAGCACGTACATAGGAGATGCCTAGCTTTCTTTTTATATACTGCGCCGCTTCACTTACCGTCATAGCTGGAATCGATAGGATTGTAGCAGTGGATTGCTGCTCAACCACATAGGCTGACCATTCAAGCTCTCGTAGCAAGCCCACCATGATCCCATCCGGTTGATGCCGATGCCAATAATCATGATAACGAAATATAGCCAGTTCAGAACGCTCAATCAAACTCCGTTTCGCGCGATATACAGGGTCATCCTCTAACCACTTGTTCGTCTCATGATGACTGTAAAACACACCTTCATGTGTGATTAACAAATTGGCGTTCATAGCAATCGTTCGTTCCACAACATATTGCGTAGCGCAAAATGCCGTAACCATCCCTGTAATCACCATTTCCGGATTCCCCGGCTTAAGAGTATCCACAGTCCCATCTATCTGTTCCATGGCTCCTATTAAATCTTCCAGAATCATTCTAATTGTCACGCTCACTTTAATCTGCCCTTTGAGATCTATTCTACTAATCTATCAACGTATAAATAACCCACCCTTAATCGATATAAGGACGGGTTCACAGTTCATTATTTGAGCAGCTTGCCCACTCTATGATTTCGTGGCAGAGGTGATAATTTGATGGAAAGCTGGCTTCGGCTTATGCCCTTCATCGAATAGGAACGGCCAGTTCTTCCGCCCACGAACAGGGAAATCATCCAGCCAGGTATAGTCATCCGCTGCTCCCCAGAACGTAACCGAACTAATCACGTCCCGGTATTCTCTCAGCAGTGCGAACATCGCTTCATATCGATCTGCTTGAAGCTCGAGCAGCTCAGCAGGTACTGTCTTTAAGTCCATTCGTCTGTCATCGAAACGGAACATGGATACATCCAGCTCTGTCAGTTGGAGCTGAAGTCCTAACGATGCATATTTTTCGATCGCTGCACGAATATCATCCAGACTAGGATCGTATAAATTCCAGTGTGCCTGCAATCCGACGCCATGGATCGGCACGCCTTGTTCCAATAGAGACTTCACCAGTTTATAGATTTTGTCACGCTTTAATGGATGGGATTCGTTATAGTCATTGTAGAATAATAATGCCTTAGGGTCAGCTTCATTGGCGAATTCAAACGCTTTGGCGATAAAATCCGGGCCAACAATGTCGAGCCACTTCGAATGGCGAAGAAGCTCTTCTCCTTCATCGGCTATAACTTCATTGACAACATCCCAAGCATAAATATCATCCTTATAACGTCCTACAACGGTCTGAATATGTGATTTGACTCGTGCAAGCAGAATCTCTTTGCTTACAGGTCCTCCGCCCTTATCCTCAAACAGCCAGTCCGTTGTCTGGTTGTGCCAAATCAAGGTATGTCCGCGCATCGCCATATGATGTTCCCTGGAGAAGGCAACCAGCTGGTCTGCTGCCCTAAAGTTATAAGTGTCCTCAAGTGGATGCAGACTTTCAAATTTCATCTCGTTCTCAGCGGTAATACTGTTGAAATGATAAGCAAGCAAATGCTCCTGTGATTGGATAGTTAATGGGTTGACGGCTGCGCCAATCTTGAAATCCTCTGCGAACACTGTCTTTAGTGCAGGCTCTGTAAAATCACTAGCTTTTCTCAACGAGTTCCCTCCTAACAAACGCTATTCATTATGACCGATAATCGAACCAATCAAAGTGGGCAGGTACCTCAGCTACTTTACCATGACCTGTCGCATATAAGCCAACAAGAACACCGGTAAATCCGTTTCCTTTGACAGCTTGAGGGGATAATGGATAGGCTAGAGCCCTAGATAGCTCGATCCATTCCTGACCATCCAAAGAATAAAGTAAAGTGTATTCCGTTAGCTCCGCCCGAATTTTCAGATATAAACATCCAGCAATCGTTGGAATCTCAGCCGCCACATGTGTTGTTCCATCAACAGTTAAATAAGCTGTAATCACTCTATGTCCATTTCTTTGCGATAGTGCAATTTCATAATGTGCATTCTCGTCCAATCTAGCACAGAGTCCAGCCTCTTCACCGTCCACGGTAGGGTTAAAATCCAGTAATGTACTCCATTCAGCTGAAGTATGCTGCTGTCTTCTGCCTATAAAGGCTACCTGACCCACTTCATTAAGGTCTTTCGATTGCCCTCGAAGAGCTAGAAAACCCGGACGTTGGCTTAGTGACCAGCTTCCCTCTGCCGGATTCCGCAGAAAGGATAATCCCAACGGCAATACAGGGTCATCAAAATCATATCTTCCGCTAGTCTCAGGTTTTGGCGAATGACCCGGTACACGCGGAACCTTCATCTCCAGCCCGACAGTGTCCTCATTATTATCAATCATCGGCCATCCGTCTTCATTCCACGTTACAGGGGCAAGAAAGGTCTCTCTTCCTAGCACTGTATACTTGGAATCTACTAGACGTACTCCAAGGAATACGGCCCACCAATCCCCGTTACGATCTTCGATCAGATCAGCATGTCCTAGATACTGAATAGGACTATCAGTCCCGCGATGGGTCAATATCGGTTGCTCTAATCTTTCAAAAGGACCGTAAGGGGAGGAAGAACGACCGATAATTTCTCGGTGTTCCTTTGCCGTGCCGCCTGAAGCAGACATGATATAATACATTCCGTTAATTTTGTACAAATGTGGTCCTTCCGTCCAAGGTCCACCATCCCCAGTCCAGATGACAACAGGTTCTGTTAATGCTGCTCCTGTAGCAATGTCTATCTCATATTGAATAGCGTGGGAATCATAATCTGCTCCCTGCTGGGTGGTTACATATACCTTTCCATCCTCATCAAACATTAGGGAAGGGTCAATTCCTCCATAAGGAATACTAATCGGGTCTGACCACGGACCCGCTGGGTCCGTAGCCGTAACATAGAAATTCCCCTTCCCGTGTATTTCGGTCGTTATCATGTAAAACGTTCCTTCATGATACCGGATGGTTGGAGCAAATATACCTCCAGAGCTTTTGCTCTTACGTGTATCTAGCTGACTTACACGATCTAATACATGACCAATTTGTGTCCAGTGAATCAAGTCCTGGCTGTGAAAGATAGGCACCCCAGGAAAATATTCGAAGGAGCTACACACCAAGTAGAAATCATCCCCTGCTCGAGTGATGCTAGGATCTGGATAAAAACCTGGAAGTATTGGGTTCGTGTATGTGATTGGAGATGGAGTCATAATTCAACAAACAACCTTCCTATTATTTAATAGTGGGTGCAAGCTACTTATTCCTTCACGCTTCCTACGTTCATTCCAACTACAAAGTACTTTTGCATGAATGGATAGACTAGCAGAATCGGAACCGAAGCAACGATAGTAACGGCTGCACGAATGGACTTTGGAGTTACCATTGACCCCGCTGATTCCGCAGTTACCCCTGCCCCGTTAGCTACACTTGCGCTACTGTTCGCATTCATACTAGATTGTATTAGTTTCATTAATTCATACTGCAATGTACTCAAGTGCTGGCGGGAAGAGGTGTAGATAAAAGCATCAAACCATGAGTTCCATGCACCTACAGCGACAAAAAGGGCAATGGTAGCAAGAACAGGTTTACATAAAGGGAAGACTACTTTCATGAAAATCTTAAATTCCCCGGCACCGTCGATTCTCGCGGATTCCATAAGACTTTCATGTAAGCTACCAATATAAGTACGGATGACGATCATATTAAATGCACTTATCATAGTCGGTATTACATATACCCAAAATGTATTAAGCAAATGAAGATCCTTAATTAGGAAATAGTTTGGAATCAGACCCGCATTAAAATACATGGTTAGGACGAAAACAAAGGTAATCTGCTTGCGGAAAACATATTCTTTCCGGCTTAAAGTATAAGCAAGCATTGTGGTTAAAAATAGATTCAGGATCGTAGATATCACTGTTCGTGCTACCGAAATCCAAAAAGCAGGAATAATTGTACCAGAGGCAAAAACAGCTTTGTAGTTCTGTATAGTCCACTCCCTAGGCAATAGATAAATGCCGCCGCGGATGGTATCATTTCCCTCATTTAAGGAAACTGCTATAGTATTCAAGAATGGATACAAGGTAACAATGACTAGACATATCATAAAGATAGTATTGAAGGTACCGAACACTACTGGTTCGATCCCTATAATTCTCATACGTTTTCTACTATTAATTTTTGGAGATTTCTGAGGTATTAATTGAGTTTTTTCCATGATTATAACAGCCTCTCTTCCCCTAGCCGCTTCGACGTCCAGTTAGCTAAAAGCAGTAACGTTACACTTACGACTGTTTTAAATATGCCTCCCGCAGTGGCTAAGGAATAATTCCCTTGCCCAATCCCGTATTTCAATACAAATATATCAATCGTATCCGACCAGTCTACAGTAAGCCCGTTCCCTAACAAGTACGGAACCTCAAATCCGACATCCAATACATGTCCTATGGACATTATCATCAGGATTACAATGGTTGGTTTAATTCCCGGCAATGTTACATTGAACATTTTTTTGTACCGGTTAGCCCCATCAATCTCAGCAGCCTCATATAAAGCTGGATCTATAGAAGCCATAGCAGCCAAGTAGATGATTGTACTCCATCCAACCTCTTTCCAGACGGTTGAAGCACCCACAATACCCCAGAAATACTTCCCTTCACTCAACCAAAGGATTGGTGAATCGATAAGATGTAATTTCATGAGCACGATGTTGATAATCCCGTCGTTAACCGAGAGGGAGACACCTACAATCCCTGTTACAATAATCCAGGAAAGAAAGTGAGGTAGGTAGGATATGGTCTGCACGGTTCTTTTCCAAAATACATTTTTGATTTCATTAAGAAGTAAGGCCAATGTTATCGCGGTTATAAATCCTAAAAAGAAATTAATTAATCCCATAGCCAGTGTGTTTCGTAGTACCCTTAAAAAGGTATCATCCGTAAATAGAAACTTGAAGTGTTTCAAGCCGACCCATGTCTGTTCGCCAAATGCCTTAGCTGGTTTATAATCCTGAAAAGCCATTGTCCATCCCCAAACAGGTACGTACGCAAATAGTACAATATACAGCAGCAATGGAACTGACATCCAAATCAGCTGTTTCTGATTCTTAATCAAGGTCAGAGTAATCGGTTGCTTCTTTTTTCTTTTAGGATGCCGGTTAACTTTTTTTCCCGTTAAAATCTCATCCATATATTTTCTCCCCACATCATCCATATATTTCAGAAAGTGGTTGGCTAATAAGCCACCACTTTCTGATTTTTAAGCAAGCTCTAACTATTTAACACTCCAAGTATCAAATCTCCATTTAAGCTGTTCATTGATTCTGTCTTCGTAAGCTTTAATATCCGCTTTATGAAGTTCTCCAACAAATTCAGTCCAAACTTTATCGAAATCGGAAGGGCTAGCCAAGATTGCTTTTGGCAGGTACTTGGTCTTAACTTCTCCCATCTTCGTATCGGCAATTTTTGCTGGAGAATTTTCAACAAGATCTATCGACCAAGCAGGATAAGCCACTGGGTTCGGTCCAGGCTTACTGAAGAAATCTACATAACTGTTGAATCCATATGCGTCAAGAACTTCCTTGTCATACGCTTCCAACCCTGCTTTATATTCTTCTGGTTGGGCTGCCGCATCCGTTGAGTTACCATCTGCAAAGTACCCTTGCATTTTCGGAGCGGTAGCATACCAAGCTTCTGCTTTGTTACTTAGCTTCCATGTAGCATCAACTGCGTTATCCCGTTGCTCCTGGTTTCTTATAAAGCGACCGTCTACCACTTGATAATCTTCGCCTTCAATACCCCAAGTGAGGGTTCTTTGCCAATCTTCTTGAATCAATGTGTCCATAAGTTTAAGGATTCTCACTGGATCCTTAGCATTGACAGTAATCCCGAATCCATTATTCAAGTTAAGAGCAGGACGATCCAGATAATAATCTTTGGTGTTAGTATCATACACAAGAGGCAGACCTACATAAGTGCTCATATCTTTCCCTTGTGTCTTGAGTGAATCTTCTGCTTTACCAAAGTTCCAGTGCTGATCAAACATTCCCAGTACGGCTCCGCTAGACAATTTAGCTAAATATTGGTCATAATCCATTACAAATGCTTCTTTATCAATAATACCCAACGCATTCATATCATTAAGTTTTTTATAGTACTGCTTTGCATAGTCTTTATCCGCAAAGATTTCTGCTACGTTATCCTTAACTACTACTCCGCCATCATTAGGATGACCGATCAGATGCTGAGGAGCGTTAAACAATCCCCAGTTTCTCCAGTCTTTGTTATGAATCTCAAACCCAATTGTTGGTTGACCATCAATGGTTGGATTTTTCTCTTTATATTTCACGATAAGATCGAAATACTCGTCCAAAGTTTTAACCGTTGGATAACCGGCATCTTTAAGTACAGCTTTCTGAATCCAGAAAGCTGGGCCAGAGTAATAGGTTGTATTCATCTCACCATTGTACGCACCATAGTTTGGAAGTGTATAAATGTGTCCATCATTGGGATCCTTCATCATGTTCCAGTAAGCTGCGTAATGCGCTTTCAAATTCGGAGCGTGTTCTTCAATTAAGTCCTCGAGAGGAATAAATGCACCTGCTGCCGTCAGTTGGGTATTGGAACTCATCAGATCTGGATAATCCGAACCGGCAATCATAACGCCAAGCTTCTGTTTAAGGTCTCCAGCCAAGAATTCGAAATTGAATGATGCGCCTGTTTTTTCTTTGATCATCTTGTAAATTTTGTTATCTGGTGTGGGTTGCTGACCTGCTTCTCCAAGAAAGATACTAACTTCAAAAGGCTCTACCTTCTTGTCATCGGTTCCAGCTGCAGTTGCAGCTGTTGTTTCTGCCGGTTTGTTTTCCCCCTTAGCAGTATTACCGCTGTTATTTCCACCGCACCCTGCTAGAGCAAAACTTAGGGATAACACAGCAATCAGACTAAGTTTGAACTTTGATATTGACTTGCCCCCCATAAAGCACCTCCATATTTTGTTGGTGTAACCATATTGTAAGCCCTTACAAGTTAAATTATAGAGGTGATGATGCCACTGATAATACGCCAGAACTAAAGGTGTACCCCCAAAAAGTTTAGGTATTCGTATGTTTAAATTCATTAGGGCTCATCTTCATCTTCTTTTCAAATTGTTTGAGAAACTGACTATAATTGGAATACCCTACTTTCTCGGCGATCTCACAGTTTTTCAGCTTATTGTGTTGAAGTAAACGCGCAGATTCCTTAATCCGGAGGTCATGCAGCTGCTCATTAAAATGAATGCCATTCTTCTTGATCAATAATTGTCCCAGATACACTGGATGCAGGAAGAATACCTCCGACAGCTTTTTAATTGTAAGATTTTCGTGATAATGCGCTTCAATATAGTTGTTGATTTCCTGTACAATCCCCTGTGATTTTTGGATTTGTTCTTTTAGAAGAATATCAATACTCGCCTCACCACATGATAAAAGATTACGCATTAAATCGTTCAACTTCATCATCGAGTCCCGTATTTCGGGGATTGTTATTTGGGTTAACAGGGAGGATACTTGAACTTCACTAGCTTTTGAAGTAAACTCAACGATCTTATACATAATATGAATAACGATCTTCTTCACAACCTCTGGAGCGATGCGCATCTCACGAAAACTGCGAGAAGCCAAGCCTACAGCTTGTTTAAAGCCTTTTATGTCCAGTGTGTTAATGGGTCTCATTAAATCATCCATCAGTTGAATTTGATCATAGTGATAGCTGAAGGGACTATCTTTGGTTCCCTGATAGGTCAAGAACCCCGAATGATCCGAATTATAAAAATAATACATTAACGCTTCTTTCGCCGTTCGGTAGCTATTCGCAATTTGAAGCAAAGAGCCCTCGCTATCCCCTACTGCAATATACATGGCTTGCTTAGGGTGTTCATTCAGCAAGGGAGCTACTGCAGGATATATTGCGGCACCCTCATCAGACTCCGAAGGATAGCCGTATACGATTCCAAAGCAAAAAGCCTCCAGATCGATCAGAAACATCGATTCCGTATTCGTTAGGAGAGCTACTGCTTTCTCTCTGATTTCCGTATACATCGCCGGGTCTGTCTGTAGTAAACAAATATTCCAAAGGCTTTTGCCTTCCGATAGACGTGTAAGTACTGTAAAGTCTGACTTATCTTCTGCCTTCTCATTCAGAATGCTCTTAAGAAGAGAGACAACTTCCTCTGAGTTTGCCATTTGATTTAAGCTTCGCTTCTGAGTTTCCTGTTCTAATTCCCGATATATCTCCTTCAATTCTTCTGACGCCTCTTCTTCGAAAAGCGGTTTCATCAGATAATGGTTAATGCCATAACGTATAGCTGTCTTAGCATATTCAAACTCACTATAACCGCTTAGTATGGCAAACTTAATCGGTTTAGTCTCCTCTTGCTGCCAGGCGGAAACCATTTCCAGACCATTCATTAGCGGCATATTTACATCTGTAATGACAAGATCCGGCAGTAGCTGCTTTATTAACTGTAAGCCCTCTTTGCCATTACTGGAGGTTCCACATACTTCAAAGCCAAGCGCCTGCCAGTCTATCCATAGCTGCATCCCCTCAAGAGCACTAGGCTCATCATCGATCAACAATACTTTGTATTTCATAGGCTCCCTCACCTTCTAGCTATTTTTTCGTTCCAGGAGCTTTAGCGGAATGCCAAACGTGACAACAGTCCCTTCATTCGGGACACTGCTGATTTCAAAGCGAACCTGATCTTCATAATATAGCTCCAGTCTGCGATACACGTTGCGGATTCCGATATTCGTTCCTGAGGAGGCTTCTTCATTTTGAACATTAAATAAAATTTCTTTAAGCTGGCTTGGTTCGATCCCTTTACCGTTATCTGAAATCGTAACTTGTAAACGACTATCCTCGATTTCCGTCTTTACTTTAATGATACCGAGTCCTTCTATAGCCTGCAGACCATGCTTACAAGAATTTTCCACTAACGGCTGCATGCTTAGCTTTGGAATTTTATATTGCAGCGACTGCTCATCGATCTCAAATTGATAGTCAAATTTATCTCTGAACCGGAATTTTTCTATTTTCAGATACATCTCAATGAACGTCATTTCTTCTTCCAATGTAACGAGATCTTCTTTCCAGCTAAGTAGTCTTCTGAGCAACTTGGATAAACTCTTAATGATGTCTGTAACGTCCGAATAATTATTTTTGGTACAGACCACTAAAATGGCATTTAAAGTATTGAAGAGAAAATGGGGATTCATCTGACTTTGCAAAAAATTCAGTTCAGCCCTTACTCTTTCCATCTCCAGGTTATTCTTTTGAATCTCTAGTTTGTATACATCGTTAATTAGAGAATTAATTTTAGTGGTCATTCTATTAAAGTTGTGAATCAAGTCACCAATCTCATCTTGTCCTTCATCGATTTGAATAAGATCGAATTTCTCATTCGTTACTTTCTGCATATGCCTAGACAACCGTTTCACCCGATAATTGTACGATCTTAACATCACATATAAAAAGGCGGTTGTGAGCAAGGTGACAATGGATGCCAAAATACCCGCATAAATTCGAATCTCCATAATCGCCTGAGCAATACGCTCCCCTTGCGTAACCCCTATAATTCGCCAGCTTTTTATATAACTAGCCCCGCCAACGGGTACAATATGTATGTCTTCCTTGTGCTCATCATCCTGAAGCTCGAACACAGGATAAGGATCCTTCGTACCCCTCTGATACCCGCTCTGAGCAGACATAATGATTTCATCCTGCCCGTTAACCAGGTAAAGACTCAAATAATCCTTTTCTCTAATTATAATGTCATATATTTTACTGAGATCCAGGTCAATTCTAAGCAGCTTCTCATAGGTATTCAGTGAGCTGTATACATCCATTCGCTCAATTACACTTAAATACGGGGCATTAGAAGCCACATTAGGCGCTGCGCTCATTTGATAAGCAGCAAGAAACATATGTTTATTCGCAGCACTGAACTGCTTATACCACTCACTCTCCCTTACCTTGTCCGTGATGACCTGATAGTTACTACCGGAAACAATGGAGTCATTATTCGTAAATACAGTAATTCGTTCAAGTTGATTGTTAACTGGCATATAACTGTTCATCCGATCTCGAAGCTGTTCGTCGAAGGTGTCATAAAATTCAATCAAGTTCCCATACCTCCGCTCTAGCAATTCATACAGATTCTTATCCGAGGACAGCGTATAACTAACTGCTACTCCACCCTCAATGAAATCTTGAATATCCTTTCTGGCCCTCTCTAAAGAGATTTCTAAGTTTTGCTGTTCTCTGGATTTGATCAAATCGGAAATCCGATCCAAAAAAACAAGGTTAATAATAATAATAGGGAGTAGAACGCCTATAACGTAAATGAGGGAAAATTTGTAGTTCAGTGGAATGTCATTCACTACTTTTCTAAATCTGAATTTTTTTCTCTCCATACGAAACACCTTGCTTCCCCTAGAGCTATTAGTTTTTATTTTCATTTTTATAAACCGATGGGACTACCCCTACAATCAGCTTGAACTTATCAATAAAATAGTCTGTGTTTGAGAATCCCACCTGCACCGCAATATCCGATATTTTCAGCTGCGTTCGCTTAAGCAGACTTTTGGCTTCCTCAATCCTTTTGGCATTTAAATATTCACTAAAGCCCTGACCCGTTTGTTTCCTGAATAGCTGTCCCAAATAGGTAGAATTGATATGAAATTGCCTAGCTAAATCCTGAAGCTTTAATTTATTCCGAAATTCACGATCCACATACTGAATCACCTTGTAAATCGTATTTTGTTCATTCTGCTGCTCTAATTCAGATAGATAGACCGTCGCCAGCATACACAGACTTTGAACATAACGGCTTAATACAAAATAATCATTTAGTTCACCTAGATTTCCATACTCTTGCTGAAGCTTTATCATCATCGTATCCGGGATACCATTCATTTGGGCTATCAGTGTACATATCGTAAGCTCTAAATGAGCCACCTGGGCTTGCACGACCTCAATCGTCAACAGATTTTCTACGAAAGAGGCGAACGCTTCTTTTACACAAGGTTGTATCTGTTCTAAATCATTTGCCAGGACCTTATCCAGCAGCTGCTTGAAGTGATCCTCATGGTGTTCCTTCTTCTTTAGAACCCTAAGCTCGCTATAATAAAAGATCCCCCTCTTCTGCTGATGTGTCTTTCGTTTCCATACATCAAGTGCCTGCATATAGATTTCTCGAACCGAGCATACGCCTACCATTCTAGTACTAATCGCCAGGAGTACCGGCTCATGTGATTGTTCAGCGAAATCCGAACGAATCTGGTTGACGATAGCGTCCAGACTCTCATTCCCAATAGAAGCAGACTCAAGAATGATCCCTGTTCTTCCCGATCGATCTTGAAAGAAATGGGTACTTTCCTGAGGAAAGTAGTCGACGGTTCGTGGAAGAAATGGATTAAAATATGTGGCTGGTTCGATAAGAATACACATTAATTCTGCATTCGCTTGAAGCTTCAACGTGCTCTGGGTTAGAAGCTCTAAATTTTCGTTGCACTCACCTTGAATTAGACGGTTGATAATATTGTTTACGATAAAAAATTGCTTCTTATCAAGCTCTTCATTGGAAGCGATTTCATTTCGAATCATAGGTGTAATCCTGCTTAATAATGACTCTATTTCTTCATCATCAATAGGCTTTAATAAATAGTCGTTCACTCGTTGCTGCAATGCCGTACGTGCATATTTAAAATCATCATACCCAGTCAATACCACAAATTTTGGAGGCTTTGTCATCACTTCATTCAATTTTGCGATAAGCTCAAGACCGTTAATAACCGGCATATTAATGTCCGTTAAGACCAATTCCGGTTTATATTCTTGTATAAGTCTCAATGCTTCTGAGCCATTATGGGCTTCCGCGCACACTTCAAAGCCATATTTTTCCCAGTCAATCATCGTTCTCAGCCCTTCAAGCACCCAGGGCTCATCATCCACGATCAGAACCTTCAGCATGATGTTCACTCCAATCTCCTAAGATAAGGCTCGCTTTCTTATGAAAATATATATTATGCTAACACAATTGGATATTGTTGTGAATTCATAATTTTCCCTTCTTTTGCTTGAAACAGTACTTTTAAATCTGGTAAAAGCATAAAAAAACGACGTATCCAGACTTTCAGACACATCGAGTTCAGTATGTTTTTAGTTAATAAGCTACCTTCGAACTAAGGTTGTTCTCGTGATTGATTAACCATTCTTTTCTTGCAATGCCGCCGCCGTAGCCCCCTAATTCACCGTTACTATTGATCACTCGATGACATGGAACCAAGATCGATAATTGATTCGCTCCATTAGCCCTTGCTACAGCGCGGCAAGCCGAAGGGTTGTTTATATTCTCTGCAAGCTCCTTGTAAGAGACCGTCTGGCCTACAGGAATTCTTCGAAGTTCATTCCATACATTTTGTTGAAAATCAGATCCAAGATAACGAATCGGCGTTCTGAATTCTGTAAGTTTTCCTTCGAAATAAAGACTTAATTCCTCTTCAATTTGCTCTAGCACCGGTACCTTTTCAGGCAAAAGAGTTGCATTCAAGCGAGTACGTAATTTCTTAATTTCGTTCTCAAGTCCCTTTCGATCCACAAATTCCAGCAGTAAAAGGCACTCTTCATCTGAGATCGCAAGCATAGACCCTAATATCGTTTCTATCCAGGTACAGTACAGCACTTTAATCTGCTTAGAGTGATTCGGGACCGTTCCCATCGTTCTTGAAAAAGCATCCCTAAACCCATTACTCGAATCATACCCGCTGTCCAGTTGTACGTTTATGATAGAATCCCCATTCCTGATGTGCTTGAATGCCAGCCCTAAACGTCTAGAACGTGCATATTCAATAAAGGTCATTCCGAATTGCTTCTTAAATTGTCTGCGTGCAGTATTTGCACTAATCGACAGCTCATCAAAATCTTTATCTGTCCATTTCCTTTCCGGATTACGCTCTATAGCTTCAACAAGAAGCTTTACTTCTGAGGACATTTTCGTGGGATTGGACAAAGGCTGGCATCTTTTACACGGTCGATATGAAGCTAATAAGGCTTCTTTGGCTGTTGCGAAAAACTCACAGTTTTCTTTATATGGCTTTTTAGCCGGACAAGTTGGCCTGCACATGATGCCTGTTGTCTTTACGCCGACAAAAAATACACCTTCATAATTAGAGTTTTTTTCGACTAACATCTCATAATATTTATCGATTTGCTGTTTATTAGTGATCATAGTGTCGTTAGCTCATTTCTGAATAATGTACAGGTATCTGCAGAATAGCCCGAGCATCTTCTTGAAGATTATGCTGTGCTTGAAAGTAACTATACGGTCCATAGCTAATTCTTTTTACGCCAAGCTCTTGCAATTCAACATTTGAAATCATACCATCCATTACCATAACATTTACAGGCAGTGGTGACTTTTGCACAAATTGTTCTATAAAACTTTGCTCAGTCAACCCCGGAATAAAAATCCCGTCTGCCCCAGCCTCAGCATAAGCATAGGTACGTTCTATAGCTTCATTTACTAGACCCAGCGAATGCTTCGTTTTTTTGAAAAAGAGATCGGTTCTGGCGTTAATAAACACGTTCTTCTGAAGCTTGGCTGCTACTTGCTGTATAGTTCGAATACGATGACTTTGTTCCTCGATTGCCCATAATTCATCATTCGGATGATTCACCTTTTGATCCTCGAAATTGATCCCACATATATCTAATTGGAATAATTGTTCTATGTTATTGGCTAAGGACTCTACATCTACAGCATACCCACCTTCAATATCTACCGTCAATGGCACAGATACATGTTCTGCTATTCTCGTAACAGCCCACAGTAGCTGCTCAAATGAGAGCTGTTCACCATCCGAATACCCCCATGCATCCGCCATAGCGAAGCTGCTTGTGGCTATAGCCTTTGAACCGGCTTTTTCTATCGTTTTAGCCGAAGCTACATCCCAGCAGTTATATAGCATTAGCGGATTTTCTTGATCGTGCAAAGACTTAAAATAGTCATAGTCATTTCTGTTCATCAGTGGTCATCTCCATTAAATAGAATAGCACCACTATATAATAGACAATGATTCGCCATACCAGAAAAATTAACACCAATCTTTTTTCGCAAAAAAAACACCGATTGATGATCTCATCCTATAAGGACCTGATCATACCATCGATGTTAGTATACAGTTTAAAGTTCTACCTTACGGAGTGATGGTTTGGAGGAAGGTTTAGGTGACTTTTTCCCTGTTCGCATCGGTATGATTTGTGGTGCAGCAATTCCGATCAGAACAACGAAAATTCCAACCCAGCGAAGTAGGGATACTTCTTCTTGCAGGACTAACACGGAGGCTACAACAGCTGCCGGCAACTCCGCCGCACCAAGAATCGTTCCCAGACCTGATCCCAGTTTCGGAACACCAATAGAAAAGAAAAGCACAGGAATAACTATGCCAAGCAACCCTAAAGGAAGACCATACTTCCAAAGTCCATCTGTAAGTGCTCCGTCATAAATAAAGGAAGGGGAAAAAACAACCATAATAATAATCATTGCACTTGTAGTCATATACAAGCTTTTATTCACAGCAGGTACCTGAGTAGCTACTCTTCCACTAACAAAAATATAAAAGGCAAACGACACCGCAGACATCAAACCGAAAACAATACCACTCGTAGTCATTTCGCCTACACTAGGTTCTAGAATCCCCCCAGCTAATATGGTTCCTATCAGAAGGATAACCATTGAAATTATTTTCTCTCGACTAGGCCATTTTCTATCTACAACAGCCTCCAGAATCACACCAATCCAAGTAAATTGGAATAAGAGAACGATCGCAATCGAAGCAGGTAATTGTTCAACGGCAAACCCATAGAAAATACCCGTCATACTAATGGTAATCCCCGCGCCTAATAACGAAGCACCTACTTTTAACCCGAGTTTTTTTCGGGAAAATAATACAACTAACAAGAGCAGCATGCACCATCCAAAAAAGTATTGCGACCCGACCAGTTGCTGCATTCTAAATCCATCGTTCATTCCAAGCTTGACGATCGTAGACAGCGATCCATAACTACATGCTCCTATAAATACTAGTAAAGCATATTTGAGTAACTTCATATTCATCGTAATCTTCTTTCCTTTCTGTTGAACCATCCTATTGAACCGTCCAAATCACATAATAAAGCCCCTTGTCATCGAAATGACAAGGGGCGACTGAAACCAAAGAATACATCTTTGACAAAATTCCGCCACTCCATCCACTGGATAGAGTTTGGTTTATTTACTTATAACAATACGAATTATAATATGATAAATCACACAGGGTGTCAACTTGAAATGTTTACAATAACTTTATTTCGGTTATATTTCAAACTCTTCTGTTGAATTTGAAAGACCACCATTCTGTACACCACTATTATTGGCTACAGCAAGAACATACACCTTATATTTGACACCTTTAACAATTGAATCTCCGTTTACATCCCTTGTCGCAGTGAATATTGAAGGATTCGTCCCGTTAGGGGTTACAGACGTATAATACGAAGATCTCACCTCAATAGCATCAGCAGAACCAAACCCTTGTTTGGAAGGAACCACCAATACTCGATATTCAGAAATATTGGACTCATTGGCTGATTTGACGAAGCTAATCAGGATTCTGCCATTGTCCTCTTTATACGTTACATTGGTTACAGAGATCACTGGGCTCTTAGTCGTAGACAACGTAATGACCGATGACTCCCAGGACAAAGCATTTGGACCGGCATAATTCCCACTACCAATAGATAGCACATATACTTTATAGCTGGTTCCATCTTTAATCAAATTGCCTCGTACGTCTCTGGCTGAGGATTCTAATACTTGACTGGTACTGTTGCCTGATGTACTTACCGAAGTGTAGTTAGAACTGGATATATTATTCGCTTCGGATAGGCTAAAGCTGCTGTAATAGGACGTAGGCACCACCATAATTCGGTATTGGCTAATGTTCGTTTCATCTGTGGCATGGCTAAACGACACCTTTAAATCCCGGCCATCGCCATAGTCATTTACATCGCTGACACTCAAGTTTGTAACGGCTTTTACGCTAGAATCATTCAACAACGTAATGACCGATGAAGCGGATGAGAGCACATTCGAATCCCAATAAATCCCGCTTCCGATGGTTAACACATATACTCTATAGCTAGTTCCATTCTTTATCGAAGCTCCGAGAACGTCTCTAGTTGACGAATTCAATACCTGACTGGTAGAAGACCCAGATGTACTCACCGATGTATAGTTGCTACTTGATACATTACTCGCTTCAGCTAAACTAAAACTACTATAATAGGATGTGGGTACTACCATAATCCGATACTGGCTAATATAGGTTTCGTCCGTCGGATGAGTGAAGGACACTCTCAAATCTCGGCCATCACCATAGTCGTTAACGTCACTGACACTCAAGTTTGAGACGATACTCACACTAGAATCATTCAACAACGTAATGACCGATGAAGGTGACGAAAGCACATTGCCAGTATTACTGCTTCCAATAGATAAAATATATACTTTATAGTTGACTCCATTCTTTATCAAAGCTCCACGTACATCTCTGGTTGATGAAGTCAATACTTGATTGGTTGTAGTACCTGTTGTACTCACTGCTGTATAGTAGGCACTGGATATATTATTGGCTTCAGCTAAACTAAAGCTACTGTAATATGACGTCGGAACTACCAGGATACGATACTGGCTAATATAGGTTTCGTCCGTCGCATGAGTAAATGACACCCTCAAATCTCGGCCATCATTATAGTTGTTAACGTCGCTAACACTTAAGTTAGAAACCCCTATGTTGGACAGCGTAATTGCAGATGAAACAGAAGATAATACATTATTTGCTGCATTACTGCTATCAATCGCCATGACAAACACTCTGTAGTTCACGCCAGTTTTAACAAGAGCTCCGTCCACATCTCTGGCTCCTGAAGATAAAATTTGCGTGATATTATTTCCCGTCTTGCTGACTAACGTGTAATTAGCACTGGTCACATTATTTGCTGTAGCTAAATTAAAATTCGAATAATTAGTAGCTTTGACAACAAATATCCGATAAGAACTTACCTTCGACTCATCTGACAGCTTATTGAAGCTTACCGATAAATCTCTTCCATCTCCATAATCGCTTATATCATTTACTTGTACATTATTTATTGCCGCTACAGTCTTATTCACTAGTGTCATAGTGGAGGATCCACTAGAAAGTGCACTGGCGTTACTTCCTTTGCCAACCGTCAAGACATAAGCCACATACGCTTGATTACTCTTAATTGAATCACCATCAACAGTCCTCGAAGCAGAAGTCAATTGAATCGAAGGATTAGTACCTGTTGGTAATACCGTAGAATAATTGTAAGAGGTTATCGTTTGTGCGGACGACAAGTTGAGAATATTCCCTGATTTCACAATCAAAACACGGTAATGATCCACTAGTGATTCATTTGCCGCTCGAGTGAAACTAACCTGAAGATCACGACCATCACCGAAATCACTCACATCCTGCGCTACTACGTTGGATACTGGGCCTGCATTTCCAACGTTAGAGGCTGAAGTCGTTATAGTTACAACTTGCGTCTTGGGGTTCCATCCTACTTCATGGCCCAGTGCTTCACTGACGAACCTGGTTGGGACCATCGTTCTCCCCTTCAGATTCAAACCAGGCACGTCTAGAGTTACAGCCTTATTGTTAATGGTGGCGGTCTTTGAGCCAATCTTTAACATAATCGTTGTATCATCTTTAGTTGCAGTTACAGTTTGTGCTTTTTGATTCCACTTGATGGTGGCATTAAAGGCTTCAAAAATAGCCCGCAACGGCACCATCGTCCGCCCATTCACCATCACCGGTGCTTGATCTGTAGACAATCGAACCCCGTCAATAATAATACTGATCGGAGTAGCAGCCTTTACAGATGATTGAAACATCATCGGAAAGACTACTAAAACTACTAAAATTGAAATCCATAACTTCTTCACAGATCCACCCTCCTGGAATGACGAATACATTTTTTACCTACTCATCTGACGCTTCTAAGTATATAAAAGTTTCATGATTTATAGGTTACAAAAAAATAATCTAGACACCCATCAATCCATGATGAAAGACGAGCTAAGCACTCAGAGAAATAAAAAAGAGAGAGCAGTATTACCACTCTCTCCCCAAGGGTTACACCTTTCTGACTTGCGACCGATACATTAAAAATAGGAAATACGGAGCTCCGATCAACATTATTATAAGACCCGATGGAATTTCTTTCGGCGCCATAATGGTTCTTCCCAGCGTATCCGCAATCACGAGCATCAATCCGCCAAGTAATCCTGACAGAACAATAGATCGTCTCGTGTGATGCCCAATCATCATCCGTACAGCATGCGGCGCCATAAGTCCGAGAAACCCAATGGTTCCTACACTTGCAACGGCTCCCGCTGCAAGCATCACACCGATAATCATCGCCCAAAGCCGAGTTCCGCGAACGGGCAAGCCCAGACCTGTTGAACTCTCATCGCCAAATGCTAGTAAATCGAATCTACGTCCTAAATAATAAGCAAAAGGAACGAGTACAATCAGGAAGATAAACAAGCTATTAAATTGATTCCAGCTTCGTCCGTAAGTCGAACCCGTTAACCAAATTAAGGAGCTGCTGCTCCATAAACTGCCCTTGACGATCATGACCTGTATTCCCGCAGAAGCAATTGCTGATACTGCAATTCCAAGCAGGATAAGGACAGATGGATTCAAGGCTCTACGCCATGCCATAACAAACACAAAGGCTGCAGCCAAAGCACCACCCGCAATTGCTGCAATAGGGACTGCTAATACCGTCAATGCCGGAAAAGCGACCATTACGGTTAACGCCCCCAATCCAGCACCCGAGGTCACACCAATAATGGAGGCGTCAGCCAGCGGATTTCGGACAGCGCTTTGAATCAAGACACCGCTAATGGCAAGCGCGATACCGCCTCCAGCCGCAACGAGTGTACGCGGAAGCCGTAAATTCAGCAGGACGGAATAAGATCCATCTCCGCTGTGGATAAGACTGCTCAGTAGCTCGCTAATCGGTATTCTCGTTCCCCCAAGTGACAAACTCACAAGGATAACCGCAACGAGCAGTACGGTCATGGTTATCACCGCCGGAACAAAGCGCATCCGAAGCGCAGTTCCACCTATATTCATAGATGACTGACCTGAGCCTGAACCCGATATATTTTTCATCTTGGTGAGCACCAGCCATATGAGCCAAGGCGCTCCAATAATCGCCATAACCGCCCCAACTGGCATCTCACCTACACTGCTACGAACCATACGCGCAAGCGTATCCGCTGCCGTAATGAGCAGTGCTCCCCACAGCGCACTTGCAGGAATGAGCAGGTGATGCTTTCGAATACCGCTAAGCCGAACCAGATGAGGAGCCACCAGACCCACAAATCCGATCGGACCGACCACGCTGACCACGACCGCAGCCAACAATACAGATAAACCTAGACCTAACCCCCGTGCCAATCCAACACGTTGCCCGAGTGAACGAGCAGTGGACTCATCAAGCTCCAACGCGTCAAACTGCCTACCTGCGAGCATAGCTGCTATTAGCAATGGAATAACAAAAGGCCAGGCATACTTAACACCGTCCCAATCTAGCTGAATCAGTGAGCCGGAGCCCCATAAAAATAGGTTTTGCGTTTCGTTCTTGTTAAAAATATGTAGGGCCGATGTAAACGCGCCGAGAACCATAGACACGATCATACCTGACAAAGCTAATCGGACAGGCGTGGCCCCCTTACCACCACTCAACAAATAGGCAGCCAGTGCAGCAAGCAGCCCCCCTGCTACTGCAAGCAAAAATGGGAACTCATGCTGCAAAGCTGGAAAAGTAACCATTCCAAGGACAACCATAAAATAAGCTCCGGCATTAATCCCCAATGTATCTGAAGAAGCAAGCGGATTCTTCGTTATCGTTTGCAATAATGCTCCAGCCGCAGCTAGAGCGGCCCCAGCCAGTAGGCCAATTACCGTACGCGGCATCCGGATATCCCAGAGCAGATTATGTTCCATCACATCCTGGCGATTTAGCAATCCCTCCAATACCGTAGCTGCAGGAATTTTGGCTTCGCCGAAGCCTAGGCTTAGAATGGACAGAACAAAGAGGACGGCAAGGCCGCCCCCAAATATTCCAATGATTCGCCAAGTCATTCCACTTGAGGCTTCTTTGCTGCTCTTCCCGTTCATAAAAGCACTCATTTCGTTAATGTATTTACTACTTCATCCACGATAACTTTGGAGGAAATCGGACCGCCAAACACCCAAGTAGTACTGCTCAATCCGAAGGTACGATTTTCTTTCACAAAGTTAAGGCCGTTCCACACGGAGTTATCCTTCAGTTCTTTCGTGAAAATATTATCATCCTTCTGAACGATATACATCAGGTTAGTATCCTGAACAGCCGGCAATGCTTCAACTGTTGATGTAGTGAAGCCGTAAACTTCGAATTTTTCGGGTTTCCAGTCGTTCTTTAGACCAATTCGATCCAACGTTTGAACAGCCAGTGAGTTGTCTGTAAAGAGACGTAATGTTGCTGCATTCTGATAGCTGTAAGCTTGCGTCAGCACGTAATTCAAGCCTTCTTTACCTGCTTCAGCCAGCTTTGCCTTCGCTTCCGCATAATGTGCATCCAGCTCAGCAAGAACCTTGTCGCCTTCCGCAGTTTTACCTACAGCCGCTGCAATCGTTTTGAAAGTATCTTCCATCAACGTATACTGATTGCCTTGTCCTTCTTCCGGATACAGACCGAAAATCAGTGTTGGAGCGATGCCTTTTAATTGATCATAAATTCCTTCGTGTCCACCCGTATTCGCAATAATCAAATCCGGCTTTAATGAAGCAATGGTCTCTAGATCCGGCTCGTCGCGTGAACCAACATCCGTTACGCTTGCATCGAGTGGCACTTCAGAAGTTACATATAACTTGTAGTTTTCGTTATCGGCATTCCCCACCGGCTGCATTCCGAGCGCAATAATATCTTCCGTAAATGTCCACTCCAGAACTACAACCTTTTGCGCAGGCTTATCCAGCTTAACCTCGCCTTTAGAATCTTTTAATACGATCGGACCGCTTGTAGAATCACTACTTGCGTTTTCAGAAGCTGGTTTGTCATTTGCTCCCGCGTTTGATGTTGAATTATTCTTTTGGTTAGTACCACAGCCCGATACTACCAATATGATAGCAATAACCATAAATAAACTAATTAACCTTTTGTGCATTCTCTTTATCCCCCTGTATATAACGCTCGAAGTTATATTCTATGATAATTGTTATCATTCTATTGATAATGATTATCATAGATAACATAATAGTTATCTTATACGTGATTCCACCGAAAGTCAAAGTTAAAATTTAATATAGCTGGACTTTTTTCTAAAAAAAAATCCTAATAAATCAAGGGCTTCCTTGATCATTAGGATGTTTGCTACTCCATTTTTTGGTTTGTAATTCTTTCAATGTGTATGGTAAGATACAGCATTTCATCATTTGTTAATTCACGATTGTATGTTTTATCAATATAGATTTTTATTTTCTCAACGCTGGCGAAAGCTTCTTTGTATTGCTCCTTCACTAAATTAAATAGGCCATTCTCATTATCCGGCGGTGGAGTGCCGTTGATGAGACGTTGGGCAAAAAATTTCAAGTGAGTGATAAACCGATAATAAGCGAGGGACTCCTCATCATACTCTAGTCTAAAATGATGCTTCACTATATTTAAGATGTCATTCATAATCTTCGTAATATTGACCATATTCATTCAGTTCAGCATTCACCAGATGGAGAGCAATATGTCCAGCTTCATCCTCGGGAAGCATAATGCCAAACTTTGAATGAATAATTTGAAGTGCAGCTTTCCCAACCTCATATTCTTCCTTATAGAACTTTTTGATCTCCCAAAGCATGGCGTTTTTAATCTTCATCCCTTTTGAGAATCGCTCTAACGCAAAGCTGATATGATCGGTCAGACTGATGTAGATACTATCATCCAGCATTTTACCTAGTTGCAGCTTGGCGAAATTGATAATCTCTTCTGAAAGCTCCATATGCTCTATTGGAATCTCAGAAAGCAGTGTTTTTAGCTTATCTGAAAGCTTTTGATTGCTTAAAGTGAAGATCTTTTCAATTTTGTCTTCTTCTAGATAGTCCCCTTGTTTTTTCTTAAAGGCAAGTCCTCTTCCCATGACTACCAGTTCAAAATTAAGATCATCTATGACAGTAACAACATTGTTGTTTAACACTTTTTCGATCCGCATATGGCAACCCCTTGCACCAAAAATTAAAAAAGGCAAAACCAAAAGTAACCATTAAAAAATGGCTAAACTTCGGGTTTTGCCTGCACGACCAGTAACAATCCACAATTATTAATTAATAAAAATCATACCATGGACTTATTTAATCGACAAGCATCTAGCAATCCTTTCCATTATGCGCAACTAGCTATATTTTTATTATGTTTTTCATAAAAAATCGACCTCTCAGCATCCATACTAAGAGATCGATTTCATTTTAATTCTTATGGCCAGCCACTAAATCAAACGACAACAGACATCAAATCTTCCCCCGGAGTGATCGCTGCTTTCTTGGTGCCAATGACGTCACTATAGTTAGCTGTATTGGTAATAATGATTGGCGTTGTGCTTTGATAGCCTTCATTTTTTATTTGTTCGAGATCAAATTCAATCAGTAGGTCACCCTGTTTAACCGTTGCTCCTTCTTCCACTTTCACATCAAAGTATTTCCCTTTTAACTTCACAGTTTCTATACCGATATGGATCAGGACTTCAACGCCATCATCCGATACGACTGCAATACAATGACCTGTTCTGAAAATGGTGGATACAACCCCACTTACCGGGGAGTACAGCTTACCTTCTGAAGGTTCGATTGCCATCCCCTTGCCCATTGCTTCAGAAGCAAATGCAGCATCATCTACTGAGGATAAAGGGATTACGTTACCAGCTAGAGGACTTACAATAGTTGTACTTTTCACAGCGTGTGGGAGAATAACTTCGCTCTTTTCAGTATTCGTCTTTTCTTCTACACCATTCGATGTTTCTTCCACAGCATTCGCTTTCTTTTTGTCTTCAAAACCAAAGAACATCGTAATCACCGTAGCCAATATAATCGTCCCAAGAGCTATGATCGCTTGAATAGCCAAAGGATTGAATGCTGGAAGACTTAATACGCTCACAAATGCGAATACTTCCATTTTTACGCCAGCAAGACCCGACATTGCTCCACCTAGACCACCGGCAATGGATACATAAATAAAAGTCCGTTTGTAACGTGTCAACAATCCGTAAATAATAGGTTCAGTTACGCCTGAGAGCGCGCCAGGTAAAAAGGTACTTCCGGCCAATGTTTTCAACTTTTTGTCTTTTGTTTTCAAGAAAATCCCTAAAGCTACACCAAGTTGGGCGAAAATAGCCATACCTGCCATTGCATAGATCGGATCTCCACCCTTAGCAATGTTTTCAAGAATAATCGGAACGAGTCCCCAGTGCAAACCGAGCACGGTCAGGTACGTCCAGGAAATCCCCACAATTGCACCCGTAATAATACCACTCTTACTGCTGAGAAACACAATAGCGTCTCCGATTAAGTTCCCTACATTCACTCCAAACGGTCCGAAAACCAAAATGGTTAAAGGAACAATTAACATCAAACATAACATAGGTACCAAGAACAATTGTAAATCCTTGTGTATAAATTTTCTTAGTTGCTTATCTAGTAAAGCATATATACAGATGGCGATGAAAATCGGAAAAACGCTCGATGAATAATCCGACATTACTAAAGGAATACCTAGAAAATGTGGAGATTCAACACTGGCTAATCCCGTAATATTAGGTTCGAGTAAGGCCGCACCGATAGCGCCCCCTACATAAGCATTTACACCAAGTCTAATCGATAACGTAATGCCTAGGAAAATTGGCAGAAAGTAAAACACAGCATTACTAGCGCCGGCTAATACTTTGTAAGTCTCTCCATCCGCCGCTAAAACATTTAACGAAGTCAGTACAGTTAATAGCGCTTTCAACATACCCGCACCCGCTAAGGCACCAATTAAAGGCGAGAAGCTTCTAGAAATCACATCAAAAATCAGGGTTCCTATAGGTTTCTTAACCGTATTATCGCCAGAATTACTACTAGGGGATATGGATTTGCTTATCTCTTTATAAACATCAGCAACATGGGTACCCACAATAACTTGGAATTGTCCCCCTTTGCTAACTGCACCAATAATCCCTTCCATTTTATCCAGCTTTTCTTTATCAATTTTCTGTTCATCATTAAGCGTGAATCTTAGTCGAGTAGCACAGTGAATTACGTTGTTAATATTTTTCTCTCCACCGACAGATTGAATGATGTCTTTACCCAGCTGTTCATAACTCATTATCCTACACCCCTTTGGTAACCGATTTATTAATCAATCGAGAAGGAATGAACGCAAAAAAACCTAAATCACATTCATGCACGAGAGAGAAATCTCCCGTAAACATAAATGAAACTTAGGTTTTGCCTGCTATGCAGTAGCAATCCTGATATCCGATTAATTGTTACTTACAAATTAACATGTTCAATTCATGATGTCAACCGGCATACTAGAACAGGTTCTGCCCGTTGGATTCAATCACTTCTTTGTACCAGTGGAAGGACTTTTTCCGGAATCTCTCAAGAGTGCCCGAGCCATCGTCATGACGGTCCACATAAATGAAGCCATAACGTTTCTTTAGTTCGGCGCTCGTTGCGCTAACCAAGTCGATGCAGCCCCAGCTTGTATAGCCCATAACTTCTACCCCGTCTGCAATAGCTTCCGCGACCTGAACCAGATGATCTCGTAAATAATTGATCCGATAATCGTCGTTTATTACCTTTTCTCCATGCCCATCTACTACCAGCTGATCGACAGCACCAAGACCATTTTCCACGATAAACAGCGGCTTCTGATATCGGTCGTAGAACATATTCATAACATAACGCAAGCCCTGCGGATCGATCTGCCAGCCCCATTCGCTCGCTTCCAGATACGGATTCGCAACCCCACCTAACAGGTTACCTTCTCCTCTAATTTGCTTCTCCGGGTCGGCCGTTTCACAAGTGCTCATATAGTAACTGAACGATATGAAATCCACAGTATGCTTCAGAATCTCTTCGTCCCCTGGTTCAAAATGAATGTGAATCCCATTTTCTTTGAAGAACCGCTTCATATAGCCAGGGTAATACCCTCTAGCATGAACATCCGCAAAGAACATATTTTTGTGATCACTTTGCATTGCCTTGATCAAATCGTCCGGATGCGGAGTGAGCGGATAAATCGGCATGCTAAGCACCATACACCCTATTTGGAAGTCTGGATTAATCTCATGTCCGATCTTCACAGCCAGAGCACTTGCTACGAACTCATGGTGAATAGCTTGATACAGATCCTGCTTACTCAATTTCTCTAACGGCGTATTGATCCCGCCACTCATAAATGGGAACTCAAGAATGGAGTTAATCTCGTTAAAGGTCAGCCAATATTTAACCTTGTTCTTGTAACGATTATATATCGTTCTCACATAGCGCTCGTAAAAATCCACTATCTTACGGTTAACCCATCCATCATATTCTCTTGCCAGATGCAGCGGAGTCTCATAATGGGAGATAGTCACCAGTGGCTCGATGCCGTATTTATGACACTCATCGAATAGGTCGTCGTAAAACTGCAGACCTTTTTCATTGGGCTCCAGCTCGTCCCCTTTCGGAAAAATCCGGGACCAGGCAATAGACGTCCGGAACACTTTAAAGCCCATTTCCGCGAACAGCTTAATATCTTCTTTATATCGGTGATAGAAATCGATTCCCACCAGCTTCATATTATCGTCGGTAGGAACTTCTGTAGGCGCAGACTTAATCCCCTTCGGCATAACATCTTGGGTGGACCATCCTTTACCATCCTCCTGATACGCCCCTTCAAGCTGATTGGCTGCTACAGCACCGCCCCATAAGAATCCTTTTGGAAATTGCAATTCCATATTTTTTCCCGCCTTTGCTATTGTGATAGTATAGGATTACTGCTCTAATTCGAATCCTAAACCTTGGAACGCGTTACATGTCAAGTATTATTCATGCGAAGGAGAACAAACCGATGTCCACTCTTGACGAAATTGCTAAGCTATCGGGCTTTTCCAAAGCCACGGTGTCCCGCGTCCTGAACCAATCTCCTCATGTTAGCAAGGAGACTCGTGAGAAAATTCTCGCCATCATGAAAGAAACGGACTATGTTCCTAACCGAAATGCCATTTCTTTATCCAAAGGTCAAACACAACAAATCGGCATGATCACCATGGACCTAAACGAGCTTATTCTGAGTTTTATGAACAGCTTCGTCGAAATTTCAGGTCGTTACGGATACCAGACGATTATTTATACTACCGGCGGGGATAAGCAGAAGGAGCTTCAGGCTTTTGAAGATCTCAAAATGAAACGGGTCGACGCCCTGCTCATCCTGACCTCCGTAAACGAACAGAATGTTATCTCTTCTTACTGCAAATACGGACCCATCGTATCCTGGCAGCGTATGGACCATCCTGAAATACCGTCCGTTGCCATGAACCAATATGATGGATACACACTCGCTTTGGAGCATTTGATAGAGCGAGGGTATAAGCGCATCGCCAATGCTTTTGGCCGTCCCAGCAGCATTAATACCCACAGTAGACGCCTGGCCTATGAGCAAATCATGACCAAATATAATCTTCCCATTATGGAGAAATGGTATTACTCCACGATCTATGGAATCCGAGATGGAGAGCAATTGGTGCAGACCCTAATGGGACAACCTGATCAGCCGGATGCTATTCTGTGCGCCAATGATTTGGTTGCCGTAGGCGTCCTTAGCGAAGCACGCAGGCAGCAGTTTAATGTGCCCGGCGATCTGGCCATCGTTGGTTTTGATAATTCAGAGCTGTCGCGAACTCTTGGAATCACGACCATTCTGAATCCGATTGCGGGACAAGCGGAGAACGCTTTTCTACTGCTAGCTCCAGTGCTGCTTGAGCGGGATTTGGAGCTGCAGCCACTTTCGTTTACATTGGTGGAACGGGAGACTACTTAGTTTGCCCAACCACTAAAGATTTTGTCTTTAGTACTTTTATCAATTAGAATTATGGGGGAAAGCGGTCAAATCCGAAACCTATTGGAGTGAAACCATGATTAAGATCCTCGTTGTGGAAGACGATAAGCATGTCAGAAAGCTGATGAACGCGGTCCTGAAACGGGAAGGTTATGAAGTATTAACCGCCGAGAATGGAATCCAGGCACTGGAAGTTCTTGAAATCCAGCATATTGATCTAATTATTCTCGACATCATGATGCCGGGGATGGATGGTTATGAATTTGCCGAGGAGCTAAGGAATGCGAACAACATGATCCCGATCCTCATGGCCACGGCCAAACAGCTTCCAGAAGATAAGAAAAAAGGCTTTCGCCTCGGAACCGACGATTATATGACCAAACCTGTAGATACAGAAGAAATGCTGTTGAGAATACAAGCCCTACTGCGCCGCTCGCAGATTGTAAGCGCCCGTAAGCTTGTAGTCGGTAAAATTATTCTTGATTTTGATACGTTAACAGTAACTCGAGACAATGAAAAACAGATGCTTCCCCAGAAGGAATTCCATCTCCTTTATAAGCTTTTATCCTATCCGGAGCGCATTTTCACTCGAATCCAGCTGATGGACGAAATCTGGGGGATGGACAGCGAGACTACGGACACTACGGTTAATGTACATATCAACCGATTGCGGAAACGGTTTGAAAACTATCCGGAATTCGAACTTGTGTCCGTCCGCGGTCTCGGATACAAGGCGGTGAGAAAATGATCAAAAAGCTAAGCAGCAAAATCAGTCTGCCAATCTACTTCTCGCTTGCTGTATTCATTATTTTCCTCATTACAGTGTTAATCACCGGAATTCTGACCTACTTGTCCTTAGCCTTCGGCCTACTCGATGAGCGGATTCTTCAGGACAAAAAAATTCTCACCTTGATTATATTGATTGCCTGCATTATTATCGGCACCGTCACATCAGTAATTACCAGTCGCAGAATGCTGAAATCAATCCGCACATTTATTGATGCTATTGACCAACTGGCCGGAGGCGATTTCTCCATGCGTCTGCAGCTCAAGCACCCTCCGGAGTTCAAGATTCTTTCCGAGAATATTAACCGGATGGCCGAGGAACTGGGTGGCATTGAAATTCTGCGAACAGACTTTGTAAACAATTTCTCCCATGAATTCCGTACTCCGATTGTGTCGATTAAAGGGTTCGCTGAAATCCTGAAGGATGACGAGCTGAGTAAGGATGAACGGAATGAATATCTGGATATTGTTATCGAGGAATCTACCCGTCTGGCTACACTGGCCTCCAATGTATTGAACCTCTCCAAAGTGGAAGCACAGGCCATATTAACCGACCGGCAGCCCTTCAATGTCGGAGAACAAATTCGCCAATGTGTCCTGCTACTGCATACTAAACTTACGAAAAAGCATATTTCCTTCAAAGCCAACGTACAGGACTATATGGTACCTGGGAATAAAGAGATGCTGAACCAGGTCTGGCTGAA
Organism: Paenibacillus sp. FSL R5-0744; assembly: GCF_037972555.1. Taxonomy (NCBI): domain Bacteria; kingdom Bacillati; phylum Bacillota; class Bacilli; order Caryophanales; family Paenibacillaceae; genus Paenibacillus; species Paenibacillus sp. FSL R5-0744. The sequence goes on from NZ_CP150228.1 coordinate 5,892,958, forward strand.
TTTATTGGACAATGCGATTAAATTCACTCCCGAGCACGGCGAAATCGAAGTTACTATGAGGCAGTTGAAAGATCAGGTTGAAATTACGTTCCGTGATAATGGAGCAGGCATCAGTCCAAGTGCACTTCCCAAGGTCTTCGACAAGTTCTATCAGCAAGATACCTCTCACTCTACTGCCGGTAATGGCTTGGGGCTTACGATTGTCCGAAAAATCATTGAGCTGCACAGCGGAACCGTCACCTGCGCCAGTGTTCCAATGCAAGGAACCACTTTCACCGTGCTGCTCCCCGATTTTAAAAAGGTAACTAAAGAATTGGGGGTTACCAGTAAATGAGTGTACAATTCAAAAAACTGAGCGGCTTTAACCGGGGAATTCTCCTTGAATTATTGACAGATGCGTATTCATTTGATCGCAGATATGAACAAAGCTCTATTTCTGATTGGCAGGATTTTGACAACTTTTTCTTTGACCATTTACAAATTGCAGATAAATATGCTTTTATCACAACTGTAAATGATGAACCCATCGGATTTGTGGTGTGGGACCCGAGAAACATGCCTGAGTATGCAGAAATTGGGCATAATTGCATTGCTTCAAAACATAAAGGCAATGGCTATGGTAAAATCCAGCTTCAAGAGGCAATTAATAGAATCACCCAGAATGATGTAACAAAAATTATTGTAACCACGAATGACGATTTAAACCCTGCTCAACGGATGTACGAAAGTGTTGGATTCACAATGTATCAAAAAAGGAAAAGTGAAACTGGCGCAGACTTTATTGAAGAATTCATAGATTATGTGTATTTTTTATAAAATGCTAATGTGTTCACGTATATCTGCTCAAACAGAAGAGACCACCCCAAGCAGTCATTCTATGGCTTAAGGGACGGTCTCTTCTTTCTTTTCATAGCAAAAGTTAACTTTCAGTTTATCATTCTCCGTTAAGATCATAGCAACGATAATGCAAAGGAGTCATTCTTATGTTGAAATTACTCAAGAATCTGGAACCCAAAGAATGGTTCTTATTCGGTATCAGTCTCATGTTCATTATCGCTCAAGTCTGGCTGGATTTAGAACTGCCTGACTACATGAGTGATATTACCCGGCTGATCCAGACACCAGGGAGCGAAATGAATGAAATCCTTGTCGCAGGCGGTTGGATGCTGCTCTGTGCTCTTGGCAGTCTGGCGACCTCGGTTGTTGTAGCGGGCATTGCTGCAAGAATAGCAGCCGATTTGTCTGCAAGATTGCGTTCCAAATTGTTCGATAAGGTACAATCCTTTTCGATGGAGGAGATCAGTAACTTCTCAACAGCCAGTCTAATTACCCGTTCCACGAATGACATCACGCAAGTACAAATGCTGATTGTGATCGGCTTACAGCTACTTGTGAAAGCACCCATCCTCGCAGTGTGGGCGATACTCAAGATTTCGGGCAAAAGCTGGGAATGGACTCTTACGACAGGTGCCGCGGTCGCATTGCTAGTAGTTATTGTCGCAGTCTGTATCGTGCTCGTCCTGCCTAAATTTAAAAAGCTGCAGCTGCTTACAGATAATCTGAATCGTGTATCCAGAGAGAATCTTAACGGTCTTCGTGTCATCCGGGCTTATAATGCCGAGGAATATCAAGAACAGAAGTTCGCTGTAGCTAACAACGAGCTTACCAGTACCAACCTATTTGCCAACAATGTAATGACCCTATTGATGCCGAGTATTACTTTGATTATGAGTGGACTCAGTCTCTCCATCTATTGGGTGGGTGCAGTGCTCATTCAAGCAGCCGAGGGCACTGCCAAGATGGGCTTGTTCTCAGATATGATCGTATTCTCATCTTATGCCATGCAAGTGGTTATGGCCTTTATGATGCTGATTATGATCTTTATTCTACTGCCCCGTGCTCAAGTATCGGCTAAACGTATCAATGAAGTGCTAGAAACAGTACCTAGCTTGAAGAATGGATCAGTAACTCAATTCCCTGTGAAGCGAGAAGATGAGATTGAATTCAAGGGGGTTAGCTTCAAATATCCAGATGCAGAGGAATATGTATTGGAGAACATCAGCTTCACGGCGAAGCAGGGGGAGACGGTTGCTTTTATCGGATCTACAGGCTGCGGGAAAAGTACACTTGTTAACCTCATTCCCCGTTTCTATGATGCTACAGAAGGCGAAGTGCTGGTAAATGGTATCAATGTCAGAGAATACGACCAGCAAGCGCTGCGGAATAAAATGGGCTATGTCTCTCAGAAGGCTGTTCTATTTGGCGGAACAGTGTCCTCCAATATTGCATTTGGTGAGAACGGATCCGGTCAGGTCCTCAGTTCAGATATTGTAGATGCGGTGTACACTTCCCAATCCTCTGAATTTGTAGAAAAGCTAGAGGGGAACTATGATGCCCATATCGCCCAAGGCGGAACGAATCTGTCTGGCGGGCAAAAACAGCGGCTGTCGATTGCCAGAGCGATTGCCCGGCGTCCAGAAATATTAATCTTTGACGATTCTTTCTCCGCGCTTGACTATAAGACTGACCGCAAACTGCGCAGTGAGCTTAAGAAAGACGCGCATGATTCAACGATGCTGATCGTTGCACAGCGTATTGGTACGATTAAAGATGCCGACAAGATCATTGTGCTGGAAGCCGGACGAATCGCAGGCATGGGAACCCATGACGAACTAATGCAGTCCTGCGACGTCTATCAGGAAATTGCTTATTCTCAGCTTACAAAGGAGGAGCTTGCATAATGAAAACCAAAAATAAAGGCCAGAATACATGGAGCAAGCTGCTCCGCTACTGCCGTAAATATGTTCCGGTTATTGTGATTGCGCTAATCTGCGCGGCAGCTGGAACGGTGCTCACGTTATTCGGTCCGGACAAACTCTCCGAGATCACCGACAAAATTACAGCTGGTCTTGCCGGCAGCATCGATATGGACGGCATTACTACCATTGGTATTACCCTCGTCGTAATTTACGGCGTCGGTGCGTTGTTGTCACTCTCACAAGGCTTGATCATGTCGATTATTACCCAGAAGGTCTCGAAGAAATTAAGAACTGATCTGGCTCATAAAATGAACAAACTTCCAATCTCCTACTATAATAAATCGGCCACAGGTGATATTTTATCCCGGGTAACGAATGATGTAGATACCATCGGGCAATCGATGAATCAGAGTATTGGTAATGTCGTAACCGCCTTAGCTATGTTCGTCGGTTCGATCGTCATGATGCTGAAGACCAATGTAATTATGACCCTTACCGCTATCGTGGCAACGATCATCGGCTTTGGCCTTATGGTGGTCATTATGAAGAAATCGCAGAAATATTTTGCTAGCCAGCAGGAGTATTTAGGTAAAATCAACGGTCATGTCGAAGAAGTGTACACAGGACATAATGTAGTTAAAGCGTATAATGGCGAAGCGCAGATGCGCACTACCTTCCAGGAATTAAATCAGGGGCTGAAGAACAGCGCCTTTAAAGCGCAATTCCTCTCTGGGCTGATGCCACCCCTGATGGGCTTTATTGGTAATCTAGGATTCGTTGCCGTCTGTATCGTTGGAGGTGTACTCGCCATGAACGGTACGATTTCATTTGGGGTTATCGTCGCCTTCATTATGTATGTACGTTACTTTACCCAGCCGTTGTCCCAGATTGCCCAGGCCGCGCAGAGCCTGCAAGCTGCATCTGCAGCTGGCGGACGCGTGTTCGAATTTCTGGAGGCTGAGGAAATGGAAGACGAGAGCCACAAAGAGAACACACTGCCAACTGCTAAAGGTAAAGTAAAATTTGACCAAGTACAATTTGCGTATGAGACTTCAGAAAAACTGATTATCAATAACTTCTCGACAGATGTAAAACCTGGGCAAAAAGTGGCGATCGTTGGTCCTACCGGCGCAGGCAAAACTACGCTGGTCAATCTGCTCATCCGGTTCAACGAATTAACGGGCGGAGAAATCTACATCGATGATACGCCGATCAGCAGCCTTACGAGAAAGAACATTCATGATCTGTTCTGTATGGTCCTGCAGGATACCTGGCTGTTTGAGGGTACCATCAAAGAGAACCTGATTTACAATCAGCAGAACATTACAGACGAGAAGCTTATAGAGGCTTGCAAGTCCGTTGGCCTGCACCGCTTCATTAAATCCTTAAGTGACGGATACAACACCGTACTGAACGATAAAGTTAATCTGTCCGCCGGCCAAAAGCAGCAGATGACCATCGCCCGCGCGATGCTAAAGGATGCGCCGATGCTCATTCTTGATGAAGCTACAAGCTCGGTGGATACCCGTACAGAGCTGCTGATTCAACAGGCGATGGATAAGCTTATGGAAGGCAGAACCTCTTTCGTTATCGCACACCGACTCTCAACGATCAAGAATGCTGATGTGATTCTGGTCCTGAAGGACGGCGATATCTTGGAAAGCGGCAGCCACGCGGAATTGCTGTCTCAGAACGGATTCTATGCAGAGCTGTACAATAGCCAGTTTGAGCAGGCTTCTTAAAAACGACAAAAAAAACTGCAACTCAATCATGAGCTTGCAGTTTTTTATCGTCCGTTCCTTTTTAGAAGCAGCTTATGCCTCTCGCTGTCTCATTCCCTCAAACAGCAAAATCGTCGCCGCCATCGCCGCATTCAGCGATTCCGCACGGCCTGCCATCGGGATGATGATACTCTTATCCACGAGTCGAGCAGTTTCGGGCGAAATACCTTTACCCTCGCTGCCAATCAGAAGCCACTGACTGCCGTGAAAATCATGCTGATAGCAAGATTCTTCTCCTTGCAGCGAAGTACTTACCAGCAATGCCCCGCCTTCCCGTGCTTGTGGCAAAATCTCACTTAGATCTCCCTCCACCACCGGGAGATGGAACATCGAGCCCATCGTAGAACGGATGGTCTTAGGATTATAGAGGTCAGCACAGCCTTGTCCGAGGATCACTCCGTCTGCTCCCGCTGCATCCGCACTACGGATGATGGTGCCGACATTACCGGGGTCCTGGACACCGTCCAGGACAACCACCAGACTATCCTTCTTCGCTAGGATAGCCTCTACCGCCTGCTGTTCCTTCCGCACGATGGCGAACACCGGCTGCGGTGTATTAGTGCTGCTGCATTTCGAGATGATCGCCGCTGTTACGCCGATCACATCCATGCCCTGAACGGACTGAAGAAGCCCCTTGAGTTCAGCGGGCATTCCCTTGTCCAGGTCATAAGCAAGGCATTCCACATCTGCTTCAGCCAGCAGCGCTTCCTGTACCAGATGAACGCCTTCTACGATATATTTACGAGCCTTGTCACGGTGCTTTTTCTCCTGCAGCCCGGCCCACTCTTTAACCCGCGTATTTTGCGGAGACATGATTTCCATAAAGTCTTCCTTTCTTATGCCTTGCCATTTATTCTTGCTCTTATATTTTTTGCTCTTTATCTTTATTCTTCTTCACTTCTACTCCCCTATAAACCTGATGATTACGTTATGGAGAGGAAATTTGGAACTGTAGGAGCGTAGCGCTCGCCTTTGTCTCGGGATTTTATCCGCAGCAAGCGGTTCAAATCAAAAAATCTGGAGACAACAGCGACCGGAAGTCCAACTTTCCTCGGAATAACGTACTCTATCAGGACACTTACCTACTGATACGCGATCTCCAGCTTCGTCAGGTTATCTTTATGCCCAACGATTACAAGGATATCCCCATCGATCAAGCGATCCTCCGCGCGAGGGGAGATGTTCATCTCTTCACCTTGGCGAATAGCCATTACGTTACAGCCATATTTTGCACGGATATCGAGCTCTTGTAGATTTTTCCCGAGCATCGATCCGGATACTTTCATGTCCAAAATACTATAATCAGGCGACAGCTCGATATAATCTAATATATTAGGCGAAGCCAAATGATGCGCAACCCGCATTCCCATATCCCGTTCAGGATAAATCACCTTGTCTGCACCAATTTTTCCTAATACTTTGCCGTGCAGCTCACTTTTTGCTTTTGCGATAATTGCTGGTACACCAAGGTCCTTCAGGATTAAAGTTGTAAGAATACTTGCTTGAATGTCCTCTCCAATAGCCACAACCACCACATCAAAATTGCGAATACCAAGTGCGCGTAGCGCTTCTTCATCCGTTGAATCTGCAGATACGGCGTGTGTTACTATATTTGAAATCTCCTGTGTCCGCTGCTCGTCCGCATCAATCGCAAGTACGTCAAACCCCATACCGCTGAGTGCTCTCGCAACACTGGATCCGAAACGCCCCATGCCAATGATGGCATATTGTTTTTTGGCCATGTCTTATGTACCTCCCGTAGCATTTCTATATCTAAAACAGTATAGCATACACGAACAAAAACTTGAATTTCCAGCACCTATACAGGGTACATTAAAACGAAGTGAATATCACTATATTTCAAAAAGGAGGTACTTTATGCCGGTTACTATTGACTTACGCCAGGCGATTATTCATAAAGTGCATGGTCAATCTGAAGAAGATTTGCGGCATATGATCGAAGGCTCGGTAGACGGACCGGAAGCAGCACTCCCGGGACTTGGCGCCGTGTTCGAAATGATATGGAAGGACTTAGACACCGCTAAGCAAGATAATTTGGTTTCTATGCTCCATGATCACCTGGAGGCGATTACTCCCGGGAATATCACGTCATAGATAGCCGCAACTAGTCAAAAAACCTCCGCTTTCTCATTGTGCAATTGCACGCTGAAGGCGGAGGTTTTTATTAACAATCAGAAAGTTGTAGCTTCCTTACTATAGCAATGCTTTTGGAGCCATCTCTAGGAACGTAGCTGTCGGGTTCTTATCCATCGCTGTCCGCATAGCATATTCATTCTCGAACAACACGACAAAATTGCCCTTCTTATCTGTAACGAGCGTAGAGTTAATACGGAACTTACTCGCATCCGGTTTAGCCTCATCTACGATCCAACGCGCGAACTGGTATGGCATACGCTGCAACTGAACATCCACACCATATTCACCCTTCATGCGGTACTCGAACACTTCAAACTGCAGTTGTCCAACTACACCGAGCAGAATATCGTCAAAGTTAACCGTACGGAATACTTGAATCATACCCTCTTCAGTCAGCTGATCGACACCCTTTTGGAACTGCTTCGATTTCAAAGCATTTTTAATACTCACTTTAGCAAAAATCTCTGGTGAGAATGTTGGCAGCTCATCGAATTCCAAATCTCCGGCCTGACTCAGTGTATCTCCAATTCTAAAAATACCTGGATCAAACAACCCGATAATATCTCCCGGATAAGCTTCCTCTACGATATCACGGTCTTGCGCTAAGAATTGTTGCGGCTGGGCCAGCTTAATGTCCTTACCCGCACGTACATGCTTCACGCTCATACCTCGTTCGAACTTCCCGGACACAATACGCAGGAAAGCAATCCGGTCACGGTGAGCCGGGTTCATATTGGCTTGGATTTTGAACACATAGCCAGTAAACTTCTCGTTCATTGGTTCTACCAAACCTGTAGTACTACGGCGTGGTTCAGGCTTCGGTGCCAGATCCAAGAAATTATCGAGGAAAGTCTGTACGCCGAAATTGTTGATTGCACTACCAAAGAACACAGGTGTGAGTTCACCACTTAGTACTTTTTCATAGTCAAAAGCATCGCCTGCTACATCCAGCAGCTCCAGATCCTGACACAGTTGATCATGCAGATATTCCCCAGCCATCTCACGAATGATTGGATCACGATATCCGTCAACCTTTTGCACCTTGATTACGGAGTGATCGTCACCTTGGAACAGCTCCACCTGATTCTTCATACGGTCATATACGCCGCATAGCTCACGTCCACTACCAATCGGCCAGTTCATAGGCACAGAGCGAATACCCAGTACCTGCTCCAGCTCTTCCATTAGATCAAACGGACTGCGTCCTTCACGGTCCAGCTTATTGATAAAAGTAAAGATTGGAATCCCACGTTTAGCACATACCTGAAACAGCTTGGTCGTTTGGGTTTCCACACCTTTTGCCACGTCGATAAGCATGACCGCACTATCCGCTGCTGTTAGTGTACGGTAGGTGTCCTCACTAAAGTCTTGGTGACCCGGTGTATCCAAAATATTCACGCGGTGATTCAAATAATCAAATTGCATCACAGAGGAAGTAACAGAAATCCCCCGTTGCTTTTCAATTTCCATCCAGTCACTCGTTGCATGCTTGTTCGCCTTACGGGCCTTAACCGTTCCCGCCAGACGGATAGCACCACCGAATAACAGTAGTTTTTCCGTTAAAGTTGTTTTACCCGCATCCGGGTGGGAAATGATCGCAAAGGTTCTGCGTCTGTCCACTTCCTTTTGCAGCTTCTGATCTATTGCTTTGTTCATTACACATATCCCTTCATATATAAAATTCCTGCTTCTGCTTCAATTACACTGGGGTTATCTTCAAATCGGTGCTCTGCTCATCGTTCATACCCCTTCATTTCTGAATGAATAGCTATCTTAGGTCTAGCTCCAGTCCGCTTCAAGTGAAAGCATCCTCTAAAGTATATCAAAATCCGGCAGACATTATCTACTAAAAAGCTATTGCAGCAAAATATCATCCCAAATCAGGTCTATATGCTGTTCACCAGTTCCCGTAGCTCAACAAGAAAAACGCCTGACTGCGTCCTTATTGCACTTATTCCCTAATAACAAGCCCATTCCCGGGTGATTCAGGGCAGATAACAGCATTAGCTCGTTTACGTTACTGCCGGCACATTATATTCGGTTTTTCGCATACAATCGGCTCGTTTACGTTACCGGCGGCACATTATATTCGGTTTTTCGCATACAATCGGCTCGTTTACGTTACCGGCGGCACATTATATTCGGTTTATCGCATACAATCGGCTCGTTTACGTTACCGGCGGCACATTATATTCGGTTTTTCGCATACATTTGTCCGTAAGCTCGACTAAAACATGCATTTGGGAGGATAAGGTCCGTTCGATCGTCTCAAAGAGGTGTGTGTTAATTGAAAACAGAGCTCCCCATGGCCCCCCGCTGAATATAGGCCCCTCCCTTGATTTCGTTTCCACATTTCTCCGCAGTCTCTTATAGTAAAATAGTTGTATTTCCTACACTTATAAGAAGTATTAGCATTTCCAATCGCCTTTAGTTGTATTTGATGCAATTAAAAATTCAATGTGCTAGCTTTTCGGCCTTATGCGGAGAAAATAGTTGCAGAGAATACACTTAAAAGACTAATTTCCACCCAATATGTGATTTTAATTGTACAAAGTGCAGTTATTTAAAAAATGCTCCTGTCGCCCGAGCGGCATTTGGAGCCAGAGTGGCCTGGGGAGGCTGAGTGTTCTCTAATCTCAGCATTACAAAAAATCTCCCTGCATCCTCTGCAGGGAGATAGCATTAAAGCAAAGTTTAGTTATTCTTCAGCCATACTACATTATCTTCTTCCTGACCGTTTACCGGCCACCAATGGAAGCCATCCTGAGCAAGCAATTGATCCGCTTCAACCGGACCCCAAGTGCCAGCAGGATAAGCAGATAGATCACTCGACTCTTCCTTCCAAGCCTTCGCAATACGATCCACGAACGACCATGCCGACGATACCTCATCCCAACGAGTGAAATAAGTGGAATCTCCACGTGCCGCGTCATGAAGCAAACGCTCGTAAGCTTCCGGGGAATTGATTCCAACCAAGCAGCTCTGACAGAAGTCCATAGCTAATGGTTGAATTTCAGACTCGGAACCCGGCTTCTTGGCATTAATCTTTACATAAATGCCTTCCATAGGGTTCACACGGATAACAAGCAGGTTAGGCTCCAGCGTATGCTTTTGTCCCAAATAAACATTGGTTGGCATTCCCTTGAACTCAACTACCACTTCCGTTGTCTTCACCGGTAGACGTTTACCTGTACGAATATAGAAAGGAACTCCAGCCCAGCGGAAGTTATCTACAAACACACGGGCAGCAAAATACGTCTCAGTACTCGATTCAGGATCAACCTTATCTTCCTGACGATAAGCAGGAAGGGTCTTTCCATTATGCAAGCCTTGAATATACTGTGCTCTCACGACGTTCTCACGAACCTCGTCAGATGTACCATAAGGACGAAGTGAACGAAGTACCTTCACCTTCTCGTCACGAATATCTTCTGCAAGCAGACGGCTTGGTGGTTCCATTGCAATCATAGTCAGCAGTTGCAATATATGATTCTGGCCCATATCCCGTAACGCTCCAGCATGGTCATAATAACCACCACGCTCTTCAACACCTACGGTTTCGCCAAGTGTAATTTGAATATTGGCAATATGCTTATTATTCCAAAGCGGCTCGAAAAAAGCATTTGCAAAACGAATGACTTCAATATTTTGAACCATTTCTTTACCAAGATAATGATCGATCCGGAAGATCTCCTCTTCCTTGAACACCTCACGGATCTGCTTGTTCAGCTGCTCAGCTGATTCCAGATTATATCCAAAAGGCTTCTCGATGACGAGGCGATTCCAACCTGTGCTATCCAGCATGCCGCCAGCCTTAAGGTTGAACGAGACACTGCCGAATAATTCAGGTGCCAGCGCAAGATAGAACATCCGATTGCCCGGAATTCTGAACTTCTCTTCAAGAGCTTCTGTTTGAGCTCTTAATTCACGGAAGCCATCAATATCGTTGATGTCCAGAGATTTGTATTCAAAATGCTGTACAAACTCATTCCATTCATTCTCTTCTCCCGCTTTATAACGGCAGAATTCAAGGATGGATTCCTTCACATCACTTCTAAATTCTTCCTGAGTACGCGGGCGCCGCGCCACGCCAATTACCGCAAAATCATGTGCCAGCTTACCTTCACGGTACAAGCTGTAAATCGCCGGGAAAAGCTTACGCCGGGCTAAATCTCCGGTTGCCCCAAAGATAAAAAAGACAGCACCGGGTGTGTGCAGTGCATCAAGGGTTTGATTTTCAGCCATGGCTCCTCATCTTTCTGTATGTAATATAGTTTATTGACATTCTCAGCGTCGAGAAAACGACGTTATGTCATTTTAGCATATTCCTAAAAAGGATGCTATCAGATTACTGACAAATACTCTCGGGATTTCGCAAATTTCAATTAAAATTTCTTATTACTAATTATACTTCACCTTATAAAACTATCTATATTGACGAAGTGTTTGTCACTTTATCCATTAATATAAGTGAATCGTTTTGTTTCTCAAGCTGTGCAGACAAACGCCTATACCAATTAGTTACTTTCATTCAGGAATATTCTGCAAATCATTCGGGAACGTTAAAGGAAAATAACTCGAAAGTCGAGCGCCCTTAATGACTGACCAAACACAGATCTCATTCACTACTGTAGATCAAAACGCCGATTTCATCGAAGCAGCCTTGTTCTATTCAAATGATCTCAAAAAAAGAAGAATATCCTTTAACGGAACTGAAGGAATTCTCTTTTATCTAGAGTCCATGGCAGACATGGAACTGGTTGAGCAGAATGTGATTGCTCCTTTTCACAATAGCAAAAACAAAGAGCTTTCCAAACTATTTACAACGCTCAGCTTCGGTGTGGAAACAGAACTAAATAAAGGCATTCAGGGACTTATTAACGGAGGCTGCCTCTACTTTGTTGAAGGAATATCTGAATTTTATATACTCTCTACTCCTGCCAAACACGAACGAACCATAACCGAACCTCTGAATGAAGCAGTTATTCGGGGGCCGCATAACGGTTTTATTGAAGATATGACGGTTAACTTATACCTGATCCGTAAACAAATCACCACTCCAAACCTTACTGTTCGCTACTTCACCCTTGGGAAAATCGCTCCCAAAAAGGTAGCTTTAATCTATATGGAGAACCTTGCCAAACCTGAATTAGTAAAAAAAGTAGAATCTAGAATAAAAAAAATCACTCTTGATTCGGTGCTCTCCACCGGCTTTATTCAGGAATTAACGGAGGATAATTCGTACTCTATATTTCCACAACATATCAATACTGAGCGCCCAGACCATACCTCCTTCTACTTGCTGAAAGGATACGTCACAATCCTGCTGGATGGAGATCCCACAGCTCTGATTGTACCTGCCAGCTTCTTCACCTTCTATCAGACGCCGGATGATTATAGCAATCGATGGCTGATTGCTTCCTTTGTCCGTTTTATCCGTCTGATTGGTTTTGTAACAGCATTCCAACTGCCCGCGCTCTATATTGCCACCGTTTCTTTTCACTCCAGTGTCCTTCCCTTGCAATTGTTTTTTACGATTCAAGGTTCACTGACCCGGATCCCATTTCCTCCGTTGGTTGAAGCAATGCTGCTTGAACTCATATTCGAATTGCTGCGGGAGGCAGGGCTCCGTCTGCCCAGCCGTGTAGGTCAAACCATTGGGATTGTAGGCGGTTTGGTCATCGGGGATGCCATTGTTAAAGCTGGATTGGTCTCTTACACAATGATCATCGTTGTTGCATTGACTGCCATATCATCCTTTCTCATCCCTTCCAACGAGATGAGCTCCGCGATCCGATTTATGCGGTTTCCACTTATGGTTGCGGCCTCTTTGTTCGGATATATTGGGATATCATTTGGGTTGACACTTATTTTTGTACATTTGTGTAAGCTTGAATCTTTTGGACAACCTTACCTTACACCGCTAAGCCCGATAAATATTCAAGGCTTGAAAGACACCTTTTTGCGCCTTCCGATATGGTCCATCCGCAAGAATACAAGCAAATCAGGGGCAGAAGAAGAATAATCATTTAATCTGAACTGACAGGAGTTATAAGAATGACTCAAAAAGAAAAAATGATAACGAGGGGGCAACTTTTCTGCTTTATGATTCAAGCTCAAATCGGGGTTGGCATTCTGTCTCTTCCCTTCAAGCTTAACGAAGTGGCCAAGGGTGGAGGAGCGCTCTCTGTTTTGATTGCGGGCATCATTACCCAACTTGTTATCATTCTTCTATGGGTTCTGCTGAAAAATTTCCCCGGACTCAACTTATTTTCTATATGTTTAAAGCTCGGAGGTCCAATTATCGGTAGAATACTTATAATCGCTTACATCAGTTACTTTGTTCTGCTTGGCTCCAATATTATGTTCAGTGCGGTAGAGGTGCTGCAGAGGTGGATTCTGCAATCCACACCAAGATGGGCTATATTAACCCTCTTTTCGATCATGACACTCTATTTGGCAAGGGAAAAGCTTACAGTGTTGGCCAGATTCTATACATTGGCAACAGTTCTTTTTGTCCCGCTTATACTATTTGTCAGCTATGGTTTAACTCAAGCTCATTTTGAATTTATGCTCCCCCTTTTGGAGAACGGATTCTGGAATGTCGTGAAGGGAGCACAGGAATCAACTAAATCTATGTATGGTTTCGAAATGATGATGATCGTCTATCCGCTTTCCGAAGGTACAAATAAACAAAAATTAATGACCATTAGTCTAGCCAGTTGGTTCGTAACCCTGCTCTATGTCTTCGTGGTATCCACCTGTCTGATGGTATTTAACTCTGAGCAAATCAAAATCATGCCCGAACCCGTCATCTACTTAGTAAAATCTCTTAACTTTTATATCGTGGATCGTGCAGATATCCTGTTTCTGCCGATTTGGGCCATCACGCTTGTTTGTTCTATTGTTAGCTACTGCTATGCAGCATCCATTGGACTCAGTGTTTTATTTAGTCGAAAAAGCCATAAACATTTTGCTCCGTTTGTAAAAATCATTTCTTTTATGATCGCACTTGCACCTGTAACTCCTGCAGGTGTACATCTTTTTGATACAGCCGCTAACTATGCGGCCTATGTGTTTATTGCCGGATTATCGATGGTATTGCTGATGATTTCCCTATTTATGAAGAGAAAGCCAGGTGGTCTTGCATGAAGTTTGACATGAAATTCAAGTCGCATTTACTTTTAATTGCCCTTGTTTCCATCTGTCTTACTGGATGTTGGGACCGGGAATATTTGAAAGACCTGCATCTGGCTTATTGTGCTGCAATTGATTATACAGAGAACGGAGAGATCAAAGAAACCATCGAATTAATCATTCCCCCCGATATTGAGCAGAAAGCTACCAAGAATGAAATCCATTCAAGTATCGGATCGACTGTGCGCAATGCAAGCAATCAATTGCGAAATAAAGTTAGGGGAAACATTAGATTTATTAAATATGGGTTTGAGCTTATGGGAAGGACTACGGCTGAGCGTGGCCTGTACCCTATTCTGGATGTGAATTATAGGGATCCAAGCAATCCAACATCCAACGTTCGGCTAATTATTACGGAAGGAGAAGCTGCCCAAATTCTCGAACAAAAAAAGGTTGGGGAATTAAAGATCGGTGAATTCATTAAGCAAAAGATCGATAGTCTGGAAGAAATGAGTATTTTTCCAAAAGAAACGGCAGATACCGTGTTCCGATCCCTGATGGATCCAGGGCATGACTTTGCTCTTCCATATCTAGGCAGAGATGGGGGCGAAATAATCACGAAAGGGGTAGCTCTCTTTCATGACCAGAATTACAGCGGAATGTTGAACCCCGATCAGTCAATCATGATGGTTCTGCTGATGGGACAACAGGGGAAAAATGCCCGCTTCACTAAGAAACTTGATTTGGGACATTCCGATGATATTCGGAATTTCATTACTATTAATGTGGGTTCAAAAAAAATAAAGCGGCAATTCAAGGTATCCGTTTCTGCTGATGAAAGCATTGATGTGAATTTGGGCTTAGAGCTGCAAGCCGTCGTAGAAGAGTTTACGGATGTACTCGACGAAAAAGAACTTAAAAAAGTCAATCAAGATCTTTCGGATTTGCTTACAAAGGAAGCCAAGACAGTTGTTAATGAAATCCAAAAGGCAAACTGTGATATCTTTGGTGTAGGAAGAAAACTTATTGCTTATCATCACAATGTCTGGAGCAACAAAAATTGGTCTGAGGATTACCGGAAAGTAAAATTCCATACCAAGGTTGATGTTAAAATTGTAAGTACGGGCATTCTACAATAGATCCTTGATTGGTCTTTTTCAATATTCTATTGTTATTAATGGTGATCCAATCGTAACGCGGCTGCTTCCCTCTTTTGTATCCTGATGAATAGCTGTCTGTAGAACTACCTCGTGGTTTCCGCTGATTACGGAATGCAACAATGCTGATGTACTATAAGTATGGCTGGCTGTTGTTTCGTCTTCGTAGCTTTCCTGTACTTTAAGATCGGGCAGTTGTGCGTACATATTCTGCTCCGTTAACAATAGAGCCTTCTGAGGGTCCTCCTGCTCCTTCGCAGCACCCTGAAGTGAGGTGTTCCATTCCGCTGCGATTCCGATCTTCCGAAGTTTCGCGCCAGCTTCTTCTGCTTCAGCTTGCAGATCGGGAGCATTTAACAAATCGGGTGTCTCCAGGGTTACAATCACATAACTACGTCCGTTTCCAAGCTCACTCCAGAACATGGTGGTTTGAAAACCGGCTTTGTCGGCAGCCGAACGATAAGTAAGATGTTCACCCTCGTCTTCCCGGCTTGTTTCTCCCAACCCAAGATCATCGGATAGGTTAGTTGCAGTGACACCAGCCTCTAGACCATCACCATTGAATTCTCCCTGCCATTTTAAAACTAAACGAAGAGGGGAGCCGGGTAATGTAACACTTTTACCAAGGGAGGTCAGGAGAGGAAGTGACTTTTTCAATTGGGCGATCTGACTGCTCTCTTTTTCACCTTCGCCCCGAAAACCTGCCAAAAGTAACGCAGTACAGCATAGAATCAATACCAGCAACATTCCTTTAATACCGCTTTTTCGGCCTGCACCGTGTCTCTTTCCTTTACTTTCTTCTACATACCCCACAATCCAACACCCTCTCAATCCGGTCTATTAATCTACTAAACAGGATGTCCGCTTTACAAGATTTTATACGGAGACAAGTATTTTCTTATACTCGTGCACACAAAAAACCAGCCCTTCTTACTCTGGCCAGTTCTTGTACTCACACCAATTGGGATATCCAATTATTCAGCTAGTCCATTTTTATATGCATAAATTGCTGCTTGGGTCCGGTCTTCCACACCCAGCTTCGCGAGAATATTCGTTACATGAAATTTCACAGTCTTGATCCCAATAATTAGTTGGTCCGCGATATCCTGATTCGATTTACCTTGCGCCAGCAGGCGTAATACTTCCATCTCGCGCTCCGTAAGCTCTTTATAAGCAGGGGATTCACCCTTTGCATTGTTTCGAAAACGATTCATCATTTTAGAGGCGACCTGTGACTCCAGTACAGACTGGCCTCTTGCCGCAGCGCGTATGGCATCTGCCACTTCACTAGCTCGTGAGGTCTTTAGTAGATAACTGAACGCACCTGCTTCAATCACCGGATACATTTTTTCATCATCCAGATAGCTTGTCAACACAATAACTTTGATTTCGGGATACTGCTTCATTAAGTGTTTGGTCGTTTCAATCCCATCCATCCCATCCATTACGAGATCCATCAGGACTACATCCGGATTGTACTCTTGTGCCAGGCGGATACCTTCTTCCCCACTTCCAGCTTCCCCTACGACTTCAATTCCGTCTTCAGTACCTAGAACAGCAGCTAGTCCGATCCGCACCATTTCATGATCATCTACAAGCAATACCTTAATGGCTTCCTCCATCTCCATGGTCACTCTTTCCTCCTATTATTCATTGACTAACGGAACGGTAATTTCAATCCGCATTCCTTTACCCGGAGCGGTAATAAACTGAATGGAACCTCCGATTTCATTCATCCGCTCCTGCATATTCGACAAACCGTAGGAAGTTTGTTTACTATCATCCAATTCAAAACCAATCCCATCATCACGGAGCGTCAAACGAACTGTATCTCCTCGCCGATGCAGCCTGATTTCCATCTTTTCTGCTTTCGCATGACGAAGCGTATTGGAGATTGCCTCCTGCACAATACGGAATAAGTGATTCTCTACCCCTTTTAGCAATTGTACATCAGGGTCCATCTCGAACACGATTTCAATCGGAACCTTAACCTTAAGTTCCTTGATCAACTCCTGCAGCCCCTGCTCTAATCCCTTACCTTCCAAATAAACAGGTCTTAAATGAAGCAATAGTGCTCTCATCTCTGATTGGGCTACAGCAGACATTTCTTCGATAAGTGCAATTTGCCGTTGCGCCTTGTCAAAATCCTTCTCCAGCGTCCGGCCTACAGCCGTGGCGGTCATAGAGATCGCGAACAACTGCTGTGAGACTGCATCATGCAATTCACGCGCAAGCCGCTGGCGCTCTTCCATAATAGCAGATACTCGTGCTTGCTCCGCGAGCTTCGCGTTATTTGTAGACAATCGCTGCAGTGTTGTCACTTGGTTTTCCCATTTTCCACTAATTCGGCCTAATTGTTCTCCGAGCCTTCCCAGCTCATCGTCACCCAAGTCAGGCATAGATAGCGTTAAGTTTCCCTTCTCCCACAATACGAGAGTTTCTCTCAGGCGTTCCAACTTTCGCTTTACTCGGAAGCTCTGATAGAAACCAAAGCCAACCCCGAACCCCATGGGCAGCAGAATTAGAGTAAATGCCGTGCGTAATCCAATCATCCAGCTTTCAAAAGGCTTTAAATAGCCATATGTATACATGGTGTACAATATCACAAGCAGCATGACAAAAGAGAACAGAGCCCCCTCACCCATACTACGTGACATCATATTTTTGTTCTTTTTATCCATACGGGGACCCTCCCTTCTGTATCAAACTAATCAGGATAATCGCACATCCAAATCTCCCATCAAATAAGACACACTAAACTTTACCTTATATTCACTGCTCTCATAGTTAGGGGACTTCCAATTCAGACGGTTTAGCATACCAGTATCGCGCCCATTACCGAATTCAATCGATCCAAAAAGCACAAAGGCTTCTATTTCTACACCATAATCATCTGACAATTGAATGTCCATATCACCAAAGATTCCTTGAAACAGCATAACCGTTTCCTTTTGCTCCGCCATAGCCAGTGAAAGATCAAGATCGGCCTCTCCAAGGATATGCCATGAGCTGAGGCTATGCATCACCCAGGGTGAGCGATCCCAGTCAAATCTAGACGAAAAGTTTTGCTTCTGCATAAACCCTTCCTTACGCTGAACTCTTTTGGATTTAGTAAAAAACATCCCCAATGAAATCAAACAAATCCCCAGCACGAGCACCAAATGATCCAGCAAAAGTAATATAGCGCCAATCCCGAGCAGCTTATAACCCTGCTTCACTTTTCCTGACGTCGTGCGGTAGACCCCTAGGAACAGGAATAGAAGCGCGACAATGGAGAAAAAGCCGAGCCATCTACCAAAAATCATCATGCAGCCAACACCGATCAGTCCGATGGCAATCAAACGGTTTCGTTTATCCATTTCGCACCTCCCAAAAGTTTTGCGTAGCAAAACTAACTTTGTAAGCAAAACTACAACCATCAATATATTATAGCCAGCCGCTACAAAAGCCATATCGGTATGGAGATCCATACCGTATGGCTTCTTCTTGTCCAGCATATCATATCTACTTAAGTTTTAGGAACAGGATTTATTCTTCTTTTTTGTTTAAAGAAGGAGCAGCCGGTGTATCATTCAGCTTGCTTCTCAGTGCAGCCAGTTGCTCATCCACTTTCAGTTGCTTCTCAACATCGACTGGTTTTGTGTAGGCAGCGGATGGGCTGTAAGGTGCACGCATTACATCTGCTTCTGCTTCAAGCTGCATAATCTTCTCTTCCATCCGGTGGAATCCGAGTGACGCACTGCCACTTTCGATGGAATGTACGCTGCTGATTTGCGTCATTTGTTTCTTCGCTTTAGCCATTTGAGCACGGGATACGAGCTCGTTACGCTTGTTGCGTAGCTTGTAGAATTCATCCTTCATATCATGCAGCTGCCCAACCAATTCCTTCGCTTGCACTTCAGCTTGAGCATGAAGATCGCTGTATTCCGCTTGTTTTTGATCGAAGTAGATTTTTTCTTCCAACAGCTTACGAGTCACTTCTTCTTGGCCGTTTTTCAGTGCCAATTCAGCTTGTGCTCCACGTTGTGCGGACATTTTTGCTGCTTCTTCCACGCGTTGTTTCATGCGGCGTTCGTTCGCCATTTGCTTGGCAACTGTAACTTCTGCTTCGTGGATTTCAGCCTCCATATCGCGCAGATATTGGTTAAGCATTACGATTGGGTCCTCTACCTTATCCAACAAGTCATTTACCGACGCCTTAGTCATATCTTTAATTCTTTGAAATACTCCCATGATTTACAATTCCCCTTTCTCATATTTAGACAGTTTTTGTTTGAGTTCTTCTACTTCTTTTTGCAAAGCCTTCTTCTCGATATCCTTCATCATCGCATCCAAACCGGAATCCGGAGCTGAATATGCGTTGTTCTTCTCAAAATTAGGATTGTAGTTAGGTTGGCGTCCATAAGGTCCATGTCCGCCATTAGCATGCGGTCCGTGTCCATGTTCCGGTCTACCTGAGTAAGGACCATCGAATGGGCCACCCGGTGCACCAGGGCCTGGTCCGAAAGGATTATAATGCGTAGGCTCCTTCGGAATGACCAGCGCTGCAATGAAGTACACTGGAATCACGGCACCTCCTGTAAATGGAATGCTGACCAGTAACAGAATCCGGAATAGCGTGGAATCAATACCGAGTGTCTCAGATAATCCACCTGCAAGACCCGTCATCACTTTATCTCTAGTTGAACGATATAATCGACTCATAGCGCTACTCCTTTCCACCATTGTTCAGTTTCTCCTTTAAGCGAGCCATTTCTCTTTCGAGTACGGTTGCTACAGTCTCACCTGCTTGCACCGCATATTCCTGTCCCATGCGACGCACATCGCGCAAGCTCTTCGCTTCTAATTCCCAATCTGACATCCGATCTTCCAGACGTCCGAACATTTTGGGAACATCACCGCCGTTACCATAAGCACTTGCTCTTTGGTTCATACGTTGCTGTAGTCTCAGCGACTCCATCCGTGCCGCGTAATACTGACGTTTGCTGTACACTGTCTGATACTCTATTTTCAGCTCATTCAGCTGTCCTTCAAGTTCAAACAAGGATTGCTTACTTTGTTCAAGTAGCCCGCTGTACTGCTCCAACTTTTCCTCGTGAATGATCTTTTCTTGCAAAGCCAGCTTTGCCAGATGATCTTCGCCCGCTTTTAATGCGAGTAACGCCTGTTCCTCACGTTTATTTCTCATGGCAGTCGCTTGATTCACTTGCTGCTGCAATTGCTTCGTATGGGAAGCGTATTGCTGATACAGTCTTTCAGCTTCACTGATTTCCTCGCGAGTTGAATGTAGAAATTGATCAATTAGCTTCACAGGATCTTGACTTTGCTCTAGACGTTCATTTAGATTAGCTACTGTAATATCCCTCATGCGACGAAAAACACTCATAATCTCCTGCTCCCTCCCTGCTTCTTGTTTAAGTACAATTCTTCTTAATAAGTACCATTTCTTCTACCCTTTAAAGCTGACACTCCCCATACGATCAACGCCACACCTAGAAGTGGTCCGATGATCCAGGAAAGCTTCGCGATTAAGGTCATGACACCAATGAACATTAGTACCCAACCGATAACCTTGCGTCCACTCTTAATCCCATAGTACCCGAGAACAACCAGCAATACTGGGAACAGTAGTCTGAAAATACCGTGAATCAGAGGAAGCGCTAAACCGAGTAGCATTACCGCACCAATCACAATCAGCACAACCGCCAATCCGTTTCCTTGTCTTCTTTGCATTATTTTCTCACCGCCTTTCGTTGTCCTTAACCTTATAGCCTTATTCTAGAGCAATTCGCAGACTTTCAAAACAGACCAACGACGGTTTTTGTTACTGGACCTAAGTCGAGGTAGCTGTGCGACTGCAGACCACTATAGGGCTAGCAAAGCACTTTTCCTCAATTAAATAGCGACTTTAATGAGAAAAACCCCCAATTTAGGGGCTAAGCTTCGAGTAGCTTCAGAATCAGCGTAACGGCAAAAATATAGAAAAAACACTTCCTTTACTTAACTCTGATCTCACTTTTATATATCCACCCTGCTCGGTCACAATTTTACGGGCTAAATAAAGGCCTATGCCAACACCTTCTGTTCCATTACAACCCGTTCCTCGGTAAAATCGTTTGAAAATGTCATTCATCTCAGCGACAGGAATTCCTATTCCACCATCAGCAATATCAATCCTTGCAAAAAGATCATATCTGCGAATCGTAATTCTAACACTGCAGGACCCGAGCGTATATTTCAGAGCATTATCGATGATGTTATAGATAGCTTCTCCCGTCCACTTGGGATCATGTTGCAGCGTAATCTCCTGATCCGTTTCCAGTAAGATCTCTATATTCTTTTGCTCGGCTGCTGGAAATGCCTGTTTGATCACTGACAGCACAGTATTCTCAAGATTATGCTTCTCCGCATCATGAAGCTCTATAATACCGGATTCGAGCCGTGATAACTTGATCAGATTCTCCATAAGCCAAGACAGCTTCTCAATCTGACTACCCATATGGCGAGTAAATTCACTGCGTGTTTCAGCGGGGAGCCCTTCATCCATAAGAAGACTGTTATACATCCCTAAATTGGCTAAAGGGGTCTTCAGTTGATGAGAGATATCAGAGATCAATGTTTTGACTTCTTGACTCTCTTCACGGTAGCGCTGCTTCTGCGAAGACAACAGCTCAGATAATTGAATAACCTGATGCTGTAATTTAGAGAGGAGTGTATCCTCCTGCACCGGGAACATCTGAGTCATTTGTCCATTGATAAGATCTTGAATCAATCCCGACAATGAAGATAGCGTGTTTAGCATTTCTTTACGAAGCGCGAGCACAAAACTTATAAACAGCAGAGCCATCACGCTAATAAACACCACGCATCCAATAACTACATACTTCTCAGGCTTATAATAGATAAGCATAGATACAAACAACACAACGACTACTGACAAAAGGGTGAACGAGCTCCAAATAATTTTTCTAAAAGGGTTCTTCATCCTTACTCTCCCCATGTGTAGCCAATACCGAATACAGTTTTAATGTATTGACAATCTTTAGGGTCATCCTCAATTTTGGCCCGTAACCTACGAATATTTACGCTTAGCGTATTCTCATCCACGAAATTACCTTCTATATCCCATAGCTTCTCCAGCATTAACCTCCGAGTTAGAACCTGACCGCTATTCTCGGTTAAGATAGCAAGGAGACGATGCTCATTGGTGGTCAGTTTTATCTCTTGTCCATATTTGTAAACCTTCATTTTGGCTGAGTTAATTGTAATATCCTTGTATTGAAACAGCTCTGAGCCACCATCAGTGCCTGTTCGTCGAAGAACAGCCTTAACACGCTGCAAAAGTACGACCATGCTAAATGGCTTCGCAATATAATCATCAGCTCCTAGCCCAAATCCAGCTACCATATCCTGCTCAGTATCGTTGGCAGTTAGAAATATAACCGGAATGGAACTCGTTCGCCGAATTTCCTGGCACAGTGCAAGACCACTCCCATCTGGGAGGTTAATGTCCAAAAGGACCAGACTGATGGTCTGATCCTGAATTCTAGAAGCCGCCTCCTGAAAAGAATAGGCCTGAATAATATTATAGTTTTCTTTTTCAAGCATGAACTTCAGCCCCTCGTTTAAGAGACGGTCATCCTCTACAATTAGAATGGTTGTCATTAAACTCACCTCTATACTTATCATTGTAACAAGCAGAGGAAGGCTACGCTGTTAATTAATTAGCTCTATTCCATTTGCCGCAGACGCTCCACAATGCTGTCCTTTTTGATTTGCTTATAAGCAATAAGCGGAACACTCAGGCAAACCGCAAAAACGAGTACAATCGCAATAGAAAGCGGAAGGGTTGGAAAGCTAAATACTGCATAAGTAGCCTCTTGGCTGAACAGGCTATAAGCACCGTAACTGATTAATGTGCCTATTGTTGAGATTAGCAGTGTCGATATGATCGCATAACCTGCCCCTTCAAACAGCAACAGCTTTCTCATCTGCTTAGAGGTCATCCCGATGCTCTCCATCACTGCGAACTCCAGCTTCCGAGCTACAACCCCTGTATACATAATATTAACGTAATTCAAAATTCCAATCAGCGCTAGAATGAGCGCAATTCCGCCACCCATAATGTAAAAGGTTAGCTTAGCCGATTCCATGAACTTTTCCATATACAGCTTCGACTCCAGCTTCAGCTCACCATCTCCGCCGATGAGTCCTTCCAATTGATCGGTAATCGGCTTCCAGTCTTTTGGGTCTGCATTAATATATACTTTACTTATAAGTGGGTCATTCATGAGTTTCTCCATAGCAGTATGGCTAATGTATACATTTGGAGCTACAAAGTGTGACGACCCTAGAGAGCTGAAATCAGCAAGCCCTCCAATTTCGAAAGATTGTGCTGCATCGCTGTTTATAGGACTAATTTGAAAGTTATCTCCAATCTTAATACCAGCGAGACTAAAATTGTCCAGCAAGGCAATCTCACCCTTTTCAAAACGTTCCTTATCCACAGTGATTCCTAATTTTTCTTCCATCTTCTTAACCTGATCTGCATCTACCCCAATAACATGGGTCATTGAGAACATGCTTTGAGGCTCAGCCAATTGATCATCGGTAGGGCGATCTGTGTGATATGATTTTGCGAATTCATCCACATACTTACTGAATACCTCAGGATCATACTTGATCTGACCTATCCCACTATAAGCTTTGAAGACCTCCTTTACTCCCTTTATATCCTGAATTTCCTTGATCATATCCGCTGTAATCTTGGCTTTCTCTTCCCCCTCAAATCCAAAGGACATCGTTTGATTAGACAGCGTGAAATCGTTATCCATGTATTCAGCAATAAAATGATCTGTACTCATACTAAGCACAAGTGTATTGATCACCAGAAAAGTTGTCAGTCCCAGAAATAAAGAGAGAAACACAACCATCGCCCGTTTTTTCACTCTAAAAATATTACGCCAAGCCAGTCGGTGCAGCTTAGATCCGCCAGTTCCCCGCTTCGTCTTAGCTTTAACCATCGTCCCTGTATATCTCACCGCTTCTATTGGAGAAACTTTGCCAGCGATAGAGGCAGGTTTGATAGCGCTAAACATGGTGGTCAACCAAGCAAACAACGCAGCTCCAATAAAGATTAACGGGTGAAAAGAAATCACCACGCCCGTATCCAAATCCATTGTACTCATAGCAAGCGGCACCATTACGAAGGAAGTCACAGCTCCTGCGGCAAGTCCCAGTGGGATAGCGATAAGTGCTAACCGTGAAGCCTGTGCCCTAACTATTTTTTTAATCTGCCGTTGTGTAGTTCCTAGCGTTCTAAGCAGACCGTAGAACCTTGTATCCCGTGAGACAGAAATATATAGCACATTATAAATCAATAAATATCCGCTCAACATAACAAATAATATAATTCCAGCGTAACCAATCAAAGTTGCTGTTCTATCCGAAGAGGTAGACGATTGGTTAGAGACAGGTTCAAGCTTTTGATTTTTTCCCAAAGGAATATCCTGTTGCAAACGTGAGATAAGTCCATCCGTATTTTTCTCATTAAATAGAATAGTGGCATTTTTGGGATTCTTAAGATCTACGCCATGAGCTGTAGCAAAAGCCCCCGATACCAGCATTGCTCCAGAATTTCCGGTACGAACATGACTGTAATCGGTAAACCATCCACTTAGTACGAAATTGCTACTTTGCTGAGATTTCACCCCATCACGGGTAAAAGAGTAAGTTAAATGCAAGCTCATACCAATCTGTGGATCATCCATCCCCATTGACTGTAATATCCATAAAGGAACGGCGATTTCATTTTCCTTATCTGGATAAGTTCCCTTTAGACCATCGATCACTGGCTTACGCATCTCTGTCCATTCTGTAGAGTCATACCAGAGCAGAGCTAAATTAAGATCTCCTATTTCTGGCGTATTGATCACATTACCTACTCTGGACTGGAGTCCGATGGTCTTAATATAGGAGAGTTCCTTTAACTTGTTCATTTGTTGTTCTGACGGGGAGGTTAAGTAGACATCAGCCATGGTTCCGTTTATTTTCAATTGCTGCATTTCGAAGGTCTTATAGTTGCTCAGTCCAATACTAAAAAAAGAAGTAATGAGCCAGGTAGTAAGCACGATGGCCAGAATCACAAAACGATTTCGGGTCCGATTGGCTTTCAGGCTTCTGCTCGTCAGCTTTTTAACAACGGGCTTATTACTGTTTGGAAACATCATCACAATGCCCCTCCAGTAATTTTACCGTCCTCTATCCGGATGGTCCGGTCTGCAAGCTGAGCAATCTCTTCATTATGAGTAATCATTAGAATCGTCTGATTAAACTGTCTGCTTGTTACTTTGAGTAATCCAATGACCTCCTGGCTAGTGATGCTGTCCAAGTTCCCTGTAGGTTCATCTGCTAGGATAATGGAAGGTTTAGCTGCCAAGGCCCGTGCGATGGCTACCCTTTGCTGCTGACCGCCTGAAAGCTGACCAGGGAGGTTGTCCAATTTTTGCGAAAGACCTAACGTATTCACAATATGATCCACGAAATCCTTGTCTATTTTGTTTCCATCCAGCTCTATGGGCAACACAATATTCTCGTATACATTAAGAATCGGCACTAGATTATAGTTCTGAAACACAAATCCGATCTTTCTTCTTCTAAATACCGTCAACTCATCATCCTTCATCCCAAAAATATTTTTACCATCTATGATCACCTGACCTTCTGTCGCCCGATCAAGCCCGCCTAGCATATGTAAGAGCGTTGATTTGCCACTTCCTGAAGTCCCGACAATCGCTATAAATTCACCGTTGTGTACCTCTACATTAATACCATCCAGTGCCTTGACCAGGTTAGTCCCCTTACCGTAATGTTTTGTGAGATTAATTGCGCTGAGTACAGACATATTTCCCATCTCCATTCCGCTTTGTTATTCTACAACCCATTATATAGAGCAGTTCTTACATTCTAGTGACACACCAAAATATCCCCACAAAGCAGGGCCTCCCAATACATACTTTCTGTATATGTAAAAAAAGACTTGCCCATAATGGACAAGTCTCGTTGAATTACTAATCTAACTATTTAAGCTTATTTAAAAGCAGGCAACGCAATATCCGCATAGTTATCTTCAAGGAATTTCTTCACTTCTGGTCCGCTAATCCGTTTAGCTAGCTTCTGAATCGCATCAGAGTCCTTGTTGTCTTCACGCGCAACCAAGGTGATCGTGAATTCAGAATCCGCGCCTTCAGTAATCAGTGCATCTTTCTTTGGTGTCAATCCAAGCGGGCTGGCATAAGCCGGAGTCATTGCCACTAGATCTCCATCATCCAGCATACGGGCCAACATCAATAGATCCACTTCCTCAAACTTAAAGTTTTTTGGATTCTCAGTAATGTCTGCTTGTGTAGCCTTAATGCCTACACCTTCTTTTAGCTTAATCAAATCAGCTGCAGCGAACATTTGTAAAGAACGGCCGATATTTGAAGGGTCATTAGCCATTACTAGTGTTGCGCCTTCCGGCAGATCCGCAACATTCTTGTAACGCTTGGAGTATCCACCGTAAATAGCGTCGTAGACAGGCTGTACCTCTACTAGATTGGAGCCTTTGCTTTCATTAAACTGCTTCATATAAGGAACATGTTGGAAAAAGTTAGCATCTACCTCTTTATTCGCCAAAGCCTCATTAGGCTGTACATTGTCAGACAGCACAACGATTTCAAGATCAATGCCATCTTCCTTCAGAAGTGGCTTCACAATATCCAGAATTTCCGTCATTGGTGGAATCAAAGTAGCAATCTTTAATTTCGTTAGCTCATCGCTACCTTTTGCAGAATTGTTCTCGGCTGCTTTATTAGAGCCACAACCCGCTACGACCAATACCATTAACATAAGCACAACTATCATTGATTTTTTCATTACTACAACTAACCCCCAGTTTATATGTTTAACCATTTTGTATTACAAAATTTGATGTACGGGTTGAACGATTAACGTTTATCTAACAGCCGTGAGATCGTAGCTCCTGTGAATTGAACCAACTGAACCAATACAATCATCACAACAATCGCATAGATCATCACTTCAGTCTCAAAACGCTGATATCCGTAACGGATCGCAAAATCACCAACCCCGCCCCCTCCAACAACCCCCATTACGGTCGAGTAAGAGATAAAACTTATGGTGGAGGTAGTAAGTCCGAGCACTAGACCCGAACGAGCCTCTACATACAGAAACTTAAAGATCAACCCCAGCTTCGAGGCTCCCATAGACAACGCCGCTTCTATGACTCCTTTAGGAACCTCCAGCAAAGACTGCTCCACCAGACGAGAGTAATAAGCAATGGCAACAATGGATAACGGAACCGTGGCAGCCATTGTTCCAATCGCAGTTCCGACGAGGAAACGAGTGACCGGAATGAGTGCAACCACAAGCAGCAGGAATGGAAATGAACGGATAATATTTACGATGCTGTTGAGTACCAGTGACAATGTTTTATTCTCATAGAGCTGCCCTTTTCGGCAAAAAAACAATAACGTCCCGAGCGGAAGCCCCAGCAGCAGTGCGGCACCAACAGAAATACCGACCATTATAAAAGTTTCTCCGATAGATTCCCACATTTGTGCCTGATATTGAAGTACACTATCAAACATGCGTTTCCCCCGCTTTACCCAGAATTTGATCCCGGTAAGATCCAGTACGGACTGCAGCAGGCCGGAAATCACCATCTTGGCGTGAGAATGAATCTACGATTCGACCATTTTCCATCACCGATACGTGAGTGCATATGCTTTTGACAACATCCATCTCATGCGTAACAATCACTACCGTAACCCCAAGGCCCCCATTAATATGCTTCAGGACGTCTAGAATATCCGCAGTTGTTCCTGGATCTAGTGAGGATGTTGGTTCGTCACATAGCAATAGTCCTGGACTGTTCGAAAGCGCCCGGGCGATCGCCACACGTTGTCGCTGTCCTCCACTTAGCTGTGCGGGATATTGCTCTGCCTTATCAGCCAATCCGACAAAATCGAGACATTCCTTCACCCGCTTCATCCGTTCACGCTTCGGCACCCCCGCCAGTTCCAGAGGGATCGAAATGTTGCGGCTTACCGTGACGTTATTGACCAGATTGAATTGCTGAAAAATCATCCCAATCTTTTCCCTAGCTTTCCGTAGCTGTTTACTCGGCATTTCGGTTAAATTATGCCCTTCTACGGTAACTGTCCCTTGATCCGGCTTTTCCAGCAGATTAATCAATCGTAGCAGCGTGGATTTCCCTGCCCCGCTTTCACCAATAATCCCGTGAATCGATCCCTTCTTCACATCAAGCGATACATCATCTACCGCCTGATATGTGCCGTCCTTCAGCTTGAAACCTTTACTCACCCGACTCAGCGATAGGATTGCAAACTCCCCCTTCCTTTCCGTTTATTCTGAAACCTTCTAAGCCAAGGTTTGTACTATAATTATTTAAAAACTGTTTTACTAAAAATCTCTTTAAATAATAAGGCATTTTATGTTCTGTGTCATCATTTTTATTTTAGTAATATATCAGATTAAAAGGATTAAAGAATAAAAGCCCATTATATCGGACTATTTTCACGTGCTTATCTCCCAATAAATGACTGAGCTTAATCCCTCTTCAAATCAGGATTCTCCTGTTACCTAACTCCTAAACCCGCTGTTACATCTATTTCAAGAACTAGATCGCCACGAAAAAAAGGATGTCTAAGCTCGATAGCTTAAGACATCCTTTCATTCTTTTCGTAATCCTTGATCTAAGACTTTTCGGCAAGCTCTCCTCGAATCTTCAAGAAGACCTGATAGCTGCGCTCTGCGCATTCCGAAATCGCTATCGGATGAAACCCGGGTAGATCCGCATATAGCGTATCATGGAGCGGTTCAACCCACGAAGCCGGCAACACATTTGCTCCAAGCTTCGCTCCCATAATAGAACCCACTGTAGCACCATTACAGTCTGTATCCATTCCTCCGTAAACGGATGTAACGACCACTTTTTCAAAATCATTCCCGCCATAGACCAGCGAAGCAGCTACAAGAGCAGCATTATTATTGGTGTGCACCGCATCATAGTGGCTGAATGTATCCCAAATCTTACTTACCAACTCCCGCTCACTTTTGGCCTTCTGCGCAATATCTATACCTCGTAGAACGTCATTTGCCAGACGACTAGTACTAGGGATCTCACTAAGACCAATCTTAAGAATACGCTCGTTATCTTTTTCAGCAAAAGCAGCCGAAATCATCGCCGCATTAAACATCTCTCCATAGATCCCGTTCTTCACATGTGAAAAAGAAGCATCACGCCAGCCTAGCTCCGCCGCAAGCTCAGGATGGCCTGCTGCACCATACGCCAGTCCGTCTGCGCGTATAGCCGCACCGATCCACTCCCGGTATGGATTTAAGTGCATCCGCACTCTTTCCTGCCGCGCCAGCCAATCCGCAGGCTTCTCACCATGCAGATGAGACGTTTCCTGCGCAAAATTCATATACGACTGTGTCTCTGCCGTACATACCTGAGCATATGTCAGATGTTTATGCCAGAGCTTCCCGATATCCCAAGAATCCCAGTCCAGCCCCTTCTGCTCCAGCAGCATAAGGCCCAGTAACGTGTAACGAATATCATCATCGCTCTCCATAAACTTAATAGTCTCGCTGGTACTCGCATACGTCCAATCACTTAAGCCAAGACCATATTCTGCCTCTGCCCGTGAATGCCCAGGGGTATATCCAGTAATTGGCCATGCATCGGCACCACGGAACCACAGCTCAATATTCTCCCAACCCGGACGTCCATCTTTACCGTAGAGGTAGTCCCAATACTCCAATGGTTTGCCAAGTGCGCAACCGACGCTTCTACCTAGCCAAGCTCCGTAGAACTTATCTCTCCATTCTGCTTCGCTCCAGTCAGCCTCAAGCTTACGTGGACCTTCTGGACGAAGACGACGAATCTCCTCCAGTGAAGACGGCTCTTCATAAGGAAAGTCCTCAGTAACCGTGAGCTCCATCAACTCGTTGTATACTTGCATCAGCTTAATCTCATCGGCACCTGCAGCGGCTAGTTTATCCGCGAAGCCTTCAATCTTGCAGCCTTCTTCTCCACGCTGAACCAATTCAAACTGAACCGTCTCCTGAAGTCTCTCCCATCCTGCCATAGGTTAGTTCCCTTCAGCCGCAAGCAGCTCTTGATCTAGCTTTTCCAGTGAATCAAAAATCAACTTCATAAATGCTTCCCGGTCTACTCCCACCAGGACTTCTACATTCGCTGGGCGATCCGTCTTCTTTCGTTTGTCTGCAACCGTCATTCCCCGCGTCAGCTTACCTTCTGTCTCTACCGTTACATATAGATGCTCGGATTCAAACAGTTCTGGGTGCAAGAGCCAAGCTACGGCGCATGGATCATGCAGTGCACTACCGACATAGCCCATTTTCTTTCCGAAGATCGAATAGAAATCTAACAGCTCTCCGACCATAGTGGACACTGGCCCACGCTCTTTCAATGCTACGATCTCATCTTCGAAAATGGCAGCCTTATCGGTCACATCCAGACCACTCATCGTAATCGGAATACCCGATTCAAACACGATACGAGCAGCTTCAGGATCTACATAGATGTTAAACTCCGCAGTAGAGGTTACATTTCCATAAGAAATTCCTCCGCCCATCAGTGAAATCTTTTCAATTCTTTCCTTAATCTCTGGATAAGCAGTGATTAGCAGGGCGATATTTGTTAAAGGAGCCATCGGTACGAGCGTAATCTTCTCCTCCGAAGAACGGATAATATTCAGCATGAATTCCACAGCGCCTTCTTCTACAGGCCGGAATTTACTTGGTGGCAATAGTGGGCCGTCCATGCCTGATTCACCATGCGCTTCCTCACCTGTAACAAGCTTGCCGAACAGCGGACCCGCAGCCCCTTTGGCTACAGGAATATCAGCATTCACAAAGCTGATCACTTTAAGTGCGTTTTCTGTGATTTTATCGAGGATCTGGTTTCCACCAACCGTTGTAATCCCGCGCAGATCCAGCTTCTCCGAATTTGCTATTGCAAGCAGGATAGCGATTGCGTCATCATGCCCTGGATCGCAGTCAATAATAATAGGTGTTCGCATAGTCATTCACTCCTTAGTTGTATAAATCCTCGTTACTCTTATCGCTATTTCACTAGCGGGCTTTTAAGTTTTTTATTCTTTTTCCGTGTCTCAGATACGGCATAGATCACTAGTCCAATTACCGTTGCTACATAAGGAAGCGTCGCGATCAGTTCTGCAGGAATCTTCAAGACCTGTAGCGCATTCGACAAGGCGTCTGCCGTACCAAATAATAGAGAGGTCAGCGCCGTACCCACTGTCGTACTTCTCCCCATAGACTCTGCGGCAATCGCAATCCAGCCCCGACCAGCGATCATATCGCGAGTGAACAGTGACAGGTAACCCATCGACATGTAAGCTCCACCCAAACCAGCGAAAAATCCACTAAGCAGCAAAGCCATATACTGTATTTTCACAACACTTACTCCCACAGATTGAGCCGCATGTGGATTTTCACCCACTGAACGAATGCGCAGACCAAGCGGTGTACGGTTTAAGAGATAGTAGACAACAAACACAGCAATAATAGATACATACGTCAAAATGTGATGTCCTGATAGAATAGGCCCCAGCACCGGAATGTCCTTCAGTAAAGGAATCTCTACACTAGGTAGCACTTTACTCGCCAGAGAAGTAGAAGAACCCTTGTCTCCACTCAGCAGATAAAGAATAAACACGGTTCCTCCTGAAGCGAACATATTAATAGCTACACCGCCGAGAATGATATGTGTTTTAAATTTCAGTGTGAAAAAAGCTAATATTCCAGCGATCAGTGTTCCGGACATCACAGCCCCAAGTAAACCTACCCACGCACTATGCGTGTAGCTGCTTACAATGACACCGGCTAACGCCGCGACAAGCATGATGCCTTCCATACCAATGTTGATGATGCCAGCCCTATTAGAGATTAACGCTCCCAATGCGGCGAATAGAATCGGTGTCGTCACTCGAAGAACAGAAAACGCAAAGTCAGTCGTAAAAATTACATCAAACAAGCTATTCACGCTTCCTTCGCCTCCTTCAAGAGCATCCGATTTTTCCAGAACTTCAGAAATTGTTCAGCCGAAATCAGAAGAATGATAATCGCCTGTATAATAGAAATCATCTCTGAAGGTACATCCGATAGACGTGCCATCATGTCGGCTCCGATCCGGATATATGCAAGGAACAATGCAGCGCCGATTACGGATAGCGGATTATTCTTGGCTAACATCGCTACAAGAGCACCATCTAAGCCATAACCTGGTAACGATGTCCATTGGAATCGATTGTACATCCCTAGCACTTCTACGGAACCACCCATTCCCGCGATAAAACCAGCAATCAAGTGAACCAGTATAATAACCTTCGCGGTCTTCATGCCTGAATAACGTGCAAAGTTCCGGTTGATGCCTGTCATTCGCAGCTCATATCCCCATTTAGTCTTGTATAGGAATAAATGCGCTGCAATAATAAGCACGATAACGATAATAAGTCCGGTATGAATACGGGTGCCAGGTACCATTTTACTCAGCAGTGCCGTTTTCTCGAATTTGTAGGATACATTGGCAAATGCTTTTGCATCACGTAAGTGATAGTTCAGTAGATATAAACCTACTCCAAACAAAATATTATTGAACATCAAGGATGTAACGAGCTCATTAGCATTCCATTTGGCTTTGAGGATCCCGGGTATTGCCGAGAGCAACGCACCAACAATAGAACCCGCAGCAATAGCTACGATCGGATGAAGCCACCCGTCCAGCGTTAAATGAATAGCCAACACGGAAGTTACAACACCGGAGAAATAGAAAATCCCTTCAGCTCCCAAATTGAACATATTTGCCCGGAACAACAAGGAAACTGCTAGCCCAGTGAACATGAGCGGAATGGCCATCTCAATCACATTACCGATATGACCTTTACTGGATAGCGGCTCAAATAGGAATATCCCAATCGTCTTCACCGGCTGATTGCTGACCAATGAGATGATCAGAAAAGCAATAGCGAGTGCAATTACGATTACTGCCGATGTTCGAATGTATTCAAAATATTTTACTTTAAACATGATTTACGGCCCTCCTGATTTGCTCCTCGTCCTGTCGATGAATCCCTAGCATATAAAGCCCTAATTCTTCTTCACTAACCTTGGAAGGCTCCTCGAAAAAGGCAACAATCTTTCCTTCATACATCACTAGTAGACTATCGCTGATCTCCAAGATCTCATTTAAGTCTGCTGACACTAGCAAAATAGCGCAATCGTCTGAGCGCAGCTCCAACAGCTTTTGATGTATGAACTGCGCCGCGCCTATATCCACGCCCCGTGTCGGCTGCTCTGCAATAAGCAGTTGCGGTTCTGTAGAACACTCTCTAGCTACGACAACCTTCTGCATGTTACCACCTGATAACATACCTATTGGCTGAGAAGGTCCCGAACAGCGGACTTTAAATTCTTCTACAAGTGATACTGCAAGCTTGGCAATTCGTGATCCATTTAAAAAGGGGCCTTTATTCATAGCTTTTGTACGATACTGAGTGGACAGCAGATTATCCGCTATGCTCGCATCACTGGCTATCCCTTGATGCATCCGATCCTCTGGGATATAGGAAACGCCAAGCTGACGAATATTTAAAATATCCGATTCACGAATATCTTTTCCCTTCACTAGCACAGAGCCTTGGCTTGAGACCCCTCTTAGGCTACCCGTAAGAGCCTCAATGAGCTGTGTCTGCCCGTTTCCTTCTACACCAGCAATCCCGATAATTTGTCCCCCGCGTACCGCAAAGTTGATATCTGATAGCAACGCTTTGCCGTGTGCATCATTTACACCTAGACCTTGCACAATGAGTACCGGCTCGCCAATAGACAGAATCTCCTTGTCATATTTCAACACGACGTCTCTGCCCACCATAAGGCGTGAGATTTCTTGCTCCGTGACATCCTTCGTTTGGAAGACACCTTCACTACGTCCACTACGCATGATCGTAATTCTGTCACAGATCGCTTTAACTTCTTTCAACTTGTGTGAAATAAAAACAATCGTATGACCCTGCTCTCTTAACTGCTTAAGCTCCCGGAACAATTCCTCTGTTTCCTGTGGGGTCAACACTGCGGTCGGCTCATCCAGAACGAGGATTTTTGCACCACGCAGCAGCGCCTTCAGAATTTCAACCTTTTGCTTCATACCAACCGTGAGATCCTCCACTTTTGCTTTTGGATCCACTGCCAGATTGTATTTTTTCGCAGTCTCTTCGGTCATGCGTACAGCTTCTGCATAATTGATGCCAACGCCCTTACGAGGTTCCATGCCCAGCACCATGTTCTCTGCTACCGTAAAAGAAGGGACCAGCATAAAATGCTGGTGAACCATACCAATCCCTCTATCAATGGCATCCTGAGCAGATTGCAGCTTCACTTTTTCACCCTTGATAAAGATTTCACCTTCACTAGGCTCTTCCATGCCGAACATGATCTTCATTAAAGTTGATTTACCAGCGCCGTTCTCGCCCGCAATCGCATGAATTTCTCCCTCACTTAAAGAAAAATGCACGTCTTTATTTGCAACGACACCATTGGGATACACCTTGGTAATTCCCCGCATTTCCAGCAGAGCTTTGTTCATAGGTCTCAACGCCTTTCGACTTGGAGGTCTGCAAAAATATACAGCTGGAATTCTTCTAAAGAAGAATCTCCAACTGTAGGTTTATCACTTTATAGCTACACTTAAGGCTTAACTGCGTTACGAATGGCTTCTACTTCAGAGGTTTCCATTCCCATCGCGTTATCTACTGTAATTTCTTTATTGATCAGCTTTTGCTTCACTTCTTCAACTTTAGCCTGAAGATCGGCAGGGAAGATATTTTTATAGATCTCATTCTCTGCAATGCCTACACCATCATCTACAAAGCTCAACACATCACGTTTACCCATCTCAAGTGTACCGTCTTGTAATCTCTTCACGGCACCCAGAATAGCACTATCAATCTTTTTAATAGAAGAAGTAACGATCAAGTTTGCTTTTTCGCTATCTGTATCGTTAAGCAACATCGCCTGATCGGAGTCTACACCGATAGCATATTTCTTCTTCTCCTTAGCTGCGTCAAAGATTCCAAGACCTGTACCCCCAGCCACGTTAAAAATAACATCCACACCGGAGTTATATTGAATCAGCGAAAGCTCCTTACCTTTAGCCGGGTTAACGAAATCACCAGCATATGATACAGCGACCTTCACATCAGGATCAACATATTGAGCGCCCTGAATGTAGCCTACCAAGAAAGCGTTAATTCCTGGAATGTCCATGCCGCCTACAAAACCGATCACATTCTCAGGATTAGCATTTTCCATATCCGATTGTGTAGCTAGCGCCGCTACAGCACCTGCTAGAAAAGATACTTCATTTGTTGCATAAGACATGTTGTACATATTCTCTGGTGCTTCATCTATATCGGTATCATAGTTAATGAACTTTTTGTCAGGATATAATTCAGCCGTTGCATTAAACATCTCTGTAATTTCCGATCCACCAGAAATAATAACATCCCAGTCCTCAGCTGCGATATCGTTAAACGTAGGCTCCCATTTCGTTTTATCGACACCCATTTCTACAACTTTTGTTTCTGCACCCAGCTCATCCTTAACCTTTTGCAAACCGCTATTCGCAGAGTCAAAGAAAGATTTATCTCCAAGCGTTCCTGGAATCAGAAGTACAACTTTGAGTTTATCCCCTGAACCCGTTGCTCCACCTTCAGCTGCATTAGATCCTGCATTCGCGGAAGATCCATTACTCGACGTATTATTTCCACAGGCTGTGACCATTACCATTACTACTAGTAACAACAAAGAAAGAACTTTCTTTTTCATTTTTCTATTCCCCCTATTTATAGTTGGTTAGTAATTTGAGAGGTTCTCCTTCTTAGTCCGTTGTATATTTCACGATTTAGATGGAAACTCTCATTTTTCATGTAACATTGTCAAAATTTTAACGATTTTAACGAATACACTCAAAAAAAGAGATAAAATTATAATTTTTACGAATAATCCGACTAATTTCCGAACGAGATGGCCAGTCAGGTTGCTAATCTTCGGATTTACTGATACGATCATATCAAATATTAATGAAAATAATTATATGATTTCGGTCATGATTTTGTACGATTCGGCTAAAACATAATTATTGGAGGGTCATCATGGATCGTGTTCTATATATTGTAAATGCAGTACATGAGGTTAATACCTATATTCCACCACACCAGCATGAATGTTATGAACTAGTCTATTATTTAAACGGCTTAGGAACTACCAATGTAGGTTCGCGAAGTTATCATTTTCGTTCTTCTTCATTCGCGCTGATACCACCCAATCATAAACATGACGAGAACCATCGCGAGGATGCTACTATACTATTTGTAGGCTTCCATTCAAATCACCCAAATATGGAGAATTTGCAAGGCGTATATGAAGATGATAAAGACCATACTGTTCTACAGATCTTGCTTCGAATGAAAGCAGAGTTTACGCGCAAACAAGATGGATTCTCTGAACTATTGAACCTGCAAATGAGCGAAATCACTGTTCATCTGATACGGCTTCTTAGCGCCTCTGGGTTTCAATCACCAACGGAAGACAGAGTCCAATATGTTCTAAACTATATGAATGAGCATTACCGCCATAAGCTATCGGTCGCAACACTTTCTGAGATGTCTGGATACAGCTATGATCGTTTCCGCCATTTATTTAAAGAACGATTCGGTTCTTCACCTCTGCGCTATCTACTATTGAAACGTCTGGATTATGCAAAGTCTCTCTTGCAACATACCCAAATGCATATCTCTGAAGTATCAGCTGCTGCTGGGTTTGTGAATGACGCCCAATTCTGCAATATGTTTAAACGTGAAATTGGTCTCACCCCACGAGCATTCCGACTAAGCAGTCAATAAAACAACACTCCACACAAAAAGGCCGTTGATTAGAGACGCCTCTAATTCAACGGCTTAAGAATAAAAGCTCAAAAACAAAGAAAAAAGGTTTGTAAAGTTGCTTATACAAGCGACTTTACAAACCTTTTTGATATACCGGCGAGAGGACTCGAACCTCCACGGTTTCCCTCTCGATTTTGAGTCGAGCGCGTCTGCCATTCCGCCACGCCGGCACATATGAACTTAATGGAGGCGCCACCCAGATTTGAACTGGGGATAAAGCTTTTGCAGAGCTTTGCCTTACCACTTGGCTATGGCGCCATATGAAAACTTTGGAGCGGACGACGGGAATCGAACCCGCGACCCTCGCCTTGGCAAGGCGATGCTCTACCGCTGAGCCACGTCCGCATAAAATGGCTGGGGATATAGGATTTGAACCTATGCGTGACGGAGTCAAAGTCCGTTGCCTTACCGCTTGGCTAATCCCCAATAACATTTTAAAATAAAAGGGGCGACTGATGGGTCTCGAACCCACGAATGCCGGAACCACAATCCGGTGCGTTAACCACTTCGCCACAATCGCCATATTAAACTAATATTATTGCTGTTCTTCTTAAAGTAAATGGGGCGACCGATGGGACTTGAACCCACGAATGCCGGATCCACAAACCGGTGCGTTAACCCCTTCGCCACGACCGCCATATTAAACTTTAGAGAAAGACTTTAGATAAAGATTGGCAGGGGCAGCAGGAATTGAACCCACACCAACGGTTTTGGAGACCGTTGTTCTACCTTTAAACTATGCCCCTAAAAAAAATGGTGGGGGATGATGGATTCGAACCACCGAACACGTACGTGAGCAGATTTACAGTCTGATGCGTTTGGCCACTTCGCTAATCCCCCAAAGATGGTGCCGGCGAGAGGACTTGAACCCCCAACCTACTGATTACAAGTCAGTTGCTCTACCAATTGAGCTACACCGGCATATTAAGTTGTATACTATATGGTGGCTCGAGACGGATTCGAACCGCCGACACGAGGATTTTCAGTCCTCTGCTCTACCGACTGAGCTATCGAGCCAAGAAAATGGCGGAACCGACGAGATTCGAACTCGCGATCTCCTGCGTGACAGGCAGGCATGTTAGGCCAACTACACCACGGTTCCAAAAGATATAATTACTTGATGAAAATTGGTTGCGGGGGCAGGATTTGAACCTGCGGCCTTCGGGTTATGAGCCCGACGAGCTACCGGGCTGCTCCACCCCGCGTCGTTCTTAAATGAATATGGTGGAGGCTGAGGGGATCGAACCCCCGACCCTCTGCTTGTAAGGCAGATGCTCTCCCAGCTGAGCTAAGCCTCCGTAAACAACAATTGTTATTGTACCAAAGTCCACTATGTAAAATCAAGTGAAAATTTGGTGACCCGTATGGGATTCGAACCCATGTTACCTCCGTGAAAGGGAGGTGTCTTAACCCCTTGACCAACGGGCCATACTAAGTAAAATTTGTGGCGGAGAGAGAGGGATTCGAACCCTCGAGACGCTTGTGGCGCCTACACGATTTCCAATCGTGCTCCTTCGGCCAAACTCGGACACCTCTCCATATGGCTCCCCGAACAGGACTCGAACCTGTGACAACTCGATTAACAGTCGAGTGCTCTACCAACTGAGCTATCAGGGAATATTCATACCAGGCTTGATGCCTGAAAACTGAATCCGAATTGAATTTGCATTTTAAGTATAGGATAAGCCCTCGACCGATTAGTATTGGTCAGCTCCATGCATTACTGCACTTCCACCTCCAACCTATCTACCTCGTCGTCTTCAAGGGGTCTTACTAATTGGGAAATCTCATCTTGAGGGGGGCTTCACGCTTAGATGCTTTCAGCGCTTATCCCGTCCGTACGTAGCTACCCAGCCATGCTTCTGGCGAAACAACTGGTGCACCAGCGGTACGTCCATCCCGGTCCTCTCGTACTAAGGACAGCTCCTCTCAAATTTCCTGCGCCCACGACAGATAGGGACCGAACTGTCTCACGACGTTCTGAACCCAGCTCGCGTACCGCTTTAATGGGCGAACAGCCCAACCCTTGGGACCTACTTCAGCCCCAGGATGCGATGAGCCGACATCGAGGTGCCAAACCTCCCCGTCGATGTGGACTCTTGGGGGAGATAAGCCTGTTATCCCCAGGGTAGCTTTTATCCGTTGAGCGATGGCCCTTCCATGCGGTACCACCGGATCACTAAGTCCGACTTTCGTCCCTGCTCGACTTGTAGGTCTCGCAGTCAAGCTCCCTTATGCCTTTGCACTCTTCGAATGATTTCCAACCATTCTGAGGGAACCTTGGAACGCCTCCGTTACTCTTTAGGAGGCGACCGCCCCAGTCAAACTGCCCGCCTGACACGGTCCCCGTACCCGGTTAGGGTACTAGGTTAGAACCTAGATACGATCAGGGTGGTATCCCAACGGCGCCTCCACCGAAGCTTGCGCTCCGATTTCTACGGCTCCCACCTATCCTGTACAGATCGTACCCAAATTCAATATCAAGCTGCAGTAAAGCTCCATGGGGTCTTTCCGTCTTGTCGCGGGTAACCTGCATCTTCACAGGTATTAAAATTTCACCGGATCTCTCGTTGAGACAGCGCCCAAGTCGTTACGCCATTCGTGCGGGTCAGAATTTACCTGACAAGGAATTTCGCTACCTTAGGACCGTTATAGTTACGGCCGCCGTTTACTGGGGCTTCGGTTCATAGCTTCGGGTTACCCCTAACCACTCCCCTTAACCTTCCAGCACCGGGCAGGCGTCAGCCCGTATACTTCGCCTTGCGGCTTCGCACAGACCTGTGTTTTTGCTAAACAGTCGCTTGGGCCTTTTCACTGCGGCCCCCTCGTGCTATTCACACTACCGGGGCACCCCTTCTCCCGAAGTTACGGGGTCATTTTGCCGAGTTCCTTAACGAGAGTTCTTCCGCGCGCCTTAGAATTCTCTTCTCGCCTACCTGTGTCGGTTTGCGGTACGGGCACCTTCTCCTGGCTAGAGGCTTTTCTTGGCAGTGTGAGATCATGACCTTCGCTACTGTAATTTTCGCTCCCCATCACAGCCCAGCCTTAATGATGTGCGGATTTGCCTACACATCAGCCTCACTGCTTAGACGGACATATCCATCAGTCCGCGTCACTACCCTCCTGCGTCACCCCATCGCTCATAGCGGATTACGGTGGTACAGTAATTTCAAACTGTTGTCCTTCGACTACGCCTTTCGGCCTCGCCTTAGGTCCCGACTTACCCTGAGCGGACGAGCCTTCCTCAGGAAACCTTGGGCTTTCGGCGGATCAGATTCTCACTGATCTTTTCGTTACTCATACCGGCATTCTCACTTGTATGCTGTCCAGCGCTCCTTACGGTACACCTTCAACCCACATACAACGCTCCCCTACCCCAGATACATACGTATCTAGCCATAGCTTCGGTGGTGTGTTTAGCCCCGTTACATTTTCGGCGCAGAGTCACTCGACCAGTGAGCTATTACGCACTCTTTCAATGGTGGCTGCTTCTAAGCCAACATCCTGGTTGTCTGTGCAACTCCACATCCTTTCCCACTTAACACACACTTGGGGACCTTAGCTGATGGTCTGGGCTGTTTCCCTTTTGACAATGGATCTTAGCACTCACTGTCTGACTCCCGGCAATAAGTATATGGCATTCGGAGTTTGACTGAGCTTGGTAATCCTTGCGGACCCCGCACCCAATCAGTGCTCTACCTCCACTACTCTTATACCGAGGCTAGCCCTAAAGCTATTTCGGGGAGAACCAGCTATCTCCGAGTTCGATTGGAATTTCTCCGCTACCCCCACCTCATCCCCGCATTTTTCAACATGCGTGGGTTCGGGCCTCCAGTGCGTGTTACCGCACCTTCACCCTGGACAGGGGTAGATCACACGGTTTCGGGTCTACGTCCACATACTAAGTCGCCCTATTCAGACTCGCTTTCGCTGCGGCTCCGTCTTCTCGACTTAACCTTGCATGTTAAACGTAACTCGCCGGTTCATTCTACAAAAGGCACGCCATCACCCATAGATCGGGCTCTGACTTTTTGTAAGCACACGGTTTCAGGTTCTATTTCACTCCCCTTCCGGGGTGCTTTTCACCTTTCCCTCACGGTACTGTTTCACTATCGGTCGCCAGGTAGTATTTAGCCTTAGCAGATGGTCCTGCTGGATTCATACGGGGTTTCACGTGCCCCGCACTACTCGGGATCCGTCTCGGAGAGAACACAGTTTAGGCTACAGGGCTTTTACCTCTATCGCGGGCCTTTCCAGACCTCTTCGCCTACCATATTCCTTTGTAACTCCATGTGAGACGTCCCACAACCCCTAAGAGCAAGCTCTTAGGTTTAGGCTGTTCCGCGTTCGCTCGCCGCTACTGACGGAATCACTATTGTTTTCTCTTCCTCAGGGTACTTAGATGTTTCAGTTCCCCTGGTCTGCCTCTACATCTCCTATGTGTTCAGAGATGAGTAACTGCGAATTACCACAGCTGGGTTTCCCCATTCGGACACCCCCGGATCAAAGCTTGCTTACAGCTCCCCGAGGCAGTTTCGTTGTTCGCCACGTCCTTCGTCGGCTCCTGGCGCCTAGGCATCCTCCGTGTGCTCTTATTAGCTTAACCTTGATTTTTCCGCAGGAAAATATCACATAATGACATTCTCTTTGGAATCATCTCACTAATAACATTTACTTGTTTGCACAAGTTGCTAAAAGATGTTCTAAAACGCAAATTCGTTTCGGTATCCAGTTTTCAAGGATCAAGTCTTACTTGAGAGCTTAAACTCTCAAAACTGAGCAACGAGTGAGTTGTGGAAGTTTAACTTCCGATTTGAATGTCTTCATTGCAGAAGACGATTCTCCATAGAAAGGAGGTGATCCAGCCGCACCTTCCGATACGGCTACCTTGTTACGACTTCACCCCAATCATCTACCCCACCTTCGGCGGCTGGCTCCCTTGCGGGTTACCCCACCGACTTCGGGTGTTGTAAACTCTCGTGGTGTGACGGGCGGTGTGTACAAGACCCGGGAACGTATTCACCGCGGCATGCTGATCCGCGATTACTAGCAATTCCGACTTCATGCAGGCGAGTTGCAGCCTGCAATCCGAACTGAGACCGGCTTTGATGGGATTGGCTTCACCTCGCGGTTTCGCTTCCCGTTGTACCGGCCATTGTAGTACGTGTGTAGCCCAGGTCATAAGGGGCATG
Organism: Paenibacillus sp. FSL R5-0744; assembly: GCF_037972555.1. NCBI lineage: Bacteria > Bacillati > Bacillota > Bacilli > Caryophanales > Paenibacillaceae > Paenibacillus > Paenibacillus sp. FSL R5-0744. Next base: position 5,935,214 of record NZ_CP150228.1, read on the forward strand.
ATGATTTGACGTCATCCCCACCTTCCTCCGGTTTGTCACCGGCAGTCACTCTAGAGTGCCCAGCTTAACCTGCTGGCAACTAAAGTTAAGGGTTGCGCTCGTTGCGGGACTTAACCCAACATCTCACGACACGAGCTGACGACAACCATGCACCACCTGTCTCCTCTGTCCCGAAGGCCGCCACTATCTCTAGTGGATTCAGAGGGATGTCAAGACCTGGTAAGGTTCTTCGCGTTGCTTCGAATTAAACCACATACTCCACTGCTTGTGCGGGTCCCCGTCAATTCCTTTGAGTTTCAGTCTTGCGACCGTACTCCCCAGGCGGAGTGCTTACTGTGTTAACTTCGGCACCAAGGGTATCGAAACCCCTAACACCTAGCACTCATCGTTTACGGCGTGGACTACCAGGGTATCTAATCCTGTTTGCTCCCCACGCTTTCGCGCCTCAGCGTCAGTTACAGCCCAGAAAGTCGCCTTCGCCACTGGTGTTCCTCCACATATCTACGCATTTCACCGCTACACGTGGAATTCCACTTTCCTCTTCTGTACTCAAGTCACCCAGTTTCCAGTGCGACCTCAGGTTGAGCCCAAGGTTTAAACACCAGACTTAAATGACCGCCTGCGCGCGCTTTACGCCCAATAATTCCGGACAACGCTTGCCCCCTACGTATTACCGCGGCTGCTGGCACGTAGTTAGCCGGGGCTTTCTTCTCAGGTACCGTCACTCCGATAGCAGTTACTCTACCGGACGTTCTTCCCTGGCAACAGAGCTTTACGATCCGAAAACCTTCATCACTCACGCGGCGTTGCTCCGTCAGACTTTCGTCCATTGCGGAAGATTCCCTACTGCTGCCTCCCGTAGGAGTCTGGGCCGTGTCTCAGTCCCAGTGTGGCCGTTCACCCTCTCAGGTCGGCTACGCATCGTCGCCTTGGTGGGCCGTTACCCCACCAACTAGCTAATGCGCCGCAGGCCCATCCCTCAGTGACAGATTGCTCCGTCTTTCATTCTTTCTTCAGGAGAAAAAAGAAATTATCCGGTATTAGCTACCGTTTCCGGTAGTTATCCCAGTCTAAGGGGCAGGTTGCCTACGTGTTACTCACCCGTCCGCCGCTAAGTTACTTTGAAAGCAAGCTTTCAAAGTAACTCCGCTCGACTTGCATGTATTAGGCACGCCGCCAGCGTTCGTCCTGAGCCAGGATCAAACTCTCCAATTAGTATTGAAAAGAGCGATATGCTCATTTTGAAACATCTGACGAGAAAATTAATTCTCTAATTTTGGATTTCACTTTCGTGATTCCCTACTCACTCGTTGTTCAGTTTTCAAAGATCAAGCTGTTTATTTCGTCGTTGTGTTGTTCAGCAGCGACCTTTATAATATATCACAGCGTCCTCGTTTTAGTCAACCTTTTTTTTAATTTCTTTTTTCGGTTGTCTTTCGAATGTTTTCGAAAGCACATCTCTGTGTCAGAGGGACGAGTTATAATTTAACACATGAACTAGGAAAGAGTCAACCATAAATTTATTAGAATAAATATGAGCGCATCATAATAGCGAGCAAACAAAAAAGAGAGTGCTCAGCCTCTCCCTATCCCTACTTATTTTATCTATAGATTACCGGCAAATCCTGCATCTAATTTCTTATCTATAAGGTATATCGGATCGCATGACCCTCTCCCCCATGACCGTCAGCCCATAAAGTAATCTCACGGATTAGCGAACGAGAAACAAGTTTTCGTAAAACTAGGGGCAACTCAGCCTCTAATTGACACAGGCCAGAATGCTGTAGTAATTCTTTTATACTCCATGCTTCCTTACGGCTATTCAGAATATTGAAAAGCAATGCACAACAATCCGTCATTTTGGACATGATCCCAAATTCACATGCTAGAAGAACAAGCTCTACTCTTTGCTCTAAGGTCTCCGTGCTGATGGTTAGTTCCTCATATAGTTTATGGACCGAAGTGTTCATACTTTTAACCTGCTCCCAAACAGCCGGCTCTGGAAATGAACCAGATTCACTCACTTCTATTCTTGCCCAATGATATAGAGCCATCAATACACAGTTATATGCATCCATAATGTAGCCAGCTTCTATATACCGTTTAGATTTCACATACAAATGCAAGAATCGTGCAAACTCCATGAACTCAACTCGTTCCTTAAGAGGCCCTTCAAATTGTAAAATCTCCCGGCGCATATCCCCTAGTATTCCTTTGGGATCCCAGATCACTTCCCCAATCATCAAACTAGTAAGGAGCTCGTTATTATCTCCCGCCATGACAGCCCGCTCCAAAGCGGAAAGGCCAATATGGACTGACTGGGTCCGTGTGTCACCGGCAATGGTGTGGCGAACAATATGTTCTAAATCCTGTTCCTCATGTAAAACTAACACAACCATATCAAAATCGTGAAGTAGCGCGCTTTGAAAAGGAGTACTCCCTTTCTGCCGCAAAGCGACAGCTCCTAAAACATTTTCTTCAAACGTTTCTCCACTCAACAAAGTTACATTGGATAATTCCATGCTTCCCTCCATTAAATTTGGCGAATTTGCGTCCAGTCAGTTATAATTCAGTTATAATAATTATTCTACATATGAAAGACAGTTCCTTCTGGACAACCCAACTATATTTAGTTAGGAGCAAACACTCATGAAGTTTAAAACGGCTAAGATCAACGCTTTTCGCACATGGGGATTACTGCTCACAATGCTCGGAATGGGACTTATGGTTTTGGGTACAGCAGGCATCGTATTCTGGGGATCGACTGGGAAAGTATTCGCTGGAATCGGACTTGTAATCGGTTTAATTTCCATGATGGCAAGTCTTGCGATCTATTTCTGGGCTGGCATGCTCTCAACGAGTGCAGTTCAGCTAGAGTGCCCTGAGTGTCACAAGCTGACCAAGATGCTCGGTAAAACAGACCGCTGTATGTTCTGCCACACCATTCTTACTATGGATCGGGCTGAGGCTACTATTACTGCAGATCAGCTTGAGCATCAGCAACTAAACCACTAAACACACCTTACAGAGGCTCATTACTAACTAGTTAAAATGCACTCAAATATCTGTTAATACAACAAAGAGGCCCCCGATATGGGAGCCTCTTTGTTTGTTATAAATGAAATTATGATTACTTATGAATCTCTTGTAATGCTTCCCATGCTGATGGATTGCTAAAACTGCGATTCCATGATCCGATGCCTCCAAGCCCCATGGACTTAGCAAGCTCAACTCTTGATTTTAAGCTAACCTTATCTTCTATCCATATTTTCTTAAGAGCGCCATCTTCCTTGTACTCTACGTAATTCTGCCCAGCAGCCTTATCAAATGTAGGAGTTAGCTTCTTCTCTTTGATAATTTTTTCAACGGCATTCATACTAACGGATTTGGAGCTTACCTTTGTCTTGCCATCTACTTGAGCCTCTGTCCAGATGCGGGTGTACAATGGGATCCCCAAAATCACCTTCTCAGGCGGCACATTGTCTTCCTTTATGATCCGGCTTATTGAATTCTCTACCCAAGGTAAGGAGGCAACAGAGCCCGCGATAGGGCTAGCTGCCCAATGTTCATCATAAGCCATCACGATTAGATAATCGACTAATGTCCCAAGAGCCTTACGATCAAGGAATGCTGACCACATCTCGCTATTGGATTTAGGTGTCACGTCTATGGAGACGATTAGATTCTTAGCCTGAGCCATCGGTTTTAGCTCTCTCATAAATTGAGTGACATTCTCTCCGTCTTTCGTATACACATTCTCAAAATCGATATTAATTCCATCCAAATTGTATAAATCCGAATATTCTAAGATCTGTACGATTGCATTCATCCGTTTCTCATAGCTGGACAATGCCTCAGTAGTCATGTCTGGATCGAAGCTATTGCTAAGCAACCCCCATACCTCTAACCCGCGCCCATGCGCCCACTGCACATACGCACTGTCGGCCTGACTGCGCACATTGCCATCACCATCTATAATACTAAACCAGGTTGGGCTAGCCACGTTAACGCCTGGTAGCTCACCGAAGGTTTCTGGGTTAGGTTTGCGTTGGTAAACAGCCTCCCAATACAAATTCACTGACTTCCCTTTCCAGTTACGTTCAGCGCGTGTTGGCGTGGATTTTTTCGGTTCCACTGTCTTTTGACCATCCCGAACAATGTCACTTGCCTTGGCATAACCTGCATACCCGCTGCTTAATTGTACAAACAGCCAGTCCTTATTTTCTTCATTCCAAATATTCACGACTGCCCCAGGAGACATATCCGCAACTATAGGTGCGTGGATGGATGCCTCATTTCGTAGAGCTACTGACTTGTCGCCTTTTTCACCTTTAACTTTTCCTAGCGAGACAGATTCTCCTGCCGTCATTAGTAGTATTGCTCCGGTATTCGTATCCTCCTGTATTTCAAACCCATATAGATCTTCTAATACATCCGCAGGAAGGTAGGTCACTTTCTCCTTTACTTCAGGCGCTAACCGCAGCTGCAGCGGACGATTGTTCAGACTAGCATCGGTTTTATCCTCCTGCATGTAAAGGAGCTCACTATCCGTTGATAGGATGACCGATTTCGTCTTCTCTTCATAACGAATGGAAGGATCCACATACTCTTGCAACAATGGTAATGGTAATAGCATGCTATCTCCAGTCCCCGAGGCAGAATAACCTGTATGCTCTCCTTTTACAAAGATGGGGTGCGCTTGAGCTTTCCAATCTACATCTATGTGCTGACGATTTGGCAATACATAAAACACTACCCAATATGCTGCTGCTACAATGATTAAAAGTCCAAATAACCGCCTAAAAAAACCTCCGCGCTTTTTGACGCGCCTCTGTCCCAGTCTTCTGTCCAAAATATATCCTCCAGATAATAATATGATTTTTAGTAGAGTCTAACATTACGATTATAACATCCACTTGGTTTCGTATAACCAGTAGAAAATAGTCATTTATCCTACAAATTGTTATATTCAAGAAGAAATGACGTTGTCGTTCTTATATTTGTAAAAAAATAAAAACGTGAGTCCTCCGCTTTCGGATTTCGCACGTTTAGTGATAACTTGGTAGATCGCCTTGATACCGTTCTATTCTAGTCTTAATGCTGCTTCTCTCTACAACTTTTGCAAAATCCATGCAGCTCCATACGCAATCCTGTAATCTTAAAGCCTGTAGCTTGCTCAGCATGCAGCTCTACATCCCTAAGCGAAGGATAACTGAAATCCTCAATCTTACCGCATTTCTGACATATAACATGATAATGATCAGACACATTGGCATCAAAACGGCTGGAGCTATCCCCATAGGTCAACTCACGAACCATGCCAGCTTCCATAAACATCTTGAGATTATTATATACGGTTGCCACGCTCATGCTCGGAAATTTAGGCTCTAATGCCCGATATATATCGTCAGCTGTAGGATGATTCATTGCTTCCATCAAATACGTAAGAATCGCATGACGCTGGGGCGTTATACGGACACCTGTTGTTTTTAATTGTTCCAATGCATGTTGTACGCCACTCCCCATGACTGTCACCGCCTTTTAAATTTAAAAATAAAAGAAATATTTCTTATAATTGTAAGACTGGGTTTTCAATCTTGTCAACGAAGTCGATACATTATATTCATTATTATATAAGAAAAATTACTTTTTTCAATAACCTCTCACATTTAAGTTGCTGTTTCCCTCAACCTGAATCTTGAACTCACCTGTGCCCACTTCACCAGATATCTTCTTCTTATCAATGGTTAAGGTAGGTAAATCTGAAATAATATCGCCATATCCACTTGAGCCATTCAACTTATAGTTCCCTAACTGCGGCAAATACAATTGAATATCGCCAACTGCACTATAAATGTCCCAGTCTCCTCCAATTTCATGTGAACGAACATCAATGATGCCATTCAAGGATTCTGCATGCAGCTTCGATCTGGCTCCATCAATCTCTAAATTACCATTTTTGCTAGAAATATCGATCTCGGCTTCATTCCCGGTTGCACCGATATTGCCAACTGCCGTTGATAATTTCAAGGCTCCTGTGACATTCCAAGCATTCATATTGCCACCGCTCGTTGATAAATCAACGCTGCCCTGGACGGATCTCGCACGCACAGCTCCATTCAGTGTTTTCCCTTTCACATTACCAAAGATACGATGAAGAATAAGTTCTCCATTTCCCGTTTCCAGCGAAATATCTTCGATCGCCTCTATGTTCTGCAGGGTGATCCCACCATTCATAGTGCGAACATCTAGGTTAAAACGGCGGTCTTCCGGCAAAGAAATGTCCAAATCCATTCGCGGCTGACGCTTACCTGATTCTCCGTACGCCTTGCTGTTTGAAGTGATTTTTATAGTTGGTCCTTCAACAACATCCACAAAGGACTGTTCCGAAATGGCCTCAGCCATCGGACCTTCCAATTGATCTACCCAAACTGTAGTAGTAATTTGAATATTATCTACGGGAGCCCGGTGCAATAAAATATCTCCATTAATACCATCAACGGATATTTTGGCTGTATTTAGCTTCACTGGAACAATAAGCGGAGCCTTCTGAAATTTACTTCCCTTCGCCTCGCCATAGTCGACTGCAGCTGCTGTAAGGTTGAGACTCACATTTTTCCACAGATATAAGTAATGTTCTTGTTCGGCAACGATAAACACACTCGCAGCGAGCAATATAGCAGATAAAAGGCCGCGTAAATCCAATCTGATTCTTGTTCCCTTTTGTACAGAGCCTGAACGACCAGAGAAGAAATACATGAACAGGAACTCAATCCCCCATAACACTGGGATGACCGGCCACCACTTCAAAAGTAAAAGCATATAATCCGACCCATCTCTCCAATCCAGAAACAACGGGATGGAAATAGCAATAAGCAAGACCGATGCCGTACATCTTCCTACACGCCGGTTTTGAGACTCATTTTTCTTGCGCGAAACGATTCCTCTGACGATTTCCCTCGCTCCTACATATATACCACCACATAATAAAACTGCAGACACGGCCACTTCGGAGTAATGCTCAATAAAAAATTGCAGCCATGCTGGCTTTTGGCGAAACAGAATGAGAAGCGCTCCCCCTAAAAGAAGTAGAAATCCAAAGGATACGCCAGGTTCACTGACGATACTACGACGCTTAGGAGGTGTAGTTATTTTTGCCACAGGATCATCAAGCTCTTGATCTTCAGGGTAACGGAGAATCTTGTCCGCTGATTGCAGTACATCATACACATTATAGAAATATATCGCCGGAATAATCAGTGCAAGTAAAATAAGCAACGGAACATTAATCTGCATTCCAATGGATGAGAAATAAATTAAAGCTGAGATATCCAATAGTATCATGAAGATAAAGGTAATTCCTTTGCGGAGAAGCCCAAAGTATAAGTGCCCAGTTCCTGGGATGAGAGCTGCCAATAGTCCAGCGATAAATTTGCGTTTGCGGCGGCGCCGTTTTGGACGTGGAGGGATTATCTTCTTCTGAATCTCACTCTCCGTAGTCTCAAGATCGGCTGAACCCCGCTGCTCTTCCTGCGCTGAGAGTATTGCAGAATCATTTGTCATATCTCGGCTCCTCCTTTCGTAAACATGGGTCTGTGTATATGCTTCTTCAAAGTGAACCACTCCGATAAAAATCAATCAATTCCACACCGGGAGCAACTTCCTGCGATCCCATAGGTACAAAACCATGCTTGCTGTACAAAGAAACGGCAGGCAGGTTTAGCTTCCCCGTAGATACGATGTATTGCTCCATCCCTGAAAAATGTTCAAATACATATTCCAAGAGACAACTTGCAATACCTCTGCGAAAAAAGTCCGGTCCCACCATCATCCGCGTAATCGTGAGTTTGCCCGGGGATTCTTCTTCTATAGCAATAGCACCCATCAGTTCTTCATCTTCATCAAAGCAGCCGTAAAAATCCTCTTTAGAGCGGCTGAGCATCTCTCTCGTCTCCATAAGCGGTGGGATCTCACGAAACCCTATTAACTCCGCTTCTAGCCGGTAGGCCTTATGCTGGAGGCTCCATAGTTCATTAACGGTACTATCATCCTGGAGGTTTAGCTTAATAATTGTATTCATCCCTACTAGTCCCCTTATATGCCGCTAAGGGCCTGCCGTTGCCGACAAGCCCTTAGCTTATTACATAAGTATATTACCCCAAGTATAAACAACGTTATCGACTACTAAAGACGATAATCGTTTTAATTGCTCAATACCTCGATCAGAAGTTTATTCGCAAGACCTGGATTTGCCTTACCTTTACTTTCTTTCATAACTTGTCCTACGAGGAAACCGATGGCTTTCTGTTTACCTGCTTTATAATCTTCCACTGATTGTGGATTGGCAGCTACGACAGCTTCCACAATTCCTTTAATGGCACCTTCATCGCTGATTTGTACCAGACCTTTTTCCTCAACGATTGCAGCAGGCAATTTACCGCTCTCTAGCATTTCTTTAAATACCGTTTTAGCGATCTTGCTGCTGATGGTTCCACCTGCAATGAGGCCGATCATTTCCCCGAGCCCTTGCGGCGTAATTTTGACCTGAGACAATTCCAGGTTATTACTGTTCAAATAAGCAAGCAGATCACCCATGATCCAGTTAGCTACAGCCTTGGCATCCTGCGTATAAGTAAGGCATCCTTCGAAAAAGTCCGCTAGCGGTTTAGAGGAAGTGATCACGCCAGCATCATAAGCTGTAAGACCCAGTTCTTCACTGTAGCGAGCTTGCCTTGCATCCGGTAGTTCCGGGATCGTCGAACGAATGGATTCTTTCCAGGCATCGTCAATATGCAGCACGATCAGATCTGGATCTGGGAAATAACGATAATCGTGCGCTTCTTCTTTTCCACGCATAGATAAAGTTTTACCTTGGGCTTCATCCCAGCGGCGAGTCTCTTGTACAACTACTCCACCATCATCCAGGATCTCAGCCTGACGATATTGTTCATACTCCAGTCCACGCAGCACACCGCGGAAGGAGTTCATGTTCTTAAGCTCTGCTCTAATACCGAATTCCTCTTGTCCTTCTGGACGTAGACTGATGTTCGCGTCACAGCGCATCGATCCCTCTTCCATCTTGACATCGGATACGTCGCAGTATTGCATAATGGCACGGATTTTCTCCAGATAAGCACGAGCTTCCTCTGGCGAGCGCAAGTCTGGCTCAGATACGATTTCGATAAGCGGTGTTCCCACCCGGTTGAAATCGACGAGCGACGCAAAACCGCCATCTACGTGCGTAAGCTTACCCGCATCCTCTTCCAAATGAAGACGAGTAATACCAATCCGTTTCGTTTCTCCATTCACTTCAATGTCGATCCAGCCGTTCAAACCAATAGGTTGATCGAACTGCGAAATCTGATAAGCTTTCGGTGAATCCGGGTAAAAATAGTTCTTGCGGTCGAATTTACTAACATCACCAATGGTACAATTTAGCGCCATCGCTGCTTTCATAGCGTAATCTACCGCTTGTTTGTTAAGAACTGGCAATACGCCGGGGTGACCCAGGCAGACAGGACAGGTATGCGTGTTAGGCGGGGCTCCAAATTCAGTGGAGCATCCGCAAAAGATTTTGGAGTTGGTATGAAGCTCTACGTGAACTTCTAAGCCGATGACCGTTTCGTATTTAGACATAAGTAATCCCATTCCCTCCTTTACTACAGCTGTGGACGCTGCTTGTGATGATCAGTATTTTGTTCAAAAGCGTGAGCAACACGCAGAATCGTACTCTCGTCAAATTCTTTACCGATAATTTGCAAACCTACTGGCATACCTTCCGCAAAGCCACAAGGAACACTAACAGCAGGAATACCCGCCAAGCTCACAGGAATCGTGAGAATATCGTTCAGATACATGGTCAGCGGATCCTCCGTCTGTGAACCTAATTTGAATGCTGTCGTAGGCGCTGTAGGCCCGATGACCACATCATATTTTTTAAAGATGTCATCAAAGTCCTGTTTAATCAAAGTACGCACTTTTTGTGCTTTTAAATAATAAGCATCGTAATACCCGGAGCTAAGCGCATAAGTCCCTAGCATAATACGACGTTTGACTTCAGGGCCAAAGCCGCGACTGCGGGAATTAAGATATAGATCAAGCAATCCTCCGCCTTCATCTACACGTGCACCATAACGCACACCGTCAAAACGCGCGAGGTTAGATGAAGCTTCCGAAGAGGACAGCAAATAATAAGCTGCTACTGCGTATTCCGTATGTGGTAACGAAACTTCCTCCCAGACAGCACCCATTCCTTCCAGCACCTTAAGTGCGGACAAGACTGTCTCACGCACAGAAGCATCGACACCTGCTCCCAAGTATTCCTTAGGTACAGCAATGCGAAGTCCGGAAACATCACCAGTCAGAGAACTCAAATAATCAGGAATTTCTACTTTAGCTGAAGTAGAGTCCTGGGCATCATAACCAGCAATCGCTTGAAGCACATATGCAGAATCCTCTACATTACGTGTTAATGGTCCAATCTGATCGAGTGAGGAAGCAAAGGCTACCAGTCCATAACGTGATACAAGACCATAAGTAGGTTTGAGACCTACAACACCACAATAGGAAGCAGGCTGGCGGATGGAACCCCCAGTATCCGAACCTAGTGAGAAGAACACTTCGCCTGCAGCTACTGCTGCAGCAGATCCGCCACTGGAACCGCCGGGCACACGCTCTAAATCCCAAGGATTGCGTACAGGACCAAAGCTTGAATTCTCATTAGATCCACCCATTGCGAATTCATCCATATTCAATTTACCGATCGTTACGGCATCTGCCTGCTGCAGTTTAGAAGCCACAGTAGCGTTATAAATCGGCTGGAAATCTTTCAAAAATTGGCTGGCACAGGTCGTGCGTAGTCCCTTAGTTACAATATTATCCTTAATTCCGGCAGGAAGACCAAACAGCAATCCACGTGCTGCTCCAGATGCCAGTTTGTCGTCCAAAGCGCGTGCGGTGCTACGAGCGCCCTCCTCGTTCAAGGTCAAAAATGCATTTACTTTCTTATCCCGCTCAGCGATAATCGCCAGCGATTCTTCAGTCAGTTCACTGACCGATACTTCTTTAGCAGTTAACATGCGATGTACTTCAGGCAATCGATTTTGAAACAGGCTCAAGATTCTTCCCCCTTTCTAATTATGTAGTTATTCCAAAACAGCTGGAACCTTGAAATGTCCGTCTTCATCATCCGGCGCGTTAAGAAGTGCTTCCTCTTGCGTTAGGCTTTCCTTCACAACATCATCACGCATCACATTACTGACCTGCAGTACATGCGTGGTCGGCTTCACATTCTCCGTATCTAGCTCATTCAACTTCTCAGCATATTGTAAAATAGCATTCATTTGTTCTGTAAAGGTTGCCTCTTCTTCCGGGCTCAATTGCAGACGAGCCAGCTTGGCCACATGCTGCACATCTTTAACGGTAATGCTCATAAGATAAATCCCTCCTGTTTAAAGGGCTAAAGCGCCCGGATAACGTTTTTAATTATATTGTAGAAGCTTGGACAATTCAATGATGGGGTTATAACAAAAAAGCCGGCTTTCGCCGGCCTTCCTTAAATCCAAGCTCTAAGATTCACTTGTTTGATGAAATCTGCTTGGGACATGCTTTCGGTTGACGTTGTTTCCGTCTCTTCTGTATCCATATCTTCACCGTTCATCAAATGATGGAACAGCTTCTCATTGTACGTGGACAAAGCATAATCAATTAACGCTTCATGCGTTGCTCTTTCAGCCTCAGCTACTAATAAATGTTCTTCCGCCTCAATGTCTTCAGCCGGAACATAAAAGTTCCTGTTGGCTTCCGGTACACGTATAACATAGTCAAACGCATTATCGGGATTGCGGTCGTAAGCAATTAGGTAGCCGTATTCCCCGATAGGAAGACTCTGCTCAAAAGCGTCCGCAACAATGACAATCTTTTCTCCTAAACGCAGCATCGCCCTACCTCCTGACCCCAAAATCTATCATGATTTTGCTTATTTCAACAGTCTACTAAAAAAAGATAGAACTGTCTAGCGGCAGGCCGGACGATCCTGAGAATTCTACCAAGCAATACGCCTTCGGCGTCCCCTAAGGACGATATGCGTTTATGCGAGAAATAGAAGGAAAATGTATAGTGTGAAACTTATACTTTCTTATATTTTTAAATATACTATATTCGATACAGCACAGGATAATAATCAGTCGGGAAAGTTATTCTTCCTTGTCAAAAGCGAAGCCCCAACAAGGCAAATTATGATCAATACACCGGCAGAAAGATATGGACCTGCTCTAAAGCCCTCTCCAGCTGTAAGAATTCCTGCTGACAGCCCGGAAAGTCCTGCGGGTGTCCAGTCAAACCATCTAGGCAATAAGCTTAAGCCTAATGACGAGCCAGCCATTAACGCCAGTGCTAAAAATGCGGCTACTGGAGGTTTTAAAAAGGCACTAAACAACAACGTAGCCGAGACAGCACATAATAACCATAAACTATATACTCCAGAAGCTGCGATAACATCGCCCCAAGATAGTGAACCAATCAACTGCTCCGTGTAGTAAGCCGCGCCCGCTGCACCCAATCCAAGAGCAACGATCAACAGGGTCAGCTGCGCTGCCCATTTAGCGAACACTATTGCGGCCGGAGAAACCGGCCTTACCAGAATTAATTCCATAGTTCCGCTATAGCGCTCACCAGCTAAAACATTCATCGCGCCAAGCGCCAATACTAACATTCCGATCGTTCCGTACTGTCCCAGAGATTGTGCCATCACAGCTGCGGCACTCGGTATTTCATACCCCTCTAGCAGTCCTGGGGGAACATCACCTGAAGCTTTTAATATTTCCGGCAAATAATAAGTAGTTAACGGCTGCATAATGCCTAATATGATAAAAACGACAGGTATCCAGATTAACTTATAACTGCGAGTCATTTCGAGCATTTCTTTGCGATAAAGGACCCAGGCGCTTCTCATACTCCCACCACCTTCATAAATAAATCCTCTAACGTGGAAGAACCCGCTTCAAATTGCAGCAATGGAATTTCTAGCTGCGCCGCTTCTTGCAGAATCGTCCAACGAGCCATGTCTACATCGTTCACATTAAAAATGGCCTGATCTCCGAACAACTGAGTCTCTAGTACAAACGGTTTGGCAGCAAGAGACTCCAGCCACTGAATAGCTTTTTCTTGCTTCTCCGTACGTACACGAATAACAGGAAGGCTGTATTGTGAACGAAGCTGTGATAAAGACCCCTTCTCAGCAATCAAGCCCTGATTCATTAAAATAATATCATCACAAATTTCTTCTGCATCATGCAGCACATGTGTAGAAAAAACTACAGTTGTCTCTTCACGTATTTCCCGCATCAGTCCCATTACTTCTCTGCGACCAATTGGATCAAGTGCAGATACAGGCTCATCAAGCAATAGTAGACGAGGCCGATGCACAAGCGCCTGAGCCAGACCCAGCCGCTGCTTCATCCCGCCAGAGTATCCACCAATCCGGCGACGAGCATCACCTTTAAGCCCTACTCGCTCAAGCGATTCCAATGCCCTGCTGGTAGCGTCTTTAGTTCCCATTCCACTAAGCTTTGCAGCGAAAATAACATATTCATGTCCAGTCATCCACCCATAAAAAGCTGGAGACTGTGGCACATATCCTAATCCCCTGCGATATCCTGCTCCCGGACGGCTCCCCTCAAATGAAATCATTCCGGAGGTGGGTTCTAACAGCCCTGCCAGCATACGAAGTGTGGTCGTTTTCCCAGCACCGTTAGGCCCAAGTAAAGCGACGCACCGTCCTTTCTCAATTTCAAAGCTTATATCATTTACGGAAACATGCGCCCCATAGCTTTTGCGCAAATTCGTAACTTGAAGGAGTGACATCAGACATCTTTCCTTCCTATTGTGAAATAAGCTACGCTGCCTAATATATTTCCGCAAATAATGATAATAATCCACATCCATTTTGGACCACGAACGTTATCCGCTTTAGCCAGAGATATCAGTCCAATAATAGCAAGCAAAGCCTGCAGAATGATTAACGGCATGATTAAACCCCATTTTACCTCTTCCATGAAGTACCACTCCTTGTAATAGGATGAAAGGAACGAGCTTCTTACTAAAGCTTTACAACTGCTTCTTCCTTCTACGTCGGTCAGGAAGAATGACAACAAGTAAGTAGACTAATGCGGGTGACGGAACTGTAGTAATAGCCCACAGTCCCCAGAACCAAGCTTTTCTTCCGCGTCGTCTTGCGTCCCGGAACAGCAATGTCCCTTGCAGCAATAATGCTATCGCTATGCAAAACCATAACCATAGAGGCACATCCTGCAGCTCATTCATTCTTGCGCACCTTCTCTGTTCCTCCTGATCCTCGCTATTCCTAGAGCACTGAGTCCCGCAATAGGAATAAGCGCTTGAATAATCCAATAGATCATCGGTGCAGAACCGAGAATGGATAGAAATACGCTGATCAGGATCAACGATATGCCCCAGAATAACAGCAGCTCTTTACGTTCCATGCTCTTTCTATGCACAGAGGCATCAACCATTAACCTCTCCAGTTCCTGTAATGAAGGTGGTGTGATGTCATTATATTGTGCATCTAACCGGTCAAGCTCATCTGAAAGCTTATGCAAATACAACTCAGGCTCCTTATCTTTATCCTTCTCCATCCTCATTCAGCTCCTTTCGTAGTTGGTTAAGTCCAAGGGATACACGCGACTTGACTGTACCTGAAGGAACTCGCAGGATTTCGCCAATTTCGTCATAACTATAGCCATAGTAATGCTTCAGTAGCACAGCCACTCTTTGCGCAGAAGGTAATTTGGAGAGGGAATCCAGCACTTCACCCCACTCTTCCCCCCTGCTCTCAAATCGCCAACGAATCGAACGGATCCCCTGTTCCTGTTGCTCCCGCTGTTTCCATTCCGCTTCACGCTTCCAGCGCCGCTTTCGATCAATAAATATTCTGGTAGCAATTGTGATTAACCAAGAGGAAAAGGAAGAAGTTCCGTTATAGGTGTTGATCTTCTCCATACATCTGACCATGGTGTCCTGTACAAGATCCTCTGCCAGCAACGGGTCCATGGTCACCTTGATTAAATATTTGAATAAAAAAGTATAGTGTTCCCGCAGCAGTGAAGACAGTGCTGAAGTATCTCCCTGCTGTGCCCGTCTGATTCTCTCCAGCGACTGATCGCTCATCTGCCCCTCCATTCAAGATTTCTTTTCTATTTGTAGTACGAATATGTATTATGAATCGTTCATTCCACTCCATAATTATTTTTTGAGATCCCACAACTTACGCCGCCAGGGCTGAATTATCCCTTTCCTTGCCGGAAAATGCCAAAAAAGAGGCGTTCTTCTGAGCTCGCCTCCTGAAACCACTGGTACTCCCCCGTAAACCCCACAGGTCTCCTGAAGCAAGCCATTACGAAGTTCCTTATTATCAAATTGTATGTCTCTACGTTCTATGGATGAACAAAAGCCACCCTTTCCTGAACATTCCGAAAAAAATCGGCAATTACTGCTGCAAAAATGGTTCCATTTCTCCTTGGAGTCATACCAACCGTAGTCCAGCGGGTAGTATATATTCTTCTCCATTCTACTTCCCTCCATGCTTTTAAGCCTATATGAAGACAAAAAAAGAACGCAAACCGGGATTAATTCCGCAGTCTGCGTGCTTCGCGAGGTTAATGTTACATTTAATTAACCTCATTCTAGTCCTTTTGTAGTCTTTTGTCTATTAAAACTTCCTCGGTTTTTGTCGGTTCTACTAGAACCAACGTCTATTGAGGAACATAAGGGTTGCGAATCTTTTCAAATCCAATGGTTGTCCGTGGACCATGTCCTGGATAAACCTTTACTTCATCATCCATTTTGTATAGCTTGCCACGAATAGAATCGAACAGATCCCGTTCCCTACCACCAGGCAAATCTGTGCGCCCAACTCCCATTTTAAAGAGTACATCTCCGGAGAATAGATCATTTCCACAAAGGAAACTTACACTGCCTGGAGAGTGACCAGGTGTATGGTACACACGGAAGGTGTGTCCAATGAACTGCAGAACTTGCCCTTCTGCCAGATCATATTCCGCAGGATCTGTAGCTAAAGGAGGTGACACCTCCGACCACATTAGTGAACCGTTCAGCTTGGGGCTGCTTAGCCATTCACTTTCAAGTGGATGTAAATAAACAGGACATTTCTTAGCTTTACGAATTTCGTCTACACCGCCCATATGATCAAAATGTGCATGTGTTAACAAAATAGCTTCGATTTCCATTCCTTCGATACTCCGCACTAATGCAGCAGGATTCATACCAGGATCTATGATGATGCCCTTCGCAGGATCCGCACCTGTCAGTAAGTAGGCATTCGTTTGAAGCGGACCCAGATTAAATGAACGTATATTTAGCATCGGTTTAGAATCCGGAAATCAGACTACGCAGTTCTTTTGCGATAACTGCCTGATATTCCGTTCCTTCCCCATAGGCTTGCCCCATAGCCTTACGTGCTTCTGCGATTTTGCTGTCGTAATCAGCGGCCTCACGGTCAGGATTCTCACGTTTGAACTCTCTCATTATACGCTGCACATGCTCTGGTCTAGGACCCCAATGTCCGAGCACATATCCTCCAGTGTCTGCAAAAATCACGACTGGGACAGATCTGCCACCCATGGTCAAGAAATCATCCATAAGCTCCGGATTCTCTTCCAAAATAAATACCTCTGTCTTCATTCCCGCCGTCTCCAGAATACGGAATACAGCAGGAACATTGCGTACTACGTCTCCACACCAATCCGCTGCTAGGATAAGTACCCGCAAATCGTCGCGATGGTTCAGACTTTCGAAATATTCCTTATCGCTCTCATCTTCCCAATTAAACTTCTCATACCAGGATTCAAAAGCCTGTTGATTCTTCGTCATACTTTCTACGAATTGGCGCGGTGTTAGGCCTTTTCCAAACTTTTGAGCTACATTCCGCTTCATTTTGTAGTCCCCTTTTTCTTGGATTTGTACCATTTAAACACAAAGTAAATGATGATCAGAGCGATCGCTACAAGTATAATTTCGTTGGTATACTTAGCTGCTACTTTGTCAATATCTTCCCATTTATTCCCCAAGGTCATCCCCAGATATACAAACAAAGCACTCCATGGTATAACAGCAAGCGTAGTCAACAAAGTGAACTTACCTAAAGGCATTTTCGATATCCCAGCTGGAACGGAAATGGCATGACGAACAACCGGAATAAAACGAGCTGTAAAGATTACGCCAGTCCCGTATTTATTGAACCACTCTTCCGAATGGTCAATATGCTTCTTTTGAATGAAAATATATTTCCCGTATTTCTCCAAAACAGGTCTGCCACCATAACGGCCAATCCAATACACAAAAATCTGTGCAATGACTCCGCCGATCGTACCGAATAATACTGCGCCAAAAAAATTAATATCTCCACTCCATACTAAAAAGCCACCGAAAGCCAGTACAATTTCACTCGGAATAACTTCAATCATAAGTCCGATCATAATCCCAAAATAACCAAGACTCTGAATCCATTCAAACAATGTTGAGATCAGATCAGAAATAACATGCAACCGTACTCCTCCTCCCTTTTCCGCAGAATATGGCTATGTATCTAGCATAAACATCTTTGGCGTCTATATAAAGACGCTTAGCGTTTAAGCGAGAAATATAAGAACATAAAGTATAGATGCTAAACTTATACTTTCTTATATTTTTAAAAGCTCTGCCGCTCTGCTCTATTTTCCAGTTTCTCTTAGCCTATTCTAGCACAAGCAACCTTATCACATCTACTTACAGCGGCGAGGCCATTACCCTATATAGACCCTCTCTTAAAAAGAGTTAGAACGACCTGTATAACCAGAAAAGGTGTACACTTCCAGCAATGAAGATGGAAATGGACACCTGTTTGTCTAAAATGTAAAAGCTATTTAATAAGCGGTCCATCCGGCATCCGCCGTTATTACCGTTCCATTCACGAAGCTCGCAGCTTCTGAAGCCAGGAATAAAGCTATCGATGCGATCTCGCTGCTTTCCCCTGTTCGCGGCATGGACGCCATACCATCTCCTGCCTTTTGACTACCAAAAGCACTCGGATTAGACAAATCAATATTCGTCTTTACCCCACCTGGTGCTATAGCATTACAGCGAATTCCAAGCTTCGAGTACTGATACCCTACATTTTTAGTGATACCGATGACAGCGTGCTTGGAGGCAGTATAGGCCACTCCTGCACGTGATCCCTCTAAGCCGCCGATCGATGCTACATTGATGATACATCCACCTTCTTGTGCCATGAAAATCGGTAAGACCTTACGAATGGCTCTCATGGGTCCGGTGACGTTCACTGCAATTACGTTCTCCCATAAGTCGTCTGTGATTTCATGAGCCGGGGTCATTTTATCCATGATCCCCGCATTATTAACGAGAATATGAAGTCCACCAAATATCAATCATTCGCTGAGTGTCCTCTTCCTTCGAAACGTCTGCTTTTACAGGATACACCACCCCGTTGCCATGACCTTGTTCTGCCTTCTTGGCCACCGCTTCAACACCCCCCAGATGGATGTCCGCTGCAATAACCTTAGCCCCCTGCTGGGCAAAAAGAAGAGCAATTGCTTCCCCAATCCCAGAACCCGCACCTGTAACAACTGCAACCTTATTCGTCAGCATCATATATCCTCTCCTCCGCTTCTATGTTTCGAACCATTCATCGAATACTTGCCCACAGTTAGTATTAGCAAGGGCATAGCCGCAAACGGCGGTAAATCCAAAGATTCGGTGACAATTTCTTTCTCAATCAAAATGAGGAGAATACGCATTGACAGATAAGAATAAGAATGGTTATTATATATTTAGACAATTACCTAAATATCGAAATGGTGGGTGGAATATGAATGAGTCTTTCAAAGCACTAGCTGACCCTACCCGTCGCCAAATCATTCGGTTACTAAGGGAGAAGGACCGAACCGCAGGTGAAATTGCTGATTTTTTCAACATGTCAAAACCAAGCATTTCTCACCATCTGAATGCACTGAAGCATGCCGATCTCGTACAGGATGAACGCAAAGGTCAATTCATTATGTATTCATTAAATACGACGGTTCTCGAAGAGGTTCTTGGCTGGTTGCTCGAGCTTACAGGTACGGGAAAGCAAACGGAGACGGAAAGCAAATCACTGGACGGAAAACAAAGCCGTGGTATGGATTCTGAGAAGGAGGCTGATTGAAGATGAAGGATTTTAAATGGAGATGGCAAGATACACTGATTGTGATATTAGGTTTAGCTTCATTAGCTTATGCTTTAATCAATTATGGCAAGCTGCCACAGGAGCTGCCCGCGCAGTGGGGAATTTCGGGTAAAGTCAACCGGTATTGGGATAAAAACATAGCTATTTTTATGTTCGGAATCCTGGGTATTGTGCTTCCGCTGATCATGCAATTCACACGTAGCATCGATCCTAAACGGGAAAATTATAAGAAGTTCGAAAATGCCTATGCTATGAGCAGACTCGCCATTGGGGTGCTTTTTAATCTCATGCTCGTGCTCACGGTTGCTTACGGTCTGGGTAAAGATATTAATGTGGGTAAAATTGCTATAGGAGCCCTAGGAGTGATGTTTATTGCGCTCGGCAACTACATGCCACAGGTAAAAGATAATTATTTGTTCGGTGTCCGCACAGCATGGACGCTCTCTAGCCCAGAGGTGTGGCGAAAAACACATCGTCTTTCCGGAAGAATGTGGATGATCGGCGGGTTGCTTATTTTTGGGGGAGCCTTTTTGAGCGGCGTCTTGTCTCAGACCCTTATTATTACAGCTCTTGTACTTGTTATTCTCGTTCCTGTTCTATACTCTTGGATCATTTCACGTCAGTTAAAATCGTGAAGCCAATACACTAAGCCGTCGACTCAGGTCGTCGGCTTGTTCTGTTATTTGGAACTTCCGGTCATTATGCTGCTCACCTTTACTTCCCTCGTATTCTGCCAACACTCTATACTCCCGCAGAAGCTCGTTCCCTGAGGCAATACAGCTTATGGCCTCCATTCGATTCCCTTCCGCTAACTTTTTCCGGCCCATCATAAGCATGCCTTCAATCCCTTTGACCCACTTAACAGAGTTGTATTTATCAAGCTGAATACTTCGACGTATCCAATATAATGCAGCTCCCGGATCATCACTGTACATCCATCGTCTAGCCATTTCCCAGTTTAAACTTGCATTATCCGGAGAATATTGCAAACTCTGCTGGAGTATACTCACGCTTTGTTCACCCGTAAGTAGCCTGGATAATGCTACAGCTGTTTTGGGAGACTGGGGATTCCACGCTAGTGATTGCTCTAGCAAATCTACCTTCACCGAGGGATCAACCGTCTGAACTGCTTGCCGGTAGTACCTCTCTCCTTGTGCGGCCTGAAGGGACAATACAGATAGCATGAGACAAAGGCAGCAGGCGACAGTGATAAATAGTCGGCGGGGATATGGATGTGACAGGCTCGCGAATGCAGGGATAGTGGCGCCGAGGTTCGCGGATGCGAAATGAGTGGTGAGCAAACTTATGGACGTAATTCGGGTATTCGCAGATTGATGTTTCTGCTCATATTCAGACAGGGCAAGTGCTGGCAGCCAAAAAAGCAGCAGCCAGATTAATCCGTAGCTCCAGTCAAAATCGACTGCGCTATGCATAACGATAACCAAAAATGGCGGCAGCAGACGCGGCGATCTCTTAGCCAGCAGCCAGCCTGCTGCTAGCAGCATAAGCAGTATGGCTGCCAGGCCGACAAATCCTAGGTTCAACAGGATGTCGAGATAACCGCTATGCACTTGGCTGCCAACATAAGGGCGAGATTGGGCGGCGAGGTATGAACTCCGCCAAGTCTCGCCCCCGCGCCCCAGCCAAGGTGCCTCTACCGCCAGCCGCCAGGCGTCGCGGTAGAACAGACCACGCGCGGATACCGTCAATGACGGTCCGGTGATCCGCTCGCGCACGTGCAGGAGGACGGCGGTGCCCGCCGCCGTCCAACCTGCTGCCGCCAATGCCAGCATGGCGGCTCGGGCACTGCCCGCCGCGCTGCGCTGGCGGCGGCACAGCCATAGGCCGGCTAGCAACGCGCCGGCCCAAAGCCCGGCCAGCAACAGCAGGCCGGGCAAAGGCTCTACCGCCAACCCGGCACGGGCCAGTTGGCGGTAGAGCAGCGCCGCGGCGACCACGGGCGCGGCGCCAGCGGCAAGAAGCGGCGCGATGAGCTGCCGCTTCCAGAGCAAAACGGCGGCGCAGGCGCAAGCCGCCGTCAGCCACGCGCCGCGCGACTCGCTGAGGAGCAGCGCGGCGGCGCACGGAAACAGCGGCAGCAAGCGCAGCAGCGCGGCGGCCGTGCTTCGCGGTTCTCGCCGCTCCAATCTATCGCATCCATCCACACTCTTCTGAGGTCTTTCATAATAAGCAGCGACAGCAAACAGCCGCTCCAGTAGAAAAACAGCCATCACAGCACCAAAGGCATTAGGATATTCCATCACCCCTGCTAATCTGGCACCTGTAATGCTAACTTCCGATGAATTGCTGTAAGCTATAGCGAAAGGTAACTCTACCACCCCGCACACTGCCAGCAAAGCACTTATGCTTAAGAATATGCCCAAAATAGACCACGCAGCAATGATAAGCTGACGCCCCACCCGATTCAACGCGCAAAAACAAACCAAAAATGCAAAGCTAGCATACAAGCCCCACCGTAATATTTCGTTCATTGTTCCCTGTGCCGAAAGAGGATCTCTTAGCCAATGAATCAGATAGAGTGATAGAACTATTAAAGGTGCAGTCAACATTATTTTCAAAGCTCTACGTACTCCACCTGCTCCCCCTGCGCTACTTCTCCACTTGCCTACTCCAATGTACAAATAAAGCAAAGCCACAGAACACATCACAAACCATAGGGTCAGAAAGAGGTACATCTCCTCTGTAAAAAAAAATCCACGCAGCAAACAAGCTCCTACTCCGGCTGCGATGACTAAGGCTGCACTAAAATATACGATTATTGAATTCAGACTCCGCTCTCTGTTAACGCTCCCCATTTAGATACCCCTATATTCGTTAAGTTATATCTATCCTTTCCACATTTCCCCTTCGCAAAACTAGAATGCAAAAAGGACGATACCTCTCCACGAAGGAGCTGTACCGTCCCAATTCTCATCAAAAAAGCTATATAGTTGCAAAAAGTACAACTAACCTCTGATATTCGTTACTGCATCCTAGTGTAATTGCATAATGTACAACTATTTTTCGAGAATTCCGCCATATGCGGAGAATTGCTCGTGCTATCCCTCCACCGAACTTTCACTCGGAAGCAGGTCAGCACATACGCGCTCAAGGTAAGGTTTCGCCCCTATAAAATCACGGAATGCGGTGTATTCACGCCATTTGACGGAGTTATCACCACCCGAGCTTTTAACGGCGCGGATTAAAATATTCTTCGGTGTATTCTCCAGGTCGATAAATTCCAGCAGCTGGCTGCTATAACCCATCATATCGAGCAATTTGGCACGGATAGCATCCGTAGCCAAGGCAGAGAAACGCTCCTTAAGTATCCCATGTGAAAGCATCGGACTCATTACTTCATTCTCAATCTGCGCGAACAATTCATGCTGACAGCAAGGCACAGACAAAATGACGGAGGCGCCCCAACGTACTGCTTTTTCGAGTGCAGCATCTGTAGCTGTGTCACAAGCATGAAGCGTTATAACCATATCTACCTGATCCAGCTCATCGTACTCGGCAATGTCACCCACAAGGAACTTCAGGTGATCATAACCGATTTTCGCAGCAAGCTCATTACAATGCTCGATTACATCCGCTTTTAAATCAAGTCCAATAATATTAAGCTGCCGCTTCTTGCGGACGGTCAGATAGTGATAAAGAGCAAAGGTCAAATACGATTTACCACAGCCAAAATCAACAATCGTTAATGGCCGTCCCGTTGGCAGATCGGCAAGCACATCCTCAACCATCTCCAAAAAACGGTTGATCTGCCGGAACTTATCGTATCGCTTGGCCAGCACTTTTCCTTCTCTGTTCATAATGCCAAGCTCCACAAGAAATGGGACAGGTTCTCCATCCTCCAGCACATAACGCTTGCGGCGGTTATGTGCCAGATCCGGCTCTTCTTTTTTACTTGGAGACTTGGTAAGGATGGATACTTTGAATTTCTTGCTAATCAGCACCTGATAATCCGCTTCCACCGTGCATAACAAGCCTTGGCGATATGATTCTCTAAATAAAAGAGTCATGTCCTCCGCTGCTAATTCTGCCGGTACGTTGCGATGTTCAACCTTTGTACCAATATAGGACGCAAACTGATAATGCAACTTACCTTTTAGTTCGACAGGTTTAATCTGTACCTTCGTACAGGTCTCCCCTTTGTTACGTACTTGGCTTAAGGTAGCCATAATCAAGGTACGGTCATTAATCAGTTGTTCAATAAGAGCTTTTAAAGATTCCACAACGCACATCTCACTTTCGGGATTAAAAATGGAGAATCATTGTCTCCTAACCATCATCGTTCCATTATATCACGGCTCTACAAGAGTTATCCTATCAGGGCTTCACATGCAGCTCTCCACTAACAATAGTTATTGCTCGGCCAGACATCTTAATCTGATCTTTGCTTACCTCAAGTTGAAGTAAGCCTCCTCGTTCGGAAGCTTGATAAGCGGTCAACTGCGTACGGTTAAGTCGACTAGCCCAGAAAGGTGCTAGCGCAGTATGCGCTGAGCCTGTGACCGGATCCTCATTTACCCCCATCTTCGGTGCAAAGAACCGTGACACACAATCAATGCCTTCGCTGGAGCTTTCTGCAGTAACCGCAAAGGCTCGCTCTTCAAGCCGGGATAAAGCCCCGAAGTCTGGGCTAAGTTCGCGAACTAGGGATTCCTGATCGAGCCGTACAAGTACATTGTCAGCATAGAGCATAGTTTCTACCACATTTTCTTCTGTAATACCAAGCGCTTCTATAAGAGCCGGAATTGTAGGAGAAGACTTAAGCTCATAAGGCGGGAAGTACAGTGAGATGAGGTCATCCGCACGAGAAGCTCTAAGCAACCCACTGCGTGTATAAAATCTAGCTTCCACCTCTGGATCCAGCAATCCCACCTCCCATAATATATGTGCACTCGCTAGAGTAGCATGGCCACATAAATTAACCTCAACCTTGGGCGTGAACCAGCGCAGACGATATCCATCATTCTCCGGCCAGAGAAATGCCGTCTCTGACAAGTTCATTTCTGCTGCTGTCTTAAGCATAAATGCCTCGTCGACTGGATGCTTCAGCAAGCATACTGCTGCCGGGTTTCCTGAATATGCTTTTCCTGCAAAGGCATCGATAATAAATAAAGGGGTATTCATTAGGCTTCCGACTCCCTCCGAACTTCTGTGATTTGGCGCCACTCTTTCCATCCTTGTTCCACTTCATGGATAGGAAGCGAGCCTTGTTCCAATTCTTCCGGTGATTTAAGCAGCAGCCGTCTGTACAATTCATCACCTTCCAGTGAGACATCTTCCCCCTGCTCCCATAGTCGATACAGACTGTCCTCCGCTTTACTATAATGTCCGATTGACTCCATATAATCTAGAAGCAGCCGTTCCGTCTTGGCTGGAAGACGATACGCTTTGACTTCCTCCAGAAGTTCATTAATATCCTCTGTCATCTGCAGCATTTCTCGATCAGCGCCGTGCAAATCTGCGTACAAATATAAATGCAGTGCTCTCATACTTCTGAATAGTGCCGCGTCATGATCGCCTTTTGCAGCATAAATGCTGCCCTCTTCCTTAAGTAGCTTAGCTACACCTTGAAGCTTATCTGACTCCAATACACCGTTAAACCGGAACATATCTATAATATCTTCTACTGTTAGTGAATTTAAAAGACGTGAGTTCAGCGGAAAATGTCGGTTCAATAGCTCATCAATTTCCCATAAGGCTTCCGTTGTCTTTCGCTCTTGCTTCAGCGTTAAAACCTTGGCAACCATCGCCGTCATATCTTCGATCATTCGGACAATATAGTCTCTTCGGAACATGAACTTCCCCCTTTTCCATACTGTAACTGTGAAGCTTTTGTATCTAGGTATTATATGTGTTTTATTCATTTATCTTAAACCATTGCACTACGCTATGCCACTAAAGCAATTACGGGAAAAATAATGACTAGAATCCTTCTACTTATTGGCATGAAATGCCGTTCCACATTGGCGGCGTAACAACCATAGCTATCTTTGCCGGATTGGGAATCCGTAAGTTTCAATAGTCTCCTAAAAAAGAGGCAGCCCACGCCAGTTACTTTGACGCGGAGCTGCCTCTTTTTGAATTATTATTTCAGCGATCACGAATGGCTGTTAATACTAACCGTAGCTTGGGTGAATTCCTTGATAACCTCAGCTAACCGTTCAGGAGCTTCAAAGAGGCTCATGTGGCCCGCTCCAGAAATCGTAGCTTGCGTTATATTTGGTTTATCCGAAGTAAAGGTGCGCTCCGCAGGAATCAGTTCATCCTGCTCGCCAGCAACAAGTAGTACCGGCAACGTGGTAGCTGTGATCACATCACGCCGATCCGGACGCTCGCGCATCGCCAGCGCAGCTCCCGCTGCTCCTTGTGGAGGCGTTTTGTAACCAATTTCTTTAGCTCGCTCCAGCAGCTGCGGTGATGCAGAAGCGGTTGCTTTAGCAAAAATTCCTGGGACGAAGCTGTCCACAAAAGGAGTAATGCCTTCATTTTGAATCCTGCTGACACTTTTCAATCGATTCTCCCGAGCTTCTTCACTATCCGGATATGCAGTAGAATGGATTAATCCGAAGCCCTTCAATCGAGAGGCATACCGCTGCGCGAACGAAAGTGTAATATACCCACCAAGAGAATGTCCCAGCATGGTGCATTCAGAAATTTCTAGTGTATCTAACAAGCCCAGAACATCGTCTGCCATTTGTTCAATAGTATAGGGGCCTAGTGGAGCCTCTGAAGCTCCATGACCACGTAAATCGGGAGCAATCACTCGGTAGTCGCTGCTTAAGATGGGAATGATTTGTTCCCAGTATTCAGCACTTCCGCAAAAGCCATGCAGTAATACAATAACCTCGCCTTTCCCCTGATCACTGTAGCAAATATTGCTTCCGTCACAACGTACTCTTTCCATGGCTGCTTCCCTCTTTCCAAAATACTAAGATATATTAACTAATATCTATTATTAAGCAAAACAGCTCTCCTTGAAACCGGCATCCTATTCTTAACGCCCAATTCCAAACCCTTTTGCTGCTGCGGCAGCAATTTGTTCAGCCATAACCATAACTCTATGTAGTGGAGTCGTCTGCAGCGTCCGATAGGGCTTGGGACCGTTGATATCTACAATCGCCGCCAAGCTATAATGCCCCACTGCGGGAAGGCATACCCCCACCGATTGTGCTGGCTGAAGCGGCTCATTCGAAACGAAGTAATATCCAAGAGCTATTGGAGGTCCTAGGCAAGCATCCACAGCAATAATGATATGCTCAGATGGAATCTCAGCGACTCTGGCCACCAAATTATCTGCATCGCAAGGAGATGGCAACGTACCGATTACGTGCGGAAAGCCATATTCCAGAAGTTTGCTGCCTGTTAGTGGACCGAGAGCATCACCTGTAGATCGATCCGTTCCGATACACAGAAAGGTAACTTTCTTAGCTGAATGTAGCGCTGCAATTTCCATAAAAAAGGACACCAATCCTACATCGTCCATTTTGCTTCGTTTACTGCTTCCCTGTTCTCTAATTGCCAATACCTTTCCTCCCTTCGACGATATTTTTGATTTCATGCCTTTAATTTAACATGATTTCTGTGAGCCCGACAAAAAAATGGTGATCAAGCTCACAATCATGGTAAAATACATGAATCAGTGTACAGAAAGGATGTTAATAACCCTATGGATTTAACACAACCTAGTCAGGAAAATGTTGAATATATGATCGAGGCCATCAAGAACAAACTGAAGATGGCAAGTGCTGCTGCAATGCAAGCCTCCGCTTTTTCAGTAGATAAATATGAAGATATCTTCGATGTCTATGAGGTAGCCATGGGCAGCGATAGACTCAGTATTTCTCAGGTGGAAGCGCTCGTCTCCGAACTCGGCCGTCTACGTCAGAAATAATTGTTCTTCGTTTACAAAAGGAGCCCGTCGCTGCGAATCCGAGATGGATGCGCAGCGACGGGCTCCTTTTTAAGTTCCTATTTCATGAAATGAAGCTGAAATTCTGTATCTGCATGACCTACCCGTGTACCACCATCATTGTAGATCACACCTGAAAATGCATTACGCAGCTTTTCCAAAGTATTTTTCTGACTGTATCCAATCTGATTTAAAATCCCCTGTACAATAAGTCCCCACTCTTCTTCTGATCCATCCAGAATCTTGAAGGCAATGCCCAGTCGCTCGCGGCGCAACCCGAAGCAATATACGCCTTTAAATCCACCCTTAGCAATAATATTTTCATCTTCCAAAAGGATTGAATCAAGGCGTCCAGACCCAGAAACCATCTCCGGATGAGCATTCATGGCCGCAGTGATTGTGGTGACCGCTCTGCGAGTTGCCTCGTCAGCAATTAAATCAGGATTGGCTAATTTCAAATACGCAGTCGCCAAGGCTGTCAAAGGCATGGCAAATACCGGCAGACCGCATCCATCCGTACCTAGACCAATACTGTCTGGTGCTACACCAGCCATATAAGCAATCGTATCTATAATCTCACGCTGAACCGTTTGCTCCGGCTGAGAGTATTCTTCAAGTGGTAGTCCTTTGAGCTTACTATACGATAAAATCCCCATGTGCTTGCCCGCACAGTTATGATAGAACTTTCTTTTGCCCGCGCCGCGAATGGCATTCTCTCTACTCGTATAATCCAGTGGATAGCTAGTGGCACATATCATTTGTTGCTCATCGATCCCAATCTTGGAGGAAATACTCTCTAGCGCGGCAACATGGTAGCTCTCTCCTCGGTGAGAAGCAGTCATTAGGGCAACCTCTGCGGGTGTAAAACCATAATGCTCCACGATTCCTCCACGAATGCCTGGGATAGCCTGAAGTGGCTTGGCCGCAGAACGGGTAAAGGATACAAACTCAGGATCACCTGCATAGCCCTTTACGTTCCCCTGTTCTCCTACAATAGCAATATGTCCGCTATGGACACATTCCAGCAAATCTGACCGATATTCTCGTACTAATACTGTTTCCATGGTAACTCTCCTCTTTTCTCTTTACTGCTCTATAACTCACAAGGATTTATTAGGATTCTACATTTAATAAATGCTAGAAAATAACCCCGTGCTCCGGGGATTTTTTGTACATCACAAACTCCCTTAAGTGTTAGTTCCATGAGGAATTCTACTCCTATTTTCATCATTCTTCAATCCTCTCCACACCAAGAAGATTTTAGAAATCACACAAAAAAATTCCATCAGCAATAAATCCTGAATGACAGGAACATAAATGAAGCTTTTAAATTAAAAAACCACTCCCGCATCAGATTCTTGCTCTTCTGAAAAGGAAGTGGTTTTTATAGAATTCAGTACTGCTGTAGAGTGGGAGCGCAAATCGAATTAACCCTTACTTGCACCCGCGGTCAGACCGTCCACCAGGAAACGCTGAAGGAAAATGAACAGTAGCGTGACCGGGAGAGCAACCAGCACAGCTCCGGCGGCGAACAATGTGAATTCGGTCGAATTGCTTTGATTCACCATCCGGAAAAGCCCGACAGCGAGCGTTCTCGTCTCTTCCGTACGCAATACAAGGTCCGCGAATATGAAATCCACAAAGCAGCCATTAAATATCATAAGACTGGCATAGGTAAGCATCGGTTTGGACAGCGGGATCATTATAGATAGAAAAACTTTCATATGACTCGCCCCATCCATCCGCGCAGCATCTTCCAGACTTTTAGGAATAGTATCAAAAAAACCTTTAGCCACAAACACATTGGTGATAATGGCGCCACTGCTGTATACAAGCACAAGTGCCCAATGGGAATTCAGTAGCCCAAGCGTGTTCAGCAGCACGTAAACTGCAATCATAGCCATGAATCCCGGAAACATTTGCAGAACTAGAAGCGCAGTCAGTGTCGTTTTTCTGCCCGTGAACCGATAGCGAGAGATGGCATACGAAGTCAACAGCAGCAGAAAAGTGCCAAGTAGCGTAGACAGCGCTGCAACCTTTAGTGTATTCATGAACCAAATCAAATATTTAGTTTGCTCAAACAGTTCCTTGTAATGAATGAACGTGAAATTTTTAGGAATCAACGAGTCGCTGAACAAACTGTTTCCCGTCTTGAATGAAGACATAATAATCCAAAACGCTGGAAAAAGACTAATAAAACTGAGCACAATCAGTAGCAAGTGGCTTCCAATCGTTTTAAACGCTTCTGTCAGTTTTGGCTTCATGCAATCATATCCTCCTCTTTGTAGGATCGCGTTCGGCGGTAGCTCCAGATGGAGAAGGTCGCGACCAGCAGGAAGATGACAATCCCGATTACGGAAGCAAAGCTGTATTGCGATTGGTTAAGCGCCAGTTTGTAGAGCCAAGTCACCAGCAGATCGGTATGGCCCGCATACTGGTAATCCGGATTAACCGGTTCTCCGTTGGTCATCAGGTAAATGACGTTAAAGCTATTAATGTTACCGGCGAACTGCATGATCAGGATTGGAGCGGTCGCGAACAGCACCATAGGCAGTGTAACCATGCGGAATTTGTAGAATGCCCCAGCTCCGTCCACTTCAGCAGCTTCGTACATATCCCTTGGAATCGTTGTCAGTACCCCAAAGGCCAGAATCATGGTAACCGGAATTCCGATCCACATATTAGCCAGAATTACGGTGACCTTTGCCCAGAAAGGATTAGTCAGCCAGGCCACCCCCTCCAATCCCAAAGCTCTTACATAACTATTGATCGGTCCGAACTGATTATTGAACATATTACGCATGACGAGCAGAGAAATCATATTAGGAATAGCAAAGGGAACGATCAGCAGTGTACGCCAAAGCTTTTTCCACCGAACACGGGGCTGGTGAATAAGTACAGCGATGAGCACACCTCCAATGTAAGTCGTCGCAGTAGCAATAATCGCCCAGATCAGTGTCCAAGTCAGCACTCCGCCGAAGGTTGAACTCCATACATCCAAACTTAGCATTTTATTAAAATTACCGAACCCCACCCATTCTACTAGATGCGCAGGCGGTAAAATCGGGTCGGCATAGTTCGTAAACGCCAGTAGCACCGAAAAAACAAGCGGCAATATCGTCAGAAAAACCACTGCCACAAAAGGAATCGCTAGTACAAGATAGGCGAAGTTTCTACGCCCCATATGTCTGAGCGATTCACCAAATGAATGAATGGGCTCATTCCGGTCCCGCGCAGCTCCAACTAGAAAGGCATCCCTGATATTCAGTAAATGAAAAGCTGTATAAAACAGCAGCGCCAGCAATGACATCAGACCATTGATCATCATAAAAATGGAGTGATCGCCCTCCACCATCCGGGTTAATTTACCTACCTTGACCATACGGCTTGGAAATTCACCAAGTGTGATCAACCCCCGCAAATACCCCATTAGATCATGAGCAATAAAATAGATTCCAGCAGACCCCACCAGCAGGAATACTAATCCTTTCAGCCACTGTCGATTGAAGAACTGGCCCAGTCCCGGAATAATAGCCGAGAGTAGCGCTGCACCTGTTTTTTTGTGCATAGCTCAAATCACCTGTCCTTTACTTCGAATCCAGATCGGCCTGAATCGTTGATACAGTCTTATCGAGCGTCTGCTTAACATCAAGACCCGGATCGTTCCACAGGGATACAAATGCTGCCTTTAGCGGTTCCCAGACGGATTTGATTTCCGATAGGGAAGGCATCGGCACGGAGTGTTGGAATTGCTCGAAGAATCCACTTATAATCGGATCATCTTTGATTACCGGCGCTTCTCCGGCTTCAATGTTCGCAGGAATCGCACCCGTCATTTCAAAGTTCTTGAGCTGATTCTCCTTGTTGCTTGCAAAATGTGCGAACAGGCGAGCTGCGACCGGATATACCGTATAGGAATTGACATAATACGATTTAACTCCGGAGAAAGAAATGCTGTCTTGACCATCAGGTCCCTTAGGAAGAGGCGCCACTCCAAGGTTGATATGATCCTTGAACATCGCTATGGACCATGGCCCGTCGATGTTCATTGCCAGCTTGCCTTCCTGAAACAATTGGGTTTTAACGTCATAGGTGATATCTCCTGCATTCAATGGCAGAATTCCTTTTAAGCTCTGGAGAAAAGTAAATCCTTTGACGGTGCCTTCATTATTCAAGCCGATATCCTTGACATTCGTATTGTTGTCACCATAAATGTATCCGCCGAAGCTGCCAATGAATGGATAGCTGTAATACCCGACGAATTCCCACATGATCGCAAATTTGTTCTCTTTCGGCTTATTGTACGTATTGGCAAAAGCGATCACATCATCCCAAGTTTTTGGAGCTTCGGATATCAGATCCTTGTTGTAGAACAGCGCATAGGTCTCCACCGATTTAGGATAACCGTACAGGATACCGTCATAAGTCGATGCCTGAATAGCTGTCTCCACCATAGTTGATTTCGTTTCTTCCTCAAACACATCATTTGGCAAAAGCAATCCCGCTTTGACAGCCTGACCGATCTGATCATGCGGGAGAGTCAACACATCAGCGGCTAGTTTGGACGGGCCATCTGTCGCCAACCTTGTTCCCTGATCGCCGCCCGCCATTTCCTCAACCTTGACAGGAACGCCGTATTCTTTTTCGAAATCAGCGGCTAACTGCTTCATGTACTCAACCTGCTCCTTGGCTTCCCAGACCGTTAATTCGGCCCCAGCTTCCGGTTTCAGCTCCTCTTCGGCGGGATTCGTCTCATTTGTAGTTCCCCCCGGCTCGTTCACTGTGGAATTCGGGCTTGAATTCGGCTGAGCCGTAGAGTTCCCATTGCCTGAACCGCAAGCCGTAACCGTCAATGCCAACAGCAGACTCAGGGTCAAACTAAATGATACCGCTTGCATTTTAGATCGTTTACTCTTCTTCATTTGCTCATCTCCCCTTTATTCATAAGTGATCAGACCTAACACGCATAGAAAAAGAGCATGCAAAAAAGGTACAACCTCATTTGCACAAAGTGCCGAGGTTGTACCTTTTAGGTAACAGCGCCTTTAATTTGTTTGCGTATTAAGAAAAATCAAGTTCGTTCGCCCTCATTCTATAATACCCATAATTTGGATTGCAATCAGAGTATAGATCCAAATGGGGTGATTTAATAGCACTTTTCTTGTTTTTGCTTATATTTTCTCCTTTTTTTAACTACATACTAAATATTCCATATTGTGAATTCATGTGAAATAATCTATTGCTTTAATCTTGAGGGGTATGATAAGATTCAGACAAAATTTAAAGGCAATGAAACCGCCAAGGGTTCAACCTCTGATTATCATGAGGTTGGCCCTTTTTTGCGTTTACATGCCGCGAAGGGATGGAAATTGATTATGATTCAACAAGAAGCTGTTTATCATCGCATGGGGCAGAATTGGTCATATGCCTACGATGAGTCTACACTGCATATTCGCATAAGAACTAAACGGGATAACGTGTCAAAGATTGATCTTTTTTGCGGAGATAAATACGGTTGGGACAAAACCCATGAGGTTATTCCCATGCAGCACATGGCTTCTGACAGCTTATTCGATTATTGGCAGGCTGCGGTCCGTCCTGTTTATCGCAGACTCACTT
The DNA here is from genome assembly GCF_037972555.1 of Paenibacillus sp. FSL R5-0744. Taxonomy (NCBI): domain Bacteria; kingdom Bacillati; phylum Bacillota; class Bacilli; order Caryophanales; family Paenibacillaceae; genus Paenibacillus; species Paenibacillus sp. FSL R5-0744. The sequence goes on from NZ_CP150228.1 coordinate 5,968,018, forward strand.
ACTATTTTGCACTTTATAACAAAGATGAGGTCCTTTATTATTTGGAAAAAGGCTTCTTCTCAGAGCCTCCAGTCATAATATATGAGGGCTTATTCGACTTTCCTTTCTTGAACCGTGAAGATGTACACTCCCCTCCAGCATGGGTGAAGGATGCAGTATTTTATCAAATTTTTCCGGAGCGTTTCGCAAATGGCGATCCTACTAACGATCCGGCAGATGTGCTAGATTGGGGCGGTACGCCGAGTCCCCGGAATTTCTTCGGAGGAGACTTGCAAGGTGTACTAGATCATTTGGATTATCTCTGTGAATTGGGCATTACCGCCATCTATTTCAATCCTCTGTTTGAGGCAACCACCAATCATAAATATGATATAAAGGATTATTTCTTGGTGGATCCTCATTTGGGAACCAACGCTTTGCTAAAAGAACTTGTCGACGCCTGTCATTCCAAAGGGATCCGCGTCATTCTAGACGGTGTCTTTAATCATTGCGGCCATACCTTTCCGCCATTTGTTGATCTGCTCACCAACGGGCGCTCATCCCGTTATGCCGATTGGTTTCATGTGCGTGAGTGGCCACCACAAGTCATCGACGGAATTCCCACCTATGAGACATTTGCATTCGAGCCTATCATGCCAAAATTCAACACTGAGAATCCTGAAGTCAGAGATTATCTGTTGAACGTTGGTCGTTATTGGATTGAGGAAATCGGTGTAGACGGTTGGCGGCTTGATGTCGCGAATGAAGTCTCTCATACGTTCTGGCGACAATTCCGTAATACGATCAAAAGCATTAATCCAGAAGCCTATCTTGTAGGCGAAATTATGCATGATTCCTTGCCGTGGCTACTTGGCGATCAGTTTGACGCCGTTATGAATTACCCACTAACCAATATTCAGATTAATTTCTTCGCTCAAGGACAAATTAATGCTTCACAATTCTCTCTATCGATTGCTACTATGCTAGCAAATTACCCGCAGCAAATTACAGAGGCCACTTTTAATCTATTAGACAGCCATGACACAACTCGTTTCCTGACCCTTTGCGGTGGTGACATCCGGAGATTAAAACTGGCCATTTTGTTCCAAATGACCTTTCAGGGAGCACCATGTATTTACTATGGCGATGAAATCGGTATGGAAGGTGAATATGACCCAGATAATCGTAAATGTATGGAGTGGGACATCCAGAAACAGAACAGGGAACTGTTCGAATACTATCGCTGGATGATCGGTCTTCGTAAGTCGCATACTGCGTTCCGTAGTAGCGGCTTTAAATCGCTGGATATCCCGGACCACCCAAGTCTGCTTGTATATGAACGGTGGGACGAACATAACCGCTTCTTAATCGTGCTCAACAATGAAGAGGTGTTAGTCGACGCCACCATTCCTGTACCCGGGATGGACGCTATATGGGTAAACCTAGAGACGCAGAAGCGAACAGAAAAATGCACATCATTACTACATCTGAATCTGCCCGAATTCGGCTATGCGGTATTCCAAGCTGTTAATAAATAGTCCATAACAAGAGCCCCTCGCCATCTACGCCTTGCTCATCAATTGTTTCAGCCTATACGCCAAAGTTTAAATACGAAGTAAGATAACTTATAAGGAGTGATTGGTGATGAGTAACGTAGAACATAAAGTAGAGCATGAAGTAGAAAACGGAAGCAACTTTTTCAAAGGCATCTTTATTGGTAGCTTAATAGGTGCTGCAGCAGCCCTGTTATTTGCACCAAAGCCTGGTCGTGAAATGCGCAGTGATCTGTCCGATAAACTTACGCTTGCTACTGACAAAACCAAAGAAGTTGCTGGTGTCGTAACTGACAAGACCAAAGCCATTGCCACAACGGTAGGTGAAAAAGCAACCGATCTGGCTAGTACGGTTTCAGTCAAAGCCTCTGATATCTACACTACTGTCAGTGACAGCAAGCAGCAAATTGCCGCTACCCTTCAAGACGCAGGCAGCAAAATTGGTGACACTATAAGTGAAGCCTCAAATAATGTAGCCTCTGATGTTAAAGACGCTTCTAAAGAAGTGGCTGACGAAGCCAAAGCATCCTCTAAAGAAGTCGCCGATGAGGCTAAAGATGCGAAAGAGGATGTTAAATCCTCCTATAAATCCAGTTACTAATCTGCGGCATAATACAGCTATCATTTCATCCGACAACAGCCAGCTGTCCGCAGCTGGCTGTTGTTTAGTTATACCCTATATAAAGTTTCATCTGATTGAATAGATCCTTAATGAATGCCCGATCGGGCTACAGAAAGCAGGGGTGCTCCATGGGAGAATCAAATAGCCAAACAAAAGCATATGAAATTGATGAACATCCTTTCGAATTACGTCATGAGGTCAAACGCTTAAACAATCGTCTGGACAAGATTGCTGATTCACTAGAAAAATCAGAATTTAAGGACATCCTTGATAACTACTCAGATCCAAAAAAAAGAATTATCACAAACTTGATGGCCGGTATATCCCGAGGTCTCGGCCTATCTCTCGGAACGTTCGTAGTCCTTGGTGTTCTGGGCTACATTCTTAGCCTATTTCTTGATGTTCCCGTGATCGGTGAGTACCTTGGCGAGATCAAAAAATACATCGATGCGAACAGCTAACAACTGGGCTATCTATCGCCCATCTATCACCGCTCCCCCTTACCCCGCTTGTCTGTCTAATCCTTCAGGGTTAGCCGGACAAGCGGGGTAAGGGCGTTATGGAACACAAATAAAGGACATGCTATTCTCCAGGCACAGAGAGAGGCATGTCCTTATCGTCGAACAGTAAAATTCAAATCCAGGTAATGTATATTACACATAAAGGAGCTCAATAGGATGAGTTGGCCATAATCTGCTTTAACTTCTCAGTGGCCCGCTTCTGTATCCGTGAAACACTCATCTGTGAAACCCCCAGCTTCTGAGCAATTGCCCGCTGGGATTGACCATCTTGGAAGGCTAGCAGCAACACTTGCTGCTCTTGCTCCTTCAATTGTCCTAGTGCTTGCTGCAGATCCATTCGTTTCTCTACAGTCTCGTAATCGTTCGCATCAGAGCTGATAAGCTCCCCTAGCGTAGCTCCAGTCTCCTCTTGAGAAAGCGGTGAATCTAGAGATACGTAATGGTAACATTCTCTGCCTGCCAGTACTTCTACAGTTTCTTCAACAGACAGATCAAGATAATGAGCGATCTCATCGACCGCAGGAGAACGCTCAAGCTTCACTGTAAGTTCATCAATCGCGTGTTGAACAAGCGCTCCTTTTTCTTTAATCCGTCTAGGAACCTGTATGTACCAAGATTTATCACGCAAATAATTCTTCATATGTCCAATCATGCTTTTCATCGCATAGGGCTCAAAAGGGATTCCGAGACTGATATCATATTGCTGCAGTAACCGGATGAGCGCCATTTGCCCGACCTGATATAAATCCTCATACAAGTCGGGGCGATTACGGGAAATTTTCCCAGCAGCCATTTTCACCATAGGCTCATATTTCTGTATCAGCAACGTCGCCTGATCGTTATCCTTGGTCTGCTGATACTCCCAAATTTGGGTGACTGCTTCATTCATGGACTCGGGGGGAGTCACTTTGTCACTCATACTTTCTCCTCGCTAAAATTAAGGTGCTTCTTCAAAGTTACCACCGTCCCTTTTCCGGCTTCACTTACGACACTAACGTCATCCATCAACGCTTGCATTAAGTAGAACCCTAACCCGCCAACCTGAACGTCACTTAACTCCTTATCGTGCAGTGTCATACGTTCATTAGACTTGTCCAAGCCGTCAAAGCTCTCCCCTTCGTCTTTGACTGTAATGGATAAGGAGCTTTCCTCTACCTCAAAAATAACATCTACTACTCCGTCTTTTTGGCCATAAGCATATAATACTGAATTGTTACACGCCTCTGACACTGCCACTTTCATGTCTTCTATATCCTCATAGGTGAAACCCATTTTCGAGGCAATGCCGTATAAATTCAACCTAACAATATCCACATACTCTGCGCTAGCAGGCAACTGAAGAATTACTTTTTGCACATCATCACTCATTCTTTGTTCTATCCTTTCCTAGTGGGAATTCTCTTGGGAGGCAAAAAACTTGGAAATACCAGTCATGTCAAACAGCTTCTGAATTTGTGGAGGAACATCCTCAACCATAAACTTAACGTCCATTCCTTGTCTTGATTTCAGGATCGAAAGTAGAATACCAATCCCTGTGCTATCGATGTATTTTAATTCTTTTAGATTAATAACTAGATCTAGTTTGGTATCTCCCACAAGTGGCTCCATAACCAGGCGGAAATCGGAAGCAACTGATAAATCAAGTTCACCACTCAGGAAAACTGTGCATACATTCCCTTTGGTTTCTGTCTTAGCATGGAACTTGTTACTTTTATGCGTATTCATTAGACGATCTCTCCTGAACAAATATTTTCTATATTAATAACCTTAATGATATACCTTTGAATCAGATAACGTTAAAAAAACAGATTGGTAAATACTAGATTACGCTTGGAAAATAGATATATCAGGTTCTACTAATACATTGTCGTTGCTAGAATATCGAGAAATAATTTGTTTTATACTACTCATCTTCAGCGGTTTGCTGATGTAATCATCCATTCCAGAGGCCTTACAGCGATTCTGAATCCCTTCCATGACGTTCGCCGTCATTGCAATGATAATGGTCTTCTCGGCAGCAGGACCACCCTCTCGACGAATTTGAGCGGTCGCCTCTAAGCCATCCATCACTGGCATTTGAAGGTCCATAAAGATAAAATCATAAGGATGTTTAATCGCCATATCCACAGCCTGTTGACCATCTTCAGCCATATCGGCCGCATAGCCCAGCTTATCCAGCATGCTGACCATTAGACGCTGATTAATCGGATGGTCATCCACAACAAGGATTCTACTTCTCCCCTCTTGATTGGGAACAGGATGCGTGGATTCCTCTTCTTGATATCCACCTATCAAATCTTCTCCTGGCATGGATGCCTGAATCGTAAAGATAAAAGTAGCTCCTTTTTGCTCCATCGATTCTACCCGAATTTCTCCGCCCATCATTCCGACAAGAGATTTACATATAGCTAGTCCCAGACCTGTTCCCCCATATTTCCGTGTCATGGAAGAATCAAGCTGCGAAAAGGGCTCAAATAATCGGTCACATTTCTCCGGAGAAATACCAATCCCCGTATCCATAATTGTGAATTCAACTTCCATCTTATGATCCGCAACACTCTTGATCGAGGCGACTAGATAGACCCCACCTTGATTTGTGAATTTAACTGCGTTAGCGATCAGATTAATTAGAACTTGGCGTAAACGAGCCATATCCCCATATAAAAGCCGAGGCAATTTCTGATCAATAAAATAAGCGAGCTCCAGGTTCTTCTTTCCCGCTTCTATCGAGAAGAGGCTGAACACCTCTTGAATACAATTTCGAAGTTCAAATAAGTGCTCTTCAACTTCCATTTTTCCGGATTCCATTTTAGTAAAATCAAGAATGTCGTTAATTACCGTAATCAACGTGTCGGCACTTTTCCGAATGATCTCCGAATATTCCTTTTGCTCAGAAGTAAGATCCGTCTCCATTAATAGATCGATCATGCCAACTACGCCGTTCATAGGTGTACGAATCTCATGACTCATCATAGCAAGAAATTCCGACTTTGCTTTAGAGGCAATCTCCGCCTCTTCTTTTGCCTTAATAAGCTCACTATTAATAATTTCCAGTTCTTTCGTCTTTTGCTGCAGCAGCATGGTTTGAGTCTGATGTTTCTTACTCGTGATGTACATTTCGACAAAGCCTTGTATCTTAGAGTTCAAAATCTGTGGAATGAACGGCTTGACCATATAATCAATAGCCCCTGCCGAATAACCAGCGAATAAGTGCTCCGCTTCCTTGCTGTTCGCAGAGATAAAAATAATGGGGATATCCTTTGTTTTTTCTCTGGCTTTGATCAATTTTGCGGTTTCGATCCCATCCATACCTGGCATCTGTACGTCCAGTACGATGACAGCAAAATCATACCTTAACAAACACCGCAGTGCCTCTTCACCGGAGGTGGCTTTGACTAGCTCGTAATGCTGGCTCTCAAGTACCGCCTCCAGCGCCAGCAAGTTTTCAGGACGGTCGTCGACTAGTAGTATATGAATTGGTTCTTGAAACCCCATAGGACCACCCTCCTTCATGCGTTATTTTATGTTACGGTATATTTTCTCCACTCTGTCTAAAGATTCATAGCAATCGCTATATTTCGTAAAGTGAATAGACTCTTTAGAGCCCAGAACAAGGATTCCAAAGCGACTGAGACTTTCATGAAACAACCCGTGAACATGATCACGAAGCTCATCATTGAAATAAATCATTACATTTCGGCAGAAAATAACATTAAATTCATTAAAAGAAGTGTCAGTAGCTAAATTATGTTCAGCAAAAATAATATTTTTGCGTAAATACGGTTGTAAAATGACTGAGTTATACTTCGCAGTGTAGTATTCGGAAAATGCCCGAGTACCTCCTGCCTCCAAATAATTCTTTGTGTATTGCTTCATTCTGCTAATATCATAAACGCCTTCCTTAGCCTGCTGTAAAGAACGCTCATTCATATCTGTGGCATAAATTCGAGCTTTATCATAAAGCCCTTCTTCATGTAGCAGGATGGCCATAGAATAAACTTCCTCCCCAGTGGAACATCCGGCATGCCAGATACGAATATAGGGATAGGTTCTTAACAAAGGAACTACCTTCTGGCGAAAAGTTAGAAATAATCCTGGATCCCTGAACATTTCAGTAACAGGAATAGAGAGACTGTAAACAAATCGTTCAAAACAAGCCCGATCATGCAGAACCTTCTCTTGCAGCGCGGATATGGTGAGTACATTCTCCGCATGAACATGATGCCAGATGCGTCGTTTTAATGAAGGCAACGCATAATTCCGGAAATCATAGCCATATAAACGGTGTACCCCATCAAGAAGCAGCTCAATCTCAATTTGCTCCAGTTCGTCACTTCCCGCCAGAACGGGCTGCTCCTCATATCCGTGTTCTATTGCTTTCATTGTTATCCCGACTCCCTTATCAACACGCCGTACTTTTGAAGAATGGCTTTTTGTTAGTTCTTTTAAAGTATTACCCCAATATTGAGGTTACGAATACAGCCAGACTCGCATTAAAGATAGAAGTTGACCTGTTGCGATTGGCTTCTTCATATAGTCGGAGGCTCCAGCTTCAATACATTTGGCACGATCCTCTTTCATAGCTTTGGCGGTGAGCGCAATAATAGGGAGTTTCTGATACTGCGGCATCTCGCGGATCCGGCGCATAGCCTCATATCCGTCCATCTCCGGCATCATCATATCCATTAATACAAGATCAAAATCTTCTTGCTCTACCAGCATTTCCAGCGCCTCGCGTCCATTCTCCGCAAACTTCACTTCCATGTGATACTCTTCGAGTACACTGGAGAGCGCAAAGACATTGCGAATATCATCATCGACGAGCAGTATTTTCTTTCCTTCGAACAATTCTTCTTTATTATGAAGCTTCTGCAGAATCTTACGTTTATCTTCCGGAAGATTTGCTTCTACCCGGTGCAAGAACAGCGTAGTCTCATCCAATAACCGTTCTGGAGAACGTACATCCTTGATAATAATTGATTCCGCATATTTGCGCAGCTGCGTCTCTTCTTTGCCATCCAAATCCTTACCCGTATAAATAATAATAGGTAGATCATTTAATTCCTCATCATCACGAATTTGATCCAGCAGATCGAAACCTGTCATATCCTCAAGCATCAGATCCAGAACCATACAATCATATCTCTGCTTCCGTAGCTCACTCAGTGCCTCCCCGCCAGTTGAAACTGCGGTTATGGCCACATCGTCGTGACCGATCAATTCCATGATTGAACGACGTTGAATTTCATCATCCTCAACAATCAGCAAGTATTTCAACGTACTGGAGGTGTAATTCTCGATTTGGGAGAACGCCCGCTCTAGAGCCTCTCTAGAAGATGGTTTTCTTAAATAAGCCATAGCCCCCATCATAAGTCCCTGCTTCACTTCATCATTCACAGAGATGACATGGACAGGAATGTGGCGGGTCTGTGATGCACTTTTTAACTCTCTAAGGATGGTCCAACCGTCCATAACAGGCAGCTGAATATCTAGAATAATCGCATCAGGTAGATAAGTCTTCGCCATCTGCAGTCCAGTATCGCCTTGAAGGGCTACAAGTCCTTTGAAATTGCGGCCATGAGCCATATCCAGCAATATTTTCGCAAAGCTCTCATCGTCTTCAATAATAAGCAGAACCTTATCATTTGCAGTCAAATGATCACGGTCATCATCGATCATTAATTGTGGAATAGGTTCATGGACTGGTGTTGGTACAAGGGTTGGAGTCATATCTCCGATATATTCTTCGAAGGTTACATCCTCTCTAGAAGCAGCAGCTTCTATTACTGAAGGTTGCTTATTATAATTCCCTATAACCGGCAAATACATAGTAAAGGTACTACCTTGACCCTCACGGGATTCCAGCACAATAGCTCCACCCATTAAACGCGCTAACTCACGGCTAATAGACAAGCCCAATCCTGTCCCTCCAAATTTACGGCTGGTAGTTCCATCCACCTGTTGGAAGGCTTCGAACACAATATCAGTTTTATCTGCCGGAATACCAATTCCGCTATCCTTCACAGCAATAGCAATATATTCAACTTCACTTGGCAGATCTAGCGGAATAAGATTGTCATCTGCTTGGCTAACCGAGAACTCAATAAATCCTTCCATCGTAAATTTAAAGGCATTAGAAAGCAGATTTCTTAGCACCTGCTTCAACCGATGACCATCGGCAATGACACTATCTGGCAGCGGCTCGTTAAAGGTAATTCTTAAAGAAAGTCCCTTTTTGAGCGCTTGCGGAGCAAAATTCTGCTTCACAAAGCTCTTCAGCTCCGTTAATTTAATTTCTTCTTGGTTCAGTTCCATTTTGCCAGCATCAACCTTGGATAAGTCCAAAATCTCATCAATCATCTTAAGCAAGTCTGCACCTGACATATAAATCGTATGTGCAAATTCAACCTGTTTCTCTGACAAGTTGCCATCCTTATTCTCCGTAAGTAGCTGCGATAGGATCAAGAGACTGTTGAGCGGAGTTCGCAATTCATGAGACATATTCGCCAAGAACTCTGATTTATATTTACTAGTAACGGATAATTGCTTGGCCTGTTTCTCTAATTGAATTTTTGCATGCTCAATTTCGTCTTTCTTCTCTTCAACCTCCTGCACTTGTTCCTCTAAAGCGCGGGTCTTGGCAATAAGTTCCGTATTATAATGCTCCAGTTCTTCCTGCTGACGCTGGAGTAGTTCTTCCGAACGTTTAAGCGCATCCGTCTGCTCTTCTAAGTTCTCATTGGAACGACGCAATTCCTCTTGCTGAGTCTGTAATTCCTCCGACTGACACTGCAGCTCTTCCGTAAGAGCTTGTGAATCACGCAACAACTTCTCCACGATCAAACGACGGCTAATATTATTAAAAATAATACTTAAATTATTAGCGAGTTGTTGCAGCAAATCATTTTTCAAACTGCTAAAAGGTTGGAATGAAGCAAATTCTACTACGCCTAGCAGTTCGTCTTCAAAAATAAGCGGATGGATAGAAATATATCCAGGTTGTGCATCCACGAATCCGGACTTAACGGATGAATAGTCTTCAGGAGCTTTCTCCAGTCTGATCGGGTGCATATCGAGCGCACTTTGCCCTACAAGCCCTTCACCAATCACAAACCCGTCCTTAGGTTTCTTATCATTATCTACTGCATAATATCCACTGCTTCGTAAAAAATCAGGACGATTGGCATCTTTTAAATATACAGCTCCGAACTGTGCTCCCAGCACAGGGGTAAACTCATTGATGAAGGTCTGTGAGACCTGATCCAAGGAGCTAACACCTCGCAATAGTTCCGTCACCCGAGCAACATTCGCATTCAGCCAGGATTGGTCATTCTGCGCTTGCGCATAGGCCTGTTCCATTTGCTGCTTCTGTTCAAGATCTAAAGCCATCTTTTTAAAGACAAGAGCAACCTCACCAATTTCATCTTTAGTAGTAACCTTTATACGCCGTATAGCCCTCACTTTACCGTTGCCAAAGCTGGTAATCATCATCGAAACGACATTAAGCCCCCGAGTGATGCTTGGGATGATCCATAGAACTACTCCAAGTCCGAGAAGTAAGCCCATAATCATCATTAGAACTACCATCTGAGTCGAACTTTTATAAGCTTCGTTGGCCTTCGTACTCTCTTCATTCATAATAAAAGCATTATAATCAGAGAGACTGTTCAGAGCGTTTAACACGGCATTCTGAATCGCTTGTCCCTCTGTGTTGGAATACGTGCTAGCATTCTGAAAATAACCAGCCGATAGCAGTTTCAATACCTTTTCCTGATAATTTAAATAAGTAGTGTACGCGCCATCTATTTGACTGACCATTTGCATTTCTTCAGCGCTAGTCATCGACGCTTTTATTTTCTCGTAGTGCTCATTGGCTTTAGTGATCTTTTTATCAATCTCATTCTTTTGAGATTCTACCGATGATGCATCTGCACTTAACATGGTCGTGGTTAATATTCGCGCCATATCATTGACTTCTCCACGCATCCCTGAAGAAGACCGCCCCTTCATATATCTATCCTGATACCCTTCCAGTTGATTATTCATATAATTTAAGCGGTCGTATCCTATCATCGTAAGTGCAAGCATAATCGCTAACATGGCACTGAAGCCAATTAAGAGTTTAGCCTTTATCTTCATTCTCTATCTGTTCCCTTCTTCAGTGAGATCCACACAATACACTTATCATCATCACGCTCTTTAGGAACCTCAACATTGAAAAAAGCAGCTCGAATAGCTTCTTCGTTCCACTCATGTTCAACATTTAAATGTTGAATCATAAATTTCAGCTGCTCTTCTTGTTCGCCCTCAACCAGTTCCAATAGACCATCTGTATAAAGAACTAGATGCCCTTCATCTTCATAGGTTAAGCTCTGTGGCTGAATATCAATCCGTTCAAACAAACCTACTGGGTGACAGTTACTTTCCAGCATGACTGGAGTCTTAGCCACTCCTTCAAAAAATAGCGCAGGTGGATGCCCGGCGTTGACGTAGTCAATACGTTTCATACGGGTATCTATCACAAGATAAATGGTCGTAAAGTAGTATTGGATCAGCTTTTTCTCAATATAGAGCTGATTAAACCTTCGATTGAGCTCCTGAATTACCTTTTCCGGCTCTACATACGTAGTTACCGTGTCCTTCAACACAGAAGCAAGAAACATACAAAAAAGAGATGACGATATTCCGTGTCCCATAATGTCCAGCAGGATCACGCCATATCGGCCATCACCAAGGGGGTACCACGCGTATAAATCACCGGCAAGCTCAGAGGATGGCTGATAGATGGCATTGACCTCAAAATTCTCTTCCTGAAGAGGCAAGCTCAACACAGCATTCTGAACAAGTGCGGCCAGTCTCAATTCTTCTTGAATTCGCTGATCTCGTTCCTTATGCCAATCTTTCTCTCGCTTCAACCGCAGCGCGAGCCGAATTCGGGCCATCAGCTCCACTTTGTTAATGGGTTTCGTAACATAATCTACTGCACCTGCATCCAGTGCTTCTGCCAGCTTCTTGGAATCGCCAACAGCTGTAACCATTATTATTGGAATATCCTTTAGGTGTTCGTATTGCTGTACAACACGACATGCCTCGATTCCATCCATTTCCGGCATCATCATATCCAGTAAAATCAGATCGATATCTGACATCCGAGGACGTCCATCTTCACTCACAGAACCGATACCCAACCGTGTAAGCATCTCTTTTGCAGAGGATGCGGTTACGAAATTTCGGTAATCTTCTTTTTTCAGGATTTCACGGATAATGATAACATTAGTCGGATTGTCATCTACGATTAAGATTCTCATCATCTTCACCTCACACGAATAGTATTACGAACGTAAAATTCTGCGACTCATTACCTATATCATACGCTATTTAAATGTGTTATTTCTATTTTTAATATATGTAAATATAGTAATAGGTTCATTTACGCCTTCAGCAAAGTAACCTCCCGAACCACTACATGTAGTGGTTCGGGAGGTTACTCTATGGTAAAGACAGCCTCTGTTTATTAACCAAAATGATCAAAAGTGAAACATATTAAGAAGAAATACTATCAAATAAATCAATACCTTCAAATTCACCTGCCAAATTTCGATATATTTTGAGCGCATTGTTTCCTCTCATATATACATCACCATCTTCGGCAATAAAATACGGTTTACCCAAGGTCGATTGCACATTATCCTTCACGGGATCAATTCCCACCCCATTTACCTGTAGCCCAAACTGCTGTGCTTGAGAAGGTGAGACATGCACATACAGTACAAACCCCTCACCAACACCCACTGTTACATCTGCGTATTGGTACTCCTCTGTCCCTTGCAATGGATCATTTGTTACCGCCAGCGGATTGCCCTTGGCCAGAAGCAATTCTTCCTTCGTAGCATATAAAGCAACACCTTGCAGTGAATCAAACTGATTTATAGCAGGGCTCGTTTCTGAGGAATGTTCAAATGTAAGAACTGTCTTAGGCTGATCACTAAAAGTCGAGATAGGCGTCAACTGTGGAGACGCATCAAAGTATGGGGAAAGTAGACTAAACAAGAGTATGATAATGTTCATGTTGTTATCCCACCTTTCTTATCTGCAGCCGCCATTTACAGAGGACTTGCTGCCTTAACTTTAATGACGGAATTTTTTCCAAAGAGTTGCAGCTACATCTACACTTTTTAACACAGTAGCTATTTTCCCCGGTGCTTTCTCGTTATTAACAGCATCATAAGAGTTTACCGTACGTTCCTCAGCTGGAGTCAGCGGAGCTTCTTTTATGGATACCCCCTTACGCTTCTCCCTCAGTTCATGTGATTTACGATATCTCTCAATCACAGTTACTGAAACTTGCTTAACGGTTAAGGTTAACTCATTCATAACTTCTCCCAAATTTTTCACAGAATCTATGACAGGATCAATCTTCTGAATTTTATTCTGTACATCAGCGGTAATTTCATTTGCATGTCTGACTGTAGTCTTCACTTCATAAGTCAGTTCATCCATCGTCTTCTGCACTTCCACCAAGGTCTGGCTTACTTTGTCGAGAGATTGCTTCGCTGACTGCAAAGTCTTAATTAGAAAGAAAACAAGTATTGCGAATGCGATAGCAACGAGAGCTACACTAAGTTCAATGATCATATTCATAACCCCTTCCAAATCTCATAAATAGTGGCTAATCAGCCTTGTATACTGCATAGTTACCCCTACTACCATATGCCGAAACAATCTGTCGAGCGTTGTCAAAATTCCCTGCTCCCCTTTGTTTCAGAATCAAAGTCCCCGTTTATACAATGACTACAAATCAAAAAAAGGATAGGTGATATGTAATGTTAAAATGGTCCGCAATTCTGCTAGTTGTAGCTGTAATCGCTGGTATCTTTGGTTTCTTCAATCTTGTAGCAGCCGCTGCTGGTCTTGCAAAGATACTATTCTTCGTATTCTTGGTTCTGTTTGTTGTTTCCCTCTTCACGGGACGCAGAGGTAGATCGATGTAGCCTCCTCCCATATCTATCCATATATCTTATTCATCATGCAGAAAGTATAGGTCATTCCCACACAGATGTCACTTGAGAAAATAAGAAAAAGTTTTGAAGTTAGATCATAATGAGGAGGAACTTAACATGAAAAAATTCGCCAGCATTACACTTGCCTTGGGACTTATGGCTTCAATAGCAGCTACAGCATCAGCCGCTGAGGTAACAGGGACAACTACAGATTCTACGCCCGGAACTGGAAGCACTTACACAACATCTTTTGAAACGATCATTACCCCATCGGATATTACTCCAGCCACACCACAAATTGTTCTAACCGAAAAAACAGCTTTTCACTTTTCAGTTGGCAGTATGATTCCTGCAGGCTGGCTTAGCGCTCAAACGCTTGATACCACAGGTGAAGTGATTACGGATACTTGGGGCAATGAATGGAGAGAAATCTACACTTGGCTAGGAAAAGCGTGGGTAAAGGTTCCTGTTGCTGCCAATGTAATTATGTAATTAGTACAGAAAAGATGATAACAAGCATAAACGCTTTCGGCGTCCCTATAAGGACGGCAAGTGTTTAAGCGAGAAATATAAGGATAATTTATAGAACGGAACATATAAATTCTTATATTTACAAAAAGCTACCCCCTCAGTAGATCATTCTACTGAGGGGGTAGCTTTTGCGCTTACGCCGCCTTTGTTCACCCGTCACAAACATGCGATGCTGCCGCTTCTGTATACCTATATAATTATCGGATGACCGATCCCCCGAAGAGGAAACGATTCGTCCAAGAAGCGCTTAATTTATCTACTTTCACCCCGCCTGAAGCTACGGAATACGTATGGAGAACTTGTCCATCTCCTAGATACATAGCAACATGCGATATTCTTGCCTTAGATTTGTCGATCCCTTCATACGCTGAAGCGGAGTTCCCTTTATAATCCATAAAGAACATTAGATCGCCGCGTTTCAAACCGGAAGTAGACGTAACTACCGTACTATTCGATTTCACCCAATCTCCCTGTTGACGGGAATCAGCAGGCAGTTTCAAATTCACAGCATCCATGAAAATTTGCCGGATAAAATCAGAACAATCGAAGGTGCTTGTATCATATCTGCTGGAACCAAACTCATAAGGTGTACCCAGATAGCCCATACCTGCTGAGATTACGCTCTCGATTTGGGCAGAAGCCCCAGGTGTAGAAATAGGTGGTACTGGTGCTGGCGGCGTTGGTGTCGGCGTTACCGTCCCAGTCCCCCCATTATTAGCGAACGAAGTATATTGATCACTTGAACTTATATATCCAATGCTACCATCAGAGGTTTGAATTTGATACCAGGAGCTGTTCGGCTGTGCCAGAAGCTGTACTTGTTCCCCCTTCTTCAGAAGTCTCAGTACTTTTCCGCTTGTAGAAGGCGCAGTTCGAAGATTCACTCCGTACTTTATGGTTCCCGTTTGTGCTGATGGTGCTGTTGGTGTACCTACTGAAGATGAATTTACGCTGATATACTTATCATCTGTACTTGTATAGCCTACGGATCCATCCGCTGCTTTCACCTGATACCAATAGCTATTCGGTTGTGCCACAATCTGCACTTGATCTCCTTTTTGCAAATACTTCACTACTTCTCCACTTGTAGAAGGTGTACTGCGAAGGCGAACACTTGCCTCGATGACCGCTGTTTGACCGGCTGCTGCTGCCATAACTGAATTTGATGGACTTGAGGCTGCTGCTGCATTTCCAGGAGCAGATACTCCTAAACCTGCAACAATTGCAGCTGAAACCAATAAGGATGCTGTTAATTGCTTATGTGATTTAATCATACGTTCCCCCAATACCATGATGAGATTTCAACAAAGGTGTGAACTACATTCCTTTATGCCCTCATTATAGGCTTGCCCGGGATTTGGAACATGCTCCAAATTGCACATATAATCATGCCACTTTATGGTAAAATACAGGACTAAAGTCTTGAATCCTCCTTAAATATGTTTGTTTTTTCCTTAAAATAGAATTTTTCAAATTTAATCTTTAGGTTCCACATGCACCTGTACATTCATAATATTGTGTAGCTTGCTCATTCTCTCTTCAATGGAGTCACTGATCCTATGACCTTCCACCACTGTAATATTCGCGTCTACCTCCACTACAACATCCACGTGTACATGATTCCCATGAACACGTGCCTTCACATCTTTAATCCCCTCTACTCCCGGTGTTCGAGCAATCGTACTACGTAGATCCATCAATCTATCTTCATCAAAGCCATCCGTAAGCCGGTAGGTCGAGTCACGAAAAATATCCCATGCCGTCTTAGAGATAATCAGTCCGACAACTACTGCCGCCGCAGAATCAATCCATGGCAGTCCGAACTGAGCACCTACAATCCCAACAGCAGCACCTATACTAACCATAGCATCGGAAAAATTATCTTTCGCCGCTGCCATGAGTGCACTACTATTTATCTGCTTAGCCAGCCTTTTGTTGTATATGTATACTCCCATCATTGCTACTGCACACACTAGAGCCACACCAGCAGACCATAGCTGCGGTGTTTCCTTTGCACGATCGAAAAAGGATCGCACCGCCTCCACAATCACTTGAATACCTACTACCGCCATAATAAAAGAAGCCAACAATGCAGCTACTGTCTCTGCTCGAAAATGTCCATAAGCATGGTCAGAGTCAGGTGGCTTCCGCGAAATCTTTAGACCAACCAACACGGCTGCAGATGCTACGATGTCAGTTAAATTATTGACTCCGTCCGCGACCAATGCACTAGAGGCGAATAGATAACCGCTAACCAGCTTGAAAGTCGATAAAATGAGGTAAGCCGCTATGCTAACCCAAGCGCCCCGCTCGCCTTTACGTATATCTTCGTAAATATCAACCATTTTGGCTATCTCCTCGTTTTCAGTTTTGTTAGAAAAGAATTCTTTCAATTATTCTTGCCCTTGTAGCAGCATTTAAAAACAATTAGAATAAAGTGAAGGACTTGCTTCAAAGGAGGTTATCATAATGAGCGAAAACAATGAAAAAGGAAAAATCAATTTAGCTGAAGCTATCCGGCAAAAGCTGGAGCAGAAGAAACAACAATCTTCCTCCAAACCTGGATCAACTTTTCAGGCCGGATCCGCTAAACCACTAAAAAGTCAGAATAACAAAAAGCCTAACAACCAACGCCGTCGTACCGGCGGATCCTAGTACTATTTTATAAACATAAAAGGCTGCGCATCCCTCAGGGACAACGCAGCCTTTTATGCGTTCGCCTGCCTTAAAGGATGGGCTAGAACTCATCAAATTCATAACTGATTCTCTTTATTGTACAATTAGACAACTGAAAACATGCGCTTTGGGAAACCTCAAGTGATAAGGCTTCCTGTCTTGCAAGCCCAGCGTATACTCCCCGTAGAATTCTACTTGTTAATCCATGTGTAACCGCAATGACCCGCGGAGTGGAGGACAAGCTATCCAGCCAGTCTGTGACACGCTCCTGAACCGCTTCATAGCTCTCTCCATCTGGTGAACGAAAATACCAATCATACATAGTCGTATCTTCAAGACTATTCGGCCAGCCCTGCTCAATTTCCT
The DNA here is from genome assembly GCF_037972555.1 of Paenibacillus sp. FSL R5-0744. Taxonomy (NCBI): domain Bacteria; kingdom Bacillati; phylum Bacillota; class Bacilli; order Caryophanales; family Paenibacillaceae; genus Paenibacillus; species Paenibacillus sp. FSL R5-0744. The sequence goes on from NZ_CP150228.1 coordinate 5,985,266, forward strand.
TAAGCGTTAGCCCTGACCAAGAACCAACGGAAACTTCACTTAACCTAGAATCCGTTTCTATTTTATTGAAATCATAACCTAAGATTTCACACAAAATTTGTGTGCTTTGCAGCGCTCTCCCAAGTGGACTTGAAATCACCTTCCATTCGGAGGGATGATCCACAGAATAACGAAGCAGCCTCCCCATTTGTCTGACTTGATCTATTCCATACTCAGTCAAAGGTGAGTCTAATTGGCCTTGGTAACGACCTTGCGTATTAAACTCGGTCTCCCCATGCCTCATAATAAAAATAGTTCTGTCCACATGCTTCACCTACCGTTACCTTTTCAAAATCGAAATTATAAAGACAGCTACCCTAATCCTATCAGGATTAGAGTAGCTGCTTAACGGGTTCCTTCCGCATAACGGAAAGTAAATATTATACTTCTACAGGATACATGCGTTGGCGCATTTCCTTAATTTCAGGATTCTCTAAATACTCATCGTAAGTCATCGTGCGATCAATTACACCTGTAGGTGTGATCTCGATGATACGGTTAGCAATCGTTTGGATGAACTGATGGTCATGGGAAGTAAAGAGAATAGTCCCGTCGAAATCGATCAGTCCGTTATTCAGTGCCGTAATGGATTCCAGATCCAAGTGATTGGTAGGCTCATCGAATACAAGTACGTTCGCACCGTTCAGCATCATCTTCGCCAACATACAGCGAACCTTCTCGCCCCCGGACAATACACTCGCTTTCTTCAGTGCTTCTTCTCCGGCGAACAGCATCCGTCCAAGGAATCCACGCAGGAACGTCTCATCCTGATCTTTAGAATACTGACGCAGCCATTCTACGAGATTCAAGTCCACACCATCGAAATAGCTGGAGTTGTCTTTTGGGAAATAAGCTTGAGTTGTAGTGACGCCCCACGCATATTCACCCGCATCCGCTTCCTGCTCACCCATGATCACATCAAATAGAAGTGATTTAGGCTGGGAGTAAGGACCCACGAAAGCAATCTTATCACCTTTGTTAACTACAAAGCTGATTTCATCAAGAACCTTCTCACCTTCAACCGATTTGGTCAATCCGCTGATCGTCAGAAGCTGCTTACCTGCTTCACGTTCAGGTTTGAAGTTGAGGAACGGATATTTACGGTTAGATGGACGAATGTCATCCAACGTAATTTTCTCGAGTTGTTTCTTACGAGAAGTCGCCTGTTTAGACTTGGAAGCATTGGCCGAGAAACGCTGAATAAAGGCTTGCAGTTCCTTGATCTTATCTTCCTTCTTCTTGTTCGAATCACGCTGTAAAGCTTGAGCAAGCTGACTGGACTCGTACCAGAAGTCGTAGTTACCAACGTACATCTGGATTTTGCCAAAATCAATATCCGCAATATGCGTACATACTTTGTTCAGGAAGTGACGGTCATGGGATACGACGATAACAGTACCTTCATAATCCATGAGGAAGTTCTCTAACCAGCCAATCGATTCTAGATCCAAGTGGTTGGTAGGCTCATCGAGCAGGAGGTTGTTTGGACGGCCAAACAAGGCTTGTGCCAAGAGTACCCGTACCTTCTCATTGCCGCTCAGTTCGGCCATTTTCTTATCATGCAGTTCACGCATAATGCCAAGACCGATCAGCATAGCCGCCGCATCTGGCTCTGCATCCCAGCCATTAAGTTCTGCAAATTCGCCTTCAAGCTCACCGGCACGCAGACCATCTGCTTCCGTGAAATCAGACTTCGCATAAAGCGCGTCCTTTTCTTTCATGATTTCATAAAGACGAGTGTGACCCATAATTACTGTTTCAAGTACTGGGAATTCATCGTACTCGAAATGATTCTGCTTCAGAACTGCAAGGCGTTCACCTGGTGTTATATGAACATCACCCGTGTTCGCTTCAATCTCCCCAGACAGAATTTTCAGAAAGGTTGATTTACCAGCACCATTGGCACCAATCAAACCATAGCAGTTACCAGGGGTGAATTTTATGTTTACATCTTCGAAGAGAGCGCGTTTTCCGTAGCGGAGTGTTACGCCGCTTGTGCTAATCATTACGCATTACCATCCTTTTCACTTTAGGGTTTCGGCTCATTATAGCATAAAATCAGTGCAAAAATCCCGTGAAATAGGCATTTAAGCTGATCTCACTCCTACGAAACTTATTCCAACTGTTTTACGGCGACAACTTTTAAGGAGGAATTTTTTCAATTATTCCCCAGATGTGCGATTCTCCTTTTGTACGACCAGTGTTTCTCCATAACCGAGTGTACGAATTCTTTCCTCCGAAATCGCATGTTTAACTCGGGCGTTCTCCATGCGATCCAGTGCTTCCCGGGCGGTATCATCAGCAAGTCTGAAGGTACCGTAATGCATCGGAATCATGGTCTCCGCCCCTACATCTAGGAAAGCTTGAATGGCTTCCTCAGGATTTACATGCTGAGAGGTCATGAACCATTCCGGTTCATAGGCCCCAATCGGCATAAGCGCGATATCGATCTTATAACGACTTCCGATCTCCTTAAAGCCAGGAAAATAACCGCTGTCCCCAGCGAAATAAAGATTCGGAGAAGACTTCTGATTTCCGGAATCAGCGGGCTCCAGGATGTACCCACCCCAATGTGAAGTATTCGTATCCCATGGCGTTCTCCGCGTCCAGTGCTGGGTAGGCACAAAACTAAGCTTGATCTTACCTAGCTTAATCTCCTGCCACCATTCCATTTCCACACAGTTGTGGAACCCTTTGCGAAGCATTTTTCGCTTCAGACCAACAGGAACTACAAGCGTTGTCCCTGCCCGATATAATTTGCGGATAGAGGCAATATGCAAATGGTCATAATGAGAGTGCGAAATCAGAATCAGGTCAATCGGTGGCACTTCGCTAAGTGGAATCCCAGGTTGTCCCAGTCTTTTCTCAAAGCCCAGCCTTCTCGCCCAGATGGGATCTGTAATGATATTCATCCCTTCATATTGAAGGAAAAATGTTGAATGCCCAATCCACGTAATGGTAGACTCCAATCGATTCTCAGACAGATAAGATAATCTGGGCGGCGTATTCGGTACAACATATGAATAATCCTTCTTCTTGCGACGACGCTCCTCACGCCACTGGCGAAATTCCTTTAATGATTTATCGGTACTTACATTATCGACGTTATGGTAACGAGTTTTAGGCATACAACACCTCTTCTACAGAAGTTTACCGAGCAACCCTAGCTTTAGCGAATATACTACAACTAAATTGAACAGCAGCGTATTTTGCAAAATATACAAATAGCATGGTAAAGGTTCGCCCTTTTATTCCTCACAATTGCAGACTTTAGCGAAATAATAGAAGAGTTCTTTTGGTTTCACACCAGAAATGAGATAATATGTGTATAAAGTATGGCGGTGCATATACCGTTCAAGGGGGAGCTACGTATGAAGATTACTTTTATTGAACCGACTCCAAGTCCAAATACGATGAAGCTACATTTGGACGAAAGTTTAGAACCCGGAATTCGCAGAACCTATACTCCAGAAAGTGAGCGTTCCGCACCTGCTTGGGCACGTGAAATGTTAACGATACCGGGCGTTATTAGCATTTATCATGCTGCTGACTTCGCAGCACTTGAGCGCAAAGGCAATGCCGATTGGGCAGCCATTCTAAGAGAAGTTCAAAGCCGCTTCGCTAACAGCGAAGGTGTAACTGGAGATTGGAGCCTAGCTGACGAGAATGCCGGTGCTCATTTTGGGGAAGCGCAAGTCTTCGTCCAATTATTCCGCGGAATTCCGATGCAAATCCGCGTCAAAACGGGCGCGAATGAAGAGCGCATATCCTTAGCTAACCGCTTTACTAAAGCGGTTATGGATGTGGCTAGCGCCGTGATGATCAAAGAGCGCAAGCTCACCGATTACGGCGTGCGTTATGGCGAGCCCGCGGACATTGCGCGCGAGGTCGAGCAAGAGATCGAGGCAGCGTATCCGCAGGAACGCCTCGACTCCCTCGTGCAGCAAGCCATTGCGCACGGAGCCGAAGGTGAGTTCGTCGAGCAGAGACGAACTCGCACACAGGATGAGCTGCTGCGAGACCTGAAGCATGAGGATTGGCGCGTGCGATACGCCGCGCTAGAGGATCTTACGCCGACGGCGGAGCTCCTGCCGGAGCTTAAGGCGGCGCTACACGATTCCAAGCTGCATATTCGCAGGCTTGCGGTCGTGTATCTAGGCGACCTTCGCACGCCTGAGGCGATGGAGCTGCTCTATGAGGCGATGGCTGACAGCGCCCCAGCCGTAAGACGTACGGCTGGCGATACGCTATCCGACATCGGCGATCCTGCCGCCACGCCAGTGATGACGGCGGCACTAACGGATAAGAGCAAGCTTGTCCGCTGGCGCGCAGCACGTTTTCTTTATGAAGTTGGCACATCCGAAGCTCAAGATGCGCTCACACTTGCAGCGGATGATCCAGAGTTCGAGGTTGGCCTTCAGGCCAAGATGGCTTTGGAGCGTATCGCCTCAGGTGAAGCCGCAGCAGGCACCGTATGGCAGCAGATGTCAGAACGCCGTCGTAATTAACATGGAAGTACCTGATTTTGTCATTGCTTTGAGAAGTAAACTTGCTTTATACTAATTCCTGTTGTTTATAAATGAATGAAGTAAAGATAGCCTCGTCATACTAAGATGAGGTAGAGGTCGCGGATATAAAGAGTACGCGTGTGGAGACGTTAGAGCCGTCTATGAATCACGTCGAAAGGAATATCCGCCGAAGCTTGCGCTGTAGCTCTTACAGCGGTGCAGGCTGGGGCCGTTGCCGAAAGGCACGGAACTGTCACATTGTACAGCCTGCGTAAGTAGCAGACTGCAGTGTGTTGCGCTATCTTCACAGGGAGTATGATGCGGAGCTGTATAGATGGAAGCCGCAGACATAGTTTGCGGCTTCTTTGCGTTTACAGAATTTGTATGTTTCGTACAGTCATCCATAACCTTCTGGAAATCACGAAGTATACCTCCCGCCTTGCGGGAGTCAGCAGCTCAGCACTCCCCGTTCATGAACAGTAAGATTAGATCATAAGGAGTGTCATATTCATGCAGGGCAATCAGCAAAACCCAGCGCAAGGCAACATAAATCAGCCTGCGCTAAAAAAATCGTTCAAAGCAAGACATTTGACCATGATCGCGCTTGGCGGATCTATTGGTACGGGTCTGTTTCTAGCCAGTGGCGGCGCGATCGCTTCAGCAGGACCTGGTGGAGCGCTTCTAGCTTATACGGCTGTGGGTGTAATGGTTTATTTTCTCATGACTAGTCTTGGGGAGCTCGCCACCTATTTACCGGACTCCGGGTCCTTCAGTACCTACGGCACTCGTTTCGTCAGCCCCGCCTTTGGCTTCGCCATCGGTTGGAACTTCTGGTATAACTGGGCGGTTACGATTGCAGCAGAGCTATCAGCGGCTACCGTCATCATTAAATATTGGTTCCCGGACAGCCCTTCCTTTCTCTGGAGTCTGGTGTTCCTACTGCTGATGTTCGGCCTTAATTTCCTATCTGCTCGTGGCTACGGGGAATCAGAATATTGGTTTGCCATTATCAAAATCATTACCGTTATCGCCTTCCTCGTTGTCGGTGTCCTCATGATATTCGGCATTATGGGTGGAGAAGCCGTAGGCTTCAGTAACTTCCAAATCGGGGGAAGCTCCTTCCACGGTGGCTTCTTCGCCTTCGTCGGGGTCTTTATGGCAGCCGGATTCTCCTTCCAGGGTACCGAGCTAATCGGCGTTGCTGCTGGTGAGAGCGAGAACCCACGCCGCAACGTCCCAATTGCAATCCGCCAAGTATTCTGGCGTATATTAATCTTTTATATCCTTGCTATATTTGTAATCGGAATGTTGATTCCTTATACGAATCCAGATCTTCTGCGTGGAGGCATCGATGACATCGGAGTCAGTCCGTTTACGATCGTGTTCAATAAAGCCGGGCTTGCAATTGCTGCATCCGTAATGAATGCCGTCATTCTCAGCTCTGTACTGTCGGCAGGGAACTCTGGAATGTATGCTTCCACCCGTGTCCTGTATGCAATGGCTAAGGATGGCATGGCTCCGCGCGCACTGGGTAAGCTCAATCGCCGTGGTGTCCCTGTTGGCGCTTTGCTAGTAACTACGGCTGTCGGAATGCTCGCCTTTCTCGCTTCATTCTTTGGTGACGGTGCCGTATATAACTGGCTACTGAACGCCTCTGGTATGTGCGGATTTATTAACTGGTTGGGTATTGCGGTCTGCCATTACCGTTTCAGACGTGCTTTTATAGCACAAGGGCATTCGCTAGATGAACTACCTTACCGAGCTAGATGGTTCCCATTCGGACCTATCTTTGCTTTAGGACTTTGTATTGTAGCTATCCTCGGTCAGAATATGGGCGCCTTCTCAGGTGGAAATATCGACTGGTATGGTATCGCCGTTTCCTATATCAGCTTGCCGCTGTTTGTCTTGATCTGGGTAGGCTATCGCTGGTTCCGGAAGAGTAATATTATTCCTTTGGATAAATGCGACCTAAGTACTCACCCAGAATAAAATAGACCCGGTAAAAAACAAAAAAGGACGTCCCGTAGCCACTTAGGCTTATGGGATGTCCTTTTTTGTTATCCTTCTATTCCCAGGTCACAAACACTTTGAGATCGCCCGTATTGTCAAAAGCAGAACTGGAGTAAGATACATCCTCTAGTCCAAGCTTATATAGCTCCTGCAGGTCGTTCTTAAGCTTGGTCCCACTCCCTTGATAACGGAATAATATAGACACCTCACCGGAGGCAATTGCCTTATTCGCTAGCCGAGTCAGATCTCCTACCGAACGTACAATTAGCTCCTCGGCATATAGCTCATAATTGAGATCCTTCTGAAGCTGTTTATAGACAGCCGCATTCTGTCCTCCACGCTCCACAAGCGCAGACAAGGTCTTATGATAACCTACAGAAGCTGCCGGATAAGACTTCGTCCAGCTATGGTCCTGACGCATCTGCGCATCCGTTCTCAAGTAGTATGCAGTGCTAACCACACCTGCTTTATCAGGTGTCGGGTCATCCCAAGTCGTGTCGAGATGATACCACCGTCCATCTAACAGCACAAGATTCCAGGCATGCAACTGGCTACGTCCTCCAGGCTGTTTGGCTGTACCCTCAACGATTTTATTCGTGAATCCAGCCTCCTTTAACAGCTTATAGGTCAACAGCGAATACCCTTGGCAAACGGCGCTGCCACTCTTCAATCCTTCATAAGCCGTATATTTACGATACGAAGTGTCATACTTCAGATGAAGCACAACCCAATCGTGGATAGCCTTCACCTTCTGATGATTGTTCATGCCCGGCGTTATGATCTTCTTCAGCGCAGCCTTCACTTCTTTGTTTACAAAAGCCGTCTGCTCCAGCGTCTCCAAATATTTCACTTCCACCGTAACTTTTACAGAGCTTGCGCTTCCTCGATAAGTATATCCGTAGCTGTCTATAATGTAATACAAATAAGGGTCACTAGCCATCGCTTGATCCAGAGCCGCTTGTATTTTCGTTTTCAAATTTGAAGCTTTGCTCTCATAAGTAAAAGTAATGGTCTCCCTGCGGTTGTTCATTGCACCCGTTAGCTTCTGCGCTACTTCATTTACAGAACGAAGGGTGGGTGAACTCGAAGCCGCATAAGCATGACCCCAGCCCCAATAAATCATCGGTGGAATAGCAGCGAATATAATCACTCCTCCCAGAATGATCTTTACTAATGTGAAGCGTTTTTTCCACATATATATTCCGTTCCTCCGGCTCCTATAGACTTGTAATGAACCCTACCATTTAATAGATAATGAGCGTTTAGGCAAAAAAAGACTGCTCCCTGTAGAATAATTCTACTCTGAGAACAGCCTATATGCTAGAACGATGTGTTTTATTCGCTTTGCGGTGTAATGATATAGGTCTCTCCTATAACGGTTTCAAATTCCATCTCTATCCCTATTCGTGAACCATCGGGACTTTGAATGAGCAAAGGCTGGTGACTGTAAATTCTGCATATTTGTCCATGCGTCGAGGTCAGTTCCGCCTTCGTTAAGCGTCCCTCACGCCATTCTATATTTGTGATAAAGCCGCCTCGGGCTACCAAGCCTTTCACACTTCCTTCAGACCATTCTTCTGGAAGAGCGGGTAATAATTCAAGCCCTTCCTGATGACTCTGCAAGAGCATCTCAGCAACTCCGGCCGTAGTTCCGAAGTTACCGTCAATTTGAAATGGAGGGTGATTACCGAATAAATTCGGCAGACTTGAATCTTGCAAAATACGACGTAAACAGCTATACGCACTCTCTCCATCCTTCAAACGCGCATATAGATTAAGTAGCCAGGCTGCACTCCAGCCCGTGTGTCCGCCCCCGCCTTCCAAGCGCTTCTTAAGCGATAACGCTGCCGCTTCTGCTAGCTCTGGTGTGAAGGAAGGACTAATTACATTCCCGGGATATAAATCATACAAATGAGAGACATGGCGGTGCCCAGGCTCTTGTTCAGCAAAATCCTCATTCCATTCACGAATACGTCCGTCCGGTGCAATCCCAGGATGAGCGAGTCGTTCCTGTTTCTGGCGTAGCTCCTGCCTCAGCTGGGCATCGGTATTCAAAATCTCAGCAGCCTGAATGCAATGCTTGAACAGCTCAGCGATCAGCGATAAATCCATAGCTGAGCCAGCTGAAACACTGCATGGCGTGCCATCAGCAGTCAAGAATACATTCTCCGGTGAGGTAGACAGACCCGTTGTCCAGCTTCCATCAGGCAGTTCTACCAGCCAATCCAGACAAAATAACGCGGCTCCCTTTAACAAAGGATAAGCTGTGTTTCGCAAATATTCCTCATCTGGACGGAAAGCGTAACGCTCCCACAATTGGCGAGAGAGCCAAACGCCTCCCATTGGCCAAAATGCCCACATCGCCTTGCCGTCTGACGGAGACGTCATACGCCACAAATCTGTATTATGATGCACCGTCCAGCCACGTGCGCCATAATGAATATTTGCTGTACGGCTGCCAGCCATACTAAGCTCTTTAATAAAATCGATTAGAGGTTCATGGCATTCACCCAACCCGCATAACTCGGCTGGCCAATAATTCATTTCAGTGTTTATATTAGAAGTATAATTGCTGTTCCATGGCGGCTGAAGATAGGGATTCCAGATCCCTTGCAAATTCAGAGCTTGCGTCCCCGGCCGTGAGCCAGCAATCATCAGGTAGCGGCCATACTGGAACAGCAGCGCTTCTAGCGCAGAATCTGCCTGCCCCTCCTGATACCGTACTAGTCGCTCATCCGTAGGAATCTCTATCCGGAAGGACGAGGGTGCAAGCGTCAACTCCACGCGGCGGAACAAGGACTGATGATCCTCTAGATGGCGCTGCTTCAGCTCTGCATATCCATTAGAGGACAAAGCCAATTGCTCTAGGCACAACTCCGAAGGCAGCTTACCGCCGCTTCCTGGCATCCGGTCATACCCGACAAAATCGGTTGCGGCAGCTAGGCGGATCGTAATGGAGCGCGCACCTGAAACCGACAACATGCCGTTCTCAGCATTACATTTGCCGCCATCTGTACGGATCTCCATTGCAGCGGCAAAACTTATGCCAAGCCCCTCTTCGTATAATACGGCACGCGGATGATCTCCTACATAATTATCAGCCACATGCGATGGAGCACGACCGGTCATCATCAGCGCGCCATCCGGAGTGATCTCTAGTCGGAAAGGATGCGGCGAAGTCAGAGCCACTGAGAAATCCGGCAAAATACCCAGCCCCTCTTTCCCCTCTGCACGGATATGCATGACTATAAGTTCATCTGGTCTGCTGGCCAAAACTTCGCGCACAATCCTTACATCCCCAGCAGTATAGGATACCGTAGCAAGCGCTTGATCCAAATCAAGCCCCCTCTGATAATCCTCTACAGGACCACCAAGATTGAACTTCATTCGCAAGTCTCCGAGCGGTTGATAGGATTCAGTCCGTCTGCCTAACATTTTGGAATCTACCAGTGCTTCCGCTTCCTTGTATTTCCCCTCTGCCACTAATTGTTTGGCCGGAGTCAAATGACGCAGCGCCTCATAATTAGCTGTATCCCGCGGAAATCCCGACCACAAGGTGTCTTCATTTAGTTGAATTAGTTCTTCTTCCGTTCCACCAAAGATCATACCGCCCAAACGGCCGTTACCCACGGGCAGTGCCTCTTCCCATTCAGCCGCCGGCTGCTTATACCAGAGATCATGCACCCCAGTGTTCTTACTTTCTCCCACGTATATTCCTCCTATCCTATAATTACAGATGAAAAGAAATCGGCGGGAAGCCCGGACTTTCGTTCGGACTTCCCGCCATCTTCATGCTTTTATTTTATTAGCCGTGTTTCAGGAATAATTACTCATTCCAAAGTTTCACGCGTTGTTTAACCAGCTCTTCACGTAAATCTTCAGCTTTCGTCACACCAGCTTTATCCAGTTCAGCCATGTAAGCATCCCAAACTTTGTCGAAATCAGCTGGTTTGGACAAGATGGCTTCAGGAATCCGTTTCCAACTGATATCCTTCAGCTTGTTGTCGAGAACGACAATTTCGCTATCCCCAGGAATCGTGATGTTCCATGCCGCGCCCCAAGGTTTAACTTTGAATTCATCTTCATTTGGGAAGAGGTCTTTCCAAGTTGTTGCTTTATAAGCAGCAAGTGTTTCTTTTTCAACTGCATTGTAGCCTACAGTTACTTGCTCAGGGAAACGAGTTGTATAGTAGTTTCCAGTTGGATCCAATACGCCGTCACCATAGTGAGCGCTAAGCAGAGCATAGTTTGATCCGACATTGCCAAGTCCTGTTTCTTTTTGGAAATTGGTAGTGTCATTATATTTACGGTTGTTCACATCTTCAGGAATGACGCGTTTGCCGTCAACTACGTTGTAATGCTTTCCTTCGATACCCCAGTTAACCAATACTTGACCTTCATCGGAAGCTAAGTAGTCCAAGAATTTAATTGCACGTACCGGATCTTTAGCATCTACACTGATCCCAATGCCGTTACCACCCATAAAGCCTGTAGGCCAGAAGGAAGTTTCTTTGTACTCTTCAGACAGGGTTACTGGATAGTGTCCGTATCCTTGATCCAGCTTACCTTCAGCTTTCAATGCTCTTTCTCCATCGCCATAACCCCAGTCTTGGTCGATCAAACCAATAACACGGCCGGTAGCGATTTTAGCTTTGTACTGATCATACTTTTGAACGAAGCTTTCCGGGTCAAGCAATCCGATATCGTTCATATGGTTGAGCCAGCGAAAATATTCTTTCTCAGCAGGACGACGGAAGTGATAAGTTACTTCTTGTGTGTCGATATCAATTGCATATTCTCCATCATCAGGAGAGCCTGTAGTAGTGAATGCTGGGTTAGTTACTGTAATGTACATGTACCAATCATCTGCATTTAGGGTCAGACCGATGTTTTTGTTACCATTTTCATCGGTTGGATGTTTTTCCAGGTAAGCCTTGATTACGTTCTCATAATCTTGGACAGTTTTAATTGCAGGATATCCCGCTTCTTTAACAGCACGGTGCTGTAGTTCAAATCCGCCGCCAGCATCAAAGTATTTGTTATCCACACCTGCATACGTAGGGATAGCATAGATCGCGTGGTCATCGTCACTATAGCGTGAGCGTTTCATGCCTTCTTCGCCTAATACTTTTTTGATGTTCGGAGCATATTTTTCAATTAGATCTGTCAGATCAAGCATTGCGCCTGCATCCACCAGCTTGCTTACGTCGGTCTTGGCACTGATCAGATCCGGATAATCACCGCTCGCTGCGATCAACGCTACTTTCTGAGCAGGGTCACCAACCGCGTATTCAGCATTCAAGGTAACTCCTGTTTTTTCCGTAATCACTTTACCTACTTCATCTTGCATGCCTGTCCAGTTCGGGTTAGGGTCAGCACTGAAGAAAGTCATCGTGAGCGGAGAAGTATCCTCAACCGCATTGGCCGAATTAGCCGCGTTCCCCTTATTTGTTGCATTTCCAGCTGCATCCCCAGCTGCGTTATTGCCGTTGTTTCCACCACAACCTGCGAGCATGCCGAGCATCATAATAGAAGTAAGTGTAAGTGCCGTTGCTTTAGCTTTTATTTTTCTATTATTCCCCATTACATAAACCCTCCTTAAAATTGTTTATCTATCGTATCACAGATAAATCCTGTTAATACTTATCCCAAAACTTCCCACAAGAAAAGAAAACGGATACAAAATACTCTTAAAGCTTAGGGGAGACTATGCTCCCCTGTTAGCTGTGATTAGCTCTTCACAGCGCCAAGTGTCATACCTTGAACAAAATATTTCTGAATGAACGGATACACCAACAAAATTGGCACGGTTACGACAATCGTAATCGCCATCTTGATAGACTCTGGCGAGACCTGATTCGAAGCTAGAGAAGCAATGTTGGAGCGATAATCGCCACCATTACCACTGGTTGTACTCTGCAGAACCTTCATCAGTTCATATTGCAATGTCGTCAGATGAGGGCTTGAACCATTATACAAATACGTATCAAACCATGCATTCCATTGACCTACCGCTAGGAACAACGCGATTGTTGCTAGAGCCGGCTTCATCAGCGGCAGGATGACACGCCAGTAGATGGTAAAGTCATTAGCTCCATCCAGCTTCGCCGATTCTTGCAGTGCATACGGCAGGCCGTCAATGAAGGAGCGGATGACGAAGACGTTAAAGGCACTAACCAGTCCAGGTAATACATAGACTGCAAAGCTGTTCATCATATGGAGATCCTTGATCAGCATGTATATTGGAATCATTCCTCCAGAGATATACATGGTCATCGCCAAGAATGTGGAGACGAACTTTCGGCCTGCAAAGTCAGGACGGCTGATCGTAAATGCTAGCATCGAGGCACTGATCAGACCGAACAAAGTACCGACGACTGTCCGCAAAGCGGATATTTTAAACCCGGTGATCAGCCCTGAGAAACTGAAGATTTTCAAGTAATTGTCCCAGGTAAATTCCCGAGGATAGATGGTGATACCGCCGCGCACACTATCCACTGAATCATTCAGCGAGATCGCAAGCACGTTCAGAAACGGATAGATCGTGATTACAACCACGAACAGTATTACAAAGTATACAATGAAGTCAAAGATCCGGTCTGACCACGACTTTCCGGTGATAGCTGTATTTCCCACTGTAACGCTCTCCTTTCAAGAAAAGGGCAATTTTGCTGCCACGATTGTTAGAAGGGCCTTCTGTGTTACAGAAGGCTCTCTTTAGTTGTACGTTTGAAGATTCCATTAATCGTAAACAGCAGGATTACACTGATCACTGAGTTGAATATATTGATCGCGGTACCGTAGGAATATCTCGCCATGCCAAGTCCATATTTCAGAGAATACAGATCCAGCACTTGAGAATAGTCGGTAACGAGGTTGTTTCCAAGCAAGAATTGTTTCTCAAAGCCGATATTCAGCAAATTACCAATCGACATAATGAGTAGCACTGTAATGGTCGGCCGAATACCTGGAAGGGTAATATGCCATACCTGGCGGAGCCTGCTGGCACCGTCTACTCGGGCCGCTTCGTACAGTTCAGGTCCAATACCCGAGATGGCTGCAAGGTAGATGATCGCATTCCATCCGGTTTCTTTCCACACATCTGATAAAGTAACGATTCCCCAGAAGAGATGGCCCTGAGCCATGAACTGGATAGGTGAGTCTATAAATCCAATTGTTAACAAGAGATCGTTTACAAGACCATTTTCGCTAGATAACATTTTAGTTACAATTCCCGCTGCAACCACCCATGATACAAAGTGAGGCAAATACGAGACGGTCTGAGCAAAACGTTTAAAAAATCCAAGACGCAATTCATTGAGCAATATTGCAAACGTTATCGGAAAGATAAAGCCTGCGACCAAGCCCATTCCGCTCATCGCCAGCGTGTTACGCAGCGCCAGAAGAAATTGCGAGTCACTGAACAGTGTCTTAAAGTGTTCAAAACCTACCCATTCTTGTTCAAAAAAGCCACGTGCGGGCTTGTACTTTTGAAAAGCCATCGTCCAGCCCCATAATGGGAGATAACTGAAGACGAATGCCCAGATTACAAAAGGTATCGACATCAGCCACAAATACTTTTGATTCTTAAAGCTTCTCCAAAACCGTCCTCCTGAAGCAGGCTTTTTGTTGCGCATTCGGGTGTCCGGCGGGATTTGAGCAGTTACTGTGTCCGCTTTCATAAAGCCCCTCCTCTCTATGCCTTAATTCTAAAACTTTGTAAGCGATTGCAGTACCCTATAAATTCGACTTAAAATCAGGTGAAAATTAGAGATTTTTGTCCGGGGTGAATTCTCATTTCGCTCCTCGACACAGGGGGGCTAATGCTGCTGGCGTTTGCATTATTCTTTGGATTGGACTCCTAAAAACACTTTGCTTGCTGGATATTAGTCACTACGAGGAATGTTCGAACTTTTGATCGCTGGTTCTTCGAAATTTCTAACTAGGCTTCTGGTAACCAGCCACTACGCGGAATATTTGGACTTCCGATCGCTGTTATCCTCAGATTTCCTGATTTGAACCGCTTCTCGCGGTAGAAATCCGAGGATAGCATATGCTTTCGAAGCTAGCTTTTCTACGAAAAGCTTTCGGGCGAACGCTCCGCTTCTACAGTTCCAAATATTCCTCTTCGTTCTTCTACCAGTCACCAATTTAAAATTAGAAGCTTTCAACGCTTCTACAGTTTCAAAAATTCCTCTTAACTCCTTTCCCAGCAGATTTTATTGAACCGAAAATCAAAAGAAACTGCATTAACCCTTCACCCGCATAAGCTTAAGCAGGTGTCTATTTAACTACATTAATACTTCACCACGTACAATTGGTGGGAGTAGGGAAAACAAAAAAAGACCCGTGGACTGAAGTTCAGAAAACCACCTGAACTCAGCCACGGGTATAACAGACAAGACAAGAATACCACACCATCCTTAGATGCTTTTACGATAAGAAGTTGGTGAGATTCCTACATATTTACGGAACTTAGCGTTGAAATAATCAGGGTTCATATATCCTACCTTCTCAGCCACCTCGTATACTTTCATACCTTGCGTCAGAAATTCCTTAGCCTTCTCAATCCGCACTTTATCCACATACGTATTGAAGTATTCTCCTGTGGTGTTCTTGAACATTTTACCGAGATAAGCGCTGTTGTAGCAGAATAACTCGGATAAGGTCTCCAGCTTTAGGTTCTCATTGTAGCGACGGTTGATTATTTCTGTGATCTTCTTAATTTCATTTCCACGCCCACTGGTCATCTGGCCCGCAATTTCTTCGAGAAATGAGACAGCCTGATCCTGCAAATCAGACAAATAATAACTTTGATAAAGCTCCCCTATTGGAGGGGAATGCTCTGCTGCATAAGTGCGAATTTCCGGATACGTAGGCTCCAGACGGGCCAGGACAGTACTAAGGAGTCTCACAAAGGTCTCTTTAATTCGCAATTCGTCGCTGCCCGCAGATACAAGTTCAGCACAGATAGTCAGCACTATCGGTCGAATCGCGCTCAGACTTCCGGTTTCTACTGCAAGCAGCAGACGACTCTCCGTCTCCTGATCCTCTTCAGTCTTCTCCTTCATCTCCATCAGAAATCCTGAAGGATCTGTACTGATGATGATCCCCTTTTTGAAGAAGAAGGAACGTCTTAACAGTTCACGTGCTGAATTAAACGATTCTCCCACCATTTCAGGTCGAGGTACTACTCCCCCCGCTACTGCAATGAAGTCGTAACCCTTTGGTTCTATCACTGCAGATAATCCCTTATATAATTCTTCCCGCTTGCTCGCGCTCTGGTCCGGATCCTTCATGAGAATGCCCAAATACTGTGACAATGTAAAGAATGATGCATTAGGATGATTACTAAAATGCTGTTCCATTACTGTTTTGATTCCCCGGAGATCCTCATCATTTGCACCAGCTGTTTTTCTTAACTCAATGAGAATGACCTCATAATTTCCCTGATCGAGTCCTAGCGCATCCACATGTCTGCTAAGGTCCTCCTCCAGTTCTTCCTCTGAGGTTGGCTGTAGAAGCGCTCGGAGTAAAGTTTCCCTATTACGAGCGGGCTCCTCCTCATTCCAGTCACTGAACCGCTGCTCCTGCTCAATCGTTTCATGTAGCTGTTCCAGACATACGATCATCTCATCCTCATCCACTGGCTTCAGCAAATAGCCGTCGATCCGATAACCAATCGCCCGCTTAGCATATTCAAAATCAGCATGTCCACTCAAAATGAGTACATGACTTTCTGAGCCTTCTTTGCGAAGCTCACTAATCATTTCCAGACCATCCATTCCAGGCATACGAATATCAGCAACGATCAGCTCCGGGTAGAAGGTATGATACTTTTCAAGTGCTTGCAAGCCATTAGCTGCTGTAGCTACCACCGTATAACCGAGCTTCTCCCATGGGATCAGACTTCGAAGTCCTTCCCGTAGCTTCGGCTCATCATCGACAATCATCACTTTTATCATAGATTGTTGTCCTCCATTGGTATGCAGAAGAAAATAACCGTTCCTACATTAGGTCTACTTTCAATCGTTAGCCCATATTCTGCGCCGTAGGATAGTTTTAGCCGGTCATGTACATTACGAAGTCCAATTCGCTCACCTTCACGCTCTTCCTTACGCTCAAGCGTGTTCAGTAATTCCTCCAGTTGAATTGGAGATATTCCTACTCCGTTATCTGTAATCGTAAATTTAGCATGATCCCCAACTTGTACAACTTCCACCGTCACAAATGCACCTTCCATCTTATTATCCAGTCCGTGGATTACTGCGTTCTCAACGAGTGGTTGAATAAGAAGCGGGGGCATATAAAGAGATTCAACGGCAGGGTCTACAGTAAATTGATATTTCAACCTCTCCTCATAACGGAATTGCTGAATATCCAAGTAACAACGTACCACTTCTAATTCCTGACTAAGCAAAATTTTACTTCGGCCTACCTCCAGGTTACTGCGCATCATTTTACCTAGAAGACGTACCACACGGGCAATTTCCACTTGCCCCTTCATGTGAGCTTCCATCCGAATCGCTTCTAGTGCATTGAATAAGAAATGCGGGTTAATCTGGCTGGCCAGCATTTTGAATCGTATATCATTTTGTTTCTGTTCCAGCAGACTATTCTGAGCATTGGATTCCTGTACCTCATACATCAAATCATTAATGCTGCGTACCATGGAATTGAATTGACGAGCTAACAGGGCGATTTCATCCTTGCCATCAATCTTTAATGTCGTATCAAAATCCCCAGTACTGACTCGGTTAATATGTCTGCTTAAATGCAGCAATCGTCGTGAAAACAACGAGGAGAAGCTATATATAATTAAAAAGGCCAATAGAACACTTATCGCAACCACAGTAATCGAAAGCTTAATCACTTGATTGGGTTCTTTAACTATACTTTCAATCGAAAAAACAGATATAATTCGTAGTGCATTTCGGCTGGCTTGTGGTTTAAGCTCCTCGATCACAATTTTGGAAGCTTCACCATCTACTACTGCTTCATAGCTTCCACTTCCCTGACCCAAGAGCTTCGTGTCAAAAGAAACATCCACCAGCTTTTTACCTGTCCGATCTTTCCGGTTCGCTGCAATGATATTGTCTTGATCATCGACGATCATGGTATCAAAAGATTCCTGGCTTAGAATGGATGCAAGCTGCTGACTGTTCACATTAATAACGAGTACACCGATCTTACTGGAGCCCTCCAGCTCGATTTTGCGGACAAGACTTAAATAATTCCGCTTATCACGCTCATCTTCGATATATTCCCAACCGACAAGACTATCGTACCGCTGTGCTCTCTGATACCACTGGCTCTCTTTAATCTCAGGTGATGGATTGATCAGCTCCCAGTTGTTAAGCAGCGTAGCGTTGTCAGTGTATAAGCGAATGTTGGATATATCTTTATACAACCTTAGATACTCACGCATATCCGAATAATCGCGGTAAGCTTCCACCACATCATAAGTGCTAACATACTGACGTATGGCAAGTCTCTTCAACCGTGCATCATTGCTCAAGCGATATGCGATATCCTGAGATACACCGATGACTTCTTCTGTTCTTTTCTTTACCCGATCTACGTTGATTGAAGCTTGTTCCAGTGCGCTCTGAAACGCCATGGTCCTCATCTCAAACGTAAGATAACCGCCTACCAGTAATACCGGAAGTAACGTAGTGAGTAAAAAAGCAAGCAACAGCTTATTGCGGATTTTGATGTCATTCAACAGCTTAACAATCCATTGGAACATGGCCTTCCGCCCCCCGAAACCTTCACTATCTCATGCAGAGTTTAACGCTGCCCTGGAGATACCCCATACTTTACAGAAGAAAAATAGGAACGGCAACAACTACGAATACAGCCTATCCTCAGATCAATAAACGAGATGGTCATAAAAAGGTCCTTCGCCATATGCGAAAGACCTTTTTTATCAGACATATCAAGCATAAACCCTTCGGCGTCCTTAATTATTGGCGGTACGCTGCCAGCTTGTTATTCAGTTCACGGGTCTGACCGTAGACTTCCTGATAGAGGTTAAATAAACCGTCATAGATCGCCGCTTGCTTCGGATCTGGTTTATACACATCCGCAGGACGGATGAAAGCTTCTGCACATGCACTAAGAGAAGTGAACCAGCCGCTACCGTAAGCTGCCAACATCGCTGCTCCCATAGCCGGACCCTGCTCACTTTCAAGCTTCACGATGGATGCATTGAAAATATCTGCTTGCATCTGGAGCCATGCCTCATTTTTAGCCCCGCCACCGATCGCAATGATTTCTGTAATCTCTTTGCCTGAATCACGTACAATCTCAATAGATTCACGTAGCGAAAAGGTAATGCCTTCTAATACAGAACGTGTAAAGTGAGTCAACGTATGCCCTGAATCCATACCAATAAAGCTTCCGCGAATATTCGCATCTGGATGAGGTGTACGTTCCCCTACGATATAAGGTGTAAAGAGCAGTCCGCCGCTACCCGCTGGAATGGAAGCTACTCCACTTAGCAATTCATCAAAGCTTTTGTCTGCCGCAAAGGTTTCTTTGAACCATGTAAGGCTATGACCAGCCGCTAGAGTAACGCCCATGATATAGTAGGCATCTTTTTCACCATGGTTGAAGAAATGGACTTTGCCTTCGAGATTTAAATCTTTGTTGCTCTCATAGGAAAGAACTACACCAGATGTACCAATACTGCACATCGTCCGACCTTCACCAAGGACACCTGCTCCAAGTGCTCCACATGCATTATCCGCACCACCAGCAAATACCTTTGTTGATGATAAAAGACCTGATGCTTCCGCAATATCCGGCAATAACGTTCCTGTCTGTTCAAAGGACTCTACCAGTCTAGGACAAAGGGAAAGCGGCAGTTCAAAAGCTTCAGCAATTTCAGCACTCCACGTTTTAGAACCTACATCTAATAGAAGCGTTCCTGCAGCATCGGAATAATCCATCGCATAATCACCGGTCAACCGGAGACGGACATAGTCTTTTGGCAACAGGAACTGATGCGCTTGTGATAATACCTCAGGTTCATTCTCTTGTACCCATAGAATTTTAGGAAGTGTGAAGCCTTCCAGCGCACGGTTTCTAGCAACCTCAATAAGCTTTGCTCCGAGCGTCTTCTCAATTCTTCTGCACTGTGCAGTAGTACGAGTATCATTCCAAAGAATGGCCGGACGAAGCACTTGCCCTTCCTTATCCACTAGTACCAATCCGTGCATTTGCCCGGAGAAGCTAAGACCATCAACTTGTGATGGATCTATGCCCGATACTTCAATCAAACGACGAAGACTGACCAGCGTGCCTTTTACCCAGTCCTCAGGATTTTGTTCGCTCCAGTTCGGCTGCGGTCTGCTTAGCGGGTAGGACTCGGAATGCTCAAAAGCCACCTTGCCCTGTGGGTCCACTAGAACAGTCTTCACTGCGCTAGTGCCCAAATCTACACCTATAACGTATTTCATTTTTGACCTCCTAAAAGTTTTATGGAGCTTAGCTACTTGATTCTCTTCGCAATAAAACTTACTTCGAAAGCATCCTGCTTAGTTTTATGAGCATAGGCTTCATTGAATTACTTCGAGTAAAACTTACTTCGTAAGCATCCACTTAGTTTTATGAGCGTTTCTAGAATATCTTTGTACAAAAAGGGGGCTGCCGAAGAATGCTCTCTTCAGCAACCCCCGTTGCATTTGTTCAAACTGGATTCAAAGCCTAAGCTTCAAGCTCCCTGTAAAGACTACTCAGCCAAGATGTATTGGTTAAGGGTAGCTCTCAGGTATTCTTGGCGTCCGGATTGGTTAGGACGTGGGTTCTCATTGTTCAAAGCATATTCAGCCAAGGAAGCCAAAGTTGCTTTGCCGGATACGATGTCCGCACCAACGCCTTCATTGAAGCTGCTGTAACGTTTTTCAACGAAATCTTCGAATACGCGATCTTCGATCAATTTAGCAGCTACTTTCAAGCCTTTTGCATAAGTATCCATACCAGCGATATGTGCTAGGAACAGATCCTCAGGCTCAAAGGAAGGACGACGTACTTTAGAGTCAAAGTTGATTCCGCCTTTGCCAAGACCATCATTCTTGAGTACTTCATACAGTGTAAGTGTTGCATCGTAGATGTTAACTGGGAATTCATCTGTATCCCATCCGAGCAATGTATCACCTTGGTTAGCATCAAGCGATCCGAGCATGCCGTTGATACGAGCTACACGAAGCTCATGTTCAAAAGTATGACCTGCAAGCGTAGCATGGTTAGCTTCAAGGTTCAGCTTGAAGTGCTTGTCGAGGTTGTATTTTTGTAAGAAAGAGATCGTTGTTGCTGCATCGAAATCATATTGATGTTTCGTAGGCTCTTTTGGTTTAGGCTCGATCAGGAACTGACCGTCAAAGCCGATTTCCTTAGCGTAATCTACAGCCATGCTGAACAGACGAGCAATATTGTCTTGTTCAAGACCCATATCTGTATTCAGCAATTCTTCGTAACCCTCACGACCGCCCCAGAATACATAGTTGCTAGCACCCAGACGTTTACCAACTTCCAGACCTTTCTTCACTTGTGCTGCTGCATGTGCGAAAACATCAGCGTTAGGTGTAGAACCTGCACCGTGCATGTAACGTGGGTTAGTGAACATATTAGCTGTATTCCACAGCAATTTCTTGCCGGAAGTCTTCATGCCTTGTTCAAGGATATCAACGATGGTGTCGATGTTGCTGTAGAATTCACGCAAAGATGCGCCTTCAGGTGCGATATCTACATCATGGAAGCAGAAGTAAGGCAGATCCATCTTGTCCATAAATTCAAATGCTGCTTCAGCGCGAGCCTTAGCTTTGTCCAGACCGTTCAATTTGTTCCAGCTGCGAATTGCTGTTTCAGCGCCAAACGGATCAGAACCGCCAGCAGTTAATGTATGCCAATAAGCCATTGCAAATTTCAGATGTTCTTCCATAGTTTTGCCGGCTACGACTTCTTTAGGATTGTAAAATTTAAATGCGAAAGGGTTGGTGGAACGGCTTCCCTCGTAAGAGATTTTGTTCACTGTCTCAAAATAAGCCATTGTGTAATCCTCCTCAATTTATGCTTCGCCCGCAAGCGTTTACAGGATCATCTTAACACATCTTTCGGACTTTGTATATTGGTTAAACAAAGTTTTGATAAGTTTTTTTTGTCCATTTTTTGGGCCCCTGTCTAGCCTCCTCTCTCCTCTTCCCAAATATAGGAGATCCCTGTTGGAAAATTTCCTCTGGACGCTACGTATTGCAATTTGCAGCACATCACTCTAGACTAAGTGGCATACAACAAATGGGAACTATGCCAAGCTAAAACGCCTTTAGCGTCCTTTTAAGGACGGTAAGCGTTTATGCGAGAATTATAAGGAGAAAGTATACCGTGAAGCTTATACTTTCTTATAATTTAAGAAGGATGTGTGATTTGTGAAGGTTACTGGAGACCAAGCGCTGGTCAAAAAAATAAATAAATCGATTGTACTACATACCATTCGAAGACACTCTCCACTCTCGCGCGCGAAGGTCTCAGAGATGACCGGACTGAATAAAGCTACTGTGTCCAATTTGGTAGCCGAGCTGTGCACGCAAGAATTGGTAACTGAAGTCGGACCTGGGGAATCAAGCGGTGGCCGCAAACCGTTAATGCTGCATTTTAACACGATGGCTGGTAGTGTAATCGGCATAGAATTACGGGTAAAGCAGCTAACAGCGGTCTTATGTGATCTGAGCGGGGGCATTCTTTACGAAAGCGATTTTTCTTTAGAAAACCATGATTTCCCTTACGTTCTGGAACAAATGAAAAAACTTATCTCAGGCTTGATTATCAACGCTCCAGAATCCCCTTACGGCATCGTCGGCATCGGAGTAGGTGTCCCCGGGATGGTGGATGAAAATGGTGTTGTACTCTTCGCTCCCAACCTTGGCTGGGAAATGGTCGAGCTGCGAGCGATACTCGAAGCTGAATTTTCCGTTCCTGTCACCATTGATAACGAAGCGAACGCGGGTGCACAGGGTGAACTCAACTTTGGAGCGGCACGAGAGGTAAGGCATCTCCTTTACATCAGTGCGGGATCAGGGATCGGATCTGGAATTATTATTGGTGGAGAACTATACAAGGGTGCTAGAGGATATGCCGGCGAAACCGGACATATGACGATTGAAGCCCAAGGCAAGCCTTGCAGTTGCGGGAGTCGTGGCTGTTGGGAGTTATATGCCTCTGAGAAAACTTATGATAATCCCGATCTCTCCCTCCCTGCCCATACTACGCCAGAGCTGGTTCGCTATGCAGCCAGCGGGCAAGAAGACGCCCTGCATCACTTCTCAACGATGGGTGAATATCTCGGTATCGGGGTGACCAATCTAATCAATAGCTTCAATCCAGAGCTTATTGTGATCGGTGGGGCATTGTCTGAGGCTGAAGAATGGCTAGGCGAACCGCTGCGCCGGGTTGTAGCTGAGCGTACTCTTCCTTACCATAAGCAGCAACTCGAAATTACATTCTCTAAGCTCGGCAGCCGTGGAACGATGATCGGCGCAGGTTTCTCTGCTGTTATGCATTTCCTGGGCGATATTCGGGTGACCCTATAATCCATAACGGTAAGCGAAGCGTTTATGTGAGAAATATAAGAATAATTTATAGCGTGGAACATATACATTCTTATATTTTGAAATAATTGACGTAAAATTGACGCATTTGAGTGAATCAAAAGTGCAGTAAAAAGAACAGAAATCCTATATAATAAAGGTCAAGCTAGTGTGATATTTATCACTACAACCCCTTTTTTGAAATGGAGAGCGAGTCCATGACCTATGTTGATACGTCTGATATCTCGGCACAGATGTTCATCACTGTGTTGCTTTTTCTGCTCATTATTGCCCCTTTGATCAGCCTCGGCGTGCTCCGTTTTTTTCAAGCTAAAAAGAAATCAGGATTTATTCTTATTGGCAGCGGCGCTGCTGTATACGTACTATTTCAGCTCATTACATCTTTCACTCAAACCTAAACTCTACTTCTAGATCTACTTTCATAAAAATAGTCTGCGCACAGATGCGTCAGACTATTTTTTGTATGCTAAAGCTCGCAGGTATTTTATACTTTCTTATATTTCAAAAAAGACCGCCTCCTAATCGGAAGCGGCCCATTACAATTTCCTTATGGAAATCTTATTTAACAAGAAGAAACGACTTTATCGTCCTATTAAGACGACATCGGCTCCTCGTAGAAATATAAGAATATTATAGTTGTGCAGCATATAAATTCTTATATTTTCAAACAGTCGCGAGTGCTTTGTCGAACTGAGTTTTGTTCATGCCAACAATTTTATGCTCACCGATTACAGTTACAGGAATAGCCCTCACTCCCATGTCCCATACTTGCTGAGCAAAATCATCGTTCTGCTCGACATTGCGTTCTTCGTAGGATACGCCTTTTTCGCTTAAAAAGCTCTTCACCTGACGGCAATGCGGGCAATTTGTTGAGGTATATACAATTACATTCTCCATGGTATGACCTCCTATAAAAGATATACAGTGATGATATCAATTGTAGCATTGAGGGTTTTTCAAACCAAATTATAGAATAACTGCACTGTGCTCCAAGCTTTCGATATATTTCTCAGCATCCATAGCTGCCATACATCCACTACCTGCTGCAGTAATCGCTTGTCTGTAACGAGTATCCTGTACATCACCACATGCGAACACACCTGGGATATTAGTTTCGGAAGTGCCTGGGTTCGTCATGATATAGCCATCCGCATTGGTTGTGATCTGTCCACCTAAGAAAGAGGTATTAGGGTGGTGGCCAATCGCAACAAACACGCCGCTTGCTTCGATGATTTCTTCTTCACCAGTCTCATTGTTAAGCACTTTTAGTCCATTGACGCCTCTTTCGCTCGAAGTCACTTCCAGAGGAGTACGGTTCAAGTTCCAATCTACTTTAACATTAGCGCGTACACGATCCTGCATGATCTTCGAAGCACGCAATTCTCCACGACGGTGCACCAAAGTCACTTTGGAAGCAAAACGAGTCAAGAAACCCGCTTCCTCAAGTGCGGAATCTCCGCCACCAACAACCACGATCTCTTTATTACGGAAGAAAAATCCGTCACAGGTAGCGCAGGTGCTCACACCGCGTCCTACGTTATCTTGCTCCCCTGGGATACCGAGGTATTTCGCTGTAGCGCCTGTGGAAATGATCAATGTATCTGTAGTAAGAACACCCATTCCTTCAACATTCAGCTTAAAAGGGCGCTCTCCAAGTTCTACACTGTTCACCCAGCCCGTACGGAATTCTGCACCAAAACGTTCAGCTTGTTTACGCATATTATCCATCAAGTCAGGGCCCATGATTCCTTCAGGAAATCCAGGGAAATTCTCCACTTCTGTAGTTGTGGTTAATTGTCCACCGGGTTGAGGTCCTTCGATGACTAGTGGGTTCAAATTGGCACGAGCCAAATAGATAGCGGCGGTTAATCCTGCCGGTCCAGTACCAACAATTATTGATTTATACATATCTATGTCCTCCTTGAGCTAAACGGCATTGACGTCGCTTCTTATTTAAAATAATTATAATGTAGTGTTAATTATGATAACTGAAAGCAAATATGTCAATATGCCAGACTCCCAAGTTCCGAAACTATTTTGTGAACAATTTAATTTCAAAAAATATTATCTCAATAATCTTAGTCCATTTAGAATCACTAATATCGTACTGCCTTCATGCCCTATCACGCCAAAAGGAAGTGCGATCCCTTGCACAAAGTTGCTGATCATAAGCACTGCAATCACAGTCACAGCAAAAATCATATTTTGCTTCACAATACGCTGCGAACGACGCGCCAATGATATCGTTGAAGCGATCTCTTCTATATTATCATTCATAAGCACTACATCGGCTATTTCAAGTGCTGCGCCGCTTCCTTTCATGCCCATCCCCATGCCTACGGTTGCTGTCGCCAAAGCTGGTGCATCATTCACACCATCACCTACCATAACAACGTGACCATACTTTTCACGTAGTGCTTTGATATGCTTTACTTTATCCTCCGGTAATAGATCGGCAAATACCATATCCACTCCAGTAGTACCTGCAATAACCTGAGCTGTAGCGTCACGGTCACCGGTAAGCATTGCCACTTTAATCCCGAGCTCCTGCAGCTTACGCACTGCGGCTTCTGCTTGTGGGCGAACCGTATCCTGTAAAGCAATCATTCCGGCAATTTGCTCACCGTCCAGAATGATGGAGACGGTCTTCCCTTCTTCAGCCAACTGCTGCCGCTTAAGTTTCCAATGCTCTAGTTCAGGATTCATAGCAGATGGAGTCAGCTCATCGAGCAAATTAGACTTTCCGATTCTCCAGAGATGTCCGTCGATTTGACCTTCAATTCCCCAACCTGTGATGGTTTTACTGTCTTCTACTCCCTGTAGCGCTAAACCTTCCTCTTCTGCTTTACGCACAATCGCTTCCGCCAGTGGATGACGGGACATATGCTCAATGGATGCGCTAACCGTTAGCAACTCTTGCCGACTGTAGCCTTCACCTGCAATAAAATCAGTTACCTGAGGAGTTCCCTCTGTGAGCGTACCTGTCTTATCGAATGCCACAACCGTTGTGCGAGCCATATTTTCCAGATGGACCCCGCCTTTAAACAGAACCCCTTTTCGCGCACTTTTGGAGATGGCTGACAGCATCGCTGGCATAATGGAAGAGACCAAAGCGCAAGGTGATGCTACTACTAGAAAGACCATCGCTTTATAGAAGGTTGCGCTCCAGCTCCAGTCCAGCAAAAACGGTGGAAGGATAATCAGTGCCACTGTCGAGGCTACGACAACCCGTGCATAGATGGCTTCTAGTCTTTTAATAAAACGCTGGGAGTTAGGAACTTCCGTTTCTGCCTCTTCTACCATTTTGATGATTTTAGCAAAAAGGGTATTCTCAGCTGCTTTCGTTACCTCAATATAAAGGGGGCCTTCTCCATTCACAGTGCCTGCAAAAACTTCACTACCGGCACATTTCTCTACAGGAACCGATTCTCCCGTAATGGAAGCCTGATCTACTGCTGATTCCCCCCGGTATACCTTGCCGTCTGCCGGAATCAAATCCCCCGGGCGCACAAGCAGCAGATCTCCGATCACCAGCTGGTCGATATTAACCTCATTCATACTTCCTTTTTCAATGCGCATAGCCGTGGCCGGTTTGAGTGCCATCAGCGAGGAAATATCCTTTTTACTACGTTCCATCGTATAACTCTCTAATGCTCCACTAAGTGCAAAAATGAAAATAAGCATAGCACCTTCATTCCAGTATCCAATGGAAGCTGCGCCTAGTGCGGCTGCAATCATTAATAGGTTCACATCGAGATCTCGTTCTTTGACGAGCGTTTCTACGCCTTCTTTTGCCTTGTTCCAGCCACCAATCGTATAAGAAATGACATAGAGCGCTATGGAAAGAATTTCTGACCATCCACCAACTGACCAAGCGAAAAGCATAAGCAGTCCGCTACCAAGTGCAGCCTGCATTTCAGAATTGCTGAGCATGGCACGCGGATCGAACCGGCGCTTTGGAGCGCCTGGCTTCTTCATGCTGCCAGAGATAGATGACTGCTTGGGTAAATGTTTTGATGTTGCTTGCATAATAATCGCCGTCCTTTAAAGTTTTGTGGAGTTTTACTTCATTGACTCTACTTCGCAACAAAACTTGCTTCGTGAGCATACGCTTTGTTTTGTGGAGTTTTACTTCTGCCAAGTGAGAATGAGAGCCATTATTAAGACCCCTAAAATGACACATGCTGCCCCGGCTTAGCCGGGACAGCATGATTGAAAACTATAGGTAGTGAGAATGATAATCATTGTTGCAATAGTACAACTATATTTCCTTAGTGCAACTTATATTTTAATCATACCACCAGGAATTAAAAAGTAAAGCCTATCTATTCAGCTAACCGCCATTTATTTCAGAATATGTGTTAGCTACCCATTTAGTGGCGAATTTTATCTAAAAGCTCTGTTGAAGAAGAGCTCCCAACAATAAATTACAGTGATCATTCAATAACGAAGAGCAGTGATTCTCCAATAACGGCAGAATCACTGCTCTTTTGTCTTTTTATCGATTCTAAATGAAACGTATCGTCTTATTTAGAAGAGAAAGCGGCTTATGTGACAGCCGCTTCGTTGTTGTCTTACTGCCTTCCACCGGCGGCAGTATCCAGTGTTTCCTGCTGCCTGGCGATCCAGATCAGACAGGCTGCTCTAAGCAGCGCTTCGGTCCGCTGACCTGCGCTGCAAAAGATCCCGCTGAGGCCGATCTGATACAGATCGGCCAAAGCCGACGCCGCCGGAGTCCCCGCGGCGAGAACTACCGCCGCCGGCTTCACGCTCCGCACGGCGGCAAGGATCTCGCCCGCCGACAGGGTGAAGCCCTCTGCGGCGGCCCCTTCCGGCGCGAGCTCGCTCGCCGCGCCGTCGAGCACTAGGAAATCGGCGATGCGCGCGATTTCCGCGGCGGCGGAGGGCTCCACATCGGGCGCGATCAGCGCCCCGATGCGGCACGCCGCCGCATAAGCGTGGCCGAGTGTCTGATCGGCCACGACCTCGATGAATTCGCGCTTTGCGGCGAATTCGGCTCCGCTTGCGGTGTAGGCGACCAGCAGGTCAAGGCGGCAATCGCCGCCTTGCCGCTGGCTCTCCGCCACCGCAGTAAAAAGCGCTTCGAGCTGCGCGTCCTGAAGCGCGGTGAGCTTTGTGGGCTGCGCCGCAAGCTCCTCTGGATGCAGCAGGGTGAGCGCTGCCCATTCACCATCCGGCGATTCCAGCAGCGCTGTGGTCGCTGCCTGCAATCGATAATAAATCCGCTGCAGCATTCGATTAGCCTGCAGCTCATCTTCACTGGATAACCAGTTCTCATAAAGACAGAACAATTCAGGTTCAAGCAGCCATTCCTCACTTCGTATCAGACAAGGTCCAGCTTGAACGGATCTTGTTCCTTCTCTTGTAGTAGGGCGCTCTTCACGTTCTTCTCGTCCTTCACGCAGCACTAAGAAAGCCGACTGTTCTCCAGGGCGCTTAAAATAAGAACGGTTCAAAGGTTCTAAGACATCCTTCTGCTCTACTCCGGTGATAAATTCTGCGGCAGCGGAGGCAACGGATCCGGCTTGGCTCATTTCCATCCCAACAGCCCGATCACCGGCCTTATACATGAACTTGAACGGGCGCTCTTCACTACTCCGAAAACCATCCTGCTGACGTTCACCCTTCATCTTCGCACCCACCCTTTATCTTTGGATTGCTGCCGGTACGCCTAGTAAATAAACATCAAGCCACCGACATCTTATTACCACACTTATAAATACGGGAACCTCCCATGAAATATGCAAGCGTTGCCAAATCATATGAATAATTAGCCTTATTAAATCACAAAAAAAGGCATTGCCGCATAGCAGCAGATGCCTTCCTTGAACTTCGTTGTTCTATTGTTGACTGGCGGCAATGGCCTGTTCCAGATCATAAATAATATCATCAATAGATTCCGTACCAATCGATAAGCGGAGCAATTCCGGAGTTACTCCTGCTGTGGTTTGCTCTTCATCCGACAGCTGTGCATGTGTTGTGCTTGCAGGGTGGATAATCAATGACTTGGAGTCACCGACATTCGCCAAATGCGAGAACAGCTTCACATTTTCAATCAGCTTGCGTCCCGCAGCACTTCCACCTTTAATACCGAAGGTAAGGATCGCGCCTTGACCTTTAGGTAAATACTTTTGCGCTAATTCATGAGATGGATGAGTAGGAAGTCCAGAATAACTTACCCATTCTACATCTGCGTGTGCCTCCAAATATTGCGCAACCTTTAGTGCATTCTGGCTGTGACGTTCCATCCGCAAATGAAGTGTCTCGAGCCCTTGCAACAGCATCCAAGAGTTAAATGGTGAAATAGAAGCACCTAAATCGCGAAGTAATTGAACGCGGGCTTTGATAATATAAGCAATCGGTCCAACAGCTTCCGTATAAACAACGCCATGATAACTTGGATCAGGCTCTGTAAGTCCTGGGAACTTACCGCTTGCCTTCCAATCGAACTTACCACCGTCTACAATAATTCCACCGATAGATGTACCATGCCCGCCGATGAATTTAGTTGCCGAATGAACAACGATGTCAGCTCCATGCTCAATCGGACGCAGTAAATATGGGCTTGGGAACGTATTATCCACAATAAGAGGAATTCCATGTTCGTGTGCGATTGCTGCAACGGCTTCAATATCTAGTACATTCCCCTGTGGGTTACCAATAGTTTCTGCATACAAAGCTTTGGTTTTATCATTAATCGCAGCACGGAAGTTCTCTGGATTATCCGAATCCACAAAATGCACCTTAATACCAAGCTTAGGCAGCGTTGTAGAAAAAAGATTATAAGTTCCACCGTATAGGCTTGCCGCAGATACAATTTCATCCCCAGCGCCCGCAATATTTAGAATGGAGAAAGAAATAGCCGCTGCCCCGGAAGCTGTAGCAAGTGCACCTGCTCCACCTTCTAGTGCTGCCAAACGCTGTTCAAATACATCTGTAGTCGGATTCATCAGCCGAGTGTAAATATTACCGAATTCTTTAAGCGCAAACAGATCCGCTGCATGATCAGCATCACGGAATCCATAAGACGTGGTCTGATAAAGCGGTACAGCACGTGCGAAAGTAGTTGGATCAATTTCCTGGCCTGCATGAACAGTCAAAGTTTCAAATGACAGCTTACGGTCTTCTGACATAGGTATTTCCTCCCTTTATAAATAAGAATAGAAATCTTTAACAAATAATAATTGTACCCATTCTCTCATAAACGACATCATTTGAAAAGAAAAAAATCTCATTATTCCGGTGCGAATTATTATATTTTGATTTATTCGAAGGAAAGCATGTCCGATGAATATCAGATAACGCTTTCAATAAAAATTTTTAAGCCGAAGAAACGTGTATAACCATATGTACCTGACACAGAACGTCTACGCAATAAAAAATAGAATAGCGGCGGATAAAGCTTATCCACCTCATCTCACCGCTACCATTTTACTTATCTTCTTTTAGTAATTGCTTTGACTTGTTTCACCCTTAGCAATCGCTACACCGCCGCTGGTACCAATACGGCTTGCACCAGCTTGTACCATTACATGTGCATCTTCTGCACTACGAACACCACCGGAAGCCTTCACACCCACATTAGGTCCAACCGTTGCACGCATCAGCGCGATATCTTCCTTCGTTGCCCCACCTGTAGAGAATCCTGTGGATGTTTTTACGAAGTCTGCTCCAGCTTCAACAGAAAGCTTGCAGGCACGAACCTTTTCTTCTTCCGTTAATAAACAGGTCTCGATAATGACCTTAGTCAGTGCTTTGCCGCGAGCTGCGTCTACAACTGCTGCAATATCACGTTTAACCAACTCATTGTCACCATCTTTCAGCGCTCCGATGTTGATGACCATATCCACTTCACCTGCACCATTAGCGATAGCATTGGTAGTCTCAAATGCTTTGGTCTCTGTTGTCGAGGATCCGAGCGGGAAGCCGATAACTGTGCAGACTTTAACCTCAGGCGTATCCTTCAACACTTCATGGGCAGTAGCTACCCAAGCAGGGTTTACGCAGACTGAAGCAAACTTATATGCTTTTGCTTCCTCTGCCAATTTAACGATATCTTCTTTCCGTGCATCAGCTTTAAGCAGTGTATGATCAATGATCCGCGATAATGTAATTTCGCTCATTTTTGTCATTCCTCCATGATTTGGATAGTGAATTTTTTTCATCTCTGTAATCATACCAATAGAACTCTGCTTTGCAAAGTCGACTGGACGATCAGACCCACCCTAACCTCGATTAACTCATATAAATACACTTAGAGAAGGTCATTATTTACTAAATTATCTTTTCAAGTTAATTTTATACCTTCTTGTATTTTTTAAAATATAAAGGATAATCCCCCTAAACTTTCCCATTAAAAAATACGATAATATCTATATAAATGGGTTTTTTAGCCTATTTATTTAAATTTTTCTTTCATCATATTTAGGAGGAGATCGATTTAAAATGGGAAACTTTAATTTCACCTCAAACGCTGCAGCCCAAAAACTGAATGTACAAGTAGAAGGTTCTATGTCACCGGAGGACGCCGGGCGCTTCATTCAGGAGTACAACCAAATCGTAAGTACATTTGACCCAGCACAATATGAGATCATTTTAGATTGCAAGACATTAAACGTATCCTCGCCCGACACTCTTCCTATGCTTGAGCAATGCTACATACTGTATAAAGAATCAGGATTTAAAAAAGTAACCTTCATTATTGCCAAAAGCCCTGTCCTAAAAATGCAGCTAAGCCGAGTAGCCCGGGCAACGAAATTAGAAAATTACGAAATTATTGAAGCATAGGAGGTTTCATTTGGGACATATAACCATCCGCCAAGCCGCTTATTACCATCCGGAACATGTCGTATCTAATGATTATTATCTGGAGCATTTCCAGAGTATGGGCAAGGACATTAAGCGATTCCTAGAAGTCATGGGTCGTGACCGGAGATACATCGTAAACGATAAGGATGAAAATGCCCTAACGATGGGACTCAAGGCCGCCCAAAAAGCGCTACAAGAAGCCAATTTACAAGGTGAAGATATGGATATGATCATGTTCGCTTCACAGACACCGGAATATACCTATCCTACCAACGCACTCCTGCTGCACCGCATGCTACAAGGTAAACATCGGACCATTACGCAAGATTCCAATGCCAACTGTGCAGGAATGGTGTCTGCTGTAGAGCAGACAAGTCGTTATATGCAAGCTAATTCTAGTATCCGGTACGCACTCGTCGTGGGAAGCGACTATAGCTCAGTGCACTGCAATACGGATGATGAAATTACTTACCCTAACTTCGGGGATGCCGCAGCAGCTGTCATTCTGGAACGAAGTAGCGAGCAATCAGGCTTCATTGACTCCCTTTGTTACACTGATTCTGAGGGATCTGAGAATATTATGTTCCCTGCTTGCGGTTTATCGAATATTTATCACGAAGACATTACACCTGAGCAAATTCGGATACGCTGGACACCCTTTGACGGTACAGTTTGTGTAAATGCGGCGGTTGCAGACATGAAAGAGCTTCTCTCAAGAAACGGCCTGACTACAGATGATATATCTGCCTTCTGCCTTTCACAATTCTCTCTCAAAAATATCGAGCTCATCCAAGAGGGTCTTGGACTTACTGATGAGAAATTCATCTATGTAGGTGACGAGTTCGGGTATACAGCTACAAGCAGTCCTTTTATCGCCTTTCAACGCGGAGTCGAAGACGGACGAATCAAACGTGGCGACTATGTCTTCTTCTGGTCGGTTGGTGCTGGTTGGCAAATTCCTACAATGCTTTATCAATATTAATAGCATAAAAAGCCCTACTTCTATAGAAGTAGGGCTTTCTCATCAGAGGAAACAAATCAGAAATCTAATAATGAATTATTTAGTCAGGGATTGAACATCCACAAATGGAGTGGCTCCCCCTGTTACAGATGGCAGTACGCCGTTCCATTTTTCCAGCGCTTTCTCCTGAACCTCTATTTGCTTCAGCTGCACCAGCTCAGGTGTAACCTCCTGCTTCTTAAGTCTTAAAGATTCGGCTTCGGCTTGAGCTTGTGCGATCTTTTGCTTCGCTTCGATTTCAATCCGCCGGAGATCATTTTCGGCCTTCAGCGCCTGCTGCTGGGCGACCTGCTTCGCTTCAATCGACTGGTTAAACGCCTCAGAGAATTTAAAGTTAACAATGTTAATATCGTTGACGATCAGATCATATTTTGCCAGCCTAGCGGTTAAGTGCTCACTGATCTCACTCGACACTACATCACGGCGTGTAATCAAATCCTCTGCTGGATATTTGGCTGTCACTTCTTTAACGATTTCTTGAATGGCCGGATTGATAATTACATTATCAAAATTACCTCCGATATTGTTCATCAGATTAAAGGCAGAAGCCTTATTTACGGAATAGTTCACCGCTACATGTGTGGATACGGGCTGAAGATCTTTTGAAGAGGCTGAAGTATCGGTCTCCGCTTTCGTTACCTGCGTATTGACTTGAATCACCGTCTGAATAAACGGAACTTTAAAATGAATACCAGGTGACAACGTATTGTCATTTAATTTACCAAAGGTTTTGTACAAACCTAC
The DNA here is from genome assembly GCF_037972555.1 of Paenibacillus sp. FSL R5-0744. Taxonomy (NCBI): domain Bacteria; kingdom Bacillati; phylum Bacillota; class Bacilli; order Caryophanales; family Paenibacillaceae; genus Paenibacillus; species Paenibacillus sp. FSL R5-0744. The sequence continues at coordinate 6,019,024 of NZ_CP150228.1, forward strand.
ATGCCCATATTCCACAGATACAAAAGAGTTCGCGCCAATCAACAATACAATGAGCACCGCTGCAACACCGCTAACTATTTTCCCCGGTCGCAGCTGTTTCAATTTCGGATTCATTTGCATATTCATCCAATACCCCTCCTAGATTATGGATAATCATTTAAGCTTAATCGTCTATACGGAGGTTCGAGGGAATTGGTCGCAGGAAGTATTTCAGCAGCAGTAGTCATGGCATTACCGCTCTGGGATCAGTCCTTCTAGGGTCAATCGGAATCTTTTGCTCTGCTTGTCCCCGATATTAAAAGCTTCATATATTCCTTCATCCGTTAGCACTACGGAGTCCGCCCTTAAAGCATCATTAACGTAACTTACCTCAGCATGATCAACATTCCAGCGGTAAATGTAGGCACTCATTGGATTTCCATGCGCGGCTACACCCTCAATAGATCCATCCCCATCAACATCCAGCTCTTTGGAATGTCCGGTATCTATCTGCAGCAATCCCGAGGGGTTACCACTCTCGTCGATTAAATAATAGTTAGTGAGCGAGTTATTTGCTCCTAGTCCACCGGTGATTTTCAGCACCTTTTCGCTAAAAATCCGCACCACTTCTACCTTGATATCCTCCGGCTGACGATAATTATAAGTTCCTATCGCCCCTAGACTGTATTGTCCTTTGGAAGTAGAAATGTTGGCATACACATAGTCTTCGTCACTAGCCATCGTATACACCTTCACTTTGACTCCTCCGAAATTATCCAGCTTCTTCTCTGTAATCAAAGTAGCGCCTGTAGGTGGAGCACTTAGTTGAGAGACTACGGGGATTGTATCCACCAGCATCCACTCCAGCTTCATGAGGTTAGCAGAGGTGTCTGTTGGCTTCGGTCTTGATGTGTGGTAATCGTTAGCCGATTGAAGGGGGGATGGGTCAACCTGATGTTGGCAACCTGCCAGCAGATTCATTAGAAGCAAAACTGTCAGCGTAACGGATTTATGTAAAGGAAACATCTCCTATTCACTTCCTATCCTCTTTTTAAAATTAAATCTTTCATTAATCATAGATGAAGTTAGAATTTCAATTGTTACTTTTAGGGGGCGGGAGGGTTAATTTATTGTCTTTTGAGGGCATGCGTCGATCAAAAGGCTAAATGGGCATACAAAAAACCCGCATCAAATGCGGGTTTGAGTGGAAAGTATCAAGAACCTAGCAGTTCAAGCGCCAGTAGTCGGTAAACCTCTAGACGTTTCTCCTGCGAATGCGGAATGCTGCATATCATCGCTTCCTGGAAACCATATTGAGCTTGTTCTTCTTGCAAGCGTGCGGCGATGTCTTTAACCGCACCAACCAAATGAATCTTACGGCTTTCCTTGATTGACATCCGGTCAATTTCCGATAACGATATGTTCTGAGCTTCTTCTGGTGTCAGCACCTGAGTAATTCTGCCCTTGCTCATCATCAACCGAAAAATATCCTGCGGTAATGCCTCATACTCAGCTTCTTCCTTCGTTTCTGCTGTGGTTACCATATAGGATACACTAATCTCAGGTTTGTCCATGAAGATAGAAGGCTGGTAGTTATTCCGATATTGATCCAAAATCTCATTACTCATCGCACCATTAAAAAATTGCGCAAAGGAGTATCCGACTCCCATCTGTGCTGCTTTTCGCGCACTGTTGCCGCTCGAGCCTAACAACCATACCTCAGGGAGCGCCACCTTCGTTGGAGCGGCAAGATTTTTGGCATACAACTCATTTTCCGGAATCTGATCACTAAGCAGCTGCATAGTAATGCCAAGCTTATCATACATGTTATGCAGCATTAACTCGCGGCCTTCAGACAGAGCGTACATGGCACTTGTATCGCCACCAGGAGCTCGTCCCACACCGAAATCAATTCTCCCCGGGGAAAAAGCACTTAACGTTTTAAATACTTCCGCCAGCTTAAGTGGAGAATAATGCATCATCATTACACCGCCGGTGCCGATTCGAATACGGTTGGTCTTAGCGGCTAAACGGGCTGCCGTTACTTCCGGAGCTGAGCTAGCAAATGTATTTCCGCCATGGTGCTCAGCCATCCACATTCTGCTATATCCCAACTCATCTGCTAAAATAGCTAGTTCTTCTGCTTTATTCAGAGCACCTTCCGCTGTGTTACCACTTGTCACGGGTGCCTGATCCAATACGCTTAATCTCATGCGAATACATCCCTTCTTTGGTCAGATGACCATTTTATTGCTGATCCATTCCTCTAAGGCTGCAATCTTATCTTTAAAGCGTTCACCACGCATTTCCTCCGACAACGAAGCAATAGTCTCCCGCTTTAATACAGCTTTCCAAGAGGATTCAGCTTCTTCCATCAGATTGGTTAACAGGCAGCAGCTATCTTCTTTTTCTAAATCCAACATGTCTACCAGAATACCATTGGATGAATACAGCGACTGCTGTCCTTCCACCGCAAGGTAAACGTCATATACACGAATATCTTCAGGTCTCTTCTTTAATTTAAAGCCACCTTTAATGCCGGGAACAGACGTGATGATGTCTGCGGTTACCAGCTTTCTTAACAGTTTCTGAAAATAGGTCGCCGATGCTCCGAGCTGCTGGCTAATCGCTTCTCCAGACAACACCGCTTTGTCCGGCAGCATGTTAAGCAGAACCAGTGCATACACTGACTGTTCTACCCCTGTTTTCATATGCATGTACAGCACCTCGATCTACATAAATTGCTTAATATAAACTGTAGACTATACCACCCGCGTATAAAGCGGATAAACATTATCCACTTTATACTTTATATCAGTTTGCACCAAAAGTAAAACCCTGCTCGTCTTCTCTTACAGTTAATATCTGCTATAAAAAAAAGATCGCGCATATAGCGCAATCTTTTTCATATGGATAGTCCCACCCGCTGAACCAGCTGTGAGCTCTGATCATTAAGTCCGGTAATGGTGACTTTTTTGCCACGCTCGGCGTATTTGCTCATCGTCTTCGCTATGGCATGAACTGCGGATTGGTCCCACACATGGGAATGTGAAAAATCGATAATAATATGATCGGGATCGCTATCGTAGGCGAATTCATGAATGAAGTGGCTTGTCGTGCCGAAGAACAGCTGGCCGGTAACCGCATATGTTTTGGAAGAGGCAGCTTCCTGAACTGTTAGGCGGATCGAAGCTATTTTCCAAGCAAACGTTAAAGCACTTAGCAGAACCCCAAACAAAACGCCAATAGAAAGATTGTCTGTAGCCACCACGGTGACCACCGTCACAATCATAACCAACGCATCGCTAAGCGGAACACGGGTTAGAGATTTAAGCGAGCCCCATTCAAAGGTGCTGATACAGACCATTATCATTACGCCAACGAGCGCGCCCATCGGAATCTGCTTAACCACATCGCCAAGTACGATAATGAGGAACAATAAAAAGATCCCTGATACAAACGTGGACAGACGCGTGCGTCCTCCTGACTTCATGTTAACCATTGACTGGCCAATCATCGCACAGCCTGCCATCCCTCCGAAAAAACCAGTGACTACATTCGCCAGCCCCTGTCCCTTCGCCTCTCTGTTCTTATCACTACCTGTGCCCGTAATATCGTCTATTAAGGTGGCAGTCATCAGTGATTCCAATAGCCCAACTACGGCCAGCGAGAGTGAATATGGCAAAATAATAAGCAGCGTATCCAGCGTGAACGGAATCTGCGGTAAATGGAATAGTGGCAAAGTTGCTGTAATATTCCCCATATCCCCTACGGTTCTTACGTCCAGATGAAGAGCGATGCTAAGAATAGAAACGATAACAATCGCTACAAGCGCTGAGGGTACGGCTTTGGTAAACCGAGGAACCGTATAGATAATAAGCAATGTCAGAGCTACCAGTCCATACATCACCCAGCCTTGTCCCTTAAAATGGGTAAGCTGCGCCATGAAAATCAGTATCGCCAGCGCGTTGACAAACCCCGTCATGACCGGCTGTGGCAAAAAAGTGATGAATCGGCCCAGCTTTAGCATCCCCATCAATATCTGAAACACACCAGCCAGTACAGTTGCCGCGAACAGATACTCTATTCCATGCTCTAGTACGAGACTTCCGACTAATAGGGCCATAGCCCCTGTAGCCGCCGAGATCATTCCGGGTCTGCCTCCGGCAAGTGCGGTTACAATTGCAATACAAAAAGAGGCATATAAACCAACCATCGGACTTACTCCCGCCAAGATCGAAAAAGCGATCGCTTCAGGAATCAGTGCAACGGCTACGGTCATCCCCGATAAAATATCGGTTCGAGTGTTAGAAAACCACCCATTATTTAAGGTAAGCTGCTTCAAAATCTAATTTCCTCCTGTGACTAATAAGGTATATAGGCCTTTTCAAAAAGACCCGGGGCCGGTGCAACGCTAATGTTGCTTATTGTACTCGACCCACCTTCACCTTCACAAAAAGATTAGTTAGACTTGTAAGCGCTTATACACCTCATTTTCTAGCCAATCCTTAAAATATCATTCAAATTCTATATTTCTAGATTACCGGTATAGTCCGGAAGCTTTCACTTCATTAAAGAAGTTGTTGAACTCATCAATATTCAGCTGCTGCGCGGCATCGGACAACGCAGTTGCAGGATCAGGATGGACCTCGACCATAATACCATCGGCTCCGGCTGCGAGTGCAGCTTTTGCACAAGGGATAAGAATATCTTTGCGTCCTGTGGAGTGAGTAACATCGACCAATACTGGCAGATGGCATTCCTGCTTAAGAATAGGCACTGCTGAGATATCGAGCGTGTTGCGGGTCGCTTTTTCATACGTACGAATTCCGCGTTCAATCAACATGATTTGTGTATTACCACGAGACATGATGTATTCCGCTGCATGTATGAATTCATCGAGCGTAGCAGCCAATCCGCGTTTCAGCAGCACAGGCTTATTGACTTCTCCGACCGCTTTTAGCAGCTCGAAATTATGCATGTTCCGAGCACCGATCTGGATGATATCTACATAATCTAAGGACTCTTCAATATGTCTTGGATCTACAATTTCACTGATGGTCAGCAGACCATAATCATTTGCTGCTTCACGTAATATTCTTAGGCCGTCCATACCTAGACCTTGGAAATCATAAGGAGAAGTCCGCGGCTTGAAGGCACCTCCACGCATAACACGTACACCAGCTTTTTGCAGTGCTGCAGCTACGGTGCGGGTCTGTAGTTCACTTTCCACAGAGCAAGGACCAGCTACCATCAGTGAAGAAGGACCGCCAACAGTAACATCTCCCGGCAGAACAATCACAGTGTCTTCTTTGTGACTCTTACGCGCTACTAGTAAAGTTTTTTTATGTTCATCGGATTGTAAGTCCAGAGATGCTGAAAAAATTTGTTTGAAGAGGCTGCGGATGGTTCCGTTAGTGAAAGGTCCTTTGTTGCTCGCTACGAGCTGATCCAGCATTTTCTTTTCACGTTCTGGATCGAATTTAGGCACACCTTGCTTTTCTTTAACTACTCCAATCTCCTGCACAATTTTAGCCCGCTCGGAGATCAGCTCCAGTAATTGCCCATTAATTTCATCCAGACGACCTCTAAGAACATCCAATTCTACGTTACTCATTACCCTTCCACTCCCTCTTCTTATTTATAATTTGAAACGCAAAAAGGCCCCCCGTCGCAAGGGACGAGGAGCCGTGGTACCACCCTTATTTAGAATTAACCCTTAAACTAGCACAAAGGAATAGAAAATCGGATTCCCTCGACTAAAGATTAACTCTATCTTAAACCCGGTAACGCGGGGCGCGGGCCTCCCTACTCATACCTGTCACGACCTGTGACAAACTACTTCAGGGGCCGACTCGGAAGTGAACTTCGGCATTAATCGTCTCATGAGGGTGCTCTCAGTCTCCGGCACGCCTTCCCTGTTAAGATCCGCTATAATGCTTACTCTCTTCGTCATAGTCTTATTTATGTCAGCGTGTCTTTTGCGCTGGTTTCTGCTATCTTAATCAAAAAATGTTTCCGATGCAAGATAATAATGGAACGCTGAGTAGCTTTAACGCAATAAAATCACATGAGATACAATTATTCTTATAACAACTCACTAGAATAGGCTTTGAAGTATGAAATAACCCATACCCATACTATTCTGCCACTGCTTAAAAGGTTCCAATCCCTTTCTATGTATGAAGTTGACAGCGATATTTTGATTGTTTACAATTAAATCATTGAAAATATTTCCTATTCTTATTCACTGGCAGCTTTAGCGTTGACAATACATAACTGAAGGGATGTAGCAGCATGAGCATTTATCCATATACAGCACGCAGTATTCGAGGAAAAGAGATCGAACTTGAGGAATACAAAGGTAAAGTACTTTTGATTGTGAATACAGCAAGTAAGTGTGGGTTTACCCACCAATACTCCGACCTGCAAAAGCTCTATGAGCGATACGAAGATCGTGGCTTCCAAATTCTCGGTTTCCCTTCCAATCAGTTTGGGGAACAGGAACCTGGCAGCAATGAAGAAGTGAATGTATTTTGCCAAATCAATTACGGCGTTACGTTCCCTCTCTTTGAGAAGGTTGAAGTAAAGGGCGAAAATAAACATCCCCTCTTCACTCACCTTACTGAGCAGGCTGGATTTGAAGGCTTCGACATGAACCATTCTTCAGGAAAGCTGCTTCAAAGCATGCTTGAGAGCAAAGATCCGGAAGCACTGAACAATGACGAAATCAAATGGAACTTTACTAAATTTCTAATTGATCGCGAAGGCAATGTAATTACAAGATTCGAATCTACTGTGGATCCGCTGGATATTGAGCCAGCGATCGAAGCACTGCTATAGTTTTTTTAGATATATACCGAACTAATGATATCAACTTAAAGCACAGTAGTCACTGCGGTGAATAATTGGACTTCCGGCCGCTGTTGTCCCCAGATTTCTTGATGGAAACCGCTCTTCGCGGTGGAAATCCCGGGACAAAGGCCTACATAGATTGAATTTCTATACAACAATAAGCCGCCCAGACTCCAACTCTGGGCGGCTTTTTCACGTGCGGTACTGCTCGGTAAACACTTCAAAATAAGGGGTGGTATCCCTTTCAGCCATTGAGCCATTAGCACCCGGTCCCCAGCCGATCTCAGCCCGCCAGCTCCCTAGCAACCCTGTCTGGATTAGCGCCTCCTCATTTACACCGATCAGCTGATCTGCCTGTGGTGCTACATAAAGTGCATCTACAGGGCAATAAGCTTCACACATAAAACAAGTCTGGCAATCTTCCTGACGCGCAATAACCGGAATCTTCCCCTGCATTTCGAATACGTTTGTCGGACATACTTTCGTGCACAGTTTACAACCCACGCAGCGTTCCACGCTGATTAGTTCAATCATATCGCCTGCCCCTCCTTTAGTAAATTCAGTTCATGAGCATGGGGCACAGCCTCGGTACCGATGCTTATTTGCTCTATGCCGGATACAATCAGCCGGTGGGTTTGACGCGGATCAAGCTCCGGATATTCCGCGAGCTTTTGCAGGCCGCGCGTCTCCTTCCGTACCAGCGCGGCAGTGTACATCCATCTGCCGACCGCGAGCATAGCCGCGGCTTCGCGTGCTTGCACGATGCCCTGTACGGTGGCGGGAACGCGCCCGTTCAACAAGGGCATCAAGGCATTCAGCCGCTTCAAGGCTGAAGAAATGCCCGGCTCGCTGCGGAAATAATTAATCTGCAGCGGTAAGATTTCACGCTGGATCGCCGCGACTAGCGGCTTCACCTCCAGCGTTTCCGAGGTGTCGGTGCCAGCCGTCAAACCGTAGCGTCCCGCTGCGGTCAGTTTGCGGCTGTTCGCCTGCCCTCGGCTGGACCGCGCATGCTGCGCGGCTCCCTGGCCTGCCCAGCTTCCGCTGCATATGGCCCAGGAAGCGTTATAAGCCCCGCCGCCGGAGATGGCGCCGGTCACTTTCTCGCGAGATGCGGCATCTCCGGCCGCATAGAGTCCGGGCACGGTCGTCCGGCAGTCTGTGCCGCTCAAGCGCAGACCCCCAGTGCCGCGCATCGTGCCCTCATAGCGCAGGGTGAGCGGGAATTTCTGCTTAAACGCATCAATTCCCGCACGCTCCAGCGGCATAAAGAAAATCGGATGCGCTTTTCGCAGAAAATCCTGTTTCTCCGCTGTATCTGCCAGATCGAGCGAAGCATAAACCGGCCCCTTGAGCATCATTTCAGGGATGCTGCCAAAGGTCCGATCCCCTTTATGCAGCGGATGACCGTCCGCATCATAAAGCGTTGCCCAAGCTAGCATACGGCCACGTGTTACAGTCCCATCTGCAAAGCTCGGAGCGTATTGGCGGCTGAATTCCATGCCTGACAAATCGGCTCCCACCTCAGCGGACATCAACAGCCCTTCGCCTGTCAGTACGTTGCAGCCAAGACCTTTGCTGAGAAAAGCACAGCCTCCGGTTGCCATCACAACGGCACTGGCCTTCACTTCCCAAGACTCCCCTGTCAGACGGTTGATCCCACGTGCCCCGCCAACCCCATGTTCATCATGAAGAAGCTCTAGCGCTGGCGACTGATCGAGGATCGTGACCCCCGCTTTGCGGACAACTCTTCGCATAATCCGCATGTACTCTGGTCCATGCAGATGTGTACGTAGTGAGTTACCTTCTTCATCCTTCGGAAAAGGATAACCCCACTGCTCGACTAGAGCCAGATTCTGCTCTACCTGATCCAGCACTCGGTGAATCCAAGCATTCTCCGACAGATATCCACCAGCTTTTAGTCTGGATTGAACCGCCTGCTCACGCAGCTCGGCAATTGGAGGGATAACGAGCAGCGTTGTACCGCCCGGAGCAGTGGCGCCGCTTGTGCCCAAGTAGCCCTTATCGGCCAGGACTACTTTTGCACCTTGCGACGCCGCACTCCATGCCGCCCAAGCTCCTGCGGGACCTCCGCCAAGCACGAGCACATCCACTGTCATTTCCTTCTTAAGCTGCGACATATCTTTTCCTCCCAAGCATTTGCGCTTTCCAAACAACTGTTATTTCAGCTGCCAATCGCTAATATTGAAGTCTTTTTTCGCTAATTTCTCTTCCACAAGGAAGTTCTTGGTACCCTCCAGTAGCTTGGTTCCTTCGTCAGTGAACGCGGTATCTTTGATATCACTGATTGGATTTACTTGCTTTGCCAGCTCTGGCGTTGTATCTCCGATTTCAGCCAAAAATTGATAATATTCATCCTCGTGCTGTTTCAAATCCGCCAAGGCTTTCTCACGGGCTTCGTTCCACGCCTTCGGAAAGTCAGGGAATTTCGTCAGATAGTCCTCGGACACGACAGTTGCACTAGTGCCAAGCAAGTTCGGATGCTTCGAGGCATCGTCTAAGTGAGTGTAACCTTGGTCAATTAACTTCAGCGCAGGTACACCCAAATTAGTCGTAGCATCTACATCTCCACGGGCCAAAGCTGCGGTAGCATCCGGAATGAGCATATGCACGAGTTTATAGTCAGTTACGCCTTCCTCCTGAAGTAACCCAACCACATAGCGGTGCATGAAAGAGCCTTTTTGAATGGCTATAGTCTTCCCTTGCAGTTCCTTCACCGTCTTTGGTCCATCCTTCTTACCGATTAGATAACCGATAGTGTTGGCTGAGGATTGTGAAATCAGACGTGTCTTGGCCCCAGAAGCATAAGCAATAATAGCAGGTGTATCCCCAAGGCTGCCGATATCTAATCGACCACTAATTAAGGATTCTGTCTGATCAGGACCGTTTGGAAAGCCCGTAAGCTTCACTTCAGTAATGCCATATTTCTTCAACTCTTCTTGAATGATCCCTTTATAAAAGCCCCAGCCCTCCGCGCCACCTGGCACATTCAGCTTATTAGAGCCTATAAAACCAAAGTTCAGTACCGCTGGAACGTTACTTTCGGCTTTGCCTCCAGATTTCTCTGTACTAGAGCCGCCGGATGCAGATGCTCCATTTCCTCCAGCGTTATTTCCGCAAGCCTGAAGAACCAGCATAACCATCATAATCGTAGTTAAAAGTGCACATCGTATCCTTTTAGAACGTTTCCCTTGAATCTCTCTGTACGCTGGTTTCATTTCTTTCTCCCCCTAGATTTATGTTATTTATCTTAATCTTAATCAAGGTCAGAACCCTGCCCTCGACGCCAATTTGTACATAAAGTCATGACTTGCTACCGGTTGTCTGCCTTTGCCCCAGCCTACCTTTTCACGATAACCACCAAGTAATCCCTGCTCCTCTAGCCCTGCCTCTGTCACCCCAATCACTTTCTCTGAATCTGGCGCAACGTAGAGAGCATCCACAGGACAATACAGCTCACACATAAAGCAAGTCTGGCAATCGCTCTGCCGGGCAATAATAGGAATGCCATCCTCTACCCGTTCGAAGACATTGGTCGGGCAGACCGATACACATTGGTTGCACTCTACACATCTGGCAGCGCTGATCACCTCAATCATGATAGAACACCCTCCTTGGCCACGGCTTCTGTCTTCACCCATACCTGATCCAATCCACCGCTAATCAAGCGATGATGCTGTTCTTGATCCGTTCCCTTAAAATCTTCACGCTTATGCATGCCCCTCGTCTCCGTACGGGCAAGCGCGGAATTGTACATCCAGCGGGCGGTTGCAGTCATGGCTTCAGCTTCACGCGCTTTAACCCCTTCAGGTGTTCGCTGAATCTCACGGCTACGCTGATCTTTCCACAATTCATCCAGACGACCTAATGAAGAGGTCAGCCCTTTATCCGTACGGAATAAATTAATGTCATACGGCTTCACTTCAGCCTGCACAGCAGACACAACCTCTGACGTATGAGCTGATACTCCAGGCTTCACTTCTTGATGAACCAGTGGAGAAGATGATAAGCCGACTGGATTACGGTACGCTGCATTCGAGCCAAGGCTCTGCGCATAGACAGCTGCCCCTTCTCCTGCAAAACTGCCGGATGACATAGCCCAAGCCGCATTATGGCTGCCACCACCAGTAAATCCCCCGCAAATTAGCTCACGGGTAGCTGCATCTCCTGCCGCATAAAGTCCGGGAACACCTGTGCCACAGCTTTCGTCCGTGATATGAATACCACCCGTCCCACGAACCGTTCCTTCGAGACGAAGCGTAACCGGAAAAGCATCCTTGAAAGGATCGATCCCTTGTCGATCAAAGGGCAAGAAAAAATTCGTCTGCGCCACCCGCAGCAGCGGTCTTAAATCCTCGGGCGCTCCATCCAGCTTGGCATACACCTGATTGCCTGCTAGCAGATTCCGAGCGATAACTGAACGCCCTTTCTTGGAACCCGCCCCTTCCACAATGCTTCCATCCTCATAATAAAAGCTGGCATAGTTGTAATATGCTGTCTTGGTTACAGAGGAGAACGTAGGGCAGATAGCATAGGCATTGGAGAATTCCATGCCGGACAAGTTCGCCCCAGCTTCAGCTGCAAATAGATAGCCATCTCCGGTCAACACGTTACAGCCGAGAGCCTTACTTAGAAAAGCACACCCACCAGTTGCAATGACAACCGCTCCTGCCTGAACAGTCCAGGTGTCACCACTCTGCGTATGGACTCCAGCCGCTCCAGCTACGCCATGCTCATCCGCTAGGAGCTCCATGGCTGGACTATGATCTAGAATTTTAACGCCCGCTTGTTTCACCAGCTTACGCATTAATTTCATATATTCGGGTCCCTGAAGACTCTTACGATACTGGTTACCCTGCTCATCTACAGGGAATGGATATCCTGAAACGCCAAGTTTGTTCATATTGGCATAGGTACGGTCTAGCACTCGGTCCATCCAGCGGGATTCAGCCAACTGACCGCCCAATGTATAACGACTTGCTTTGGCCTCCTCACGGAGCTTCTCATCCGGCTTCACATACCAGACTCCTGTTCCTGAGGGGGCCGTTGCACCGCTCGAACCGCAGTAGCCTTTATCTGCGAGGACAACTTTCGCCCCCTTCGCTGAGGCCGTAAGGGCTGCCCATGTTCCTGCCGGTCCTCCACCTATAACAAGCACATCCGCCACCAAATTCAACGATCCTTTTTGTATCGATCCACTCATAGCTCAAGACCTCCTCAAATGATTTACCCTTCGTAACTATCGCGCCAGAACAGGAACTTGCGTTCAATGATTCGGAACAAAGAATCGATTAGCTTCCCGACAATAGCAAAGATAATAATGCCTACAAACACAACCTCTGTATTAGAGTTCTGCTTCGCCTCATTGATCAGGAATCCAATGCCGGATTGTGATCCAATGAGTTCAGCTACAACAAGACCGATCCATGCTACAGCCAATGACAGCCGCAATCCTAACAAAATCCCGGGTAATGCTGCCGGTAATATCAGCCTGCGCAGCCTCTGATAAGGGCTAAATCCTAACACCCGGGACACCTCAAACAGCTTATTGTCCACATTGCGGATGCCCATAAACGTATTAATATAGAGCGGAAAGAATGACCCTGTCAGAATGATCACTACTTTGGACATCTCCCCAAAGCCGAACCACAAAATAATTAGCGGTGCTATAGCTAGATGAGGAACAAGCCTAAGGACCTGTACACTAGGATCGAGCACATATTCCACACTGCGAAACAAGCCAGTCAGTACTCCGAATAAAAGGCCTAGAACACCTCCGATAAGAAATCCAACTCCCGCCCTCCCCATACTGACACCTAGATGATGAGTTAACTCTCCAGTCACCAATAGGCCTGTAAAAGCTCTGGCGATCGACAATGGAGTCGGCAGAAACTGCGCGGAGATCAGTCCGGTGCTTCCTGCCAGCTGCCAAATTACTATTGTCACCACCGGAATGATAGCGCCCGTTCCCCAATCTGACAGTAGAGATTTCCATGCTATAGGTACCGCGGATTTCTCCAATTTCTTAGTCGATAAAGGAGCAATATCACTGCTATCTAGCGATTCTCTTGCTCTTGTAGTGTTATTCAAAATAGCTTCTGCTCCATCGCTCATGGCGCATCCCCCTTTCGTTTCTTGCGCGTTTTCTGTTTATCCGCGATAGCTGTCCTGCCATCTCAGCAGCCGACGTTCAATGTAGCGAACAATAGAATCACTCACCAGTCCTGCAATGGCAAAAATAATAATTCCCACGAACACCACAGGTGTATCCGCGAATTGACGCGCGTCCGACATCATATACCCAATGCCTGAAGTGGAAGCAATCAGCTCTGCGACTACCAGACCTAACCAAGAGAGCCCCAAGGAAAGGCGCACTCCGAGAATAATATTCGGCAATGCCGCTGGAAGTACAAGTCTTACAACCTGTTTTAACCGGCTGAATCCAAGCACTCGAGATACTTCGAACAGCTTGTTATCCACGCCGCGAATGCCCATGAACGTATTAATATAAAGCGGAAAAAATGCTCCTTTAGCAATCAACAGCACTTTAGACTCCTCACCGATCCCGAACCATAAAATGAATAGCGGCACTACCGCCAAGCTTGGTATCATGCGAATCATTTGCAGGGATGGATCTAGCAATTTCTCTGATCTGCGGAACAGACCTACGAGAATGCCTAATAGCAGACCAAGTCCACCACCGAGCAGGAATCCGGAAAGGGCTCTGACCAAGCTGATCCTAAAGTTCGGCCATAAATCCCCTGAAGCAGCCAGAGTTACAAATGATTCAGCAATGGTATACGGCGTCGGGAACAGCATCTCTGAGATCATTCCATAGTGTCCAAGGGTCTGCCACAGAATCAGCACGGTGCCCGGCAGCAGAAGGCCCAGTCCCAATGTTGTTACCTTTCCGGGGCGTCCGGAAGTTCTTACGGCTATAGCCCGGTTTGACATGCTCTGCACCCACCTTTTTTTAGCTTTACAATCTCTTTAAATAACAAAAGAGACCCTCGAATATTGAACACTTTCGGAGGTCTCCATTGGTATGGTCGACATATTTATATTCCTGCCCCGTCAATAAGCTCAAGCTCATCGACTTTTTCAAAATAATTCAGCACCTTCAGGCGTAACTCTTGAAAAGAAGACGTTGTTTTTTTACGTGGATACGGCAAATCAACCGGGACAATCTTACGTATTTTCCCGGGGCGAGGTTCTAGAATCACTACCCGATTACCTAGAAATACAGCCTCATCAATATCATGCGTTACAAAAATCATGGTTGTTTTGTTGGCCCGCCAAATGTCCAGTAACACCGTCTGCATATGCGCTCTAGTGAACGCATCCAGTGCACCAAACGGTTCATCCAGCAGCAGGATTTTGGGATTTCGCAGTAGCGCACGGGCTATCGCCACCCGTTGGGCCATCCCTCCCGATAACTCCCGGGGATAGGATTTCTCAAACCCATTTAACTTGACGAGATCAATCAACTCATCGACCTTACGTCTAATTTCTTTGTTGCCTAGCGGCAAATCAGAAGCAATATTCTTCTCTACGGTGAGCCAAGGAAAGAGACGATGCTCTTGAAAAATAAATCCCTTATCGATTCCGGGACCCCCAATCCCCGTCCCTCCTAAGGTAACGCTCCCCGTATATCCACTGTCCAAACCGGCCACGATGCGCAGCAGCGTGCTTTTGCCACAGCCACTGGGCCCGATGACCGTAATGAATTCACCCTCTTGCACATGGAGATCAACATTATACAGTGCCTGAACATGACCTCCGGTCGACTCAAAACGTTTATTTAGATTTGAAATCGACAGCAACGCTTCTCCCATCGTGACCCCTCCTTCAATTCTGTATACAAAAAAACAGAGGTATTGCGCTTTTACATTCGCAATACCTCTGTAGGAACAGTCGGTAATTTTTATTCAAAGTAAATCAATTGGAATTATAATATTTAAAATATCATCCATTTGAAAAGCTGTCAACAATAAAACTTTTTTCAGACACACTTGTTTACATCAGATACCTTAAATATAAATATATGCTTGAGATCACAATGGACAGCAGCATTAAAGGGAAACCCACCTTCAAATACTTCATGAATGTAATCGGATAGCCCTCTTTTCCAGCTAGACCAGCAACGATCAGATTAGCACTGGCACCGATCAATGTACCATTGCCACCCAAGCAGGCACCCAAGGCTAGACTCCACCAGAGGGGCTCCAGATTGGTGATCCCCATCTGCCCCATCTCCTGTATCAAAGGAATCATCGTTGCTACAAAAGGAATATTATCAAGAAACGCAGAAGCAATTGCACTGACCCATAAGATCATCATCGAGCTCATGAGCACATCCCCACCCGTTAAATCAATCGCTTTGGCAGCCAGCTCCGCGATGACACCTGTCTCGACGAGTCCTGATACCAAAACAAACAGTCCGATAAAAAAGAAGATCGTAATCCATTCCACGCTGTGAAAAGCTTTTTCCAGCATGTGTTCTCCTCCGGTTAATAAGAGCAGTAAAAAAGCCCCCGCTAAGGCAACCGTCGCTGACTCCAAATGTAACGCCTGATGTAAAAAGAAGCCCGTAATCGTAATTCCAAGTACGATCAAACATTTTCGCAACAGCTTATGATCTGTAATCATTGCCTTCTCATCCATGTTCATGATACTTTGCTGCAATTCCGGAGTGGATTTAATTTGCTTACCAAACATCAGTAGTAAAAGCGGGATATACGCTAACATAATGATGATAATCACAGGTGTTAGATTGCTGATAAAGGACATAAAAGTCAGCTCTTTCACAGCACTTCCGATCATAATATTCGGTGGATCTCCGATCAATGTTGCCGTCCCACCGACATTCGATGCAATAATTTGTGACATCAAAAAAGGCAGCGGATTTATGCGCAGTTGCCTTGTAATACTGAAGGTAACAGGCACCATAAGTAGCACTGTTGTAACATTATCCAAGAAAGCAGAAGCCACAGCAGTAACAACAAACAAAGCAATCAGGATTCTTCTCGGCTTCCCTTTCGCCAGCTTTGCTGATTTCACTGCCGCATATTTAAAAAGTCCTGTCTCTGCAGTAATCCCTACAATCATCATCATGCCTACAAGTAATCCGATGGTATTAAAATCAATATGATGCAGTGCCGTCTCCTGATCCACAATACCCATCGCTACCATAACAATAGCGCCTAACATCGCTAAGATTGTACGGTGAATTTTCTCAGAAATAATCAGTCCATAAATCAGTAGAAAAATACCTATCGCCCAAATCGCTTGCTGTTCCATGATATCCCCCGGTCCTTCTCTTTAATTTCGTTAATGTATAACCTACTCATTATATAACCTATTTATCATAAAATAGATTTGTATTTTTCGCACTGGAATTGTGGAGTAATCCATAAAAAACGACTCTGCCGAGTATTTATCGGAGAGACGTTTTTTATGGAGTCGATTATTTCATTTTCAAAACCTGAGGCTCCTTGAAAGCGGTCAAAATACCTTTGCTCTGCACAATAATCATACCGCTTTCCAGCAAGGTTGGGCCGAACACTCTACCTGATGTTTTGAGCTGCACAACCGGTTTTGCGGAAATCAAATCTATCGCGATTAATTTGCCGTCAGTCTGGGCTACATACATGCCATGTCCGAGCAGATCGAAGCGGGCAATCGGATTGCTGATTCCACTGTACTGAACCGCTGTTTTATTCGCTATTTTAACACCATAAATGCTCTGTTCGTTACTAAAAAGAATTCTTCCATCATAAGGACCAGCGGCGTAGGATAACTTAGCTCCGATGGATTCGTAAGAATAATTATCGCGTGTTACGGTAGCAGGATCAGCATTGACTGGATAGCTGTAGACACCTTTTTGTCCTGTTATGAAAATTCTGTCACCGTCACTCCAAGCAATGCCCCCCTTTGGTGCTTCGGGATCATTCGGGTCAATATTAGCAGGGTTATAAACTACCGTCTTCACTACTTTACCTGTCTTAACATCCAAACTGTCGAGTGTAGTAAGAGGAAGAGCGTCGAATAAGGTAGCCTTCCGTTGTGTTATAAGCGTTCCATTAATCTCAGTAATCGGAAAATAATGATCTCTGTTATTCCAAAGCTCTTTACCCGTTGTTCGATCAAAGGCATGTAGAATGTCATACGTATACGCTCCGGATTCTGAGTTTTGAGCTAATATCAGGTTTCCCTCAACCATGAACGGTTCATACAGCTTTTCACCGAAATTATCACGCCACTGCAGTTTCCCATCCTTCAGATTGTAGGCTTGAATATCGCCATTGGCAGCAAAAAGCTGATCTTTATCAATAACTAATTGGCTGATGCCTTTGCTGTTTGCCGATGAACTCCATTTATTTTTTCCAGTAGCCGCGTTGACTGCATAGATTGTGCCTGCTTCTGAAGTCACATAGGCCACACCATCTTGGTAAAGTAACGGTGTCTTTAATTTGGAGCCATATTTCCACATTACTTTTCCCGTCTGAGCGTTAATGGCTAAAAGCTGACCCTTTTGTAAGATAAAAGCTTTGCCCGCACCAACTGCAACAACGCCCTTGCCCATAATGTAGTCCGTCGGTATATCTCCTAGCGTTGGCAAATCCATCGTAGTGGACCACTCAACCTTCGCAGCAGACAAATTTACATAATAATCATCTAAATTCGAGCCTATAAAGGAACTGTGCGAATCAACCGCAGCAGCTTGTACCGGGTTTACCATAAGCAATACCCCTAAACCAATAATCGCAGTACGAAGATATGACTTCAATAATATTCCTCTCACCACCACACGCCTCCTTATATAAATGCTTCAATTGGATAGATTCTCAAAATAAAATATAATACTAAAGACGAGCAGGATGTAAGAACATGGATTATTATTCCTCATTTTGACATCCACAAGAGCAGAAATCAAAACATTTACTCATAAACTTACAATTTGTAAGTCATCGTGTTATAATAATCACATTCTTCTATAAACGAACAAGCTTTATCAAATATATGAATAACAAGGGGTTTGTAATTATGAGTAACGAGGTAACCACAGCACCAGCATCCGATTTTGAGTTCGGTATCTACACCTTAGGAGACATTGTAGCTGATTGTCATACCGGTAATAAGATCAGCCCGAAACAACGACTCGACGAAGTTCTAGCAGCGGCCAAACTGGCGGATGAGGCGGGGCTTGATGTATTCGGTGTAGGTGAGCATCATCGTCTTGATTTTGCAATTTCTTCGGTTCCAGTCGTGCTGGCAGCCATCTCCCAGGTTACCCGCAGAATCAAGTTGACGAGCGCCACTACTGTATTAAGCACCATTGATCCCGTGCGCGTATTCGAGGATTTTGCCACACTTGATTTACTATCAGATGGCCGTGCAGAGATTATTGCTGGACGTGGTGCTTTTGTGGAATCTTTTCCGCTCTTTGGGTACGAACTTGAAGACTATCATCGACTATTCGCCGAGAATATTAATCTGCTTCTCGAGCTTAATAAGCATGAAATTATGAACTGGGAGGGTTCCTTCCGCTCATCCTTGAAGGATTCTGAGATTGCACCACGCCCTCTTCAGCAAAGCCTTCCTGTATGGATTGGTGTAGGTGGTTCTCCTGAAAGCGCGGAAAAAGCTGGGGTACTCGGGACTGGAATGGCCATCGCCATTCTTAGCGGTAGTCCAGAACCTTTCCAAGAGCTTGCTGCAACTTATCGACGCGCTGGAATTCAGGCGGGTCATGCCCCTGAATCTTTAAAGATTGCGATTACTAGCCACGGCTACATTGCCGAAACTTCACAGCAAGCGCTCGATGAATATTACCCATACTACTATAGTTATCGTAATTCCATCAGCCCAAAACCTGGTCAAGAATACAGTGTATCTCGTAACGACTTTGGACAATATGTATCTGCTGATAACACGATGGCTGTAGGTAGCCCGCAGCAAATTATTGAAAAAATCCTCTATCAGCATGAGCTGTTCGGCCATAGCCGCTTTATGACTCAGCTCGACATCGGCGGCCTTCCTTACGCCAAGGTAGCCAAAGCTATTGAACTATTGGCAACTGAGGTCGCCCCTGTCGTACGACGCGAGATTGCCAAGAAGAATAGCCGATAGAACTGAGGGGCTGTACCAGTTAATAAAAAAGCACTTCTCCCGCTCGTGGAGAAGTGCTTTTTGTGCTGTTGCAACATTGTGTCTTGCTGTAAGAAGTGAACCGGAAGCTCTGCTCAAGAATTAGGGAATATCTCCCTGAAAATCGGAGATTTCTACTCAATAGACTAACAATTAGGGAATACCTCCCTATAATTAACCTGATTCGGCGGTAAATATAGATATTTCCCCGATTTTTAGGGAGGAATTCCCTGATTTCACTCATTTAGAGTAATTATCAGCTATTTTCAGGGAGCTTTTCCCTAATTACTCTCAAAAAAAAGAAGCTGCCCACAAGTAGATCACTACTTTTGAGACAGCACTTATGCTCATCACGCAAAGGATGGTTTATTGTTGTCTACCTTCCCGCTAATAAGCTTCTTATATTCATCGTCTCCGCCATCTAAAGAAGGCGCAGTATAAATTTGAGCTGAAGCTGGTTGCTGAGCGGAATGGCTCGACCCTGTTTTACTTGTGGTATTCTTATTATCTTCTGCACTCCTGCTTCCACCACTTGCAGAACGGAGAACAGCACCCGATAAGTTGTTAATACCCTTTATTCGCTTCATGCTGAATCCTCCCCTACTAAATGATTGATGGTACGGAATAAATCCTGATTATTCGCAACTACCGCCTTAAGATCATCCGCAGATAATCCATCACTCCCTGAAAAGTGTACGGAAAGAACATACTTCTTACCTAGAGGATAGCATAGGATATATACCTCCGCAACTTCCGTGCGTTGAAAAAAAGTCCATTTGCTCGATAAAAATGCATCTACCACACTAGGCTGCTTCTCATTCCCTTTCGTAACAGTCAAGGAATAGGAGTGCCCACGTCCGACATTCCCTCCCACCTGAACAAGCTGTTCCTTCTCTTGAGCCTGCCAAATCGCAGCACCGATCACACGACAATGCTTCGGAGGTAAGAAAGAATTGCGGATCGCCTCACTGAGTGCGTGATACTTCTCTCCATCCTCAGAGATGGTCACATTACTATTATATTGCCAAAAAAAATGAAGGATACTTTCTTTGCGCCTTAATTCCATCTTTAGCTGCTCTAAATCTTTCACCGGGTCACGGAATTTTCCAAACCCCTGGACACTATCAATAATCTTACCACAGCTCACATCCACAGCAGCCGTAGGATTATCATGGTGCATCTCATACTCTAAAGCTGTAATTCCCGACAAATCGGACAACAGATGATATTCTTCAACATTCTGTCCAGGGATTAAATCGTCGCGGGCAGTCACCTGATCCGGCACTAAGCAAAAAACACGATTACGCCGTAATCTGGCCCAAAACAATCCCATTTCAAACCCCGTATTATCACGAGTCACATAATAAAATTTACCGCGAATTTTGGCGACATCATCTGGCGAGAACACAAATACGGCAAAATCGCTCTCATCCAAATTTCTCTCCAGTGCCTCCATCGTGTATTCATTCGCTCGAAAGGCATTGGCATACCAAGGATGTACTTCAGCATCCCTCTTCAGCTGCTCATGAATCGCTCTTGCATAACGTATGGATTCTCTGGAAGATCCAATGAATAGCTTTGGTTTAGTCACGGCAGTGCTCCTTCATCCTTCCCAATATGTAATAATTATACAAGTCTTTAGACCACCGGAAAAGAGGCCAAGTTCTCATAAATTTCTCAAAAAATATTATTCTAAACCTCGTAAAGTGGGTAAAAAATTACGACTACTTTGAAAAAGCGAGGATACTATGAAAAAAATGATAGGTGTCACATTGCTTGCAGCAAGCCTTATGGGTATAACAGCGTCACAGCCTGCTGAAGCTAAAACAGCAGCAGTTAGTTATACCGCTCAGGTATACGCGAACTCTTTAAATGTACGCAATGAGCCGGCAAAGAATGCAACTGTTGTAGGATCTATTAAGAACGGAGCAAAAGTAACTGTGACCGATGAACAACACGGGTGGTTGAAGGTTAAGACGGGGAACACCTCTGGCTGGGTAGCCGGCTATTACCTTAAAAAGGTGAACAATAGCTCCAAGCAATCTGGCGCTTCTGGATCATCGGTAGCTTCCAAACCCAGCACTACTTCTTCCACCTCAACCAGCACCTTGAGTAGTACCACAAAGGTTACAGTTACGGCAGATTCACTACGCGTACGAAGCGGTCCAGGCACACAATATAAGGTACTCGGTTCTTTAAAAGCTAAGGATACAGCTATCCTCCTCCTTCGTCAGAACGATTGGGCACGAATTCGAACAGCTAGCGGTGACATCGGTTGGGTCGCAGCACAATACATCCGATCTGGAACCACGCCAAGAAGCACAAGCACTACAAGCAGCATTTCGCACACAGGAAATTTACGAGGAAAATTAATCGTCGTAGATCCCGGTCATGGCGGCAGTGATCCGGGAATGCTCGGCACTACATATAACACCATGGAGAAGGATTTGAATCTGCAAACTGCAATTTATCTCCGCGATGCCCTTTTAGCTAAAGGTGCACGGGTTGAGATGACACGTACCCGGGAGGATCAGAAGCCTACGCTCGCACGGCGTGTTCAGATGAGTGAGGACCTGCGTGCAAATGCATTTGTAAGCATTCATTATAATTCCTCTCCGAAAAAAGTATCTGGGACACTAACCTTCTTTTACTCCGAATCCGATGATCTAAAGCTGGCACGGGCGATTGAAACCCGGCTGGGACAAGGCATCGGTCTAAAGAGCAATGGGTTATCCTTTGGTGATTATCACATCCTAAGGGAGAATCGAACTCCAGCTACCTTAGTTGAACTCGGATTTCTTACCAACCCTACAGATGAGTCAATTGTCCGTAAATCCTCCTATCAGAAAAAAGCAGCCAAGGCTATCGCCGAAGGATTGGCAGACTACTTCAGAAACTAGACAGACCTATAAGTAATCAGCAAAGAAGCAGGCTAGGAAATTCCCTAGCCTGCTTTAGTTTATATTTCATATTTAGCCTTCTATTAATCCCTTTTTGATCAGGAAATTACGAGCTACATCCTCTTCCTTGAGCGCATCCACATCAACTTCTGCGTTTAATTGCTGCATTTCTTCGTCACTGATTTGTCCGTTCAATTGATTTAAGACGCCTTTCAATTCAGGGTATTTATCTAACGTTTCCTGACGAATAATCGGTCCTGCATCATAAGGTGGGAAGAATTCCTTATCATCCTGCAGAATCACCAGATCATGTACTTTAATTTGTGCATCCGTCGCGTATGCATTGGTTACATCTGTTTCCCCATCGTCAATCGAACGGTACATGATACCATGGTCCATTCCTTTGCTCTGCTTGAAATCCATTCCGTAGAGTTTTTGGATACCGGGGTATCCGTCCTCACGATCCAAGAACTCGAACTCTACGCCAAGAACCATATTTCCAGATACTTTGGCCAAATCGCTGAAAGTCTTTAGATTGTACTTCTCAGCCGTTTCACGACTAACAGCTAAAGTATAGGTATTATTTATGCCGAATGGATCCAGAAAGGCCAGTCCATCTTTTTCAAGCAGTTCTCTGGTTTTTGCCAACGATTCCTCAGAGTTTCCCGTCTCCTCTTGATAGTAATTGGCTACAATGGTTCCGGTGTAATCCGGATATAGCTGGATATTATTATTCTCAAGCGCACTCCAAGCTACATTAGAGCCTCCCAAGTTCATCTGACGCTTCACTTTAATATCTGTTTTATCTTCTATCAAATCTGCCATCATATGAGCGAGTAGAACATTCTCCGTGAAGTTTTTGGAGCCAATCGTGATTTCTCCACTGTTACCCGCAGCAGCGTTATTATCCCCGCCACCACACCCAGTAAGTAACGTCCCCATTAATACTGTAGTTAGAACGCCTGTCATCAATTTTGGAATTTTCATATATAATCTCCCCTTTTATATTCTTTCAAGACTAGAGTTTTAGTTATACTTTCAATCCCTTTGGAGTCGTTAATCTTTCAAGCAATCCGAGTAGATAATCCAGCACGAGTGCAAGAATCGCGGCCGGAATAGCGCCAAGTAAGGTTAGAGCTTCGATGTTCCGTTGAATACCTAAGAAAATAAATTCACCCAATCCGCCAGCACCGATAAAGGCTGCCAGTGTTGCTGTCCCGACATTTATAACTGCAGCAGTACGGATCCCCGCCATAATTACACTTAAAGCTAAAGGGAGTTGAACCCTGAATAGAATTTGCCAGCTCTTCATTCCCATTCCCCGGGCCGCTTCCACTATAGACGGATCCACATCAGTAATTCCCGTGTAGGTGTTGCGGATGATTGGCAGCAGTGAATACAGAAACAAAGCTACAACTGCCGTCTTCATCCCTATGCCAAATAGAGGAATCATAAATCCGAGCATCGCCAGACTAGGTATTGTCTGAAGAATCCCCGCAGCACCAAGCGTAATCCCTTTCAGTGGTTTAACCCGTGTAATCATGATTCCAAGCGCAATGCCAACAATAATTGCAAATAACATGGACAAGAGCACAAGTTGCATATGCACTCCCATAGAATGAACCAAATCATCCCTACGTAAATCTAATTGATATATGAGTTGTTGCCATAACGATTGATCTCTCATACAGACACTTCCTCCTCTTTCGCGCCTCCCCATTGTGCTGCAAACGCCGTCAGAAGACTACCTCTTGTAACAATCCCGGCAATGTTCCCCTCAGCGGTTACAATCGGAATAATGCCGTATGGAGCTTCCGTAATCAATGATAATGCGTCTCTTGCTGTTGCTGTATCCTGCAGCACCACCCCAGGTGGTGTCATAATTTCCTCGATAGTAAGGCTTTGTTCCATTTTGGCGGTAACATCATAAGCGGAGACTATGCCAAGCAGCTTACCTTTCTCGTTTCCAACCAGTAATGTATCCATTTTGCGTTGACGCATAAAGGTAAGAGCTTTACCCAGCGTGCGCCCGGGAAGAGATGTAGATGGATTGTCGCGCATAACTTCTGTTACGGGGATATACTCAGGGTTTTGGTAAATACGGTTTTTGCCGATAAATGATTCTACGAAATCATTAGCAGGCCGGCTGAGCAGCTCATAAGGTGTATCTAGTTGAACGATTTCACCATCTTTAAGAATAGCGATTTTATCTCCAAGCTTCAGTGCTTCATCCATATCATGTGTTACAAATACTATTGTCTTCTTCACTTCTTGTTGCATGCGCAGCAGTTCATCCTGCAGCTGCTCACGGGTAATAGGGTCCAAAGCACCAAACGGTTCATCCATCAATATAATCTCGGGATCAGCAGCCAATGCACGGGCTACACCTACACGCTGCTGCTGCCCACCTGATAATTGTTTCGGATAACGTTTGGCAAATATGGCCGGATCAAGTCCGACTAGGCGGAGCATTTCGAGCACCCGTTCTTTTTTCTTCTTCACATCCCAGCCCTTTAGGTCGGGAATCAAGCCTACATTATCTTCTATGGTGTAGTGCGGGAACAAACCAGCTTGTTGAATAACATAACCGATGTTCTTGCGGAGGGTTACGGGGTTCTCCTTGTTGATATCTTTGCCGTGGATATAAATATGGCCTGAAGTATGCGGAACAAGACGATTTATCATTTTCATCGTTGTTGTCTTTCCGCAACCGCTCGGACCGATCAATACTAGTATTTCTCCAGCTTCAATTTCAAAGCTAATATTCTTAACTGCTTCATAACCATTCGGGTATTTCTTACCTACTTTTTCAAATTTCAGCATAGGGTCTCTCCTTCTTATTTCTATCGTCAGATCATCTCACCGGGCGACTCTGTAAGTTAAACTATAACAAACAACTCCCCAACTGACAACCTATGTCATTATAATAAGTTGTTTGTAAATAACTGTAATATTGTAATTATAAAAAAAGCTATCCAGTGATAAACCCCGCTGGATAGCCTTTTTTTGATCTATTATTATAAATGATTCTCTGCATTTTTATTAATAAATTGCTCTGTTCTTTGGTACATTTTCTCATCACCAACTGCTACAAGTACATCATTTTCTCTGAGTATGACATGTGGACCTGGGGAGATTGTTACGTTCGCACCCCGGCGAAGCGCTATAATCGTAGCACCTGTATTCTGCCAAAATTGTAATGCTCCAATGGTTTTGCCAACCACATGTGATTCCTCATGGATTGTAATTTCTTCCGGGTGGTACGGCTTTAAATTCTTCATCCGGTCTGATGCCTCGATAATTCCAGTTAGTACCCTCTCGAACTTGCCGTCGAGCTTCTTCTTTTCAAGCAACAATTGCTCTAGATCCTGTTTCAACGAATAAGCTGATTTCAGATAGTTATTCCTAGTAATATACTCATACGCCTTTTGATCAGAGATGACAATAATCTCTTTCCCCTGCGAAACAAACACTATATTCTCATCCTTCAATAATCCCATAGCCTTACGAATCGTTTCTGGAGAAACATGATATTGCCCTGCCAATAGAGAACGCCCGGATAGCTTACTCTGTACGGGAAATTCCCCGCTTACAATTCTTTGTGCAATATCAAGGGCTATAGACTTATAACCGGATATTTCTTGCATGGACATTGTCGATCTCCTTACTCTGGCGTGAATTATAAACATGCTCAAGTATACCTTTTTTCACTCACCAAATAAAGATGTCCTGCCTTATCCAAATATTTGATATACCAAAAATAAATTTAACGATACAACAAGACCAGAGATAAGCCAGCCGAGAGCAGCTGTCATCTTACGATTCACTAACCCGCCCATAATCTGACGATTGCTTGTAAACATAACCAGTGGTACCAGAGCAAAGGCAATCCCAAAGGACAAGATCACCTGGCTGATAACGAGTGCTTTCGTTGGATTTACACCAAAACCAATGATAGCCAAAGGTGGAATAATCGTAATCGCACGGCGTAAGTACAGGTTAATTCTTTTGTTGATGAAGCCTTGCATTACCACATCGCCAGCCATAGTTCCTACAGAAGAGCTCGATAGTCCTGCGATGAGTAGTCCTAAGCCAAAGGAGATGGCCGTTACGGGTCCAGCTAAGTGACTAAATTGCTGAAACGCAACATCCAAATCCTCAACCACGATACCATTTTTAAAAAATAATGCGGCTGAGACAATAACCATCGCCAGATTCACTGCCCCTGCAATAATCATCGCAATAATAATATCTATGAATTCCAGTTTAAAGATCTGTTTCTTCTCCGCTTCATTTACTCCTACGATACGGTTCTGTGTAAGTGATGAATGTAGATAAATGGCATGTGGCATCACTGTTGCACCTAGAATCCCTGCTGCCAAGAGAATACTGTCTACCCCTTCAAACTTAGGTGTAAACATGCCTACAGCAACAGCTCCCATATCTGGCTTAGCTACAATCACTTGAAAAGCAAAGGCTAATACAACTATAAGGATCATTGCAGCAATTCCTGCCTCAAGGGAACGGTAACCCCGGCGCTGAAGCTCTAGAATAGCAAATGAACCGACCGCAGTAATGAGTGCTGCCGGCAGCATGGGAATATCAAATAATAAATAAAGCCCCAATGCTGCCCCGATAAACTCCGCCAGATCCGTAGCTATAATCACCAGTTCACTTTGAATCCATAAGAAGATCGATACACTCTTCGGAAAACGATCATGAGCGATCTCCGGCAGGTTCTTCCCTGTAGCAATACCAAGCTTGGCAGATAACGCCTGAATAAGAACGGCCATTAAATTCGAGGCTACAATCACCCATAATAAAAGATAGCCGTATTTTGAACCCGCCGTAATGTTCGTGGCAAAATTACCTGGATCCAGATAAGCAACTGCAGCAATAAACGCTGGACCTAAGAAAGGAAGTAATCTTTTAATTCCTTTAGTCTCCCCATTAAGTACGGCTTGCGCCGAAATGGAGTTTTTATGTTGTCTTATATGCGGTTGTTCTATATGTGGTTTTTCTATTAAAGTTTGTTCCAACATGTCCATTCCTCCTCTTGCCCAAAAAAAAGTTGTCTATATACACGAAAGTTTCCTCTGTGCAACTTATATTTAAAGTATATGCTCATTTCTGAAAAATGTAAATATGTTTCATAAGAAATTTTCATATGCTTGTCCACCTACGACCAAGAACAAAAAAGCTGGACGATGATCAGAAATTACCCGATCTTCGCCCAGCTTAAGCCAATTACTCCGAAAAGTTTATAGTGTAAGACTTTGAATATCTCTTCTCATTTGTTCATTCTGCATTTTCAGCTCATTCAATTCTTTCTGAAGCTCCTGATAATCAGGCGACGTTTGCTTTCTCGACCCATGCCCGTGCCCGTGTCCATGTTTCCCACCCAGTCCGAACATCATAAATAACATCATCAAAGGACAGATCAATGTGATTACCCAAGACCAATTCATAACATTACCTCCTACAATTTCATTATGACCTCTATATCATAAAGAAAAGTTGTGGAGAAAGGATGTGCTGTGAATTACGAATTTTTCTTCCATGTATCCTTCAGCGGCACAATTCGGTTCAGTACCAGCTTATCTGCTGTGGTATATTTCTTATCCACACAGAAGAATCCATGCCGGATGAATTGAAATTTATCTTCTGGAAGTGCACTCGCCATGGAAGGCTCCAACAAACAATCCTTCAGAATGGTTAGGGAATCTGGATTAAGATACGCGTCCCAGCGCTCATCCTCTTCTTTAGGACCGTCGTTATCTTTTAGCAACCGCTCATATAGATGAACTTCCGCCTTGGTCGCGTGCTCTGCCGATACCCAGTGGATAGTCGCTTTAACCTTCCGTTCATTAAATCCACTTCCACTCTTCGTTCTCGGATCATAGGTGCAGCGAAGCTCTATAACCTCTCCAGTTGCTTCGTCCTTGAGCACCTCATTGCACTTAATGAAGTAGGCGCCCTTTAACCTAACCTCATTCCCTATAGTCAGCCTGTGATAACCTTTGGGTGGCTCCTCCATGAAATCCTCTTGTTCAATATAAAGCGTCCGTGAAAAAGGAACTTCCCTTTCCCCTAGCGTCTTATCCTCACTGTTATTCTCAATCTTCAGCCATTCGCTTTGATTCTCAGGGTAGTTAGTAATAACCACCTTTAGAGGCTTTAGAACAGCCATCACGCTAGTTGCCTTCGCCTTCAAATCTTGTCTAAGCGAATGTTCTAACATGGCAATATCTACAATGGTGCTATTTCTAACAAAACCAATTTCCTTCACAAAATTCCGAATACTCTCCGGCGTAAAACCTCTTCTCCGCAGTCCGCGAAGCGTTGGAAGTCTTGGATCATCCCAGCCATCCACATAATGTCCTGTAACCAGTTGTCTAATATACCGTTTGCTAGTAACGACGCCGGTGATATTTACGCGTCCGAACTCCCTTTGCTTTGGAGCCTCAGGGGTATCCAGTTCATTCAGTACCCACTCATACAGTGGTCGATGATCCTTAAACTCAATAGAACATAGGGAATGCGTAATCCCTTCGATCGCATCTTGTATAGGATGGGCAAAATCGTACATCGGATAGATGCACCAATCGTTGCCGGTTCTATAATGCTCCGCATGAATGATTCTGTAAATCACTGGATCACGCAAGTTGATATTAGGTGAGCTCATATCTATTTTGGCCCGTAATACTCTGGCTCCCGTCGGATAGGCTCCATTCCTCATCTCCGTGAATAACTTCAAATTCTCTTCCACAGAACGCTCCCGATAAGGGCTGTTCTTTCCCGGTTCAGTAAGCGTTCCTCTATAAGCTGACACCTCTTCAGGTGATAAATCGCAGACGTAGGCTTTTCCTTTTTGGATTAACTTTTCCGCGCTATTATATATTTTTTCCGAATAGTCTGATCCGTAGAAAGTATGGTCTGGCGGGTAGCCCATCCATAACATATCTTCGCAAATAGCATTTACATACTCCAGATCCTCTTTTAAAGGATTGGTGTCATCGAACCGCAAATGGAACTTCCCGCCATACTTTTTCGCAGTCGTATAGTTCGTGTGAATAGCATACGCACTGCCAATATGCAAATACCCATTAGGCTCCGGTGGGAATCTCGTGCAAATATCTCTACTGTAAGTTCCAGCTTCCAGCTCTTCTTGAATCAATCTGTCGATGTAACTCTCTGCTAATACTTCCGGTTCTTTGTTCATTGGTATTACCTCCTGTTTATAAGTGATATCCGCCTGATTATTCTGCACAAGCATAAACGCCTTCGGCGTCCTATAGGGACGGTAAGTGTTTAAGCGAGAAATATAAGGATAAAGTATAGTGTGAAACTTATACTTTCTTATATTTAAATAAAAAAGAACCTCACCTCCAAGACTTATGGTCTTGGGGACGAAATTCTCGCGGTACCACCCCAGGTTCATTAATATGTCGCCATATTAATCTCATCAAGTACGGCAATGCATCTTACGCATTGGTTATACTCTAGCTCTATAACAGGAGCTCCCGTCATACCATCCCCGTCGATCGGTTCCGATATGCCGCTCAGAGGCTTGTTTCAATAATATCGCCCATACCCTGTTCTCATCATCCAGGGCTCTCTGTGAAGGAATGATTTTATTTACTCTTCTCGTCATCGCGTTTAATTATTTTGTATAGGATACCAAATTGATGGTCCTGTGTAAATGGTGCTGTACTTCTGTCTTCTTACAATTTAATCCTCGCTCAGAGCCGTTATCAGTTCCAACACTACTTCATTATCAGGCTCTACAGCCAAAGCTCTACACGCATAATCCAGTGCAGCCCCTTCAGCTCCAAGCTCATAATTACAAATCGCCATACTATAAAGCACCGAGGCTAATGGTTCTTCCGAATTGGCATGCATAGACCGTTCTAAGTAGGCTAACGCCTCCTCGAACTTATCCATTTCATACAGCAGTAACCCAGCATCCAGTGATAGGTCATAGCTCTGTTCCATCGGATAGTAACCTGTCCACATTAATCGTATTCCCTGCTGAAGATCCAGCATTTCTTCATCACTGGCATCCGGCAGCAGCTCCGAAATCTGTTCTGCACTATGGATAAACCATTCTGCATCATACCCACCTAAGCGCCAAAAAGCCAAAATCTGCTGGAGACCCATTGTATCTAATTGCTGATCCATCCATTCCTTCATACTGAAGAAATCATCCGGGCCAAAACGCTCTATAAACCGCTTGTAACCTAACCGAGTGTTCGTATAGCTCATCGGCGCGTCCAACATAAGAATGCATCCGATATTCAAGTTTTTGTAATGATGAGTGGTAAATAAGGAGTGTGCTCCTTTTTGCTCCAACATATACTGAATTGCATGATAATTCGCCGTTAAGGAGAAGCTACCGTGATGAATCAGCAAAGGGGGTTCCGCAAATTCCCAATTCTCTATTCGGTGATCTCCCTTATCCGCTGTAAGGAGTACGAACCCTTCTATAGACAACTTAGCTAGCCGCTCCAAACAAGTAAGCCCCACAACAGGAAACAGAATATGGGAATCCTCCAGCTTCTGCTGATAGAGCTTTATAACATCGTGATAGGGGTAGGTTTCTACTTCGTAATTAGCCGCTCGAACATAATGATACTGTGGGATGATTGTACCGAGTACATCAGAGGGGTTGTCCGATCCTGCAGACTCTGAATACTGAATCGACACCTCACATTCAAATATTTTACCTTCATCCACATAAATTAATTCCTGCGGGATACTGTCAAAAAAATAATTCGCCACAAGCAGCAGCGGCTGCTGTAAATCACCAGGTTTGATGCTGAGCTTAGCCTGTACTAAATACAGTTCAGTATCCTGTACAGCATCAAATCGTGCGAAATCCAGTATACCCTGCTCTACGAATGGAAGTAAGCTTGGGTGCTGCTGCCAGCTGGTTATATTTTTAACAGGTAAATCACTCATCACATAACGAAAAGGAGGAAGTGGAGTCCCCGCATAATCTATGATTTCGCATAGCTTCTTAAGGATATGGAACGCTAACCGACCCGCTCCAGCTCCCAATTCCAGTATAGTGACTGTTTCAGAGAGATGTCCTTGTCCAGCCCGATCTTGCAGGAATCCGAAGATCATTTCCGCATATGCTGTCGCAATCATAGGATTACTCGTAATATACTGCGGAACCTGATCATTATTCCAAGCCTTTAATCCCTGTTCTTCATAATAAGCCCGCTGCAATTCCCAAATGGGTGCTTCACTGAAGCGATAGTGCTGCCCTTCGTTACCTGTCATCTATTTCTTAACCTGCTCTCTGTATATCTTGTTAGAACACCTATGATACTTATTCCGCTCTCAATGTACGTGATCTGAAAATGACGTATTCAGCCTCTGTAGGAATGGAAACGGAAAATGATAATAATGCCGCCTTGGAGGTTAAAGAGTCAGGTCCTTTTAACGTTTGGTAGTAAGAGTTCCCTTTACTGTCCACACTCACCAGCTCCAGTTCCGCATTACCTTTAGGGATAACAAAACCAGAGGTATTTTGCACGCCTAAGGTTAGTCTGTATTCTTTCCCAGATTGAGTCTGTGTTAGCTTAAACGGATATAAAGGATATGGATGTGCTGTTGTTTCCACTGGGTAAGGGGCAAGCGCTCGATCCGCCTCAGGCTTTGCCCATTCCTCCCCTTTTCTGGCGCCAATGCCAAGGGTTAATTTATTCACGTTATTGAACTGAGTTTCCCAGCGAAATGTCTTTAACCCCTCTAGAATAGGGGATGCTGGAACAAACAGGATTCCGTCCTTGATCTCTGGGGCGATCCCTAATGAATCTTCTGTCTCCCCATTAAATTCTGCCTCTAGCTGCCCTGCTTTAATCTTCCCTACAGAGCGATCCAGTAGTGAAACCGTAACGCTGTTCGTTAATGCGTCATAGAGCAAATCTGCACCAATCGCACTCGAGAAAGCCCGAATCGGCACCATTAATTTACCTGATTTAAAATAAGGAGCGAGTTTACCTGGAAAAAGGACGTAATACCCCCCATATGACAGTGGCATTACCTGAGTCCCTAACTGAACAGCCGCCGACACCGATGTAGGTGTAACCGCGGAACCCGCGGCGAACATAATTACCAATAGACCTATGACATAGGCTCTTATTCTCCCTAATCGTTGTAAGGACTCCTTAATGTGATTCATCTCAAACCCCTCTCCCTCTCTACTCCGTCTAGAACAAAGCCTCTATTAGTAATAATCAATGATCCCCTTGCGCATGTCAACTTGTTCCACTTTTGTTATTCATCATATAAGACAGGATTCCGCATATATTTTCATTGAGTTATTTAGAATCATGAAAGGAGTGCGATGGATGACTGCAGATGGACAGGATTCGCCAAGAAAGACAAATATCCCTCAGCCCATTCGAAGCGATGGCGCAGGGGGATTAGATAAAGGACCACGTGATATAATGCGGGATTTGGAGAATCCCGACATGTTTGTCCCTCCCGTGACCGATGCCGGTCTCGTCCCCAATTTAAAATTCTCTTTCTCCGATGCACATATGCAGCTTAATCATGGTGGCTGGTCGAGAGAGGTGACGGTCAGAGACCTCCCCATCGCCACTACACTAGCTGGCGTCAACATGAGCCTAACCCCCGGTGGAGTTCGTGAACTCCATTGGCATCAGCAAGCGGAATGGTCTTATATGCTGCTAGGTCGAGCTCGAATTACTGCCGTAGATCAAAATGGTCGAAACTTCATAGCAGATGTGGGGCCAGGTGATCTATGGTATTTTCCGCCAGGTATTCCCCACTCTATACAAGGTCTTGAAGAAGGCTGTGAGTTTCTGCTTGTATTCGACGATGGAAGTTTCTCTGATCTAAACACCTTGTCCATTTCCGATTGGTTTGCCCATACTCCTAAAGAAGTTCTTTCGGCTAACTTTGGGGTGCCTGCCGCTGCATTCGACTCTATTCCCACCGAACAGGTCTATATTTATCAGGATCAGGTTCCGGGTTCATTGCAAAGTCAAAGGGTAGAATCTCCATACGGAGAGATCCCACAAACCTTTAAACATTCTTTATTGGCTCAACCTCCGCTGAAAACTCCCGGCGGGAGCGTCAGAATAGTCGATTCCAGTAACTTTCCCATCTCCAAAACCGTAGCTGCCGCATTGGTAGAAATTGAACCCGGAGGGATGAGAGAGCTGCACTGGCATCCAAATAACGATGAATGGCAGTATTATCTTACCGGAAGAGGACGCATGACCGTATTCGCTGGAAATGGTGTAGCACGTACCTTCAACTACAGAGCGGGCGATGTAGGATATGTTCCTTTTGCGTTTGGACATTATATTCAGAATACAGGCGACGACTCCTTATGGTTCCTTGAAATGTTCAAAAGCGATCGTTTTGCCGACGTTTCTCTGAATCAATGGATGGCTCTCACTCCCCATGAATTGGTTCAAAGTAACCTGAACGTTGGACCAGAGGTAATGAACGCCTTAAGGAAAGTGAAATGGCCCGTTGTGAAATATCCTAAGCCAAGCAAAAACGCCTCCGACGTCCCTAAAGGACGGTAAGCGTTTTTGCTAGAAATATAAGGATAAGGTATAGTGTGAAACTTATACTTTCTTATATTTTTAAAAGAATAGGATGCTTCACCTGGTAACTATTCGCCGGTCTCCGCAAATCGTTTGATTCTTTCCTCAATCTGGTCACGCACACGCTGGAACACTGCCCACTTCTCTTCATCGGTCCCTTGCGCTTTTGCCGGATCATCGAAGCCCCAGTGTTCCCGTTTGACCTTCGGAGGCGTCATTGGACATTTATCCGCAGCGTCCCCACATAACGTAATGACTAAATCAGCATTATTCAGCAGATTAGAATCAATCATATCCGAGGTCTGTCCAGTGATATCTATGCCTACTTCGCTCATAGCTTGTACAGCTTTTGGATTTAGACCATGGGCTTCAATTCCAGCGCTGTACACGTTCCATTCTCCCCCTAAATATTGCTTTGCCCAGCCCTCAGCCATCTGACTCCGGCAAGAGTTTCCTGTACATAAAAAATAAATCGTTTTCTTGTCCATCCTGATCTTCCCCTTTTCAAATTAAGTAATCAACAACCACAGATAAAGACCTAAAAGTGTAATAAACAACGTTGGGATAGTTAATATAATACCCGTTTTAAAATACGTTCCCCAGGATATCTTCACACCTTTGGCCGAAAGCACATGGAGCCACAGCAGCGTTGCTAGTGAGCCAATCGGGGTGATTTTAGGCCCTAAGTCTGAACCTATAACATTCGCATATATTAATGCCTCTTTAATAACTCCGGTTGTATGCGTTGCATCAATTGCGAGTGCGTCAATCATTACAGTGGGCAGATTATTCATCAATGATGAGATCAATGCAGCAATGAACCCCATACCCATAGTTGCAGCGAATAGACCCTGATCAGCAATCATTCCTATCGCCTTAGCGAGTAGATCAGTTAGACCCGCATTCCGAAGTCCATATACCACGACATACATTCCAATGGAGAAGAACACAATCGCCCAAGGTGCTCCTGTAAGCACTTGTTTCACCTTGACGGAAGGGCTTCTTCTCGCGAGGAGCATGAACAAAATTGCAATGATTCCCACAACCACTGATACCGGAATCTTCAAGAATCCACTAACGAAATACCCTATTAAAAGAATAGCCAGTACAATCCATGATAGACGGAACATCTTCTTATCTTTAATAGCCTCTTGCGGATCTTTTAGCTCGGAATCATTAAATCGCTTCGGAATACTTTTGCGAAAAAAGAAATAAAGCACCACGATACTCGCTATCAATGAGAATAGCGTAGGTACAATCATTTTCCCCGCATACTCCATAAAGGTAATTCCAAAAAAGTCAGCCGATACGATATTCACAAGATTGCTAACCACAAGCGGTAATGAGGTGGTGTCCGCAATAAAGCCGCTAGCAATAATGAATGGAAATACTTTTTTCTCATCAAAATTCAGCGCTCTAACCATAGCAAGTACAATAGGGGTAAGTATTAGCGCCGCTCCATCATTTGCAAAAAAGGCAGAAACCAATGCACCAAGAACGATGACATAGACAAACATTCGTGTTCCGTTCCCCCGTGCTGCTCGTGCCATATGTAACGCTGCCCATTCAAAAAATCCAATACTGTCTAAAATTAAGGAAATTAAGATGATTGCAACAAACGCCAACGTCGCATTCCACACCATTTGTGTTACATCCAGAACATCATTAAAGCTAACTACCCCAGCTAGTAAAGCAATGATCGCTCCGCCGCAGGCTGACCATCCAATCGATAAATTTCGAGGCTGCCAGATTACAAAAATTAAAGTTACCATAAAAATAAGTATGGCTAGCATGACCACTTTCTCAACACTCCTATAATCTACGAATAAATCCTATATCACCATATAACTATATAGTTATATACACTCTAAAAAACTACAACTATATTTTAGTCGCAGCACGGTGCTTTAACTTCTTTATTCAAACTAGCCAATATCGCGGCTGAGCTGGGCATTTGTTGAAGAACAGCCTTAAGATGTGGTTTATCCTCGACATTTAATGAATAATGCACCCACTGCCCTCGTTTGCTTTCTTTCACGATCCCTCTATTCTTCAATTTCCGTAAATGCTGACTAATCGCCGGCTGGGATATATCAAAAATATCAAGGAATTCACACACGCACCATTCCCGTTCTTTCAAAAGTGAAAGCATGGCCAGTCGCGTCTTATCTCCTAAGAGCTTCAAATCATCTGCAATATCCGTCAGTGACTGCATCCCTACTTCTCCTCCTTCCAACACTTATATAAGCGAATACTTATATTGTAATGAACTAGACATTTAGAAGCAAGACTTTATTTTAGCGCACTTCCTTATCCCATTCTTGCTCCAATACACTAAACACTAAAGAATCTCGCCAGCCATCTTTTATGAGTAAAGCATCTCTTAATCTGCCTTCATAGGTCATGCCAATCTTGGTGAGCACCTTGGA
Organism: Paenibacillus sp. FSL R5-0744; assembly: GCF_037972555.1. Lineage (NCBI taxonomy): Bacteria > Bacillati > Bacillota > Bacilli > Caryophanales > Paenibacillaceae > Paenibacillus > Paenibacillus sp. FSL R5-0744. The sequence continues at coordinate 6,054,952 of NZ_CP150228.1, forward strand.
TGATCCACTATTTCGAGGGTCACAGGTCGCGTATATTCGATGTAGATGCAGTTCTTCAAAACCAAACTTCAACATTAGTCCGGCTGCTGCTGTAGCGACTCCCTGTCCCCAGACATCAGGATGGACAATATAGCCGATTTCACCGCTTCTGTCCGTATGGCTTCTAATATTTAATTCAACCATGCCGATCAAATTTTCAGTTCCTACTGCAACTATGGCTTGCGCGAACCGAGTTCTGGGAACTTTTTGAGAGTCATCTAGTGCCTGGCTCACAAATGAACGAGTTTGATCAGCAGTATTTGGACCCCAGGCTTGAAAACGGCACACACGATCCTGTGAACAATACGAATGAACATCTTTCCAGTCCGTATGCTTCAATTCGCGTAAATAGATAGGATTTAGATCTTGCATCATCATCCCCCTCAAAGTTTGCCTTTAGCTTTAGCCCATTAACTATTCATGTGGTTTAGGTTCTAGGAATCGTTACAACAAACTGGGTTCCTTCTCCAACTTTACTCTCCACATCAATATTACAATCATGTATTTTCAGAATCTTCATTACAATGGAAAGTCCAAGTCCATTCCCTTTAAGAGCGCTGCTACGCGCTTTCTCCACCATATAAAATCGATCAAAAATAAGCGGACGTGCTTCCTCAGGAATGCCTTTACCAGAATCTTTGATATATACCTTCACAAATTGCGCGTTCATCTCAATTTCAACATGAATGGTACCGTCTTGCCCCGTATATTTTATAGCATTATTTATTAAGTTCTGCCAGACCTGATCAAATAAATCTTTATCCACCGTGATCTCGCAAGGCAATAAATCCAATTCAATCATAATATCTTTCCGTGCCCACTGTGGTTCCGCTAATACGATTGTTCTTCTTAATTGTTCGTCTAATTGGAATGTGGTGGGATTAACCGGATGATGTTCCGAATCGAGTGAGGCTAATCGGAGCAGATTATCACTAAGCCTAGATAGGCGTAAGGTTTCCTCATAGATAATATCCAGATGCTCTTTTTGCTCTTCTAATGGAATGACACCGTCTTGCAGCGCTCTTGTAAATCCTCTAATCGATGTAAGCGGTGACTGCATTTCATGAGAAACATTGCTGACAAAATCATCACGAACTGAGTCCATTTTCTGTAGCTCACTAGCCATACGATTAAAGCTCTCCATCAGTTCACCAAATTCATCTTTATTACGATAAGTCAATCGGACAGATAAATTGCCTGACGCCATTTCCTTCGCTGCAACAGTTAGCTTCTTAATAGGCTTCACAATATACCTGGACATGAACAAGATAAGCAAGCTTCCGATGATTAGTACAGCTAATAGTGTAAACAGAAGCGTAATTCTCAAGCCTCTTACAGTCGATGAAAAATCAATTTTAATAATGAAAGCACCTTTTCCATCATCGATCTTAGGAACCCCTACGATAGCAAGTCCACCCCTACCCGATAGAAAGACCGCATCGGTTGTGTTGGAATTGAATAAGTTAGCAACTTTCTCCTTGTCTAAAGAAAAAACAGATTCACTTGGCTCATTAACAACCGCTATATCTATACCAAATCGATTAAGCAGATCTGCAAATGCGTTTACTTTTTCCGGATCATCTATCAGATTTGTCACCTTTGCTATATCTTTAGCAATATTAATAAACATATGGTTTGGGGTATTATTTTTTTCTGAAAACTGCATAAAAAGAAAAAAGGAAATAATTAAACTGACTAAAACAATACCAATGAACGTAACGACGATTCGAAGACGCAGACTTTTTCTCACCATCTAGGCTAGCTCCAGACGATATCCAAGTCCTCTTACTGTAGAAATAATGAACTGTGGGATGGGTTCAAGACGTTCTCTCAATCGTTTGATATGCACATCAACCGTCCGCTCATCGCCTTCATAATCCATTCCCCATATATTCTCTATTAGCTGAGTACGGGTGAATATTTGCCTTGGCGAACCCGCCAAAGCAAATAACAGTTCACATTCCTTCTTTTTCAATTCAACCATTTGATCGGCATTAGCGACTGTTAAATTCCCTAGATCAATCGTCACTCCCCCTAATTGAATAACATTCGAAGGGGTTACATGATATCTCTTTAATAAAGATTTCACACGCAGTACCAATTCAATGGGATCAAACGGCTTTACTAAATAATCGTCTGACCCCGCATTAAATCCTCTGACTTTATCCTTAGACTCTCCTTTGGCTGTAACCATTAGGATCGGCATATCAATATAAGATCGAATATCTTCTGTCAGTTCAATACCATCGATATGCGGCATCATCACATCCACAATCGCTAAATCAATTTTTGTATGAGCTAGAATGTCTAATGCTATTTGACCATCTTCCGCTTCCACTACGGAAAACTGATCTTTTTCAAGATATAATCGTATTAATTTGCGGATATGGGAATCATCATCAACCACTAGAATTGTGCTCATACATCAATTTCCTTTCCAACATTGTATTTATTCGTATCGCAGAGATTCCATTGGATCGAGCTTGGCAGCCTTCGATGAAGGCATCAAACCAGCGACAATACTAATCCCTGTACTTACAACTAATCCGAATACGATATAAGATCCAGATAAGTTAATAAGCTTTACGCCAAAAGCATTTTCCAGAAGTATATTTAAACCAAAGCTAATAATAGCTGCAAAGATTATTGCGAAGACACCACTAAATATACCCAATAATGCGGATTCGGAAAAGAATATTCGCTTGATATCTTTCTTTCTTGCTCCAATCGCACGAAGGATCCCAATTTCTTTCGTCCGTTCCACTACACTAATGTAAAGTACAACCAATATCATAATCCCTGATACGATGAGCGAAATCCCTGCAATACCAGATAGAACGATCGTAGCCATATCCACATAAGTCGTGATACGCTCCATGATTTTTGCCGTTTGGGAGCCCGAGAAGCCCGCATCAACAGCCGCTTTATTAATATCATTCACATATTTCATATCCGTTGCAAAAGCATTAACCTGAATCGGGCCAATGGTAATCCCTTTATCAGTATACATTTGCTCCAGTGTCTGTGTTGGAATATATCCTGTTGGTGACATTTGCGCTCTTGGATCAGTGGCTTCATAAACACCAGAGACCGTGATTTCTTTTTCCAACGTTATCGGTTTATGTTGAGCATCCATTTCATTAATATACAGATGAATAGACTTCCCTACCATAGCATTCGGTTGCTCATTTCCGCTTAATTGACTCGCTATTTTCGTTGGTAATAACACTTCATTTTCTTTCGGTAAAGCCCCTGCTTTAATCGTCGCTTTATCAAATGTATCGTTTAAGGTGGTTAATTGTGTGAGACTACCCGTTTGATCTCCAAAAACCGTAGTAGACTTACCAGTAATCGTTGTTATGGTCTCTACATGATCTACATTTGGAAGGTTACGAATCGTCTCAACATCGGCCTTTGTAAACGTAACGCCGGGTAACATCATCGCTTCTGGGCCCTTCATGTCTTTGGCTTCTGGATTTGGCTTAGTGATATCTACCAGCAAAGGGTCCATACTTGAATTAATTTCATTATTAATATAGCTAGTGATCCCATTTCCTAAGGAAAGCATCAAGAGTACACTTAAAATACCTATCGATCCACCCAAAGCTACCAATACATTACGTTTGGCATTAAGCTTCATATTTTGAAGGGCCATTTTGAAAGAAGCCATTAAGCTGAGGTTTCGGGCCGAACCATCTCCCCCATCGTAGGTTGCCATGGAACGCTCCTTCAAATGAATATCGTCTTTCACCAATCCCTCTTCAAGCTTAACGATACGGCTACCGTAATCAGCTACTTTTTGCGAGTGGGTCACGGTAATGACCAAGATTCCTCTTTTCGCTATGCTGTCCAACAAGACTAATATTTGATCGCCTGTATCCTTATCCAGCGCACCCGTAGGTTCATCTGCCAAAATAATGTCTGGATTATTCGACAATGCACGTGCAATGGATACCCGTTGCTTTTGTCCACCGGACAGTTGATTCGGACGTTTTTTCAGATGATCCTTTAATCCTACCTCAGTCAAAATCTCTATAGCACGCTTATTACGTTCTTTCTCACTTGTATTCGTCATCTGCATCGCAACCGTAACATTTTCCAAGACTGATAAATGTGGAATCAGATTGAAGTTTTGAAATACGAAGCCGATGTTGTTCTTGCGATAGTCATCCATTTCCTTTTCGGTCATCTTGCTTAGGTTCTTCCCGCGAACAAGGACATCGCCCTCATAATCAGAGTCCATTCCACCAATAATATTCATTAGTGTGGACTTTCCGCAACCGGATTCACCGAGGATAGAGACAAATTCACCTGTCTCAAAGCTTAAATTCACATCATGGAGTACTGGAACCTTTTCCTTACCATATAAAGTATACGATTTTTTAACATTCTTAACCTCTAATATGTTCATTCCGATCTCTTCCTCTCCTGGGTCACGCTCTTTTTCTCTGCCTTTGATGTTTCCAATCCTAACAAATTTGTGTGAACTGATAATGAACTGGAATACCTCCTCATCTTGAGACAATACATTTAAGGAGGAAGTGGTAACTACGGGGAACTTTTGGACATCCGGCCGCTGTTGTCTCCAAATTTCCTGAATTGTACCGCTGTTAGCGGATGAAATTCGGAGACAAAGGCGGTCGCTACCGCTCCTACAGTTCCAAATTGCCCCTTCGTAACTCTCCTCCGTTTATTTTTAGGTCAAGTCATAGAAAAAGGCGAATTCTCACTCAGCATGGAGTCGAATTCGCCTTTTTCTGTTAGGCACATTTTATAAAGATTTAGTGAGTCATATAATAGGCAATTCGCCCAACTTCTTTACCTGTGTAATAGACGATATCAAAGATTAGCACTGCTAAGATAAATTTCGAGAGCAACGGATACTTGTTAAATAAAGGCTTAATACTCTTCTCTATGAACTCCATTTATGTTCCCCTTTCTTTAAGCTAGCGCTCTTTTTCGTATCAATCTAATTTGGCCTCTGTGATTAATTTCATCTTCGAATACATGAAACCACATGAAATAGTAGTTCGCCTGTTTGTTATGCCAGAATTCCTCTTCTGTATATAACCAGTCATCATCAACGGTTGCGAACAATGCATACGTTCTTTCTCTTACTTCATTTAAACGGTCTAAATAATAGTTAAGATCATTCCCTTTAATCATCGCTCGCCCTTCGTCTCCTAAGCTTAACGCTGGCCTCCATATTGTTAATTCTTCCTCAGACAAATCTCTTCCCTCAAACGTAGCCACTTGATACGCATATTCTACCGCAGCGTAGTGTGATAATAACGCTCCAATGGAGTTGCTCTCTGAGTCCAATAAGTAGTCCAGTTGTTCCACTGTTAGACCTGCAACGGCTTGTAGTGTTGTGTGTCTGGCATAGTTCATCATGGATAAAAGACGACTAATTTGTGGGGAGTAACCTGGGATATCAGCGATCAGATATATTTTGTCCATGTCGATCATAATGTGATCTCTCCTTCATATCTTCGAAATTGTAAATTTACAAGACTATGTATTTGTCCAGCTCAAAATTGCTCCGTTCTAACAAGTCCCAGCCGTTTTCCCTCTACGATAGCTTCGGATCTGGAATGTACACTCAGCTTCTCGAAGATTCTCGTCAGATTATACTCCACAGTCCTTTGTGACATTAAAAGTTTGCTGGCTATGTCTTTGTTGCTTTTTCCACTGGCAACTTCTTGGAGTATTTCTTGTTCTTTTTGATTAATAGATACTTCTTGAATGAACTGATTATCCCGGTTATTGGATATCTTGATATCACTTCTGCGCAGCTGCTTTAGTAAAGAAACTGGAATGACAGCCTCATTTCTTAGTGCGCAACGAATGGTATTTAACAACTGTTCTCTGGAAGCTGTCTTAGAGATAAATCCTGTAACCCCTGACTCCATCAACAGGTTATAATGCGCACTGATTTCATATCCGGTATAAATCACCACTTTAGATTCGGGATCACGCTGAACGGCTCTTTTGGTGAATTCGAGTCCACTAATTGTAGGCATATTAAGATCGCATAATATCACATCAAATCCTTGCTGCTCCAGCATATCGAAAGCTTCCATCGCTGACAAAACAAAGGTTACCTCCATATCAGCATCCTGCTCAATCATATTCTTGGTTCCTTCTCCAACTGAAGGGTGATCATCAACCAACAAGATACGTATCATCGTCATCGCCTCCTCTATTTTTCTTCTCCACAAAAGACGTTGTCGGTAAATAAATAATAACCTCCAACCCTTTACCCTTCTTCGAGTTAAACGTACAATCCCCTTCTAGACTCGCTACACGTTCTTTGATGCCGGACAAGCCCATATGATGAAATGATTCTTTAATATCTACGATATTCATGCCTACTCCATCATCCTTGTAACGGAAATAGAGATGCTCTTTCTGATCCAGTTCAATCTCAATCTGATTTGCCTTAGCGTGCTTCCCGGCATTTCTCAGAAGTTCCTGCACAATTCGATAAAGGGCTATCACCAGTTCATCACTTAACTCGCCTATCGGACTTGATGTAAAGCTAATAATATAATTGGACTGCAGCTGAGCATACTCAAATAAAATTTCCAGCGCCTTCACAATCCCAGCTTCCCTAAGAAGCGGAGGACGCAGTTCATTGCAAGTCTCCCGAATCTGATAGATAACATCCAGAAGTCCTTCTTTAATCTGAAGCAGCTCCGGTAAGATTCTCGGTGAAATTTCGTGATCGGAGATCAGCGTTTCCAGCCTACGAAGCCAAATAAGTTGATCTTGAAGGGCAGAATCATGTAAATCCGCCGCCAGCTTTCTTCGCTCATTCTCTGACAAGTTAAAAATCAGGCGCAGAACCCAGGGTGCCCCATGTTGATCTTTTTTCATTTCAACTTCAAGGTCTTCAATCAGACCTTCAATCAGATATAAATTCTCATAGACGATACTTGCATAGTTTGCGATGGTATTTAACCAATTTAGCTCATCCATATTCATCTTGATATGATTCTTCTTATGATCGATCCATAGGAGATGAACACTCTTTTTATGACGACCTAACACTAGTAGGATCCCTTGCTGGAGTTGAATGACCTCCCCTACTTTAAGAACAGGGTATTGTGATACAAATTGTATATAGATGTCTTGGCCTGAATCATCCACGATTGGCTCGAGACTATGCAAATTTTCATCCTCATCTATCTCAAAAAAAGCCGACCGATTAACCGGTATAATCTCATTGATCTCCTTGTTGAGTGCAGCTTCCAAATCAGATATCTTCATAACCTTTGAGATTTGCTTAGAGAATCGTTCCAAACTCCCTTGATAATGATGAAGTTCATGGACCAGCTTAGGCCGGAAATAATGATCTATTTTCTCCTTAAAAAATAAGAAAGTCGTAATCGATAAATACACCACCAAAAACATCTGAACCCATTTGATCCAATCATATTCCGGCCTACTCTGAATGATCGCCAGTACTACCACAATGATTAGCGCCGGAATGAAAGCAATGAACAGATCATATTTAAATCGACTAAAAGCGAAATCAATATCAAATAGCTGTTTAGCAGTGAGCAGATAAAAATAGGTAACTGGCATTAAAAACAAGAAAATCGTAGTGATTTCATAAGGAATCAATTCGACCCCAAACGCAATCGGCACAGCTGAAAGAAGAACAAACGGTGTAAACGCAAGGATCTGTCCAGTTAACATAATTTTAAGCATCGATTTAAGTGCTGTGTTCCGATAATTGATGTATACATAGAGCAGCTTAAATATGCTGTATAGGATGCCTACAACAAAGAGCCCAATAATGATCAGACGCATAAAGGAATACAAGGATCTATCCCAGGAGTAAATAACTAAACTAAAGCTTGAAACCATACCAAGTAAAATGACGAATCCGTAGTATGTCTTGATTAGAAAAGTAGAAAGAAATAGAACATTAAATCGTTTCAGATGTACTTGGACAAAGTGGATAAACACCAGCGGTATTAGAGGTAGCAAGCCACTCATAGTAATTCTACCGATGAGATCTGATCTGCTTGAGGCATATCCGGCGAAGTACGTCACTCCCACCAATAAAAAGAACAAAATTAGCAGTTCAGCTGCGCGTTCTCCACTTTTTTTACGATATAAAAGAAGACTTAACACCACCAAAAAAACAAAGGTTGCTCCAGGAACTACAAGCTGTGTGAACGTATGATATACCGAGGATTTATTCTTGATATCATAATGTTCTGTGATCAGGGTACCCTCTTTAGATATACGGAGGAGGTCAATGGATTGAACTTGCGTGAGATTTCCGTATCTCACCGGTCCATCCACTTTTTCAATCGGTGTTCCATTAACCGCTACTAAAATATCCCCTTCCCGTAAATTCTGCTTATAGCCCTCACTGGAAACGTCGACCTCTGCGATATAATATTGTCCTTGTTCATTCTGCTCCAGACCAACTTCAAGTAAGATATTGGAGTAAATGATTCCCACAAAATGAATGATAAGAAAGGCAAAAACGCAAAGTAACCCTGATATGAAAAAATAACGGAGTTTCACTCTCATTTGAATCCCCCGGAAGAACAAAATTATACATATTTGTAATTCAGAATCATGCATCCTATACCATTTTAAATGAATTCAATAGGGAATAATATACTTTTATGCATGATATTCCTTCATTTATAAACGAACGCAAGTGTTATTGCGCTAAACTGATCGGCTGCCGTTTTATCCTGAGGTTTCGATTCAGAATCCAAACTGCTACAGCGCCATATAAAATTACCGGGACCCAACCACTCTCTCCAGCTACATACTCTAGCATCGGTGATGAACTCGCAGTAATATTGCGCAACACACTATCTACTGCATTATTAGTTCCATGTAAAAGCACTGCCGGCCATATACTACCAGAGATCAGACGCAGTTCATTAATAATAATTCCCGCAAATACAACGGATAAGGTGAACAGGGTCAACACAAGCCAGCGGTTCCCTGAAGAATGATAGGCACGTGGGCCAAGAATCGCTGGATAATGCCATATTGCCCAGATAAAACCCATTGTGATACTGGAACTAACTCTTCCCATCCATTGAAAGCGCGGAAGCAGCCAGCCCCTCCAGCCTATTTCTTCCCCCAATGCAGATAGCGAGCCCAGAACAATATAAACGACCAAATATATAGCCGTCTTGATCCATGAATCTGGAGGGATCAAGCTTGATACCCATCCTGTCCAATAAACAGCATAACCCGCTCCCAGTGAAATTAAGGGAATAACCAAAGCCAATATGTATTCTTTCCCTCCTCTAAATCTGAAACCTAACCTTTTCCAGCCATCAGCACGATAACCATCTCGTACAATCAAGAACATCATGAGAAATACTGTGAGTAACGGGGTAAATCCGTACAGACCTTGTGCTGATTCTGGGAGTAGCAGCATCCCAAGTGCCATTGCCCACACAATAATTATAAATAGAAGAGATTGTTTCTTGTCAGAGAGCAATATTCTCACCTACCTTTTTATAATTAAACGGCTATTTTTCCCATTTAATCCAATTCTACAATGACATCCAGGTCATTTCACCGAAAATAACTGCCGTTAAAACCGCAAATCTTTTGCGGTGGTGCACCCCATCACCTCCTTGTCTGGCATAAAATTCAAACTACCTTCTCATACTATGGGGAGAATATGGAGGTGAATGTCATGCCAAAAAATAACGCCAGTCCCAAAGGTGAACCAGGCAAACATCAACCAAGTAAGAAAAACAATGCACAGAATAACAATAACTTTAATGAAGCGGCTCAGATGGTAAACATTGATAAAGCTGCCGATTATGTTCCCAGCTTAAATGGTGTTTCCAAAACCGACGTCTAAACCGCACTGCTAAACAAAAAAAACACTCCTCAGAATATTCTGAAGGAGTGTTTCATTTCAAAGATTATATGCGATACGTTAAGCCTACTACACCGTTGCTGTAAGTTTTTGAGTCCACAAGATGAAGTGGGACTTGATTCGTGATCTCGTCAAAAAGACGCATTCCAGAGCCAATGACTACGGGACAGATATTAAGCCTAAGCTCATCTAACAATCCATTTTGTAATAGGGATCTGACTAATCTCGGACTACCAGGGATCTGAATGTTCTTTCCAGGCCGTTGCTTTAGCTTCATTATCTCCTCGAAGAGCTTGCCCTTGATCAGGCTCGCAGGTTGCCATTCGAGCATGTCCTCCGTAATCGTACTGGAGACCAGATATTTGTCAGAATGGTTCAGGAATCTTGCCATGGGTAGATTGTCACTCTGATGCTGCCAGAACTGGGCTAACATCTTGTAAGTACGTGGTCCAAGCAGTACAGTATCCGCCTGTGCAACACCGGCAGCAATCGTCTCATTCATTTCATTGCTCCCCCACTTCTTAGGTGAGGCTTCAAGTGAGTCTACCACTCCATCCAGCGATATGAATAAACCTGCCACAATCTTTCTAGATGAATTTTCTGCATCTTGTTCATGATGATCTACAGGCACACTCATCGCTCCTTGTACCAGAAATGAATACATAACATTCGATCCGCAATATGAGGACATGCTTGATTATTTCAAGTTTTCTAACTCGACGGTCACTTTTTCAATCAGATTCACGAAGGAGGCCAGTTCTTGAGAGCCCTTCACCTGATCTCTAGAATACATGGAATTGTGTTCCGATTCTTTTTTCACCTTGGACAGTGTGGAGTTGATATTATTCAGCTTCTCATCAATCGTTCCGATTGAATCTTTAGAGCGACGAGCTAACTTGCGTACTTCATTCGCGACGACTTCAAAGCCTCTACCGTACTCCCCTGCTCTTGCCGCTTCAATGGCTGCGTTTAAGCCCAAAAGATGCGTATGATCAGCAACCTCCCTAATCATTGTACCCACTTGATGAATAGACTCTACCTCTTTGTCAAGATATAACACAGTTTGATGTGTTTTCTCTTGATAATCAGCATTCTTACTAGCTAATTCCTCGATGGATTCACTGCTATCTTTCAGTTGAACCATTAAGGATACTAATTCTTGAACCGCAGAACTAACACCTGTAAGCAAGTGGTTTTGCTTTTCTAATAAATTTTCTATTTTTGCTTTTTCATCGACTTCGTAGGCTTCCAGAACCAACTGTGAATCCAGATTAAACATCTTGGTTAATGCATGAATGACGGGTTTCCAATCAGTCGGTAATATCCGTTCAAAATAAGCTGTAGCGAGATCCAAATATAATATGTAAGTGCCCAAATACCAATTTGTTGTCAGACCAATACGCGAGTGAATTTTACCTATAAGCAGTCGTCTTTCAATAAATGCTTCATCAATCACACCCGATGCCATGGATAAAAAATACCACTGCTGCGTTTCCTTCAATCGATCAAGCGTACTGTGCTGTTCAATGATGTGGAGTAGCTCAGGTTCCTCTATCATCTGCTTATACAATTCATCTACAAGGGAGCTTACGATTTGCTTGAATTCTTTTTCCTTACTTTTCAATACATTTAAATCAGCCTCAGTAATCCCAATATAGCTAACTTGCTGTTGTCGCTCTGAACTAAGATTGATCATAATTTGGTCAACTTCCCTCTCATTCTGTTTATATAATGATCATCGCATCTTCCATGCCATCCCCTATGGCATCTATTTATCTTGATAATAAAGGTATTATTTTTATAAATTTTAACACTTTATTTACTTAAATAGTTTATTAATTTTACAAACTTTGCATTTCGTAGCATTATTCTTAGATCACACTAAAAAGAGGAGCTCCTATAAAGGAAGCCCCTCTTAAAATTAAAACCTTATCCTACACAGCAACAACTTGTTGCAGCAATTCTATCGTCGTCCGGTCAATGAATTTCCTGAATTTCTCTTTGCCTTTGGCGTTGGCTTTATAGTAGTTAATCAATGACAAAATCACTGGAATGAGTTGATCTTCACTTAGCCCTGATCTAAGAGATTGTGCGATTGAAGTCTTAAGTCCTTTAGGTTCTCCTCCAACAAAAATCTCATAGGTATTACGCATTTTCACAACGCTGATGTCTTTCAACAAAGGCTCGCTTGTTCCGAGTGCACAGCCCGCATAACCAATCTTCAGTGGCATAGGTGTTTCAATCCCTGCGATGGACTGATTTAATTTCTGTGCAACTGCCAGACCTGCTTCCTCAGCCCCTTTACAAAAATTACAAGCAATCAGGCTTTTCGTGACAAAACCCGCTGGATATACTTCCAAGCCCGTACGCTCAAGTTGTTCCACAATCTCTTCACGATGTTCCAGAGGTACCTCCAGATATAGCTGTTTAAAAGATGTCATTTCAATTCTTGCATTTGTCCCTACAATAGCTCCAATAGTAGCAAGCTGCTCTGGTGTGAACAGGCTTCCTCCCACTTGAATTGGAGGCGCAACTGCGATTTTCGTTATCTCTCCCATATCCTTATCTCCGTCTCCATTCCTCAAGCGATTTAGTTACGGATCTTCACACGTTGTAGACGAAGCGCGTTAAGTACAACGGAAACCGAACTGAGCGCCATTGCTGCACCCGCTACCCATGGAGCCAGGAAACCAAGTGCTGCGATTGGAATCCCAAGGGAGTTGTATCCAAGCGCCCAGAATAGATTTTGTTTAATATTAGTCATCGTTTTACGGCTCATGTAGATGGCATCAGGAATACTGGATAGATCGCCTCGCATTAAAGTAACATCTGCAGCTTCCATAGCCACATCCGTACCCGTACCGATTGCCATCCCAATATCTGCAGTAGCTAGAGCTGGAGCATCATTAATACCATCGCCGACCATAGCTACTATCTTTCCTTGCGCTTGTAATTTTTTCACTTCCTCCGCTTTTCCTTCTGGAAGCACTTCAGCGCGTACATGATCAATGCCAACTTGGGCAGCGATCGCCTTTGCCGTACGTTCGTTATCTCCGGTAATCATAATGACCTGGATTCCCATTCCTTTCAAGCGACTGACAGCAGCCTGAGAGGTTTCTTTAATGGTGTCCGCAACGGCTACCATACCTACGTACCCTTTATTTATAGCAACAAGCATTGCTGTTTTACCGGATTCTTCTAAAGTAGACATGATGTTATAAGCATGACTTGCCTCTACACCGTATTTGTCCATGAGACGCCGAGTACCAATTAACAGCTCCTTGCCTTCCACGACAGCCTTGATCCCAAAACCCGGTATAGCTTCAAAAGATTCTGTCCCTGGCAATTCAATATTTCTTTCCAAGATGCCTGCGACAATAGCTTCTGCAAGTGGATGTTCTGAATTCTTCTCGGCTGCACCCACCAGTCTAAGAAATTCTGTCTCGTTGCCTTCGACCAAAATATCGGTAAGCTCAGGTTTGCCCTTTGTTACTGTGCCTGTTTTATCCAAGATAATCGTATCAATTTTATGTGTTTGCTCCAAATGCTCTCCGCCTTTGAACAGGATTCCCAGTTCAGCTGCACGTCCGGAACCAGCCATAATGGAGGTTGGCGTAGCCAGACCCAAAGCACAAGGGCAAGCGATAACCAGAATGGCGATTGCTTTTTCCAAAGCTCCTGCAAAATCACCCGGTGTTACGATGAAGTACCACACTAAAAATGCAATAACGGCAATCCCAACAACGATAGGAACAAAGATACCGGAGATGACGTCAGCAACCCGTTGAATAGGAGCTTTTGAACCTTGCGCTTCTTCTACCACTTTGATGATCTGCGCAAGAGCAGTTTCCTTACCTACTTTTGTTGCCTTGATTCTAAGCATACCGTTTTTATTAATCGTCGCTCCAATGACGGAATCTCCGGCTTTCTTTTCAACAGGGAGGCTTTCTCCGGTCAGCATGGATTCATCTACTGAAGAGATCCCTTCCAGAACTTCACCATCTACAGGTACTTTATTCCCTGGACGAACAAGTACTATATCACCAGTAATAACTTCCTCTACCGGAATGCTTAATTCTTCACCGTCGCGAACAACTAAAGCTGTCTTGGCCTGCAGGCCCATCAAGGATTTAATAGCTTCCGAGGTCCGTCCTTTTGCCAAGGATTCGAACAATTTTCCCATTAGAACCAGAGTAATCAATACTGCACTCGTTTCATAATACATTTCTGGTCCATGATGCGCGCTCCCACCATCGACAGCCCAAACTATGGTTAAATAAAGGCTGTAAAAAAAGGCCGCTGAGGTCCCAAGTGAAACTAGAACATCCATGTTCGCACTGCCGTTACGGAGTGCTTTATAAGCACCGATGTAAAATTGTTTACCAATATAAAATTGAACTGGTGTTGCCATAATCAATTGGAACCATGGATTCATAAAAAGATCAGGCAGCCATATCCACGAAGTGAAGGAAAAGTGGCTCACCATCGCCCACAGCAGTGGAAACGATAGAATCGCGGAGATCAGCAGCTTACGTTTCTGCTTGGATAAATCTTGTTGTCGCTGTTCCGCTGGGTCACCTTGCTCTTGTTTGGGAACAGCCTTGTATCCAAGCTTCTCCACCCGCTTCTGCATGTCAGATACAGAAACTTCAACGGGATTATATTCGACATGTGCTGTTTCCATCGCAAAGTTCACACTGGCAGTGCTTACGCCAGGCAGTTTATTCAGAGTCTTTTCAATTTTCAATGCACAAGCAGCGCATGTCATACCTACAAGCTGTAAATCTACAGCTTCTTTAGCCGTGCTATACCCTAGCTTCTGAATACTTGCTTCCATCTTACTTACGTCCACTATATTCGGATCATAAGTCACTGTAGCCCTTTCCATTGCAAAGTTTACGTTGGCTTCTGTTACACCTTCTAACTTGTTCAAGCCTTTTTCTATGCGGTTTGCACAAGCAGCACAAGTCATCCCTGTGATTTGTAATGATGTTTGCGATTGTCCCGCCGCAGCAGTAGTCATTATATAAACACCTCTTCCACTTTTGTGATGATTTCCATTGTTTGCATCATCCTCTTCTTGATGTTAGTATACCCCCCTACCCTATATTATGTCAAGCGACAAGCTATACTCTAAATACTTAAAAAGGAGTTTTCTCAGTAACAGAAATCCTGTTTCTGAGAAAACTCCCTCATGAATCTGTCCTCTCTGAAGAGAGTCCTACTGAGTTAAGCAGCCATTTCACGGCAGATTTTCGCACAGGCAAAACATGCTTCTGCACATTGCTGGCAATGATCATGGTCATGCTTTTTACATTCGTTGCCGCAGGCTTCACAAGCCTCTGCACAAGCTAAACATAAGGCCTTGGCATATTTACTGTTCATCGACAGGGCATGTGCAGTGAATCCGCATATTTCTGCACATTCACGATCCAGGCGAATGCACTCCTTCATCATCCAACATGATCTTCCTCCAAGCAAGATGAGTAACAGTGATTACAAGCCACCATACATTTTAAACATTCTTCAATACACGCTTTGTAGTTTTGATGTGACATCATAAAAACTCCTCTCAAGATGTAATTTAGTATAGTCCCCTACTCTATATTTACCCAATCGTGAGCTAACTTATCATGCTCAGAGAAATTGTCCGAACTGAACATTAGACATTCAGCTGTTTCTCAATTTCTTGACGATTGAACACAAATCCGAAGAATACCTGATTGTTAATGAAAATGGTGGGAACCAATCTTTTTCCCGTTCGATTAAATAACGTATCTGCATGGTCAGGATGATCTGCAATATTAAATTCAGTAAATGGAATATGATGCTCACTTAAGAACTTTTTAAAATTTCTGCAATCCTCACAAGTCGGTGTTGTAAATACCTCTACGTTCATATGGGTCGTCCTCCTTAATTATATTTTCCAACAACATTAGTATACCCCCCTACACTATATATGAATCTAAATAAAAAAGGATTCCAACGAATCCTTTCTATTAACAATTATTTAATTAATTTATTGATGGTAATTAATAACTCATCTAACACTTCATTTTCACCATCTTGAATTCGTTCCACGACACAGCTCTTCATATGATGTTCTAACAAAAGCTTTCCTACGCCGTTCAAAGCAGATTGGACCGAAGAGATTTGATGCAGCACATCATCACAATAGGTGTCCTTCTCAATTAATCCCTTTAGCCCTCTTACTTGTCCTTCAATTCTATTGAGTCGGCTAACCAGGTTCTTTTTAGTCTTCTCAGAGTGATGACTTTTTCGTTCACCCGTGCTACATGATTCGTGCTCGTGCGTATGATCTTCCATGCACCAATCACTCCTTTCCATATAGTTTTATTATACTATAGCCCCCCTAATCTATTCAAAATATAAAATATAATTAGACTTTCATCACTTCATGGGATATCACCGATGTCTCAATTTGAATAGTAGTATGCTGGATTTTGAAGCGTTCCGCTATTAACTGAATGGCTTGCTGCAAAATACGTTGATCATCTTCCTGATCTTTGATTAAGAGATGGCAGCTTAGTGAATCAAGACCCGAGGTAATTGTCCAAACATGAAGATCATGAACATTTATAACGCCCTCGATACTTTCTAGAACTGCCTTCACCTCAGATGGATTCACTGTAATCGGTGTACCTTCCATAAGAACATGAACGGTATGTTTGATGATTCCCCAAGCACCTCTAAGAATTAATAGAGCAACTAGTACGCTTATAATCGGGTCAGCAATATACCAGCCAAAAATCATCATAACTAAACCTGCAATAATAGCACCTACCGAGCCTAAAGCATCGCCAAGCACATGAAGATAAGCGCTGCGAAGGTTAATGTTATTCTTTACATCTCCTTTTCTCATAAGAGACCAAGCACTAGCAACATTGGCTAAAAGACCTATACATGCGATCAGCATCATAGAACCACTTGCAACCGTAGGCGGCTCGAAGAATCGGCCATAAGCCTCCACGATGATAAAACCAGCAACTACAAATAAGGTGACCCCATTCAATAGTGCCGCTAGAATTTCAAACCGATGAAATCCATATGTTTTATTGGGAGATGCAGGTTTAGTTGCAAACCAGACCGCTACTAGGCTTAATGCTAAGGAGCTTGCATCGTTTAGCATATGCCCACTATCCGATAGCAGCGCTAAGCTGTTAGTGATCAGTCCGCCAAAAAACTCCAAAAACATAATTCCTACTGTAATTATTAATGCAATCATTAGTCCTTTTTTGTTTCCGCTAGGATCAAAATGATGATGACCGTGAGGCCCATGGGAATGATCATGTCCTGCATGGGAGTGATTGTGATCGCTGTGATCGTGATCGGAGTGTTGCCCGTCTACGTGCTCCATCTGATGATTGTGATTATTCTTCTTGTCCTTCATGATTTACCTCCTATTTACCTTCAGCAAGATAGTATTTGTATGCGCGCGCAGTGGTATTCAAAAGCTCCAGATCATAATAACATATGAACAAGTGCTCATATGTTATTATGATCTGGATTTTTCTTCTTGTCAATAACAAACCTAAGGGTATATCCTCAGCTAGAAGTTTATAAAAATAAAAATAAAAAAAACACCTCTATACAATTTCTGTATAAAGATGTTTTAGTTTATCTTTCACTTCTTAATCTTAAAGAGAAATCGCTGCTTCTAATGCAACTTCCATCATGCTGTTGAAAGAATTTTGTCTTTCTTCTGCCGTGGTTACTGCATGAGTAACTAATGAATCTGAAATAGTAAGAATACATGCTGCTTGTTTACCTAATACTTTCGCATTATGGAACAATGCATAGCTCTCCATTTCTACACATACACAGTCATGTTCATTGTAAAATTCATTGTGGCCTGGCACGTTGTCTTCATGATAGAATACATCGCTTGAATGAATTCTTGCCGTCAAAAGTGGCTTGTTAATACGTTTAGCCGCTTCTTCAATGACTTCGTTCAATTCTTTACTTGGCAGCTGTACGTCTCCTTCTACACCACTTTGCACATAGGCGTATGTAGATTCACTCCACGCACTATCCGCCAGTACCACATCAAATAAATTCAATTTATCTGTGTAGGCACCTGCACTACCGATGCGAATGATGTTTTCCACACCATAATTTTTGTATAGTTCATAAGAATAAATACCGATACTTGGCATTCCCATTCCCGAACCCATTACTGACACTTCTTTACCTTTGTAAGTGCCTGTATATCCAAACATATTCCGTACCGTATTAAATTGGGTTGGGTTCTCCAAATAGGTTTCTGCGATATACTTCGCTCTTAACGGATCTCCTGGCATTAATACTGTTTTGGCGATTTCACCATTTTGTGCTGCATTGTGCGGCGTTGACATAATTTATTCCTCCTAAGTTTGTTACTCAACTACTATCTTACTATACCATCCATGAATTTAAATATACGTTTAAAATATTCTTTTGTTTCAACAAAAAAAGAACTGATTCTCTTGCTACAATTTATTCGCAAACTCGTTAAGCTTTTGGGACATTATTTTTATTTCCTCAATAAATGCAGAAGTATGCTGAACAGATGCAGCCTGTTCTTGTCCGATCGCCGCTATCTTCTCTATCGAATTAGCCATTTGGTTCGTAATCCCCTTAATCTGTAACATGGTTTCATTTATGTTTTGAGTTGAAGAAACGGTTTCCCGTGAAAATTTCCGAATCTCCTTAGCTACGACTTCAAACCCTCTTCCCTTCTCACCTGCATGAGCTGCTTCTATTGCTGCATTCAGCCCGAGTAAATTCGTTTGGTCAGCAACCTTTTTAATAATCGATAGGACCTCTGTAGTATTCTCCACATCTCTACCAGCTTGTTGGGATTGAATAAGTAGTTGCTGAGAGTAATCCGCAAGTGAATTGGATCCATACGAAATATTATTGATTTGCTCATTAGCTTGGGTCAGTGATTCTGAGATTTGTTCTACAATAGCCTTTAATTCACTTTGTCTACGAATCTGAACTGCAATCCCGCCAATGACCTGACCGTTTTGATCATGAAGAGGTGTCGCTGTACCCGTAAACTCAAATCCATAGAAGTTGGCCGGAACATCGGACTTTAATTCTTGATTCTCTCGGATAGCTATGTAAAGCGGTTCTTCTTTGTTTAAAAGCTGTCCTTCGGTAATGTTTAAATTATCCAGCAAAAGGTTTTTCCAACCGTGCTTAATTCTCAATTTTACTTAATTCATATTTGAAATATGTATTCGAGATATTCTCATAAAATCCTCCAAAAAAGTTTACAAATCCCCTTTTTTCTCCCACATCATACGGATAACATCCAAAAAAGCCCCCACTTTGTGAAAAGTGAGGGCTTTGGGTTACTTGCTTTTATTAACAGTATCGATTAGTTGCGGATCAGATAATCAAATGCACCTAAAGCTGCAGTTGCACCGGATCCCATCGAAATGATGATTTGTTTATAAGCACTATTAGTGCAATCGCCAGCAGCAAATACTCCTGGTACATTTGTAGCACCATGGCTATCTACAACGATCTCGCCAACGCGAGTACGTTCAACCATGTCACCTAACCAATCTGTGTTCGGAACCAAACCGATCTGTACAAATACACCCTGTAATTCAATATGGTGAGTTTCTTCTGTCGCACGATCGATATAAGAAATACCATCTACCTTATCAGTTCCGGTAATTTCTTTCGTTTGCACGTTCTTAAGCACAGTAACGTTAGGTAGGCTGTAGAGACGATCTTGCAGTACAGCATCTGCTTTGAGCTCTGGAGCAAATTCCAGAACCGTTACATGCTTCACTATACCCGCTAGATCAATTGCTGCCTCAATCCCTGAATTACCGCCGCCGACAACGGCAACATCTTTGCCTGCAAACAAAGGACCATCACAGTGTGGGCAGTAGGCTACGCCTTTATTCTTGAATTCAGCTTCACCAGGCACACCCATATTGCGCCAACGAGCACCTGTCGACAGAATGACCGTCTTACTCTTTAGAACAGCACCGTTCTCGAGTTCAACTTCAATTAAATCATTCTTATCTAAACGTGTGGCACGTTGTAACTTCATCACATCAATGCCATACTCTTTCACTTGCTCTTCGAGTTTAGCCACTAGCTGAGGACCTTCAATGTAATTTACACTGATAAAGTTCTCAATGCCAAGTGTGTCGTTAACCTGTCCGCCTAAGCGTTCAGCGACAATCCCTGTGCGAATTCCTTTACGCGCTGCGTAAATTGCTGCACTTGCACCTGCTGGGCCACCGCCAACAACAAGAACATCATAAGGAGCTTTATTGTCAAACTCTGATGCGTCTACAGTACTACCCATTTTAGCTAGAATCTCTTCAACCGTCATACGACCACTTTCGAAAAATTCACCGTTAAGGTAAACGCTTGGAACAGACATAATTTCTTTGCGTTCTACCTCTTCTTTGAACACTCCGCCATCAATCATCGTATGGGTAATGCCAGGATTGAAGATACTCATTAGGTTCAGTGCTTGTACAACATCAGGGCAATTATGACAGCTTAGGCTGACATAAGTTTCAAACTTATATTCGCCATTAATGCTTTTGATCTGATCAATAACACTTTGCTCAACCTTAGGCGCTCTTCCGCTAACTTGCAATAGAGCCAACACTAATGAAGTAAACTCATGTCCTAGCGGAGTTCCAGCAAAGGTTACGCCCGTATCTTCACACACACGATTTACGCTAAAGCTTGGGGTTCTAGGCAGTTCGGTTTTTTCTACCGTTATCCTAGCTGACATTTTGGCAATTTCATCAACCAGCGCTTCCATCTCTTGAGATGCTTCGTCAGAGCCTGCACTGATTTTCAGTACTACGTCGCCTTCCAAGAGTTCTAGGTATTGAGCTAGTTGAGCTTTTATTTCTTGATCTAATTTCATTTAGCTTTCGCTCCTTAAATCTTACCTACAAGATCGAGACTTGGTTTAAGAGTTTCTGCACCTTCGGACCATTTCGCTGGGCAAACTTCACCTGGATGATTGCGTACATATTGTGCGGCTTTGATTTTGTTAACAAGTGCACTAGCATCGCGACCAATACCACCTGCGTTAATTTCAACGGTTTGGATAATACCGTCTGGATCAATGATGAATGTACCGCGATCAGCAAGACCGTCAGCTTCGATCAGAACATCAAAGTTACGGGAAATTACATGAGAAGGATCGCCGATCATAATGTATTTTACCTTGCCAATAGCTGCAGAGCTTTCATGCCATGCTTTATGTGTAAAGTGAGTATCTGTGGAAACGGAATATACTTCAACACCCAATTGTTTTAGGGTTTCATATTGGTTTTGCAGATCTTCAAGTTCAGTTGGGCATACGAATGTAAAGTCAGCTGGGTAGAAGCAAACTACACTCCATTTACCTTTAAAGTTTTCTTCTGATACATCGATGAATTTCCCATCTTGAAATGCGCTTGCTTTGAATGGTAGGACTTCTGTTCCGATAAGTGACATATTATTTAAATCTCCTTTAAGTTTTATTTTTTTGTGGATACAATATTCAAATCTGCAAACATCACATATCTGAATACTATTTGTAATTATTATAATTAACCAAATTAAGGCCTGTCAAGTTATTTATAATAATTCTAATATGATAATCGTTGTCAGTCGCTAAATGTTCATAAATTATCATACTTATGAACTAGTATGGGTCAGTTTACACGTTTTATGTAGGGCAATTTCTACAATTCGAAGTCATCTGCTATTACATTGATAGTATTTAAGGATTCTCTCGCTACCTCTAGATTAGTATATCGATTTCCATTATAGGTGATCAGCGCTTTCCATAAAGCCCATCCTCTTGCTCTGTTCCAGGTCTCTTCATCCATATTTAATACATCCTTGAATACCTTTCTACTATCCTCATCAAAAAAGGTCCATGCCATTGCCGCATCACAAGCAGGATCGCCTACACCCAAGATTCCGAAATCAATGACTGCACACAGCTTTCCATCTTTGACTAGTAAATTTCCTGGCGCAATATCTCCATGAACCCAAACCGGCTTGGAATTCCATTTAGAATCTAATGCTAATTCCCAGATTTCTCTCAATAGATCTTCTTTAAAAATATCTTTATTATGCTCAATCGCATGTCTAGACTCTTCATCATATACAGCTAAAGATCCACCTCTATAGAAATTATGTTCTCCTGCTAAAGGCCCCCTACTAGCATCAATAGATTGTAATTCAATTAAAAATGCTCCCAAATCTCTTGCAAACTGGTTAAGATCATTAATATTTTGGTGCGTTAATGTCTCACCCTCTACCCACTTATTGATAGACCACGGCAATGGATATTCTTCGTTAGGCTTCCCTTTGACTAATGGTATTTGAATAGGTAACGTGAGTTCTTTACTTAATATGGGCAACCATCGTTGCTCTTTCTCTACTTGTGGAGCATAAGCTGCTGCACTTGGTAACCTCACGCTCATATGCTCACCTAAATGAAACGTACGATTATCATTCCCGCTGAATTTTACTGGCCTAATCTCTAAATCGGACCACGCGGGAAATTGTTCATTAATTAATCTTGCAACTAAATCGACGGTAATTGTATTCAATGTTTATCTCTCCAAACAA
The DNA here is from genome assembly GCF_037972555.1 of Paenibacillus sp. FSL R5-0744. Taxonomy (NCBI): domain Bacteria; kingdom Bacillati; phylum Bacillota; class Bacilli; order Caryophanales; family Paenibacillaceae; genus Paenibacillus; species Paenibacillus sp. FSL R5-0744. The sequence continues at coordinate 6,077,492 of NZ_CP150228.1, forward strand.
AAGTTATTTGTCACCTATCATAAAAAATATCGCTGAACAGCCCATATTCAACTTCGCTGTCATTATTGTAAAATACTTCCGTATATTTGTTTGTGACATAAGCTATCGTTAGTATTTACATATTGGATATACAGTAAAGATAATTTATATAGCCCAAGTTCTACTCAAAGGAGAATTCAGCTTATGAAAGTTGATAGTCTTATCGGTGAAATCAAGCGAGCCTATCAAATAAATATAGAGAATATCGAACTTCATCGAGAAATGATCGGTAAAGTATATTACTTACAGAATCAAGAACAAAAGTATATGTTTAAAATATACCGTAACTTTAAATCGGATGACGCCTTGCAGACGGTTCAGATCTTAGATTATTTAAAAGCAAATTCATATCCAGCAGTATCTGTGGTTAGAACTGTCGAAAATGATAGCCATATTATGCTTAGTAATCAGGTTGGTAGCTGCGTAGGTATATTATACGATTATGTCGAGGGCGCAATGCCCGAGGTTAAGCTTGAGGCCGAGAGTATCGGAAATCAGATTGCAGAACTCCATAACCTAATGAAACTATATCCCAATAAACTTATTAACAGGACGAAAGTCGATTACATCGATGGCTATATCTCCAATATGAAAGAACTCCATTTTGATCCAGAAAAAATTCTAGAACTTAATCAATACGGTAATGAATTATGGGAACGCATCACTAGGCTCCCAAAAAACTTTTGTCACGGTGACCTTCATACGGGAAATATGATCAGAAACGAGCATGGCGAATATGTTCTCTTTGACTTTGACGACGCTTCAGGTGATTATTCTAGTATGGATGTTGCATATATGTGTGATGATACCCATTTTAATGAATTTCATGAATCAATGTACGATCAAACCTTACGTTTATACGAACGCTTTTATAAGGGATATAGTAAAATACGTACACTGAGCGACCAAGAGATTCTTACGATTTTCGATTTTATTGCGATCAGACATTTTCAAATTATCTCAAGAATAGTACAGTGCCAAGGATTACAATGTATATCTAAAGAATTTTGCGATCAACAATATCACTGGCTTATGAAGTGGCAGGAAGTTTGCATTAAACATTGATACTTCTATTCGGTTCATAAATACCTCGCTAACATAAGTTTTACTAGCCATTTCCATAAGAGACATCTAATATTATGTTAGCTTTACTAGTGTCTGTATGCAAACTATGCAATTAGATCAGCCACAAAAGGGACAAGCTAAGCAAGTTGAAATCTTAATATGATTACGAGGAAGAAGGGTGTTCCTTAATGACTAATAGTAAAACGAATCCTAAGGTGGACGGATTTCTAAGGAAAGTAAAACAGTGGCAGGAAGAATACGAGACGTTGAGAAATATCGTTCTTGACTGTGAGCTGACCGAAGACTTTAAATGGATGCATCCTTGTTACACGTTTGAGAACAAAAACATAGTCTTAATCCATGGATTTAAAGAATATATTGCACTGCTATTTCATAAAGGTGTCTTATTAAAGGATACCCATGGAATTCTGATTCAACAAACGGAGAATGTACAAGCTGCACGCCAGATCCGGTTCACCAATGTTCAAGAAATCCTTGAAAAAGAAAGCATCATAAAAGAATATATTTATGAAGCCATCGAGGTTGAAAAAGCTGGTTTGGAAGTGGAATTCAAAAAGAATACAGATTTCATCATTCCTGATGAATTTCAAACTAAACTTGATGAAATGCCTGCCTTGAAAAATGCTTTTGAAGCCTTGACGCCCGGGCGGCAAAGAGCATACCTTCATCATTTTTCTGAACCCAAGCAATCCAAAACTCGAGTATCTAGGGTTGAAAAATGGATGCCGCAAATTCTGGATGGAAAAGGATTAAATGATTAAGTTGTATATGAAGAAGCAACCTTAGATCGGTGAACAATCCGAACTGAGGTTGCTTCTTCTCTTTTTACTAAAAGACTTTATACTACTTCAGGTAGGTTCCGGTTACTCCAATTCCACCGCTACCGTTCAATACATACACTCTAGCGTTTCCTTTTCCAGAGCATACCAGAGTGATTGTACCGTTAGTAACGTTTTTGGTATCGCCAGTCACCGCATCCACGTAAGTTCCGTTCGGAATTCCGGTAAATGTCGCATTTCCTGAGATCGTAACTAACGCAAAGCTATCAATACCTTTAGCGCTATCGGTATATCTTCTTTTAAATGCCAAATCACCGGATACATTTTCTGTGGAATACTGGCCTTTTTGCAAGGCTGGAACAGCTCTTCTGATTAAATTGAGTTGTCTAATATGTTTTGCCAAAGGATAGTTTAATGAATCGGCAAGTGTGCCAGTAGCATTTGTATACTTACCGTAGTCCTGAACAGTAACGCTACCCTCAATTTGATCTCCAAAGTAAGCACGCCCTGTTGAGCTAAGTGGTGCATTCGGGCCTACATCGATGACTGATCCTTTTTTAAACTCGATTTCAGAACCGTAATAGATCGCAGGTATTCCCCGGAAAGTGAACATCAGCGAGAGATTCTCAGCCCAAGTGTCTTGTGTCCCTGCAAATCGTTGATTCTCTGGGGCTTGGTCAGGTGCATAGTCATGAGAGTCAACATAAGTTACATTCCAAGTAGCATCGTTATAATATTGATCACCGCTCTTCATACTGAATGCTTCCTGTGCAGTCTTGAATGCCCAATGCATCGGGAAATCAATAACATCCATACCCGATTTCATCGAATAGTCAGGCGCGTGATAATTATTGCCTATTAAAAAAGCATTGTTCGAGGTTGGCTGCCCTGCTGTAGTAGAGTTATCTGCCCACTCTTGTTCCACTGACAGCTTGTTGGAAGCGTAGTCATTTTGTCCATCACCCGGATAGGCTTTCGAGCTTTTCCATGTATAGAATGGAGTCGATATTGCCGGAATTCCACTATTCCATACATCTCTGTACCGAGTAGCCACTTCACCAAAGACAAAGAAGTTTGAGCCCCCTCTTGTTTTCCAAGCAGGAACAAAGTATTTGTTAAAAATATACCGACTTACATGCTTCACAGTATCGACCCGGAAAGCATCAACACCCATATCAATATACTGATTATAGCTGTCAATTAGATACTGATTCACTACAGGATTTTCCGTATTCAAGTCCACAGCGTCTCCTGCAATCTGTCCTGTCTGTACGGTGTAAGATTCCCAGGAAAGACTTTTTTCGGTATGATACATGTTATTGTTGGTTTCCGCATTTTTCATGATTGCGAGTCTGGCCTGATATTGCTGATCAGGGGTCATCGTATCATAGTTAGCTGGCAGTTTATCCGTAATTTTAAGCATGTTATTTACGGTGTCCGCTGCAGTCGGATCTTTTTTGAACATAGGCAACAGATTCTCTTCCCCAAAATTACCGGTATGATTCACAACAACATCCTGAATAACCTTTATCCCTTTGGCATGAGCTGCATTAATTAATTCCTGATAAGAGGCTCCGGCTGATTCATACCTTGGATCTACTTTGGAAAAATTAATCGCATGGTAGCCGTGATAATCATACCCGCTGGCATTCTGCACCACTGGCGTAATCCAAATGGCACTGAATCCGAGCGCTTTGATGTAGTCGAGCTTTTGAATCAGACCCTTAAAGTCACCTCTCCAAGCTGGGTCTGAATCCGGATTTCCTGCTTTAGCATCCTCCCATGAATGTACATTGTTACTCGGATCACCATCATAGAATCGTGAAGTAATTACGAAATAAATGGTGTCTTCACGGAAATCGCCTTTATTTCCAATCGTATAGATAAAGCTCTGTTTCGTTTCATTTCCGGCACCATCAACCACCAGGAATTTCAGTGTCGTCGTCTTATTAATAAGAATGGACGGTCCAGCTAGAGCAGTTAAAGCATTGCCCGAGACATAGAGATTTGAACTGGTAGTTGGTTCTGTCCCATTATCTGTGTAATATGCGGTGGTCGTTGCTGCTTTGTTATCTTTTATATTAAAAGAGACGGTAACGGCAGAGCTTGAATTCCCAACAGGTAAATTCGCGGTTATCGTTGGGGCCTGCAGGTCGAGATTTAGGTCAATGACATAAGCAAAAGTGCCTACACTGCCTGCTTGACCGATGGAGTTAACACCAAAAGCCTTAATAGTCATAGTAGAGGCCACTTGGATTGGAGTGGTATACAAGGTAGAGGATGTCGTAGGTGTCGATCCGTCTGTCGTATAGTAGATTTTATCGCCAGTATTGATACTGGAGAGCTTCACAGTTTGGGCAGAATCATATGTCTTCGGTGTAGGAGAGACTGAAATCACAGGGATCTTCGGAATTTCTGGATTAGCGTCATACCACACATTATCCGAGGAATACCAGCCCTCTTTTATACTGCGGGATAAGTCGGCGGTCTGTTTGCCGTTGCCATCATTAAAGATAAGGCTTGTGCCGGTGGCGTTGGCAATAGTATAGCTGTACCAGTCGTTCCCGTCCGATTTCATCAGAATTCCTGGCCAAGCTCCGCTTGTTGGAACTGTTGTCGGACTCAGCTTCCAGTAATGGATTCGGATCGTTGAGCTCCAGTTTGCTGGTTTCTTAAAATGAACCGTTAAGCCAGCCGAAGTTGGCGTTGGTGTAGGTGTTACGGTTGGTGTTGGTGTAGGAGTCACTATTGGTGTTGGCGTTACGGTTGGTGTTGGTGTAGGCGTCACTGTTGGCGTTGGTGTTACGGTTGGTGTTGGCGTAGGCGTCACTGTTGGTGTTGGTGTTGCGGTAGGCGTTGGCGTTGCTGTGGCTGAAATAGTTAGATAGTCGATATTGATATTCCCAGTATCATCCGAGTCATATTTGTAAGCGATCGTATTATTTCCTGCCTGTAAGGAGAGCGTTTCTGTTTGGTCCCCCCATGCATCCCAGTTTGCCAAGTTCGCTAAAGTGGTCTGCTTTACCTTTGCTCCATTCACATAAATGGAAACTTGCTTGGCACTGCCAGTCGCATTGGCGTAGCGAAGCGTGGCATTATAGGCGCCTGCAGCGGAAGAATGAACATTGAAGGTGGTGGTTGCTCCTGTGGTTGTGTATCCATCAACAAAACCGGTGCCGGTATATCCGGTGTGATTCGTATTTATTTTTGCGCCACCTGACAAGGCTGCGCTCTCAGCTTCATACTTCCCAGCAACCGGAATAACTACCGTCCAGTTCTTCCCTCCGTTGCTGTCCCAGCTATCCGTCGGGGCTGTGATGTGATAACAATAAATGAGTGTTGCGCCCTCCTGAACATTGAGGTTGGCCGTAAACGTGGTCCCACTTTTAGACATGACTGTGTCCGTAGTATTCGTCCAATTATTCGTAGTCCAATGCAGTGTCACAGAAGATGCTGTGGTGTTCGTATAGGAGACTGTATAATCAGTGTTGCTGGCTGAAGCCCCGCCCGATAAACCGAATAAACTAAAGATTAGCGAAAAAATGATCAACCAAGAAACAAACCGCCTAGATTGTTTTCGTACCAATTAAATAACCTCCTCATTAAATTACGTTGTGCAAACGTTTGCAAAAATGAGAAAAAAAGAAACAATCTAACTTATCCAATCTCCTCCTTCTTAGAAAATATGGAAAAACCTCATTGTATGCGTTTACAAATAGAACTATTGAGAAATCCTCAGGTTACAGATAGCTCCATATCTAATGAATTTTCCCTGTTTATGATTATAGGCTCCAACCTTTTCCGGGTCAATGCATCTTTTAGGCTAAAAACATAAAAATTTAATGGTTTAAATACAAAAGTTCAATCGTTTTCATTCATCAGCTGTTCAAGGCATATTAAAATCTTAAATTACCGCTATTTATAGAACTAGGCTCTATACTTTCGTAACTATTCTAGTATGATTTTATGAAATATTAATTCCTTAAATATATTATTTTGTATGTCCCTAAATTAAATCGTCGCTGATGAGGAAGCAGTTGCTTGGTCAGCTTTTACACAATCAATTGCAACAACGAACGCAATTATGATTGCCTCCATCTCCTCATTTAGTATTTGAACCTTGTAGCTATCACCCCAAGTGAACCACTCCTTATTCACTTTACCTATGACTACACCATGCTGCAAGACCTGAAAATCCATGTCCCACCAGTTACCATGTACCTCAATGTCAGCCGCATCAATCGTATAGCGTGCTTTAAAGAAAGAAAACTCCTTCTTAATCGTTAACACCTCTCGGCCATTGACCTCAACAAAAAACTTCGGTAAAAAACTAAATACCTTCTTCGTAATAAGTGCGACTTCATCTCTTGTTGTATTCATAATGGAGAACGTCTTTGGTATTTGCATAAAACTGCCCTCTACATAATAGACATCCTGCTCCTGCTGATTCTTTACCGTAAATTTACCACTTAGACTGAATACCTTCTGCTTTATATAAAGCTGCTTCATTCCAATACCTCCTTCGATATAAGCATATTATTAAAGCGCAGATTTCATCATAGATATTAATAGTGATAGCCACCTAACCATGAACTACCTTTCGTTAACCCTCTCATTATTGAACTATAGTTTCCCAATAGTTGAACCGAATGATTGTAAAAACTTGGGTAAAAACTTCTTCGTACTTACCCAGTACTTCCGAAATCATTTCTCGGGATCCTGTACTTTAGTCACCCAACCGTGTTTTCAATGGTTCTAAAACTTCCGTTTATGATATGGGAGACCCTCGCCTTCTTCGCAATACTGTTTAAGACTGTACAAAAAAATAGCCCAGTTATAATTACATACGCGATAAAATGAGGTCACTTCCTCCCAATTCATCTGACGAAAAATGATTGAAGTTTTCCCGTTTTTTTCCTTCATATCAAAAGAAATTGTCGTACCTATCCATTCTGGATCTGAATCAACACACTGCCACAAAATCTTTTTATCGGGAACAAGCTCATCAACTCGCATCTTTGTTAAGCCTTTTCCGCCGAATAGGAACTCATTTATACAACCGATCTGATCATTGACTATTAGTTCATTTGTCCATATTTCTGAAAGTCCTTTTGCAGTGGTTAATGCTTCATATACCTTTGAAGCTGGAACATTCACGGTCTGCAAGTGCTCGATATTTGCCATATTGCTCATTCCCCTTTTTTATAAGGATCTAATTTATGTAATTATTTGTATACGAAAATTATACCATCAATTATATCAACTCTGAGATAAACATTGGTGTAGCTCCATCCTCTGTATTAAAGCCAAATTTATTATAGAAATCCACTGCATGAGGATAAGAAATTAATACTTTTGTTTTACACCCTTTATATCTATCAAGCATTATATTCATCATTTCCTTACCTATACCGATACTCTGATAACTAGGATTAATAAGCATATAATGAAAATATACCGTTAAAACACCATCTGACAAAGCATTTATTAAACCGACAAGCTTTCCTCCTTCCCAAGCGGTAACAATTGAATGAGATCCTCCGATTGCTTGTAAAAGCTCGTTTGGGTACTTGCCAGACTCCCATTCTACTGAAAGAAATAACTCTTGGAGTGCATCCTTAGTGATATCCTCTTTGCTTGAAGCGTAATAAATACTCACCCCTGTACCTTCCTTTCATAAAACTAACTACGGTACAACATCTGTTTTAAACTCCCATATTTCGATGGTTTTGCAATCCTTACGAAGCCATAAAATAATACCGACATAGCAATTTCGGATTTATCAAAGTGAATAATTACTTTATTTACCTCAATATACTCTTAAAAATATGTATAGAAAATGGATTAACTGAAGTGGAATTTGTATTTATTTACATTAGAGAATTCATGAGAATACTTCTTTTACCTAAGCATACTAATCCTAAGAGGTTTATAGCGTTAATCTGCCCGTTAGTTGAATAAAGGCAGCTGATCGCGTTGACTGACGGCTGCCTAATCGTATTTGAGCTAACGCTACCCGTTGGTGTAATTATTCAAATATAATCAATGAATTCATTAGTTTTGTTATATCCATAAATTATGATGGAGTCGGTAGTTACTTCACCTGGAACATGTATTTTTTTTAGGATTTGAATTAAATCAGTTTTTATCAAGTCATCTTCAGCATGAATTTCTAACCACTCAATTAATTTGTAGCCGCCATCTGAAAAATGGTAATACCAATCTCCATCCCAAAGGCTGATATAGCCAGTATCAATGTCTTTAGTCCTCCATTTTATCATTTTCTCTTGTACAAAACTGCCCGTTAGCAGAACAAAGCTACCGATTTAAGTCGGCAGCTTCGTTCTGGTGTTATTGAGCTATAGTTTCCCATTAGCTTAATCGTTATTTATGATACAGTTCTCCGCGCTGTCTGTAACGGTAAGTTTTAGGGCCATCCTTTTGTGGGATGGCCCTTTCATTTTTCTCATTAAGTTGAACTATGTTCCCCGTTAACGAGCCGCCAACATAAAAAACAGAGCATCTGAGGTCGCGCCTCAGATGCCTTGTATTTAGTATTGTTTTATGACCTGGTTCAATTTTATAAATCTTCTACACCGGTGGGTAAGTTTTTACTCACTACATTTGGCTTCGTGTACATTTTATTGAGTATGATCGTTTGCACGATAATGAATATACCGCCAACTGCCCAATATAATGGTAACGCGGCGGGCATCTGAAAAGAAAATACACCCATCATGATCGGTGACAACAATCCGATGAAAGCCATTTGGTTATTTTGATTTTGCTGATACTGCGCTGAAACGGATTGAGACACGCGGAACTGAACGTAATACACCGCAGCGGCAATAAGCGGCAAAATCATATCTGTTTTCCCCAAGCTAAACCACAGAAAATCGTCCGCTGCAATCTCTGGGGTACGACGAATGGCGTAGTAAAATGCGAGGGTGACCGGCCATTGGAGAAGCATCGGTAAACACCCCATATTTAAGGGATTAAATTGATGCTTCTGGTAGAGCTGCATCATCTCGACTTGCTGTTGTTTTTTTGCATCCGCACTGACGTCGTTCTTATACTTCTCCTTAAGTGCAGTTAACTCCGGCTGGAGGACGGCCATCTTTTCTTTCATGTCCATTTGTTTCTTGGTTTGATTCATCATGAGCGGCATGATCGCGAGTCTGATGATGAAAGTCATCAGCACGATCGATAATCCGTAGTTTCCGTGAAATACATTCGCGAAGAATTTGATCAAGATCGAAAATGGATAAATAAAAAAGTGGTTAAATACCCCTGCTGAATCGGCATTAATCGAGTTTGATTGGGATGCTGTCGAACACCCGCTGAGCACAATGATCGGAATAACTCCAATCAACATGACGAGAATGGGCTTGGCCCATTTTTGAAACAACAAAATCTTTTTCATCGTTGTCCTCCCTAATTGAAAGTATGGAATATCAATGTGGGGAAGGACTATGGTCTTCTTCATTAGGTGCTTCTCTTCGTCTGGCGGTACGTACTATCCACCGCTGAATGCTGCTCGGTTGTGACAGTCTGACAGCTACAAACCAAGTTAAACCGGCTGGAGCAATTTCATAACCCCAGTGTATCTCTTGTGTAGAAAAATAGGTGAATGGAATTGACACTAAGGAATAGATGAGAGCGATCGAGAACGCCAATTGAACCAAGTCATAAAAATGCTCCAGCCAAGTTCACCTCTGTATGAGCCATATTGGAAAAATTTGAATAATGATTATACGTTAGAGAAAACTGTGTGGTTTCACTAACCTGCCCGTTAGTTGAACAAATAAAAAAATGGCTGCCGAAGCAACCGCTATTCCACTAATGCGCCCCGCTAGCTTAATCGACATTACGCACCGAGTCCAAAGGATTTAGCCTTGCGGGGTTGTCTGCTGATTACGTTTCACCGAAACCCCTTAGCAGACCAAGGAGAGCAACTTTCAAATCCTTCTCTTACAGACTATGATTAATTAAATGAGCAATTTCTTTAACTCTCTCCATTGTAATTCCTTCTCTTTGTTCAACTGCAAGTGGATGATTCGTTTGTTCTAATTCTATTAACGGAACAGCACCAACTTCTTGTGTATGTACCATTGTCTTTAACGATAATGTAGTTATTGGATATATTGAAAGTTCAGTCGATAACCAACCAAAATAAGGTTCTTCAGTTTCCCTTCCTTCTACGTGCAATAATTCATTAGATTTCAAAAAGTTCTCTTCACTAAGAGAAACCCAAACACTCCATATAAATTTCTCTTTACTATCAATTACTGGTATTTCAATATGTCCTCTAATAAAGAAATGCTGTTCATCAATTACACAAAAATCTCTAATTAATTCTGTTCTTTTCTCTTCTGGTACAGTGTAAAAATAATATGGTGCTTCACTTCCGTAACATAAAGGAAGTTCATTTAATTCGTTGTTACAGTGAGGGCATTTCATGTTTTCTGCTCCTTATAGTTTCTCGCTGATTTCTTATAACGTCTTATTCGCGAAATTACTGAGTTATCCTGCCCCTTACTTCAATAAAATGGGCAGCTAGCATCTGCCGGACATAGAAAGACCGCCATTGAAGGCGGTCTAAAAAATTTATCATTTTTGCCCAACAATAAGTCCTGGGGATTTTAAAAACCTGAGATGATTCGCTGTAAGCCTAATTAGAGCGTCTCAACCAATTTCTTAATCTTTGAGTGGGAAATTAAATATAGAGGACCCATTATTTCTATTTTTCCGTCCTTTATACGCATTGCACTCTCCTGTTCTGCCGCATAAACATCAATCTCTTCAGACAAGGGGAACAGGTAACCTTGAACAAACGTAGCATAGTCGCGTTTAGAATGAGATTCATAGGCAAAATGATCAAATCCAATACCATCATAAATAGTACTTGTTTCAACTTCATTGCCAGTGTTTTTCAAGCATAACCATTTTGCAGCCATGTTTATCGCACCGGCGCTGGCACCCATTATAACGGCATTGCTGTTCTTAATAACATTTGATAATTCATAATCCGCCAAAAAATCGTTTTGCAAAACAGGATCTCCACCGCATAAAAAAATGACAGAAGCGTTGTGAATTAATCGCTGGGCCTCTTTCTTCTGCATGCGATAATCAATGAAATGATATTCATCAAAAATAATGTTAGCCTGATTTAACCATGTACATTCAGAAACATCATCAATGTTAATTTGCTCACCTGTATAACCAGACGGTTCAGCGCTAATCATAACAAGCGATTTTCTGTCTTGTATATCCTCATGCAAACAATGGACCAGCTTCTCTGGAAAAAAATTATTAAACCAACTGAGATAGTAGTGAGTAGTCAAACTTAATTACCTCCATATGTATTTTTTACAATTATAAAATGGAGTTACATATTAGTAATCTAATACGTAACTCCATTTATTTTCATTAGCTTCTATTAGTAGAATTTCAACCAATGGTCTCCATTAAAAACTCGATCACCGGGTAAGAGATCATATGCCGATCACGGTAAATCGAGGTAATAGCATCAGGCCGTGTGCTAAGGATTGCCTTCTGTAAAAGGGCTGCTTGAAAGCCTCTTTCTTGTGCACCGTTAATAGTAAAGGTTACACAATGTTCTGCGGCGAATCCCGCAACGATGATGAATTCAACACCATGTTCACGTAGCAGTTGTTCCAAATCCGTTTTCCAAAAAGCATTAGAATATTCTTTTGCCATCTGGATATCTGTCGGTGCTACTGTAATTTCCGGTATACTATTTCTTGCTTCTGGATCCGTATCCGCATTCGCCCCTTCCATGTCTTGTATATGGATGACGATTTGGTCCTTCGCACGAAGTAACCCAGACACATGATTAATGTATTCACAAGCCTCACTTACATTTAACTTCTCCATATGATCGTGTAAGAAAAGGTTTTGCATATCAATAATTAGAAATCCAATTTTTATTTTGAACTACCCCTCTCAGAATAAATATAGCTAGTTTCTATACTAATCTGGATGAAGATTCAGCTCAAGGGAATAAATGAATTAGACTATTTTGTACAATAACATCATATGTTACGCCATTCCTCTTCATTTAGTTCGTTGTTAATGCCGACCCCAGCTAAGGAGCCCATAGAAGCGGCAATAATGGCTTGATGAAGATGTGTTGCTGCATCACCGGCACTATAAACGCCTGGAACGTTCGTTTTACCGAGATTATCGACGATGACTGTTCCTGTTTCTGTGAGTTCACAACCAATGGCTTGTGGCAAATCGGACCCGATCATAAGCTTCGGTCTAAAAAATATCCCCGTACATACGATGCTAGTACCATCCTTCAACACAACTTGCTGCACCATGCCATTGTCAGATTCGATCGACTGAATCGGTGTGTCAAAGACAGGAATGTTATGTTGCTGAAGTTCCTCGCGTTGTGCATCCGTTAAGTCATCAGATCCATTAGTACATATGGTAATCTTTTTTGTCCAACCAGATAACACTTGGGCCATATGCGTTGCATCGGCTCCCTTAACAATTACGACAAGAGGCTGATCTCTTAGTTCCCATCCATCACAATAGGGGCAGATAAAGGCGCTTTTACCATATACGTCTGAGAGTCCCTTAATATCCATCGGGAGGTCCTTCATCCCTATGGCGAAGAGCACTTTTTTACTTTGAAAAGTCTGACCCTGAACCGTCGTAATTTGAAAATCGCCATCGGTTCCCGTAATCGATAGGGCGGTATCTTCCGCAAAAGTAACGGATGGATAGGCACTAATCTGCTCCTTCGCAATCCTCCTAAATTCGCCTGGACTTATATAATCTCTAGTAAGAAAGCCATGCGTTTCTCGAGTAACCCTATTACGTGCGCGTCCTTCATCAATAACAACCATACTTTTTCTTGCCCTGCCTAGCACCAGAGCAGCATTTAGACCTGCCGGTCCTCCACCGATAATTACACAATCATGAGTCATACTAATTCTCCCCTTCGCTTTTCAATTTGCATTAAAGATATTAGAGACTTATGTTATCTGTAATACCCCCAAAAAAAGAGCGAATCCCACCCATTTATTATAGACTTTACGAATCCATAATAACTTCAATACATTTAAAAGGCAAGGGTTTATTTTATACAATCTTCCCCTCTCTTTTAAATTTCCACTAAATTATTCAATCATTTGACTCTTCCAAAGTTCTATTACTACATCCATCTGTGAGTTATGTACCTTTTTTTCATGTCCTATCGTTTTTAGCCATAGGGTTGTCTTATCCTGTATTAAATCTGGGTTCTTCCTAATAAATTCTAAGGCTTTCAAGCCGTATTCTTTGTTTTTTGTGATGTTGTATAAGCTCCATCAGGTATACCTGTTACAATTCCTGTCTCACATAATCCTAGAAACATTGTTCTTGGACAGCCCTTCTTTTGTGATGCAGTCCCTTCCCCGAAGATCTCTTTAGCAATAATCTCCCAAGCTATTTTGGGACTTTCTAATTTATTTTCTTTTATGTATTGAACTGTTTTCACAGCCGCTTCTCCGTATTTGCTCATAAAACACCTCTGTTTTTTTAAAAATCTAATAATAAGTCCGGCTGACGTTTAAGCAGCTTAAGTAACCAAAGGGAACAGATTCTCTGCCACTTAGCCGATTGGATGTGTCGCCCGATTTTACTACTCCGTAAATCTCCTCGGCGATCTAGGGAGCGTTAGTGAACTATGTAGGAATGATTTGTTAGATGATTTTGGAGGCTTCCCTGTAAAACTTAAATTTTATTAGATTTTTCATTCAATAATCTTTTAATATCTTCTAATTCTATTTCAAGTTGTTTCAAAGACTTATTATGTCTTTCTTCGGGTTCATGGATATTGTTTGTGACTGCTTTAATTCTATCTAACATATCATCAAATTCAGCATCAGATTTAAGGCCAATTAAAAACATTACGATTCCTAAACCTAAAAGTACGATAGAATCGTTTATCTGCAGAATAATTTCTGATTCCCACTTAATAGGTAAATGAGGTAAAACGACAATAGATAAAACGGAAAGTAATAAAGCTATTTGACTGGAATATTTGTAAGCTTTGAGTTTATAAATTAAATATTTGGTTATTTGTTTTGACTTTTTTAATCGCTCGAGCCCAAAATTCAGAAAATCAAATAAAATAAACAGAAATCCAGATACTGAAAAACTCAGTACAAATCTTGTCTCTAGTTCTAGAAACCCTGTTATTGTCCAATACCCAAGAAAAAATAATCCTAATCCAATAAACTTTGTTATTGTGTGTGTGTTTAACATATTATTTCCTTTCCTTCCCGATTTCATATAACATTCTGGTATTCAAACATTCCGACGAATTTCAGATGTGTCCACTGAATCATCTTTTCTGATAATAATCCACACAGACCTAGTGGTGGCGTGTCGACCCGAAATTAGCCAGAAGGAAATACCCTCGTTACATAGCTTCCAATATTATATGCACTTTTTTTTCTGTTTAATTTTATTTAATCTTTCGTTCCTGATAGCAATGAGTCTTTCTTTAAATTGTTTTTCTTCAAGTTCCTTATTATTTTTTCTTTCTATTTCTAATTGTTTTTTTTGATTTTGTTCAACTCTATTTTCTTCAATGTTTTCAAATACTCTATCGAAATGTTTTGAATTGGATCTGAGTATATTTCCAATTCTGATGATCATACCTACAATATTCGCCACAACTTCAAGTACTGCCAATAGTATAACCAGCATTTCGCCTAGAGATAGTTTTCTATTAATTAAGCTTAACCTAAAAGATCTTGTAGATTCATCATATTGCAAATAAAGAGTAAGATAGGCAAGTAAACCATAGAAAACTATCTTTACAAAGTCAACGAAAAGCCCTGTGTGCTCCCATCTTCCTTCTCTTTTTCGAAAAAAAAAGGTGAATAAGAGGCCACATATTAATACCAATACAACAATACTAATTAGTTGCTCTTTAAAATCATCCGCTGGGGCAAAAAAAATATTCATCATCATTCTCCTACGAATTATATTTTTAACGGTACAACAATTATCCTCCCCTCTCCTACCAGAAACATTTCTAATCGCTTTGATTCAAACTTCATATAGTTGTTTCTACAATCACATCTCGATTCTCTGCATAATCCAACTTAACTTGAGAACTAATCAGTATATGTTCGCCTTCATCAATCCATTTACCTTTCAAAATATTGAATATCGTGTACTGAAAATTCAAATAAAAAAGACAAATCACTCATTAGAGTGATCTGTCTTCCGGTGCTTCCGCAATTCCATAGAAATCATATTTCGATTCAGAGAGACACAATCAGGAAAATTAGTATTATTTTTGTAAAAAAAATAACCTTTATTGTAGAAAGAGGTTTATTGTTTCGGTCTGCCCACTTTATAGTAGTACACCTTAGGGTATTTTTGAGAAGCATTTCCATGATATTCCTACCAAGGCGGATAAATCTCCCTCACATTAGACGGACTCCAATAGACTGTCTTCCGCTAGGATTATGAACGTTTTATAGATCTAACACATAAAGATCCTCAGAGTAGGTAAAAATTGAAAATAAGCCGTTCAATTAAAGCATTACCGACCGGATTTTGCCGTTTTCTTCATAATGGAGCTCCGTAAATTTCATACTGCGTTTATGGTCCACGCCGCCAGAAAGCGATGCGTCATGATAGAATAAATACCATTTGTCGTTAAATTCCACGATAGAATGATGGGTCGTCCAGCCAACGACTGGATTCAGGATCGTTCCTTGAAAAACAAAGGGTCCGCAAGGTTTATCACTTACCGCGTAGACAATCTTATGGGTTGTACCCGTGGAGTATGAGAGATAATATTTCCCCTGATACTTGTGCATCCATGGACCCTCGAAGTATCTCCTGTCTTCATCACCCGCAAGGATTGAGTTCCCTTCTTCATCAATAATGGAGATCTCCTGAGGGTCAGATTTGAATGACAGCATGTCTTCACTCAGCTCGCCCACCCAAGGACCGTAAGCCGGTTCCTCTGAGCCCTTTTCTACCGCATCTTGTTGAAAAATACCTTCTTGCCACTTTTCTAATTGTCCGCCCCATAAGCCGCCAAAATACATGTAGGCTCTTTCATCCTCGTCCACGAATACGGCGGGATCGATGCTGAAGCTCCCTTCGATATAGCTTTCTTGAGCCTGGAAAGGACCAGACGGAGAAGTTGACGTAGCCACTCCGATACGGAAAATACCTTCCTTGTCCCGGGCCGGGAAAAACAAATAATACGTCCCCTGCCGGTACGCGGCATCGGGCGCCCACATTTGCTTCGAAGCCCAAGGCACATCCCGAAGATGAAGCGCCTCTCCGTGATCTACACAGGGGGATGAAGGATCTTCCAAGGAAAACACATGATAATCCTCCATCGCATATTGGTCACCATTATCATTCGTAGGTCCATCATGGTCAATATCATGGGATGGGTAAATATACAGCTTGCCCTCAAATACATGAGCGGAGGGATCGGCTGTATAGAGATGGGTAACTAACGGTTCATTTTTTGTTGCCATAATAGGACTCTCCTCCTGATTGAGATTACGCCTGTTGATTAGCCAAGCAGAAATGGATTTTACCGTCCTCATAGGGACGGTTCCGTTTCTGCGAGAAATATCAGAACATGAGTAGACTAATTTAGCTAATCAACAGGCCTAGATTGGAATTGATTGGTTCCACGGTGCTGCCTTATTCGAAGCTAGCTTGCCTGGGTTATTCTTTGACGCCACCAAGTGCCACGCCCGCGATAATGTATCTGGATAACAAGAAGTAAACTATAAACAACGGTAAAGCCGTCAAAGCCAGACCCATATAGATCGAGCCAAACTCCGTTTTGTAGATATCACCTCGGAGCAAGCTTACCATGATTGGCATAGTATATTTCTCCTTCTGTGTCAGCAATATCAGCGGCATGAACAGGTTGTTCCAGTTAGCCACAAAGGCAAAGATAGCTTGTGTTGCTACTGCCGGCATCATCAGCGGTAAGATAATCCGGTTGAAAGTGAAGAATTCACCAGACCCATCTACACGCGCAGCTTCCACGATCTCTATCGACAGAGTTGCGAGCAAGTATTGGCGCATGAAGAACACCACCGCCGGTGCAGCAATTGCTGGTAGAATCAGCGGGAGAAAATTGTTGGTCCAATGTAATTTATACATGAACTGATAGAATCCGATTGCGCTTGCTTGGGAAGGAATCATCATCACGCACATGATAAAGGTAAAGAATGGCCCCCGTAGCTTCCAGCTGTAAGTGACGAGCCCATAGGCCGCCAAGGACGAGAAATAGACTGTACAGAGGGTTGCAGAACTGGCAATAATAAATGAATTTAGGAACCCTTGAAGCGGATCGAAGCTCTTATCGAGCAACACTCTCAGGTTGCTCATCATGTGGCTCGAAGGAAGCAGAGAAAGTCCGCTTTGAATTTCCGGTGTAGAGCGTGTGGCATTTACAAACATGATCCAAAACGGCAGGATACTGAGCACCGCCAAAGAGATGCAAACAACATAGATAATTGTCTTGTTGATCTTTCGGTTAACGGTTCCGCTTTTCTGATTATTTGCCATGTGTTACACCTCCCTCACGGGCTGCTATAGCAGCTTTTCTATACTTTTGTTTTTGTATTTTTTTAAGTCTTGACGCATCGCGGTCACGCATCACATAGAACAATATTCCAGCCAGTACTGCCGAAATCAAGAACATGATCATGCTCGCTGCTGCTGCACGATTATACATATAGCTGCCCTTGAATGCTTGCCCGTAGATAAACATGGACGTGGTAAGTGTAGAATCGTCCGGTCCACCTGCAAGGAATAATTGCGGAATATCGAACATGGTCAAACCACCCACCATCGATGTAATCAGTGTGAACAGCAATATCGTACGCAGACTCGGCAGTGTGATGCGGAAGAAGGTTTGAAACCCGTTAGCCCCGTCAATCGATGCAGACTCGAAGAGAGCAGGATTTATACCCATAACGCCAGCAATCAGGACGATCATGGTGTTGCCGTACCACATCCAGAACTGGATGAACGCGACAATGCCCCGTGCTGTCGTCTTATCCTGCAGGAAGAACACCGGAGCGTCGGTCCATCCCAACATTTGAAACAAACTGTTTACAGGACCCATCGGATAGGCGAATAAAGTGCTGAACAACACGGCAATCGTACTCGCTGTGATGATATTAGGCATATAGAGCAGAATCTTGAACAAGCCTTGTCCCTTTATATTGAGACGCTTATTCGTGAACCATGCCGTTAGCAAGAGCGCGAGAAGCATCTGGGGAACGAAGTTAGTAATCCAGAGCAATCCAGTGTTGATCAAAGACTTCCGGAACGAAGGATTATCAAAGAGAAGATCTTTGAAGTTCTGAAAAGGATTATCAAGAATATGGATCGGTTTTGGTATGATTCCTTTCATATCGGTGAATCCAATGACTGCGGTATATAAAATGGGATACAGTGAGAAAATCAGAAATGCCAGGACAAACGGAAAGGTAAAAATATAACCGTATTTCGAATAGTTCACATTTTTGCGGCGCATGCTCTCACCTCTTTAGTTGATATGAAGGGGCGGGATTACTCCCCCGCCCCTCCGAATCCTTCTTATTCGCTTTCAATGCCAAGTTGGTCTTTGACTTGTTGCTTAAAGGTTTCGATCGCTTTGGCACGGTCCTTATTGCCCGCGGTGTATTCACGCACTTGATCACGCCAGAGCTTGTTGATTGTTTCGTCGTACTGTGTCAAGTTTTTACCTGAAGCGTTTGCATTGGCCGGTACAAACACGTCGAACATGTTCTGACCACCGAGCAGTGGAACTTCACCGTTTGACTTCGACATGACAACGGAGGAAGCAACGCTGTCCTTCGTACCTTGCTCGCCTTCCTTCATCGTACCGTTAGCCCAGTAATGTTGGAGTCCCGTTTCGGAGGTGTCGAGTGTAACCCACTTCACAAAGTCCGCAACAGCCTGTTTCTTGGCTTCGTCCTTGGTAACGTCTTTGTTGGCAAGCAGCCAAGTGCCACCCCAGAAGAAGCCTGTCGGTGGTTCGGAAACCGCCCAGTCGCCATTCGTGTCTTTTACTTGACCGTTCATCACGTAGTTGATGAGCCAAGCAGGACCGAAGAAACCGAAGATCGGTTGGGCACCGGCACCGGACATATCCGCGTACCATGCTTCCGTCCAGTCTGTCGTATCGTTGTGATAGCCATTGTCTTTCAGCTTTTTAGAAAGATCCAGGAACTCTTCACGCTTCGGATCGATATGAAGCTTACCATCAACAATCCAACCTTTGTCAGAGCTGTTCTCAATTGGGTGCCAGATATCGCCATCACCAGAAACGATGCCGTATCCTTTAGCTTTCAACTTCGCGGCTGCATCATAGAATTTATCCCAGCCTGGTCCAATTTCATTTTTGATAGTGGCTGGATCGTCGGTTCCAAAAACATCCTTCGCAATGGAACGGCGATAGATAAAGGCACCACCAGTCGCTTGATAGCCGAGGGCTTTTAATTTACCGTCTAAGCTACCGATATCAACCGAGTATTGCGCGATGCCAGCATCCTTAACCATTTGGTCATCAAGGCCCATATCAGAATAGTTGGCTGCATAGCTGGATGCGTCCCCTTGTGTATATTTGAGTACGAATGCTGATTCAGCTGCATAAATGTCCGGAGCATCTTTTCCTCCAGCGGACAGAGCCTGATCAAGCGCAGGTTGATAAGCGCCGTCGGTGGTTGCAATAACTGTAGTTTTGAACTCAACATTCGCGTCCGGATGAGTTTCCATATACTTCTTGGTCATATTAGGTATCTCATCTGTAAAGCTCCAGAGATTGATAGTGACTTTCTCGCCTGTTCCTTTTGATGGAGCTTCGGTAGCGTTGGCTGCTGGTGCAGTCGTTGGGCTTGAGCTAGATGAGTTAGAATTCGAGTTCCCACCACATGCTGCGAGAGCAGATGACATCACGAGCAATGTAGAGATCCCCACTAAACTACGTTTCATACTTTTCATATCTTTGCCTCCCCTTTTGTATTATTACTTCGGTTTTTTGTAACCGCATACATTATTATAGAGCCTGCAATCCTTAAGCATAAGGACACCCTCTTTAGGAAAACTTCCACTATTTTTAGATTCAGTTCTATAGAGCGCAAAAAAAAGAGACATCAAGGGATCTTTCCCTTGGTGTCTCCATGATCTGTTTATATTTCTGATCATTACTTATCCGCTTTTAGCGCATCATCCTGTTTCTTGATGAATTCTTCTGGTGTGACGGCTTCACCAAACAATGCCTGAATCTGATTCATGTGTATAGTAGATGCGACTGGCTTCATTTGTGTATCCAGATAAAGAGTTACTTTATTAGCCTTATTTAACTCGTTTAATAGATCAATGAACATTTGCGGTAGCTTGATGGCCGCAGTATCTACTTTGGTAGCCGGGATTACGCCTGCATTGACAACAGAATGCTCTCCCCACTTTTGAACGAAAAAGCTGACGAATTCTTTGGCCTCCAGAGCATGCTTAGAATTTTTGGAAACGAATAGTCCAGTGCCCGGACCACCGACCCAATCATCCACGTTGCCTTTGCCGCCTTCAACTGTCGGGAACTTGAAATAACCGATGTTGACTTTAAATTCTTGGGCTATATTTGTTGTGGTCGTGAAATCTGGCAGCTCCCAAGTCCCAGTAACGAACATGGCTGACTTTCCGTTCATGAACTGTACCTTGGCTTCATCATTGGATAATCCGTTGTAGCCTTTGATGAATGTGTTCAGGTTTACCAACTCTTGCACTTGTCTTGCAGCCTCTAGCAAGGAAGGATCTGTAAAGTCCTGATCCGCAACAGCTTTATCCATCAGGTTAGGTCCCCCAATACGATCAGCTAGATACATGTACCAGAAGGAAGCCGGCCAACCGTCCTTGCCTCCAAGAGTAACCGGTGTTATGCCATTGTTATTCAGTGTTCGAATGATCGCTTTGAGATCATCCAAGGTTTGGGGAGGCTGCAGATTAAATTCTGAAAATATTTCTTTATTATAGTAGACCGGAACTATATTTAGTTCGACAGGAAGGGCATACGTCTTCCCATCAAAGGAGTACCCCTCCGTCGTACCAGCTACGAATTTTCCTTTCAACTCATCCTGTAAAAGATCGTCCACGGCTGCAAATTTATCTCCCCTAACATAAGGATCCATAAAGCCTGCTGCCCAAGTGAATCCGATGTCCGGTAGATCGTTGGAAGCGGCAAGTACCTTCAGTTTGCTTTTATACTGCTCATTTTCAAGAACTTCTGTCTTGATGGTGATATTCGGATTAGCTTCTTCAAATTCTCTGATGATTTCTTTTACCATTTTGTTTTGCGCGGAGTTATTGCTATCCGGCCATAGATGCATCATTTTTAAAGTGATTTTCTCGCCGTCGCTCTTGCTGCTATTCCCCTTATCCCCATTACAAGCTGTTGTTATCAACAACAATGTTAAGAAAAGGGTGATGGATAATCCGATCCTCTTCGTAGATATTCCCCCCTTGCCGAGCCGTCATTGGATGTTCGCTTCTATACCATTCCTCATGGAAGAACGATACTGCCCTGGACTCATTCTTTCGTATTCCTTGAACAGCTTGTTGAAATATTTAACCGTCTGGTAACCCGTAAGGCTGGCAATTTCCGCTATAGGCAGATTCGTTTTCAACAGTAATTCCTTCGCTTTCTGCAATTTTCTACGGGCGACATATTCGCTGAAATTCATTTGGCATTGCTCCTTGAAAAGAGAACTGAAATAGCTCCCGTTCAGATGAACAAGTCCGGCTACTTCCTGCAGGCTGATCGCCTCTTCTATATGCATTTCCACATAGTCTATCGCCTGACGGACCGGATCGCTTAATGCGGCATCTTCATCTCTTATGGCCATTAATTGTGGATCAGCCATCTTCCGCATGAAGCCGATATGTTCCTGCTCCTCCCCTGCCTTCAGGGCATTCTCCACAGATGCGATTAGCTTTTCCCGACTGGCTGGCTTGAGCAAATATTCAACTACGGACAACTGAATCGCTTGCTGAGCATACTCGAACTCGGCATGACCGGAGATGAGAATAACGGATGGCTGACGCTGTATTTTTTTATCCCTTATTTGGCTAACTAAAGAAAGACCACTGATTCCCGGCATGCGGATATCCGATATCATGAGCTCCACCGGTATTTCCTCCAAAATTTCAATAGCCGAGATCCCATTACTTGCCGTAAGGATTTCATAATGACCGGCTGCCCATACCTCTAGTATTTTCTTCATTCCTTCTCTAGATCTCGGTTCATCGTCGACAATAAGAATTGTTCGGCTTCTCATGGCATTTTGTCTCCTCGAACAGGAATTTTGATGTTTATACGGGTGCCTTGACCTTTTTGGCTATCGATGGTCATTGCCGCACCCTGCTCATTCTCTCTCGAAAAAAATAGTTGAAGCCTTCTATGCACATTAGCGATTCCGACACCGGAATCTTTTGAAGAAGATACCTTTCCGCTATCCAGCCCTTCCACAAGAGAGCGCAGCATCTCCTCGTCCATTCCCATCCCGTCATCTTCCACCGTAATGGTGACCCATTCTTCATCTCCAGCAACCGTTAGCTTTATCCATCCCGGTTCAATCTTGCTCTCGACCCCATGCAATACGGCATTCTCTACAAGGGGCTGCAGCAACAGTCGGGGTAACTCCACATTCGAAAATTCAAAAGGAGCCTCAATTTCCCACTCCAAGCGATCTTCAAATCGCATCTTCATAATAAGCAAATATCGCTTTACATGCTCCAGCTCATCCTGTAACTTCACCCATCCCCCTTTACTCGAGCCGGTGATCGTATAGCGGAATAAATCAGACATGGCAACAACATACTCTGCCAGTTGATCTTCATCCCTATCCAACAGTGACCAGTACAGAACATCTAGGGTATTGAACAAAAAATGCGGATTAATCTGCGCTTGAAGTGCCTTCAACTCCGTATGACTCCGGGATAACTCCTTCTCATAAACTAACTGGATCAGCTCGTTGATATTATCAACCATTTTGTTATAGGAATAATTCAGTTCCTGGATTTCCATAGTGGACGATACATTCTCGATAGGCTTCAGGATGCCTAGACGGGTACTTCTCATAGCTTTGATCAACCTGAACACAGGCCTGGTAATAAGTATAGACAGGAAAAACGAAAGCAAGGTGAACAGTAAGGTACCCATCAAGGCCGATACGACAATGGTCGTCCGCAAGACCGAAATCCCCTTGGTGATGACGTTAACCGGGGTTAAGATGAGTAGCGTCCATCCTGTCACGGAAGACCGCTGTTTGACAACGATAAAGGACCGTTTGCCGATGGAAACATTCTGATCGTCAGATTCCTCCACCAGCTTTGCTGCTGTCTTTTGTGAAATACTGTCATCGTTAGACGTAATAAACTGCCCATCAGGAGCGAGGAGTAATACTGTTTCTCCGTCCCCTTCCCCGGATAAAGAGTCTTTAAGTGCAAACTTGTCTCGGTCTGAGCGAATGAGTAAATAGCCTCCAGTTGTGAAATGCCGATCAATAAGGCTGATCTGTCGAATCGCCACAAGCGATGTAGGATCGAGCGGATCAATACCGAACCAAACGAGACTACCTTCCTTTCTCGTCGCCATTTCGATCCAATCTTCGGGTACCTTATCTCTAAGGGTGCTGCCGTCGAGAGGATACAGCCTCACTCCGTCTTTATTATAAAGCTCAACAGATTTGATGCCGTCCGTGTAGATTTGGACCAGATTGATAATAGATGGCAGCGCTTGCCGTTCCGTAAAGGTAGCGGGATGACCCTCTATATCGCGTAAAAGGAGTTGCTGGATATAATCGTTAGTCGAGACCAGCGTCGTCAGAGAATTAATCTGTTCGAGAACGCTTTCCAAACGGCCGTTAGCCTGAATCGCGGTTTGCTGAATATGCTTCTCCGCATTATTCTTGAGTAGCGTCGAGACTGAATGGAACGTAATCCCTCCAACGAACGTCAGAATGATGAGCATGACGGCGAGAAAACCGAGCAACATTTGATTTCGCAGCGTATTTAACTTTAACATCGACAGTATCCGCCGCATGCAGTCTCTTCCCCTCTTTATCATGTGAACATGAGATGATCGCCCCTATGCGTAAAAAAGTAAGGGCTTTCAACCTTTTCAGTCATTATATTAGCATGTTTGCTAATGATCCGCTAAGAAAGAATTATGGATTCGACAAAAAGAACTAATATTTTCGCCCCCCATACCGACAGACGGGGTAATTAGCTCCATTTCTAGCAACCTTTTATGTAGGAGTGTCTTACTCCTAATTAAAAAAATCCCGATGATGTATTCATCATCGAGGCTAACTAATTTTTTATTTTCGCCAAAAAGTTGAACACTCTGCCTTGTCCATAATGTTAAACTCGATCATTTTCTCAAGTAATGAGAAATCAACCGGACTATCCCATCGGATCCGTAACAACTGCTTGGTGTGATCATAGCCTGCCTGTACAATTGCATCTGAGAAATGATTAATTCCTGCGATTTCAGGCGCAACAGCCATATGTTGTTTGGATACGCTAAAGCCAATAATATAGGTGTCGTGATCAGTGAACATAGGCTGATTCCACGCAATTTTTGGTTTTAAATCTGTGAATTTCTTAGTTACCCAAGCCAACACCTCTTCCATTCGCTCCCGATGCTGTGGGTTATCAATTTGCGCTAAATAGTCTGCAAAAACCTCCATGTCGATCACTCCTAACCTCAGAATCGCCTTTTGCTCAGGCGTAGTTACAAAAAAAACACCCCGTTAGATAATCATATCCAACGGGGTGATAGGGTGCAACTTTTTATAACGTTATGACTTAAGAGTTATACTGTCTTATACACCATTTAGGGTGGAAAATAGAAACATCATTGCTCACTCTAAGAGATGAGGAATACATGATTGTCTCACTTCAATAAGACGGAATATCATTTTAGTTTCACCCTAGTTCAGTCCATTTCGTATTTATCTAGTAACAATAGGAGTTCCAGTCCTACTGCTCATTTTTTTAAATAGTAAGATGGCAAGAAGTAAAGCTATGCTTACAGCGGCAAAGCCCAGCCAATTCAAATATAGGACAGATGTACGACTGATGACTAGCCCGCCTAATCCAGATCCCAGTGCAAAACCAAATTGGATGAACGAAGTATTTACACTAAGGGCAATGTCCGGATTTCGAGGTGCCAGAGTAACCAGATACAGTTGCTGGGCCGGGGAAATACTCCACGTTGCTAACATAAAAATCATTAAAACCAAGATTAATACCAAGAGATTGACACCGGCTAGAGCGAATAAAAGAAGAGTTGCCCCTTGTAACAGGAGTCCGAGACAAATGGTGAATTTCGATCCTTTTGCATCTGCCAATTGTCCGCCCAGCCTTGATCCGACAAAGCTGCAAATGCCCGCCAGGAACAGAACACCGCTAATTTCGGTCATGGAAAGAGAGGACGTGGCTTGCAAGAAAGGAGTAATATAAGTAAACAGTGTAGAATAGCCGCCGACATAAAATAACGTAATAGCCAAGGCCATCAGAATGGTTGGATTTCTTAAAATAGAGAGCTGCATTCTAAGGGTAACCTTTTCTTCTTCTTTTATTGCCGGAACCTTTTTATAGATGATAAGTAATGGAAGAACACTTAATAATCCAATTAAAACAAATAGCACTCTCCATCCAAACATCTCACTAAAAAATGTGCCCACAGGAACACCGAGCACTAGCGAACTGCTAAGCCCCATCAAAATGATACCGATGGCATTGCCCCTTTTTTCTCTTTCAACGAGTCGTGTCGCTATTGCCATGGCTACAACAGTAGCGATTCCTCCGCTAGCCCCTTGGATAATACGTATCCATAGTACTGTTTCATAAGCAAGATCTACAAACATAAGTCCGTTGCTGGCAATAAACACACCAAGGGTGGTCATTAGTAGTTTCTTGCGATCTGCATTGATCGTTAATGCAATCAAAACCGGAGTGACAATGGCTGCGGAGAGAGCAAACACAGTCACCAATAATCCAACTTCTGAAGTAGATACTCCCAAGTCCACAGCGATCATCTCAATAACTCCCGTAATAATATATTCAATGGTTCCAATCAGAAAAACAGCCAGTGCCAGAATATAAATGATCCGTTTATTTTTCAATTTCCCCCACTCCACCTTCTTCAGTTATCTATTTATAATGGGAATTTGTATTTCTATGAATTGTGCATCTCGTTCTGGAGATAACGGTAAATATAGTTCCCTACCCGATTCGTTTTCCTTGATCTGATAGTTGTTTTTCTCAATCCATTTCGCTAAATGAACACAGGCCGCACAATCAAAATTAGAATTTGAGTGAAAAGCCATTGTGGCCATCATCGGTTCAGGAGGAAGAGTCCGTAGCTGAAACGGTTCTGGAAATGATCGCAGCTCAGAGTTTAAAAAATACCCGATTTCAAACTCAAACTCATCCTCTTTTCCTTCGACTTCTTTCCACAAAACAACCTGAGGACCTTGAATTAATTGACGAGTTTCCGTCGTTATAAACTGATCAAATTGACGAAGCAAATCCGGAATGTCCTCTTCTTTCCCGCATGCTTTCTGATAAAGAAATAATTGAGCACCCTCTGCTTTGACTCTGATTTCTTGACCCGTTTCGAATTGCCCCTCTTTTTCTATAAGCTGCATACGCTCCTCAATCCTGACGAGTTTGGCTTGTTCCGTATCGATGATTTGCTGTATTTCGCTTCTTTTCAGCTTAAACATCCCTTGAATATTCTCCAATGTAATATCTTCCTGGAGCAGCTGTTTAATTTGGGGCAATGTAAAACCCAATTCCTTATAGATTAAGATTCGGTTGAGCTCTAGTAGCTGATCTGCGGAATAGTAACGGTAGCAAGTATCGTGATCCACCTTTCTCGGCTTTAGTATGCCAATCTGGTCATAATAGCGCAGTGTTTTTAAGGAGACTTTGCTTAGCCTGGAAAATACACTGATTTTGAACAAAATATCATCTCCAATCTATAACATAATGTGAGTATACAGTTTCCCGTGCAGGGGAAAGTCAAGGATGAGAATGCTTTTATAATTCAATGGAATATCCTCCCTAAAATTGCTGAAGTATGCCATTACTTTCGTTTTGCTCATTTTAACAACTCATTTATTCAAGAAATTTCCCTCATGCCAATTGTAGCACTAGCTATAGCCAAACTGTCCTTTAGCGAAACAAAAGGATGCCACTTATCACGGCATCCTCTCGGTATTTATTAATCTATCCTGCCCTATAGCTTATGAAGCAACGTCAATCTAGAACTATGCAACGCTAGTGATTGCATTTATGTGTCAACTTGGATTTCTCTATCTAAAAAACCGCGCCGTTTCTAAGTATAGAAACGGCGCGGCATTAGCTTCATATGTGTTACGATGCAGGCGGAATGAACCAACGCTGATTGGCGCCGCCATTAAAATCCCACTGGACAGCCTGTCCTCCGTCGGATGTCGATTGTCCCGACATATCCAAATACTTGCCGCTACCTCGATTGATAATATACGACGAGTCACCTCTATCTTGATTGGTTGGAATAATTCTCCACTGTTGGTTCCATCCCCCATTATCCGGCCATTGAATCACATTAGCACCATCGGATGTAGACGATTCGCTGACTTCCAGTAAATCTCCGCTTTCTACGTTTCTGATGTGATAATAGCCGTCTCCTAGAGCTTCCAAATACCATTTTTGATCATTAACAATGGAATTCCAATTAAAATTCCATTGTATGATAAGCGCGCCATCCGCTTGTTTATCCCATCCACTGACTCCCAATGTTTTATTGCTATTTACATTTATAATGACATGAGGGTTCGGCGTGCCGGCAGCATGCGTCGTCTGAGTGAATACAGCAGGTGCTGCGGATCCAATAAATACAAGTGCCAGAATCGCTATCAACCATTTACTCTTGAATAACCGTTTCATAAGATAAGTCCACTCCTTTAATTTTCATTTAGTCAGATTTCAACTTCTCCCAATCAAACTGCCATTATAGAAGATTAGAATGTCGCCTCCTTTGTTAAGAAGTAATTAATACCCATTTCAACAAATCGCATGATGGGGTTCTATTTCTATTGTTTGAAGGCGAGCGCTCGCAATGAGGTTCATAGAAATAGATCTAGAAGAAATTAATTAAAATATAGGTAAATATTCCTTAATTATACATTGTTTACAAAATAGATGTCAATTAAATCCTCTAGGTTAACATGTTAAGCTAGAGAACAATGTTGAAATGGTACATGTCGGAATGTATCCGCTGGCGGCACTGGAGCTGAGTTGCAATGACGGCAAGGTTGTCGAGTCGAGGATTTTGATTTTGCTCCGGTGAGTCACTTCTCTTTAATGGAATAGCACTAGCTTGAGCCCTTGTGGCGACTGCAGTTAGTCTAATCCTCTTATTCAATAATCAAAAACTTTATTCCTATCTATATGTAACGGCTTACTTTCATTTAAAAAATTCAATTATTTCGTCCTGATCATCTAAATTCAGCTTATCAAAATTCTCAATCATGTCAGTTTCTTTTATATTAAATTTCCCTTCAGCATTATTTTTCTGTCTCGTTGTTTGTTTCTCACCATATAACAACCAATATAAATCCAAGCTAGGTTTATTATTTATTTCCAATAAAATATCTAAGGCTGGCTTAAATCCACCCTTTTTAATTCTATCTCCAATAGTTGACATAATAACTCCCTATATAGAAAAATCCCGATGATATCATGAGCATCATCGGGACTGACTTTAGCGGTTCTAAACTTTATTTACTGGTTCCTAACTTTTTTTCACCAGACATTACATCATCATTCCCAACAATTCCTACTCCACAGTAACACTCTTCGCCAAGTTACGTGGTTTATCCACATCATGACCCAGCGCAAGAGAAGCATAATAAGACAATAATTGCAGAGGTACTACAGACAACGCTGCTGTCAGCATTGGCAATGTCTTAGGAATAACAAACACTTGATCCACTGATCTAAGCAGGTCAGTCAAATGCTCTTGGTGAGTGATCGCAAGCACGTCTGCGCCGCGAGCTTTCACTTCTTTGATGTTGCTGACGGTCTTCTCAAGCACAGCTTCCTGAGTTGCCAGGGCAATAACCGGAACGCCTTCCTCGATCAGAGCCAATGTACCGTGTTTCAATTCACCTGCAGCATAAGCTTCGGAGTGAATATAAGAGATTTCTTTCAGCTTCAAGGAACCTTCTTGAGCAACTGCATAGTCTACGCCGCGGCCGATGAAGAACAGGTTCTTGTGCTCAGAAATTTGCTCTGCATAACCTTTGATCGCTTCTTTTTGAGCTAGGATCTCTTCCACTTGTTCTGGTAGAGCTTGCATAGCTGCTAGAATCTTAGCCACTTGAGCTTCGGTTTGTGTACCGCGAACTTCAGCCAAGTAAAGAGCAAACAATCCGAAAGCGACCAATTGTGAAGTGTAGGCTTTGGTCGAGGCAACAGCAATTTCTGGACCTGCCAAGGTTACCAACACATCATTCGCTTCGCGAGCAATAGAGCTGCCCACTACGTTTGTGATTGCCAGAACATGTGCACCATTAGCTTGCGCTTCACGAAGAGCTGCCAAAGTATCTGCAGTCTCACCGGATTGGCTGACAACGATAACCAAAGTTTCCGGGGTCACGATTGGTGAACGGTAACGATATTCCGAAGCAATGTCATTCTCTACTGGAAT
The DNA here is from genome assembly GCF_037972555.1 of Paenibacillus sp. FSL R5-0744. Classification (NCBI taxonomy): domain Bacteria; kingdom Bacillati; phylum Bacillota; class Bacilli; order Caryophanales; family Paenibacillaceae; genus Paenibacillus; species Paenibacillus sp. FSL R5-0744. The sequence goes on from NZ_CP150228.1 coordinate 6,107,186, forward strand.
ACGAACCAAAGATTCGATCATAGTACGTCCTACCACACCAGCGTTGTATGCCGTTCCGCAAGCAACAACTTGGATGTTACGGATGTTCTTGATTTGTTCTTCTGTGATGTTCAACTCTGGCAAAACAACCTTGTTGCCTTCAGCATTAATACGACCACGCATAGTGTCGCGGTAAGCCTTAGGCTGCTCGTGAATTTCTTTCAACATGAAATGCTCGTAGCCGCCTTTTTCTGCGGTAACTGCATCCCAATCGACAGTAATCATTTCCCGAGAAATAAAGTTTCCTTCAATCGTCATCAGTTCGACAGCATCTCTTGTCAAGACTGCCATTTCGCCGTCGTTCAAAATATATACGTTACGGGTATATTCAAGCAGTGCAGGAATATCTGACCCGATAAAGTTTTCTCCTTCGCCAAGACCGATAATGAGCGGGCTTGCTTGACGCACAGCCACCAATTTATCTGGTTCATATTCAGTCAGGACGCCTAATGCAAAAGCACCGCGCATGAAGGTAATCGCTTTTTGCACAGCTTTCACGATATCTCCATCATATTCGCGAGCAATCAGGTGTGAAATAACTTCTGTATCTGTTTCGGAGACAAAGTGGCATCCGCCAGCGATCAGCTCTTCTTTCAGATCCAGATAGTTTTCGACAATACCGTTATGAACGACAGAGAACTTCATGCTGTTATCCGTATGTGGATGGGAGTTCTCATCGGATGGTTTACCGTGAGTTGCCCAGCGTGTGTGTCCGATACCTGCGCTACCTGCCAGTGGGCTGCCTTCCAGCTTCGACTGCAGATTCGCCAAACGGCCTTGTGCTTTCACTACCTGCAGTCCTTCCCCAGTGAATACAGCTATACCAGCGGAATCATATCCCCGATACTCCAGCTTCTTCAAACCTTCAACCAAGATCCCCTGCGAATTCTGATTACCAATATATCCTACAATACCACACATTATTATTTCCCCCGTCCGAGTTATCGTAATGTGGCGGCATAAGGAAAGAAACGTGCCGTGCGGCATGTTTTTGAGAAAAAGCAAATATTCTGTTGTATTTTTGGATCAACAAAATAAACTGTCACTTACATCTTATGTTCATGAAATGCACAGCCTTCTTCTCTGCCGTGGCAGAATCAACGTGTTTCTTTACGATGCGCGCACACATGAATTTTATATTTCTTATGCACCCATGAAAACGTTGTGTGAAAGGTCGCCCTTCCATTTTCCGTCTCCATTTACGGCTCTGGTGCATCACCGGGAGGTCCCCGCCGAACATTTCGAACACCTCCACCTCGTCAGCTTACGTCTGCCGTGATCCGTTCAAGCCCTTGTCTACATAACCATGTAGCAGCTTTCCCTTCTCCCCCGCGCTCGACCAAGCTCTGGCGCTTGCTATTGCAAACCTCACAATCCCCGCTTTCCTTCTAGAATGACACTTAATCTATTATATGCACCTTACATTACTTTGGCAATGCTGCACCAACCTAAATTTCACAAATCCCTGTTCAGACGATCCATCCAAAAATAATAAACACCGGTGTAACGAGTCCGAATCGCTCTCTACACCGGCTATATAGGTATGGTAATGAATTATACCAATTCGCGTTGAACAACTTCTACAATTTGATTCACATAAAGATCTAGATCTGCCTTATCAGGGCCTTCTGCCATGACACGTATTAGAGACTCCGTACCCGATGGACGTACAAGCACACGGCCATTGTCGCCTAGCTTGCCTTCTACTTCAGCGATAGCTGCTTCGATAGCCTGGTTGTTAGGATAATTGGTCTTATCTTGTACACGAACATTGACCAGCACCTGCGGGTATTTCGTCATCATGCTCTTAACCTCGCTAAGTTGCTTACCAGAAGCTTTAAGCGTATCTACCAGTTGGATAGCCGTCAGAATACCATCACCTGTTGTATTATAATCAAGGAAGATAACATGTCCAGACTGTTCTCCACCTAGATTAAAACCACCACGGCGCATTTCTTCCATCACATACCGGTCGCCTACAGCTGTTTTAGCAGTGTTCAGGGATAATTTCTCGGTAGCCTTGTAGAATCCGATATTACTCATAACCGTTGATACGATTGTGCTATCCTTCAACTTACCAGCACGATTCATTGCATCCCCACAAATACAGAGAATAAAGTCTCCGTCCACTTCATCGCCTTTATTGTCGATCGCAATCAATCGGTCAGCATCTCCGTCAAAAGCAAGTCCCAAATCCGCTCCATGACGTAATACTTCCTCACGCAAAGTCTCTGGATGTGTCGAACCAAATCCAGCATTGATATTCAATCCATCAGGCTCAGCACCAATAGAAATAACCTCAGCGCCCAGTTCTCTGAACAATCTTGGTGCAAGTTCATACGCTGCGCCGTGAGCACAGTCGAGTACAACCTTAATTCCCTTGAAATCTTGAGAAATGGTTGTCTTCAAATACTCCAGATAGAGGTACTTGGCGTCATTATCAACCGTAACCATACCTAAACCAGAGCCGATAGGACGAGGCAATTCATCAACTTCAGCATCCATTAGTTCTTCAATACGCAGCTCAGTTTCATCCGTAAGCTTGAAACCATCTCCGCCAAAGAACTTAATGCCATTATCTTCAACCGGATTATGTGATGCCGAAATCATGACCCCTGCATCTGCCTTTAATAATCTCGTAATATAAGCAACAGCAGGTGTACTCACTACACCTATACGGATTACATCTGCCCCAATAGACAGCAAACCAGCAATAAGAGCCGATTCGAGCAAAGGTCCGGAAATACGTGTATCCATCCCAATGACAACCTTTGGTTTATGCACGTTACCCGCTAGTACATATCCTCCACAGCGACCAATGCTATAAGCCATTTCTGCAGTTAATTCACGGTTTGCTACTCCCCGCACACCGTCAGTTCCAAAATACTTCCCCATTATTTTTCTCCTTTGAATACGCTACATTAGCTTAATGTTCTATCCTATGATTTGAATACTATTTTGGTGTACCTTTGGGACATATCCTAAAAGACGTATTTCAATAAAAGGTTACGTTCCCCCTGTACCTACAGGATTCTCGGAATTCGTACTTGTGTTAGCTGTGCCATTATTCTCTGGACTGCTATCCGTGGGGACAGGCGTCGCTGTAGCTCCAACTTCTCCGCTATGGGTAGGCTTCTCAGTGGCCTCCTCATCGCCTATAACAGGTTCAGAGCTTGGCTCAGGAGTAGTTACACTACCCGTGTCTGGATGAGGCGTAGGCACCGGCGTTGCAGGTGACAGCAACTGTACAGTTACCGTAAGAGGCACACTTGGATTAGCCAGTGCGATGAATTTAGGCAGTGATACCCGTAAAGAAACCTCGTGAGTCCCGGCAGTCAGGCCAGTCACATCAGCCACAACACCTATATCGTCTTTATTTAGTTGATTTAGCAAAGTAGGTGCACCTGTTAAGGTAAGGGCTATATCCTTGCTTGTTGGATTAACAATACTTCCTTCAAACTCATCACCGACACCCTGTAACTTGATGGGTACCGCTTCAACCGTCCGTTCAGCAATTTCTGAGATCGTTAATGAAACGTTCACGGTTTCAGGCATTACTTTCTCAGTTCCTGCCGGAGGTTTCAGTTCTACCTTCAGCTGCTTCGTTCCTGCAGAATCTATAGCGCTAAGATCGACACTTGCTTCATAGGTAGATAATGTAGCTAACGCATTGGCTTGACCATATACCACGACTGATTCCAGCTCAGGCGTTACATTTGATAAGACGAGAGAACCCGGAAGTTGTCCGGTAAAGCCGATATCCAGCGGTAAGCTCTTAAAAGGCAAGGTAATTGGCAATTCCACCGAAACGGTAGCCGGCTCAATGACGGCATCCTTCACTTCTTTTCCTTCATTATCATAAGCATGCAGCTTCAATTTCTTCTCTTTAAAGGTTTCGTTCTCGCCATTTAGCTCAATAGTGCCTTGTACCTTCACCACTTTGCTTAACTCATTATCTGGCAGCGTAACCTCAACAGTATCCGTAGGCTGCAAAACTGGGGTACCTAATTGATACCCCGCTGCTGGTTCTCCCTTGGTAACCAATGTTATGGGAAAAGATTTTGTATTTCGCAGCTCTACATGTACGTTGACCTCTTTAGGAGTCATTCTGACAAGAGTTACACCTCTAGGTAATGAATATGAGAGTGGCAACGTATTATCTCCAGGCTCAACCTTACTTAGATCAAGGGTCACTTTATAGTCGTCCGAGAACTGAAAAGAGATATCCGAGTTCTTCCCCTTAACCTCCATACTCACACTATCTACATCCTTGTATTCCAGTACAAATTTATCTTTATCTAGACCGATCTCTTCGATCTTTACATTCTCAATAATCTTCGATTTAGTATCGACCGTGGTCTGTCCAACAGGCGCAGTGTCGATACGAACCATAGTAAACAGTATGATCCCAAATGCAAGGGCTAGAATCTTATTGAAATTGTTATTGTTCATCCACTTATCCATGATTTTTGTCCCCCTTCCGTTTCCAGAAAGTTGAACCTTTCTCCTTCAGCGATGAACTTACACTCAGCTCTTGATGGAGCTTCGAAATCATTGATTCTTCCTTAATGTCCCTTACAATTTGACCATTGATGGCCAGAGAAATCTGTCCTGTCTCCTCCGAGACAATGACAGACACAGAGTCCGCAACCTCACTAATCCCGATAGCCGCGCGATGTCTTGTCCCCAGTTCCTTGCTAATAAAAGGGTTCTCGGACAAAGGTAAATAACATGCAGCTGCGGCGATCTGATTCCCCTGCATAATAAGGGCTCCGTCATGCAGAGGGGTGTTAGGTATAAAGATGTTAATCAGCAACTCAGAGCTGACTAAAGAACGCATGGCGATACCCGATTCCGTATATTCATTAAGGCCTGTCTCTCGCTCGAATACGATTAATGCCCCTATTTTTCTATGTGATAAATAATTTACGGCTTTAATCACTTCGCCAATTAATTTACTGAGTTCTTCATCACTTTCCCCAGCCCGTCCGAAAAATTTACCTCGTCCAAGCTGCTCCAGTCCCCTTCGTAGTTCCGGCTGAAAGATGATAAAGACCGCAAGCACCCCGAATGTAAACATTTGATTCATTAGCCATTTGAGCGTATAGAGGTCTAGCATGGTACTCACAGCCCAAATCAAAACCAGGACCAGAATCCCCTTCAGCAGCTGAATCGCTCGAGTTCCGCGGACCATATTAAGCACTTTATAAATAATGTAGCTGACGATCAGTATATCAATAATATCTTTAATGGAATCTTTCCATGTTAAGTCTGTAAAATAACTCATTGCCTAAAACCCCCGTCATTTCATATTAGCTGGGTTTATGTAAAATGTCTGTTAGATCTGTATCAATATCTAGGTTATAACGTTCGGGCTCCAGTTGCAAGTTTAGCCACTCACCCATTTTCTAATTCTTCTAAATTTAGGCAACAAAAAAGCGCCATCTTTCCGGAAAAAGAGGCGCAAAATAATATTCCAGCTCAAGGTAACCACTGTCGCTTTCTTTAACGGTAGGCAACTTCAGAGAACATGTTCGTCACTTTATACCAGAGCCAACTTACCGCTTGGTCTATGCTTTTGACTTGCCCAGAAATATGAGCTGTTGAAGCCTGATACAGAGAACCGTCAATGACTGTTACGTTGCCGTTCACTTCCCCATATACCTGTGCTTTACCATTCTCTATGGTAAGGTCACCGGTAATAATCTTGCCGGAAGGTACGATTACAGTATCCCCTTTGATAACCACTTGATCCAGATCTGCACCTCTAACTACAAGTTGTCTATCTGGACTCCAAAAAGTTACGGAACTCATCAGCATTACGACAAGAAACAGAGATGCCGCTGTAAGTGCAGGGTGTCTCTTGATCCAGGTAACAAAAGCATTTTCTTTCTTGGTCTTTGGCAATGAACTCATTATCCGGCTCACAAGATCATCTGAGGCAACAGGATTCTGATGCATTAGGGAGAACATCAACATATCTGTCTGTTCTAATTCTTTAAACTTTGCACGGCAATCTGGACAGGATAGAAGATGCTCCTTCAACTCCCTCTGCTGCTGATCGGGCAAGTCGTCATCCAAGTAGTCGTGCATCATAGAGACGGCCAGTTTGCATTCCATAGGAGCCAATCCTTTCATGAGTGCTATTTAATTATCCTAAGACATAGGGTCAGGACACATAAGACTTGCTTAACTTACATACGTCGCTCTCCCAAAGATGTTTCATAAAAAAAAATCTATTTTTACATTTTCGGGCCTAATTTTTTACGTAAAAATTCGCGACCTCGGTGTACACGCGTCTTAATCGTGGTTACAGGCATGTCGAGCACATCACTTATTTCCTGAAGTGACAAATCCTGCAGGTATCTAAGAATCATCACAGACCTGTATTTCACAGGCAGACTGTCAATAGCCTCATAGATTAGCCCCTGCGTCTCAGAGAGCAGTAATTCGGTCTCAGGTGTTACATTATCACTTGGAATCAACGAATAGCCGTCAAGGCCCTCCTGATCGTTCATATCTGCATCGAGCGAATAGGTTGGTTTCCGTTTGCGTAATCTATCAATACAGAGGTTCGTTCCAATCCGATAAATCCAGGTAGAGAACTTCTGTTTATCATCATACCGATCCAAGTTTCTATACACACGCAAAAAGGTCTCCTGAACTATATCCTCCGCCTCATGGCGATTGTTCAGCATCCGGTACGCCAAATGATATATTTTGTCTTTATATAGTTCCACAAGCTCGGCAAATGCCCTTTGGTCGCCTTTTAAGGCGAGCTTTGTCAATCTGCCTTCCAAATTCTCCACCTGTTAACTCCCCCAGACTTGCCGCCCTTGGTATTTATTTTCAAATATCCACGGTACAAGCAATTAAATCGTAATTCAAGTTTGTGTAAAAATCAAGGATTGTATTGTAACCTTCTCTGTAAACTGAGTTAAAAACTGGACAACTTGGTATAGGTGATTAAGTGCAGCTTCGAGAAATATTTGGACTTCCGGTCGCTGTTATTGTCAGATTTCCTGATTTAAACCGCTACTCGCGGTAGAAATCTGACAATAAAGGCGATCGCTAACGCTCCTACAGTTCCAAACATTCTCTACGCTGCTCCATCACCTGAATAATAAGTGCCACACTATTTACCTTCGCTTACATCTCGGTTACATGGGTGGTGCAAGAAAGATCAATATTGGGCAAAGCACCACAATATTTTTCAGGACAAAAGAATCACTTCGCAGCACAATATTTAGTTTATGAGCAAAGTAGCTCGTATTAGGCAACAAGATCATCCCGTCGGTTGAATAGGCTTCTGTTAGTTTAAATTTGTTGCATATGGAGCAGACATTGTTATACTTTACGCAGGGTTTTCGGTGATTTGGCGAGTAAGAACTCCAGTGTAGGTTGAGGGTTTCATTTTGATGGAACGAGTTATAGGGAAAACCTCCCTATAAATTAGGTCCCAGCTGTTTTATGACCAAGTTATAAGGAATTTCTCCCTGTATATTGGCCAAATTCAATTAATTACACCAAGTTCAGCTGATATAAAGGGAACAACTCCCTATATTTTATCGAAATGAGCTTGAAATACCGATTTACAGGTAATAATCCCCTTTAATTCAGCATTTTGACCCTGAAGCAGCACAAAAAGTCCGCCCCGATAAAGGGCGGACTTTTTGTGTTAAGACTATATCAGCCGGTATTCCGAAGACCAGCGGCAATGCCGTTGATGGTAAGCAATACTTCGCGAAGCAATTCGCTATCGTCTCCGTCAATTTCACGGAGCGCTCTAAGCTCGGATAGCAACTGAACCTGCAGGTAGCTAAGTGGGTCAACGTAAGGATTGCGGAGTCTAATCGACTCCTGAATCACAGGGACGTTATCCAAGATATCCTGCTGACCAGTAATCTTCAGGATCAACTCTGAGGTCAGTTTGAATTCATCTTCAATCTGGCCGAAGATCCGTTGACGCGCTTCCTCGTTCTTACCCATGCTGGCGTATTCCTTAGCAATGTTCAAGTCCGCTTTTGAGATAGCCATTTGCAGCGTATCTATCAGTGTAGTAAAGAATGAGAAGTTCTCATACATATGCTGCATAATCTTCAGATTCTCTTCCTTACCCTCATAGAAACTCTGCAGTCCGGTTCCAGCAGCATACCACGCTGGAAGCAAATAACGGCTTTGTGTCCACGCAAATACCCACGGAATTGCACGCAAGTCTTCAAAGCGGTCACTGTTCTTCCGTTTGGAAGGGCGTGAACCAATATTAAGCTCTCCAACCTCAGGCAGAGGTGTAGATTCTTTGAAGTAAGTCAGGAAGTCCGGATCACGGAATATCAAATCCTGATATTTGTGAAGCGAAACTTCAGAGATACGGGCAACAATTTCTTCCCACTTCTCTTCATATAAATCCGCTTGTGGAATTCTCGCATTGATCGCTGCTGTCACAAGCGCAGATGTCGCTTGCTCTAGACTGCGGTAAGCAATCCCTTGCATCGAATAACGGGAGGAGATCACTTCTCCCTGCTCGGTGATCTTAATGCCGCCGCCAATCGTCGAGGCTGGCTGAGCCAGAATGCTGCGGTTAAGCGGCATGCCGCCACGGCCGAGCGCTCCACCACGACCGTGGAAGAACTTCAGCTTGATTCCGAACTTATCAGCTGTAGCTGTAATCTCTTTCAGAGCAACACGCAGTTCATAGTTAGCAGTAACCACGCCGCCATCTTTGTTACTATCTGAATATCCAAGCATGATTTCCTGCAAATCATTCATTGCTCTTACTGCATCGCGGTAGATAGGCATGCTGAGCAATCTATTCATAATTTGTGGTGCTTCATGTAAATCATCAATCGTTTCAAAAAGTGGCACAGCTTGCAGCGTACATACGACTGTACCGTCATTATCTTTGCGGAATAGTCCTACCTCTTTGGAGAAGACCATAACCTCCAGAATATCGCTTGCCGCTTCTGCCATACTGATCAGATAACTAGTGATACATTGTTTGCCGTACTCTTCTTGCGAAGCGAAGATCGTCCGGTACACTGCAAGACATTCCTCTGTACCCTCGCTATACGTCTGATAAGAAGAAGTGATTGGACGTGGATCATTCAACAGCTTCTCCAGTAGCTCAATCTTCTCATCTTCAGACAGTTTGGAGTAATCCGGCGTAATGTTCATTTTCGCCAGAATTTCAGTCATAGCATTCTCATGTTCTTGACTGTGCTGACGCACATCAAGTGTCGCCGTATGGAAACCGAACAGCTCCACTTGACGGATCAATTTCTTAATATAAGTGTCGGCCACATAATCGGCATAGTGATGCCGTAAGCTGCGGTCAATCACGTTCAAATCATCGATAAACTCTTCAGGTGTAGAATAACGCTCAAGAGTATCTTTTTTCTCATCATCCAGAACATTTTGTGTCTTGGAGATCATATAGCTAAGCTTAATACGGTAAGGTTCATTATCATTGCGCCATTCTTCCATCTTGCCAAGATTAATGATCTCACGATCAGCTTCAATGGATTCTACTAGCTCAGGCGTCACCTTAACAATACTTGTGCTAAAGCTTAGATATTTCATGAGTTCACGCATAATCCGTTGATATTCCCGAATCGCCAGCTTACGCTGCATGCGCAAGGTCTGTGAAGTAACTGTAGAAGTTACCGAAGGGTTACCGTCACGGTCTCCACCAATCCATGAGCCAAAACGCAAGTAGGTTGGTACATGCCAATTCTGCCCTGGGTAGTATTTACTGAGACAACGTTCAAGTTCTTGATAAACATCGGGCAATACATGGAAGATCGTCTCATGGAAATAGTACATCCCATTACGTACTTCATCGAGTACGGTAGGCTTACGGTCACGCAGTTCATCCGTTTGCCATAGCGTAATCACTTCATTTAATAGCTTCTCACGGAGCTGTTCACGCTCCCGGAAGGTTAAGGTAGGGTTATCCAGACCCATAACATCATCAGATATCCGCTTATGAATATCGAGAATAGCACGGCGCATAGCTTCCGTTGGATGTGCCGTCATTACAAGTTCCAGAGATAATCCTGCAATAATCTCGTTAACTTCCTCATGAGAGAAATCACGTTCACGAAGCTCTTTAATCGCGCTTTCTATAGAACCGGGTTGGACTGTCTCCCCAGCTGAACGTTCATAGTCACGTTTGCGGCGAATCCGATGGTTCTGTTCGGCAATATTCACGAGCTGAAAATAAATAGCGAACGCTCTTATTACCTGATGACGGTTCTCTGGATCCAAAGAATTGATTAACTCCTTAAATTCACTGTGCAGTTCAGGTAAAAATAGTGAGCGCAGCGATTTACTGGTTTCGCGAATTTTCTCCACGATCTCTAGTAGTTCGTTACCGCCTTGGTGAACCAAGACCTCTCCTAAAATGTTCCCCAAGAACCGTACGTCCCGTCGCAGCAGATTGTTAGAGTTGCTTTTGCTGACGGTAGTCGTAAGTTCGGTCATGCTGCTCCCCCCATTCTCTTCCGGATCAATGTGTTAATTATTGTCTGTCTAAAAATCGCCTATTAAAGCTTTCCTCATATCATACAATAAAACTGCGTGAAAATCTCCAACTATTTTGCGCTGTAAAGCGACACAGTATCTAAGATTATACACCAATTTCTCAATTTATACAGTCCTTATATTTTATGTATTCTTTCTTATATATAATGGCTCTAGCATACCTTCATTATGTGTATTTAAATACGGAGCGTTCGAATCTGATCGATGAACAGGCCGATAAGAGGAGAATAATGACGATCGCGGTTATACGAATAATAAATATGTCTTTGAAAATTATAATCTGGAATGGTGCGCATTAGCAATCTTCCTCTGGCTACCTCATCCTCCACAGCAAGACGCGATATAAACGAAACGTACTTTCCACTCATAAGCGATTGCTTTATGGCCTCCAGTGAATCCAGTAGAATATAGGTCCTCGGTTCATTCCCTTCACGCTCAAACCATTTATCCGTCAGTTGGCGTGTACTCGATTCCTTGTCATGTAATATAAAACTTGCTGAAGCAATCATAGCCGGGTTTAGATTAGAAAATGAGGCAAATTCATGAGATGGCGAAAAAACAAGCACGAGCTCGTCCTCACACAAGGCTTGAGTATGCAGATCTGGTAGATAAAAAGATTCTGTAGACAAAATACCAAGGTCAATCTCATGGCTAGCCAGCATTTCTTTGATTACAGGGGAAGGCTTAACCGATAAAGAGATCGTAATCCCCGGATGTTGTTCTCCAAACAGCCCCAATATTTTCGGAAGAATATAAGTAGCTGGAACGTAACTGGCACCAATCTTAAGCGTTCCTCGCCCCGCCTGACTGAACTCTTTTACAACCCGCTCCGCTTCTGCAGCTAGTGCATTGATTTTAGTCGCATAATGAAGAAACGCTTTTCCACTCTCCGTAAGAATCATTTTATCCAATCTGGATTCAAATAACTTCTCCCCCAATTGCTGCTCTAAATTCTTCAAATGGTACGTAACGGTGGGCTGCTTCAGTCCGAGTTTATCGGCTACTGTAGTTATTTTCTTATGTTTATTTAGCAATTCTACGATTTCCAGCTTGATTAAATTAAGGTTCATTATCATCCACTCCTCGCCTATTCACTAAACGGTAACATAGAAGAATTCTATGAATGTTAAAATAAATCGGCAAAAAAGTTAATATCACAGTTACATTCAGCAAATATAGCGGGAATTCTTTACCTTTACACTAAGAACAAGCTTAAGAACAGGCAGGTAGATAGAGATGAAGGAAATTACAATCCACAGATTGGAAAAGAAATTCGGAGATGTGCATGCCTTGAAGGCTGCAGATCTGAAGATTCCCGCTGGAAGCTTTACGACATTACTCGGTCCTTCAGGTTGTGGAAAGACGACACTACTCCGTCTGATTGCTGGGCTAGAAACACCGGATGCTGGAGAAATCCTAATGGATGACGAGTTTATTTTCTCAGGCAGCAAAAAAATTAGTCGCCCCATCCATAGCCGCAACTTTGGCATGGTCTTTCAAGATTTCGCGCTCTGGCCGCATTTAACTGTCTTCGAGAATGTCGCCTTCGGACTTCGTGCCTCTAAGCAGAAAAAGGATTTACGGATTAGGGTTCAGCAAGCCCTTCGATCCGTAAAGCTGGAAGGACTCGAGCTACGCTTTCCCCATCAGCTGTCCGGTGGACAACAGCAACGGGTTGCTTTTGCCAGAGCTGTAGTTACTAGACCCCAACTCGTATTGTTCGACGAGCCGTTAAGTGCACTGGATGCAGTCTTGCGAGATGAAATGAGGCTGGAGTTAACCTCCTTGGTGAGGAACATGGGTATTACCGCTCTATATGTCACTCATGATCAAACCGAGGCGATGTCTATGTCAGATGAAGTGGTCGTGATGCAAGGTGGAACTATTTTACAAACAGGTTCTCCTGAGGAGATTTATCAGAAACCCAATCATCCTTTTGTAGCTCATTTCATTGGAAAATCCAACTGGATCGTTCCCGATAAGCAAATGCTTCGTCCGGAACATTTACGTTGGTCTCAGGAGGATGCTTCCTCTCTTCCATTTACGGGGACGATTCAACATGTGAGCTATATGGGTGATCGCTATGAGGTCATTCTGGACATGGAGAACCGAACTACTTGGACCGCTTATCATGATCAACGTCTACCTGTTGGAGAAACGATTCAGGTCTACGCTTCTAAGCACCAGATCCATCATCTGAATTAAGCGTCCACTGCATGGAATAGCTCGTATGATGCTGTTCCATGCAGCAAGATGCAAAAAATATTAGGGAGGCATTCACATTGAAATCAATGAATAACACTAAAGGACTTAGTACACTTCTTCTAACAACTATAATCGGAGCGAGTCTAGCCGGCTGTAGCTCTACTAACACTCCTGCTGCTAACGCAAGCAATCCGACTTCAACCGCTAACACTACAGCTCAAACTGAAGCACCACAACCCACAGAGAAAGCTCTGAGTGGCAGTCTTGTCGTCTACAGCGCAGGTCCTGAAGGTCTAGCCAATAAAATTAAAGACGGCTTTGAAGCCAAAACCGGTGTGAAGGTGGAAATGTTCCAAGGCACTACTGGAAAAATATTAGCCCGTATGGAAGCAGAAAAGTCCAATCCAGTAGTCGATGTTGTTGTTCTCGCCTCCCTTCCGTCCATGCAAGGGATGAAGAATGATGGTTTATTGCTTCCATATAAAGAGGCGGTTAATGCAGATAAGCTCGTTAGTGATTGGTCAGACACAGCAGATGGCAATTATTTTAGCTATAGCGCATCCGCACTAGGGATTGTCTACAATACTAAAAAAGTAAGCACACCTCCGACTTCATGGGATGATCTTACTAAAGCGGAGTGGAAAGGAACCGTCAATATTCCAGATCCTTCGCTATCTGGCTCGGCTCTAGATTTCGTAACTGGATATTTAAGCGCTAAAGGGGACAGCGGTTGGGAGCTTTTCAAACAATACAAAAGCAATGGTGTAGCGATGGCGGGCGCCAACCAGGAGGCACTTGATCCGGTTATTACCGGTGCTAAATCTGTCGTTGCCTCAGGTGTAGATTACATGGCTTATAAGGCAAAAGCTGATGGAGAGCCTGTAGATATCGTCTACCCTGCTGAAGGAACAGTAATCAGCCCTCGCCCGGCTGCGATTATTAAGACAAGTCCGAATGTAGATAATGCCAAGGCTTTTATCGACTATCTTCTATCTGATGAAGCTCAAGCGCTAGTTGCTAAAGCCTACTTATTGCCAGGCAGAACCGATGTGAAAGCAGAGAATCGTGCAAATCTCGATAAAATTAAGACATTTGATGTGAAATGGGAATGGATGAACGAACATAGTGATGAAGTTTCCTCGACCTTCACACAAATTTTTAAATAAGCGTAATGAATATTAACTCTTTACGCTCATTTAAATGGGTGAGCGGCGGACTTGCTTTATTTATACTGACAGTGCTCGTACTGCTGCCACTCCTGCTCATTTTTTGGACCAGTATCTATCCCAATGAGCAGCTGGATATAGCCGCGCCACTACGAACCATTATGGGTAGTCATGATCTGGTTGAGGTACTGCTGAATTCTATCGGGCTCGGGGTAAGCGTTATTCTACTAACTACGCTATTTGCACTACCTCTGGCCTGGATTATGGCTAAAACGGACTTAGGGCATCATAATTGGCTTGATGTTGTGCTACTAATCCCTTTTATGACTCCGCCATACATTGGTTCAATGGGTTGGATGTTATTTATGCAAACGGGTGGGTATATGGAACAGTTTCTGCCCGCTTCCTCCGTGCTGACTCCGTATTTCTTTAGTTATGGAGGGATGGTGCTGATCATGAGCCTGCATTTATTCCCCTTCCTGTATTTACTGCTGCGTAATGCGCTTTTGCAGATCGGAGGCAATCTGGAGGAAGCAGCCTCTGTTCATGGTGCTCCGTTCTTTTACAGATTTAAAAGAGTAATCATTCCCTTGCTATTATCCAGCTATGGGCTTGGAGCTCTTCTCATCTTCGTCAAAACGATTGCCGAATTTGGTACCCCTGCGACCTTTGGTCGTAGGATCGGCTTTTACGTTCTGACCTCTGAGATCCATAAGTATATCTCTAGTTGGCCAATAGATTTTGGAAAGGCTACTTCACTAGCTTCCTTGCTGCTCGGGGTTTGTCTCGTCATGTGGTACATCCAGACTCTAATTAGCAGTCGCTTCTCTTATCGCCTAATTGGCGGAAAAGGGACTCGCACCAAACGTTATAAAAGCACGGGAATCATAGGGGTTCTTAGTTGGGGGTATGTTGTTCTATTACTTCTATCATCCATCGGTATTCCATATTTCTCAATCATAACAGCCTCATTATTAAAGCTGCGAGGAGAAGGCGTATCTTGGAGCAATTTAACCTTAAAGCATTATGCAGAGCTGCTATCACCGGGTTCTCAAGGACTTGAGGCCTTATTAAATAGCTTCACATTAGCCATCGTCGCTTCCAGTATCGCAGTTATTCTTGGGACTTGGTTTGCCTTAACTGTAGGAAAAGGAGCTACATTCAAGCAGAAAATTACAGATCTATTCAGCCTACTTCCCAACACAGTTCCTGGAATTGTAATTGTAGTAGGGCTAATCCTGCTATGGAATGCTCGCTGGATGCCTATTCCGCTCTATAATACCTACTGGATGGTTGTGCTTACCTACGTTGTACTATTCATCCCCTACACTGTTCAGTATGTAAAAGCGAGCTACGGGCAGATCGATTCTTCCCTTATGCAAGCGGGACAAGTATTCGGAGGAAGCAAGCTTTATGTGTTCCGCCGTATCCTGCTCCCACTCATTCTACCGGGGATGGTGGCTGGATGGATGATGACCTTCACCATTTCCAATCGGGAACTGGTAGCCTCCTTACTCATTCTTCCACCTTCAATGCAGACATCGGCGACCTATATTTTTGCCCAGTTTGAACAAGGTGCTGTAGCGATGGGGATGGCCATGGCAGTAATCTCTGTCGGCGTTACCACTATATTACTACTAGTATTAGAATATTTAAGCCCAGATAGAAAGCGGAGACAACGATGAGCACACTAACGATTTGGGGAGGGGCCGGAGAGCATGGCCGTTCCTCCTATCTTTTGCAGGACAAAGATGGGCAATCTGGTATTCTACTCGATTGTGGTGTCAAAAAAGAAGGTCCAGGTGAATACCCCCTGCTTGATACAGACATCATCCCACATTTGCAGGCAGTGTTTCTGTCCCATGCGCATGAGGATCATTCCATAGCACTTCCTCTACTATATAAGTACGGATATTCAGGTAAGGTATGGACAACGAAAGCTACCGTTAAACAGCTTCCCGATTATTTCGAAGCATGGGATAAATACGTGGCTGCTCAGTCCGCATCATTACCTTATGAAGAAATAGATAAGCAATCTATCCAGTTCATGTATTTGGAGGAGCATATCCCCCCTCAGACTTGGCTGAGGATTGCACCTAATCTTCGTGTACAATGGGGGCGAAGCGGACATTTAGCAGGTTCGGTTTGGCTGATCCTCGAATGGGACGGAACAATCGTATTTTTCTCAGGGGATTATACGAAGGAGTCGCTGCTGCTCATGGCAGATTCACCAACGATTATGGAAGCCGGAGCTAAAGATGTCGTCGATCTATCCATTATCGATGCCGCCTACGGCGCGGATCCTGATGAGCAGCTTGTAAAGTTACAGCAATTAGAGTCAGCGATCTGTAACACTCTGCAAAAAGGGGGTTCAATCCTCCTTCCGGTGCCTATCCATGGCAGAAGCCAGGAATTAATCGTATGGGCAAGCGAGTGCTTCCCCGATGATCAGCTGATCGTCGAAGAAGAGCTCATAGCTCCTTTAAGAGGTTTGAGCGATAAGACCGAATGGCTGAAAGAGGGCGCTATTCAGCGCGTTGATATGCTTTTTAATAGAAAGAACTTGTGCATTGTATCTAATTCAGAGGAACGTGCAAAGGCATTGTTGAATCTCAAGAGCTCAATCGTGTTTACCAATGACGGAATGATGCAGTCGGCAAAAGCACAAGAGTATTTTCATCAGCTCTCTGCTTCTCCTAAGAACCATGTGATTTTCACGGGACATTTGGCGGCAGGCAGTTTCGGGCACCGTCTCGTTAAACATTCTATGGTAGAAGAATCTAGCGACACGAGATGTACAATCTCACTCATTCGCTATAAAGTCCACCAAGGCTTACCGGATATTCGGGAAATGCTACGAACGGTTCCCAGCCGCCGGTCGGTGCTCGTTCATGCTCCCAAATCGCATATTGATCATGTCACTTCTATATTAGAAGGAGAAGGTTTTGCAGGGCTGTACTCTTTGCTGCCTGGAAGTACGCTTTCGTTCTGAAGCTTAACTATGTAATCTCATAAAAAACAATGGGGCTCTTCCTTAGGTCTATTCAGACGTTTTGGAACAGCCCTTTTTTTATGATTTAAACCTATTATCCATTTACTCTTTCGTCGTCCCCGGGCGATCCTTAAAAGCTAGCTCAAACAACCCCGTCGCAGATAAACCAGCCAGCCCCCCAGCCCAAAGGCGAAGGACGATATCCAGATCGGTAAAAGGATACGCTGCCGCTCCGATGAGCAAGCCTATCAATAGTCCGATGACAGGGACTGCATTACGCGGGATGT
Source organism: Paenibacillus sp. FSL R5-0744 (assembly GCF_037972555.1). NCBI lineage: Bacteria > Bacillati > Bacillota > Bacilli > Caryophanales > Paenibacillaceae > Paenibacillus > Paenibacillus sp. FSL R5-0744. The sequence continues at coordinate 6,124,417 of NZ_CP150228.1, forward strand.
TGATACTATTTTTGACCAATTGAACCAAAGCAAGTACGAATACAGCTAATATAGAAGCAAACGCTATAACATCATCTAAAATCTCTCTAGTTTCCATGTTAGATACCTCCTTAGTGAGTACTTGTAATCTCAACCGTTCGAGTCGCGGAATCATACCCCACCTGTGCGCCTAGCGCTTCCGCAATAATACGAACGGGAACGTAGGTGATGCCTTTTTCAAGCACTCCATCTGCAACCTTAACCCCGTTAACTTTTACGACGGCAAAAATATCACCCTTCAATTCTTCTTCCTCCTTCCGATTGATGACCTTATACGCTGACTCCACTGCGGATATTGAGGGCTTTGCCCCTGCTCGTAACTGTGTGAGTGTTAACCCAAACACCATCTGAAAATGTGGATAGTCCTTAAAGCTCGTCCAATCGCCCCCCCATTCGAATCCAAGTGCCTTGGCCTCTTTTACAACCTCCAGCCAATCTGCGACTTGGTTGTTATTGTCGTCCCGGCGCATGTCCCAAGACACACTGGATCCATTCGGCAGCAAAAGAGCAAAATCTACGGCTAGTCCAAAATTGTGGTAGCTATACCCGCCACGCGCATTGGTGACAATCGCTCCAGGCTTAGTGCGTCCTTGTGCATAAAGAGCATCCTGCTCGGCAATTGTGCGAAGACCCTGCGTAATGAGAATGGGGATGTTGAGCTTGTAGCAACGCTCGATTAGAGCAGTAGCAGCGGAACGGACTACGGGATGTAGACCTGTTAGGCGTGAGGCTGATTTATTTTTCACCTGCATTAGTGTCAGCATGATGATCCTCTTTTCTGTCTTTCTTTTTCAGATAAATAAATTGGTCATATTTCCCGGAACACGTCAATATTGCGAGTATGATGATCCCACCAGTTGTACCGAATTGGGCGATAGCCCAGCTATAGTTAAGCCAAATTAGCCATGCTGCCGAGTCCACTCCTAGTAGAGCTACCAAACGGAATAGTAGAATGATTAACATATTGAATGTATAGGCCATTAAGAAAAAAAGCATAGCCAGCATAAACACGCTGACCACACCTTTTTGGAGTCGTTCGTAAAAATATTGCCTGTGGCGATAAATGATGAATAATCCACAGGCTGCAGTAGTGCTATATAGCAACAATAATAAAAAATCAATCATGTGCATCATGATCCCCTCGATCATAAACTAAATATTTGGCGAATCGGTTGCGATCAATCTCCTCCTGAATTTCCTGCGAGACATTTTTATAATGACTTATGGTCAGCGTAACGCTGGTAGAGGCTCTGCGGAGCTCCATCTCTTTATCAACATGCCGGGGGAGAAGCAGCCGCCGAATCCATTGTGACAGCATTCCTAACTCCCCCTGTCTTCCGTATGGTCAATCTTCAGTTTCTTTAAGACGTCCAGTGTCGGCTGCATAAACTCCGAGCGCTCCTTGTCCAGAATCGCTTGCAGACGATCCCGATCCTCCTCTGCACGATCCAGCAGTTCTCGCGGTACAAGGTTCCCTTTGACAATCGCACGCAATAATACCATGAGCACAATCATCAAAATAAACGCAACAATATAAGCTAGCCCATACTTATCCGCCAGCGGCAGCAGCTTCTCCAATTGCGCAATATCCCCCTCTTTCATTCGTCCGCTCCTTTCTGTAATGATGTTGATGCAAAATAGCCCCCGGCACCACCGAGGGCACAAAAAAACACGCTCCTGTGTGGATGCGTGCTAATTATTTAGCTGATGAAGCTTGCTCAGTCAAATCATTTTCAGCAAAATGAATATCTGATCGTTTCTGGATAATCTGATCCTTAACCAAAATCTCATTATCCGGCTGCATGTTATAGGAAGAAATGATATCCTCTATCGGACCTTCCTTACGATCATAACGAGTGATGCAGGCATTGGTCATCAAGCGGATTTTAGCGGCTGTTAGTGAATCCATAGTCATGATTACAACTCAACTCCTTTCGGTTATATGCTGAGTAATTCAGCCATAATGACTTCGACGTCTTGTAGCCGATTCTGCAAAGCTGTATTCTCTGTGCGTAGTTGCTCAACCTCGCTTAACTCTGGCGGCTTGTTGGCTTCGGCTACTAGGTAGGCTTCCCATGCAGCTTCGAGTTCTGCTTCTGTTGGTTGTGGTGCGTCTAGGTTCCAGGCGGCGATGTATGGGCCTTTTTCCTCTACCACATAGTCAGTACCTTCAACCAATTCATCCAACGGCTGTGGGAGTAATACATAATCAATGCCCTCTACCCATTCGGAGGGCTTTTTCTCAGCTGCTGAATCCCGCAGATACTGCTTCATGGGTAGATCTTTAAGATATCGAGGCGTTCCCCCGTCATCTCGAACGGTAAAATCCCGAAGTGGATCAGCTTCAGGATATAAATACATAATCGCTTGATATTTGTTCATAGCTATTCCTCCCTTTATGCCACTCTTGTAATTTCAAAAAAACTATAATCCTTAGAAAGAGTATCTACTCCAGACGATCTAGCAAATATTTCTACATAATCGCCGGCATTTAAATAAATTGTAGAATCTCCTCCACATCCAGTCGGATATGCATTTTGGTATTTATAGTCTAATGGCCTTAGTCCATTACCATTTGCAAAAATATATAACTCACAGATAAGACCACCAGTAGTAAACAATGTAGCTACGTTAATTTCATACAAACCCGCGGTCGACGCTGTAAATCTGTTATTAACAGTATCATAATTTCCCATCTGATCAACAATCTCATGTGAGAAAGCCATTTTTGTCCAAATACCAGCTGTCAGATTTTGATTGCTTGAAAGAACTACACGTGCGTGTGGTCTTTGTCCATGTGTATTGTCACCCCATGTATTAATAACAAACCCTCTCACTATCGTTCCCCCATCGTATGAACCGAATGGCGAGTTTCCAATTGGAATAGCCCCTGTATAAGTCAGACAAGCTCCACCAGCTGACACAAGTCCGTAAACACTGCCTGCTCCTGTGTTATTATTCGAAATTACTGTTGCTCCAAAGCCAGCAGCAATAGCTGTTCCTCGGTTTGAGGTAGTACATGATTCAATAATAGCTTTCTGGGCATTTACTATAAATCCTCCAGAAACTGTTGTTGACGTTGATACACTACAATTCTTGAAAACCGCAGAGATTCCAAATTGAGCTACAAATGCGTGATCTGATGTTGAAGTAGCCGTGAATCCAATAACTTCAACTCGTTGGCAAAATTCTACATAACAGTTATTAATATTAACAGCGCCTGTAGCTGTTAAATAGATAGTGCCTTGTCCAGCTTTTCCTGCGAGGTACACCATTTCTGGATATGTACCAATAGCAACTTTTATGCTAACTACGTGATTAACAATCTGAGGTATCACGCTAACAGCCTTCCCTATAGTCCTAAACGCCCCACCCGCCGTATTCACCAATCCAGTATTATTGTCATTCCCATCGGTCCGCACATAGTAAGTAATATCAGCGGTCGTTTGCTGCGGCGTAGTAACCAACGGCGCCTTACCATTCAACTGCCCCTGAATCCCACTAGTCACCCCATCCAAATACCCAAACTCTGCGTTCGAGACCACGCCAGTCCCAATCTTCGAAGCATCAATCCCAGCCGCAGAATTAACGTCTGCATTTACAATCACTCCAGCTGCAATAGCCGTAACTCCATCACCATTACTAGTAACATCCCCCGTGTGATTAGGATGCACATAATTATTCGCTCCCGTAGCAACACCCGCCAGCTTAGTTTTCTCAGCTGCGGTGTAATCGTTAGTCGACAGCTGTTTCCCAGTAACTTTATCAACCTTTCCATTAACGGCATTATCCAAGATATCCATATTCCCGTTCAGATCGGCGATATCAACAATGTCTGTTCCCTCGGGCTTCTTTAATCCCAAATTTCCTGTGGTTTGCATGTGTCACTCTCCTATCTATAAGTTCTTAATTCGTTCCATGTTTTACTGTGGGCACTCTCCCAGGTCAAAGCCTTAACAGAGTCCCACCAGGTATAGCTGAACACAAATTCATAAGCCAAATGCGCAGGTTTAATCTCTTCGATGATTTGAATCAACCCTGCCATATTGGGAGGGATGCCCAACGTACTTACAAAATGAATCTCAAAACGATACTCATTGGGCACTTCCTTAACTTCAACCACTCCACCTGAAAAAGCGGACGCTGTCCGCTGGATCATCTCCGGCGTTGTCGTCCCGTTTCCACGCAACTTCGCTTTAATCATCTCACGGCGTGTGGCATATGACTTGGATGAATCGATATTTAGTCCAAGCTCAGCCTCCCAACGTCCAAGACTTACCGTTGCCGTTTCAACAAACGCCTGATCCAGTACATCTATAGTGCCTGCCTTCAGTCCACCAATTTCTAGCCCGATGGTCTCCTGAAGCTTCTCCATTTCACGAACATCCTTATAATAATCCGGCAAATACTGCATTAGATCAGGCGCTTCGACTTCACCCGGATGGCTCGAATCTTTATCTGCCGAATATTGCAATTCGCTGTATAAAGAGCTGCCGTAACTCATCCTCTACACCCCCTTCAGTTGATTCCAGGTTAGGGGGCCTTTGGGCAAATAATCATGTGTATGCGCCGCCGGAGGAAACACTGCTGGTTTACCCGCTACCCCCGCCCAAGCTACACTATCCGCTTGTTGCGCGAAATCCACCTTGCCATTGTTATTCGTATCGTAAATACTTTTCAGCATGTCCCCGGTACTTTGTGCCGCAACTAGCAAGACATTCCCAGCAGCAGAACCGATATATAGCTTCCCACTGTCTGTACAATAGCCAAGCTCACCAATAGCCAGTGCTCCAATCGCACTTTCCAAGCCGCGGCGTATTTGAATCAATGTTTTTAGAGCCATTGTCCCGCCCCCTAGAATGTTCCGCCATCAATACTGGCTACGGTAAGTCTATTGCCGTTCGCTGCGTCGTAAACAATGCTGTTTCCATCCACACTTACTGCTACACCAACCGCGTCCACGGAGATCCCTTTTCCAGCCGTCACCGCAATGGCGTCTGCAGTAACCGTGATCCCATTGCCTGCACCAATATTCAGCGTCACAGCATCGGCCTGACCACCACCAATCAGCCCGTTCCCAGCTGTAATGGTCTGTAGCGCACCACCCGTGCGTACCCATGCGCTGCCATTCCAGCTATAGATCTTTTGCTCATCATCGACGTAAGCGGTCCAGCCTACGGCAGGAACATAAAATACCCAAGCAGCAGATTGGTACTCCACGATTTGATTCGTTTTCCCCACCCATGCCCCGGTTGCTCCAGCTGGAATAATATATCGATCACCCTCAACCGGACTGGCAGGTGGAGCCAGCAGGTTCTGATCTTTTACCGATGCTTGCGGTTCGATGTTATGCTTGGCCAGCTCAATTTCATTTTTAATCTTCTGCGCTGACCACAAATCTGTAATCGTAGTCCCGGCATCATTGATCGTCCGGTGCTTGGTCACATCATCAATATGAGTCTTAATCTCAGCCGCGGTCTTTACGTTCGTGCCATCAGATACTTTATTGATATGCCCCGCGCTAATATCCGCTTTAAGCACCTTCGCATAGGTTGCACCCTCAGCGATATCGTCGAGGGTACCTGTCACGTCGCTAAGCTTCTGCGCATTCACCCGCCGCCAAGCTGCTCCATCATCAAAATACAAATATCCGCTATTCGTACCCGTAGTCACGTAATACAAACGGCCAACGGCTCCTGCAACCGGACGCGAAGCTTCTGGACCCGATAGCGCCCTTCCGACCATGGAATTAGACGTGCCGTCACCAATATAAACTTCCTTAGTATCACTGCAAAAACCAAGCTCACCCGCCTTCAACACGCCATAACTCGTTAGCTCAGCCTTTGTTCCCCGCTTTATTTGTATGGTCTGTGCCATTTTACACCTCTCTTCTGAATGATCCTCCGTCAATCTGACCCTTGTTCTTATACCGTTCTATTTCAGTTTGAACAGCAGTAAGACTTTCCTGCAAACCGTTAATATCATCCGCTTCAACGGTATCCCCGGGGGTTTCGTAAGTCACATAAACCTCGGGCACATCGGCAAAAATCTTAATCAACCGCCGCCATGGCGCTTCATCCGGAAAAGACACCGTAAAATTACGTAGCTCGATCCCGGAATACTGTGACCCTGTGTACACCGCGATGGTCTGATTATTGATGTTGTCATGCGCAAGCACACCACTATACTTGCCATTTACAAGCGGTAACCTCTCTTCAATAACATAACTGCCACCGTTTGCTTTTTTATTAAGCTTTTCTTGAAAAATATCAATTTGCTCTGGATACCCCATACTACACCTCCAGTAAAACATTGCCGAACAAAGGTATTTCTTCTTCGTTCAACATTACGTTGCCCGCTCCACCGTTCAGCTTCAGCTCACTGTAATCTGCGACTCCCTCAGTAGCTAGCAATAGGGCACCGATTACAGACTGGCTAATATAGGTTGCTGAAAAAGCCTTCTCTTTGCGATAGCTCTCAAGAATCGCCTTAAATTCTTCATTTACAGCTTGCAGCGCATAACCTGAAGCAAGGGTTACTTTTGCGCTTACACTAATACTTTTGCCCTTCGCTGACGCCACAGTTACAACAGCACCTACGGGGGCTTGCCCCTCACCCGCTCCAGAGACCGGATCAATGTAATGCTGAACCTTTGTCACCAGCAGCTCAGAAGCAGGAAGTTTCTCGGCATCCACAACAATCACTTTCACCGTCTTAGGACCGTTCCATAACGGAAAAACACGTGCACCTCCCACCCCTACAACCTGCATAGCCCACTCCATATAGTGATATTTATTGCCGCTAGTAGCTGGGCGTCTGGCTGAATCCAAATAACGCTGCCGTAGCGATTCATCCGATTCGGAGTTCTCCCCAGGGATCAGAAGGGAAGCTATTTCCCCACGCGCGAGGTCTGAAATATAATCCACCGGCAGCAAAGAGCCAAAATATCGGTTTCCTTCTTCTCCAGCGGTTTCACTCTCCAACCGGTACACTCCAGGAGATAGCTTCTCCACAGCCATATAATTCAGCATATCGAGTGAAAAGCGGCTTCCGAGAGGGACATCTACAAATCCTCCATCCGCTTTATAAAAAATCCCCTTCAGTTGCGCTTTGCTCGCTTCTCGCCTAACAATTCCTGACCAGGATATACTTCGCTCCAAGTACTCTCCGGTCGCCGTATCTGCAAAATACAGATTATTATTCACATCCAGCTCAATGTACATTTGCGCGAGCTCTGCTGCTGCCGGAGCGAGCGCGTCATAAATAATGCTGCCCTCGCGTTTATCCAGACCTGACGGAACCCGGTCCAGCATCCGCTCTAAAAGAGCCTCATACGTCTGATCCTCATACATCCTCATTCCACTCCTTTCTCAGATGAAAATTTCCGTAACGTGTAACCACCTTGCAGTCAAAAGTTAAGTTTTCTCCGGTAAAAGAAACCTCAATATTTTCTAAGCTAAGGATTCGTTCATCCTGAAGTAAGGCCTCATTAATGACACGTCTGATTTCAGCTCTGACTAACAGCCGATCCTTACCCAGAACCAGCTGCCACTCTGTTCCGTAATCCGAACTGTAAATCAGATGTTCAAATCTATCGGTTCGCAGAATTTTGGCCGCTGCCTGCTGCACTGCCTCAAGTCCATCCACTTGGCCAGTGATCCTTTTTCTGTCCCAATCCATTCGGTAAGTTAGACTGGGGCTTTCCCCACGTTCAAGGTTGACCTCGCCTTCAAGAAGGGCAGTTATCGGTCCAGCTTTTCCAATCGCAGGAATCATATCGGACTCACCAGCCGATCCAGAACAATATAGCTTTGTCCACCCTGCATCCGAACCATCAGAACCCGATCACCAGAGGCAAGTCCTCGACGCACTACCACTTCTCTACCCTCTAGCTCGACTTTACATTCCATTACCGATTCAGGCAGCACTAGCGCATTCCCCGATAAAATAAAACGTTGATCCACCTGGATCTGCAAAGGAGCTGCCTCCGTTACTGTCCCATAAGAAAAAGCCACGGGATTTGTATTTCCCACGGCTCCTAAGCTTGCTTTTTTTATAATATCCAACATCATTTCTACACCACCTTTATATCGAGGGACATCGTATGCTCCCCACCGGAAATCTTATGACTACATTGATCCACCAGAAACACCTGAGTCTTGAATTCATCAAGCAGGACATAAATGAAATTACCAGCCCTTACGCGCATATCACCAATCGCCTGTACGGAGAGACTAAGCTTTTCACGGTTGTGCATTTTTAGCAGATTATTTGCCTTCTCCTGAATTTGTGCAGCATTCGCTTTGTCATCGGCCTTCTGATACAAGTGCAGGATACCCCAGCGTTTCACATTATCCTTATCGCTAACCGGAAAGAAATCACGCTTACCAGACTTCTCGTTATCCTTGTATAGAAAAATGGTGTTGTACGTATCATCATCAATACTTTTTTTGAGCGAATAATCGTACAGATAATGCCCCGCTCCCAGCACTAGGTTAAGCAGCATAGACTCCGGTTTACGCAGTGTAAGCTTGCCAAAATCATCGTAAAAAGCCATCAACCGCCCCTTATACTGAAGCTCACTGCCGATCGCTCCCATAATGATGTCCAGCAGCTTTTTGTCATCTTCAATTAATGAGGGAATTCGGTACTCTGTATTCTCCAGCACACCTGTCTTCAGGCCGTAGTCCTTGGTTATTTTAGTAATAACATCGCTAGCCGTGACATCCTGCAAAACATAACTACCATTGCCTAGTAAATAACGAATCTGATCATAAGCAGTCAGCTTAATCTCCTGATCCGAGCCTGTATCAATGCTGAACACAAACCCGTAGAATACATCCACATTATCTTTACTGAACTGAATAATATCACCGTTGCTGATGCTAAACTTGGGATGCTGATAGATACCACTGTCCACAAGTGCTAACTCTAGCGTTGATGGTTTGCCTGAACGAGCAGTTTTCCATGTAATATCGGAGACGATACCTGAAATATCCCATAAATGTCCTTCCTTATTCTTTACAAGTAGCTCCATAACAGCCTCCTACGGTAGCTTAATGACCTTACCGATTGGAAGCTTCCTCAGCTCACTATCTTTAATGCCATTAAGTTTCTGGATTTCTCCACACCTTTTGCCATCTCCAAGAATTTCTTTAGCTATTTTCCATAGATTGTCTTTAGATTTCATGATATACGTTTTAGGTTTGGGCTTTTCATTAGCCCGCTTCTGTTCTACCTTCACTTCATCTTTGACAACCTTAACTGCTACCGCTTGATAGAATACATACTTTTTGAGAGATAAAGAATATTCAATATCCCCTGATGTACCCGCACTGAGCTTCCAAGAGAAACCTTCAATACTCATAGCCATGTTCACACCGAAATCAATTTCTATGGATTTATCCTCACTAGTCGATGATTCCTTTAACCATTTCTGAGGGTTGTTTAGCATCCCATCAGCTTTTTTCAAGTCATCAGCATAACTCACCCCAGAGAATACAAAACGAATAGGTCTGCGACTAGTCATCCACTTCTTAATCAGCTCCACATATTCAAAAGGTCTCTTCAACCCGTCTTCTTGCACCAATACGAACGGATACTTTTGTGCCGGAAAAATACTTTCAATTGTAATCTCCGTAAGCTTCGGATAAGCAATCGTATTGATTTCACCCAAATCTATAATGGTATAGCTTTTTCCATCCCCGCTCTCTTTGATCTCTAAGGTCTCCGGGTTGACTGGCAGCCGGAATGCTTCCGCCTGATTATTAAAACCAAGAAAAATCCCGTACTCTTCCACGTTACGTATACACCCCCTGTGCTGTAGAGACAAACTCCTCGTTCAGCTTTTGCCCGATCTTGTTGATAATCGTATCAATGTCTCCGGCATTATTAATATTCCCGGTCGTCACCTGCACCGTCGGCGTAAGCTCCACAAAATTCTGGATCGCCTGAATCTCCGCTAGCTCACGCAGCATTTTCAGATCATCGCTAGAGATGTCTACAGTGTCGTTGATGGAGTCGAGTTGCTTCACGCGGTTTACGGTGTTTAGATTACCTGGAGTTCCTGCATTTTGAAAAGAACCCGTAGCTGAAGGTGTATTCATCGTAGGAACTACTGGAATTTCAGGCACGGTAGGCGTTTGCAAAGGTTTTGACAAATCCCCTGAATGGGTAGTATTCCACTGATTTAATGTGGTGTTATTACTCTTATTTCCACCTACATTTAATTTTTCTTTAAACTTATTGATATCAAAATTCTGGATTTTTTCTGCCCCTGAATTAAAAGAAGATCCAATGTCCATTTGCAAATCCTTTTTGAATTGACTGCTATCAACCTCTTCAATATGAAGATTGATCTCCGACTCTATACCAATAAATTTGCCAACAGCTCCAACTACTTTATTTATACTATCTAGCAAAAAGTTCACAGCGCCAATAATACCATTAACAAATCCGGTCCAAAGATCGATAACAAAGCCCACAAATTCTGCAACGAGCTGTCCCAGTCCCCTGAACATATTCGCCAAAAAGTCCCTCACAGGCTGAAGGGCTGCCACAATCCCTAAAAATGCTACTATAAGTGCAACTATAAGCCCTATTACAAGTGCAATTGGATTAGCACTCATCACAGCGTTGAAAATGCCTTGGGCTGCGGTAGCAATTCCGGTAGCAATAGATGAAATTCTAGTTGCAATTGTTGAGGCATTCATCGCGATTGCTAAGGCAATAACTCCAGCAACAACACCCAAAACAATCGGCAAAACAACAGGGTTGCTAAGAACACTCCAGAGATACAATGCACCTTGTACGACCTGCGAGAATACTTGTGCAAGTATCGCCAGTCCAATCGCTATCCCATCGATAATTGGCTGAAAGCTTCCATCTGAAAATGCCTGGTTAAGAATGCCTAATAGTGGTGACAATGCCGCAAGAGCACCTTCTCCCATACCAGCCAGAGAGTTGTTATAGTTTCCAAGAAGAGCTTGCCATTGATTAACAGGTGAATCCATCATGGTTTGTAGCGAATCACTCGTCATCCCTGACGTTGTCATAATATCTCCCAAAGTACTCAAAAAGGCTTCCATATTGCCCGTTCCGGCCACTAGATCAAGTCCACCCAGATCCTCTTTATCCACCTGAAGCATGGATGCTAAATCACTAGAATCCCCCTCAAAAGCAGAAGTAATCGCCGATGAAGTATCACCAATATCTTTACCCTCCGGAGACATCATGCTTAGCCTTGTGGAATAATCCATAAGCTTATCTAACTGATCCGTATTTTGAGTTTTAGGATAAAACGACAAGACACTTTCCATGGACTTGTTTACATCCTGTCCGGTATCTAGTGCCCTCTTCTTGAACTTATCAAACATTGCCACACCAACATCAGCATTTCCGGTTTTCGCTTTAAAAAGATCCTCCCATTTTTGCTGTTCAGCTGCAGGCGCAAGCACCTTTTCCATAACTCCTTTAACTTTTTCCAGTACACCTTTGGCTTTCCCAAAAGCACCGGTGATCTTTTCCCATGTACCCGCCTGCTGCTCAGCACCTGCTGCTCCTTGTTCTGCCGCATCGTTCAGTCTCTCCTGAGCCTGTACTGCGCCTCCAATAGAAGCTTGAATCCTGGTATAAGCTGCACTGTAATTGTTAGTGATGTTGTACACGGGCTTATTGACTATTTTCATACTGATTCGGTTTAAGGTTGCGGAAAAGGAATTTGAAATATTTGCAGAAACCTGAGTTGTAATTTGATTGGTTATATCATTAATCCATTGATTGGAGACTTGCTGGATTCCAGCTATATTGTTTTGCATACCTGCCATTCATTCACCCCCTATCTCTTCCTCGCCTTACTCCGTGCCTGATCCCGCTTCTCCTTCTCCACCCGAACAGAAATCATCGCATAGATTGCGGCACGTTCGCGCGAAGACAGCTTCATCAGCTCATGCGGTAAAATATGCAGCTCGTGGAGGGCGTAGTAAGCCAAGTTGGCTTCGCTGTCGCCCTCGTTGATTAGTTTTTTACTTCATCCACCAGCTCGTTCATATCTGTACCGAAGCCATTCAAGGCCTGTACCCGTTCACCCAGTGCCGCAAATTCACCTGGAAGCAGCATTTTACGCAGCAGCGTTTCGGCACCAAGAACACCATAAGAACGTTGTAGCTCAGCATTTTTCAGATCTGGATGCACCACACTTGAGGTCATAAGCTTAGCCATATAATCATTCGGTTCAATCTCGGAGGTATACACTCCGTTCTTACCTTTGACCTTACGAGTAGCTGCTTTACGGCATTCCTGATTCTCATCCTCGTTCATACTGCGTAGCTTCCAGGCAACTGCGTTTCCTTCCTTATCCTTAAACCGCTGCGATACTACAAACTCCTCGGTCGTGTCACATGCTACATTTTGCGCAAAAAACAAACTTAATTCACTCATTGTCTTCCTCCTAAAATGATTTAGTTTCTTCTAGTACTACTAACTAGACAGAGAAGAGACCCGCCGCTCACCTGCACGCCCGGGCCTTACTTGCTCCTATCTAGTTGTCTTTATTATTTTCCGGAGCCGGCGGGAGCGCCAAATGCTTGCACAATCTGCACGTCTTCAAAGGTAAAGCTCACTTCTTCTTCCAGCGCATCTGATTCTGTATCAAGAGAAGCCATGATGACACTATCAAGGTTCACGCCTTTTAAAATAATGCGTTGTGCTCCCACACTGGACGATGGGTCTTCATTCGTAACCTCAATATCGAAATATTGATCGACACCTGTATTCATATAATCGAGCATCATCTGGCGGAAACGGCTAGTCATATAAAAAATCGTCATCGAACCGCTGCCCGACCATCCAGTCGCTTTATGCTGAACACCACGGCGGCCTAGAGTCTTCACCTCTGCCTTTGTTTTTTCTACCGTAGCTTCAAGCGTCTTCACATAGAACATCTCTTCAGCTTGCGTACCAATCACGGCATACGCACGGCCCTCCTGGCCGGAAATCGTATCACTAGCTTTTAAAAATGCCATCTTAAACCACCTTCACTTTCATATATACTTTTTCTACGGAATCTACCGGTTTCACAGCCACATCCAGCACGATACTATCACTATCCGCACCAGCCACAACGACAACATCTGTCTGCGCGTTAAAGCCCTCAATCGCACCCATATCCTGCAGATCATTCATATAAGTCGCACATTGTGACCAGAACAGAGCCCGTCCATCTTCATTATTCGCTACCTTACCAATGTAGTAGTTCTCAAAAATACGCTTCAGATCATTCGCAATCCCATCCAGCACGCGTAGCACACGATTTTTGGAGAACGCTTTGCCTTTATCCGGAGAAAATGCCGTAAACGTGTTAATATCTTGCTCCACCACAGCTCGCCCTCCACTGTAAGTAAAGAGCAATTCACCTCGCAGCAAAGCTGCAGTCGTCTCAGAATGGCTAAGCCGCACATCAGCGTCAACGGAGTCGTCATATCCCTGATAAGTCAGTGATTGATTCACCTCAGCAGCAGCCGTAGCACCGGCCACCCAAGCAACAGCATTGTTGTTATCAATCCTAGTTCCGTCACTCAGTACTACCCCATTCTTCACGCTGATCACACCCTCATGACCCGCAGTAGCATAATCCGATAGTACAGCCTGCACTTTCTTACCTTCCGTATCCCGCAGTCTTCTCACCCAAGAGCTATACAGCGCCTTAAGCGTACTATCCTGTGATACTAGTCCAACCGTTTGGAACTCAAGCACCTCAAGAGCAGACAAGAAATCGCTATGCGCACCATTTGTCACCGTACCATTAGCTCCGCCAATAAGCGGCATCCCTGCGGTTAGCTTCAAGCCTTCTGCACCATTTTTCTGGAATTGTACATAATCGTTAGCGACCAACTCTTCAGCCGTTCCAACCGTTTGTTTATTCAGTTCAGTTCCATTCAGCAGTGTCTTTACATCAAAAAGAGCATTATTCTCAATATTCTTTTCAATAACAACAGAAAGATCGTTTCCGCGTACACCGCCGTATTTAGCCGTTACTTGCAGACCACTATTCGTAACTGCCGCTTTAACCCCTTCATTCAATCGATAGAGCAGTAACGTTCCCGCACGTTTCAGCGCTTCGCGTACTGGCAGTAATGTTAGATGTTCCAAATCATAACCTAGCAGCTTATTCACGTCGTCCTGCGGGGTAATCTCCATGATCACTCCAGGTTCTCCCCATGATAAGGCAAGTGCCAAAGCAGTAATCCCGCGTTCTCCCATTTTGCCGATGGCACCTTGATTCGATGCTACATTTACGTACACCCCTGGGCGCACTTTGTTTTGAGTTGTCCATGTTCCGCCTGCCATTAGTTCAAAACCTCCTTATTAATAAACAATCCCATAGATTGCTTCGCTTCTTCGATCGTATAACTTTTGTCATCGTGCAAAATAACGTTCAGCACATCCTTTTCCTTAGCCGTAAAAAGCGATGAATTCACAATCTGCTCTTTACCAAAACGATCTCCATTACTCACCTTTGTGCTCATTTCAGTCTTTCTCCTCCTATCATATGTCCCATCTTAATGGGGTCAGGCTTCTCACTTTGCAAATACACCATATAGTCCGTCGTAAAAAGCGGTCCATGTCCCACAGCCCCAGCTTCCCAGGCCTGCCTAACTACACGAAAAGAACCACCTTCTTGCTCCATCCCTGCCATTGCCTCGCTTAGCTTATCAGCCATTCTTTCGGCTTCTAGCAGACTGCCTTGTTCATAACGGATACCGAAGCGATAGACCGCTAAATATCGGCCTTCCCGCTGCCGATCCAGAGTCGTTGAGATCAGTCCGGGATAAAAATAAGCCGTCTGAGGTTTCTCCCCCTCCACATATACAGGCACATCTGGAAAGTACCTCTCCAGCGCACTGGTAATGTGTTCTCGTAATTGTTGTACCGACATCACTCCATTCCTTTCTGAACTGCGGCGGTTCGCCGATCCTTGATGGTGTTAACCTTCAATTGCATTAACATTAAGAAGACCCCCCTCTACTAAAATTAAGAACAAAAAGGATACTATCCGATGTTGGATAATACCCTTCTACACTAGGCCAATGCCAAAAGAATCTTTCACCGCTAGATTTGTTCTCATCACCACTAGGGTTGAACTATTAGCAGAGCATTCATGCTCTTGCGGTGTTCTTTTTGCTTCATTTGCCATGTTATAAATATACACCCCTATTTGCCTTGCAGAGACGGTATACCGACGAGGTTTAAGCTAGCTTTGGGATGGTATAGAGCGGTTTTTCGGAGGAACATAAAATCAATAAAAAAAGACCGCATCATCCGCTCGGACGACACAGTCTTTAGTAACCGTCTATATCTCTTAAGTAATACTAACCTTCTCTTTCTTCACTCTGGGCGCTGTTATTAAAGTGTTAAGGGACAGTAGACCGAGATCCGTTAAAGCCAAAGCCATCTTATAAAAAGCCTTCGAACGTATCTTCACGTAAGTATCCTTACTTACCGGTGGATCAAACACCTGATTGTAAATCGTATAATCGTACGTTTCGTCTCTTTTCATATAACGCTCTCTTACTAATTGCTGTTCCCTCGTATCGAGTCTTTCTACCACAGAGTCTATCGCCGAGCAAAAAGCCCTCCTGGCAGCCGGTATATCCACATTATATGAAGCTATCGCAGCAGTCTGATCAGTAACAGTATTCGTAGGACCATGAAATCTTTCTGTATACGAATAAGTAGTACTGGCTTCCTTAGCCTCAAATGTAACGGTCTTAAAAATACGGTATTTCTCCAACATGCTCTCTATAGCGACCTGGGTTCGGCGACGGTCTAGCTCCGGTAAAGCAGATAAGTTCATCATTTTATGCACTCCTTTAGGTTTTAACAGAATGAGATTAAATTGCGGAAGTTTCCTAAGCAATGTGCTAAAATATAAAAGTGTTCGTATTATGTTCGTATTTTTCTATAATATACCACTTCTCTACCAATCTCGTAAAATCCCGTTTGAGTCTGTTTTGGGCGAAAAAGGATAGCTTTCCCTCCATTATCTTGCCTTTTGGCAATAATATACGCTTTGTTGTTTACCAATTGGCAAAAATGGCTTATATTAATAACATAAGCTTCAGTCTATAAGGAGTGGTTGAGATGAAACAGGATTTTGGGGATTATATGAAGCAACTTCGCGAAACTAAGGGACTTACTATTAATCAATTGGCAGCAGCAGCAGGCATTAGCGGATCACAGATTTCACGGATTGAAAATGGTCTAAGAGGAGTTCCTAAGCCGACTACATTACGCAAAATAGCAGAGGCTACAGGAGTCCCGTACGAGGAGCTAATGGATCAAGCGGGGTATTTGCAGGAACAGGCTCTTCCAAGCGAAGAGATTGTCCCAGAGTGGGCTACAAGCAAGGACAAACGTGACTTCCGTAAAATGCTGGAGGATGATGGAGAGCTGATGTTTGATGGGATTCCACTAGACAAGGATGACAAACAGAGGATAAAAGATGTACTGACCGGCTTATTCTGGGAAGCCAAACAGATGAACAAGAGAAAGAAATCCAACAACACTTAATAACAACACTAACATGCTGCAGGTGAAGAATATGGATGAACTGATCAATAATCTGATTAAAAAATATAAAACCAACTGTCCGTTCGAGCTGGCCTCAGCGCTAGGTATTCATATTCGCTTCATGAACCTTGGGACAGGCACAAAGGGATTATATTACCGAAAACTAAGAAGAAGATTTATCGTCATTCATAATGAGTTGCCAGTTGAGTGGCAGCGCTTCGTTTGTGCGCATGAATTAGGACATGATCGTCTTCATAAGGGGATTAACCGCTTTTTTCTAGAGGAAAGCTCCTACTTCTCTCCTGGGAAGCTTGAACGTCAAGCTAATGTCTTTGCTGTAAAGCTACTATCCACAGGCAGTAATCCTGAGCAAGAAGAATCCTGTAAAAGCTATTATCTACGGATTGGCATTCCGCCAGAAGTACAGTTTCTTTTGGAAGAATGATAGAACATATGATATATGAATTTATGCGTGTTTTAATTCTATACATAACAAAAAAAGCTCTTACCGAAGTAAGAGCTTTCTAAGAGCAATTAAGCTGAGTATCGGGATGACACGATTTGAACATGCGACCCCCTGGTCCCAAACCAGGTGCTCTACCAAGCTGAGCTACATCCCGTTACTATAAAATTATGGAGCGGGTGATGGGAATCGAACCCACGCTATCAGCTTGGAAGGCTGAAGTTCTACCATTGAACTACACCCGCAAAGGTGAAAATCGGGATGACACGATTTGAACATGCGACCCCCTGGTCCCAAACCAGGTGCTCTACCAAGCTGAGCTACATCCCGTTAAAATACTATAATTGCTTAATAAAAAAAATGGCGCGCCCTGAGAGATTCGAACTCCCGGCCTTTTGATTCGTAGTCAAACGCTCTATCCAGCTGAGCTAAGGGCGCAAAAATTATGGAGCGGACGACGGGAATCGAACCCGCGACCCTCGCCTTGGCAAGGCGATGCTCTACCGCTGAGCCACGTCCGCAATAAGTGGTGCGCGTGAAGGGACTTGAACCCCCACGTCGTGAAACGCCAGATCCTAAGTCTGGTGCGTCTGCCATTCCGCCACACGCGCATGTAATAATAAAAGTGAGCCATGAAGGACTCGAACCTTCGACACCCTGATTAAAAGTCAGGTGCTCTACCAACTGAGCTAATGGCTCGCACTTGGCTGGGGATATAGGATTCGAACCTATGAGTGACGGAGTCAAAGTCCGTTGCCTTACCACTTGGCTAATCCCCATTGATGGTACCTCTATGTTGCCCATAATCTCTCAGGAAGATTATGGTGGAGGCTGAGGGGATCGAACCCCCGACCCTCTGCTTGTAAGGCAGATGCTCTCCCAGCTGAGCTAAGCCTCCATATCTATGGGACCCTCTAAGGGTAAGTACAAGTAAAAGTTGGTGACCCGTATGGGATTCGAACCCATGTTACCTCCGTGAAAGGGAGGTGTCTTAACCCCTTGACCAACGGGCCTTGCAAATCTGTGGAGCTCTCAACCGGATTCGAACCGGTGACCTCTTCCTTACCATGGAAGCACTCTACCTGCTGAGCTATGAGAGCATGGCTCCCCGAACAGGACTCGAACCTGTGACAACTCGATTAACAGTCGAGTGCTCTACCAACTGAGCTATCAGGGAATATCCGCTTGGCAACGTCCTACTCTCCCAGGACCCTTCGGTCCAAGTACCATCGGCGCTGGAGGGCTTAACGGTCGTGTTCGGGATGGGTACGCGTGGAACCCCTCCGCTATCGCCACCAAACGGGCATTTACATCGTAAATGCTCAGGCTTGAGTCGCCTGAAAACTGAATCCGAATCGAATTTGCGTTCTAAGTATAGGATAAGCCCTCGACCGATTAGTATTGGTCAGCTCCATGCATTACTGCACTTCCACCTCCAACCTATCTACCTCGTCGTCTTCAAGGGGTCTTACTAATTGGGAAATCTCATCTTGAGGGGGGCTTCACGCTTAGATGCTTTCAGCGCTTATCCCGTCCGTACGTAGCTACCCAGCCATGCTTCTGGCGAAACAACTGGTGCACCAGCGGTACGTCCATCCCGGTCCTCTCGTACTAAGGACAGCTCCTCTCAAATTTCCTGCGCCCACGACAGATAGGGACCGAACTGTCTCACGACGTTCTGAACCCAGCTCGCGTACCGCTTTAATGGGCGAACAGCCCAACCCTTGGGACCTACTTCAGCCCCAGGATGCGATGAGCCGACATCGAGGTGCCAAACCTCCCCGTCGATGTGGACTCTTGGGGGAGATAAGCCTGTTATCCCCAGGGTAGCTTTTATCCGTTGAGCGATGGCCCTTCCATGCGGTACCACCGGATCACTAAGTCCGACTTTCGTCCCTGCTCGACTTGTAGGTCTCGCAGTCAAGCTCCCTTATGCCTTTGCACTCTTCGAATGATTTCCAACCATTCTGAGGGAACCTTGGAACGCCTCCGTTACTCTTTAGGAGGCGACCGCCCCAGTCAAACTGCCCGCCTGACACGGTCCCCGTACCCGGTAAGGGTACTAGGTTAGAACCTAGATACGATCAGGGTGGTATCCCAACGGCGCCTCCACCGAAGCTTGCGCTCCGATTTCTACGGCTCCCACCTATCCTGTACAGATCGTACCCAAATTCAATATCAAGCTGCAGTAAAGCTCCATGGGGTCTTTCCGTCTTGTCGCGGGTAACCTGCATCTTCACAGGTATTAAAATTTCACCGGATCTCTCGTTGAGACAGCGCCCAAGTCGTTACGCCATTCGTGCGGGTCAGAATTTACCTGACAAGGAATTTCGCTACCTTAGGACCGTTATAGTTACGGCCGCCGTTTACTGGGGCTTCGGTTCATAGCTTCGGGTTACCCCTAACCACTCCCCTTAACCTTCCAGCACCGGGCAGGCGTCAGCCCGTATACTTCGCCTTGCGGCTTCGCACAGACCTGTGTTTTTGCTAAACAGTCGCTTGGGCCTTTTCACTGCGGCCCCCTCGTGCTATTCACACTACCGGGGCACCCCTTCTCCCGAAGTTACGGGGTCATTTTGCCGAGTTCCTTAACGAGAGTTCTTCCGCGCGCCTTAGAATTCTCTTCTCGCCTACCTGTGTCGGTTTGCGGTACGGGCACCTTCTCCTGGCTAGAGGCTTTTCTTGGCAGTGTGAGATCATGACCTTCGCTACTGTAATTTTCGCTCCCCATCACAGCCCAGCCTTAATGATGTGCGGATTTGCCTACACATCAGCCTCACTGCTTAGACGGACATATCCATCAGTCCGCGTCACTACCCTCCTGCGTCACCCCATCGCTCATAGCGGATTACGGTGGTACAGTAATTTCAAACTGTTGTCCTTCGACTACGCCTTTCGGCCTCGCCTTAGGTCCCGACTTACCCTGAGCGGACGAGCCTTCCTCAGGAAACCTTGGGCTTTCGGCGGATCAGATTCTCACTGATCTTTTCGTTACTCATACCGGCATTCTCACTTGTATGCTGTCCAGCGCTCCTTACGGTACACCTTCAACCCACATACAACGCTCCCCTACCCCAGATACATACGTATCTAGCCATAGCTTCGGTGGTGTGTTTAGCCCCGTTACATTTTCGGCGCAGAGTCACTCGACCAGTGAGCTATTACGCACTCTTTCAATGGTGGCTGCTTCTAAGCCAACATCCTGGTTGTCTGTGCAACTCCACATCCTTTCCCACTTAACACACACTTGGGGACCTTAGCTGATGGTCTGGGCTGTTTCCCTTTTGACAATGGATCTTAGCACTCACTGTCTGACTCCCGGCAATAAGTATATGGCATTCGGAGTTTGACTGAGCTTGGTAATCCTTGCGGACCCCGCACCCAATCAGTGCTCTACCTCCACTACTCTTATACCGAGGCTAGCCCTAAAGCTATTTCGGGGAGAACCAGCTATCTCCGAGTTCGATTGGAATTTCTCCGCTACCCCCACCTCATCCCCGCATTTTTCAACATGCGTGGGTTCGGGCCTCCAGTGCGTGTTACCGCACCTTCACCCTGGACAGGGGTAGATCACACGGTTTCGGGTCTACGTCCACATACTAAGTCGCCCTATTCAGACTCGCTTTCGCTGCGGCTCCGTCTTCTCGACTTAACCTTGCATGTTAAACGTAACTCGCCGGTTCATTCTACAAAAGGCACGCCATCACCCATAGATCGGGCTCTGACTTTTTGTAAGCACACGGTTTCAGGTTCTATTTCACTCCCCTTCCGGGGTGCTTTTCACCTTTCCCTCACGGTACTGTTTCACTATCGGTCGCCAGGTAGTATTTAGCCTTAGCAGATGGTCCTGCTGGATTCATACGGGGTTTCACGTGCCCCGCACTACTCGGGATCCGTCTCGGAGAGAACACAGTTTAGGCTACAGGGCTTTTACCTCTATCGCGGGCCTTTCCAGACCTCTTCGCCTACCATATTCCTTTGTAACTCCATGTGAGACGTCCCACAACCCCTAAGAGCAAGCTCTTAGGTTTAGGCTGTTCCGCGTTCGCTCGCCGCTACTGACGGAATCACTATTGTTTTCTCTTCCTCAGGGTACTTAGATGTTTCAGTTCCCCTGGTCTGCCTCTACATCTCCTATGTGTTCAGAGATGAGTAACTGCGAATTACCACAGCTGGGTTTCCCCATTCGGACACCCCCGGATCAAAGCTTGCTTACAGCTCCCCGAGGCAGTTTCGTTGTTCGCCACGTCCTTCGTCGGCTCCTGGCGCCTAGGCATCCTCCGTGTGCTCTTATTAGCTTAACCTTGATTTTTCCTAAGAAAAATCTCACTAATAACATTTACTTGTTTACACAAGTTGCTAAAAGATGTTCTAAAACGCAAATTCGTTTCGGTATCCAGTTTTCAAGGATCAATGTTTAAAGAAGGTATTGAATTAAAAATTATGGTGGAGCCAAGCGGGATCGAACCGCTGACCTCCTGCTTGCAAGGCAGGCGCTCTCCCAGCTGAGCTATGGCCCCATAAAAGATATAAAGTTATATGGTGGGCCTTGGTGGACTCGAACCACCGACCTCACCCTTATCAGAGGTGCGCTCTAACCAACTGAGCTAAAAGCCCATATAACATTGTGAATCAACCAAAGAATGGTTGTCCGCTTGGCGGCGTCCTACTCTCCCAGGACCCTTCGGTCCAAGTACCATCGGCGCTGGAGGGCTTAACGGTCGTGTTCGGGATGGGTACGTGTGGAACCCCTCCGCTATCGCCACCAAACGTATATGAAAGAGACTTACTCTTTCAAAACTGAACACGAGTGAGTGTTCGAACCCGAAGGTTCTATAATGGAAGTTTAACTTCCGATTTGAATGTCTTCATTGCAGAAGACGATTCTCCATAGAAAGGAGGTGATCCAGCCGCACCTTCCGATACGGCTACCTTGTTACGACTTCACCCCAATCATCTACCCCACCTTCGGCGGCTGGCTCCCTTGCGGGTTACCCCACCGACTTCGGGTGTTGTAAACTCTCGTGGTGTGACGGGCGGTGTGTACAAGACCCGGGAACGTATTCACCGCGGCATGCTGATCCGCGATTACTAGCAATTCCGACTTCATGCAGGCGAGTTGCAGCCTGCAATCCGAACTGAGACCGGCTTTGATGGGATTGGCTTCACCTCGCGGTTTCGCTTCCCGTTGTACCGGCCATTGTAGTACGTGTGTAGCCCAGGTCATAAGGGGCATGATGATTTGACGTCATCCCCACCTTCCTCCGGTTTGTCACCGGCAGTCACTCTAGAGTGCCCAACATTACTTGCTGGCAACTAAAGTTAAGGGTTGCGCTCGTTGCGGGACTTAACCCAACATCTCACGACACGAGCTGACGACAACCATGCACCACCTGTCTCCTCTGTCCCGAAGGCCGCCACTATCTCTAGTGGATTCAGAGGGATGTCAAGACCTGGTAAGGTTCTTCGCGTTGCTTCGAATTAAACCACATACTCCACTGCTTGTGCGGGTCCCCGTCAATTCCTTTGAGTTTCAGTCTTGCGACCGTACTCCCCAGGCGGAGTGCTTACTGTGTTAACTTCGGCACCAAGGGTATCGAAACCCCTAACACCTAGCACTCATCGTTTACGGCGTGGACTACCAGGGTATCTAATCCTGTTTGCTCCCCACGCTTTCGCGCCTCAGCGTCAGTTACAGCCCAGAAAGTCGCCTTCGCCACTGGTGTTCCTCCACATATCTACGCATTTCACCGCTACACGTGGAATTCCACTTTCCTCTTCTGTACTCAAGTCACCCAGTTTCCAGTGCGACCTCAGGTTGAGCCCAAGGTTTAAACACCAGACTTAAATGACCGCCTGCGCGCGCTTTACGCCCAATAATTCCGGACAACGCTTGCCCCCTACGTATTACCGCGGCTGCTGGCACGTAGTTAGCCGGGGCTTTCTTCTCAGGTACCGTCACTCCGATAGCAGTTACTCTACCGGACGTTCTTCCCTGGCAACAGAGCTTTACGATCCGAAAACCTTCATCACTCACGCGGCGTTGCTCCGTCAGACTTTCGTCCATTGCGGAAGATTCCCTACTGCTGCCTCCCGTAGGAGTCTGGGCCGTGTCTCAGTCCCAGTGTGGCCGTTCACCCTCTCAGGTCGGCTACGCATCGTCGCCTTGGTGGGCCATTACCCCACCAACTAGCTAATGCGGCGCAGGCCCATCCCTCAGTGACAGATTGCTCCGTCTTTCATTCTTTCTTCAGGAAAAAAAAGAAATTATCCGGTATTAGCTACCGTTTCCGGTAGTTATCCCAGTCTAAGGGGCAGGTTGCCTACGTGTTACTCACCCGTCCGCCGCTAAGTTATTTTGAAAGCAAGCTTTCAAAATAACTCCGCTCGACTTGCATGTATTAGGCACGCCGCCAGCGTTCGTCCTGAGCCAGGATCAAACTCTCCAATTAGTATTGAAAAGAGCGATATGCTCATTTTGAAACATCTGACGAGAAAATTAATTCTCTAATTTTGGATTTCACTTTCGTGATTTCCCACTCACTCGTTGTTCAGTTTTCAAAGATCAATGTCTCTCATTTCGTCGTCGTTGTTTGTCAGCGGCGACCTTTATAATATATCATAGTGTTTCGTTGTTTGGCAAGTCTTTTTTTGAAAAAGTTTTTTTCAACTTTTCTTGCCTTCCGCTTCCCTTTTACACAAGCAAAAGGAGCGCGAGATATAATTTATCACGAGCACTCCTTTTTAGTCAAGCTATTTTATTAAAAAATCTTAAATTCATATAAGACTCTTGCATTTACTGCTTATCCTTAGTGTTTATACTGAGAAGAACGTCCACCCCATGCATACTTGGAAAGCTCTTTCTGAGGAGCAAAACGAGCATACATACGAAATACAGTCTTATATCTATTGGCGATGGCATGCCTGATATTTTGGTCCAAGCGCTGATCGCTCAAATCTAACAGCATCTCATCAAGTTCTTTCCGCAAAACATAATCCAGTTCCTTGCATTCTTTTTCGTTGAACAACATTCCCAACATATGCTTGGCCTCCTTCATGAAGTTGCAAGTAACACATTCACTAAAACCAAAAACCCCTTGTACATAATTAGTTAGTCCATCTCATGGAGAAAGCTGCCTTAAGATCCTCTTACACTAGATTAACCGGAGTACTCTTTTTATAACCATAATTATTAAAAATTCCCTTTATGGTTTCGTCACGATTATATACTTCTGACCTTTAGGCAATCCTTGGATGAATAGCTTTACTGTTATGCTCCATTCTCGGAAGTTTTATGATAAAAGAGAAAAAGTTATTGTGCTTTCAATGATGGCTGCAACAAATAACAGGATTATTGTCCAAATAGATGCCGTAAGTGTTTGACGCATGAACGAAGACCACTCAACACCTCTGTTCACTTTTTTAGTGGATGAGCTAAACAGGCTTGCAACTACTTTCCCGCCGAACTGAAGTCCAAATGCACAAGCAATAATGATTGCTGGAATCTCTATAATCCCATGTGGCAGCAGTCCTTTTACTATTAGTTCGAATAAATCCTGTCCTTGCAGTGCTGATAAATGAATCAGATAGCCGATAACCGCTCCGTTAATAAATAAGAATATGGTTGGCAGTATACCGAACAACGCTCCTAAAAATATGATAAGAACACCCTTGATGCTGTTATTCAAAAATATAAATACAAAGAAGCTCCATTGCGGATTAGAAGAATCTCTAAGGTTGCCACTGATTTCACTGAGCCCCTCTAATTGCTGAACCAATAGCTTTTCCAGACTGCTAGTAGCTACCCACCCTATAACCGCTCCTACTGCGAACAGCAGACAGGATAGCAATAAAGCCTTCCGGATCGTTTTTAGATCTTTAATAAACGTGAAGAACGACAACATAAATACCCTCCTGAAATTGTGATCTCTGTTTCTTAGGTCATAACCTTGCGGTACGAGCATACATTTAGAACAAACAAGCATTTCGCATGGGAGAGGAGCGCTGTCATTATGAATTCTTTTTATGTATTCAGCGGCAAAAAGATTAAACGATTCATCTATATCTTCGCCGCTGTGCTTCTTGCTGCTGGAGTTGTCTATGTCGAGAGGGGAAACATAACCGTTTTTTCTGAATCCGGACCTTCCGCGATCTACAGTGTACCAACAGAGAAGAAGCTGATTGCCCTGACCTTCGATATTAGCTGGGGGGAGAAAAGACCCGAACCAATTTTGAAGGTACTTGAAGACAAGAAAGTGGACAAAGCCACCTTCTTCCTATCGTCTCCATGGAGTAAGACTCACCCAGACATTGTAACTAACATCAAGAATGCAGGTTTTGAAATTGGAAGTCATGGTCATAAACACGTCAATTACAGCACACTTAGCAACGAAGAAATTCGTACACAGATCTCAACGGCTCACACCGTACTTACCGAATTAACCGGCACTGAACCTAATTTGATTCGTATGCCTAATGGTGATTTTGACAAAAGAGTCCTTCAGGTTGCCAGCGATCTCGGCTACAAGGTCATTCAATGGGATACAGACTCCCTGGACTGGAAGAACATCGGCGTAGACAATATCGTGAAGCGTGTAACGACAAAAGCGCATCCAGGTGATATCGTCCTTCTACATGCCAGTGATTCCTGTAAACAAACACATGAAGCACTTCCACTCATTATCGACGAGCTCCGCAGACAAGGTTATGAATTCGTTACCGTCTCTGAGCTGATTAGTCAAAGCAACACCGAAGGTAAAGAAGTCCGCGACTCAGCTTCACTGAGTAATGCCATTGAGGACGCAGCTGGGCTGTAAAAACACATTCAATCTCTGGTGCCGTAATGGATGTTGATCTGTCCAAAGGATTAATGACGTGGAGAAATGAGTTCCGATATGTCAGGTGTGGGGGTATTCAGCTTCGGATAGCTCAGATCCAGACTCTCCAGTGTCTTTACAACGATGGATAAGGTCAAATAGTTGCGGTACCATTGATGATTGGCGGGTATCCAGTACCAGGGTGCTTTATCTATGCTAGATTCCTTGAAAACATCTTCATATGCTTCTTGGTAATCATCCCAATACTCCCGCTCCTGGAGATCACTTGCATCGAATTTCCAATGTTTTTTGGGATCTTCAAGCCGTTCCTTAATCTTCTTCAGCTGCTTCTCTTTAGAAATATGCAGAAAAAGCTTGATAATTGTCGTCCCCTCTTCCACCAGCATTTCCTCGAACTGCCGTATGTAACGAAAGCGACGCTTCAAGTCATCCTTTTTTAACCCTCCGTGTACCCGTGGTACCAATACATCTTCATAATGCGAGCGGTTAAATGCAGAGATATATCCCTTAGGGGGTGTCTTCTGATGAATCCTCCATAGAAAATCATGAGCCTCTTCCTCTAGAGATGGTTTCTTGAAGCTGGTCACTATAAATCCTTGTGGATTAATGCCTGAAAAAATATGCTTAACCGTGCCATCCTTACCGCTGGAATCCATTCCTTGCAGAATAACAAGCAGCGAATGCTTTTTCTGAGCAAACAAAATATCTTGGAGCTCTGCCAAACGTGCTTTAAGCTCTTCTGTTTTGGCTTCTACTTCTTTTTTGGATTTAAAAACACCTGTGTCGTCCGGATCCAGCTTGTTAAGCCGGATTTCTTTTGTGTCTTTTATCATATAGCGCTTGATGTCCATATATTCCCCTCCTAAAAGTTTTGTAAAGCATATGCAT
Organism: Paenibacillus sp. FSL R5-0744; assembly: GCF_037972555.1. Classification (NCBI taxonomy): domain Bacteria; kingdom Bacillati; phylum Bacillota; class Bacilli; order Caryophanales; family Paenibacillaceae; genus Paenibacillus; species Paenibacillus sp. FSL R5-0744. Next base: position 6,151,213 of record NZ_CP150228.1, read on the forward strand.
CATTGAGGAGCTTCGTACAAAACTTACTTCGAAAGCATACGCTTAGTTTTGTGAGCGTATCGTTCTTTAAGATTAACCTCTACAATCAGATTTTAATCGTTAAGATACAGTTAGAGCAAAGAACCCCGTCTTCTGAGATCAGAGCACGGGGTTCTTTGTTTAGTGCCTTCCCCATTCATTATCCGGCTGCCGGCTTCAGAATACGGTGTAGCATCAAAATTTGGAATGCATTACAAGCGATAAGCGGAACAACAATAAATACCGTTGCACTATCAACACCTATACGGAGCACGCCAATAACTTCCACAATTGAAATAGCTGTCATAAAAAAGAGGGTTGGAATCAAAGCTGAGATGTTTGTACTTTTTACTTTGAAATAAGACACAATAATAGCTGCTAGCAAAATAACGATTCCTAATATTAGATCAGACATAACATTTCTTTCCCCACCAACGACGGTACGCAAAAAAATCAGTTCAAGCAATGCGAGCACAGAAAGCACTAGTTGTATGTATTTCCAAACCTTTTGTGGAAAAACGCCGTTGCCCATATAATTCAAAATCAAATAGGCAAAAAAACCAAGTTGCGAATAAACGCTTACAAGCATACCGTAGCCAAGCAGAATCAGCGGGTATAAAAAGAAATCCCCGACACTTTTGAAATCAATCTTACCATTTACGAATTGCAGTGCCAGACCAGCGATTACAGCCCCACCCGCTCCTATAAGGAGGGTAGTCCAAAATAAATGAAACCATTTTTTTATACTCAGCCAATTCACCTCCTCTTGTCAGATTTATTTTACCAAGGATACCGACAAAACACCATTACACCCACAACATAAATGTGATCTAATTCGGCATAATACATCTAGAGAATCCTATAAAGGAGGGCAGCGCCAATGAAATGGAGATTTATCGGATCTGTGGGTTTGGCATTGAGCTTTGTTATGGCCTTAACGGCTTGCGGAAGTGAGCAGAGCAGTTCTTCTTCCGGACAAGGCAGTTATAAAGAAACGAAGACCATGGTTTTAGATATATTGAAAAGCGATGAGGGTAAAAAAGCGGTTGAGGAATCATTATCAAGCTCCAGCTCTAGTGGTACCAGTGGAATGAGCATGAAGATGATGCCACTTCAAACAACAGAGGAGATCAAGCTCGCTGTTAAAAATACTCTCACTGCACCGGAATATCAGAAGGAAATCGAGAAGATAATGACTGATCCCAAATTCGCGGGCGATTTTGCTAAAGCCATTCAATCACAAAGCAAGGAACTACACCTACAGCTAATTAAGGATCCCACTTATCAGAAATCAGTGGAAGAAATTATGAAGTCTCCAGAAATGATGACAATGTTTTTAAATCTCACTAAAACACCTGATTACCGTAAACAATCCATGAAGACCATGCAGGAATCCATGCAAACTCCATTATTTCGCATGGAAGTATTGAATTTACTTAAAAAAGTCGTACAAGAAGAACTTGAACCAAAAGAGAAAAAAGAAAAGGGTAGCGAAGGTGGCGACAAACAGGAAAGCAGTGGCGGCGGCAGCGGCGATGATTCAAGTTCTTAAAAAAAAGGCCTTATCCCACTAAACGTGTGGGAAGGCCTCTTTTTTATGCACAAGAGTTAGTGCTCATATTTGGCAATAAGTTTATCAGCAATTTCTGCAAATAATTGTCCTGATGGTGTCTCTTCTTTGTATACAGAAGGTGAGAAATCCGGTTCGGAAATATGGTTGTCCGGTGCACCTAGCGGTATTTGTGCAAGCAGCTCCGTATGAAGCGTCTCGGCAAGCCTCGCTCCTCCGCCTCTGCCAAAGATATAATCTTTCTTACCACAGTCAGTGCACTCATAATAAGCCATATTCTCAATGACTCCAATAATCTCATGATCTGTCTGTAGAGCCATAGAGCCCGCTCTAGCCGCCACAAATGCTGCGGTAGCGTGAGGTGTCGTAACTATAATCTCTTTGCTGTGAGGCAGCATCTGATGCACGTCAAGTGCCACATCACCAGTACCTGGGGGAAGATCAAGCAGCATATAATCAAGTTCACCCCAACCAACATCATTGAAGAACTGGCGAAGCATTTTACCCAGCATAGGTCCCCGCCAAATAACTGGACTATTCTCACGAATAAAGAAGCCCATAGACATGACCTTCACTCCAAAACGTTCCACAGGAATAATCGTTCCCTCTTCTACAACTGGTCCCTCTTCGATCCCCATCATATCGGGAATACTGAACCCATAAATATCAGCATCGATAAGACCAACTTTTTTCCCTTTTCTTGCAAGGGCTACGGCCAAATTCACCGTTACGGTTGACTTACCAACTCCACCTTTGCCGCTGGCCACGGCGATAAAGTTCACGCCAGAGCTCTCGCTAATTAATTCATGGTCATCAAGGCCTGCTGCATGTCCTTTAAGTTTCCCAGGTTCATCGAAATCCTCTACGCTCTCTCCGCGAAGTATAGCACGTTCATAATCGGTTGCATCACGAAGCCGGATATGTACATTAGAAACCCCACCCGCTTCAAGCAATTCACGAACCTGTTGTTCTAGATCCATGCGACTTTGCTCTTCAGGATTCAAACATACGATAGATAAAGAAATACGGTCTTCTTTAATCATAATGTCACGAATCAGCTGTAGTTCCACAAGGCTTTTTCCAGTTTCAGAGTCTGTTAATGGCTGCAGTATTTCCTGAATTTGTTCCTTAGTCAGCATGGAAAGCACCTCTGTTTCCTTTCCGGTTGAGATTTCTCCGGAGTTTTTGTCTATTATAGCATTACCAGTCTCCCGATGAGTAGTCCTGACTACTCGGAGGCGTACCGAAGAATTCCCCGATAAATGCTAGTCGCTACCTTCCGCTGATAGACATCATTTCCGAGTAGAGCTGATTCCTGGGGGTGTGACAAGAAGCCGACTTCAACAAGCACGGCTGGTATTTTCAATGCTTTTAACAGATATACAGTATTCACTGTCTTTGCCACACGATCGGTATTCTCCAGCGTAGTCTTCAGCTCACTCTGCACAAACTCCGCTATAGCTTTATTATCCTTGTGATTGGGGTAGTAAAAGGTCTGTGCTCCACTCCAACGATTGGAAGGGACACTGTTCATGTGAACGCTTATAAAAAGGTCTGCGCCTTTTTCTTCGATACTTCTTACTCTTTGTTTAAGATCTTCTGTCTTACGCTTAGAATAGCCCTTAGTACCTTCCTGAGCCAAATCATAATCACCTTCACGAGTCATTACTACAATAGCCCCTGCCTGCTGCAGATAATCACGCAAATAAAGCGATACCGCGAGATTAATATCTTTCTCAATTAACCCTTCCCGGCTAACCGCTCCTCCATCAGCTCCACCATGCCCCGCATCGAGAGCAATAACTTTTCCTGACAAGGGCAGACTCCAATAATTTAGTGTTTTAGCGGTAGGCATGTCATACGCAATAATTCCGATCATTATAGCTAGCAGTATCACGCCAAGCATACTTTTTTTGATACTGCTCCATGAAATCCAGACCGAGACTTTACTCTGCTTTCGGCCAGACATAACAAAGACCCCCTCGTCCCGATAGATAATACTCATCTATATGGGACAAGAAGGTCAAATAGTACTAGCTGTTAATGATTAAGCTGTAACTTCTTGTGTCATACCTTCAATCAGAATCTGCGCAACCTCAGGCCGTGTAAATTCTGGCGGAGGACATTGGCCATCACGGAGCAAAGCACGTACCTTCGTACCCGACAATGTCATGTGATCATCACTAGGATGAGGGCAAGTTTTACTGGATGCCATATTCCCGCATTTTTTACAGAAGAAGCTATGTTCAAAAAATAATGGAGTAATATCAAGTTCTTCAGCACTAAAATTCGAGAAAATTTCCTGTGCTTCATAAGTGCCATAATAATCACCTACCCCAGCATGGTCACGACCGACGATGAAATGGGTACAGCCGTAATTTTTGCGAACCATTGCATGGAAAATTGCTTCTCTAGGGCCTGCATAACGCATTGCCGCCGGAAAAACACCAAGGAAGGTACGATCCTCAGGATAATAGTTCTCCAAAAGCGCCAGATAGCTCTTCATCCGTACATTTGCCGGTACATCATCTGACTTCGTCTCACCAACAAGTGGATTTAGGAATAGAGCGTCTACAACCTCCATAGCGCACTTTTGAATGTACTCGTGAGCTCGGTGGACCGGATTGCGTGTTTGGAAGCCTACAACCGTTCTCCAGCCCTTTTCAGCAAATATCTTCCGCGTATCCGCAGGATCAAAATAAAATTCACCGAACTTCTCTGGCTGTGGGCGGTTCAAGACTGTAATCGGCCCTCCAACATAAGTTGCAGGACGAGCCAACAGCTTACTCACACCAGGATGTTCAGGATCTGTTGTCTTGAAGACATTTTGTGCTTCAATCGTTTGATCTACAGTATAAATACTCTCAATATCCAATAAACCGTAAATCTCGCCATCGTCTTCACCGATTAAAGAAACTTTATCTCCAATTGATAATCCGGCAGCCACATCATCTTCTACAGCCAGTGTTATTGGAATGCTCCACACTGTTCCATCTGCTAAACGCATGCTTTTTACTACTGAATGATAGTCTTGCTCATTTAAAAAGCCAGTTAATGGCGAAAATGCACCTACAGCTATAAGATCCAAATCAGATAAAGTCCAGGTATTCAAGACAATCGCCTTGCTGTCACGTGCGAGATTTAGCAATTCTTCTCTTTCAGTACCCTCTACTACACGGTTAACCAAAGCTCCGCCATGCGGACGTATTGAAGTCATCTTAGTCTCTCCTTCTATGTTCCCACAGGGATATGTCTTACTTGTGCAATCCGCACTCTGTCTTCTCTGATCCAGACCAACGGCCAGCACGCGGATCTTCACCTGGCATAACCTGACGTGTACATTGCTCACAGCCGATACTTGGATAGTTACGGTCATGTAGAGGGTTATAGATTACGTCATTTTCACGAATATAGTTCCATACATCTTCTGTCGTCCAATCCGCAATAGGATTAAACTTCACTAAACCAAATTTATAATCATACTCGACCTTTTTAGCATTTGCACGGGTAGGCGCTTGATCACGACGAATGCCAGTAATCCATGCCTCATATTGAGATAATATCCGAGTCAATGGTTCAACTTTACGAATACCACAGCATTGATTAGGGTCAACGGTCCATAGCGCATCACCGTATTGAAGTGCTTGCTCCTGCGTGGTGAGTTGCGGAGACACTCGTACAAACTCTAATCCGTATTTGTCTGCCATCAAATCTCTGGTTTCGTAGGTTTCCTTAAAATGATAATCTGTATCGAGATAAAAGACATCAGTAGATGGACTAACTTTGTGGAGCATATCAACAAGCACTACATCTTCGGCACCAAAGCTGCAGGCAAAAGTAATGTTAGGAAATGTTTCTACAGCCCAGCGGATAATATCCTCGGGTGAAGCACTCTCTAATTCTTCGGCCTTTATTCTGATCAAATCTTCTTTCTCGAGCAGGTTCATTAAGGTATTCCTCCATCCAAAATATTAATCGTATGAATAAATGAGGTAAAAGAAGTAATAAAACCAACTATTTCTATATGAAATAGTATATAACTTTTACTGAGGAAGTCAATGAGTTTCAACCCTCAGAATTAGTAAATGAATGCAAAAAAGGCCCATTTCTTGTTCGAAAGGGGCTGCTAAAAAAAATAAAACCCTCGACCGTAAAGGCCAAGGGTTGAATTCTTGATAAATATTAACGTTTCGAGAACTGAGGCGCACGACGTGCAGCCTTCAAGCCGTATTTCTTACGTTCCTTCATACGTGGGTCACGAGTCAGGAAGCCGGCTTTCTTAAGCGCACCGCGATATTCAGGGTCAACTTTAAGCAATGCACGGGAGATACCGTGACGAATTGCTCCAGCTTGACCGGAAATGCCGCCACCATGTGCAAGAACGATTACATCGTAGTTGCCTAGTGTTTCAGTCAGGTTCAAAGGTTGTTTTACGATCATTTTCAGTGTTTCCACACCGAAATATTCGTCCATCTCACGTTTGTTAATGACAATGCGTCCTTCACCCGGTACAAGGCGAACACGTGCTACCGAATGTTTACGACGACCTGTCCCATAGTATTGTACTTGTGCCATGAAACTGTCCTCCTCTATTCTTATCCGCGAAGTTCGTAAACTTCAGGTTTTTGTGCTGCATGTGGATGCTCGGCGCCTGCATATACTTTCAATCTCAGCTTCATGTGGTCCCCTTGACGAGTCTTAGGAATCATACCATGAACAGCGAATTCAATTACGCGTTCTGGTTTAGTATTCAGCAAAGTTTCAGCATTAGTAACTTTCAAGCCACCTGGGTGCATCGAGTGACGGTAGTATTTCTTGTTTTGCAATTTCTTACCGGTCAAGTGAATCTTCTCAGCGTTGATTACGATAACGAAATCTCCTGTATCAACGTGTGGAGTGAATTGCGGTTTGTGTTTGCCACGGATCAAAGCAGCGGCTTCGCTGGCCAAACGACCGAGTGTCTTGCCTTCGGCATCAATAATGTGCCAATTGCGTTCAACTTCGTTCGGCTTCGCCATATAGGTGGTACGCATGAATGTTTCCTCCTTGTTCTCGTACGAAAATCTTCTGTTTCGTATATCTTGTTTCTCATTGAATTACAATTATGTGAGTTAAGCAAAGCATTTTTTTGGCATTTCCTTGATCGGGGCTGTGGGATAGCCATCAAGAAAACACAACTTTTATATTACAGTATAAACATAACAAGTGCAAGTGATTTTTAAACATTCAGCCTATTATTCAGGAAGAAATTTATACAAGCATAAAGGCCTCTATCGTCCCTAGAAGGACGGTTAGCGTTTATGCGAGAAATATAAGGATAATGTATTTCGTGAAACTTATACATTCTTATATTTGAAAAAAAGATTCACTTTCAGTCTCGTCATATTCTACACTCCACAAAGCCAACCCCTTGGCCATAGCTGTTGGACCAGCAGCAGAACGATCACATGCCGCCAATATCTCAGCAACATGATCAGCATCTATTTTACCTTCCCCCACATGGATCAAAGTCCCCATAATAATGCGAACCATATGCTGAAGAAATCCACTACCCGTTATATAAGTTTGGATCACTCCCTGATCTAATGAAGAGGGTCGGCACATGCTGCGGTCTACTTCCATATGAGCTTCAAAGATCGTTCGTACATGAGAGGCCTTAGTAGACTTCCGTGAAGCAAACGAAGTGAAGTCATGTGTCCCTAAAATATGCGTTAAGCCTTGCTGCATCGCAGGAATGTCCAACCTCACCGGATGATGAAGCTGCCAGCGCCGTTGAAACGGGTCTGGAAACCTGTTGCCGTTAATCGTGTATCGGTAAGTTTTACGCTTAGCTCCTCTACGAGAGTGAAACGTTAGCGGTACTTCCCTAGCCTCAGTAACCACGATATCTTGTGGCAGCCGGGCATTAAGCGCCAGACACCAACGTTCAAGTGGGATTCGAGAGGAGGTCGTAAAGTTAAAAGGCTGACCGTAGGCGTGTACTCCGGCATCTGTGCGACCAGAAGCAGTAATCTTAAGCTCCTCACCTGTCAGATGGAGTATCGCTTGCTCCAGCCGATCTTGAATCGTATTGCCCTGAGGCTGGGTCTGAAAGCCATCATAATTTGTTCCGTCATAATTGACCTTCATCAATAGATTACGCATTCCGTTCTCCTTTTTAAACCGTTCAGCAGAAACGTCGATCGAAGCACTGTCTGATCTTATTCAAGAGGAAGAAATGGCTTTGCCGTCCCCAGAAGGACGGCATCCATTAACACTTCACTCCATTACTTCAAAAAAAAGAGCCCCTGCGGGAGCTCCTTCAATTGAACCAAGGTGATTCCCACGGTTATTAGTACAGCAGAGTCTTGCGCCTCTGCAGCACAATAACGCTGATATTTCCCCCATCTTTACTCCAAAGAGGGCCGGATGAAAGGGAAGCATCGGAAATCAATACTTGTGATACTACGCGCGGTCTACCAATTCAAGATAAACCATAGGCGCAGCGTCCCCACGACGAGGTCCGAGTTTCAGGATACGAGTGTATCCACCTGGACGCTCTGTGTAACGAGGAGCAATGTCAGAGAACAATTTTTGAATTGCATCTTGTTCACCATCAACAGTCTCGCGGCGAACAAATGCAGCTACTTGACGACGAGCATGAAGATCGCCTTTTTTAGCTTTAGTGATCAACTTTTCAGCGATAGAACGAACTTCTTTCGCTTTAGCTTCCGTTGTTTGGATGCGCTCGTATAAAAATAGATCCGTTACCATGTCGCGAAATAACGCTTTACGCGCACTGGAATCACGGCCCAATTTTTGGTATGCCATGTGTTTTCCCTCCTTTACTGTAGCAATCTGTAGCTATTCTTCTGTACGGAGTCCCAAACCAAGTTCCTCAAGCTTCTCCTGAACTTCTTCCAAAGATTTACGACCAAGGTTACGCACCTTCATCATATCTTCTTCAGTCTTCGTGGTAAGCTCTTGTACGGTATTAATACCAGCACGTTTGAGGCAGTTGTAGGAGCGGACAGAAAGATCAAGCTCTTCGATTGTCATCTCTAGCACTTTTTCTTTTTTGTCTTCTTCTTTTTCAACCATAATTTCGGCGTCTTTCGCTTCGTCCGTAAGACCTACGAACAATACGAGGTGCTCGTTCAAAATTTTGGCTCCGAGGCTTACAGCCTCTTCCGGTCTAATACTGCCATCTGTCCAAATTTCAAGCGTCAATTTGTCGTAGTTGGTCACTTGACCAACACGTGTATTGTCTATGCCGTAGTTAACGCGTGAAATAGGAGTGTAGATGGAGTCAACCGGGATAACGCCAATTGGCTGATCGTCGCGTTTGTTCCGGTCCGCTTGGACGTAGCCGCGACCACGGCCTGCAAAAATACGCATGTGAAGTCTCGCACCAGGTCCCAGCGTTGCAATGTGAAGATCCGGGTTGAGGATCTCAACATCGCTGTCCGCACGGATATCACCTGCGGTAACGATGCCTTCCCCTTCGGCATCAATCTCAAACACTTTTTCCTCGTCTGAATGAATCTTCAGGGACAAGGCTTTAAGGTTCAGAATGATCTCCGTCACATCTTCCATTACGCCTGGAACGGTCGAGAACTCATGCAGAACGCCGTCAATTTGGACCGAAGTCACTGCGGCTCCTGGAAGCGAAGAAAGCAATATCCGGCGAAGTGAATTCCCCAGAGTCGTGCCATACCCACGTTCCAACGGTTCAACTACGAATTTCCCATAGGTACCTTCATCATTAGCTTCTACGGTCTCAATCTTCGGCTTTTCGATTTCTATCACGAGTTTACCCCTCCTTCAACGTCGCTCCTATATGAAACTGTCACCCCATCAGGTGCATCATGTAGTATGCCTAAACACCTATTATTAGCAGATGTGTCAGAATTATACCACATTTACAATACTGATTTCACTATACGCGACGACGTTTCGGCGGACGGCATCCATTGTGAGGAACCGGAGTTACGTCTTTAATAAGGTTAACTTCAAGCCCTGCAGCTTGAAGGGAACGGATGGCTGCTTCGCGGCCCGCGCCCGGTCCTTTAACCATAACCTCAACCGACTTCATGCCGTGCTCCATAGCTGCTTTAGCTGCTGATTCAGCTGCCATTTGCGCTGCGAATGGAGTCGACTTACGGGAACCTTTAAATCCTTGGCCGCCGGAGCTTGCCCAGGAAATTGCATTTCCGTGAGGATCTGTGATGGTAACGATGGTGTTATTGAACGTGGAACGAATATGTGCCACGCCGGATTCGATATTTTTACGGTCGCGACGTTTGGTACGTACGACTTTTTTCGGTTTAGCCATTGTCTCTTATCCCCCCTTATTATTTCTTCTTGTTTGCTACCGTACGACGCGGGCCTTTCCGGGTACGGGCATTGGTTTTAGTACGTTGACCGCGAACAGGCAATCCACGACGGTGACGAACACCGCGGTAACAGCCGATCTCAGTAAGACGTTTAATATTCAAGGAAATTTCACGACGCAGGTCACCTTCAACCTTAACCGTTTTGTCGATCGTTTCACGCAGTTTGCTGACTTCATCTTCCGTCAAATCACGGACACGTGTATTAGCGCTAATGCCTGTTTCATTAAGAATTTTCTGAGAAGTCGTTTTACCGATTCCGAAAATATAAGTCAAGGCGATCTCAACGCGTTTGTCACGTGGCAAATCCACTCCAGCTATACGAGCCATTTTACGCTACACCCCCTTCTTAACCTTGTTTTTGTTTGTGTTTCGGATTTTCGCAAATCACCATAACAGTCCCTTTGCGGCGGATTACTTTACATTTCTCGCAAATGGGCTTTACAGAAGGTCTTACCTTCATGTTAATTACCTCCTCAAAGTTTTGCGAAGCAAAACTTTTTTCGTAGTTCCCATCTATTTACGGTAAGTTATACGACCTTTTGATAAATCATAAGGCGATAACTGCACGACCACTTTGTCTCCGGTCAAAATACGGATAAAGTGCATCCGCAATTTACCGGATACATGGGCAAGTATTTGATGACCGTTCTCAAGCTCAACCTTAAACGTTGCATTTGGCAACGGTTCAAGGACAGTACCTTCTACTTCAATGACATCTTCCTTAGCCACAGTTAGTCTCCTTTCTCATAAGCACTTATTCCGGTTGGGCCAGCATACTTCGTCACTGCGTAACGCAGCTTTCCGTTTGTTACCCGCCCAGTTTCTTCCAAACTGTTCACAACCTCACTGCTGATGAAGGGTATGAGCTCAAGATGAAGAATATTCTTCTTCTTTGGCCCATCAAACTTACGTTTGTCTCCATCTGCAATGTATACAAATCTGCTATCAACAACTGCGATAACAACGGCTGCCTCTCCGGCATCTTTGCCTTTGAGAATTCTCACTAATTGACCAACCTGCGGGCTGCTCACAGTATTCAAGTGGAGATCACCTACGCATTCAGTTTTGTGAAAATTTCCATGCCGTCCGGAGTAACTGCTACTGTATGCTCAAAGTGAGCACATAGGGAGCCATCCACCGTAACGACAGTCCAGTTATCTTCCAGCGTTCTGACATGTCTCTTTCCTACGTTTACCATCGGCTCAATCGCGAGTACCATACCCGGTTTCAGACGTGGTCCGCGGTCCGCTATGCCATAATTCGGAATTTGCGGTTCTTCATGCAGTTTTGCCCCAATACCATGACCAACATACTCACGTACGACTGAGAAACCAGCCTCTTCGATATATTGCTGGATAGCATGGGAGATTGTAAACAAGCGCACATCCGGCTTAACTAACGCCAGTCCCGCGTACAAGGAGCCTTCCGTAACGTCCAGCAAACGCTGAGCCTCTTCGGAAATGCTGCCCACACCGTAGGTCCAGGCGGAATCACCGTGATAACCGCGGTACTCTGCACCGATATCCAGCGTTACAATATCGCCTTCGATCAGTTTGCGTTTACCTGGAAATCCATGCACTAATTGTTCGTTGACTGAAGCGCAAATGCTGGCAGGAAAACCGTTGTAGCCTTTGAAAGACGGCACAGCACCTTGACTGCGAATGTATTGATCGGCGATTCTGTCGAGATCGCCCGTTGTAATGCCAGGCTCAATGGCCTCAGCAATAAGACGGTGACTCTCGGCAACAATTCGACCAGCTTCCCTCATAAAGGCAAGTTCCTGTTCGGATTTACAAATGATCATTACATTAACCCCGCAATAAAGATACGATTTCAGAAGAAACGACATTGATTTCGTTTTCCCCATTTACCTGACGCAAAAGACCTTTATTATCATAAAACGCAAGCAGCGGCGCTGTCTTATTATCATACTCATCCAGACGCTTGCCTACACTTTCTTCGTTGTCATCCGGACGTTGATACAATTCACCGCCATCAATGTCGCAAATGCCATCTTGCTTCGGCGGGTTGAAGATTAAATGGTAGGATGCTCCGCAAACTGTGCAGATACGACGTCCAGTAAGACGCGCCATCAACAGTCCACGGTCAACATTCAAGTTGATGACATGATCCAAAGAAGTATTCAAACGGCTTAGAATTTCATCCAGCGCTTCCGCTTGCGAAAGAGTTCTTGGAAAACCATCCAATAGAAATCCTTTTTCGCAATCGGACTGCTGCAGCCGTTCTTCAACTATCCCAATGGTCACATCATCTGGTACAAGCAAACCTTGATCAATAAATGATTTAGCCTTCAATCCGACTGGAGTCTCTTGTTTGATTGCCAAACGGAAAGCATCTCCTGTCGAAATATGCGGAATGCCAAACTCTTTTATGATCTCAGCCGCTTGTGTTCCCTTGCCTGCCCCAGGAGGGCCCATGAATAAAATGTTCACGATTTCTCTCTCCCCCCAAAAGTTCGCCACCAAGCAAGAAACAGCACAATAGGTGCCGGGAAGAATAAAAAATTACGCTTCACCGGAACCTATCGCCTATTTATTGATGAAGCCTTTGTAATGGCGTTTGATCAATTGGCTCTCGATCTGCTTCATAGTATCCAATGCCACACCGATTACGATTAGCAGTGAAGTACCACCAATTCGAACTTCTTTAGGCAATCCAGATAAAGCACCGAAGAACATCGGCAATACAGAGATCAAAGCCAGGAACAATGCGCCGGACATAGTCAGACGAGACATTACTCTAGTCAAATATTTCTCAGTAGCTTTACCAGGACGGATACCTGGAATGTAACCACCATTCTTCTTCATGTTATCAGCCATCTGCTGAGGATTCATCTGCACGAACGTATAGAAGAACGTGAACCCGATGATCATCACTACATACAGAAGCATACCAAGTGGTGCATCAGTTGCCAAATACTTGGCAATCCATTGAGCCCAGGCATGTGTTGACCAGAAACTGGAGAGAACAACTGGGAACTGAAGCAGTGATACGGCGAAGATAACCGGAATTACACCAGCCGCATTAATTTTCAGCGGAATGTGCGTATTCTGTCCACCGTACATTTTGTTGCCGACTACGCGTTTAGCGTATTGAACAGGAATCTTCCGAATACCTTGCTGTACGAAGATAACTGCTGTAATAATCGCTACAATCACAATCAGCACAATAACGACTTTAAGAATATTCAGGAACACTTGATCCGGCTGAATAAAGCTTGAGTTAGCCGTACTCGTGATATATCCCGGGATGGCGGCGACGATTCCCGCAAAAATCAGGATCGAAATCCCGTTCCCGATTCCCTTTTCGGTAATCTGTTCACCAAGCCACATCAGGAAAGAAGTACCAGCCGTCAAGATAATGGCAACCAGTAAGTAGTCAGCAAATGTCGCATTCGGCATCATTTGAGTTCCATAAATCCGGTTAAACCCTATCGACGTAGCAAAACCTTGGATCAGGGCCAAAATCACAGTACCATAACGAGTGATTTGCGCTAGTTGTTTTTTACCGTGCTCCCCTTGTTTAGCCCATTCAGCAAACTTAGGAACAACATCCATCGACAGCAATTGCACGATGATGGATGCTGTAATGTACGGATAAATACTTATCGCAAATATCGAGAAGTTTTTGAGCGCTCCGCCCGAGAAGGTGTTCAAAAGTCCCATCAAAGCGTCACCGCTTTGATTTGCTGTTTCCAGTACATCTTTGTTCACACCAGGAACCGGTACAAACGAACCGATACGGTAGATAATCAGAATGAACAAGGTAAACAGGATCTTTTTGCGCAAATCTTCCACATGCCAGATATTCTTAAGCGTCTTGAACATTAGATCACCTCGGTTTTACCGCCGGCAGCCTCGATTTTCTCTACCGCAGATTGAGAGAACTTATTTGCTTGTACAGTCAATTTAACGGTTAACTCACCATTGCCGAGAATCTTAATGCCGCTTTTGGAATTCTTGACAACACCAGTTTCAAGCAACAACTGCGGAGTCACTTCTGTTCCTTCTGCAAAGCTATTCAGATCTTCAAGGTTCACAATCGCATACTCTTTACGGGTAGGATTGACGAAACCACGTTTAGGCAGACGACGATAGAGCGGATTTTGTCCACCCTCGAAGCCCGGACGAACACCACCGCCAGAACGTGAGTTTTGACCTTTGTGACCGCGACCGGAAGTTTTACCATTTCCGCTACTTGGTCCACGACCAACGCGATTGCGTTCTTTGCGGGAACCAGGAGCTGGAGCAAGTTCATGTAACTTCATCGTTTGCACCTCCTTATGTTTGTTAATTTATGCGAGGCGATTAGCCTTCAATTTCAGTTACAGATAGCAAGTGACTCACTTTGTTGATCATTCCGCGAATTGCAGGACTGTCATTGTGAACCACTGTCGTGTTGAGTTTACGTAGGCCGAGCGTCTTAACAGTAACACGTTGTGTTTCTGGACGTCCGATTACACTACGTACGAGGGTAATTTGCAATTTTGCCATTGACGTTCCCCTCCTTAACCGCGCAATTCTTCGACAGATTTGCCGCGAAGTTTCGCGACCTCTTCAATGCGTTTCAGACGGGAAAGTCCCTCCAAAGTTGCATTGACCATGTTCATGGAATTCGAAGAACCCAGTGATTTTGTCAAAATGTCGCCAACGCCTGCCAATTCCAATACCGCACGAACTGGACCGCCAGCGATAACGCCAGTACCCTCTGATGCTGGTTTCAGCAACACGCGTCCTGCGCCGAAGTGGCCAGTAACGAGATGGGGAATCGAAGTTCCTACGATTGGAATGTGAATCAGGTTTTTCTTGGCGTCTTCAATGCCTTTACGGATGGCATCCGGAACTTCGCCGGCTTTACCGATACCAGCACCGACGTAGCCATTGCCATCGCCCACAACAACGAGTGCACTAAAGCTGAAACGGCGTCCGCCTTTTACAACTTTTGCTACACGGTTAATGTGTACAACTCTTTCTGTCAGTTCTAAACTGTTCGGATCTACACGCAAGTCGTTAACCTCCTTTTAAGAATTATTCTAGAATTCAAGACCAGCTTCACGAGCTGCGTCAGCCAATGCTTGAATTCGTCCATGGTACAAGTAACCTCCGCGGTCGAATACGACCACTGCATAGCCTTTTTCTTTAGCACGCTCAGCGACCAATTGGCCAACTTTCGCTGCAGCTTCAACGCTGCCGCCATTACCGATGTTAGCGCTCAGTTCTTTATCAAGTGTAGAAGCGGATACGATAGTAACCCCTTTAACATCATCGATCAGTTGAGCGTAGATGTGTTTTGAAGAACGGAATACGTTCAAACGTGGACGCTCAGTAGTTCCCTGGATCTTCTTACGAACACGCAGGTGTCTTTTGAGACGAGCCTTGTTTTTATCTTCTTTTGTAATCATGACTTCCCTTTCACTCCCTTCAGTTTGCCGTAAACAGCTTCACTTTAAGATGCACGGGGTATCTTACAATTAAGTTCAAACTGGTTATTTCTTCTTACCAGCTTTACCTTCTTTGCGGATGATACGCTCGCCTTCATATTTGATACCTTTACCTTTATACGGTTCTGGCTCACGAACGGAACGAATTTTAGCAGCATATGCGCCAACGCGTTCTTTATCGATACCTTTAACGATGATCTTCGTGTTCGCAGGAACTTCAAACTCAATACCTGCTTCCGGTGTAATTTCAACCGGGTGGGAGTAACCAACGTTCAGAACGACTTTATCTCCGGATTTGCTTGCACGATATCCGACCCCAACCAATTCCAGAGATTTCGAGAAACCTTCAGTCACGCCTGCTACCATGTTGTTGACAACGGAGCGGGTTGTGCCGTGAAGTGAACGATGCAATTTGTTATCCGACGGACGAACAACGGTAATTTCGTTATTTTCAACTGTAACCTTCATGTCTTTATGAAGCTCACGAGTCAAAGAACCTTTTGGACCTTTTACTGTAATAACGGCGTTGTCCAAAGTGACATCTACACCGCTAGGTACTGCGATTGGTTTACGACCAATACGAGACATGTGTTGCACCTCCTTATCTTGTGACGTTTATTACCAAATGTAGCAGACAACTTCTCCGCCAGATTTTGATTGACGAGCTTCTTTGTCGGTCATAACTCCCTTAGATGTGGAGATAATCGCGATTCCTAGACCACCGAGTACACGAGGCACTTCATTGCTCTTCGTGTATACGCGAAGGCCTGGTTTACTGATTCTTTTCAAACCAGAAATAACACGCTCTTGGTTAGGGCCGTATTTCAAGAAGATACGGATAATCCCTTGTTTGCTATCTTCAACGAATTCCGCATCGCGGATGAAACCTTCACGCTTCAAAATGTCAGCGATTTGTTTCTTCATAGTAGAAGCAGGCATTTCTACCGTTTCGTGACGCACAATGTTAGCGTTACGAATACGAGTAAGCATATCTGCAATAGGATCAGACATAGTCATGTGTGTAAACCTCCTTCCCGTTTATAAACTTCTTACCAACTTGCTTTTTTCACGCCAGGGATCTGGCCTTTATAAGCTAATTCACGGAAACAAATTCTGCAAATTTTGAACTTTTGCAGTACCGAATGTGGACGACCACAACGTTCGCAACGTGTATATGCACGTACTTTAAACTTAGGCGTACGTTGTTGTTTAACTTTCATCGAAGTTTTTGCCACTTAGCCTGACACCTCCTAAACATTTTCGGAGAAAATGGATTAACCGACTTTATTTTGCGAAAGGCATTCCCAGCTGACCCAGCAGCTCGCGGGATTCCTCGTCCGTCTTAGCAGTCGTTACAATAACGATGTCCATACCGCGGACTTTATCCACTTTGTCATATTCGATCTCGGGGAAGATCAATTGTTCTTTAAGACCAAGTGTGTAGTTACCACGGCCGTCAAAGGCTTTAGTGGAAACACCACGGAAGTCACGTACGCGTGGAAGCGTTACGTTGAACAATTTGTCCAAGAAGTAATACATACGCTCGCCGCGCAGTGTTACTTTAACCCCAATCGGCATATTTTCGCGTAGTTTGAAACCAGCGATGGATTTTTTAGCTTTAGTGATTACTGGTTTTTGACCAGCGATCAACTGCATGTCATTAACTGCAGCATCAAGTACTTTGGAGTTTTGAACAGCGTCACCCACACCCATGTTGATGACAACCTTCTCGATCTTAGGCACTTGCATAACAGTTGTATAGTTAAACTTCTGCATCAAAGCAGGTGTTATTTCGTTGAGATAACGTTCTTTCATTCTTGCTGCCATGAAGATTTAACCTCCTTTCTTAAGGGCTAGATTAGTCGATAATCTCTCCGGATCTTTTAGCAATCCGAACTTTTTTACCGTTGTCCAATACTTTGTAACCGATACGTGTTACTTTGCCGGACTTCGGATCGATGTGCATTACGTTGGACACATGAATCGAAGCTTCCTGCTCAATAATTCCACCCTGTGGATTCAGCTGGTTCGGCTTTTGGTGTTTTTTCACCATATTGACGCCTTCTACCAGAACGCGGTTTTCACGAGGATAAGCAGCGATGACACGGCCTTTTTTGCCTTTGTCTTTACCACTAATCACAAGCACCACATCATCTTTCTTCACGTGCAGTTTATTGTTATGGGATTCCAGAACTTTTTTCACTCTAGGCATTTATTACACCTCCTATAACTAACCTTCAACTTATTGGTGCTCGTGTTTATTAGATTACTTCCGGTGCCAAGGAAACGATCTTCATGTAGTCTTTATCGCGAAGTTCGCGAGCAACTGGTCCAAAGATACGTGTTCCACGAGGGCTTCTGTCGTCTTTAACAACAACAGCTGCATTTTCGTCGAATGCGATGTAAGATCCATCTTTACGACGAACGGAACGTTTCGTACGAACAACTACCGCTCTAACAACATCACCTTTTTTGACAACGCCGCCTGGTGTTGCTTGTTTAACGGAACAAACGATCAAATCACCGATTGCTGCTGTACGGCGTCCAGTACCACCCAGTACGCGGATACACATCAGTTCCTTCGCACCAGAGTTGTCAGCCACATGCAAGCGTGTAAATGGTTGAATCATTATAATTTCCTCCTTCCGGAAAAACTCTTTTGATTATCTTAGATGATAACCGCTTTTTCAACCACTTCAACTAGTCTCCAACGTTTGTCCTTGGACAACGGACGAGTTTCCATGACTTTTACGGTATCGCCAATTTTCGCAACGTTTTCCTCATCATGTGCTTTGAATTTCTTCGTAGACTTGATGCGTTTGTGGTACAAGTTATGCTTCTTATAGGTTTCAACAGCGACTACGATGGTTTTATCCATTTTATCACTGACCACTTTACCGATTAGCACTTTACGTGCATTACGTTCTTCGCTCATTAGTTAGCCTCCTTCCTGAATACGGATCTGAGATCCGTCTCACTTAACTAATCCCAAGCACTCTTTGATGGATTACGGTTTTAGCACGAGCTATTTCCTTACGCACGTCACGAATCCGAGTCGGGTTGTCCAGTTGGCCAGTTGCCAATTGGAAACGGAGATTAAAAAGTTCCTCTTTGAATCCAGCGATCTTTTGTTCAATCTCAGCAGTGGTTAAGTTGCGAAGTTCATTAGCTTTCATTTGCTTCACCACCCAATTCTTCACGTTTCACAAACTTAGTCTTAACAGGCAGCTTGTGAGCGGCAAGACGCATCGCTTCACGAGCGATTTCTTCCGACACGCCTCCGAGTTCGAACATAATCTTGCCCGGTTTAACTACGGCTACCCATTTTTCAACGTTACCTTTACCACTACCCATACGAACCTCGAGAGGCTTTTGAGTAATAGGCTTATCTGGGAAAATCTTGATCCAAACTTGACCGCCACGTTTGATATAACGTGTCATTGCGATACGAGCAGCTTCGATCTGACGGTTAGTGATCCAAGATGGTTCCATTGCAACCAGGCCGAATTCGCCGAAGTTCAATTCAGTACCACCCTTTGCCATACCCTTCATGTGTCCGCGTTGTTGCTTGCGGTGTTTTACGCGTTTTGGTACCAACATGATTAGTTGCCTCCTTCCTGAGCAGCTTGTTTCTTAGCTGGGGGAAGAACTTCTCCACGGTAGATCCATACTTTTACGCCGATAAGACCGTAAGTTGTATGTGCTTCAGCCGTTCCGTAATCGATATCGGCACGAAGCGTATGAAGTGGAACTGTTCCTTCGCTATAACCTTCTGAACGAGCAATCTCAGCTCCGCCAAGACGTCCGCCTACTTGAGTTTTAATCCCTTTTGCGCCAGAACGCATTGTTCTTTGAATCGCTTGTTTGAGTGCACGACGGAACGATACACGACGTTCCAATTGTTGAGCAATGCTCTCAGCTACAAGAATTGCATCCAATTCAGGGTGCTTGATTTCATTGATGTTGATGTGTACTTTTTTGCCACCAGCGATTGCTGTAACTGCGCTGCGAAGTACTTCTACTTCTGCTCCGCCCTTACCAATAACCATACCTGGTTTAGCAGTGTGAATTGTAACGTTCACGCGGTTAGCCGCTCTTTCGATCTCGATATGGGAAACAGCGGAATCCTTCAACTTACCTTTAAGGTATTCCCGGATTTTGACGTCTTCCATTAGAAGAGTACCGAAATCTTTTCCTGCATACCATTTAGATTCCCAATCGCGAATGATCCCGATCCGGAGTCCGATTGGATTTACCTTTTGACCCACGTGTTATCCCTCCTTATTTCTCAGATACCACCAGTGTAATGTGGCTCGTGCGTTTATTGATCCGACTTGCGCGGCCCATGGCGCGCGGACGGAAACGTTTCATAGTAGGTCCTTGGTTAACGAAAACCTCGCTAACGAACAAACTGTTCACGTCCAAAGAATAGTTATGCTCAGCATTCGCAATTGCCGAATTAAGCAACTTCTCAACGACCGGAGAAGCGGATTTCGGAGTGTGGCGAAGAATAGCAATTGCTTCCCCCACTTGCTTACCACGAATCAAGTCAACAACCAGTTTCGCTTTACGAGCGGAAATCCGCACCGATCTTGCATGTGCTTTTGCTTCCATTGTTTAACCTCCTTTCAAACAGAGACCTTATTATTATCTTCTTGTTTTCTTATCGTCACCCGCGTGGCCTTTGTAAGTACGTGTTGGCGCGAACTCGCCCAACTTGTGACCTACCATATCTTCTGTTACGTATACAGGCACGTGTTTACGGCCGTCATATACACCAAACGTATGTCCGATAAACTGAGGGAAAATGGTTGAGCGACGGGACCAAGTTTTAACTACAACCTTTTTTTCAGCCTCGTTCAGTTCCTCAACTTTTTTAAGCAGGTAGCCATCGATAAACGGCCCCTTCTTTAAACTGCGACCCATGTGTGAATCCTCCCTTCATCCGGTTCTTCAAACCGCGAATCGACGCTTCGCGCTTTATTAACTTGCCAGAAGCGTCTTATTTTGTGCGGCGGCGAACGATATATTTATCAGATGCCTTGTTTTTCTTACGCGTTTTGTAACCAAGGGTTGGTTTACCCCATGGAGACATAGGCGATTTACGTCCGATTGGAGCGCGGCCTTCACCACCACCGTGTGGGTGATCGTTCGGGTTCATTACTACACCGCGTACTTCAGGGCGACGGCCCAGCCAGCGACTACGTCCAGCTTTACCGATTTTGATCAATTCATGATCTTCGTTACCTACGGAACCGATAGTTGCACGGCATACGCTAAGGATCTTACGAACCTCACCGGATGACAAACGAACGGAACAGTATTTTTCTTCTTTACCAAGCAATTGAGCTTCTGTACCAGCAGCACGAACCAATTGTCCGCCTTTACCTGGTTTTAACTCAATGTTGTGGATAACTGTACCCACTGGGATGTTCTCCAGTGCAAGACTGTTACCAATTTTGATGTCGGCTGTTGGGCCGGACTCTACTTTATCCCCAACTTTTAGGCCTTTAGGAGCGATGATATAACGTTTCTCTCCATCAGCATAGTGGATCAAAGCAATATTAGATGTACGGTTCGGGTCATACTCGATTGTAGCAACGCTACCTGGTATGCCGTCTTTAGTCCGTTTGAAGTCGATAATACGGTATTTACGTTTGTGTCCGCCGCCATGGTGACGAACCGTAATTTTACCTTGGTTGTTGCGTCCCGCATGTTTGAACAGCGGAGAAAGCAACGATTTCTCTGGCTGGTTTGTTGTGATTTCTTCAAACGTAGACACAGACATATGGCGTCTTGCCGGAGAGGTCGGTTTGTACTTTTTGATTGGCACTATAGTTTCCTCCTTACTTTAAGAGTATTATTCTACCGCTTCAAAAAATTCAAGCGGTTTGCTGTCCGGGCTAAGCTTAACGATGGCTTTTTTCCACTCTGGAGTGTAACCAGAATATTTACCATAACGTTTCAGTTTGCCAGGCACGCGCATTGTGTTCACATTAGTTACTTTTACTTTGAAAATAGCCTCGACAGCTTTTTTGATTTCGGTTTTGTTAGCACGGATATCCACTTCAAAAGCGTATTTCATTTCGCTCATGTAGTCGGAAGTACGTTCCGTAATCACCGGACGTTTGATAATATCACGAGGATCTTTCATTACGCGAACACCTCCTCTACCTTCAGAACTGCTTCTTTAGTGATGATCAGTTTGTCGTACGTCAGTACGTCAAGAACATTAATGCCGTCAGCCGCTACGAATTTCACCCCAGGGATG
Organism: Paenibacillus sp. FSL R5-0744; assembly: GCF_037972555.1. Lineage (NCBI taxonomy): Bacteria > Bacillati > Bacillota > Bacilli > Caryophanales > Paenibacillaceae > Paenibacillus > Paenibacillus sp. FSL R5-0744. Next base: position 6,172,908 of record NZ_CP150228.1, read on the forward strand.
TTACGAGCGGAAAGTGCTACGTTATCATCATAGCTAGTAGCTACGATCAAAGCTTTGCGTTCCACTTTCAGGTTGTTCAAGATTGCTGCGAATTCTTTCGTCTTCGGAGCATTCATTGTCAAGCTATCCAATACGATAATGTCATTCTCGAGTACTTTCGAGGACAAAGCGGATTTGATCGCCAAACGACGAACCTTCTTAGGCAATTTCCAGGAATAGCTACGTGGTGTTGGTCCGAAGACAACGCCGCCGCCTTTCCATTGTGGAGAACGAATGGATCCTTGACGAGCGCGACCTGTACCTTTTTGTTTCCAAGGCTTACGTCCACCGCCACGAACTTCAGAACGTCCTTTTACTTTGTGTGTACCACGACGAAGGGAAGCTCTTTGCATAAGCGCAGCTTCGTGTAGAACGTGCTCATTCGGTTCAATACCGAATACTGTATCGCTCAGTTCTACTTCACCAACTTCGTTGCCACTAATATTAAAAAGTGTTACTTTTGGCATTTCATGTTCCTCCTTTCTTAGGTAATTATTTCTTAACGGTTTGTTTAACTTTCACGAAGCTGTTTTTAGGACCTGGGATAGCGCCTTTAACCAGCAATACGTTACGTTCAACGTCAACCTTGATGATTTCAAGCTTTTGAACCGTGATAGTCGTGTGACCCATATGTCCTGGGAGGCGTTTGCCCTTCGGAACACGGTTAGCTTGGATAGAACCCATGGAACCCGGTCTTCTGTGGTAACGCGATCCGTGTGCCATTGGTCCGCGGCTTTGTCCCCAACGTTTGATGTTACCTTGGAAACCTTTACCTTTAGATGTGCCAGTTACGTCAACAAATTCGCCCTCAGCAAAAATATCAGCCTTCAGTTCTTGTCCAACCTCGAGAGACCCGAGGTCAACACCGCGAATTTCACGAACGTAGCGCTTAGGTGTTGCATTTGCCTTTTTGGCGTGACCTTGTTCAGGCTTATTGGAGCGACTTTCTTTTTTATCAGAAAAGCCCAATTGCACTGCTTCATATCCGTCGATATTCAGGTCTTTCTTTTGCAGTACTACACAAGGGCCTGCTTCGATAACAGTAACAGGAATTACGTTACCTTCTGGAGTAAACACTTGAGTCATACCGAGTTTTTTTCCTAAGATACCTTTCAATGTTGACACCTCTTTTCTTTTCCTAAGTTGCTAAAAATAGAATTACAATTTGATTTCGATATCTACACCGGACGGTAGATCCAAGCGCATCAAGGCATCCACAGTTTGTGGTGTTGGGTTCACAATATCGATCAAACGTTTGTGAGTCCGTTGTTCAAACTGTTCACGGGAATCCTTGTACTTGTGTACCGCACGGAGAATAGTAATGATTTGCTTCTCAGTTGGCAACGGAATCGGTCCAGATACACCAGCACCCGAACGTTTTGCAGTTTCAACGATTTTCTCTGCGGATTGATCAAGAATTCTGTGGTCGTATGCTTTCAAGCGAATACGAATTTTTTGCTTTGCCATTTTAGTCCCTCCTTCTATCGCCCAATTTATTATCGGACATACTCCGTGAAAATTTTCTGACGTCGACCTCATGGCAAAGGGGCCGGGTGTGTCAGTAACCTCTCACATCATCGCAACGTCTCAGAACAACATTTATTATTATATATAATAGGCAGCAGTATTGCAAGCTAAAATAACAAAACAACGCATATTTTTTTCATGCGTTGCTTTGTTACTATTATATAGGTTAAAGATTCTCAGTGGCAGACTTAAAAATCTCAGCTGACTCCGCAGTCTGTGCTGTTGCTGACCCAATTCCCTCTATTGTCTGAATCAATGTTCTTATTTCTTCTTCTACTATAACAATCTCTTGTGTGCTACTCCTCATCGCCTCTACAATTTCGGAAAACAAAAGACTAGTCTCAACGGATTGATGTTTCCCACTTTTGGTTAGCTCTTGTACCTTACGTATCTCCTCAACGACTTGTTGTGTGAGACTTCCCGATTTATAAGTCAGCTCTACGATCTGAATTACAGTATTCTTCGTATCCTCTGCCAACCGACTAACTTCTTGAGCAACTACACTAAACCCTCTACCATGCACTCCGGCTCTAGCGGCTTCTATCGTTGCATTAAGTGAAAGAATTTTAGTTTGATCTGCAATATCTTTAACTGAGTTTACGATTTTTTGAATTTGTTTAGAGGAATTGCTTAATTCGTGGACTGAATGTTCCATTTCACTAGTACTTTGATAAATAAGATTAATCTGTCCTGATAAGCTATCCAAATGCTCATGTCCATCTGTAGCCAACCCCTGCGACTCTACAGCGGATGTAGCTGTACGTTGGAATGTTCTACTCACTTCATTGCTACTGGCTACTAGCTGCTTCACAGCGGCATTTGTATCGATACTAAAATCTATTAATTCGTTGCTGAATTCAGCAATTTTCTGCTTTAATTCATTTTTAACCAAAAGGTATTGCTGTTCCTTCTCTTTGACGTTCTCCTTCTCGTATTCCTCTAGGACAAGTTGTTGTTCAAGGTTAAGCAGCTTAGTTACGGTCTTAACTACATGTAGACGCGTATTGTCATCATGTGTCTCATTATAGATAACTTGTATAAAAACGTTCTGAAGATTTTGAAAAGCAGATAAGTACCATTTAGGCTCAAGTCCTACTCTTTTATGAATATTAGCAATCTTCATTCGCTTTGCTATGTATTCTTCATCAACTTTGCCATCAAAAATTTCAATGATATGCTCGCGGAGTGTTGATTTCAACCTCTCGATACTACTATGCTCCAATATAATGGCTTCGAGTTTATCCACACCTAATACCGAATTATAAAATTGATCAATGATATAGTCTATATTCTTTTCAACGCTAGGCTTCACCCTACGTAATAAGTTCAAATCTGATTCAGATAGATCAATCATTCTCATCTGCTCATTGAGTTCGTCATAACCCTCAAGAGTATGAAAAAAATCTTCAGTACGCTTAATCTGGTGTTTATTTTCTATTAATTTAGGGGTGTGAGAATCCTCATTATTATTACGTGATGTTATAGCATGCATGAATGAAAAAGGACATTTTCCCATGTTATCACTCTCCCCTTAATTACTAATTTTTTACAATATTACCTTCCTTTCATTTTACTCTATGATTATTAAAATTGTAAACAATTTATCGTTGAATTTTGTTGAATTTTGTAGAAATATTCGAAATTTCATATTTATTTTATCGTATATTGTCGAATTTATGATGGTTTATCCTATTAAATAACAAAAAGCCCCGGATTCTCCGCAAGAAGAATCCGGGGCACTATGATTCAGAATCTACCCGCAGATAGAAACGAATTTATTTTTGGATGGAAGCTACGCTACCTGCTCCAACTGTACGTCCACCTTCGCGAATGGAGAATTTAGTACCTTCTTCAATAGCGATAGGGGAGATCAAAGCAACAGTTACAGTGATGTTGTCACCAGGCATAACCATTTCAGTACCTTCTGGCAAGTTGATGATGCCAGTTACGTCAGTTGTACGGAAGTAGAACTGTGGACGGTAACCAGTGAAGAATGGTTTGTGACGTCCGCCTTCTTCTTTAGTCAAAACGTAGATTTGAGCAGTGAACTCAGTGTGTGGTTTAACAGAGTTCGGTTTAGCCAATACTTGGCCACGCTCGATCATAGTACGGTCTACACCACGAAGCAAAGCTCCGATGTTGTCGCCCGCTTGAGCGGAATCCAGCAATTTACGGAACATTTCTACGCCCGTAACTACGGATTTCTTAGTTTCTTCGTGAATACCAACGATTTCGATTTCTTCTCCGACTTTAACTGTTCCGCGTTCTACGCGACCAGTTGCCACAGTACCGCGGCCAGTGATGGAGAATACATCTTCGACAGGCATCAAGAATGGTTTGTCAGTTTGACGCTCTGGAAGTGGAATGTACTCGTCGATTGTTTCGAACATTTCAACAATCTTCTTAGCATATTCGCCTTCTGGGTTTTGAAGAGCTTCACGAGCAGAACCACGAATGATTGGAGTGTCGTCGCCTGGGAAGTCATACTCGCTCAGCAAGTCACGAACTTCCATTTCAACCAATTCCAACAACTCTTCGTCTTCAACCATGTCGCATTTGTTCAAGAAAACAACGATGTATGGAACACCTACTTGACGGGACAACAGGATGTGCTCGCGAGTTTGTGGCATAGGGCCATCAGCTGCGGATACAACCAGGATAGCTCCGTCCATTTGCGCTGCGCCAGTGATCATGTTTTTAACATAGTCGGCGTGACCAGGGCAGTCTACGTGAGCGTAGTGACGGTTAGGAGTTTCATATTCAACGTGGGAAGTGGAGATTGTGATACCACGTTCGCGCTCTTCAGGAGCTTTGTCGATTTGATCGAATGCGATAGCTGCGCCACCGTAAGTTTTGGACAATACAGTAGTGATTGCAGCAGTCAGAGTCGTTTTACCATGGTCGACGTGACCAATAGTACCGATGTTAACGTGCGGTTTGTTACGTTCAAACTTTGCCTTTGCCATTTGAACAGTTCCTCCTTAATGTGGGGTTCCTTATATTTGAGCCGCCCGCATATATGTTTATCTTAGATGACTGAGTAATTATACTCGGACGGCAAGTTAAAACTAGTAATTATTCTCCGCCTTTGTTCTTAGCAGCGATCTCTTCCGCAATGGATTTAGGAACTTCTTCATAGTGAGAAAGCTCCATTGAGAATACGCCACGTCCTTGAGTACCAGAACGAAGAGTTGTAGAGTATCCGAACATTTCGGAAAGAGGCACCTTAGCACGGATAATTTGCGCTCCACCACGGGAATCCATACCTTCGATACGGCCACGGCGGGAGTTCAGCATACCCATAACATCACCCATATATTCCTCAGGAACAGTTACTTCTACTTTCATGATTGGCTCAAGCAGGACAGGTTTACACTTGTCTTTAGCTGCTTTAAGCGCCATCGAGCCGGCAATTTTAAATGCCATTTCGTTGGAATCGACATCATGGTAAGAACCATCAACGATGGTAGCTTTAACGTCTACAAGCGGGAAGCCTGCAAGTACGCCGTTTTTCATTTGTTCTTCGATACCCGCAAGTGCAGGAGCGATGTACTCTCTAGGAACCGAGCCACCGACAACTTTACTTTCGAATTTGCTACCAGTACCTGGCTCGAGGGGTTCAAATTCAACCCATACGTGACCGTATTGACCACGACCACCAGATTGGCGTACAAATTTACCTTCGACGCGAGCAGGTGCCTTGAACGTTTCGCGGTAAGCAACCTGTGGTTTACCCACATTGGTTTCTACTTTGAACTCACGACGCATACGGTCGATGATGATGTCCAAGTGAAGTTCACCCATACCAGCCAGGATAGTTTGGCCTGTTTCTTCATCAGTATGAGCACGAAGAGTTGGATCCTCTTCAGTCAACTTACCGAGAGCAACGCCCAATTTATCTTGGTCAGCTTTTGTTTTTGGTTCAACAGCGATTTCGATAACTGGATCAGGGAAGTTCATTGATTCCAGAATTACTGGATGCTTCTCATCACACAGTGTATCACCTGTACTGGTGTCTTTCAAACCAACTGCTGCAGCGATGTCGCCAGAATACACGATGGAAATCTCTTGACGGCTGTTAGCATGCATTTGAAGGATACGACCAATACGTTCACGCTTGTTCTTAGTAGCATTAACTACGTAAGATCCGGACTCTAGAATACCAGAGTATACACGGAAGAACGTAAGTTTACCTACATAAGGGTCAGTCATGATTTTAAATGCCAAAGCTGCAAACGGTTCTTCATCCGATGAATGACGAACTGCTTCAGTTCCATCATCAAGATGTCCAGTGATAGCTGGAACGTCAAGAGGAGATGGCAAGTAATCAACAACAGCATCCAGCATAAGCTGAATCCCTTTGTTACGGTAGGAGGATCCAACAATTACAGGGAACAATTTAACTTCAACTACGCCTTTGCGCAGTGCAGCTTTAATTTCCGGAACTGTAATTTCTTCGCCTTCCAGGTACTTCATAGTCAGATCTTCATCAAGTTCAGCAACTTTCTCGATCAACTCGAGACGCAGCTCCTCAACTTTGGCCAAATATTCTTCCGGAATATCCGTTACTTCGATGTTTTGGCCTAGATCATCTCTGAACATGTGTGCTTTTTGCTCAACAAGGTCGATAATACCAGTGAAATCACTTTCTGCACCAATTGGCAATTGAATAGCAACTGCATTGGCTTGAAGGCGATCACGCATAGTTTCGATTACGTTAAGGAAATCCGCACCGATAATGTCCATTTTGTTCACATATGCAATACGTGGAACGTTATAACGGTCAGCCTGTCTCCATACGGTTTCAGACTGAGGCTCAACGCCCTCTTTTGCACTAAATACACCTACTGCCCCATCCAATACACGCAGGGAACGTTCAACTTCAACAGTGAAGTCAACGTGTCCTGGGGTATCAATGATATTGATGCGGTGACCTTTCCACGCAGCAGTCGTAGCAGCGGACGTAATCGTGATTCCGCGCTCTTGTTCTTGCTCCATCCAGTCCATCGTAGCAGCACCCTCGTGAACTTCACCGATTTTGTGCGTACGGCCTGTATAGAAAAGAATCCGCTCTGTGGTAGTTGTTTTACCAGCATCAATATGCGCCATGATCCCGATATTACGTGTATTTTTTAAGGAGAACTCTCTAGCCATGAAATGGATCTCCCTTCAAAATATAAGTTATTTGAATGACCTTAATCCTACCAACGGTAGTGAGCGAACGCTTTGTTTGCTTCAGCCATTTTGTGTGTATCTTCGCGTTTCTTAACAGAAGCGCCTGTGTTGTTGGAAGCGTCGATGATCTCAGCCGCCAAACGCTCTTCCATCGTCTTCTCACCGCGGTTGCGAGAGTAGTTTACGAGCCAACGTAATCCCAGAGCAGTACGTCTCTCTGGTTTAACCTCGATAGGTACTTGATAGTTAGCACCACCGACACGACGAGCTTTGACTTCCAAAACCGGCATGATATTCTTGATGGCAGCTTCGAAAACTTCCATCGGATCTTTACCCGTACGTTCTTCAATCAACTTGAATGAATTGTACAGAATGCTTTGAGCGACACCTCTTTTACCACCCAGCATAATGCGGTTAATCAAACGAGTAACCAACTTGCTATTATACAACGGATCTGGCAATACGTCTCTCTTAGTAACTGGACCTTTGCGTGGCATGGATATCCCCCTTTCTTAAATGTTTATTATTCTAGAATTTTTTCTTATTTCTTAGCTTTAGGACGTTTAGCACCGTATTTAGAACGAGCTTGCATCCGGTTAGCTACACCTGCTGTATCCAATGCACCACGAACGATATGGTAACGAACCCCTGCAAGGTCCTTTACTTTACCTCCGCGAAGTAATACAACACTGTGCTCTTGTAAGTTATGTCCGATACCCGGGATATAAGCTGTTACCTCGAGACGGTTCGTCAAACGAACACGGGCATATTTACGAAGCGCTGAGTTTGGTTTACGTGGAGTCATAGTACCAACACGAGTGCACACACCGCGTTTTTGCGGAGCGCTCAAATTTGTAGCCTCACGCTTGAGGGCGTTATACCCTTTTTGAAGAGCGGGAGATTTAGATTTTTCGATTTTGGCTTGACGGCCTTTACGAACCAATTGGTTAATTGTTGGCATGTTGTTGCCACCCCCTTCCTGAAATGATAGCCAATTTAAGAACTCTAAGCCCACAGACCCAGGCGGTTCATAAAAAGACAAATGAAAAGTTCTTGCCGCTGGAGTTCACCCCAGTACAAAAACATTTCCGTAGCTATTGTTTTAAGACGGCTGCCATCGCAGCGCCAACTTCTATTCCGCAGGCCTTGCCCAAATTCAGCATCGTATCCACGTATGTGATCTTAACACCTTGTTTGTTACAAAGCATAACTATCCTGGAAGTAAGCCTTTGATCTCCGTCCTCTGCCACATAGACTTCTGCAGCTTGGCCCAACTCTACCGCCTTGACGGTTTGTTTGGTACCGATCTTGACCTGAGCATCCTGTAGTCCTCTATCATCAGTCATAATCATTACCTCCAATGAACAAGGATAACATGGCTACTCACGCACCTTAGACATTTTAGCATTATCAATAGATGGTGTCAAGAAATTCAGCAATAATTTTTATGAATATTATACACAGCAGATATTCGTGTCACACCTATGATTAGGTATGACACGAGTTCACTACCATGTTTGCTAATTTATTCAGCAGGAACCGGCTCTAAAGATTCAAGCGCGCTTTCTGCATTTGGATCACTTAGCTTAACATTACGGTAACGATTCATACCAGTACCTGCAGGAATCAACTTACCGATAATAACATTTTCTTTGAGTCCAAGCAACTTATCTACTTTGCCTTTGATAGCAGCGTCTGTTAAGACACGAGTAGTTTCTTGGAAAGATGCAGCGGATAAGAAGGAATCTGTCTCAAGAGATGCCTTGGTAATACCGAGTAAGACCGGTTTAGCAACTGCAGGCTCTTTACCTGACAAGATGGCTTCTTTGTTAGCAGCTTCATATTCATGAATATCCGCAAACGCGCCTGGTAACAGACTTGTGTCACCTGCATCAATGATACGGATCTTCCGAAGCATTTGTTTGATCATAACTTCAATGTGCTTATCATTGATCTCAACGCCCTGGTTACGATATACACGCTGAACTTCTTGCAGAATGTAGTTTTGTACCCCACGGATCCCTTTGATTCGCAGCATTTCTTTAGGGTCAATCGAACCGTCTGTCAACTCATCGCCGGCTTCAATTTCTTGGCCTTCGCTGACACGTAGACGTGATCCATAAGTAATGGAATAAGTCTTGGATTCTGCTTCACCTTGAACTTCGATTTCACGACGATCCTTAGTTTCACGGATTTCCTTGATTACACCATCGATCTCACTGATTGTAGCCTGACCTTTAGGGTTACGGGCTTCAAACAACTCTTGAATACGCGGCAAACCTTGCGTGATGTCATCACCGGCAACACCGCCGGTATGGAACGTACGCATTGTAAGCTGGGTTCCTGGTTCACCGATAGATTGTGCAGCGATAATACCAACCGCTTCACCGATCTCAACGTGTTTACCAGTTGCCAAGTTACGACCGTAACATTTCTTACAAACACCATGACGAGCACGGCAGCTTAGTACAGATCGGATTTGTAGCTTAGTTACACCAGCGTCTACGATTGCTTCCGCTTTATCGGAGTCAATCAAATCGTTGCGGTGAACAATGATTTCGCCTGTTTCCGGATGACGAACAGTCTCGAAGCAGTAACGACCTTCAATACGGTCATACAGATCCTCAATAACCTCTTTACCATCCTGAATACGACTAACTGTAAATCCTTTATCCGTTCCACAATCTTCCTCACGGACGATAACGTCCTGAGCTACGTCAACGAGACGACGAGTCAAGTAACCGGAGTCAGCAGTACGAAGTGCGGTATCGGCAAGACCTTTACGCGCTCCGTGAGTGGAGATAAAGTACTCCAAGACCGTAAGACCTTCACGGAAGTTCGCTTTAATTGGCAATTCGAAAATCCGACCCGAAGGTGTTGCCATCAGACCACGCATACCACCCAGCTGAGTGATCTGCGATTTGTTACCCCGCGCTTTGGAGTCAACCATGAGCATGATTGAGTTGAAACGGTCCATCGATTTAAGCAGGATGTTTGTAAGATCATCCTTCGTCTTCGACCAGATCTCAATAACGCGGTCGTACCGTTCGTCATTAGTGATCAGACCACGGCGATATTGGTTAGCAACCACATCTACCTTAGCTTCGGACTCTTTCAGGATCGTAACTTTCTCCTCAGGCACGATAACATCCGACACAGCAACGGTAACACCGGAACGTGTGGAGTAAGTAAAGCCGAGTTGTTTAATTTTATCCAAAATCATAGAGGTTTTGGTTGTATGATAAGTTTCAAAACAACGTGCGATAATCAGACCCAGGTATTCTTTACCTACAGCGCTGGCTTCAGGAGCGGATTCAATCAGCTCGCGAATATCTGCGCCTTTTTCATAGATAAAGTATTTCTCTGGCGTGCCATGCAGCAAGTTAGTCTTAGTCGCTTCATTGATATAAGGGAAACTACTTGGGTAAATTTCATTAAAGATAATCTTACCGATCGTAGTAATCAACATTGCACCTTGTTGTTTTTCCGTAAAGCAAGTCTTACCTAGTGCTTTAACTGGAATAGCTACACGAGCATGAAGACCTGCAGTTCCGCGCTGGTAAGCTGATACAGCTTCATTTACGGTACGCAGAATCATACCTGATCCTTTTTCTTCCTTGTTGTCCATGGTCAGGTAGAAAGTACCAAGGACCATATCCTGGGAAGGTGTTACAACCGGTTTTCCGTCTTTAGGGTTCAAGATATTACCGGATGCAAGCATGAGAATACGTGCTTCCGCTTGAGCTTCTGCTGACAGAGGAACGTGCACCGCCATTTGGTCACCGTCAAAGTCGGCGTTATAAGCCGTACATACGAGTGGGTGAAGACGAATAGCATGACCTTCCACCAAAATCGGTTCAAAAGCTTGGATACCGAGACGGTGAAGTGTTGGTGCGCGGTTTAGAAGTACTGGGTGCTCTCTGATTACTTCTTCAAGTACATCCCATACTTCAGGACTTACACGCTCAACTTTACGTTTTGCGCTCTTTATGTTGTGGGCTAGGCCCTTATTAACCAATTCCTTCATGACAAAAGGCTTGAACAATTCTAGCGCCATTTTCTTAGGGAGTCCGCACTGATACATCTTGAGGTACGGTCCTACAACGATAACGGAACGACCAGAGTAGTCAACCCGTTTACCGAGCAAGTTCTGACGGAAACGTCCTTGTTTACCTTTCAGCATGTGGCTGAGAGATTTCAATGGACGGTTACCAGGACCCGTTACCGGACGTCCTCTACGGCCGTTATCGATGAGAGCATCGACAGCTTCCTGTAGCATCCGTTTCTCGTTCTGCACGATAATGTCAGGCGCACCAAGATCCAACAGTCTTTTCAGACGGTTGTTCCGGTTAATAACACGACGATAAAGATCGTTCAAATCAGACGTAGCAAAACGGCCACCATCCAATTGAACCATCGGACGAAGCTCCGGAGGTATAACCGGAAGAACATCCATGATCATCCAATCAGGTTTGTTGCCTGAGTTACGGAATGCTTCAATGACTTCCAGACGTTTGATCGCCCGGTTACGACGTTGGCCTTGGGCCGTACGCAGTTCTTCTTTGAGGAATTCCAGCTCTTTTTCGATGTCGATGTCTTGAAGAAGCTTCTTAACAGCTTCAGCACCCATGCCCGCTTGGAATCCGTAACCGTATTTTTCACGGTAGCTACGATATTCTTTCTCGGATAGAAGTTGTTTCTTTTCCAGTGGTGTTTCACCTGGGTCAGTTACAACATACGAAGCGAAGTAGATAATCTCTTCAAGTGATCTTGGAGACATATCTAGTGCCAAACCCATACGGCTTGGGATACCTTTGAAGTACCAGATATGAGATACCGGAGCAGCCAATTCAATGTGACCCATACGTTCACGACGAACTTTAGCACGAGTAACTTCAACGCCACAACGGTCGCAGACTACGCCCTTATAACGGACACGTTTGTATTTACCGCAATGACATTCCCAGTCTTTTTGCGGTCCAAAGATACGCTCACAGAAAAGACCCTCTTTTTCCGGTTTCAATGTACGATAGTTAATGGTTTCCGGTTTCTTAACTTCTCCGCGGGACCATGAACGAATCTTCTCCGGAGAAGCGAGTCCGATTTTCATAAATTCAAAATTGTTAACGTCCAACAAGGAGCAACCCTCCTTAACCTAATCCTGATTTAGTACCGCTTTGCCCTCCTCTGACTGTTACATCAAAAGAGGGCGCGGTCCTTTATAAAATGGAACTCAAAAGCTCCAACGTGATTATTCTATTCCGACTTCTGCGCCTTCTAAATTGAGGCTCAGCTTGTCGCCTGACGTCTCGTCCTCATCGTCCAATTCTCTCATTTCAATTTCCTGCTCGTCACCGCTAAGAATCTTAACATCCATACCCAGGGACTGCAGTTCTTTGATCAATACCTTGAACGACTCAGGAACACCTGGTTCCGGTACATTTTCACCTTTGACAATGGATTCGTACGTCTTCACGCGACCAACCACGTCATCGGATTTTACAGTCAAAATTTCTTGCAATGTATATGCAGCACCGTAAGCTTCAAGCGCCCACACTTCCATCTCCCCGAAACGCTGTCCACCAAACTGAGCTTTACCACCCAGTGGCTGTTGCGTAACTAGTGAGTAAGGTCCTGTTGAACGGGCGTGAATCTTATCATCAACCATGTGCGCCAGTTTGATCATATGCATGACACCGACAGTAACTTCACGTTCGAAGCGTTCACCTGTACGACCATCGTACAATACAGTCTTACCATTACGCTGCATGCCAGCTTCTTCCATCGTATCAAATACGTCGTACTCACGCGCTCCGTCGAATACCGGCGTTGCAATGTGAATTCCCAGACGCAATGCGGCCATACCAATATGGACCTCAAGCACCTGTCCGATGTTCATACGAGAAGGAACGCCTAGAGGGTTAAGAACAACCTGTACCGGCGTACCGTCCGGAAGGAACGGCATATCTTCTTCTGGCAGGATACGAGCAACGACACCCTTGTTACCGTGACGTCCGGCCATTTTGTCACCTTCAGAAATCTTACGTTTCTGAGCGATGTACACACGAACCAATTGATTTACGCCAGGAGGCAGCTCATCGCCGTTCTCACGTGTAAATACTTTAACGTCAACGATAATACCATCACTACCGTGAGGAACGCGTAAAGAGGTATCCCGTACTTCACGAGCCTTCTCACCAAAGATAGCGTGTAGGAGACGCTCTTCTGCAGTCAATTCAGTTACACCCTTAGGAGTAACCTTACCAACTAGAATGTCACCAGCACTGATTTCCGCACCGATGCGGATAATTCCACGCTCATCAAGATTGCGCAGAGCTTCTTCGCCCACGTTTGGAATATCACGTGTGATTTCTTCAGGTCCCAGTTTAGTGTCACGAGCTTCGGATTCGTATTCCTCGATATGAATCGAAGTGTATACATCTTCCTTAACTAGCTTTTCACTTAACAGGATCGCATCCTCGTAGTTGTAACCTTCCCAAGTCATGAACGCAACGACTACGTTACGACCAAGAGCAAGTTCGCCCATTTCTGTAGAAGGACCGTCCGCCAGGATGTCACCCTTCTTAACAATATCCCCTCTTTTAGCTAGAGGACGTTGGTTAATACAGGTACCTTGGTTAGAACGCATAAATTTGTGTAATTTATATTTAACGATATCGCCTTTAACTTCTTTGCCTTCGACAGTTTCAACCCGGCGCAGCCAAATTTCATTAGCTGAAGAGCGTTCGATAATACCGTCATATTTAGAAACAACACATACGCCAGAATCCTTAGCGGATTTATGTTCCATCCCTGTTCCGACGAGCGGAGCTTTAGGAATTAGAAGTGGAACGGCTTGACGCTGCATGTTAGATCCCATCAGAGCGCGGTTGGAGTCATCGTTCTCAAGGAACGGAATGAGCGCCGTAGCGACGGATACGACCTGTTTAGGCGAAACGTCCATGTAATCTACACGATTACTTGGCATTGTTGTAATGTTGTCAGAGTCTTTATTGTAACGAACGATTACCATGTCTTCCTTAAAGGAGCCATCTTCATCGATCAATACGTTAGCCTGAGCAACTACATAATTATCTTCCTCATCAGCAGTCAGATAATCGATTTGTTCAGTTACCTTACCTGTCTTTGGATCTACCCAACGATACGGAGCTTCAATAAAGCCGTATTCGTTGATACGAGCAAAGGTGGACAAGGAGTTGATCAATCCAATGTTCGGACCTTCCGGTGTTTCAATTGGACACATCCGGCCGTAGTGACTGTGATGGACGTCACGAACTTCAAAGCCCGCGCGTTCACGTGTCAAACCACCGGGTCCGAGTGCAGACAGACGACGTTTATGCGTAAGTTCCGCAAGTGGGTTCGTCTGGTCCATAAACTGAGACAGCTGGGAGCTACCGAAGAACTCTTTAATGGACGCGATAACCGGACGAATATTGATCAGAGCTTGAGGCGTAATTGCATTAGCATCCTGAATCGACATTCTTTCACGCACAACGCGCTCCATACGGGACAAACCGATACGGAACTGATTCTGCAGAAGTTCACCCACAGAACGCAGACGACGGTTACCCAGATGGTCAATATCATCGGTATTACCAATTCCGTGAAGCAAATTAATAAAGTAGCTGATCGAGGATATAATATCAGCTTGAGTAATGTGCTTAACAGACTTGTCGATGTTGCCGTTAGCGATCAGCTTAATAACCCGACCTTCTTCAATTGGCGAGAATACGTCAATCGTTTGAAGAGGAATATCTTCGCTGTCCATAACCCCACCAGTAACACGGTAGTTCTTAAAGGCAACATTCTTTTCGAAGTAAGGAATCAATTCATCAAGCAGTCTGCGATCGACCATTTGACCGGACTCAGCCAGGATTTCTCCTGTAGCTTCGTCAACCAAAGGCTGAGCAAGACGTTGATTGAAAAGACGGTTCTTAATGTGTAGCTTTTTATTGATTTTGTAACGGCCTACATTAGCTAGGTCGTAGCGTTTTGGATCAAAGAAACGCGCGACCAGCAAACTTTTGGCATTGTCTAGTGTCGGCGGTTCGCCCGGACGCAAACGCTCATAAATTTCAATAAGCGCCTTCTCCGTGGAGTCCGTGTTGTCTTTATCCAGCGTATTGCGAATATATTCATCATTGCCAAGCAATTCCAGAATTTCGGCATCACTACCGAAACCGAGAGCACGCAAAAGTACGGTAACAGGAATTTTACGAGTCCGATCGATACGAACATACATAATATCCTTAGCGTCGGTCTCAAGTTCCAACCAGGCTCCGCGGTTCGGGATTACTGTGGCGGTGTAGGTTTTTTTGCCGTTCTTATCCACTTTTGTGCTGAAATAGACGCTTGGAGAGCGAACCAACTGGCTGACAATAACCCGTTCCGCACCGTTAATAATAAAAGTGCCGGTCTCCGTCATCAGCGGGAAATCTCCCATGAACACTTCCTGCTCTTTGACCTCACCGGTCTCCTTATTAATGAGCCGCACCTTTACACGCAGAGGAGCCGCATACGTCACGTCCCGCTCTTTAGCGTCGTCAACCGTATATTTTGGTTCACCCAGGCTGTAATCAATGAACTCTAGCACCAAATTACCTGTGAAATCCTGGATCGGCGAGATGTCCTGAAACATTTCCCGCAATCCTTCCTCCAAAAACCAATCATAAGATTTTTGTTGGATCTCGATCAGGTTCGGGACCTCGAGTACCTCGTTAATTCTCGCATAGCTCCGCCGAGTGCGTCGACCATACTGAACAAGATGTCCTGCCAACTTTACTCACCCCTCATGTCTACTCACTTAAAAATTGATTGCGAACCCTTGTTTGGAACCGTATAATGGAACCATACTACAAGGATTCAGTCATAAATAAAAGAAAAGCCCTTATCGAAATCTTCGAAAAAAGAGCGCACTTATCCATGACCAAAATACTCCTTATCCAGTAGATTTGCCCAAAACGTACATATTATACGTCAACAAGCAACAGTTTATGCGCTATTATCTATTACCGCGTAACACTCGCTACGCCAGAGCATAGAGAACCAATTCGCAAAAAACTTGCCGTACGGCTTGCGCTAGCCGGCGACAATATATCGCTTGACATTTTCAGCAAACTAAAGACATGGAGCCTATCTTAATACTGACATTTTATAATAATACCATTATCACTATCACATGTCAATAACCTATTGATTTTTATTTTTGAGCTTTAATAATACGATAACCTTTATCTTTGCCCACTTCTTCTACATTTGAGAACAAGCTTTCAAGTTTAGCTACCGCTGATGGAGCGCCCTGCTTCTTCTGAATGACAATCCACAGAAATCCACCCTCATTTAAATGCTCATAAGCTTCTTCAAAAATCTGATGCACTACAGCTTTTCCTGCACGTATCGGAGGATTGGTAAGAATCACATCGAACTTTTGTTGTTCATTCAATGCGCCGAGCACATCGCTTTCCATTACCGTAACATTCCGGATTCCATTGTGCTGGGCATTTTCACGCGCAAGTTCTACCGCACGACTATTAATATCAATCATCGTAACTTGCCCTTTGGGGGCTAGGTATGCTGCACTTATGCCTATCGGTCCATATCCGCAACCCACATCAAGCACTGCTGAACCGTCCGGAATATCCATAGCTTCAATGAGAACTCGACTACCGTAATCGATGTCTCCTTTAGAGAACACACCCGCATCACTTGTGAAACGAAAGCTTTTGCCTCTTAGAACGGTGTCGATGGTACGTCTGTCATGACGCACTTCCGGTTGCTGCGAATAATAATGTTGCGACATCTCTATCCTCCCTTTCCTTTATGTTAATAGTTTGTATTCACACAACCCTACTAACTCTATCAAGCATAAACGCCTCTGATGTCCTTATAAGGACGGTAAGCGTTCAAGCGAGAAATATAAAGATAAAGTATAATGTGAAACTTATACTTTCTTATATTTTTATAAAATAAACCCCTTGAACAAGTTCAAGGGGTTTTCAGTATAGAAGGAATTACTTCACTTCTACAGCTGCGCCTGCTTCTTCCAATTTTGCTTTAGTAGCTTCGGCTTCGTCTTTGCTTACTTTTTCTTTGATTGCTTTTGGTGCGTTGTCTACAAGGTCTTTAGCTTCTTTCAAGCCAAGGCCTGTGATTTCGCGAACGATTTTGATAACGTTGATTTTGGAAGCGCCAGCGCCTGTCAAAATTACGTCAAATTCGGATTGCTCTTCAGCTACTGCTGCTACCGCACCGCCAGCTGCTACTGGAGCTGCTGCTG
Source organism: Paenibacillus sp. FSL R5-0744 (assembly GCF_037972555.1). Lineage (NCBI taxonomy): Bacteria > Bacillati > Bacillota > Bacilli > Caryophanales > Paenibacillaceae > Paenibacillus > Paenibacillus sp. FSL R5-0744. The sequence goes on from NZ_CP150228.1 coordinate 6,189,946, forward strand.
TTACGCCGAATTCTTCTTCAATTGCTTTAACCAGGTCGTTCAGTTCCAATACGCTCATGCCTTTAATTGCTTCCAAGATTGCTTCTTTACTCATGATTGAACCTCCATTTATAATTTAAATTTGTTTGTGGTATTGATTTATGCTGCAAGAGTCAAAGGCTTACGCGCTTTGTTCTTCTTTTTCAGCAACAGCTTTAACTGCAAGCGCGAAGTTGCGCATTGGAGCTTGAAGTACGCTAAGCAGCATGGACAGCAAACCATCGCGGGATGGAAGCTCAGCCAGTGCTTTCAATTGGTCCGCGTCGATGACACGTCCTTCTACTACGCCGCCTTTCAATTTCAAAGCGTCGTTTTTCTTGGCGAAATCGTTCAAAATTTTAGCTGGAGCTACTGCATCAGTTGTGCTGAATGCGATAGCTGTTGGACCAGTCAAAACTTCATCCAACTCAGTCAACTCAGCCGCAGCAGTTGCGCGACGTAGCAATGTGTTCTTCAGGACTTGAAACTCAACGCCAGCTTCACGAAGTTGCTTACGCAGTTCAGTCACTTGGGAAACGTTCAATCCACGATAGTCCGCTACAACAGTCGAAAGACTGTTTTGCAGTTTCGCAGTAACAACGTCAACCGCATCCTGTTTTGCTTGAATTACTTTTGCATTTGCCAATGTATACACCTCCTGAAAATTTATGTGTCGGCGTCCTTTCCAAGGAAAGCATCACCGCTCCTACGCAGGCATTAGAAAAGCCTCCGCAGAATCACGAAGGCTTGATAAAACGAAAGTTATACGAGCGAGCTCGTTACTTCTTGTTTCTATCACAACACCTCGGTAGGGAATTAAGCACTAAGGCACCTACTGTCTACGGTAAGCATATTCAAGGTTAAGATTGATACCTTAAGTTTCACAACTGTTATAGATTATCAAAATTGACCCAAAGAGTCAACCCTTATTTATCTGAAGACGGTTGTGTTCACACGAGCGCTAGGACCCATTGTGGAAGAAATCGAGATGCCTTTAAGGTATACACCTTTAGCAGCAGCTGGTTTCGCACGGTTCAAAGCGTCGATAAGAGCTTTAAGGTTATCGTTCAATTGTGCAGCATCAAAGGACACTTTGCCGATTGGCGCGTGAATTTGACCTGCTTTGTCAAGACGATATTCGATTTTACCGGCTTTGATTTCTTGCACAGCCTTGGAAACATCGAATGTAACTGTGCCAGCTTTAGGGTTAGGCATAAGACCTTTACCACCAAGCAGACGACCCAGTTTACCGACTTCACTCATCATATCAGGTGTAGCTACGCAGACATCAAATTCAAACCAGCCTTGTTGAATTTTGTTGATCATGTCTTGATCACCAACAAAATCCGCGCCAGCAGCTTCTGCCTCTTTCGCTTTTTCACCTTTTGCAAATACAAGCACGCGTTGTGTTTTACCAGTGCCGTGAGGCAGGACAACAACACCACGAACTGCTTGGTCTTGTTTACGCGGGTCTACACCCAGACGAACTGCTGCTTCAACGGTTTCGTCGAATTTTGCAGTCGCTGCCTTTTTCACAAGCTCTACAGCTTCTGAAGGCTCGTAAGTTGCTTCGCTGTTGATCAGCTTAGCAGCTTCTTGGTATTTCTTACCATGTTTAGCCATGAAAATGTTCCTCCTTTGTGGTGTTAGCGGAAATTCCTCCCACATACTTGCGGGTCACGAATGACCGATTCTTCGAAAACTACTAGTCTTCGATTGTGATACCCATACTGCGAGCAGTACCTTCAACCATACGCATTGCAGCTTCTACAGATGCAGCGTTAAGGTCTGGCATTTTTGTTTCAGCAATTTCACGAACCGCAGCGCGGCCGATTTTTGCTACTTTTTTCTTGTTTGGTTCGCCGGATCCTTTTTCTACTTTAGCAGCGATGCGAAGCAGAACAGCAGCCGGAGGAGTTTTAGTGATGAACGTAAAGGAACGGTCTTCAAATACTGTAATTTCAACCGGAATGATCAAGCCAGCCTGGTCGGCAGTACGAGCATTAAATTCCTTACAGAATGCCATGATGTTGACACCTGCTTGACCTAACGCCGGACCTACTGGAGGCGCTGGATTCGCTTTCCCTGCAGGAATCTGCAGTTTCACCATTTTAATAACTTTTTTAGCCATGAGTGACACCTCCTTGCAAAAATAGTGGTCTTCGAACGCCATTGGCGCTCTCCCACAAGAAACCCTTAGCTTATGTTATATTTTCTCCACTTGAGTGAAATCCAACTCTAGCGGGGTTTCCCGTCCAAACATGTTCACATGCACTTTGATCTTGCTCTTGTCAGCCAAAATTTCTTCCACGGATCCCACAAAATTCGCAAACGGACCAACCATAATACGTACGGATTCCTTGATTTCGAAATCAATCTTCGCTTTAGGTTCAACCATGCCCATATGCTTCAGAATTTGTTCTACCTCTTCCGGAAGCAAAGCTGTTGGTTTAGACCCTGAGCCTGTCGAACCAACAAATCCAGTAACGCCCGGAGTATTGCGGACAACATACCAGGAATCATCAGTCTGAACCATTTCCACCAAAACATAACCCGGGTAAACTTTACGCATAACGGTTTTTTTCTTACCGTCTTTGTTTACGATTTCTTCTTCCATAGGAACAAGAACGCGGAATATTTTGTCTTCCATGCCCATGGACTCAACGCGCTTTTCCAAATTGGCTTTGACCTTATTCTCATACCCAGAATAGGTATGAACGACATACCATCTTTTTTCCATATCAAGCCACCTGGGACCTCTCTAAATAATCGCTTCAATCACAGCGGAAATACCGATGTCCAGAACCCAGAAGTAAATAGCGACAACTACAATTGTACCGAGAACGATCAATGTATAGTTGGTCAATTCTTTACGACTTGGCCAGCGAACTTTTTTGAGTTCACTCCAGCTCTCAGTGAAAAAGGAAAACATAGACTTGAAACTACGTTTCATGCCGACTACACCTCCACAGACTATCTGGTTTCGCGATGAGGAGTTTGCGAGTTACAATACTTGCAAAATTTCTTCATCTCCATGCGGTCGGGGTGATTTCGCTTGTTTTTGGTAGTCGCATAGTTTCTTTGTTTGCAACTTGTACAAGCCAAAGTGATAATTACCCGCATGATGTGCACCTCCCGAGACGTCCTTCTAACATTACAATTAGAAGACGTAAATATTGATCCTAAAAAAAGCCGCGAATTTAGGCCTACCTAAAACACTTTAGCATAATGTCAAGGTCTGTGTCAACGAAAGAATTCCGTTCTGCACTGGGTAATTTCGGGTGTTATAGTCATATGGCCGTACCCTGTCCTTGGGTCTATCTCTTCCTCACACTTCGCTGTCTTCCTTATCATTATGGGGCATTCCGACTGTGTATAAACCTACCCTCAACGGCAACAACTAAAATCGACTCAAATAGAAATTTATGGTGTTAGCTCCTAATTCTATCTAAGCAATTTCATGAGACTAAAAAAAAGAACTCGATGTACGAGCCCTCTTGTGTTCATTATATCATTAATTGTCACGCACTTCTAGATATCTTTCTAATTTCCGCTTTACTCGTTGTAAAGCGTTATCAATAGATTTCACATGCCGCTTCAGATCTTCAGCAATTTCCTGATAAGATCGTCCGTCTAAATACAACATCAGAACCTTACGCTCTAGGTCACTTAAAATCTCCGCCATCTTATCTTCAAGTCCAATGAATTCTTCTTGATTGATAATTAGCTCTTCTGGATCTAGTACCTGAGTTCCACAAATGACATCCATAAGCGTCCGGTCGGAATCTTCATCATAAATGGGCTTATCCAACGAAACATAAGAATTGAGCGGAATATGCTTCTGACGCGTGGCCGTCTTAATAGCAGTTATAATCTGACGTGTTATGCAGAGCTCAGCAAAAGCCTTGAATGAAGAGAGCTTGTCACCTTTAAAGTCACGAATAGCCTTATATAGACCAATCATTCCTTCTTGAACAATATCTTCACGATCTGCCCCGATCAAGAAATAAGAGCGGGCTTTAGCACGTACAAAATTACGGTATTTATTAATTAAGTGTTCCAATGCGCCACTGTCGCCACCACGGAAAGCCTCGACAATATCTTCATCACTTATGAAATCATACTCGGATAGCATTATTTCCTTGAGGTCGACACTCACCAAGAATCCCCCCGGCTGCAACGCAAGACACATCGTTACTTCGCGAAATATAGGATCAGTATATATTATGTTACCTTACACCGTCAACCGGATTTGTCCAAAAACAATCTGGAATAGCATAAAATGGAATAAAAATATTACCTAAATCTTTCCTCTTGTCACTGCCTACGCCAATTTTCCAGTTTACTCCGCACATCAGGAGGCAGTTTGTCTTCCAAAGAATGACGTGTAGAACTGATACTTCCCGGTTCGATAGCTTTTTTCACTTGTTTCTGGTTCTCTTCAATTTCTAGGTGCAATTCTCTTGCAGAAATCCGCAGTGCACCTTGGGCGAAAATAATATGTTGCTCCACAAAGTCACTTGTTGCAACATAGATCTGCCGACGTCGGTTGCTAAATTCTCCAACCAATCGCTCGATGCATTCATCTGCGGTTTCTTTTTCCTTGGTGAAAAACACCTGGACTTTGCCCTGGACAAATGACCGACCCAATCCTGGAACGCGGTATGCATCAAACACAGCAATAACTCGTCGTCCTGAGTAAGCCTGGTAATCAGCCAGCAAATCCATCAAGCGGTCGCGTGCTTCCTGCATACCAATCTGGGACAGTGCCGCTAGTTCCGGCCAGCCACCGATCATATTATACCCGTCCACAAGCAGCACATCGCGCCAGTCGGCCATAGTTATCCCTGCTGTTGCCGAAGGCGTACCACTTCATACATAATGACTCCTGCGGCGACAGAGGCATTTAATGAATTGATCTTTCCGGCCATCGGCAGCTTAAGTAATACATCACATTTTTCACGAATCAGGCGTCCCATCCCTTTATTCTCATTACCGATTACAACAGCTACCGGTCCTGTGAAAATATTGGATCCAAACAGATTCTGATCTGTATCCACATCCGTACCTACTACCCAGACTCCCTGCTCTTTCAGACGATCAATGGTCTGACCTAGGTTAGTCACCCGCGCAACCGGAACATATTCCACGGCACCCGCCGATGTTTTGGAGACGGTAGCAGTAATCTGAGCCGAACGACGTTTAGGTACGATTACTCCATGCACTCCAGTACAATCTGCTGTCCGCAGAATGGACCCTAGGTTATGAGGATCTTCAATCTCATCCAGCAAAATCAAGAATGCAGGCTCTCCTTTGGCTTCAGCTGCAGCCAGCAGATCATCTACCTCGACATAGGCAAAAGGCGCGGCTTGAGCAACTACCCCCTGATGTTGAACTCCAGGAGCAAGCTGATCCAGCTTACGCTTGTCCACATGCTGAATGACAATCCCCGCTTTACGTGCTTCAGCGACGATTGGTGCGGTCAGATGCTTCTGAGCCGTTTCTGCAATCCATATTTTATTTAATGTACGACCCGCACGAAGCGCCTCAAGCACTGAATGCTTCCCAGCCAATATTTCCTCTTCTGTCTTCAAATCTTCTTCCATGTTCACTTCTCCTATTCTCTATTTCGCAAAAGCTTTATCACGGCTGTTTCAACATAAACTGTATGCCACTGTTCACAATTTCTTGTATTCTCTCCTGTTGACCTGTGTAGTATAAGTAACCTATCAGACACTCAAAAGCAGTAGCATGACGGTATTCAAGCACATCTGCATTCTTAGGAATACTTCCCGATTTAGCATTTCTCCCCTGACGGGCGACATCTTTTTCCTCTTCTGTGAGACTTGGCTCCAAAAATCCAAGAATTGCACTCTGCGCCTTAGCGGATACAAGTCCTGTAGCGGAGCGATGCAGATGGTTTGGGCGCAAATTCGGAAGAGATACTAAATACTGGCGAACTGACACTTCGTAAATGGCATCTCCTACATAGGCAAGCACAATTGGCGAGAGGAGTCGCGCAGGTTTGGAAGGCTCGTAAGGAAACCACCCGTTCTGAAACTTGCGTTCCTCACTCATTTCCGCCGCCACCGCATTCCTTGCGGAGTATCCTCAAGCAATATGCCCAAGCGACCTAATTCATCACGAATCTCATCGGACCGGCTCCAATTCTTATTCTTACGCGCTTCAACCCGCTCCGCGATCAATCGTTCAACTTCTTCACTCGCGATCTCTTCTTCCTCATGCTCAGGTGTCAAACGCAGCACAGCATTCATTTCCCCAAAAGCTTGCAAGAGCGCAGCAAAATCAGCAGGGGCTGCTTCACTATTCGCAAGGGTATGGTTTGCAAGACTCACCCAATCAAACATAGCGGTAATCGCATCAGGGGTATTAAAGTCATCCTGCATTCTAGCATGAAAATTGGCCACAATAGCAGATAACTTATCATTAATCTCTAAGCTGACCTCACCCTGAGCACCTTCAGCAGCAAGTTCAAGACGATGCTTAACGTTACTTTCTGCAAGTGAGATACGTTCTACGCTCTTTTCAGCTGAAGTCATTGAATCCACCGAGAAGTTCAACGGATTACGATAATGGGTCGATAGCATGAAATAACGAATAGTCCCAGCTTTAAATTGCCCACGGATATCTTTCACAAGCCAACCGTTACCCAATGATTTCGACATTTTTTCATCACCGATGTTGATAAATCCATTATGCATCCAATAATTAGAGAGTGGCTTACCCGTCAGAGCTTCTGTCTGAGCGCATTCGCATTCATGATGCGGGAACTGCAAATCTTGTCCACCCCCGTGGATGTCCATCGTATCCCCCAAGAACTCTCTTGCCATGGCCGAGCATTCAATATGCCAGCCCGGGCGTCCATCTCCCCACGGGCTCTGCCAGTACACTTCACCTGGTTTTGCTGCTTTCCACAGCACAAAGTCCTCAGGTTTCTCTTTCCGTGAGTCTACCTCCACGCGAATACCAAACTGTAATTCATCTAGATTCTGACGGGACAGCTTACCATAGTCTTCAAATTTGGAAGTACGGTAGTATACATCGCCACCACTCTCGTAGGCATACCCTTTTTCCTCGAGCTCTTTAATGAATCCAATGATCAGCTCCATGCTTTCTGTTACCCGCGGATTCAATGTTGCCGGTTTTACTCCAAGCCCTTCAAGATCCTCACGATAAGCATTAATAAAAATCTCAGCAACCTCTGCTACTGAAGTGTTCATTTCTTCTGCTTTGCGTATCAGTTTATCATCTACATCTGTGAAGTTCGTAACATACCGTACCTCATTGCCGAGTTGCTCCAAATAATTCCGGACCATATCAAAGACAATAATAGGTCTAGCATTTCCGATATGCATATATCCATAAACGGTTGGACCACATACATACATTTTCACTTTGCCCGACTCTTGGGGCACAAACTGCTCCTTGCTGCGTGTCATTGTGTTGTAAATTTGTAAAGCCATCCTATTCCAACCCTTTCTGTTGTCCCGATTCCTTAAGTACCGGATATGCTTAAATTTCGTAATCACCAATGTACTGCTGAGTTTCGACTAGCCGCTGCGCGGTCTTTTGCTTATCTTCTTCGCCAAGCTTCTCTCTGATCTCTTCGATCTCTTTTTGCAGAAAGCGAAGTGAATCTACAAGCGGGTCTGGCATCTTGGTATGATCCAAGCGATCGGATACACGTTCACCGTTACGTTTTACTACACGGCCCGGATTCCCTACTACTGTACTGTTATTTGGAACTTCACGCAGCACAACCGCATTCGAACCTATATTTGAATTGTCGCCGATACGAAACGATCCTAATACCTTCGCACCAGAACCAATAACTACATTGTTGCCAACTGTGGGATGGCGCTTACCTTTTTCTTTCCCTGTCCCCCCAAGTGTAACACCTTGATAGATAATAACATCATCACCGATTTCACAGGTTTCCCCAATAACAATCCCCATACCATGGTCGATAAACAGCCTATTTCCGATGACAGCTCCGGGATGGATTTCAACACCGGTCATAAATCTACTAAACTGTGAGACCATACGGGCCATTGTATACCAGCGGCGTTTGAAAAAAGAATGGGCAATCCGGTGACCCCAAATGGCGTGCAACCCTGCATACGTGAAGACAACCTCGAACCAGCTGCGGGCAGCGGGATCGTTATCAAATACCGCCCGAATGTCCGACTTAATATGCTTAAACATCACGGTTCCTCTCTTCTTGACTCCCCCATCTCCTGTTTACAGGTACACAAGGAAGGTATTGTCTCCAATCCATCATTCTTATCATACATATGCTGTGGGTGTTTGCTTGGTTTGTTATATTAGAAAAGATACCCTGAAACAAAAAAAGCCCCTGCAGCATAAAGCTGCAGAGACGTTTAACCGCGGTTCCACTCTGCTTGAACGAATCAAACAGACTGCTGTTGTTACCATCGGCAGAGTTCCTTCGTTCCACTTGGCATCATTAACGGCGATGTACCCGGCGCGATCTAACGAGCCTTTAGGATCGTTCAACCGTGCAGCTCACAGGCGCATGTTCTGCCCCGGACAAATGAATAACTCCCAGCCCGAAAGGGTATCCCTTTCTCGGTTATTCTCTCTGGCAATTGCCTTTATGGACGTACTTCTCCTGATCACAGCTATTATCATATGGTTCTATCTTAGCGTAAAAGATAAGGGACTGACAAGAGGCTTAATGATAAGTAATACTACCTTAAGCTCCTTTAATTTGTGATTTCAAACGTTCGATGACACGGTTTTGGCCGAGCAAAGCAATCGTTATATTAAGATCACGTCCGTGCGTTTGTCCGGTCAAAGCCACACGTATCGGCATAAAGAGCGCTTTGCCTTTGTGCCCTGTTTCTTTCTGCACTTCCTTGATCAGTACAGCCATATTACTAGCACTGAAATCCTGACAAGCTTCAACCTTAGCTAGGAAAGCAGACAAGACTTCAGGCACTTGGCTTTCCGCCAGAACCTGCGCCGCTTCTGTTTCTAACTCCAGATGGCTGCGGAAGAATAGTTCAGATAGCTCTACGATATCGGAGGCAGAGTTCATCTGCTCTTGATACAGTGCTACAAGGCTTTCTGCCCATGCCTGCTGCTCATCATTCAGCTCAGCCGGTATTTTCCCCGCTTTTTGCAGATGTGGAATCGCTAATGCCGAGATCCGTTTAGGATCAGCATGCTTAATATAGTGATTATTTAGATGCGCCAGCTTGTGCTTATCGAATACAGCCGGACTTTTGGACAAACGGTCCGCATCAAAAATAGAAATAAGTTCTTCTTTACTGAAGATCTCCTCTTCTCCCTCTGGCGACCAGCCCAGTAGAGAAATGAAGTTAACCAAAGCCTCAGGCAAGTAACCCAATTCATCATATTGCTCAATAAATGTAATTACAGATTGATCCCGCTTGCTAAGCTTCTTATGGTTGTCACCGACAATCAGTGTCATATGACCAAATATTGGGGGTTTCCAACCAAGAGCCTCATAGATCATTAGCTGACGTGGTGTGTTGGAAATATGATCTTCCCCACGTAGTACATGGGTGATAGCCATCAAATAATCATCAACAGCTACCGCAAAGTTATAGGTCGGAATTCCGTCCTTCTTCACGATAACAAAATCACCCATTTCTTTCGTATCAAAAGAAATAGTACCTTTTACGATATCATCGAACGTGTACGTACGATCTTCTGGTACACGGAAGCGAATGCTAGCTACTCGTCCCTCAGCTTCAAAGGCAAGGCGTTGTTCTTCCGTCAAATCACGGTGTTTGCCGGAATAACGAGGGGTTTCTCCACGTGCAGTCTGTTCTTCACGTTCTGCTTCCAGTTCTTCCTCTGTGCAGTAGCAGCGGTAAGCTAAACCTTTGTCCAGCAAATCCTGCCAATATACACGATATAGGTCAAGACGTTCAGTCTGGCGGTAAGGTCCGTACTCTCCGCCAACATCAACACTCTCATCCCAATCCATGCCTAGCCATTTCAAATACTTAAGCTGGCTCTCTTCGCCGCCTGCGACATTGCGCTTCACGTCTGTATCTTCAATTCTGATAATGAATTTACCGCCTTTATTACGGGCGAACAGATAGTTAAACAGCGCCGTTCTGGCGTTACCTATATGTAAATGTCCCGTAGGGCTCGGTGCGTAACGCACCCGGACTTGATCCGTCATTATATTCCCTCCGCTTCATATGGTTAAAACTTAGATTTGCTACTTAGACCATCTCAAGATGATATCACATCTTGGAGTAGACAGACAATAGATTGTGCGGCAATTCCTTCACCACGACCGGCAAAACCAAGCTGTTCAGTAGTCGTAGCTTTAACGTTCACCTTGGACGGGTCCGCGTGAAGCGCACGAGCGATAATCTCCGTCATTTGTGGAATGTATGGCGCCATCTTTGGTTTTTGGGCAATAATCGTTGAATCGATATTTCCAAGCTTATAACCTCGCTCGCTAGCAAGTGCCCACACTTGTTCTAATAATTTCAAGCTATCCGCGTCCTTAAACGCTGGATCTGTGTCCGGAAAATGTCTGCCAATATCACCAAGTCCTAGTGCGCCTAGAATCGCGTCACTTACTGCGTGCAGCAGCACATCGGCATCGGAATGTCCTACTAATCCTTTTTCATAAGGAATTGTAACGCCTCCAATAATACAAGGCCTTCCCTCAACCAGTTGATGTACATCAAACCCTTGTCCTACAGCGATCATGATTGTCCCTCTCCCCTGTTTCTTTCTGTGAATTCTGCAAAATCCAAATCATCTGGCGTCGTAATCTTAATATTTCTGTAGCTTCCCTCTACCACAGAAACCGGAATACCAGCACGCTCTGCCAAGCTGGAATCATCAGTACCTAGAAATCCATCCCGCTCCGCGGCCGCATAGGCATCCAGCAATTCAGAAAGACGAAAAGTCTGCGGGGTTTGAATCGCCCACAGACTTCGCCGATCCGGCGTAGACAGTACTTTGCCTTCGTTATCTACCTGTTTGATCGTATCTTTGACTGGTACAGCAAGAACTGAAGCACCGATCTGCTTCGCTCGCTCATAACATGCCTCAATTTCATTCGGCTGCACAAACGGACGAACACCATCATGTACCATTACCCACTGTGTCGTAAGTTTCAACAATCCTTTATGTACGGAATGCTGACGCTCAGATCCACCAGGTACTATAGCCTTAACCTTGTCCAGCTTATAGAGCTGTATCCATTCCCGGCAGCGCTCAATATCTTCCTTACCGGTTACGAGCACGATTTCAGAAATCAATTCGTGCTGCTGAAATACTTCCAGCGTATGAACGATGATTGGTTTCCCCTGCAGTAACAGATATTGCTTGCTCTCTACAGTCCCCATTCGCGTTCCTCTGCCTGCCGCCACAATGACGACGCCCACACTGTTTGACATTACTCAGGCTCCTGTCTTTCACGTATATTCCCATCATAACGTGTTTGGCGGGCATTTCCAACCCATAGGACATTTGCCGTGTACTTTATCTACGCTTATTGTGCTTTTTCCAAGAGCTTTGGCTTCGCAAATATCATCCGTCCAGCTGAAGTTTGAAGCACACTCGTGACGAGAACCTCCATCGTAGTTCCGATATATTCCCGTCCGCCTTCCACAACGATCATTGTTCCATCGTCTAAATAGGCTACGCCTTGTCCATGCTCTTTTCCATCCTTAATGACCTGAACTACGATTTCCTCACCAGGCAACACTACGGGCTTCACGGCATTCGCAAGATCATTAATATTCAGGACTGAGACTCCTTGTAATTCGCAAACCTTATTCAAGTTAAAGTCATTGGTAACTACTTTACCTCGCAGTACCTTCGCTAACTTCACCAGCTTACTATCCACCTCAGAGATTTCTTCAAAATCTCCCTCGTAGATTAATACCTTCACATCGAGCTCTTTTTGGATTTTATTGAGAATATCAAGTCCCCGCCGTCCGCGATTACGTTTCAGTAGATCGGAAGAATCTGCGATATGTTGGAGCTCCTCAAGTACGAATTCCGGTATGACAATCGTTCCCTCAATAAATCCAGTTTTGCAAATGTCGGCGATCCGACCATCAATAATAACGCTCGTATCGAGGATTTTATGCTCCTCCAGGCCACGACCTTCCGGTTCAGCCGCTTGCCCCCAGCGTCCAGTTGTCCAAAGTGCAGCTAGTTCCTCTTTTTTCTCCAGACCGATCCGCAGCCCCATATATCCAAAAGCTAACGTAACGGGTACCTGCAGCAACTGCCCAGCTTTTCCAAGCCAAATCATAGCAGGATATAACAGAAGAGATAGCAAAAGCCCTCCTGTAAGCCCAGCTGCACCTGCAGCCAATTCATTCATTGGTATACGCGAACAGTACAGAACCGCCTCCCGCAGTTTTGAACCTCCCCATTCCGCGCATAAAGACCCCGCAAACAAAAAAATAATGGCACCCAGCACCGTAAATAAAATGCTTCCCTCTACAGGTAAACTTTCACTCAGCTTTTCCATTCCCTTGGGGAATCCTCTTTCAAGCGCATGGTATAGCGAAAAACCAGACCAAGCACCACATATTAAAGCAAAAGACAATATCACTTTTTTCCACATAACCTAACGCACCTCCTTTTTATTCATCCTTGAATGATCTATACCTCACCAGTATGTTCCAATTTTCAAGACGATAAACTTGGGGTAGCGCTGGAATTGCAAAAAGGCTTTGCCATCCCCTAAGGACGACAAAGCCTCTAGCTATAATTATATTAGTTCAACCTTACTACAAGACTGCTTTAACCGTTCTTCGAGTGATACACTTTATCTTCAGAACGTCTTCTACGACGGTGACGGCGTCTGGCTGTCAATCGATCGATGTTTTGTTTAAAACCATATAACGCGTAAATCCCAAGTAAGACGAAGATTAGCTTAGCAATTTGTTCAGGGAACACAACAGCAACAGCCACGGCAACAACAATGACTACTGGCGCTCCGACAACCACTTTTTTAGGTAATCCAACCTTCTTAAAATTAGGATATTTAACAGTGCTGACCATCAAATATGATAAGAGCAATGTAGCCACGATCATAAATGGAGCAGAAACATCTTTATTAAAAAGAGCTAATGTGGCAAGTACACCACCAGCAGCAGGAATTGGCAATCCGATGAAATAACCAGGAACCCCTGGATGAACATTAAAGCGAGCTAGGCGCAATGCACCAAACACCGGGAAAATTGCAGTTACTGTCCAGGCTAATGCAGAATTTAAATCATGCAGGCTTGAGACGTACATAATAACAGCCGGTGCTACTCCAAAAGAAACGACATCAGACAAAGAGTCCAGTTCCTTACCAAATTCACTCTCACATTTAAGTGCACGAGCAACTCGGCCATCCAATCCGTCTAACAGCATAGCAATAATAACCATGATAGCGGCCATGCTAACTTTACCGTCAAACGCCATCATGATACCAAACATTCCGAGCATCAAGTTACCTATGGTAAAAAGACTCGGAATTGATTTTTGTATCATTTCTTCACCTCAATTTTCTCACATTGGCCTTAAACAGCTCCAATATTACGTGATTGTATGTTATTTACATTTGCCTGTCAATAAGAACTTGCTTCTGTAAACGTTTGAGCCCATCCTGAATATTACGAGCCCGCACCTCCCCAATTCCGTCCACTTCATCCAGTTCAGCTATGCTTGCAGACATCAAATTAGGCAGCATTTCAAACCGCTCCACCAGATTATGAATGATCACATTTGGAAGCCGCGGAATCTTGTTGAGCAGACGATATCCACGCGGAGTAACCACCTCTTCGGAAGAAATTGCCGTAGAAGAGTAGCCCAGCAATCGAGCAATATGGTTGTCATCCATTAGGTCATCATCACTAATACGTTTGAGACCGGCAATAATTTCACGGATTTTATCTTCTTGCTCTTCCTTAGCATAGTCTCTGTATAGGAGCCATGCTTCTTCCTCTGTATTTCCAACCAGTTCTTCCATCTGCATGCTGATTAAGCGTCCTTCATTGCCTAGTTCATTTATATATCGTTTGATCTCCATTTTTATGCGTAGAACCATCTCTACCCGCTGAATCACTCCGACCACTTCAGCTACGGTGACGATTCCCTCATACTCCGAAGCAGACAAATTCGTCAGTCCTTGTGTAAGAACCGCTTTGTACTTTTCGAGGGTCTGAATCGCTTGATTAGCTTTAGCCAAAATAGCTCCGATTTCTTTTAAAGCATACCGAATGGAACCTTGATACAGGGTAATGATATTGCGGCGCTGTGAAATAGAAACAACCAGTTTACCTGTTTGCTTCGCTACGCGCTCGGCGGTCCGGTGACGAATGCCTGTCTCGATAGAAGAGATGGACGAATCCGGAATTAGCTGTGTATTTGCATACAAAATTCGTTTCAAATCCTCACTAAGAATAATGGCACCGTCCATTTTGGCGAGCTCATATAAATAATTGGGTGAAAAATCGCAGTTAATGGAGAATCCTCCATCCACTACCTCCATCACCTCAGGACTATACCCAACGACGATTAGTGCTCCCGTCTTAGCTCGCAGCACATTCTCAAGACCTTCCCGAAAGGGTGTCCCCGGTGCCGCCAGTCTGAGCAGATCATTCATATTCTCTAATTGGTTATATTCTTTCATAATCCCTGTGCCCCCTAATCTAACGCGACCGATAGTGCATCTGCTACGGTACTGACGCCAATAATCTGGATATCTTGCGGGTGCTTCCAGCCCTTCAAACTTTTCTCTGGCATGATCACCCGCCGGAAGCCTAGCTTCGCGGCCTCCTTCACACGCATTTCCGCGCGTGAAACACCTCTTACTTCACCTGTAAGTCCTACTTCACCGAAGAAAACATCGTAAGGTTTTGTTGAAATATCACGAAAGCTGGAAGCGATACTAACAGCTACTGCTAAATCAATCGCCGGTTCATCCAGCTTCACGCCTCCAGCAACATTAAGGTATGCATCCTGATTTTGCAGGAACATGCCCATCCGCTTCTCAAGTACAGCGATAATGAGTGCCATCCGCTGGTGATCCATACCTGTGCACACCCGGCGTGGGGAGGGGAAATGAGTGGCAGCGATAAGAGCCTGAAGCTCAACAAGCACCGGTCTAGTCCCTTCCATACTAGCCACGACTGTAGATCCGGCTACGCCGAGTGGACGCTCCGATAAGAAGAGCTCCGATGGATTTTCTACTTCTGTTAGACCCACTTCACCCATTTCGAAAATGCCGATTTCATTCGTTGAACCGAAGCGGTTCTTTACAGCCCGCAGGAGTCTATACGTATGATGCCGCTCTCCCTCAAAATACAGCACACAATCCACCATATGTTCAAGCATCCGTGGGCCTGCAATAGCGCCTTCCTTGGTGACATGCCCAACGAGAACTGTAGCAATTCCCCGAATCTTAGCGATACGCATAAATCTTGTCGTACATTCCCGAACCTGGGTCACACTGCCTGGCGCACTGGTTACTTCTGGCATAAATACAGTCTGAATCGAATCGATAACAAGAAATTGCGGCTGAATTTGTTCAATCGCTTCTTCTATGCTTTCCATATTCGTCTCACATAGTACATATAGCTCAGCTGACAACGCACCGAGGCGATCCGCACGTAGTTTAGTTTGCCTTACCGATTCTTCGCCCGAAATGTACAGCACTCGCAATCCCTGAGTTGTCAGAGCATGCGACGTCTGTAATAAGAGCGTAGATTTACCGATTCCTGGGTCTCCCCCTACTAGTACCAGCGATCCTGGTACGATCCCCCCACCGAGAACACGGTTAAGCTCACCTATACCTGTCAGTATGCGCGGTTCCTTGTCACTTTCTATACTTATGATCGATTGTGCCTTTTCTTTACTATGAAAAATAGGGGCATTCATTCCCTGTGTTTTGACTACGCTTTCCGTTTCCTCCACCATGGAGTTCCAAGCTTGGCACCCGGGACATTTTCCGAACCATTTTGGCGATTCGTATCCACAATCGGTGCAAAAAAATTTAGTTTTTGGTTTAGCCATTTGTTCTCCTTACGGTCCGAACTTTTAAATTGCGGATATTTTCTTCTAATGAAAGTTTACCATTTCTGCCCCTTTAACGAAAGGTCATTCGGAATTTGTACTAAATGTATATTTTTAAGTGATAAATTTATATTAAAAAAGCTTCCGCCCCTCTATAAACTGAGGAGCGGAAGCTTTTTTTATTCCGTTTTTTTATTCGGATTCTACTTCTTTTTCAAGCAATGGCGCTACAGGAGCATCCACTTTATTCACTACAAGTTCTCCGCCAACTTCATCAATGTTGAGCGAATCACCCTTTTGGATATTTCCTCTCAACAATTCCTCGGAGAGACGGTCTTCAATATGCTTCTGAATCGCACGACGTAATGGACGTGCACCAAAGGCTGGGTCGTAACCTTCCTTAGCCAGGAAAGCCTTCGCCGCATCCGTGAGTACGAAATCAACATCATATTCACGCAGCCGCTTGCGCAGCTCATCAGACATCAATGTAACGATTTCAGCAATATGCTTCTCATCGAGGGAATGGAAGACGATGATTTCGTCAATCCGGTTCAAGAACTCAGGACGGAAGCTCTTCTTAAGCTCTTCCATAACCTTGCCCTTCATATTACCGTATTCTGCTCCAGCATCTTGCACAGCTGTGAATCCAAGTGTCGAATTCTTCTTGATCGCTTGTGCGCCTACGTTAGAAGTCAGAATAATTAATGTATTACGGAAATCGACTACCCGTCCTTTAGAGTCAGTTAAACGACCATCTTCAAGAACTTGCAGCAGAATGTTGAATACTTCTGGGTGCGCTTTTTCAATTTCATCAAGCAGCACTACAGAATAAGGTTTACGGCGTACCTTCTCGGTTAATTGGCCACCTTCTTCATAGCCAACATATCCAGGAGGGGCTCCGACTAAGCGGGACGTGGAGTGCTTCTCCATGTATTCCGACATATCAATACGAATGACCGCATTCTCATCGCCGAACATGGCTTCAGCCAATGCACGAGCCAACTCAGTTTTACCTACACCAGTAGGACCGAGGAAGATAAAGGAACCCATTGGACGTTTCGGATCTTTAAGACCCGCACGCGCACGGCGTAGTGCCCGGCTAACTGCCTTAACAGCTTCGTCCTGACCGATCACTCGCTCATGCAGTAAAGCCTCCATGTTAAGTAGACGGTCGGTCTCCTCTTCCTTCAGCTTGCTTACAGGTATACCCGTCCAGCTAGCTACAACCTGTGCGATGTCTTCAGGTGTAACCTCTGAATCCGTGCGACCCTGTTTTTCTTTCCATTGATTCTTAGTCGTATCAAGCTCTTCACGGATTTTTTGCTCTGTATCACGCAAGGCCGCCGCTTTTTCAAACTCTTGACTCTGCACTGCGGAATCCTTCTCCTTACGGATATCATCCAAGCGCATTTCAAGTTCCTTCAGATTTGGCGGGATGGTGTAAGAGTGAAGCCTTACTTTAGATCCTGCTTCATCGATAAGGTCAATCGCTTTATCTGGCAGGAAACGATCCGGGATGTAACGATCGGACAACTTCACTGCTTCCACTATAGCTTCATCCGTAATCTTCACACGGTGATGCGCTTCATAACGATCGCGAAGTCCGAACAGAATTTGGACCGCTTCTTCTGGAGATGGCTGATCCACCGTAATCGGTTGGAAACGACGCTCCAACGCAGCATCTTTTTCAATATATTTACGATATTCGTCAAGCGTAGTCGCACCAATGCACTGAAGTTCTCCACGGGCTAAAGCCGGCTTCAGAATGTTAGATGCGTCAATCGCACCTTCCGCGCCACCAGCACCGATCAGTGTATGAAGCTCATCGATAAAGAGCACGATATTACCTGCTTGGCGAATCTCATCCATAATTTTCTTGAGGCGGTCTTCAAACTCACCGCGATATTTTGTTCCAGCCACTACTGAGCCCATGTCGAGCGTCATGACGCGTTTGTCGCGAAGTGTTTCTGGGATTTCATTATTGATAATCTTTTGTGCAAGTCCTTCAGCGATAGCTGTTTTACCAACACCAGGTTCACCGATCAGTACCGGGTTATTCTTAGTCCGGCGACTCAGTACCTGAATAACACGTTCAATTTCCTTACTACGGCCGATAACTGGGTCTAGATTACCTTCCTTAGCATAAGCGGTCAAATCGCGCGCAAGACCATCCAGGGTCGGTGTGCTGACGTTAGCCGGAGTCCCGCTATGACTAGAGGCAGCCTCGCTGCTTCCCAGGAGCTGAAGAACTTGTTGACGAGCTTTGTTCAAGCTGATGCCGAGGTTATTAAGCACACGAGCCGCGACACCTTCCCCTTCACGGATAAGTCCAAGCAAAATATGCTCAGTGCCAACATACGTATGACCCAATTTGCGGGCTTCGTCCATCGACAGCTCAATCACTTTTTTAGCGCGAGGAGTATAAGCAATGTTCGTAGGCTGTTCTTGACCTCTGCCAATCAGTGTCTCCACTTCGTCCTGGATTTTTTCAAGACCTAGCCCTAAAGCTATTAATGCCTTAGCAGCAATGCCGTCTCCTTCACGAATAAGTCCGAGCAAAATATGTTCTGTACCAATATTGTTGTGTCCTAAACGAACAGCTTCTTCCTGCGCCAGCGCTAGCACTTTTTGTGCGCGTTCCGTAAATCTTCCAAACATCATATCTCCTGCACCTCCATGAATAATAAATATCTATATTAATGTTGTGTTCCCAGTGTTTCTCGGAGCAGTTTTGCCCGATACATATCTCGTTCAGTAGCGTTCAGCTCATCGCCGAACATCTTTTGCAGAAATCCTGGCTGTGTCTTAACGTTAAGTTCATTAAGCACTGAAATCGAAAGACCTTCCAGAATGCCAAGGTCAACCCCAAGTCTCACATCAGATAGGCGTTGAGCAGATTCTTTAAGCTCCATAAGAGCTGCATAACATAAAATTCCGTAAGAACGCTTCACTCGGTCTGTTATTCTCAGGGCGGAATCAACAAGCAACCGTTCACGTGCATTTCGCTCATGCTCAATAATCTGGGTAACTACACTGTGAAGGTTCTCTATAATTTCACTTTCCGTTTGACCGAGGGTGATTTGATTAGAAATTTGAAAGATGTTCCCTACTGCTTCGCTACCCTCACCGTAAATTCCTCTTACAGTCAATCCCACTTGGTTCACTGCAGACAAGATGCGATTAATCTGATGAGTCATTACAAGCGCTGGTAGATGCAGCATTACCGAGGCACGAAGCCCAGTACCAACATTGGTGGGACAACTAGTCAAATATCCTCTTTTATCATCAAAAGCGTAATTAACAGCTGCCTCGAATATGTCATCGATCGCCGTCGCACGTTCCCATGCTTCTCTAACCTGAAGACCAGGAAACAGACACTGGATTCGCAGATGGTCCTCTTCGTTAATCATGATGCTGACCGACTCATCTTCATTTAATAAGACAGCCGCACTGCGCGAATCATTAGCCAAGTTAGGACTGATTAGATGCTTCTCAACCAGTACCTTTTTGTCCAGTTCATTCACTTCATCAAGCTTTAGGAGTTGAAAAGATCCGAAATCTGCAGCTGCTTCCTCATGAAACACAGGAGCCAGTAGCTCTAATACTTCTTCCGATTGCTCTAAGGAAGCCAGCATTGGGAACGGAAGATGCTCTAGATTACGGGCAATACGCATACGACTGCTAATTACAATCTCAGAATGACTACCTCCAGAACGCATCCAATCACTAAGCGCTTGTTCAGTAAATCGGAGACTTGACATGTCATATCCCCCCTATATATCAAAGACTTTACTCTTGTGCTATTTCTTTTTCAAGTTTACGAATCTGATCTCGCAGCTCCGCTGCTTTCTCGAATTCTTCTTGTGTAATACTTTGCTGTAATTCCTGCTTGAGTTCATCAATTTGGCGTCTAAACACAATCTGAGCTCCTGCACGTTTCGGAATCTTACCTACATGTGAAGTACTGCCATGCACTCGCTTAAAAAGCGGGTCCAGTGCACTGTTAAAATATTCATAACAGGAGCTACAGCCAAAACGGCCTAATTTGCTAAACTGGGAGTACGTCATCCCACAATTCTCACATTGCAGACTCTGCGTAGTCTTCGTTGCAGCCGACTTCTCCTTGCCGGCACCTTCAAGATCAAGCAGACCTGAGAGCAGACTGTGGATAGAGAATCCTCCAGCCGTTCCGGGAATGAGTTCACCCTTCTCCCGTGCACAGCTCTCGCAGATATGAAACTCCGTCTTCTCTCCATTCACGATCTTAGTGAAGTGGAGTGTTGCCGGCTTGACGCCACATTCCTGGCATTGCATAAGCGTAAGCCCCTCCCTTATGGTTGACAATTATTTGCCTAACAAAGAGATTAACATCGCCTTCATAATCTTGGCACGAATCTCATCCCGGTATGGAATCTTAACCGTTAGGCATTCCCGAGAAACAGCAGCGCGCATAAGGCACGCTTCACGCTTACTTAGAAAACCAGCTTCCTCCAGCTGATAAATCAGCCCTTCAGCAGCGTTCTGATCAATCCCGCCACCTATAGTATGGTTTAAATGGGCATGCAGTGCCACGTTAGGTGGTAATTCAAAACGTTGAATACGAATATATCCCCCGCCACCACGCTTACTTTCCACCACATAACCTTTTTCCAGAGTAAAGCGTGTACTGATGACATAGTTGATCTGTGACGGTACGCATGAGAACTGGTCCGCCAGGTCATTTCGCTGGATTTCCACCGTACCTTCGGGACTTTCATGCAAAATATTCTTCAGATATTGTTCGATAATATCAGAGATATTGCGCATCACTCATCCTCCAGTGCTTAAATCTTTATAATACCGATTGCAACTTGCATTCATAATGACAATGGTCTTTAATTGAACTTAAACATTTGTGGATAATCCCACGTGTTCAGAAGATCGGATAGATGTCATTATGCTTCGTTGACTTTGACTTTCTTTGACTTTTTAATATTATAACATATTCTGTGCTAATTCCAAGTGGATTCTCTTATTTTTCACTTTTTTCAGCGAATGTATTCGGAAATAAAGAACTCTCCCAACTTCTTTCGAAGGGGAGAGCCTAATTTTTGTCAAGTATAAACGCCTTCGGTATCCTTATTAGGGCGATAAGCGTTTATGCGAGAAATATAAGGATAATGTATAGCGTGAAACTTATACTTTCTTATATTTTAAAAATGATCAAATAAAGCTGTCTGTGCTTGTGGAATAATTTCTTCAAACCATTCCAGTGCTGCTGCGTGGCCAGAGACACTTCCATAACGAGTCATCTCTGTTGGTCGTTTGTATCCAAGCATCAAGGCCGTCAAAGTACCTATATCACAGCTCAGGTCTGCTTCCGCCCGTTCCCCTTCTACTCTTATCAAAGTAGCCGAGCCCTCATTAGAGATATTCCATGCCCATAACCCATGATTCCAAGGTGCAAACTTATCTTCGATATATATTAGATGCTTCTTTTGACTACTATTTCCTCTGAAGGCGTAAGTTTCAATGAATGACTTGGCATTAACAATCCGCCCCATAAAATAAGGATAATTCTCTTGTCCTATACGTGGATCTGGCAGCAAGAAAGGTAACATGTCATCCGAAGGCACCAGCTTTAAGGATGCACCGGTCACCATCGAATCATGGTTCGCAAGAAATGTCCACAGCCCCTGCCGAGCTTGTTCATTCAAAAAAACAAATTCATCAATGACCAGTTCTCTGTTCTCTACCTTATACAGCACATATCCCTCTGGTTCACCACTCTTGGAGTAAAATACTGCACTCTTTCCTTCATCATCTAAAACAGAGTTCTCCCACCAGTCCAAATCGCGCTTGAGTGTCCCGTTATAACTGACAGCGAATCGATTGTATAGGCTATCCAATACTTCGATATCTTTGATGTCCCGTTTAACCTTGCCCTCAACTTCAACCTTTTTGGGAAACTTCGCTACTGGAATAGAGTATTTCTTATATTCACAATAAACCTCCCAGCCAAATTTACGATAAAACGGAATCAAGAACGGGTGTAGAAAAGAGAGCGTTTGACCTGCCTCATTCATCGTATGCAGCGCATGAGACAAAAGATTTGCCACATGTCCTTGTCTGCGGTTCTCGGGCCATGTAGCCACTCCTGCTATACCACCCATAGGTACCACTCTGCCCTGTATGTAGACTTGGAAAGGTATAATCGTCAATTTAGCTTCCAATGTTCCGTCCTCAAAAGCACCCCATACCTGTTCAGCCTTGAATCTTTCCTTAGCACTTGCCCTTTTTTCACTAGGAAGCTTGTACTGAAAAGCATATTCTGACAAGTTCATGCTTGCATCGAATTCTTCTGAACGTAACTGTCTTATTACCACAAACTCACCTCATCCTTTATAAAATTACTTTTAGGATAAGTATAACAAGAGCGTCAATTGTGCGCTAATCTATTACATTATTTATAACTTTATTTTAGTTATCCACAGCTCTATGCAGTTTTAAAAATAGTCTTGAAATCTTGTCACATCCAAGTTAAAATAGTTATCCACTTATCAATAGCTCTATCCACATAATCCCGGTTATATCCACAGCAACCCGTGTATTACTTAGGTTTTCTGTTGACAGATCCATATAATTATGCATTTAATCCACACTATTTAGAGATTATTTCTCTTTCAATCATCTATCCACATGTGCGTAACTTTTCTGCAAATCCAAATGTTTATCCACAAGTTTTCCACAGCCTATAATAGACGCAAAAAAGCCACTGTCGATTACTCAACAGTGGTCTAATTGTGCTTGGCAACGTCCTACTCTCCCAGGACCCTTCGGTCCAAGTACCATCGGCGCTGGAGGGCTTAACGGTCGTGTTCGGGATGGGTACGCGTGGAACCCCTCCGCTATCGCCACCAAACATGCGTCTGTGAAACAGACGCTGCCGCGTGAAATTTCGTTCATCACCAGAAGTGAGAATGAATTTCTAAGCGTGTTACAGGCTTGATGCCTGAAAACTGAATCCGAATTGAATTTGCATTTTAAGTATAGGATAAGCCCTCGACCGATTAGTATTGGTCAGCTCCATGCATTACTGCACTTCCACCTCCAACCTATCTACCTCGTCGTCTTCAAGGGGTCTTACTAATTGGGAAATCTCATCTTGAGGGGGGCTTCACGCTTAGATGCTTTCAGCGCTTATCCCGTCCGTACGTAGCTACCCAGCCATGCTTCTGGCGAAACAACTGGTGCACCAGCGGTACGTCCATCCCGGTCCTCTCGTACTAAGGACAGCTCCTCTCAAATTTCCTGCGCCCACGACAGATAGGGACCGAACTGTCTCACGACGTTCTGAACCCAGCTCGCGTACCGCTTTAATGGGCGAACAGCCCAACCCTTGGGACCTACTTCAGCCCCAGGATGCGATGAGCCGACATCGAGGTGCCAAACCTCCCCGTCGATGTGGACTCTTGGGGGAGATAAGCCTGTTATCCCCAGGGTAGCTTTTATCCGTTGAGCGATGGCCCTTCCATGCGGTACCACCGGATCACTAAGTCCGACTTTCGTCCCTGCTCGACTTGTAGGTCTCGCAGTCAAGCTCCCTTATGCCTTTGCACTCTTCGAATGATTTCCAACCATTCTGAGGGAACCTTGGAACGCCTCCGTTACTCTTTAGGAGGCGACCGCCCCAGTCAAACTGCCCGCCTGACACGGTCCCCGTACCCGGTAAGGGTACTAGGTTAGAACCTAGATACGATCAGGGTGGTATCCCAACGGCGCCTCCACCGAAGCTTGCGCTCCGATTTCTACGGCTCCCACCTATCCTGTACAGATCGTACCCAAATTCAATATCAAGCTGCAGTAAAGCTCCATGGGGTCTTTCCGTCTTGTCGCGGGTAACCTGCATCTTCACAGGTATTAAAATTTCACCGGATCTCTCGTTGAGACAGCGCCCAAGTCGTTACGCCATTCGTGCGGGTCAGAATTTACCTGACAAGGAATTTCGCTACCTTAGGACCGTTATAGTTACGGCCGCCGTTTACTGGGGCTTCGGTTCATAGCTTCGGGTTACCCCTAACCACTCCCCTTAACCTTCCAGCACCGGGCAGGCGTCAGCCCGTATACTTCGCCTTGCGGCTTCGCACAGACCTGTGTTTTTGCTAAACAGTCGCTTGGGCCTTTTCACTGCGGCCCCCTCGTGCTATTCACACTACCGGGGCACCCCTTCTCCCGAAGTTACGGGGTCATTTTGCCGAGTTCCTTAACGAGAGTTCTTCCGCGCGCCTTAGAATTCTCTTCTCGCCTACCTGTGTCGGTTTGCGGTACGGGCACCTTCTCCTGGCTAGAGGCTTTTCTTGGCAGTGTGAGATCATGACCTTCGCTACTGTAATTTTCGCTCCCCATCACAGCCCAGCCTTAATGATGTGCGGATTTGCCTACACATCAGCCTCACTGCTTAGACGGACATATCCATCAGTCCGCGTCACTACCCTCCTGCGTCACCCCATCGCTCATAGCGGATTACGGTGGTACAGTAATTTCAAACTGTTGTCCTTCGACTACGCCTTTCGGCCTCGCCTTAGGTCCCGACTTACCCTGAGCGGACGAGCCTTCCTCAGGAAACCTTGGGCTTTCGGCGGATCAGATTCTCACTGATCTTTTCGTTACTCATACCGGCATTCTCACTTGTATGCTGTCCAGCGCTCCTTACGGTACACCTTCAACCCACATACAACGCTCCCCTACCCCAGATACATACGTATCTAGCCATAGCTTCGGTGGTGTGTTTAGCCCCGTTACATTTTCGGCGCAGAGTCACTCGACCAGTGAGCTATTACGCACTCTTTCAATGGTGGCTGCTTCTAAGCCAACATCCTGGTTGTCTGTGCAACTCCACATCCTTTCCCACTTAACACACACTTGGGGACCTTAGCTGATGGTCTGGGCTGTTTCCCTTTTGACAATGGATCTTAGCACTCACTGTCTGACTCCCGGCAATAAGTATATGGCATTCGGAGTTTGACTGAGCTTGGTAATCCTTGCGGACCCCGCACCCAATCAGTGCTCTACCTCCACTACTCTTATACCGAGGCTAGCCCTAAAGCTATTTCGGGGAGAACCAGCTATCTCCGAGTTCGATTGGAATTTCTCCGCTACCCCCACCTCATCCCCGCATTTTTCAACATGCGTGGGTTCGGGCCTCCAGTGCGTGTTACCGCACCTTCACCCTGGACAGGGGTAGATCACACGGTTTCGGGTCTACGTCCACATACTAAATCGCCCTATTCAGACTCGCTTTCGCTGCGGCTCCGTCTTCTCGACTTAACCTTGCATGTTAAACGTAACTCGCCGGTTCATTCTACAAAAGGCACGCCATCACCCATAGATCGGGCTCTGACTTTTTGTAAGCACACGGTTTCAGGTTCTATTTCACTCCCCTTCCGGGGTGCTTTTCACCTTTCCCTCACGGTACTGTTTCACTATCGGTCGCCAGGTAGTATTTAGCCTTAGCAGATGGTCCTGCTGGATTCATACGGGGTTTCACGTGCCCCGCACTACTCGGGATCCGTCTCGGAGAGAACACAGTTTAGGCTACAGGGCTTTTACCTCTATCGCGGGCCTTTCCAGACCTCTTCGCCTACCATATTCCTTTGTAACTCCATGTGAGACGTCCCACAACCCCTAAGAGCAAGCTCTTAGGTTTAGGCTGTTCCGCGTTCGCTCGCCGCTACTGACGGAATCACTATTGTTTTCTCTTCCTCAGGGTACTTAGATGTTTCAGTTCCCCTGGTCTGCCTCTACATCTCCTATGTGTTCAGAGATGAGTAACTGCGAATTACCACAGCTGGGTTTCCCCATTCGGACACCCCCGGATCAAAGCTTGCTTACAGCTCCCCGAGGCAGTTTCGTTGTTCGCCACGTCCTTCGTCGGCTCCTGGCGCCTAGGCATCCTCCGTGTGCTCTTATTAGCTTAACCTTCGCTCCGATGTTTCGCTTGTTCGCACAATTGAAAATCTTCGCTTCCAGCTAATAACTAACGTACTTGTTTACACAAGTTTTAGCTAAAAGATGTTCTAAAACGCAAATTCGTTTCGGTATCCAGTTTTCAAGGATCAAGTTTAAAAATATTCTAGACATAACAAATAGATGAAGTTTGTTGGTGGAGCCAAGCGGGATCGAACCGCTGACCTCCTGCTTGCAAGGCAGGCGCTCTCCCAGCTGAGCTATGGCCCCGCAAATTCCATCAAAACCGAACAAATGGATACGCGTTAAATGATTTTGGAAGTTTAACTTCCGATTTGAATGTCTTCATTGCAGAAGACGATTCTCCATAGAAAGGAGGTGATCCAGCCGCACCTTCCGATACGGCTACCTTGTTACGACTTCACCCCAATCATCTACCCCACCTTCGGCGGCTGGCTCCCTTGCGGGTTACCCCACCGACTTCGGGTGTTGTAAACTCTCGTGGTGTGACGGGCGGTGTGTACAAGACCCGGGAACGTATTCACCGCGGCATGCTGATCCGCGATTACTAGCAATTCCGACTTCATGCAGGCGAGTTGCAGCCTGCAATCCGAACTGAGACCGGCTTTGATGGGATTGGCTTCACCTCGCGGTTTCGCTTCCCGTTGTACCGGCCATTGTAGTACGTGTGTAGCCCAGGTCATAAGGGGCATGATGATTTGACGTCATCCCCACCTTCCTCCGGTTTGTCACCGGCAGTCACTCTAGAGTGCCCAACATTACTTGCTGGCAACTAAAGTTAAGGGTTGCGCTCGTTGCGGGACTTAACCCAACATCTCACGACACGAGCTGACGACAACCATGCACCACCTGTCTCCTCTGTCCCGAAGGCCGCCACTATCTCTAGTGGATTCAGAGGGATGTCAAGACCTGGTAAGGTTCTTCGCGTTGCTTCGAATTAAACCACATACTCCACTGCTTGTGCGGGTCCCCGTCAATTCCTTTGAGTTTCAGTCTTGCGACCGTACTCCCCAGGCGGAGTGCTTACTGTGTTAACTTCGGCACCAAGGGTATCGAAACCCCTAACACCTAGCACTCATCGTTTACGGCGTGGACTACCAGGGTATCTAATCCTGTTTGCTCCCCACGCTTTCGCGCCTCAGCGTCAGTTACAGCCCAGAAAGTCGCCTTCGCCACTGGTGTTCCTCCACATATCTACGCATTTCACCGCTACACGTGGAATTCCACTTTCCTCTTCTGTACTCAAGTCACCCAGTTTCCAGTGCGACCTCAGGTTGAGCCCAAGGTTTAAACACCAGACTTAAATGACCGCCTGCGCGCGCTTTACGCCCAATAATTCCGGACAACGCTTGCCCCCTACGTATTACCGCGGCTGCTGGCACGTAGTTAGCCGGGGCTTTCTTCTCAGGTACCGTCACTCCGATAGCAGTTACTCTACCGGACGTTCTTCCCTGGCAACAGAGCTTTACGATCCGAAAACCTTCATCACTCACGCGGCGTTGCTCCGTCAGACTTTCGTCCATTGCGGAAGATTCCCTACTGCTGCCTCCCGTAGGAGTCTGGGCCGTGTCTCAGTCCCAGTGTGGCCGTTCACCCTCTCAGGTCGGCTACGCATCGTCGCCTTGGTGGGCCGTTACCCCACCAACTAGCTAATGCGCCGCAGGCCCATCCCTCAGTGACAGATTGCTCCGTCTTTCATTCTTTCTTCAGGAGAAAAAAGAAATTATCCGGTATTAGCTACCGTTTCCGGTAGTTATCCCAGTCTAAGGGGCAGGTTGCCTACGTGTTACTCACCCGTCCGCCGCTGAGTTATTTTGAAAGCAAGCTTTCAAAATAACTCCGCTCGACTTGCATGTATTAGGCACGCCGCCAGCGTTCGTCCTGAGCCAGGATCAAACTCTCCAATTAGTATTGAAAAGAGCGATATGCTCATTTTGAAACTGACGATTCATTAAATGAATCTTTTTTTTAAAAATTAACGCGTTCCATTTGTTCAGTTTTCAAAGAACTTGCTCCCAGCATTTCGACATTAAATGTCTCTTGCACAGGAATTTGAGTATATCATGTTTTCGTATTTCTTGTCAACTTATTTTTTCATCGTTTGTGTTTCATTTGTTCGATGCGTCATAAGCACAAGAGATAATATACCATGCTGTTCTTATGTTTGCAAGCTTTTTTTGAAATAAAAATAATCTACGAATAAATACTTTCAAACTAGCACAAACCAACACAAATTGATTCCAATAATCCTTAATTTATGGCTAAATAGAATTTATCGTAATCCCATATATTAACTTCTAATAATACGTATGAGAGGAGTCTAAATGAAAAACAATCCATCTAGTGCCGCGACCCAAACAAACACCAAGGACAAGGAGCAGCGTAATCTGCAACAAGCAACAATCTATAAGATTTTGCTGGCTGTCAGCTTTGTTCATTTATTTAACGATTCTATTCAGGCAGTCATCCCTGCAATCTTTCCTATTCTCAAAGATAACTTAATGCTCTCCTTCGCTCAGATCGGGTGGATCTCCTTTGCTTTAAACATGACGTCCTCAGTTATCCAACCAGTCATTGGGTATGCAGCAGATCGTAAGCCACGTCCTATATTGTTACCACTGGGTATGTGCAGCACATTTCTAGGCGTACTTTTATTGGCTTATGCCAACAACTATATCCTTGTATTGTTTTCCGTCATGCTAATCGGTTTCGGATCTGCTACCTTTCATCCCGAAGGCATGCGTGTTGCTCATATGGCTGCCGGTCAGCGGAAAGGTCTTTCACAATCTATTTTTCAAGTCGGCGGCAATGCTGGACAATCTTTAGGACCAATGCTCACGAAATGGATATTCATTCCCTTTGGGCAGATCGGCGCTCTTGGCTTCACTATCGTTGCGGCTGCCGGAATTGCCGTCCAGACCTATGTCGCTCGCTGGTATCGAGAGATGCTGGATGCGGGATATACGTTTCATAAAAAATCAACAGCTCGTGCAATCGATCCTGCCCGACGCAAAAGTATTCGAACGGCAACAATCATCCTCGTTTTCCTAGTTTTTGTAAGATCTTGGTACGGCGCTTCTATCGGCAGTTACTACGCTTTCTATTTAATGGACAAATATCAAATGACGCTTGATAAGGCCCAAATCTATATTTTTATGTATCTGGCAGCTGGAGCTGTCGGTACATTCTTTGGAGGCCCACTGGCAGACCGCTTCGGACGGCGTAATCTCATTCTTCTCTCTATGGTCGGAACAGTGCCCTTCGCACTGGCTCTACCCTTCGTGAACCAAATGTGGGCAGCTATACTCTTACTGATTGGCGGCTTCATCCTTTTGTCCAGCTTCTCTGTTACTGTAATCTATGCTCAGATGCTTTATCCAGGCAATATCGGAACAGTTTCAGGGTTAATCACTGGTCTTGCTTTTGGGCTCGGAGGAATTGGCTCCTTGGTACTCGGCAATCTGATTGACAGCATTGGAATTTCAAAAGTATTTATAGCTTGTGGATTCCTACCTCTTTTGGGTTTCCTTGCTCTCCTGCTTCCTAGAGACGAGAAACTAGAAGAATGGGCCGCTCAATAAACATCAGTAACATCAGTAACCACTTAACGCCTTACTCATGACTGTAGAAAATAGAGCGGCAGCCTTCCCGCTGCCCTCTGTCATATAATTATCCTTATTTGTACGATCAAACCCCATCCACACTGCAGCTGTCCATTCCGAAGTATAACCAACAAACCACAAATCCCGGTTAGCTTTCTTGCTTACGCCTGGCAGATCCAATTGGGTTGTTCCGGTTTTCCCCGCTACAGGCCTGTTCATTTGCGCTTTTTTGCCCGTTCCTTCATTGACAACATTACGTAGCATCATCGTCATTGCCTCTGTGGTTCGTTGCGATATTACCTGCCGTGATTCGGAGAGATGTGAATACACAACCTTCCCTTTTGAATCCATTATCGTGCGTACCATATGAGCCTCATTGAATTTACCTCCATTAGCAAAGACACCATAGGCTTGTGTCATTTTAAGTGGCGATACCCCATTATGAAGCCCTCCTAAAGCTATTGATAAATGGTTATCCTCCTCTGTCAGTACAATTCCTAATTTGGCTGCAAATTGCCGTGCAGAAGAGATTCCAACCTGCTTCAAAAGCCAAACAGCTGGCGCATTCACGGATTTTTGCAGCGCTCTACTCATTGTGATTTGACCTTGATACACACCGTTCAAATTCTCAGGTACATAGTTTCCATAAGCGTATTTGCGATCAGAAAGTATGCTATTCGGGCTAAACTTCCCGCTCTCTAGCGCGGGTCCATAAT
This sequence comes from Paenibacillus sp. FSL R5-0744, assembly GCF_037972555.1. Lineage (NCBI taxonomy): Bacteria > Bacillati > Bacillota > Bacilli > Caryophanales > Paenibacillaceae > Paenibacillus > Paenibacillus sp. FSL R5-0744. The sequence goes on from NZ_CP150228.1 coordinate 6,220,310, forward strand.
CAATGATCGGCTTGAAGCTGGAGCCTGGCTGCCGCGCATCAATTGTAGCTCTGTTCAAGCTCCCCTCATTTTGTTCACGCCCACCAATTAGTGCCACCACTTCACCTGTACGATGATCCATTATGGTCATAGCTGCTTCTACCTGCTGATCTTTTCCGTCAGGCGGGAAAGAAGAACCCTTTAGAAAAGCCTGCTCTAGCGCCTGCTGTGCTTTAATGTTCAACCCTGTAACGATAGTGTAGCCACCCGTTCGAAGCTCCTCCACAGACTTCCCAGTGATCTGAGCCGCTTCCTTAAGCGTAGCGTCCACATAATGCACACCAATGACTTCTACTTTGTTCGCAGCGGGAGGTTGATACTTTTTATCTCTGGCCTCAAGCATTTGTTCTTTAGTAATCAGTCCTTGATCTAACATAATCTGTAGAACGAGATTCCTTCTTGTTTTGGATAATGTACTATTGTCTACCGGATTATAAATAGATGGTCCTTTAGGGATTCCTGCCAAGGTGGCGATTTGCCATATTTCTAGTTTTTTCAAATCGGATACGCCGAAGTAACGCTCCGCAGCTGCCTTTACTCCATATTGTCCACGCCCCATGTAAATCTGATTGAGGTAAAGCCCTAGAATCTCTCGTTTTGATAACTGCCTCTCCAATGCAAGAGCAATGGATGCTTCGTTTAGCTTACGTATGACATTCTTGTTCCTGTTCAAATAAAGATTGCGAGCTAGCTGCTGAGTAATACTACTCCCGCCCTCAGAGAGATCCATATCCACAATATTATTTAGAAAAGCGCGAGAAATTCCTTTATAATCTAATCCCTGGTGGCTATAAAAGCGTCGGTCCTCCACCGCTAAAAACGTATTTATCAATAATGCAGGCATTTCCTCCAGCTCCACTGAATGTCTATACCCCGAGCCCGGTAAAGGGATCATTCGTAATGTCGTCCCGTCCGAGGTCTTAATGATGCTCGATTCCGGCAGCTGAAGTTTATCCTCTTGCTGTTTAACCACTTGCCCGCCGTATTGAAATACGTAAAGCAAACCCACGAGCGCTAATATTATTCCAATGATACTCCCATCAAATAATAAATACCCTAGACGGAGTATCCGGGTACGCACGATCCATCTGCCATCCTTGCCTGAATGGGCTACACTTTGTTTTTTTTCGGTAACGGTATTCATGATTCTATAATCAGGTACTCTAAGAACCGCTCCATACTACGGGCTTCAACACTCGCTGCTTCAAGAAGTGCTTGGGCTTCCATCCCATCATCCGTGTTGTCAGCCTCCTCTACCTCACGGAGAGCACGGAGAATTGCCCGAGTTCTTATCAATAAAGCTACAGCTGGTGTATCCTGCATCTTTTCTGTTGCTACGCCTCTATTCGGAACTTCAATTCTTTGCATGCGATTCAGGTTAGCGGCGATTTGGCCTAATTCTCCTCCAGAGAGGACCTTGATTTCTTTTGTTACTCCCTTGTCTGCTAACTCTGAGCTTCCAATCAGTACCGTGTGCAAATCATCGGCAATTTTCTGTGAACGGAGAATAAATAACCCACTGAAGAATAGAACAAATAGAATTATGACGCTAGGGATTGTTCCAATATGATTAATGGTCCAATGGATAAGACGAACAAAAAAGACGCCTGACTTCCCCGAATAATGAGAATACAGCAAAGCAACAGCCCGCTGGACAGCAAAAAGAAAGGCAGCACTCAAAAGAGCACTCCCTATAAAAATATAAAGATAATGGATGCGAACCGTCCGAAGTTTGTGCATAGTCATTCCCTCCTTGTGCTCACAAGGATATCTTCCAAATCTTAAGAACCCGCCAAGAGTTTTCTTAAGATTCTATGAAGAATGGGAAATAGGTGATAAAATCCGTCCGAAGCGGGGAGCTTTCTACATAAATAACGCCATTGTGGCGTTCGACGATACTTTTGGAAATGGCAAGACCTAGGCCTGAACCGCCTGTATGCTGTGAACGAGACTTCTCTGCTCGATAGAATCGTTCAAAAATAAACGGAATATCGCTCTCTGCAATCATCTCTCCAAAATTGCTAATGCGGACAACCGCTTCATTTCCCCTTTTACTGAAACCAATCTCCACTTTCCCGCCGCTTCTACCGTAACGGATCGCGTTCGTAATCAAATTTTCATAAGCACGAACTAATTCTTTAGGGGATGCCTCTATCCACAACTCACCAGCTTGGTCATCGATCTCATAGGTCATTTCAGCCTTTGTTAGTTCGGGAACTGACTCCTCCGCTAGCTGCCGTATAAATGCTTTTAAATCTAATCGCTCCATAACCAGAGGGTATTCCCCACTATTTACGCGTGTATATTCAAAAAGATCGTCGATCAGTTTACGCAGCACAAGGGATTTGTTGTAGGCTATGCTCACGTAATATCGTATTTCTACTTCTTCCTGGCATCGATCTTGCTCGATATATTCCAGAAAACCGAGGACAGAGGTAAGGGGGGTTCGTAAATCGTGGGAGACACCTGTGATCAAGTCATTTTTTGCATTCACTGCTTTACGTTCCTCTTCCATGGAGTGCTGCAAACGTTCAGCCATTTCATTAATATTCTCAGCCAGCACTCCCAGCTCGTCCGTGGTTCTGACTTCAATTCGGTGCGACATCCCGGAGCTTGTGATTTCCCGAATTCCTTTGGTGATCTCCTCCAGATACAGTACTACTTTATGAGTATAGATAAAAAAGAACAGTAAAAAGCTGATAATACCAGCTGCGGTCAGCAGTGGCATAGAACCAATATGATTAATGATCCAGCGTAAGATACGTGAATAGGGAGCCGACTCTGACGCTGGATTCAGATAGATCATGAAATTAACGAGCTGGTAACCTGCAAACAGCAGTAATCCACCGGAAAGCACACTAAGCAAAAAGGCGTATATAAACTTCCAACGAATCGTAGTTATATATTTTGAATTCAAGAAGCCTCACCTAATCCTTTCAGGAAGGTCCATCTAATTTATAGCCAACTCCCCAGACGGTTTGTATATAACGGGGGCGCTTCGAATCCACTTCGATTTTATCGCGGAGGTTACGAATATGTACCATAACAGTATTACCCCCATCTAAAAATGGTTCGTTCCACACCTTATCGTATATCTGCTCTAAGCTGAGCACTTGACCTTGGTGCCTTGCCAAAAGTTCTAAAATAGAAAATTCCCGGGGGGTCAGCTTAATCTTCTGCTGGTCTATATGTACCTCATGCTTAGACGTATCTATAGTTAAATCTTCAAAGCTCAGTTTGCTGTCATTCCCTAGGCTATTACTATCTTTATTGAAAGCGTGATAACGACGCAGCTGTGACTTAACTCGTGCCACAATCTCCAAAGGATTAAACGGCTTGCCCACGTAGTCGTCCGCTCCTATGCTAAGTCCTGAGATTTTGTCCATATCCGTATTTTTGGCTGAAAGGATGATAATTGGCATCTTCCGCTCTTCACGGATCTTCATACATGCAGCTAATCCATCCATCTTAGGCATCATGACATCAAGAATAATCAGATCTACTTCTTCCTTCTGCAGACACGCCAGTGCCTCCATCCCATCATAAGCTTTAAGCAGGCGATAGCCCTCATTACAGAGGTATATCGATAACAGCTCTACAATTTCCTTCTCATCATCTACTAACAATATCGTTTCTCTCTTCACAGGAGGGGGTTCCTTTCAAATATAGTAATAATTATCTTTAGCTTCTATATTAGCAGATCCATTGAACGTTTTTCCTCGAAAATAGAAACATGTACTTAAAATCGAACGACAATAAGTAGGTTACGCAAAAAAAGGGTACCCGCTCCACTCGTACTTAAACGAAATGGAACTGGTACCCTTTTAGAATTTAGTAAAAATATGCTTACATCTCCAGCAGTCGAATCAGCTCAGCCTCATCCTCGATGACCTGAATGCCCAGCTGCTGTGCTTTGGCCAGTTTACTACCTGCCTTCTCACCGGCAATAACCAAATCCGTCTTCTTAGATACACTTCCAGACACCTTCGCTCCGAGTGCTTCCAGACGTTCGGCGGCTTCGTCACGTGTAAGCTTTTGTAATGAACCGGTCAACACTACCGTTTTTCCGCTAAAGAAGGAATCCGTGCTAACAGGGCGTGCGGCCTCAGGAGCTTTTGCTTCAACCCCAAGCGCCCGCAACCGAGCAACATTCGCCACAACTATAGGATCTGCGAAGAAGTTAACAATACTCTCGGCGACAATCCCGCCAATGTCTGGCAACTCGGCAAGTTCTTCCGCTTTAGCCTGCATCACAGCATCCAGATCGCGGAAATGATCAGCCAGCATCTTAGTTGTTGCTTTACCTGTGTTAGGGATTCCTAACGCAAAGAGGAATGAGGCGAGATCGCGACCTTTGCTATCCTCTAACGCTTGCAGCAAATTCTGTGCTTTTTTCTCCCCGAAACGGTTCAGCTGTACAAGCTGCTCAAAGGACAACTCATACAGATCCGCAGAGTCATGAACATTAAGCTCGTCGTAGAGCTGACCTGCTGTCTTCTCACTAAACGTCTCAATATCCATCGCATCACGCGAAGCGAAATGAGTGATCCGACTAATAATTTGCGGTCTACAGTTCAGCTTATTATTACAGAAAAGATGCGCACCACGCATTTCTAGCGGAAATCCACAAGCCGGGCAATCCTCAGGGAAAATAATTTCTCCTCCGTCATTCTCTTCTGTTACCTTGCCGAGAATTTCCGGGATAACATCATTAGAACGCCGAATAAACACTCGTGAGCCTAAGGCGAATTTCAAGTTTTTGCGCTCAATATCGCCCACATTATTTAATGTGCAATTCTGCACGGTAACTCCAGCAAGCTCTACGGCTTCAACACGAGCTAAAGGAGTCACTTTACCTGTACGTCCTACATTCCAGCTAACAGACTCAAGCACGGTCGTTGTTTCTTCAGCTTCAAATTTATAAGCCACTGCCCAGCGAGGGAACTTGTCAGTGTAACCAAGAACTTCACGAATACGGAAATCCGTTACCTTGATCACCGCTCCATCAATGAGGTAATCAAGACTTGAACGACTCTCCTCGATTCCAGCAAGCTGCTCAGTCACATCATCGAAATCATTACAGTAAGTCAGATAAGGATTAACTTTGAATTTATTATTCCGTAGAAAATCCATCATCTCCTGATGATCGGCGAACTCTACACCTTCGCCAAAACCTACATTATAGAAATATGCATTCAAACGACGTTCTGCAGTAGTCTTCGGGTTTAGATTGCGCAGTGCTCCTGCCGCCGCATTACGCGCATTCTTAAGTGGCTCTGCAGCCCGGGTATTATAATCAGCGAGCACAGATAGATTCATAATCCCTTCGCCCTGTACTTCAATGACCCCTTCTTTAAAAGGAATCGTTAATGGAACAGACTTAATGGTCTTCACCTGAGCAAATATTCCTTCACCAATGACACCATTACCACGCGTCGATGCCTGTTCGAGAACACCATTACGATAGGTTAGATTCAGCGTCAAGCCATCAAACTTCAGTTCTACTGCATAACAAGGATCAGGTAGAGGGTTGCCTGGGTTCTTAAGATTGTACTCATTCACTAAGCGAAGTACCCGCGTATTCCAGCTCCGCAGCTGTTCAATATTCTGTGCTTTATCGAGACTCCAAAGCGGAGCCAGATGCCGATGCGGCGTGAAGCCCTTAAGCAGCTCTCCACCTACACGTTGTGTAGGTGAATCTGGTAGTACGAAGCCACTCTCAGCCTCCAGTGCTACAAGCTTGTCGTATAAAACATCATATTCCTTATCGCTGACTAGCGGAGCATCCAGCGTGTAATAGTGGTAATTATAATTATTTAACTCCGCAACAAGCTCTTCCATCACATGCATAGCATCCATGCAGGTACATCCCTCCGTCAATAAGTTTCCTAATGATTAGCGTGGTCTAAATATCCGTTCGTTAATCGTTTCCTACTATTATTCCACCCTGGTAATCGGTGCAAACCCTGCAAGCAGTCGTTTTACACCCACTGGTGCCGGAAAAGCAATTTGCAGCTCCGTATCATTCCCAGTGCCCTTCACAGCTACAACGGTGCCAGTACCCCATTTGCCATGCGAAACCTTATCACCCGCTTTGTATTCGCCAGCTGCTGCAGCCCCTGCTCCAGTAGCGCGCTGTGCGCCTCCGGAGGTTACTGTCACGCTGCTCTTGCTTGTCGCTGCGGACGCTGTGCTTCCGCTGCCAATCGGCGCCGCACCAGCAGCTCCACTTCGGCCGCCGAAGTTCCCACGACTGCCGCCACTGAAGCCGCGTCCGCCGTAAGCACCGCCTACCTCCGAGCCTCCGCGTTGGAAGCGGTCCTGTGTCTTCGCGGTATCTTCCTTCAACTCCTCCGGAATCTCTTCAATGAAGCGGGACGGCTGATTCGCCGTCGTCCGCCCAAAGAGCGTACGCATCCGCGCGCAAGAGAGAAACAATTGTTTCTCGGCGCGGGTGATCCCTACATATGCAAGCCGGCGTTCCTCTTCGAGCTCATCGTTGTCTTGGAAGGCTCGGCTGTGCGGGAACACGCCTTCTTCCATCCCGACGATAAATACTGTTGGGAACTCCAGACCCTTGGCGCTGTGCATCGTCATCAGGACTACAGCGTCACTACGGTCCTCTTCATCATCATTCACACTATCAATATCTGCGATAAGTGCAAGATCCGTGAGGAAGGAGACAAGCGACTTGTCCTCGTTATTCTTTTCAAACTCCATCGTCACGGACAAGAACTCATCGATATTCTCTAAGCGCGAGCGTGATTCGAGTGTGTTTTCATTTTGCAGCTCCAAACGGTACTGCGACATCTCCAGTATTTTTTCCGTCAGTTCGGTTACGGACAAGAACTCCACCATACGGTGCAGAGCTTCAATCATATCGTAGAACTCTACTAGCATATTCCGCGTCCGTCCGGCAAAGCCCAAATCATCTACAGTTTGCAGTACGCGGAAAATAGAAACACCACGCTCACCAGCCGCAGCTGCCAGCTTGCCAACCGTTGTATCCCCTAATCCCCGCTTAGGTACATTAATAATACGCGTCAGGCTGATATCATCATCAGGGTTAGACAACAGGCGTAAATAAGCGAGCAGATCTTTGATTTCTTTACGATCATAGAACTTAATCCCGCCTACGATTTGATACGGAATATCAGATTTAATTAGAATTTCCTCGATTACCCGTGACTGGGCATTCGTACGATACAGTATCGCATGATTCTGGTAGGCTTGACCCTGTTTCACATTTTTGCTGATTTCTCCGGTTACAAAGTAACCTTCATCATGCTCGGAGTCCGCCCGGTACACCTTAATCTTGGCGCCTTCCTCGGAATCGGTCCACAACTTCTTCGGCTTACGTCCACTATTGAGTGCGATCACACCATTGGCTGCATTCAGGATATTAGCAGTTGAACGGTAGTTCTGCTCTAGAAGAATGGTTTTCGCTTCTGGATAGTCCTCTTCAAAATTAAGAATGTTCGTAATATCTGCTCCGCGCCAACGATAAATCGACTGATCACTATCCCCTACCACACAAATCCGGTGGTGGCTGTCAGCTAACATGCGGCATAACATGTACTGCGCTCTGTTCGTATCCTGATACTCATCCACGTGGATGTATTTGAATTTCTTTTGGTAGAAATCAAGGACCTCGGGAACTTCCTTAAACAGTTCGATGGTCTTCATAATCAAATCATCAAAATCAAGCGAGTTATTGCTTCTTAGACGCCTTTGATACATCTTATATACCTTTGCAACTAAGCCTTCAAAATAATCGCCAACCTTCTGCTCATACTGCGCCGGAGTGATCAGCTCATTCTTGGATGCGCTAATGATAGCCTGCACAGCTTTTGGTTCGAATTTCTTCGTATCAATATTCAGTTCCTTCATACAGTTACGTATTACGGATAACTGATCTGTAGAGTCCAGAATGGAGAAGTTGGAGGTAAAACCAATCCGCTCAATATCCTTCCGTAAAATCCGAACACACATAGAGTGAAAGGTGGATACCCAGATATCTCTTCCCTCAGGTCCGACAAGCTTAGATACACGTTCCTGCATTTCCCGCGCGGCTTTATTCGTAAACGTAATCGCCAAAATCGCCCAAGGCGGCGCCTTTCGATTGGCAATCAGCCAGGCAATTCTATGAGTCAACACTCTCGTCTTCCCACTGCCCGCACCAGCCATAATCAAAAGTGGTCCTTCAGTAGTTTCGACAGCCTGTCTTTGTGGAGGATTCAGTCGACTTACTGCGTCTTGTATGCTAATAAGTTGCATGTGTAACATGCTCCTTTCTAAATATAAACTCACAAATCATAAGTAGTCCTAAAAATAACCACTAAGCATAAACTCCTTTGGCGTCCTTATAAGGAAGGTAAGTGTTTATGCGAAAATATAAGGATAATGTATCACGTGAAACTTATACTTTCTTATATTTTAATCAAATTGCTCTTGTACTGTCTTTTTTACAGCCGCAACTGTTAGCAGTGCCTGCTGTACATCACTATAAATAATATTGCCGACCACTACTGTATCACATAGAGCTGCTGCCTGCTCGGCTTCCACCTCACAAGTAATGCCCCCACCATAAAAAAGTTGGGCGTGATCCACCATTTCGCGTACTGTCCGCACAGTCTCCATATCCCCGAACCTACCGCTGTATTCAAGATAAACAATCGGCAGTGACATCAGCCTGTCCGCAACCTGAGCATAAGCAGCCGCTTCTTCAGCATCAATGGCCGTCTCAGCCCCTGTAATTCGTGCAACTGAAGAGTCACTATTCAGCACAATATAACCTTCCGTTAGAAGCGAATCCCATGGAATCATGAATCCATAGCGTTCAATAGCTCGGCGATGATGGCCTACAATCCAGGCTGGATCAGGCGTATTAAGCACCATAGGGATCATATAAAGATCAAATCCGGGCACAGCAGCTTCAAGTTCGGATACTTCTAGTGCACAGGGTAACTTAAACCCTCTTACTCTTGATAAGAGATCCACTGTATTCTCATAGGTTACTCCTGTAGAGCCCCCTATCAGTATGGCATCCGTGCCAGATAAGCAAACGGCCTCCAAATCCTCATCTGAAATCATCCGGTCAGGGTCTAGCTTAAACACATGCCGCCAAGGTTTGATCATTTGCTGCACTGATTTCATGAGAATCATCCTTAATAGTCATTTGGGCAAGACAAAGACACTCCTGCCGCCGCAAAAGATATAGATCTAGTCTATGCCAGCACAGCAGGTGTGTCAATTTAAAGCGAACAAAAATGCGAACATTTTTTCGTATTTTTTAATGGTAATAAGTAGTGTAAGATTTCAACGTACACCTGAGATGTTAATCAAATCCTCTTCGGGTACAAAATCAGTGTAAAAACCATCCACGCCCATACGGGCCAGCTTCCTAATTTCATCTTCTTCATTTACGGTATGAACATATACACGAGCTCCGGCCTTCTTCAGCTTTTTAACAAAGCTCTTGGTGGCTCGGCCAACTGGCATAGTAATATCCACACCTGTTTTATTAACAAACTCAATAACTTGTTCATCAGTATCCTTTGATTGGTACAGAGTGTAAAGCACTTCTGGAAAAGAATATACCTTATTGATCTCATCAAGCATCGACTGATTATATATTTGTGGAACAATCCGATCTAATATGGCTGGATCCCGGCGCTGCACCGCCTCTACCAACAATGTAAATTGTTTATTTATAAGTTCGGGTTTGATTTCTTTCGTATCGGTCACGATATAGGCATCTGGATAATGCTGCATCAGATCAAGCAACTTCTCGACATCGATCGGGGAGTATATATTCAGGATTGGACTGTCCATGAATTCCTTAAAATCTAGTACCACCCCTTGTTTATTAGCAGGGAGAACATCCAACTGACCTAAAAGCTTGCTCATATTACCTGACCACTCATGCCTACCTACTAGCTGATCATCAGCCGATAATAGCAAGTCTACTTCAAATACGCGAGTTCCCTGTGCATAATTAGCGACAAATGCTTCAAAAGCATTGGTGTATGTATGCCCGTTAATGCCACCCATGGCATGTGCTATGACCTTGTGAGCTTCAAAGCCGCTTGCAGGCTGTTCATCTTCATTACTAAAAGCGATTACAAGTAACATGATAAGAGCTCCAATTACAATCACGGTTGCAACAATCTTTTTCATATCCATAGTTGAGAGTTTCCTTTGCGAAGTTTAGATTATAAAACAATAGATAAACAATACCCCGCTCTACCATAGGTAGAAACGGGGATCGTATAAAAGTTTAATAAATCCAAAATAAGTGCAGGAATCAATAAGCATTTTTGTTGACGAAGCCGTTGCGAATCGTTTTGAAAATAATTCGAATGTCAAACAGTAAAGACCAGTTCTCGATATAGAAAATATCGTGTTTGATCCGCTCCTCGATGGAAGTGTCACCGCGAAGTCCATTGCTCTGTGCCCAGCCTGTGATTCCAGGTCGTACATGGTGCTTAACCATATACTTCGGAATTTCATCACGGAACTGTTCTACATAAAATGGTCGTTCTGGCCGTGGGCCAACTACACTCATATGACCCAGTAACACATTAAAAAATTGCGGAAGCTCATCCAGACTTGTCTTACGGATAAAGGTCCCAAATCTGGTTCTACGAGGATCTTCCCGCGTACTCCAGCCTGTATCCTCTTCACCATCCTGCTGCATCTTCATGGAGCGGAACTTATACATCATAAAATTACGACGGTTCAGTCCCACACGTTCCTGCCGGAATATAATCGGTCCCGGAGAGGTCAGTCGGACACCAAGAGCCACGATAAGCATCACTGGAGAGATCATAATAATTGCGAACAAAGAGAACACAATATCAAACAATCTTTTTGCCATCTTATTACCCGTCATATCTAGTGGAATATCACGAACATTAATCATTGGCATGCCTGCAAAGTTATCAAAGTAAGGGCGGGCTGGTAAGTAGTCAAAAAAGTCAGGGATAATCAGTGTGCGTACACCTGCTTTTTCACAGGCCGCAATAATTGAAGGATACTTCGAATGCGCATCAAGCGGCAGAGCAAGTATAACCTCATCCACAGGCAGCATCTCTAGCATTCCAGACAACTGGTCAACTGTTCCTAGAATCGGTTTATATCGTTGCTCTTCAATTCCATCCCAAGTATGATAGTCATCCAGGAAACCAATCGCTTCATATCCAAGCTCGGGGTATTGCTCTAGATTATTGTAGAATCTTTTGCCTAGCGTACCTGCACCGATGATAAGTACGAACTGTCGGTTAAAGCCCTTTTCGCGGAAAGATTTAAGCGTCTTCTTCAACACATATCGGTACAGCATAATAGAAAGAACGTTAAATCCCATATAAATAGCAAGGTAGGTACGGGAGATATCGATTTCTTTCACGAAGAACATCAGACCAAGCAAGATAAAAATGCTCATAATATGCACTTGGAAAATCTTAATAAATTCATCGACAAAACGTTTCTTACGCTTAGGCAAATACAGTGACAATAATATACCGATTAACACTGCAACTCCGCCATAAATCATACTCCAGTAAGCGTACGACTCTACAGGCAGCGGATTTTCAAACTCCATCCATCCACTTTTAAACTTAAGCCACCAAGCGGCTAAAAAAGAGAGTTGGATGACAATAAAATCAGCAACCATATAGAGCTGTGTCAAAAATTTCTGATTACGCCGAATCATAAATTCACCTCAGTATTCTTTTCGTTACGTGCACCTGTTTCGTTAGCGTTAAGACTCTGAGCAGGTGATGAGACCGTTTTAGGAGAAGTTAAGGCATTCCGCAAAAGTGAAAGTGCAAACTTCACACCTACACCGGCATATACCGTTCCATTTATCATACTGTTGTACTTCTTACTATAATGCTTACGATGAAATAAAATCATTGCGCGGTGAAACTCGTATACGATTTTGAAAGGTCTGCGTCTAGCGCTGCCGCCTTTAAGATGTACGATAGAAGTCTTCGGATAATAATAAATCTCCCAACCAGCCTCTTTAATACGATAACACCAATCTAAATCTTCTCCGTACATGAAGAACTCTTCATCCAATCCACCCACCTGATCAATCGTCTCCCGCCGCAGCAGCATAAACGCACCAACAAGACAATCAATCGGGTAATCAAGATCAGGGTCCAGATAGCCTAACTGGTAACCGTTAAACCTCGGACGATCCGGAAAAAGCTTACTGAAGCCAAAAGCATAATAGAAAGAAGCAGACGGTGTAGGGAATCCACGCTTGCACGCTTTATCCAGCGAACCATCCGGCAAAATAATCTTACATCCTGACGCCCCAACATCGGGTCGACCGTCCATAAAGGAGATCATTGTCTCCAGCGTATCCTTACGTACTACCGTATCTGAGTTAAGTAGCAGCACATACCGTCCGGATGAAGCTTCCATCCCCTGATTATTAGCACGAGCAAAACCGACATTGTCGTTATTTGCGATCAACATTACACCTGGAAACTCTCTACTAATCTTCTCTACCGAATCATCATTGGAATTGTTGTCTATTAAAATAATCTCATAGGAATAGTTCGTTTCCGAGTCATACACCGACCTGAGACAATCCATCGTCAGGCGACACGTGTTGTAATTAACAATAAGTATACTTACATCTACATTCACTGCGTAACGCTCCTGACAAATATAGTAATCTACCGACAATAATTATAACATAAAACCTCCCTGAGAGGAGGTGACGTTTCAGGGAGGTTTTACCAGATGTGATTGGATCAGCGGTACATTAACTCACTATTCTTTCTGAATTTATTATGGTTTGCATAAAATGGATGAAAAAATGGTAACTGTTATGTATTGAAATTCCACAACTTATGACTCCCCCTCATTATAAGTCAACAATAAAAAAATCCCGCATCTTTAAAGCGATGCGGAAGTTGAAATGGTTAGCTTCTATTCTTTTAACTCCAGTAGGAAGTCCTTTAATCCCTCTCGCCAGTGGCGTATATCCTCAAATCCGTTCGTACGGATCGACAAATGCTCCATCACAGAGTTACGAGGACGTGGCGCAGGTCGAGGGAATTGTTCCGTAACACACGGTTCAAGCTTTGCAGTGAATTTCAAGCCCAAAATATCCCCAGCCTCTGCAAAAATTGACTGTGTAAACTCAAACCAAGTACATGAATCGCTATTTGACGCATGATATACACCATACTTCTCAGTTTGGATAAGATCAAGCAAGAAGCGTGCTAAATCCACTGTATAAGTTGGCGAACCTTTTTGATCGTTCACAACTTGCAGTAAGGGCTTTTCTTGACCAAGATTCAGCATCGTTTTAACAAAATTGTTGCCATACTTTCCATACACCCATGAAGTACGCACGATAAAATACTTAGAAGAAAGGGATTGTACAAGTACTTCTCCTGCCCGTTTCGATTTACCGTATATGCTCTTAGGATCAGTATTATCATATTCATGATAAGGCTGTACGCTCAAACCATTAAATACGTAATCCGTACTAATGTACACCAGCTTAGCTCCAGCTTTTTCAGAGGCAATCGCTACGTTTCGGCTGCCCGCTGCATTAATTAAATAAGCTGCATCGATGTCACTTTCTGCCGCATCTACTGCCGTATGAGCAGCGCAGTGAATGACTACATCTGGTCCGAATCCACCAATAACTTCGGTGCACTGATCTAGATTTGTAATATCCATCTTCTGGCGGTCGCAGCCCATTACTTCGTGACCTTGATGCTGGAGTAGTAAAACTACGTCCTGACCCAGTTGTCCAGCTGCACCTGTAACAAGTACCTTCATAGTTGACATTACAGCGAATCTCCTAAACGATCACCATATTGTAATTCAGCATACTTTTGATATTCCCCCGATTGAATGCGGGTCCACCACTCACGGTTATTGAGATACCATTGGATGGTTTCTTTAATACCTGTTTCAAATGTATGTTTTGGCTTCCAACCCAATTCGTTCATAATCTTGGTAGGATCAATACCATAGCGGCGATCATGACCTGGACGGTCTTGAACATAAGTAATCAGAGAATCGGGTTTTCCTAGTTCCTGCAATACCGTGTTTACAATATGCACATTCGTTCGCTCATTATTACCACCAATGTTGTAGACCTCACCGTTTACTCCCTCGTGGATAACCAAATCAATCGCGCTACAATGATCCTCAACATACAACCAGTCGCGAATATTCATCCCATCGCCATAAACAGGCAATGCTTGATCCGCAAGTGCGCGTGAGATCATGAGTGGAATGAGTTTTTCAGGGAATTGGTACGGGCCATAATTGTTTGAACATCGGGTGATATTCACTGGCAGACCAAAGGTTTCATGGTATGCACGAACAAGTAGATCTCCACCTGCTTTACTTGCCGAATAAGGACTGTTAGGAGTCAAGGGAGTTTCTTCAGTGAATAATCCGGTCACTCCCAGTGATCCGTATACCTCATCCGTAGATACCTGAACGAATTTAGTAACACTGTATTTTTTCGCCGCATCCAAAAGCACTTGTGTTCCAAGTACGTTCGTCTTCACAAACACCTCTGGCTCCAAAATACTCCGATCCACATGCGATTCAGCAGCAAAATTCACCACTACATCAACACCTTGGCTCATAAAGGAATCGATAGCCTGAACATCAGTAATGTCAGCTTTGACAAAAGTATAGTTAGGGTGATTCTCGATTGACTTCAGATTCTCTAGATTCCCTGCATACGTCAACGCATCTATGTTAACGATTTGATAATCAGGATGTTGTTGCAGCATGTATAATACAAAGTTGCTGCCGATAAATCCGGCTCCGCCAGTAACTAGCAGTTTCATGTGTAGCCCACCTTTATTTCAATGAGTTGTAAAGTTTATATTTCAAAATTTAGTTCTGCGTCCTTCAGTAATGGATGCCGTTGATCTTTGTCCGATAAGATAGGATTAGAGGTCGGCCAATCAATACCCAACGCAGGATCATTCCATAATATGCCGCGGTCATTCGCGGGGGAATAATATTCGTCCACCTTATATAATACTTGGGTGTTCGGCACCAACGTGCAAAATCCATGTGCGAATCCCTTTGGTACAAGCAGTTGGTGTTTGTTATATTCGCTGAGAATCACACCTACCCATTGACCGAATGTAGGCGAATTATGACGAACATCGACGATCACATCATAAATTACACCCGATATGACACGGATTAATTTCGTTTGAGCCTTAGGGTTCAATTGGTAGTGAAGCCCGCGTAGCACTCCAACCTCTGCGGAGAGTGATTGGTTGTCTTGAATGAAGTTGTGAGTTATACCGAGCTTATGCATTATTTCTTCGTTGTAGCTTTCCATAAAAAAACCCCGATGATCCCCATGAATCACCGGCTCTAACAAAAGCGCACCTTGCAGTTGAAGAGGGATTGCCTTCATATTACCTCCTCCTTCATGTTTATAATTTCAACTTACCAAATTCTTCACCAAAGACAAGTGATTGTGCAAGTTCATTGGCCTTAGCCAATGAAGAATGCGTACCAGCATCTGTCCACCAGCCCTGCAAGACATCATAAGATAATTCTTCTCTTATAATATACGCATTATTTACATCTGTGATCTCTAATTCGCCTCTTGCAGATGGCTTTAATGTTTTTACGATGCTGAATACATTACTATCAAACATATAAATACCAGTTACTGCATAATTGGATTTTGGAACAGCAGGCTTCTCTTCAATTGAGATAATACGTCCGTCTTGAATCTCTGGTACACCGAATCTCGTCGGATCAGACACTTCCTGTATCAAGATTTTAGCACCATGTTTTTGATCAATGAAATTTTTCACATATTGAGAAATATCATCTTCAAATACATTATCTCCAAGTATTACAACCATTTGATCATCACCAACAAATTGCTCTGCCAAATCCAAAGCTTGAGCTATTCCTCCTGCTTCATCTTGTACTTTATAAGTAAAAGTGACACCCATTTCTCGTCCGCTTCCTAACAAATTAACTACATCACCCATATGTTCCTTGCCAGTAACGATAAGAATATCCTGAATTCCCGCTTGTTTAAGTTTAAGAATAGAATGGAAAATCATAGGGTACTTTCCGACAGGGAGAAGATGCTTATTTGTTACTTTAGTTAATGGATACAGCCTAGATCCTGTTCCACCCGCTAAGATGATACCTTTCATGAGGTTACCTCCTACTTTCTTGTAGTTATAATAGTTTTAGATAAAAGAAACGTTATTGGAATAGCAATTATAGTTACAATGATAGGTACAATTGCAGTGGACAATCCCATTTTGTCAACTAGTAAGAAAATAAATAATAGGTTTATTAGATATTGGACTATATAGACAACAGGGAATTTTAAAAATTTTTGAAAGGAAGCTTTCTCTTGAAAAACAAAGATTGTATTCAAATAATAAGAAATAAATATCCCCGATATATAAGAAACAGTATAAGATATCTTATACTCCCAAAAAGATAGGAGTACTAAATAAATAATATACGTAGCTCCTGTATTAATAAATCCGCTGATTACAAAACGAATGAATGGTTTATTTATAAACTTCATCAATGATGTATGGTGGTCTCTTTCTACTTTCATCCAATATCCTCCACATATACTCTCCTATTATACCTAACATAATCATAATGATTCCCAATAGGAAAGTAATCAAAGCTATAATTGTAGTCCACCCCTGTAATTCAATAAAACCGAATAAAGTACCAATTACTACAAAGATACCATAAAAAAAACTAAGAACAGCAGTAATAAACCCAATTATAGACATGAAGCGTATAGGAGTATATGAGAAGCTAACAAAAGAATCCACAAATAATTTGATTTTTTTGGACAATGTCCATCTTGATTTTCCGAGTTTTCTCTGCTGCCGTACATATGGGATTTGTTCTTGGTCGTGACCCAACCAATATATGAGACTCATTACGCTAGTATTTTTCTCTTCTATATGAGTCAGTTCTTTTACTACTTGCTTATCAATAAGTACAAAGTCAAAGCCACCTTTAGGATAACCCTTTAGCGCCAATTTTTCTAAAAGGAAATAATAGGTATTTGAAAATGTCTTTTGAGATAAAGATTCCTCACGATCAGATCTTGTTGCAAGTACAACTTTCTTACCATGCTTCCACTTATCAATCATCTCAACAAATAGTTCAGGCGGATCTTGGAGATCAGCGGCAATAATCCCTACACAATCACCTGTTGCCTGTAATAAACCTGCTTGTATCGCAGACATAGATCCAAAGTTCCTACTGAGCTTAACAACCTTGATTCTCTGATCCTTCTCTCTCTCTTCAAGTAATATCGACAAAGAGGAATCTTTTGATCCATCATCCACAAAAACAAACTCCAGTTCAAAGTCAGGCAGCAATTGTTGTAATTCTTTTAACCGTGGAATTGTATAGGGGAGATTCAACTCATTATAATATACAGGAACAACTATGGAAAACTTAGGATGAATGGTAGGCATTGATTACCTCCACCACATACTTTACATCTGACAGGTCCATTACCGGACTTATTGGTAAGCTAACAATTTCAGAGTGAATTTGTTCTGAGATTGGATAACTCATATTCTCCCATTCTTTATACGCTTCCTGCTTATGGGGAGGTATAGGGTAATGTATTAAAGTCTGGATATTATTTCCATCCATATAATTCATAAATTGTTCTCTGTTACGTGTTCTAACTGGGTATACGTGCCATACGTGTGAGTCCGCCCCACTTTTCACAACGGGATTAATTATCTCCGAATTAATGATGTTAGCCGAATAATAATTAGCAATGTTCCTTCTATGGGCATTATCTTCATCAAGCCAATTTAACTTTTCTGATAGGATGGGCGCCTGGAATTCATCTAATCTACTATTATAACCCTTGTATAAGTTCTCATATTTCTTGTGAGATCCATAATTCCGTAAAGCAGATAACTTTTCAAATAATTCTTTATCGTTGGTGGTAATTGCGCCACCATCACCGAGTGCTCCTAGATTTTTCCCAGGATAAAAGCTAAACCCAGCAGCATCCCCTAAATTCCCTACTTTTTTTCCATTATATATAGCGCCATGTGACTGAGCACAGTCTTCAATAACTTTAAGATTATACTTCTTCGCAAGGTCAACGATTGGCCCCATATCACAAGTCTGACCGTACAAATGGACAACTAGAATAGCTTTTGTTCGAGGTGTGATCTTCTCCTCTATAAGAGCCGGGTCAATGTTATAGGTAGCTAACTCTGGCTCAACCAAAATTGGTATTGCTCCATTCGCGGAGATACTTAGTATAGAAGCAATATAAGTATTGGAAGGAACAATTACTTCATCGCCTGCTCCAATACCATATGCATGAATAATCAATTCAAGTGCGTCTAAACCGTTAGCTACACCCAAGCAGTATTCTGTACCGCAATAGTTTGCAAACTTTGACTCAAAGGATTTTACTTCATTACCAAGAATATACCATCCTGAATGAAGTACTTTTTGTGTGCATTCCATTATTGCTTCCTCATGTCGCAAATTTATCTTCTTTAAATCGAGAAATGGAATCATTTTTTCACCTATTTCTAATATAGTTTACTGTTTTGTAATCAAGAATTAATCTCAGTTATTATAGCACCTTCGAGTACATATTGTTTTGTACAAGTGGGACATTGCAGCTTTTGATCTAACCTCTCTCCACAGTTGCAGATATACCCCCTAAATTTTGCTGGATTACCATACCATAAAGTGTTATTTGGTATATCTGTTGTGACAACTGATCCTGCTCCAATCATGGCATATTTCCCAATAGTATTACCTGCAATTATAGTGGCGTTAGCACCGATAGAAGAATATTCCTGAAGTACTGTTTTAAGAAATTCATTGGGATACTGTTTAGATCGAGGTCTTAAGTCGTTAGTAAACGTTACATTAGGACCTATAAAAACGTTATCTGAAATTCTAGCTCCATCCCAGATATAAACTCCCGATTTAACAGTCACATTATTCCCGATAACGACATCATTTTCAATGAAAGTATGGTCATTAATATTACAATTTCCACCAATAACAGCACCGGGAAGAATATGAGTGAATGCCCAAACACGAGTCCCACCTCCAATTTTTTCGCTCTCAACAATTGCATGTGAATGGGCGAAATAATTCTTCATGATCCATATACCTCCAGAAATTCATTGTAATCTCTTATATAGTCTTCTGCATCGTATAAATGGGAAGCAAGTACTAGCAGAACACAGTCAGGAGAGAATTCATACATTTCATGCCAGTCATTGGGTTCAAGAATTAACATTTTGCTGGGCTTATCCAAAATAACCTCTTCTTTTCTTTTGGAATTATCCAGATGTACTTTACAACTTCCTGAGACACAAATTAATGCCTGTCTTGTTTTATAATGAGCATGAAATCCTCGACGAACATCTGGTACTGTTTTAAAAATATAAAAAATTCTTTTTACCTCAAATGGAACTGTCTTCTTTTCTTCAATAACGGTCAATAAACCACGTTCATCTCCTAACTCTTTCAATTCGATAACACCACTACTTCTCATATTCAAAATTTACCCCGCCTTATAGTTATTTTCGAAGCTTTTCTCATCGTTCCAAAAATGTAACAATGCCAGTATCCATATCCGAAGTGTACTTAAGAGTGTAGTTATTGCTCTTAAAAAAATTACTAATGTCTTCTTTTGTAGGAGTATTATCCTCTCTCCAACCAGTAGTTTTATTGCTCAAGGAAATAACAAAATGACTAGGATCTTCCCAATGTCTATTTGAGTAGTGATTCCCTTCAGGAAAACTATCATCAAATGAATATTTCTGATTATTAGCGTCTATTAAATTTATAGCTTCCTGATTAAGCGGTAAGTCGCTAAAGTGATCTGTCTGTACGATCTTATACCCTTCCCTACTATCCAACAATTCCCAATTTTCATCTCCGGATATACTATAATGGTTTTTATATATTACAGAAGATAAATATTTATTTTTTTGATTATCCCACTCTGTAAAAGATGTAGTGCTTTTAAGTTTTTCTGTATATTGTGTTAAGTCAAAAAAAACTAACTCCTTATTTTTACTGACTAGCGGATCTTGATTAGTTAAATTTTTCAGTTCCATTTCAATTTTATCAGCGTATGCCGCAGTATAACCATTACGATCAATGTAGATTCCTGAATATCCCACTTTTGCCAATATTTCAATTGAATCTTTTATTGGTAATTTCACTATTTCCTTCATCCATTTATCCCCAAAGCTATCTTTCATATTCCCAAAACTCCATGAGAGATCTCGAGAGTGAATATAGCCTTTTAGAAGATCATAATTACCTAAATTCTTTATATTCTCCCCTTCTGGAAATGAAACGTATGGGATCTGGAATATCATTGAATTTTCTGGAAGATTATCATTAATTAAATGAACAAAGTCTGCGTCGTTATTATATTCTTCGGCGATCACTTTGGAAGGAACTAATGGATGAGACGTCTGATCATAAACACCAAACACAATAATGAGTAGGGAGAAAATAGCATAAATCCATCTTTTCATTGATACTTTTAGCTTCTGATCAAAGAAATAATTTAAATTCAATGCAATATACAAAAAAGAGAAAAATGCTATATAAACACTTATTCGATTATAGCTTCTGATTTGTGCAGAAACTAAAGCCGCAAATAAAACTCCAAATCCACCGATTGTCCCCAATAAAACAGAGGAAATATTTAATAAGGATAGTGTGTAATTGTACTCAATTTTCGTTTTTCTTCGCATGAATAAATGCAGAATCAACATCAAAAATCCAATTGAACCAATAACCCCCAAAGATGATGTGTCATTTTCATTAACTAATGGAGCTTTACTGTTATATTCATTTTTTTTCTCTTTAATCCATTCCACATTATGATTAGTTGTGGGGAGCAATAGCTGCGTAATCTTAAGGCCATAGGTCTCTGCGGCTTCGAAATTTCTACTAGAAACGCTATTTTCTTTTGGATTAGTAAGCTTACTATATATACTAGGTGAAATATTTATTAATAGGGAGGTTCCAACAAAAAAAATCAGTATAAAGGATACTAGAAGTTTTCTCATATTCCTTTCATTAAGCAAACTGATCAATCCAATTACCAGTAAAAAAAAGCACGAAAAGAAAGCATAATACGCCCCGGTAGAACCAATAAGAATACAAATAAGAATACTACCAAATAAATATCGGTTTCGTGTAAATCTAAATTTGAATTTATCCGTTTGTATTAGTATAAAATTCTCTTTATGTGCCACCCACAAAACAACCAACGTCACTAAAGGTACCATATAATACCCGAGCAGAAAAAGGTGTCCCGTACGAATTATATGGTATGGTAAAAAAGTATATAGCAGACTAATACTTAGCGACAAGAAAAAATTCACTTTCAAATTTTTCAAAACTATAAAAGCTGCAAACATACATAAAGGGAAGGTCAATAAATAGTAGGTATTCATAACGACAACATAATTACCACTAAAGAGTGCAATGAATTTCATGATTAAATATTGGAAATTATCTCCTCCGAGCGGATAATCGTACATTTCCAAGCCAAATGGAGCACCTAAATTGGGGTTCACATTATACCAACCGTTTTCTATCATTCCCTTGATAAATAAACTAGATGACAAACCATCCCCTGTATAAATATAGGGGATATTTATATTAAAATCCTTTAGATTAAGTACATAATACATTCCTAGCATACATACGAATAAACATAATAAAAACTCTAAAGCAATTCTAAATCCGCTCTTATTTGACATTAGATGCTTCAATCGTCGCCCTCCCGAACTATATCATCTTCTTCTAGGTATTCACCGACCTGTACTTCTATGAGATGAAGGTCAATTTTACCAAGGTTCTCAATATAATGCCATTCCCCTGACTTTATATAAGTAGACTCATTTGTTCTCAATATATTTTGTTCTTTATTAATTGTTATTAATGCAGTTCCCTTAACAACAATCCAATGTTCATTTCTATGATAATGCTTCTGTGCTTGCAGCCTTCTTCCAGGTTTAATGATTACCTTCTTGATCTTGTAATTATCTGTAGAATCTAAAACTGTATGATTCCCCCAGGGTCTATAAGCCGTAACATGATTATCACAAAGCTCCGACCCACGAACCTTAAGTACCTCTACAACTTCTCTAACTTTTTGTGATGAGCCCTGTTTGGATATTAGTAGTGCATCAGGCGTATCCACAATGATCAAATCTTCTATATCTATCGTCGATATCAAACGTTGGTCCGAAATTATCATGTTACGATAAGAGTCTATAGCAATAGCTTTATCATTAATCGTATTCTCATTTTCGTCTTTCGGAAGTTCTGTGTATAATGCCTCAAAACTCCCCATATCTGACCAACCTATATCAGAAGGGATCATTTTGACATTACTGCTTTTCTCCATTAGAGCGAAATCTATACTATTAGAAGGTATTGCCAACATATCCTCTCGCCCTATTCTCATAATTCCAGCCTTATTTTTCGAGCTGTTGAATGCAATTAAGGATTGTTCATAAATTTCAGGAGCGTGCACCTGTAATTCTCGTAAAAACACTCCTGCTTTAAAAAGAAACATTCCACTATTCCAAAAATAATTACCTGAGTTAATGTAATGCTCAGCTAAAATCTTGTCAGGTTTTTCTTTGAATGAGATCACATCAAAACCTCTGGATTCAATATAACCGAACCCTGTCTCTGGATAATTAGGCATTATTCCAAAGGTAACTAGATAACCCTGTTCAGCAAGTCCCTTCGCACTTCTAACACATTCAACATATTGTTCGATATTCTTGACAATATGATCAGAAGGAGTTACTAAAAGTAACTCTTCTTCTTCAGCTGCAAGACATGCTAACGCAATTGCCGGTGCGGTATTTCTGCCTACAGGCTCTAATAGAAATTTATCTGCCGTAATATTAATTTCTTCAAGATGATCAAGTGCTAAAAAATATTGTTCTTCATTGGAGACAATATATGTTTGGTCACACACTCCCTGATTGCGCATTGCCGTCATTTGGAACAATGATTGATTAGAAATCAACTTATTAAACTGTTTAGGATAAAGTGTTCTAGATAACGGCCATAGCCTAGTTCCATTTCCTCCGCATAATACTACATTTATCATTTCATAGTCTCCTGATTATAAATATCATGTGAGATAATTTTTTTAGCAGCATCTACTGAAAAATATTGATTAATATAATCTACTGATTTCCGGAAGTAATTAATCCATTCCTTTTCGTTTTGATATAGATTAATTACTGACGCTGCAAAATCAGAAGGATTATCTTGAATCAACATTGCACTATCTCCCTGTTCCAATCCTTCCGCCCCAATTGATGTCGTAATTATCGGAACTTGATAATACAAAGCCTCTACTACCTTTCCCTTAACCCCCGCACCATACCGTAATGGTACCACCACTAATCTGGAATCGTTATAATAATTCTCTAATTCTTCGTCCGTTACAAAACCTGTAACGATTACATCATCTGACGCCCTTGCTTTTAGGTCATCCGAAGGATTGGAGCCAACAATATATAGTCTGATGTCTGGGATACACTGTTTTATTTGTTCGAAAACTTCATTCAAAAACCATATTATCCCGTCATAATTAGGCGCATGATTGAACCCTCCTACAAACAACAGGTCCTTCCGATCACCATATTTTGGTACTTTAACAGTATCTCCATAAGGACCTGCGTAAGGAAACAAGGGGATGTTTCTCACTGGCTTCTCTGGGAACTCCCTCTGAAGTAACATCTGCTCATATGAGCCTACTACGTGGATAACATCTGCAGCATTAAACAATTCGAACTCAGTTTCCCTCCATTCCTCTGAGGATTTTAACAAATTCGGATTCTTCGATAGTTCATAATTTCTCAATTCCCTGAGGTAATGCAAATCATGTCCGAAATAAATGATCTTTGCAGAAGTAAACTTTTTAAAAGTTTCCATATATTTAATTGAAATATGGGGACGATTCAAATATACATAATCGATATAATTACCGTTAGATTTAATCCATTTATTTATATTCTTAGCATAGTAATCTCCATATAGAACTTCTATCCCCATTTGTTGCAGATTAGAGGTATATGGTTCATGTCTGAAAAAGTTGTCACCTATAAAAACCACATGAAACCCCAAGGATACAAACAATTTCATGTAAAAATAAGTACATCTTCCCCCTGCGTCTTTATCGTAATGAGGAACATAATGGTCCACTACCACAATCGTCTTTCTACTTGCACTTCTGTCTCTTGCCCAAAATACATGCTCTGCATTTAAGAAATGATCTGTGTTTAATTCTACATTCCACTTTTCTAAAAATTTCTCTTTATTTTTGACTTGATAGCTTTTGATACCACTATTCGTATCAGTACCATGCGAAATACCTTCAAAGTGAACAACAATAGACTTAGGCTGGAGCACTACTTTATACCCAAGACGCCTAACCTCAAAAGCCAAATCCGAGTCCTCAAAGTATGCCGGTACATATCTCTCATCAAAACCGCTTAACTCTCTCCAGATCTTACTCCTTACAAGAATTGCCGCCCCTGAGATATAATCCACTTCTTTAACGTAATTATATTCCGACTTTTCAGGATCATCTAAACGCCCATAATTCCAACCACTTGCATCATTCCATATGATCCCGCCTGCCTCTTGTAATCTTCCGTCGGGATACACAAGTTTAGAACCAACCATACCAATCTTCTGATCAGACTCGGCAAGTTTAACCAAGGAACTGAGCCATTCCGTTTGTACATTTGTATCATTATTTAAGAAAAATATATATTTTCCACGCGCATGCTCAGCTGCGTTATTACAATTCAAAAGAAAACCTCTGTTCATACCATCTCTGACTACTATAATATTCTCTACATACTCTACAATATTAACCGTCTCATCAGTAGACATATCGTCCGCAATAATTATTTCATAGGATACATCTGTTGTATGTTGCAATATAGAAGCGAGACAAGAATACGTATAATTCCACTGATTGTACACGGGGATAATGATAGATACCTGAGGATCTACTACAACGTCAAATATCAGCTTATTGTATTGCTCAGGAGTATACAACTGTACATCCAGTTCTTTCTGCTCAATTTCAGTATGACGATCGACAAATACATCAATGCGATTTTCCAAACGACTTCTATCTTCTGTTTCAAGATAGTATTTCAATTTTTTAAAATTACTTTTATTAAGCTTGGAAAGCATTAGTTTTGGGTGTCTTAAGGCTTTAAAAGCTAATTTTGAAACGACTCTTCTTTTACTATCTAGAGGAATAACAAAATCTCTCAATTTATAGTATTTACTTAAGAGTCTCCACCCAGTTGAGGAATATATATTGTGAAGTTCTCTTTCCTGTTTTAAAAGTAGATTAATGTGACCCGTTTTATTATTGAGATCGATGTTCAGAGTTTCTAATCTAGAACTGAGCTTTGTAAATTCAGATTCTAGTCTAATCAGCTCCTGCTCAGATTTTTTCAATTCATTCTCTTTTAAGAGTAACTTTGAGGAGAGTTCCTTCACTTCTAATTCTAGCCTATCATTTTCATTAGCCATGAGTTCTACTTTTCGTTTCAACTCTTCAGAATAATTATATTCATTCCGCAAAAAAACCAGTTCTTGGTCCAGAACTGAAATATGCTGATTCCGTTCTTCTACTTCATCTTGTAAAGTCAATACTCTTGAAATCATCTCATTATATTTTTGTGGGTATACCCCAACTGAAGCTATAGGCATAGAATTCTCAGCAATATTTGAACAAAAGGCAATCATATATTTTTGGTAAACATCATCTAACGAAGAATTCTTTAGACCTTTATATAATTCATTATCGCTGTTGTTATCAGAATCTATTACACTGGTAACCTCAAATCTTTGAGAGGCTATATTTACATTCCCATAGAAGCGGCCTAATAATTGAACGAACTCTTCTTTGTACAATTCTTTCACATGAAAAGGATTGGAATACTTGGGTATATCCGAATAAAACTTCTTATTAGGCGTAGAGATAATCAAAGTACCTTCGTTCGTCAATACTCTTCTTATTTCTTGCAAAAAACGTAGTTGTGTATCTTCATTCACATGTTCCAGAGTTTCAAAAGAAACAACAATATCAAAGGAGTTATCCTCAAAAGGCAATAGATCTATACTTCCTGTAACAAACTTCAAGTTTTCTCTACCGTATTTCGTTTGTGCATTCAGGATAGATTCAGAACTAATATCAAGACCTTGCACAGATGTCGCATTTCTCGACAACAATAAGGATCCGTAGCCTTCCCCACAAGCTGCATCCAAAACGCGCTTCCCTTCAACAAAATCTTGCAGGAGTTCATAACGTTGTATATGTTCTATTTCTAATTCTTTTTCCGTTTCACCCGGAATAAAACGTTCACCGGTAAAGTCCAACTTTATCCCCGCTTTCTAATTAAAAGATGAAAATACTACATCACTTAAATGAACTACCCCACTAAGCTCTTCATAACCGATAGGAAGAACCTGTAACACCAATGCGTCATGTACCCAACTATGTTGGCAGTGATCCTCTTGAGTACCTGAAGCGATCGCTGGAGAGATCGTATATTGACCTTGATTTAGATTAGGGAAACGAAAATCAAACCCAAATACATAATTCCTATTAGGGTGAATTGTTGCCATTTCGCTTCCTAATACAAAGCTATTAGTCTGACCAATAATATTTCCCAGTCGATCTTTTATTGTGAATCCAACTATAGGATCCTTTATTTCCTTTCTTACATCGATCTTAATTAATAATTTCAGTTCTTGATTACCTTCTACTACGCTAATTTTCTCATTGGTCATTGTATCAAACAATGAGGCCCCAGTAATCAGCGCACTGTCATCTCCCATAACATCCAGTTCCTCAGCCAAAGGATCAATTTCATCTCCTATAGAAGGAATACTGCCATCGGTAGTCTCATCAACCTGATCATTAAAGTTGACTTTTTTAAATCCCGCACCAATCATGAAAGCCTGGTATTTTTTCGATATCATTTTAGGATCTCCGTCTTCTAGTAAGACCCCTTCATTAATCCATAGCACTCTGTCGCAATATTTATTGATGGCTGCCAAATCATGAGTAACAAATAAAACGGTTTTCGTTTGTTTCAACTCATCTATTTTACGGTAACATTTTTGTTGAAATCTCAAGTCCCCTACACTTAAAGCCTCATCAATAATTAAAATATCTGGCTCAACATTTATTGCCACTGCAAATGCTAGTCGAACAAACATGCCACTTGAATATGACTTAACTGGTTGATGTATAAATTCGCCAATATCTGCAAACTCTAGAATATCACTTAATTTCCTATCCATTTCTTCCTTAGAGTATCCCATAATTGTTCCATTCAAATAGATGTTTTCTATACCTGTAAAATCAGGATTAAACCCTGCCCCAAGCTCTAATAAAGCGGAAATTTTCCCCGTCACCTTCATAGAACCGGACGTAGGGGTGAGAACACCCGTTAGCATCTTTAGCAGAGTTGATTTCCCGGAGCCATTCTTACCTATAATGCCCAGACATTCTCCATTTTTCACTTGAAACGAAACTTCATTTAAAGCCTTAAATTCTTTATGATATTTTTTCTTGGTAAAGCTAAGGGTCTCTTTTAGTCTATCCACTTGTTTGTCATATAATTTGTATATTTTTGTGAGACTCTTAGCCTCAATAATATTATTATTATTCATAGGTTTACTCCCTTAAAGTACATCTGCGAAATGTGGCTTTAACTTACGATAAAGAAAATAACCAGTAAATAGCAGAATGATTGTGACTATCCAAAAATATATCGTTAGCTTCATGTCTTGCCAGAACCATTGTTTATAAATAAATATTCTTCGATAGCCATCGGTTATATAGTACATCGGATTCAATTTCAATAAGAATTGATATCGCTCAGGAATAGTGTTTATTGAATAAAATATAGGGGTGAGCCAAAAACCAAATTGAACAAACATAATTACTATTTGAGCGGTATCTTTGAAAAAGAGAACTACCGAGCTTGTAATCCAGGATATTCCCAAAACTAAAAGTATACTAGCAAATAAATAATAGAAAATTTGCAGATAGTACAAAGAAAAGCTATACCCGTATAAAAAAAACATAACAAGAAGAAATAAAATAAAAAACAAATGCACAAATAACGCAGAATATATTTTTATTACGGGTAGAATTTCTAATTTAAATACAACTTTTTTAACTAGAAAACTGTTCTCTATGACTGAGTTAGTAGATGTTTGTACCGCATCGGCGAAAAAATTCCAGGGTATAATAGCACAGGCTAACCACAAAATAAATGGAGCGTCATCTATAGGAGTACTTCGAAATCCCACTTGAAAAACAAACCAAAATAATAACAATGAAATTAATGGTTGTATGAATGCCCAGATGATTCCTAAATATGAACCAAAATATCTTTTTTTAAAATCACTCTTAGACAACTCAATGATCAACTTATGCATTGTTTTCAATTTTAATATCATACTGTCCCTCTTATTCATTTCGTATTAGTAGTAATAGAAGTTATGATTATGCTAAAATATTGTCGTACCTACAGGAAAAGGAGATTATAACGTGTCGAAACCAGTATACGGTAAAAACGCCGCTCAGTCGAGAAATGTTGAAAAGACAGCAAGTCCGATCTGGGCATTGGTTGTTGCTTTTATTTTATTTTTATGTTGGGCCCCATTTCAAGTGGGATTATTTAACGGACAGCAATTAGACTTCGAGAAGCCTATATATGTGTCAGCACTGGTAAGTGGACTTTTGCTGCTAGTCTGCCTTGGCTTATACTACAAAAAATTCAAACTAGATGAACAGAGAGACTTAGTAGCTTCAGCTTCAATATTACTGCCTCTGACTTATGCTCTATCATTGTTTGTCGCAGTTTCGCATTATATGGCTATGAATATGCTGTTTATTCAGAGCATGTATGTTGCAGTCTTCATTATAGCCTTTTATCTCATGAAGCAAAAGCAAGTAAATGTTGTCATTCAAAATGCCATACTAGCAATTGCTTATTTCATCATTGGTTTTGGACTCTTAAATTGGCTAGGTAGCAGCAAATTAGCGGGAATGCTAGTAGGTTGGTTTTCGAACACAGTTCGAAATGGTATTTATTTAGATGCAGTTATGACGGACTCTAACGGACTTCGCCTGACTTCGATCTTTCAGTATGCAAATACCTACGCCGCATTCTTGATGGCCTTTCTTTTTGTAGCCATATTTGCTCTTATTCGCTCTAAGAAATGGTATGGAACATTGACACATAGCTTTATGTTAGTTCCCATCATTGTATCAATCTTACTAACACTATCCCGTGGTGGTCTAGTATTGCTACCTGTCGTATTTATATTACTTCTGTTGTTCTTGAACCCAGCACAGCAAATCCTCTGGATTCTGCATCTTGGCGTCGCTGGTATTGCTTCGTTGCTCATTACGACTCCAGTGACTAACCTAGGACTAGAGTTAAATGCGAATTTCACTTCTTCTGGCGCCTTGAAGGGCTGGGGATACATGCTCGGAGCTTCACTAGCTGTAACTGTGGTATCTTGGGTCATTCAACGTTTTGTCGCGCCTTGGCTGGAAGAGAAGCTGAGTAATTGGTCTTCGCGTAAACTGACAGGTTTATGGATTCCACTTGGTTCTGTCGCTCTCGTCGGTATTATAGCTTTCCTGCTGATAGGTACAAGTGCAAAAAACATCTTACCTAGCAATATGGTAACTCGTCTCGAGAACATCAATTTCCAGCAACATAGCGTACTCGAGCGGATTACCTTTTATAAAGATGCCATGAAGGTAGTTAAGGATTATCCAATTATCGGTACCGGTGGAGGTGGATGGTCCTCACTATATGAACAATATCAGAACAATCCTTACATTAGCCGCCAAGTGCATAATTTCTTTTTACAATACTTAATTGAGGTTGGTATATTTGGATTCATCGTATTTATGGGATTCATTTTGTATATTTTCTATAAATACATTCGTGGGTATGTGAAACGGGATAAAAATGATTTTGAGAATGGTTTCTTTTATCTAATCATTGCACTATCCATTCTTGTGCACAGCCTACTTGATTTCAATATGAGTTATGCCTTTATGGGAATACTCGTCTTCCTTGGACTGGCGGGCATGGCAGTTGTCATGGACAGCAAACAGCTACGGAAAAGTTGGAATAAACCCGGTTTGCGGCTTGGATATTCCGCTGTACTCACGATAGGCACTGTATTCTTGTTATTCCTCTCGATTAGCTATATCGGCTCTAGTAATGCTGCCCTAAAAGGTAAAAATTTAATTGGGGTTAGTACTTCTTACGAAGAAATTAAGAAACCATTAATCGAGGCTTTAAAAGCTCGCCCGGGTCATCCAGAATCAGTCTTGTACCTATCCTCTTTGGATCAACAGGTTTTTAGTCAGAATCAAGATGAGCAATTTCTAAATGAGGCTTATAGTGTACTGACTCGCGCACTAAAAGATGAACCATACAATAAAAATATTCTAACTCAATTAGTAAGCTATTATGACTTAAAGGGCCAAAGTGATCTTGCTTACGGCGTTTACCGTGACAATGCTGATAAGTTCAACTGGGATATTGAATGGTACGACACGCTCATTAGCCGTTCTTTCTTGCTAGGGCAACAAGCTTTTGTACAAAAGGATGAGGCTAAGAAACAGGAATATTTCAAAACCGAACTTGAAGCTTATGGACATGTCATTGCTGGCATAGAGCACTTGAAGACTCTTCCATCTGAACAAATGCAAGGACGTTCGTTCTCGGTTACACCAACGATTGCACTAAACGTCGCCAAAATGCAGCAAATCTCTGGACAGGCTGAAGACGCTGCTGCAACTTTGAATCTTGGTTTTAATGAAAGTTACTCAGATATCGTCAACAGCGGAACACTCTGGGATATGAACTGGTATGATGCGCTCATCAGCCGTGCTTACGAGCTGACAGAACAAGCTCGTGCAGGGCAAGACGATGCTAGTAAACTACTTAATCTCAAGATTGGGCTTCAAGCTTATAACCAAGTGGTTGGCGACCTTAATTATCTGAAGACTCTTCCAGCAGAAGAACAAAAGGGACAATCGCTAACTATCACACCAAGTATCGCTCTGAATGCGGGCAGAATTCAGTTGATGTCTGGGCAGTTACAAAATGCTATCGGAACTTTGAAACTTGGTCTGAGCGACGATTATACGAATGCAACGAATCGTGAAATTGCCCGTTGGTACCTTGCTGCATTGAAAAAATCAAACAATGAAGATCAAGCGATTTATGATAAGCTGATCGCAGCAGATCCTGCGGAAGCAGCACAGATCGAGACAATCGCAAATTCACAGTTTTAAAAAAAATAAATCAA
This sequence comes from Paenibacillus sp. FSL R5-0744, assembly GCF_037972555.1. Classification (NCBI taxonomy): domain Bacteria; kingdom Bacillati; phylum Bacillota; class Bacilli; order Caryophanales; family Paenibacillaceae; genus Paenibacillus; species Paenibacillus sp. FSL R5-0744. Next base: position 6,251,810 of record NZ_CP150228.1, read on the forward strand.
AAAGGTGCACCACTGTAATTACAGTGGTGCACCTTTTTTTATTGATATGAGTCCTACTTATAACCCAGCCTTAGCAACTTCACTATCTATAAGCTCTTTCATATAACGAAGTAAATCATCCTTAAGCTCCTCATGTTGAAGAGCATAATGTATAGTCGTCTGAATGAAACCCATCTTCTCACCAACGTCATGACGTTTTCCTTCAAAGTCATAAGCAATGATCCGCTCCACTTCACTCAAGCGAGAGATGGCATCCGTCAGCTGAATTTCTCCACCTACACCCACCTGCTGTTCGCCAAGCATATCAAAGATACGCGGAGTCAGGATATACCGTCCCAGGATAGCCAGGTTGGAAGGGGCATCTTCTCTCTTCGGCTTCTCTACAAGGCGGTTGGCCTTATAGACCCGCTCAGCCAATTCAGTTCCATCTACCAATCCATAACGGGAAACCTCTTCCCAAGGTACAGGTTGGACGCCTACGATGGAGGATTTGTACTGCTCGTATACTTCCATCATTTGTTTAAGACATGGTTTATTCGCTTCAACAATATCATCACCTAGCAGAACAGCAAACGGCTCATTACCAATGAATTTACGGGCACACCAAATCGCATGTCCGAGACCTCTTGGTTCTTTTTGGCGAATGTAATGGATATCAGCCATTTCGGAGGATTTGCGAACGGACTCAAGAAGTTCCCACTTCTGCTTTTCAGCTAAGTTAAATTCCAATTCAAAAGAATTATCAAAATGGTCTTCAATCGCACGTTTCCCTTTCCCCGTCACGATAATTATATCCTCGATTCCGGAAGCAACGGCTTCTTCGACAATATATTGGATCGTCGGTTTATCTACAATCGGTAACATTTCTTTAGGCATTGCTTTGGTTGCAGGCAAAAAACGGGTACCAAGACCTGCAGCGGGGATAATGGCTTTACGGATCTTCATCACATTAACTCCTTCTGTCGGTTACTCTTCCATCTAAAATACTCTGTGTAGTAAAATGGCATATTTCCTTCAATTATAGCAGTTATAGCGGACTAATGTCAGAGAGTTTGTTATATTTGTATATCAATTCCAATCAAACCAGAGAGGGAGGGAGGGAAACCCTTTACTAACTTTCACCTATACACTATCTAGTATATGCAGATTATGAGAAGGACGAGATGATATCTATAAAAAAGGGCCAAGCAACCCCAGCATTACTCTGGTAGTCACCTAGCCCTATTCCTTTAACCCTTATTATTTCGCGTTAACCAATTGTCCCCGTGTAACCCCCAACTGGTTGGTAGCCTTCAAGCTCTTCCATACCTGCGTACCAGAGATCTCACCACGCAGTGCACGGCTGTATAGGCTAATTACCTCAGCCACTTGCTCTGGTGTCTCTTCCAGGAACTCCACGCGGTACGAGGATACGCCTAGATCACGGAAATTGTTCAAATATTCCGCACCTGACTGCTCAACTGCGTTATAAACAGTATTACGGCAGCCTTCATCCACACGAACCGGATGTGACATTCCAATACGGTCTTGCAGGGATGCGCGGTGCTCTTCACATGGACGGCCACAGTTCGTAAAGTCTGTGCCTTCACTCATGAAGGTACAGTATACACAGTGCTCTGTGTGGAACATTGGCAAATGCTGATGGATTACGATCTCCATACGAGAAGTATCGCTGTGTTCAAGCAGGTCAACCATCTGTTGAATGTTCAAGTCATAGGATGGTGTTACCATGTCACAGCCTGCCTCAAGGAACAAATCCACCGCCTTATGATTGGCAATATTCAGTGAGAAATCGCCGATCAGGCGTGGATGCACGGCATCAGGCTGCTCTTGGCGGCGGCGCAGATAATAATACAGCGCGCCGGTATTGCGTACTAACACGGCATCAGGCTGCAGGCGCAGAATATTGGCGTGGTAGCCGTTCTCGCCCGGCATATGAATGCGCGGTGTGGCCAGCGCGATGCTGGCCCCTGCAGCCCGTACCGCATCTACCGCTGCCGGGAACTGCTTGATAAACTCGAAGTCGGCGTAGATGTTTCTCACGCCGGCCTCGAGCGCAGCCTGCACCTGCGGCAGGCTGCGGCACAGCGCGGTGAGCTCCGCTTCACCAGCGCGCTGCGATGCGACGCCCCTGCGGGTAGCGTCGCCGTAGACCTCGATCGCCCGTTTCACGTACACGGGCGGTTTCGGGCGCTCGCCCGCAAGCAGCTCCACCGCTTGGCGGCGGCTGCTGTTCAGCTCGCGCATAGGGACGATGACGTCGCCTTGCAGATGCGACTCTAGCGCGTCAAGCTGGAACACGGTTCCGCCCAGGCGGCCGAATTGTTCTTCCAGCAGCGCGGCATCCATCGGACGCTTTTGCGCTGTTTCCAGCGCGAGCTCCGAGTCCACACGGACGGTAACGTTCTTCTGAACGTCCGTCCACCAGGTGGTCAGCTTCTCGCCGACGCAGCCCTGCACTCGCACATGTACCGGGAATACCCGGTACGGCTTCTCTGTCTCATAAGTCTGGCGCAGCGCCTTGTCTAACGCAGGGTCATTTGTCTTCCAAATGCGGTCACCGACATTTAGACGACGCAGATCCACATCATTACGACCGGCTACGATGTCGATGATCCAGCCTTCTCCGGCTTCACCTTCGAGCTTCACACCTTTACGACGAAGGTCGTATACGCGTCCACCTTCTTCTTTTTTCGTCGGATCCCCTGCATCAAACACGATTCCGTCTCCCCGCTTAAGCGGTGCGTGAATGCGGCAGACTACACCATCGCGAAGAATTTGTTCAACTGTTCCGAGATATACACCACGGCTTTTCGGGAAAGTGCCGTCTACGAGCTTTTTATTATTCGTTCCATCTAGGAAACCATGCGTGAAACCGCGGGAGAAGCTTTGTTGCAGTTCACGAACTTCTTCCTTCGATGGTTTGGATAGATCGCCATCAAAATACCGATCAATTGCCTTACGGTACTTACTAACTACATTCGCAACGTATTCCGGGCTCTTGAGGCGCCCTTCGATTTTGAAAGAAGTTACACCCGCCTCGATCAGCTCAGGCATAAGATCAATAGCTGCCAAATCCTTAGGGGAGAGCAAATAAGTTACATCACCCATCGGTTTAACTTCTCCATCCACCATCAGATCATAAGGCAGACGGCAAGCTTGAGCACATTCTCCGCGGTTGGCGGAGCGTCCACCCCACATTTCCGAAGTTAGACATTGACCCGAATAAGAGACACATAAGGCTCCGTGCACGAATACTTCCATCGGCAGACGGGCTTGTTCCCCTATCGTCTTAATTTGCTTCAGATTGTTCTCACGACCGAGTACCACACGTTCCAAACTGAAAGGCTTAGTGAACTCAACCGCCTCCGGGGAAGTAATCGTCATCTGAGTCGATCCATGAATCGGGAAGTCTGGTGAGATTTCACGAATCATTTTGACCAACCCTAAATCCTGTACAATCACTGCGTCCACGCCAGCATCTACACAAGCGTCAATCAGTTCTTTCGCATCAGACAATTCATTTTCAAAAACCAGTATATTAAAGGTCAGGAAACCCTTCACACCATAGCTATGCAAAAACGCCATAATTTCCGTCAGCTCGTCCATGCGAAAGTTATTCGCTCTCGCCCGTGCATTAAACTTCTCTACGCCAAAAAAGATAGCATCCGCTCCGTTCGCTACCGCCGCACGCATGCAGTCCCAGTCACCTGCAGGTGCCAATAGCTCCACGTCTTCTCTGCGTATTTGTTGCTCTTTCATTTATATCCTCCCAAACCGCCATGTGGCGGGTCATTTCTAGTTGATTAACTTGATAATTGTATCAAATATCACATCTCAGCGCCATGTGTTTACCAACATTTATATAAAGAAAAGAACGCCCCACGCCATTTTGGCTACAAGGACGTTCTCATCTAATTGAATTACACTCTACTATAAGTTAGTCATGAACTCCAAACACCTCTAAACTACTCATTCCCTGTAAACCGAAACGACTGCAGCGTTTTATCCAACAAAGCTTGCTGTTCTGCAGTAGCATTGGCATCATTCAGCGTAACAGTAATCGTATAGACCACCTCATTTTTACCAAAAACAACGTGCTTACTGCGGAGAGGAACACCATTCTTGATTTGATGCACAGTAAGGATCGTAGCAGGAACACCAGCAAAGGTAGACTCCACTATACTTTCAATGCGAGGACCTTTAGGATCATTATTTTTATTCTGATAAGAATCTTTGAGCATATTCACCGCATAATCGACTGAGCTTTCAGGTTTCGAGTTAATCTGGAAACGTCCTCCGATGAACCGATACTCTACCAACTGTGTCTCGAATACATCTTGATCGGGTGTCCATAAACGTGGAATGTCGATGGCATAGCCGTATCTTTTAGATACTTTGGTTATCGTTTTATTCTTGATTGTCTTATAGTCATCGCTAGCGAGTCGCCCGAAGTTCTCCTTCAACAGATCAAAATCAATATCAATGGAGGATATAATAGCTTTGAATTTGGCCTTATCGTCTTCTTGTCCAGGAGGTGTCACATATTCAAAATAGTAACGGTACCCATTCTTGAGTACGAGTGCCTGATATTCTGTCGTCCAACCGTTGCCGAAATTCAGCTGTGTCTCACTTATTTGCGCAGGTACGCCGGAGATTTCAGACTTCATGCTACCTTTAACAACATAAGCGTCCGATACAAAGTTCTCCTGCGTTTTTGTCTTCAGCTCTTCAGCCCAGCTCTCTAGTGTAGAACCAGCAGGTGCCGATGTAATCGCCACACTCAAATGACTTCCTTGTTTGCTTTCATAATAAAAATGCTGGTCATCCTTAGTCCAAGCGGCAGGAACCTGTAGTGCGATACCATAGTCCTCATTATAGGCTTCACTTAAGCCATTCTTTACGGTAGAGAGATCACGGATTTTGTTATCCTTAGTGTCAAAAGAGGGCCGAAAAGAGCTCAGTAACCCCGCATATTTGGCTAAATCCTTATAATTAGTGGCTTTCTCATCCGTCAAATAAATCTCGTAAAGTCTACCTTCAGCATAGATCAGCCTGTTTTCCCAGAGTGCTCCGCTGGAATCTTTACTGACCAAACGTGCATAGGGTACAGAGGCTTTCGGGAACGACTCCCGGTCTAATATCAGTTCACTGCCTAACTCGACTTCCCGGACTAGTTGTTCTAATAGCCCATCTGCATCAACAGCAACTGCCTGATCACTTGCATGAATCTCCAAATAATAAAGATTGTCCGCACTGGAGAAGGTAGCCACACTCTCATCACCACCGCTATTTCCAGCAATCAGTCCAGACGGATAATTTAGTGTCCATTGAAAATAACTGTTCCCAATTTGCGTCTTCCCCACATCGCTATCAATACCAGTATCCACTGGCACATCGCCTTCATTATCTGCAGGAACTAAGGTAATGATCAGCTCACCACCGTTACCCTGGGAGAGGGTTGCACCCAGTACACTCGCCACAAAACGCAGCGGCACCATCAACACACCTGAAACCATCCGAGGTGCGGAGGTTAGTTTAACTTTAGTCTCATCCTTCCAGGCACTAATACTACCAATCGTCATTAACCCTGTATGAGAGCCGTACGTTACTTTCACTACATCATTTCCTTCTAAGGAAACCGTGCTGCCAAATGTCTTTTTAAAAACCCCGAGCGGTACCATAACCGTTCCGTTCTCCATATAAGGCCGCTCAATAGTCACCTTCTTGCCATTCACCGTAGCAGAAGTACTGCCCACTTTAAGACTCAACTGTAGCTTGTCTGTTTCTGCCGCCCGTGCGGTTGGTATCGGTAATATAGAAAATAGCAATAATAAGGCCAGTATCGCACACAATCCTTGTTTTAAAACTTTAAAGCCCATTTACCGTCCTCCTCTCTAGTTTCCTGATCACTCTTCCGTATGCTCGTCCCCATCTGTTCCTGAACCCTCTTCACTTAATAGGGGATCACCCTGAGTGAGCACCAGCTTACGGATGACGATATCCCCATCACTTTGCATAACCAGTCGTACCGTTGTACCCGGAGAATAGCTTTTAAACAATTCATTAATATCAACTAGTGAGACCACACGGTGGCCGTCAATGCTGTACAAGACGTCATCTTCGGCAACACCCGCCTTGCGTGCTTCAGCAGAAATCACTTTGGTTACAGTCAGGGGATCAAGCGTTGGCAAGCCCACAATCGAGGACCAACTCGGCTCCAACTCCAATCCAAGACTCGGGTGTTTTACTTCACCATACTTAAAAAGCTGGTTCATAATATACTGCACGGTATCCGACGGTATAGAGAAACCCATATTCTCCACGCCCACCGCTGAGTATTTCAGGCTGTTTATTCCCAGCACTTCGCCCTTCATATTCACAAGAGGGCCCCCGCTATTCCCGGGATTAATCGCTGTGTCACTTTGGATCAGACGATAAGCCGCAGCTACTTCGCGGTTAAGGCCACTTATAACCCCTACGGTCGCTGAATTCCTTAGAGAAAAGCTAATCGGTGTTCCGACGGCCACTACCTTCTCACCAACAACGGTTTTGCCGGTCGATGGAATAAACTTTGCAGGTTTAAGGGAGGTGGCATTGATTTTGATCAGGGCCAGATCACTAACTTCATCTAGATATGTTTCTTTAATGCTGTAGGTTTTGGAGTCCGACGTCACTACCAAAGCATTCTGCAGATCCTTGATGACATGTGCATTGGTTACAATCCATCCATTCGATTTCACAATAATCCCAGAACCATGCGTCAGATTGTATCGATCATCCGGTCCGCTATTGCCTCCACTATCGTCTTTGCCGATAATGCCCACTACGGAGGGGGTGATACTTTTAATAATCCCTGGTACGGGGTCTTCCGCTGCTGTTGAATTTTTGATTTTGTCTCTCTGGGTTGTGGTCGCCGCGCTAACCGTCTTAGTCGTATCACCCAACGCATAAACCGACTCACTCCATACTCCTGACAGTAACACACCGCACAGCAGCAAGCCCATTCCTTTCTTCACCAGTTTCTCCCCAATCCTCATCAACCTTCACCAGACCCTCTCTCTGCGAATGGATTAATTTTACATTATATAATTTGAAAAAAAGACACCTTCAATGCGCCCACGGCGTTAAAGGAGTCTTTTGGTGCAAAGCTGTTCAATTTAATTCTTCCGTTAACTTAACCAATGCATCACCATGGCATAGTCAGAGATTATAAAAACCAACAAACTAACCGCTCCGAAAGCAATGGCGAACTTGTTCTTTTGGGGAGCTCTCAGTAACCGAACGACTCCAACCAAAATTAGGATAGTGAATAAAATCATAAAAACATCAAAGGTATGAAATTTAGACGGTCCTTGCGCGGCAACTTCTGCAAGTAGCATTACCTTACCTCCTCAAAAATGTTGTCAAGCAAGATCCAGTATTCCCCATATCCTCTTCTATGTTATCGCTACCATTTGGGCGATGCAATAGGTTTTGTAGAAAAATTATGTATTTGTCGCAAAAAAAATATTTCATTACTGCAAAATCGGATAAATTAATGATTTTGTTCATTGACGTTTGGTATTTTACAGTGAATTTGATGCGAGCCTGACGAGTAATGGTCGATCTTCGTGAAGGTGATTACGGAAGTTATTTTGTGTCTTGAAAAAAAAGAATTGAAATATATGGCTCTATCTAAAAATCAGAAGTTGACATTACGAGCGGACAAACTGATACATTAAGCAAGACCTAGCGTATCGCGTGAGATCTAATATAGGAATTCCTCCCTATATTAGACGATTGAATTTTAAAACGGAAGTTATAGGTAATTTTCCCATATAAATTCCGAAAGATCTAATATCCATATCCAAACGTTTAATAGAGTTACATGTAAGATCAATTATTTGTTTTTCAAGGAACCTTTGAGCCTACTTTTATTCCATTCCCCATAAAGCATACCTACAGCTTCAAAATACCCCTCATTGAATCTTACGAGGGACATGCCCTACATATGCCTATCTTGTATATTATTATTCTTTTTTATAGCAATGAAAAAGAGCCGTTGGAGTGATCCGGCAGCTCTTTTTTAATGCTCATTTTCAGTTGTCCACTAGTGCACAATATCATCCTGCTACACATTAGTTTCTTCCTTTTTGACATCCATTCTGACGCTAATATTAGGAAGTAATTTCTTTAATTTTAAACAAGGTTTTTCGATGTATTTCCAAGATAACGTTGATACAATAAATGTCGCTATTGTGGCACTTACAAACAAACCATACGCACCTATTTTATTGCCGGTCATGATAATGATCATTTGCTGAATAGGCCAAGCAAAAATGTACAACCCATAAGACGGATCACCTATTTTGTGAAAATGTTTGTTACTAAAGTTAATGCCTACACATATAACAAGGTAAGGAAAAAGTATCATATTCCAGTTATTGAATTGTGATAATTGAGTTGATAACCACAGCAATAAAAGTGCAAGCACCAGAAATCGATGACTATATAGTATTTTATCCCTATATAAATACATCAATGACCCCATGCAGTAGTAATAGGCGAACTTTATAAAGTTTGGTAATTCGAATGATCCAAGTACCCAAAAATGTTTAACTGATACTGAAAAAGGAACATATGAATATTTGACATTCATAAAATACAACACACCAAGAATGATCGTGAATATAACCATTAGAAATCGGTGTCTAAGCATTAGAAAGAATGAAAGCACAATCAGTAGGATATAGCAACCTAGTTCAAGTTGGAGCGTCCACATTGACCCATTAGCTAACGCCCCCCCATTACCAGGAAATGGGGCATTCGTAAATAAATCTACGGGAGCGTTCAAGAATTTCTCACCAATATTGAAAGTGATGTTATACAAGACGAATTTCCACGTACTGTCTGATGAAAAATAGTCTCCCATACTCAAATTTGTAAACAATGGTCCAACGACAAATGAAATTAGCACAAGACAAACAAAGAATGCTGGAACAATACGGATTAACCTTTTTAGCAGGAAATCCAAATAGTTTCGGCTATTTTCAATACTTTGTGTTGTTAAAAACCCGCTTAAGATAAAAAAACCAAACACAGCCAAACTCCCTGCGTCGATCGCTTTTGTTAGTTTTATTACTATTTCGGTTGCACCAGTAGGATTACCTGTTAGTGCAAATGAATGAGAGTAAATTACCATAATAGCGAATATCAACCTCAGTATATCAAACGAGTTTCTATCCCTTCTATATAATTCTCCCAATGTCTTAGTGGAGCCCCACAAATCAATTCCCCCTATGAGTTATTAACTGTTATATATTAGCATACTATTAATAATCCACATAGGTTAAGTACGTTCGTTAATATCCATTTTGTTGCGTAAAAGTATCATTGCTTCACTCTATAAGTAATATTTCCCTAAATTGTGCTGAACGATATTGAATCCAAATCCAACCAATCATTCCCTGTTACAAAGGCTCTGATCTGGACATTGCCATTAGTTAAAATGTCTACAACACAAGCAGATGCGTTACCTGCATATTTAACGTAACAATGCTAAATCTTGCTTTTGGTCGATAATCGACAGGCAAGTTGAATAATATTGTTCCTGCAATTGAGACTCCACTTTTAATATTCCAGTTTGATCTTTATATTACCCTACACTATTATTCACCGCCAAATTCAACCCAACTATTTAAAAGTGAAGAAATATGCCAATAATCATCAAAGATATTTGAATTGTTAGCAAACACGTTTCCACTAATGAATAAATTGGATTTACCGTTATCAAATATAACATTGTCAACGATGTATGTTTCAGCAAATACTCCGCTTCCTCCGTAATTCGCTACATAGATTCCGTATTTCCGTGTCTTAACTTCTTGTTCATCGTAGCAAATGTTATTATTTATACTAATACCCTTACCTTGTTTAGGTAGAATAACACCCTTATAGGCTAGGCCTAACCGCCACCAACAGAAAACCCTTTTTAATTACAGTTAGAAGTAACATTATTTTTTACAGTTATATAGGAACAGTTAGTGATAGAGATTCCATCAGCTCCACAACCTGTGATAATGTTATATATAATGTGCATATCACCAAGTGTTGACACACCAGTATCCATCAACTACGTACTAATCCAGAATACAAAGTAAGTCAATCCTTAAGAGTAGGTTAGTCTCCCCTAAACGTATCAGCCTTTGCCTCGTTCGTCACTTGCTTGCTTTCACTCGGACACCGCCATGTTATCCATCACTGTTTCCAGGTCATCCGGCACCTGTTGGATTTTCGTTACACCGAGCATGGTGACATTATATCTAATACATTTCGCTACATGAGCCGCTTCGATTGCATCAATGAATTTACAGCTTACTCTATATTTATCACACCCACAATTCATCCACATTGAAATATGCTTTCGTCGGTATGGTAGATCTAGATACCTCTTTGATAACCTCTATTAATCTCTTACTCATTATGTTCTAGTTTCAGCTAGACTTCGAGCAGTCTGCGTCTCCGTAAATCAATTAAGTCATCCATAACACAAGCCTCCATAGCATATTTCAGTAGAAAATGAAAATTAAATTAGACCTTGCAATTAATTCAGGATCCTCTGATTATAATACAATTCACTCCTTGCAGTTGGTCTACAAATAGGCGGACTGTTCCATAGGGCACTTGTCCCTTCAAGCTCGCTTGTAGAGCTTCCCTGGACAACAATTTATAGCTCAGAAGCCAATGTTGACCTCTTTGCTTCCGGGAACAACTTACTTTCAATCAAACCTCGTTTGACTTTGGACGAGTTGAAACGAGAGATCAAAAAAAGATGACCCCCTGTTCAATACAGAGATCATCTTCTTGAATCTACCTGACTTTTTTTTCATTTAAACTATCTCGTAACTTATCTCACGTCGTTTCCGCCGTCTCAAGCATAAGCGCTTCAGTACGCTCCGTATCACGAATCAGAACTGGCTTCAGATACTTACCTGTGTAAGACTCCGTAACAGTAATGATCTTCTCTGGTGTTCCTGTTGCCAGTACGGTTCCGCCGCCACTGCCGCCTTCTGGTCCCATATCGATGATATAATCAGCAGTCTTAATAACGTCCAGATTATGCTCAATGACAAGAACCGATTCTCCGGAATCCACCAAGCGGTGCAATACTTCTAGTAAACGACCAATGTCGTCCACATGCAGACCTGTTGTAGGCTCATCCAAAATATAGAGTGTCTTGCCTGTACTACGACGGTATAGCTCAGAAGCCAACTTCACACGCTGCGCTTCACCACCGGATAATGTTGTACCTGGCTGACCAATCTTAATGTAGCCAAGACCCACATCCATCAGCGTTTGCATTTTACGGTGAATACGAGGGATATTCACGAAGAACTCTGTAGCATCCTCTACAGTCATCTCCAGCACGTCGGAAATGTTTTTCCCTTTATATTTCACTTCTAGTGTTTCCCGGTTATAACGTTTACCTTTACATACCTCGCAAGGAACGTATACGTCAGGCAAGAAGTGCATCTCAATCTTGATAATTCCGTCCCCACGGCAAGCTTCACAGCGTCCGCCTTTTACGTTAAAGCTAAAGCGTCCCTTTTGGAACCCCCGTACCTTTGCCTCATTCGTCTTCGAGAACAGATCACGAATGTCGTCAAATACGCCAGTATAGGTTGCTGGGTTAGAGCGTGGTGTACGCCCAATTGGCGATTGGTCGATTTCAATAACCTTATCGAGATTTTCCAAGCCACGAATTTCTTTGTGCTGACCCGGACGCACCTTCACAGCCTTATTCAGCTGCCGTGCCAAGCTCTTGTACAGAATTTCGTTAATAAGTGAAGATTTACCGGAGCCCGACACACCAGTCACCGCCGTAAATACACCCAATGGAATCTTCACATTCACATTTTTCAGGTTATTCTCTTTAGCGCCACGAATTTCTATCCAACGATCATCGGTAGCACGACGCTTAGCGGTAACTGGAATAAACTTACGACCGCTTAAATATTCACCGGTTAAGGAATTCGGATCTTTCATAATCTCTTCCGGTGTTCCTTGCGCCATAACTTGTCCACCATGAATACCCGCACCCGGTCCGATATCAATAATATAGTCCGCTGCCATCATCGTATCTTCGTCATGCTCTACAACAATCAACGTATTGCCTAGGTCACGCATATGAGCAAGCGTAGAGATCAGGCGATCATTATCCCGTTGATGCAGACCAATACTTGGCTCATCCAGAATGTACAGTACACCCATCAAACTGGAACCGATCTGAGTGGCCAACCGGATACGCTGTGCTTCACCACCAGATAGCGAGCCTGCTGCGCGGCTAAGTGTCAAATAGTCCAGTCCGACATTCACCAGGAATCCCAGACGATTGCAGATTTCCTTAAGAATGAGATTGGCGATAGCTGTCTCTTTCTCACTTAACTTTATTTCTTCAAACCAATGCTGACAGTCACCAATCGAGAGATCGGTAATATCCGAAATATTTTGCTCGTTGATCGTAACCGCCAAAATTTCTTTTTTCAGACGTTTGCCTTTACATACATGACAAGGCTTAGCACTCATAAATCCTTCGATAAATTCACGAATACCGTCAGATGCGGTCTCCCGGTAACGACGCTCCAGATTCGGAATAATCCCTTCAAAAGCAACCATCGCATCTTTCTTTTGTCCAAAATCATTCTCATATTTGAAGCGAACCTTCTCACTACCTGTACCATGCAGTAATTTATTCATATGATCAGGTGTTAAACTGCTCACTGGAATGTTCTGTGGAATATTAAAATGCTCACACACGGACTTCAGAAATTGCGGATAGTAATTAGAAGTACTTCCGGTCCAAGCTAAAAAAGCACCTTCTTCAATGGATTTCTCAGCATCAGGAATAAGCAGATCTGGATCGACCACCATCTTCATTCCAAGTCCATCGCACTCTGTGCAGGCTCCAAACGGACTGTTGAAGGAGAACATACGTGGTGCCAGTTCTTCAATACTGAAACCACAAATCGGACAAGCAAAATTAGAACTGAACAGCAGCTCTTCCTGACCGATGATATCCACAAGGATTTTACCGCCCGAAAGTTTAAGTGCTGTCTCCAGTGAATCCGTCAGCCGGGTCTCCACATCGTCTTTAACGACGATCCGGTCTACAACAACTTCTATGGTGTGTTTTTTATTCTTCTCAAGTTCAATATCCTCAGACAGATCTCTTAGCTCACCGTCCACACGCACACGTACGAACCCTTGCTTAGAAATATCTGTGAAGAGTCCTTTGTGTTCACCTTTACGTCCTGAAATAATAGGCGCTAGGATTTGCAAACGAGTCTTCTCAGGATACTGCATAATCCGGTCTACCATTTGTTCAACGGTCTGGGAAGTAATCTCAATTCCATGCTCTGGACAATGAGGGTGACCGATCCGAGCAAAAAGCAACCGGAGATAGTCATAGATCTCAGTAACCGTACCAACTGTGGAGCGCGGGTTGCGACTTGTTGTCTTCTGATCAATAGAGATTGCCGGGGATAATCCGTCTATCGAATCCACATCCGGCTTCTCCATTTGCCCCAAGAACTGACGAGCATAAGCTGACAAAGATTCAACATAACGCCGCTGTCCTTCAGCATAAATCGTATCAAATGCAAGCGAAGACTTACCCGAGCCGCTCAGCCCCGTCAGCACGACGAAACGGTCACGTGGAATCGTCACATCGATGTTTTTGAGATTGTGCGCCCTCGCGCCTTTAATTACAATATTATCGTTCGCCAACGGAACCTCTCCTTAATGAATCAAATATCAAAACTTTAACGATTTCAGAGCTTTATTAAAAGCGTTTCCGATCCCTCCCAAACCCTCCCTTCCAAGGGAGGGCCCCAAGGGTTGCACCCTCTGGACACCTGCATTTTTTTGGCGAAGGAGGCTGGGGGACCGGACTTAGTGACGACGGCGTTCGGATCGCTTATCCCTACGGGACCGCTTGGACGTTAGGCGCATACTAGGTAAGAGCGGGAAGTGCGAGATTACCGCAACTGCTATAGCGTTGCGGGGCGCTGTCCCTATGGGATGCGCGCAAGTGCCAAAAGCGTTACAGAACGCTGTCCCTACGGGATGCGCGTAAGTGCCAAAAGCGTTGTGGAGCGCTGTCCCTATGGGATGCGCGTCCATCTATTTATTCAAAAAGAACGGCCAGGACAGCACCGTTCAATTCCTTATTTTAAATATCGGTGATGCATTTAAGGTTTATTACTCGGCCCGGAGCTCCAACAATGCGTCACGCAGCTCTGCCGCGCGTTCGAATTGCAGGTTCTTCGCAGCGTCCTTCATCTCGGCTTCCAGACGCTGGATCAGGCTTTGTTTCTCTTTCTTATTCATCTTGCCACCAACACCCGTGAGGTAATCCGCTTTGGACTCGGCAACCTTCGTTGCCTCAATGATGTCACGCACCTTTTTATTAATGGTGGTTGGGGTAATGCCGTGTTTCTCATTATGAGCGATCTGGATGGCGCGACGACGCGACGTTTCGCTCATCGCCTTCTCCATCGAATCAGTGATTCGATCACCGTACATGATTACACGACCCTCGGAGTTACGGGCCGCACGACCAATCGTCTGAATTAGGGAGCGTTCGGAACGAAGGAAGCCCTCTTTATCCGCATCGAGAATAGCGACCAGCGATACTTCCGGGAGGTCGAGACCTTCTCTTAGCAGGTTAATCCCTACCAAAACATGGAATGTACCAAGTCGAAGATCACGTAAGATCGCCATCCGCTCCAGTGTTTTGATATCAGAGTGCATATAACGAACCTTAATCCCAATTTCCTTAAAGTAATCCGTCAGATCCTCTGACATCTTCTTCGTCAACGTTGTGACGAGTACGCGTTCGTCTCGTTCCACCCGATTACGAATTTCACTAATCAAGTCATCGATTTGTCCCTCTGTAGGACGAACCTCAATGATCGGATCCAAAAGACCTGTAGGCCGGATAATCTGCTGCACCATGGTGTCGCAGTGCTCCATTTCATAGGGTCCTGGTGTCGCTGAAACATATACGATCTGCTTCACTTTTTCTTCGAATTCCTCGAACTGGAGTGGACGGTTATCCAGCGCAGACGGCAAACGGAAACCATGCTCTACCAGTACCGTCTTACGCGCCCGGTCACCATTATACATCGCCCGAATCTGCGGAAGTGTTACATGGGACTCATCAATAATGATCAGCATATCATCCGGAAAATAATCCATTAATGTATACGGAGTTGCCCCTGGTTCACGGAAGGTGAGCGGTCCGGAATAGTTCTCAATCCCAGAACAGAAGCCCACTTCTTTCATCATCTCAATATCATAACGTGTCCGCTGTTCCAGACGCTGAGCTTCAAGAAGCTTACCTGCGTCACGAAGAACCGTTAAGCGGTCTTCCAGCTCTTTTTCAATGTTGACCAGTGCCACTCGCATCGTTTCTTCCTTGGTAACAAAGTGAGACGCCGGAAAAATAGCGACATGATCGCGCTCCCCGATCAGTTCACCCGTCAGTACATCAATCTCAGTGATTCGCTCAATTTCGTCACCGAACAATTCGACCCGAATGGCATGCTCACCCTGAGATGCCGGGAAAATCTCAACCACATCACCACGTACACGGAAGGTTCCGCGTACAAAATTGATATCATTACGCTGGTACTGGATATCCACTAGCCTGCTCAAAATCTCATTTCGAGGCTTCTCCATCCCTACCCGCAATGACAAAAGCAAGCTTCCGTATTCCATCGGCGAACCGAGGCCGTAAATACAAGACACACTCGCCACAATAATAACGTCACGCCGTTCGAACAAGGAGCTCGTTGCGGAGTGGCGCAATTTATCAATCTCTTCATTAATGCTGGAGTCTTTCTCGATATAAGTATCGGAGGAGGGAATATACGCCTCTGGTTGGTAATAGTCGTAGTAGCTGACGAAATAGTCTACCGAATTATGCGGAAAAAACTCCTTAAACTCACTCGCCAGTTGGGCAGCCAAAGTCTTATTATGCGCAATAACTAACGTCGGGCGGTTTAATTTGGAAATAACTTGTGCAACGGTAAACGTCTTACCCGTACCCGTCGCGCCCAGCAGCGTCTGGTGCTTCTTGCCCTGCCGGATGCCTTGTAGTAATTCCTCTATGGCATGAGGCTGATCGCCCTGGGGTGTATACTCGGACTCCAATTCAAAAGTCTTTGTACTGACGACAATATCACTCATTTGCCCGTCTCCCCTCTATCGTCTAAACTAGATTAATATATTATAATTGTTGTCTGAATGTTCTCTCTCCATACGATGGCAAGCTAAAACGCCTTTGGCGTCTCTAAAAGACGACGTTAAGCGTTTGTGCGAGAATTATAAGGATTAAAGTATAACGTGAAACTTATACTTTCTTATAATTAAAAAATATGGAAGATAAGAATATGTGTTCCCGTTCATTATACAGTGTTGACTAGATCGTTGCAAACCATAATACATAGAAATGTTAGGAGCTTGAAGCATGGATATTACCTCAATAATCGGCCTATTGGCTGGACTGGCTGCGTTAATCGGCGGCTATCTCTGGGAAGGCGGAAGCCTCTCAGGACTGCTGCAGCTTAATGCAGCTTTGATTGTGTTCGGGGGTACGTTTGCCGCCGTTATGATCAGTTTCCCGGCATCTAAGCTGCGCTCCATTCCAACAGCATTACGCATGGCTTTCGGTAGCAACCCTGATCGTGATGTAGAAAAAGCAGAAGAACTTATTGCAATGGCAACCGTGGCCCGTCGCGGCGGCGTTCTAATGTTAGAAAAACAAGCTGAAGAACATCCGGACCCTTTTACACGTGAAGGTCTACTTCTTATTGTCGACGGCACTGATCCTGAGCAGGTAAGACAGATCCTTGAATTAGAAATGGATGCTAAAGAATTGAAGCATGAGAACTATGCTAAGATTTTTGAAGCTGCAGGTGGATATGCACCAACGATGGGAATTATCGGGACGGTGATGGGGCTCATCCGTGTACTTGGCAACCTTACAGATCCATCAAATCTGGGCACATCTATCGCAGTTGCATTTACCGCAACACTGTACGGTGTTGCCATCGCTAATTTAATATTTTTACCCATCGCTTCCAAAATCAAATCCCGCAGTCAAAGCCAGCTACATAGTATGGAAATGCTGCTCGTCGGCATTCTTTCTTTGCAGAACGGGGATCACCCCTTGCTGGTGCGTAAAAAACTGAACTCATTCATCTCAGACACGGACACGAATGACCGTGCGGAAACTAGAGGTCTTCTATGAGACAAAGAGACCGGCGCAAGCGGCGTGTAGAGACTCGGGAAAGCCGCGACCGTTGGATGATTACTTATGCTGATCTAATTACACTTTTACTTATTTTTTTCGTTATATTGTATGCGATGAGCAGCCTGGATACTGACAAATATAACATCGTGACAGGCTCGTTATCCGAGACCTTCAAATCTGGCAGCACTGTCCTTGAGGGTGGGAACGGCATTTTAGATGCTGGGAAATCAACTGAGAACAAACCGGAAAGTACAGACGGGAATGGGAATGCAGCTGCAACTGCGAGACCGAATGATGGATCTGCTGAACAAACGGAGAACGAAACACCTTCGGCACGTGAACTTGCTTTTCGAGAACAAGAGGCTAAACTTGCTGAATTAATGGGTGTGATTACGAACTATGTAGAGGAAAATAATCTCGGAGAACAAATTTTTGTTGCCGACAAACCGCAGGGGATAGAAATCACACTCAGTGACCGTTTTCTCTTCGATATAGGTAAGGCAGACCTGAAGTCTCCAGCCCTGCCTGCTCTTCAGCAGTTATCTGGCTTATTCAGCGATATCGGCGCAAAGATCAGCATTGAAGGACATACCGATAATACGCCAGTATCTTCGGCTTCTCACTATAACGACAACTGGGAGCTATCTGGTGCTCGTGCGCTGTCAGTGCTTCGCTTTTTCTTAGATCATGAAGGGTTGAACCCCGACAATTTTCAATATGCAGGGTATGCTGATACCCAGCCCACCGCGGAGAACACATCAGCTGCAGGTAAGCAAAAGAACCGCCGTGTAGAGATCATTGTGCTGCGGCAGCTTCAAGAGGGTGCCTAAAAAATGTTTTACTCAGAGCTAGTTACAGTAGCTAGGCCTGTGCGGGAGCGAATCTGCTTATCAACATACCAAAATGGGCTCGCCACTATTTATTACGGAAATACTCCCTGATTATCTGCCTATTCCCTTGTCCAGGCGCAGAATTAGGGAATTCCTCCCTGATTAATACCCTATTTAGTCAGAAATAGCGCTTTTCACTGAAACTTTAGGGAGGAATTCCCTAAACCCCTTAGTGTCACGCTATATTCGTCTAAAATAAGGGAGGTTTTCCCTAATTCCACAATCAGTAGATTGGCTTTTAAATAAAATCCCATAATTCCAAACAGTCCCAGGATTTAACTCAAAGATCCCGACCGCTATTTATATAAAAACACCAAACAGCAAGTCCCCAAAAACGGAAACTTGCTGCTATAAATATTACATTCGGTGAAATTAATATTCAGAAAAATATTAGAATTACTCCCCTACCAATGCACGATATCCAGCTGCATCTAGCAGACCTTTTACAGCATCAGCGTACTCTCCGTCCACTTCAATTTCAAAAATCCAACCCTCGCCATAAGGCTTATCGTTGATCAGTTCTGGACTAGCTTCTAAACCGTCATTAATCTTGGTAACCGTCCCTGAGACGGGTGAATACAGTTCCGATACGGTCTTAACGGATTCGATACTGCCTACGCTGTCGCCAGCCGAAATGGCCGAACCCACTTCTGGAAATTCCACAAATACGATATCGCCTAACAAATGCTGAGCATGATCCGTAATCCCAACACGTACTACGCGTCCTTCCACTTGCTGTGCCCACTCATGCTCTTCGCTGTAAAGAAGGTTATCTAAAACTTCACTCATTTCAAGCCGCCTCATTTCCAAATTGGAATTCTAAATTTAGTTATAGCCTAAGTGATCGCGGAGCATAATGTCAATATTACTAAAAGTAAAATAAATTTGTCGTTTTTTTGACTTTTTCTTGTTGACAGCGCCCTCCTATACCCGTTTAATGGAGACATAAGAAACAAATACAGTTGCGGATGATGGCATAGGGAGAGACTGTCTCACTTGAAGACGGCGCCGAAGGAGTAAGCCCTAACAGGGGTGAATCTCTCAGGCAAAAGGACCTTTGTCGGACGTACCTCTGGAGAGCATCAGACGCGAGGCTGAGTGCGTCAGGTCACCAACGGGGAAACTTGCATGTTAGTTACGCAGGGTAACTCTCAGGTACAAAGGACAGAGCAGAAAGCGATTAGTGCATTTATGCATGATTGCTTCTGCCTGTCCTTTTTTTCGTATGTAATCAGACTAGGGGAGTGACGACATGGATGCTTTAAAAAGAACGCCTTTTTATGATCTCTATTCCGCATATGCGGAGTCCAGGTGCATTGATTTTGGCGGCTGGGAGCTGCCAGTACAGTTTACAGGTATCGTGAAGGAGCATGAGGCTGTTCGCCAGCAGGCTGGACTGTTCGATGTATCGCATATGGGTGAATTTATGGTGATCGGAAGCGGCGCTGAAGCCTTCTTACAAAAAATGACGACCAACGATGTCAGCCGCCTTACCGATGGTGCGGCACAATATACGCTGCTCTGTTATCCAAACGGCGGGGTGGTCGACGATTTACTCGTGTATCGACTAAGTGAAGGCCGTTATATGCTTGTCGTAAATGCCTCCAACATCGATAAGGACTTCCAGTGGCTGCAAGAACATCTGACCTCTGAATTCGGTGAAGTCACACTCACTAATGTCTCTGACGAGACGCTTTTGCTCGCCTTGCAAGGTCCGCTGGCAGAGACCATACTCGCAGAAGTTACTGATGCACCGATCTCAACGCTCAAGCCTTTCCACTTCATCGAACGCGCAACCGTCTGCGGTGTAGAAGTACTGATCTCCCGTACGGGTTATACCGGTGAAGATGGCTTCGAAATTTACGCTCCGCTGGATGGGGCAGCAACGTTATGGAACGGCCTTCTCGCAGCTGGCTCTCCTCACGGATTAACACCTGCTGGACTGGGCGCACGGGATACGCTTCGTTTCGAGGCAAAATTGCCATTGTACGGTCAGGAGCTGTCGGCTGACATCACGCCTCTTGAAGCTGGAGTACAGTTCTTCGTGAAGCTGGACAAAGCGGACTTCATCGGACGAGATGCGTTGATACAGCAAAAAGAAGCCGGTCTTCCCCGCCGTCTTGTCGGTCTAGAAATGATTGATCGAGGCATTCCACGCTCCCATTACCCAGTCTATGCGGACAGCATCAAAATCGGAGAGGTCACAACCGGAACCCAATCTCCAACGCTGAAACGAAACCTGGGATTAGCTTTACTTGATACAGCTTACAGTGAAATAGGCACAGAGGTTTTCGTAGAGATACGTGGCAAGCAGCTTAAAGCTGTCGTGATTAAGGCCCCTTTTTACAAGTATAAACGCCTTTAGCGTCCATATTAGGACGGTGAACTTTTAAGCGAGAAATAGAAGGATAAAGTATAACGTGAAAATTGTACTTTCTTATATTTTAAAAGAGCCAAGGAGTGAAACCTTAATGAAGCACCGTTATCTGCCCATGACAGCACAGGACCGCGTAGAGATGATGGAAACCGTCGGGATTCAGTCCATAGATGAGCTGTTCTCCGATATCCCTGAAGCCGTCCGTTATCAAGGCACTATGCCGATGTCTGAACCGCTCGATGAGTACGCCCTGCTACGTCACATGAAAGGTCTCGCTGACCGAAATGCTGACTTCGATTCACACGCCAGCTTCCTCGGCGCCGGATTATACGACCATCACATCCCCGTGGTGATCAACCATGTCATTTCCCGTTCGGAATTCTACACTGCTTATACTCCTTACCAACCAGAGATCAGCCAAGGCGAACTGCAAGCGATCTTCGAATTCCAATCCTACATTTGCGAACTAACCGGTATGAAAGTTGCCAATGCCAGTATGTATGATGGCGCAACCGCATTATCCGAAGCAGCAGTCCTCGCAGCTGGTGCCACCAAACGCAAAAAATTAATTGTCTCCCGCACCGTTCATCCTGAAGCGCGCCAAGTGTTACGCACATCGGCTAATGCTTGGGGACTTGAGGTAGTGGAGATTGACTATAGAGACGGTGTTACCGATCAGACTAAGCTTGCTGAGGCCATTGATGGTGATACGGCTGCAGTACTGATGCAATCGCCTAACTTTTTTGGCAGCATCGAAGATCTTAGCTCCGTTGAACCGCTGATCCACGCTGTTAAAGGATTGTTCGTCGTCAGTGCAAATCCGATCGCTCTTGGCGTACTAGAAACACCAGGTAAGCTCGGAGCCGACATCGTAGTCGGTGACGCTCAGCCACTCGGTATTCCAGCTTCCCTCGGCGGTCCAACCTGTGGCTTCTTCGCTGTAGCAGAGCATTTAATGCGCCGCATGCCAGGTCGTATCGTTGGTCAAACTGTTGACCGTAACGGTAAACGCGGCTTCGTTCTGACACTCCAAGCTCGTGAGCAGCATATTCGTCGTGAAAAAGCGACATCGAATATTTGCTCCAATCAGGCGCTGCTCGCACTCTGCGCATCCGTCTACCTGTCCGTAATGGGTAAAGAAGGGATGCGTGAAGTAGGCGAGCTGAACATTCGTAAAAGCCATTACGCCGCTAATAAACTAAGCGAACTAACAGGGGCTGAACTTACCTTTTCCTCCCCATTCTTTAACGAGTTTGTCGTGAAGCTTCCGGAAGGAAGCAGCGTAAGTGCAATTAATTCGAAGCTGCTGAAGGAAGGTTATCTAGGCGGTTATGATCTGGGCCGTGATTATCCTGAACTTGCTGGACATATGCTGGTAGCCGTTACGGAAAAAAGAAGCAAAAACGAAATCGACCAATTCGCTAGCGCACTGGAGGGCTGTTTATGAAACCGGAGCAAAGTCTAATTTTTGAATTAAGCCGTCCCGGCCGTTCTGCCTATTCTTTGCCACTATGCGATGTGCCGCAGGAAGAAAGCTTAGAATCTCTGATTCCATCAGGTTTACTCCGTAGCGAACCCGTCGTGCTTCCAGAAGTATCGGAAGTGGATGTCATTCGCCACTACACTTCCTTGTCACGCCGTAACTTTGGTGTAGATAACGGCTTCTATCCACTCGGTTCATGCACGATGAAATACAATCCGAAGATTAACGAAGATGTTGCCCGCATCGTAGGCCTAGCTAAGATCCACCCTTACCAGCCAGAAGAAAGCATTCAAGGTGCACTGGAATTAATGTATACCCTGCAAAATGACTTATCCGCACTAACCGGCATGGATGCTGTATCTTTACAGCCTGCCGCAGGTGCTCATGGTGAATGGACCGGCCTCATGATGATCCGCGCCTATCATGAAAGCCGCGGCGAGACCCGCACGAAGGTTATCGTGCCGGATTCCTCACACGGCACCAATCCTGCTAGTGCTTCAGCAGCAGGACTTGAAACGATCACGATCCCTTCCACAGATAAAGGGATGGTTGATCTTGAAGCACTCAAAGCAGCTGTTGGCAGTGACACAGCCGCACTGATGCTGACTAACCCAAGCACACTCGGCTTGTTCGAGACCCAAATCGTCGAGATTGCTGAGATCGTGCATGAAGCAGGCGGCTTACTCTATTACGATGGAGCCAACTCCAATGCCATTATGGGCATTACCCGCCCTGGCGACATGGGCTTTGACGTTGTGCATCTGAACTTGCATAAGACAATGAGCACCCCGCACGGCGGAGGTGGCCCTGGAGCCGGACCTGTCGGCGTAAAATCCATTTTGATTCCGTTCCTACCACAACCAACTGTGGTGAAAAACGAAGATAGCAGCTTCTCACTCGACTTCGGCGGTCCTGAATCAATTGGACGCGTGAAAGCTTTTTACGGCAACTTTGGTATTCTCGTTCGTGCCTACGCCTATATCCGCACCTATGGTCCAGACGGACTGCGTGAGGTATCCGAAAATGCTGTGCTGAATGCGAACTATATGATGCACCGTCTGGCGCCGTATTTTGAAATCCCATATCCGGGCGTATGTAAACATGAATTCGTAATGTCCGGCAAAAACCTCAAGCAGTATGGTGTACGCACCTTAGACGTTGCTAAACGATTACTCGACTTCGGCTACCATCCGCCAACCGTGTACTTCCCTCTGACTGTTGAGGAATGTATGATGATCGAGCCGACGGAAACGGAAAGTAAAGAAACGCTCGACGGCTTCATAAATACGATGATCCAGATCGTAAAAGAAGCGCAGGAGACACCGGAAATCGTAATCAACGCACCTCATACCACAGAAATTAGCCGATTGGATGAGACCCAAGCCGCACGTAAGCCGGTATTGAATTGTTCTTGCGGTTAACAGCTAATGAGTAGTATTAAAAACGCAGGCCACGACACCAAGTATCGTCGCCTGCGTTTTTGCATGTAAATAAAAATCAACACTATGATCTACTCGGCCTGCACCTTCGCAAAAATCTGGAGTTATGATATCCTAATTTCGAGGGTAGCGTTTTCCCATTAGAAAGGAATGTATTCCTTGTGAAATTTGAATTTGTCCATAATGTATTCCACAGAAAATATTTATTATCCCTTCCCTATTTGCTCCTCGCATTATTTATGTTATCCGCCTTGTCTTCGTCCCATAGAATATTCTCTATCATCCCTTTCATATTAATTATGCTAAATGCATTGTATATCGTTGTAAAAATCATTATTTATAAAATCAAAACTTAGATCTCTCGCACAAATACGCAAGTAAATTCTCATTTTCTAAAAAACAAGGCCCTTCCCAGCATCATTAAAAATGTCTGAGAAGGGCCTGTTTCAGTTGTTTATCACTATAACTTTTTGATATTACGCACCATGCGTCGGAGTTTCTACTTTCACTACGCCCTTGCGCTCCTTAGCCGATTTACGGAAGTAGAACAGCTCGTAAATCGCTGGAACCACAACCAGCGTAAGCAGCGTTGCCGCGGTCAAGCCACCGATGACCACAATCGCCAAGCTTTGCGAGACGATGCTGCCCATCTCGGCATGGCCGAACAGCAGTGGAGTCATGGCGCAAATGGTAGCAATAGCCGTCATCAGAATCGGGCGCATCCGTGTTCCGGCCGCTTCCAGAATGGCTTCGCGAATACCCATATTCGTTTCATTCTGCTTAATACGGTCGATAAGCACAATCGCATTCGTGACGACGATACCAATTAGCATCAGAGCCCCGAACAGGGCAGTGAAATCAGGTGTTACGCCGGATACGATCAGTCCAACAATCGCCCCAATCGCAGCCAAAGGCAAGGAGAACATGATTGCCAGCGGAGCACGAAGGGTTTTGAAGGTGAGGACCATGATCAGATATACCAACCCGATGGAGATCAGCGCTGTCATACCAAGGTCAGCGAAATCCTCTGACTGATCAACCGAGGCTCCGCCTGCAAATAGAGTCACACCCTTTGGAAGGGTAAGACTATCGGTTTGCTTTTTAATATCCGCTCCGATTTCAGACACCTTCTTCGGATCCACTTCCGCTGTAATTCTCGCATATGGCTTCCCATCTTTATGGAACAACAGTGCTGGTTCATTCCGAACCTCATAGGTTGCTAGTTGTGACAACGGCTTTGGACCTTCAGCAGTCATGAGCGTCATTGCCTTTAAATCTTGCTCTGTCTTAGGCTCAGCCATAGGATCTAACACTACTCCTGCAGGTGTACCGTCCAGTTCGATTTGCCCCATAGGGATCGGATTCAGCATAGCCGACAATTGCATGGTAATTTCTTGTGCATTGGTCTGTGCTGGATCTACCTTAAATGTAAAGACAGGTTTGGTATCCTCCATATTACTACTGACCTTCTGAATACCCTCCACAGTCTTCAACTTATTCGTAACTTCTGCTGCAACAGCAGTAATATCTGTAAGATTATCACCCACGATATCAATATATTCGCTAGTGGAGCTTGAACCCATCATACTCATTTGATTAGCAACAAGTGTTGCCCCAGCGTAGGAATCCTTCACATCACGGACATGATCGATGAAGCCTTGTGCATCCGCACCTTTTTTCATCACAACGGTATAGTCCACTAAGGTCTCCGAGCTGACGGACCCCCACTGCGCCGCATCTGCACTGTTCCCTGATTGCATGATCACCGTTTCCGCTTCAGGCTGTTTCATCAAATCTTGCTCTAACTGCTTTCCTTTTTCTAAAATCTCTTTGACAGGAACATCCTTCGGATAATTCAACTGAACAGAGACATAGCTGGCATCTGAAGCATCAAGCGCACCTTTTGGCATAGTCACATAAGCAGCGATGGAGCCAATCAGAAGGAGAAGACCTAGCGATAAAGTAATCCATTTCCGGCGCAAATTCCAATCGAGGAATCGGGTGAACCATTTAGACGGCTCGTGTTCTTTCATTGAAGTTCTTCTCAGCAGCCATGAGCTTAACAGCGGAACCACCGTCAAAGCTACAACGAGTGAAGTTAACAGTGAATACGTGACCGTTAAGGCAAACGGAAGTAGGAACGCCTGTAAACTACCACGCAGAAGACCCATCGGCAGAAATACCGCTACCGTTGCAATCGTAGATGAAGTAATCGCTCTAGCCACTTCCCCAGTTGCGCTTATAATCATTTCACGGGAGAAGGGTTCTTTTTGCAGCCTACGGTAAATGTTCTCAATCACTACGATACTATCATCAACCAAGCGACCGACCGCAACGGCCACACCTCCGAGCGTGATAATATTCAGACTTATACCGGATATATCAAGCAGATATAAGGTAACCGCTAGTGAAAGCGGAATAGAAACCGCCGTAATCAGTGTTGCCCGCAGGTTGCGTAGGAACAGTAAAATTACGATCGTCGCGAACAATGCGCCCAGCAATACTTCACGCATCATACTGTTCACGGAGGTAACCACCATATCTGATGTGCTGAATACGACCGCTGCCTCTGCATTTGGAATGGTTTTGTTAATATGTGCTACGGTATCCTGTATATGATCTCCGACACTTACTGCATTCGCATTAGCTTCTTTGGTTACTATGGCGAAAAGAACATCTTTCCCATTCGAGCGGCTAACGCTCTCTTGATCTTCCTTCAATTCAATGGCAGCAATATCCTGCAGCTTAACACCCGAGGATACGGGTAGCTTTTTTAGAGTATCGATACTATCAATTGTAGAAACCACATTAACGTTACCTGTCTGACCACCAATCGTCTGCTCCCCAAGGGATGCCGATACATTACGTCCCTGAAGTAACCCTAGTACTTGAGGTGTCGTAATTCCTTTCTCAGCCATTAATTTTGGATCTAGCTTCACCCGCACTTGCGGAGTTACTTTCCCATATAAGGCGACGTTGGCTACACCTTCTGCTTGTTGCATCTCTGGAATGATCGTTTCTTCCGCAAGCTTAAGGTTTTCTTTAGTCAGACCTTCGTCAAACGAAAGGGTGACCTGCGACACAGGAATCATGGAAGTATTCAGTTGAAGTACAAAAGGGGCCATCACACCTTCAGGGAACTGCAACGAATCTACAACCTTTTGCACCTCCCCAGCTGCATCCTTCATATTTGTTTTTGAGTCATAAAAAATATTCACCTGTGCGTATCCGTCTCCGGAAGTGGACAGTATTTCTTTCTTTCCCTTAACAAATGCGGCCCCAGCCTCAATCGGCTTCGTAACCTTCGTCTCCATCGCATGGGCATCCTGACCCGGACCGAGCACCGTTACAGTCACTTGCGGATTATCTGCCTCTGGCATAAATTCCATCGGTAGCGAAGTGTAGCTCAGCCCTCCCACTACAAGCGCCATTACCACTAAAAGCCCTACCGCCGCCTTGTTACCGAACGACCATTTGGTTAACCATTTCATTATCGTTTCCCCTTCCACCCCGTATATTTCTGGTACTCCTCTTATGACTGCCCCATTATGTATTATTTTCCATCCCGAGATTTAGTTTAGACATTTTTGGTCGAAGTCAAAACAGCCCTACGGCTGGTTTTATACTCAGTCTTAAGACGGGGGGCTTTCTCCTTCCGAAGGATAGGGAATTAGAGCAAACAAAAAAAGAGCACCCCAAAAGCCATGTAAAATGGCTTTCGAGATACCCTTTTGCTATGATTATTATTTTTGTTTAGCGCGCACTGGATCGCGGAACATATATTTTAAGAGTGGTGGTGTTACAAGTGTAGTTACAATGACAACAATAATTACGGAAGTAAAATACTGCTGCTGCAACAATCCGCTTTGCAGACCTGTTGCCGCGATGATCAATGCAACCTCACCCCGCGAAATCATCCCTGAACCAATAATAAGCGATGAATGGTTATTAAATCCTGTAAGACGCGCCCCCAGGCCGCCACCAAACAACTTGGTCAGAATGGCAATCACCGTCAACAAGAGGACGAATCCTAGTTGACTGCCAACCCCTTCAAAGGAAACATTAAGTCCGATACTGACAAAGAAGACCGGAACAAAAATCGAATAGGCGATAGGCTCAAGCTTAGATTCCACAGTGTGCTTAAAGGAGGTTTGTGAAATAGCAATCCCAGCTGCAAAAGCACCGATGATGCCTGCCATCCCCATAATTTCAGCAAAATACGCGAACGCAAAGCAAATCATTAGCGCCGCTGCAATAACAGCCTCTGTCACCTTTAACGGAGCCATCCATTTCATAACCCGCGGCACAACGAACCAACCCACAACAAGCGCTACAGCGAAGAACAACACTTTTTTCGTAATTAAAAGACCAATGGACACTGATTCTCCTGTGCCGAAAAAGCTCATTAATACAGCGAGCAAAATAACAACCAGAATATCATCGACTACAGCGGCTCCCAGAATGGTAGAACCTTCACGTGTATTCAACTTATTCATATCCTTCAGTACCTGAACCGATATGCTGACTGAAGTTGCACTAAGAATGACACCCATAAACATAGCATTATGATAAGCAAAACCAAACATTTCTCCGATGGCGAATCCACCTAGAAAAGGTAAAATAATACCTCCGACGGCTACTGCGAAAGCTGACTTCCAGTTCTTGCGCAGTTGATCCAGATCAGTCTCAAGCCCTGCTATAAACATTAACAATAGAACACCGATCTCCGAAAAATAATGAATAAACTCTCCATTTTGAATCCAACCCAGTACCGCAGGACCCAGTATGATACCGACAATTAGCTTACCCAGTACCGACGGTTGTCCCAGTCGTACAGATAAATCACCAGCTAGCTTGGTGAATAGTATAATCAGCATAAGATATAGAACAAACTCCATGTTTCATCCACTCCCTTGTTGTATATAAGAACTGCCAACTAGGGACATCTCCAAGCCAAAAAAAGACAAAGAGGAGCCCTTGTTGACAGGCTCCTCCAAAAAACAAAAAATTATTCAATTAAACAATATTAAATATATTATAACCGTAATATAAAAGACTGTAAACAAGATACGCCGATATTTTACCTTATGCAAATTTTAGTTAATAAAGAATCAGCTTCACTATTTTAGATAGAACACTTCACGTAAAGGCAACATTGGCACCTCATCATTGAAATCAAATGACCCTTCAACCATCTTTGAAGTAATGGCATTCCATCGGTTGCAGGCGTCACTTTTAGCAATGTAATCGAAAGCCGCTTCCGTATCCTCACATTCAAAGCAATAAAAAAATTGATTACCATTCTGAAAGATGGAGTAGTTAGAAATACCAGCTTTACTGTGCTCCTCCAAAACTTCTGGCCAAGGATTTAAATGCATCGCTACATACTCTTCCAGACATTCTTCCTTCACCCGCCATGTCCAAGCCAATTTATTGCTGCTCATCTGTTCATCCTCCTAGAAATGTCCTCTATTGTACATAATAAGAATCAAATACATTTGATACCTATTATTGTACCTGAAGGTAACAGCCCAAGCTATGAATATCTAGCCTTATGCTTTCTAAGCATTAATTCCAGCTTCACTTGGGCGGAGAATGGCAGAACCAATCGCCAGTAGCACAGCAGCCATAAGACCTAAGATGGCAAAGGGTAACCACAACTCATTCCAGCCCCCACCGGTTGCAGCGATGTCGACCGCTTGGATGGCCCATTTTTGCGGAACAAAGTTAGCCGCCTTCTGCATATAGTCCGGCATAATGGATAAAGGCCAAAAGCAGCCGCCAAGCATACAAGTCGGTGTGATAATAAGGGAATTCAGCATACCAGCATTATTAGGATTACGAATTAATCCTGCCACTGTACTCGCGATCCCCATAGACACCAGCATAAATGCCGCAAGAACAAGGAAATATAGATAGATTGGAACTTCATAATCATAGTGCAGCACCCAGCGACCTAAGGCGAGCACTACGACGATCTGAATCAGTCCGACCATGAAGCTACCCAGAAAATTACCAATAGCAATCTCGTAAGAACGAACCGGAGCACTGAACATTCGCATCATCGTCCGGCCTTTCCGATCATCCATAATCAGAGACACAGAGCTCGTGACCAGGCTCATGAGAAACATTAGCGTTAAGCCCGTAACGACTCCCAGTCCCTCCCGAGGATATAGATTATAATCAGTTCGAATGCTGCCAATACTGTGCTGTTCCGCTCTTTGCATAACCGTAGTAAATTGTGCGTCAACGTCCTTAGATCCGTTATTAACTGCCCCTATGATCGCGGCCGTACTCCTCATTTCATCAGCAATTGTACTCGCTTTTAATTTAATCATAACGGAAGTTTCATTCGTCTTCAGCTCATACACACTAATTTGTGGCTCTTCTCCAGCAAGTAGTGCCGAAGTGAAGCCTGCTGGAATTAGAATCCCCGCTTCTCCATTCTGATCGACTACGCCTTCTCTTAAAGCAGTCTCGTCAGTCTTTTCTACAAATTTATATTCTCCGGAATTCTTTAGTTCAGTGAGCAAATGCTTACCTGCTGCCCCGTTATCCATATTCGAATACAGCACAACAGCTGGGTTCTCTCCCATCGTTCCAGTAACGGAAACAATACCTGCAAGTACAATACAAGGAAGCAGAATATAGATGAGCACCCCCTTCCTAGTACCAATGGTTCGTTTCACCATGTTCCAGGCAATCGTTAAGATTTTATCCATGATAACCCACCTTCCGGTACGAAATAGCCGCTGCACTGAACAACACTAGGCAGATCAGCGATAACACTCCCAAATTCGGCATAATTTGCGATACATCGGCATGTAACATCATTTTCAGAATAGCCTGCATTGCCCAATGATTAATCGTAAACGCCCCTATAGAGTTCACCCACGATTCTGGAAGTGGTGCCATTCCCCCGCTAATGAAGGTCATGCTTACAGTGAGTACCGTAACCACACTTCTTGCGCTTGCTCCAGTCTTGCTGAACATAGAAATAACGATAGATAAGGTCATCGAAGCCACAATCATCAGCAAGCAAAATAGGAGTAACAAGCCCGGGCGATTTCCCCAATTCACACCGAACAGCACATTCGTCAGAATAATAATCGCTGCGCACTGTACTATACTTACAACACCCACACCAAGCATTTTGCCAATAAACAGTTCTGAGCCTTTGACTGGCATTGAATTTATCCGGAAAAGGGTATGATTTTCTTTTTCATTAAAAAGAGAAGTACATACCGTCAAGCCGCTATACAGCAAAAACATCAGCATCATGGATACCGCATAGAACTGGGAAGAAGTATATGAATATCCTCCCTCGCTCAGTTCTCCAAGCTTTACGGAAGGCTCATTACTGGTGGAACTAGGTGCCATAACGTTCAAAGCTTCTGGACCCAGTGTCATCGCCACAGACTGTTTATAATTAAGATTCCTCAGAAAATTATCGAAGACCGTCCCTGCCACCCTGTTATCTGTACTTTTTTGGCCCAGTATAAATTCCAGCTGTGCGGCTTCACCGCTCTGTACCTTACTATCAAAGCCTGGAGGAACAACAACCGCATAACCATATTTTCCTGTTCGCAGACCGCTTTCTGCCGCCTCTCGACTACCCACCATAACCGGAGTAATGATATCCTTAAGCTCTGTTGACTTCAAAAAGCTATCCATCATCGCCGAGCTCTCATAGCCCTCACCAGAAAGATTAACAACGGCCACTCGCACAACATCAATAGTAGTGGAGCCTTTGTCACCAACGACACCGGAGAGCGAAGCACCTAAGAGAAAGATCAATAACAGGGGCAGCAAAAACATATTTAATATCATAGAACGTGAGCTAAATAGTCTTCGCAGCTCATAGATCATAATCGTCCAAGTATTCATCAGAATAATCCCCCCTTTAATCTCTTAAGGTCCTTCCGGTCAAGTTTAGAAACAACGTCTCCAGATCAGGTTCTTCAATATTTAGCGAGCCGATAATCCCCTTATGCTTGGCAAAAATAAAAAGGATGTCCTGTAGCTCCCCTTGTGAAGAAGGCAGATACAGCTCGACTACTTCATCCTTTGCTTCTACGCGTCTAATTCTAGGGTGAAGCGTCAGCTCCTGAACAAGCTCCGGTGTGATATTAGCAGCTTTAATGACGATTTTTTCTTCCTTGGCAACGCGTTCTCGCAGTTCTTTTTCCGTGCCGCAAGCAATGATATGCCCTTTATCCATAATGGCTACTCGATCGCAAATGGCCGCAACCTCCTCCATATAGTGACTGGTATAAATAATCGTTGAACCGAGTCGATTGAGCTCCTTAACCGATTCAAGAATATGATTACGAGATTGCGGATCAATCCCCACCGTAGGTTCATCCATAATAATCAGCTTGGGACGATGCATAATAGCACAGGCAATATTCAGACGTCTTTTCATCCCTCCGGAAAAGGTTGAGGGTTTCTCTTTAGCTCGATCGCTAAGGCCTGTGAACGCAAGAGCCTCATCTACCCGTTCCTTCAAGAGCTTGCCACGCAAACCATACAATCTTCCGAAAAAGGTAACGTTATCCGCCGCTGTCATCGTGTCGTATAAGGCTAATTCCTGTGGAACCAAACCAATTCTTTTCTTCACCTCAAGTGATTTCGAGGACACGGGCAGACCGTCGATAACAATGTCTCCCCCGTCAATCTTAAGCAAGCCGCAGATCATACTGATCGTTGTACTTTTACCCGCTCCGTTTGGGCCTAGCAAGCCAAAGATTTCTCCTTCTTCTATCGTCATGTTCACATGATCTACAGTTAATTTACCTTCATATCGTTTCACCACATCGGTCAATACGGCGATTGCCATCCGTTCATCTCTCCTGTCGTTTGCGTTTCTATATTTCCAATTTTAGCTTAAAGTGAATATTCACGGAGGTACGAAAGGTCATCTTTTGAAGGTGACTTAAGTCATCTCCTGAAGAAGTAGGCGAATATGCTAAGATTAGAAGAAACTCTATAAAGGATGTCTTAGGTGTGACTAGAGAACTGACCCTATTGCGATACCTACTCATCATAATTCCTGCTTGTATTAGCATTTACATCTACCCATATGCCGACTATGGAATCTTCACGTTGCATATTCTGATGCTTCTATTCCTTGTGGTCATGGTGCCAAAGCTACCCCGTTCCTTTCATGCCTTAATAAGCATTGTGGAAATACTGTTCACTGCCTGGTTATGTTACCAGTACGGCAGCATAATGATTTTCCCGGCCATTTCAGCATTACTTTATTATTCTAGACTTCAGCCCCAAGCAGTACCTCTCGTGTTTACGGTTGTGCATCTGATTACCTTGAACATAGCGCTCTGGGATTCTCCAAAGCTTATAATCACATTCATCAATATTACTTTTCTGCTCATCGCCTATCTCAACGAATTGTTACAGAGGGCGGGTCGGGGCCGTGAGAACACCCTCAATCTTTACGATGAGCTGCGAAAAAAGCATTTCGAGCTGGATGAAGCCCGCAACCGACTGCTGGAGTTTAACGCCCAAATAGAAGATGCAGCCCAGTCCAAAGAACGGGTTCGTATCTCCCGCCAGCTCCATGATGATATCGGCCACCGCCTCATCCGCATTAAAATGATGATGGAAGCCGCGCTACTCACCTTACCCACCTCCCCTGAAAGCGGAATGCAGATGATGGAGCTCATTCGAGATCAATTGTCAGCCAGCATGGACGATATGCGCTCTGCAGTGAAGCGTATCAACTATACGCCACAATTAGAGGGAGCTTATGCGTTAGACCGGCTGCTAGAAGAGATCGGCCGCGATACGGGAATCGAGACCTCATACCAAGTGCATGGGATACCTTACCCGCTATATCCTAGTATTCAGGTGATCTTGTATAAGAACGCCCGAGAAGCCATAACCAATGCCCTACGTCACGGAAATGCAACTGCGATTTCGATTAAAGTCGACTTTAGTGATACTGGAGTTACGATGGAGGTCAGCAACAACGGGACGCTTCCCGAAGGCAATAAACTAACCAAACTGCCGGAAAGTGGAGGGGTCGGGATGAAAGGAATGTTCGAACGAACACATCTGATCGGCGGAACCTTGGAATGGCGGCAGGAGCCTCAATTCACCATTGTTACGCGGTTGCCCATTTATAAGCAGGGAGAGATTGTATAGGCAACGTAGGACTTGAAGCAAAAAAGAAATCTATATTATGAAGAAGGAGCCACGCTAATGATTAAGGTGATGATTGTAGATGACGATCCTTTTATTCGTCAAAGTCTGCAAGTACTGATAGGGATGGACCCCGATATTGAAGTGATCGGAACTGCAAGTGACGGAAACGAGGCCTTGAATTTGCTCCAAGCGGGAGATATGGCGGATGTGATTCTGATGGATATTCGGATGCCAGGCTGCGGTGGTGTTGAAGGGACAGAGAAAATTAAGCAGGCTTTTCCTCAGGTTTCGATACTGATGCTAACTACCTTCGATGACGATGAGTATATCATTGAGGCGTTGCGGAACGGTGCCAGTGGATATTTGCTCAAAAACATACCGCCTGACCGTATCATACAAGGTGTCAAAACAGTTAATGAAGGCAACATGCTAATCCACCCTGATATCGCGCGCAAACTAACCACATTTCTACAGCCCGCGGCCCGTCCTGAATCTCCACAGGTACAGCCACTGGAATCTTTCGGACTGACCAAAATGGAATTGGCCGTTGTCGCCTCTATCGCTGAGGGGCATACCAACAAAGAAATCGCCGGACAGCTGTTTCTTAGCGAGGGTACGGTCAAAAATTACATAACGGATATTCTAAGTAAATTAGAGCTGCGAGATCGTACGCAAATCGCTATTTTCTATTTGAAGGGTGGGCGTGGATAGAAGTTCTACAAAAAAGCCCGGACTCTATTTCCAGAGTCCGGGCTTGACTTTAGTTATCCTTCCGCTGATTCCTTCTTGACTTCAGTAGCTTTGTTCCGTTTGAGTCGGCCGTTCGGAAGATGCCGGCTGCGAGTACCTGTCTTCATCGCGATGATGCTGAAGATGCTGGAAGGCTTCGCCTCCGCAGTAACCGCTCCATCTGTCTCCGGTACCAGAATGATGCCGAGCTGATGATGGTCCCCGTCGTAGATCGGGCTCTGTAGGTATTTGCTCTCCCCTTCACGGTTCTGCACCTCCAGCTTGCAGAACGCTGGATTCATGCGCAGCGCCTCATGTAGCTGCGCGGCATCGGTCAACAGGACCCCGTTGACCTTCAGTAAAATCTCGCCGGGCAGGATGCCCAGCTCCTGTCCGGGACTGCCCGGCAGCACGGCCAGCACCTTGCGGCCGCGCGGTGGATGCACGAAGATGGGGCTGATGCTGCGCTCTTCCAAAGCGCTGTACCAGCTTAACCCTTCGTGCAGCACCATCGCTGCGAGCGCCGCGAGCAGGGTCAGCGGGCTCCACCAAGCGGCAAGCAGGCTTAAGCCGAGCAGGACGATGCTGTACATCAGCAGCCGTCCTGAAGTGCGGGCCGCCTTGCGCCCGGGCAGCATGCCCTGCGTCATCTCGCTGAAGCCGATGATAACGGGCAAAGAGACAATGCCAAGCCCGCCGCCCAGCAGCGGCTGCCATGGCAGATCCGTTCCTGCCCCCGAAGGGATCAGCAGGAACAGCGGCAGCGGCCAGAAAGCCTGCAGCTGATAGCCGCC
Source organism: Paenibacillus sp. FSL R5-0744 (assembly GCF_037972555.1). Lineage (NCBI taxonomy): Bacteria > Bacillati > Bacillota > Bacilli > Caryophanales > Paenibacillaceae > Paenibacillus > Paenibacillus sp. FSL R5-0744. The sequence goes on from NZ_CP150228.1 coordinate 6,286,985, forward strand.
GACAACCATGCCGCGCTTGCCCTTCAAGAAGAGGGGCGTCGCAAGCTTCGCCCCTTGCCAGCGGGCCAGCAGCGCCTCCGCCATGTGCAGTAGCGCAGCTAGCACTAGCAATGCGGGAATATCCATCTCCCGTATGGCTGTTGTAATATTCCCGATCGTTCCGCTATGTAAGGCATCCGGAAAGAAAGACAGTACAAATTGAATCACACCTAGTAAACCTATAGAATAAGCGAAGCACAAATACCGTACACGCAATAGCGATAACACTATACTGACTACCCAAATGCAGGCCACAGCTGTACCTGATAAGGATACTCCTAACAATATGGCTGCAATAGAAACCACTAGTCCCATCACCAGCCCGCTCCACACCGTTCGCCACGTTTCTTGACCCCAGCTATGTAACTTCACATGAATTAGCTTACGTTCTAATGCCACCTGCCGACGGTAATACAACGCAATAAATATAATAGCAATATAGTAATATGGCTGGATCAATAAGTGTAAGAACGCAGTGCCCAAGCTGCCTAACCATTCCTGAATCACATTCAAACTGTTCGTCACACTCCTTCCTACTCTACCAAAAAACTTTCATGAACCCCTGTTCACATACCAGAATGAAATTGTTCATCCCTCTTATTCATTCATACCTTTCACTTTGGCTAGATCAGAGAAAGCCTGTAAAAGTGCAGCATTTTGTACAGATATCCTCTTCATTAGGAGCGAATACTGCAAATGTACAGGAATAACCTCACTTATAGCTCGAAAGCTCCCCATGGAGCAAGTATTACTGCAGATTCGCAGGAATTATCGCTTCGGCCATCTTCGTACCATAAAAAAATGTATTATTGCAGGTTTATTCGAGGGTTATCCTTACTAAGTAGTCAACCATCAGCAGCTTTAAGCTACACCATGCGTGTGCTATACCCTTGATCGATTCTTATATTTAGAAAAAAAGAAGGCTGAATTCAGCCTTCTTACTTTTTCGACGCTGCCGCCTTAATTTCCTTCTGAATCTCAGCAATCCCTCTATTCCGTTGGTTGTCGTTGGCAGGGTCCTGGATCACTTTGATCAGTGCCACCTCCAGCGCCTCCGCAGTCTTGGCATCAATCATGCCTGTGACTTGAAGTTTCGCTTCACTCTGGAATTTCTTCACTGCATTCTTAGTGCCAGTATCGAAATAGCCATCTTTGCGACCAGGCTTGTAGCCTAAGCCATCCAGCATCGTCTGTGCACTCTTTACATCACCGTTGTTCATGTTATATTGCAGCGTCACGCTCTTGTTAATCGGAGCCACTGAGAAGTAATCCGGCTGCGCTACCGCGATATCCGGTTTAATTCCCTTGCCGTGGATCCATGTGCCGTCCGGTGTAAGCCATTTAGCAATGGTAACCTTCAGCAAGCTGCCATCTCCAAGCTGTTTATCAAAGCTTGTCTGCACTGTGCCTTTACCAAATGAATTATCACCTATTAGCTTGGCTCCCGCTGACTGCTGCAAGGCACCCGCCAATATTTCCGAGGCGCTCGCGCTACCTTTATTCATTAGCACTACCACTGGATAAGCCTTGCTAGTTCCCTTGGAGGTGCTAACTTCGCGTTTTTTATCTTTGTATTCTATTTGAACTATGTTTTTACCAGCTGGAATGAACTCTTCAGCCATCTCAATAACAATCGGGAGGACACCGCCTGGATCATTACGGACATCAATGACCAATCCCTTCATGCCTTGCTTCTCTAGCTTCCCAAGCTCTTCCTTGAATCGTTCTGCAGTATTTAGGGAGAACTGAGTGACCTCGATTACCCCTACACCGTCTTTTTCCATAGTTGAGTATACCGTCTCAAGCTTCACATCATCCCGAGTAAGAGCGAACTCTAGAGGCTCTACAGAGCCGGAACGCTGTATTTTCAAAGTAGCCTTACTGCCTTTAGGTCCGCGTATCTTCGCAACAGCAGCATTTAGATCCATGCCTTCTAGCGATTCTCCGTTAACGGACAAAATGACATCTTTAGCCTGAATTCCTGCTTTTTCAGCAGGTGAACCCTTGATTGGGGAGACCACGACTACTTTACCGTTATCCGAAGAGACTTCTGCACCGATACCTGAAAAGGAACCCTCAATACTCTCTTCAAATTTCTCAGCAGTTTCTTTACCCATATAGTTGGAATAGGGATCGCCTAGCGCTTCCATCATACCGTTGACAGCACCATCTATCAGCTTCTCCCGATCTACCGTCTCGTAGTAATTGCTCTCAATCAAACTGAGCGCAGTCCCAAGCTTCTGGGATTCCTTCTGCTGTAGACCTGCAACCTGCAACGCAGAGGCTAATCCTTGTCCTGCAGCTTGTCCAAAGACATGAGTATAACCCGTCACGCCCAAGGTTACTAAACTACCGCATAGCAGGGCGGCGATAATCATAAACGCCGCGGTGCTTTTTTTTAACATGATGTTCCCACCGTCCCTTCTTGTCCATCTTGTAACCAACATCCTAAGTCCGTCCTGAAAGGTACGGTATCTCTTCCAGTATATGCCGTACAATCAAATAATATGAGTTATAAGTTCGTTAAAAATTAGAGATAAGGCATAGGATTTACAATCTTACCGTCAATCCGTACTTCGAAGTGAAGGTGGGGACCCGTTGAATTACCTGTGGAACCTGATTCAGCAACCACATCTCCGCGATTGACTTTATCCCCGGCACTAACTCTAAGACCGCCTTTACGTATATGTCCGTAGAGCGTCCAAACTCCGCCTCCATGATCAATAATTACACAATATCCGTAGCCGCTCCACCATTCAGCCAAGATAACCGTTCCGGAATCCGCCGCATGAATATTGGTTCCTTGTGGAACCGCAAAATCGACGCCGGTGTGTACTTTCCCCTTCTCACCCGTGATTGGATGTGTCCGTGGTCCATAAGGGGATGAGATTCTTGCGGATCCTACAGGAAGTAGAAACGGCCCATCTCCACCTGAATATCCCGTATCACTAGAACTGGAGCTAGAACTACTGCTTCCCTTACTAGCTGCAGCTGCAGCCTTCTTGGCAGCCGCCGCAGCTCTACGAGCCGCTTCCGCCTTAGCCGCTGCTGCTCTGCGAGCGGCTTCCTCCGCCTTAATCTTATCCTTTTGCGTTTCCAGCGCAGAGCGTTCGCTTGCCAGTTTGACTAGCTTTTCATTCTGCTCTTCACTTAAATCATCACTTTCTTGAATTTGCTTATCATAGAATGCGATAAGCTCCTGTTTCTCAGCTTCTTTCTCCTTCAGCAAACTTCTCTGTTGTTCCAAAGAAGTATACAGCTGCTTGGCTTGAGCATATTGCCCTTCAAGCTCTTGTTTCTTCTCTATCACCGTCTGCTTGTCCAGCTTATGTTGAACTAACAGCTCCTGATCCTGATCGACAATCATCTTAAGTGAATCCGCGCGATCCAGAAAATCAGCAAAGCTTGTCGAGGAGAGCAAAACATCCAAGTAAGAAACCGCTCCATCGGTATACATTAATCGAACACGGGATCCTAAGACTTCCTCTCTAGAGGCGACTCGTGCTTCTGCTTTATCCAATTCCGTTGCCGTAACATTCAGAGATTGTTCTGTATCGGAAATTTGGGTAGAGATTTCGGTCATTTTGCCCTTAACTTGATCCACTTGCTGTAAGACATACTGCAGATTGAGATTCGTCTTATTCTTATAATGCTGTGCTTCCTGCGTTTGGGACGCCGCTTTCTCCTGCTGCGCCTTAGCTTCCTGCACCTCTTTTTGCAGCTGCTTTAGCTGCTTATCGATTTCGGCAACACTTGTTTTTTTGGCATATCCATCAGAGGGCTGGAATATAGTGACAGCTAGTAACATTACGGCTAGTCCGGCAGCAATCTTCTTCAACTTGCACTCCCCATCCTTCACTTTTTAATATTAAACTTTCAAGAACCTACGAATAGAAACCGTACTTCCCCAGACGCCGATCAGCACGCCTAGTCCAACTAGTACACCGACGACCAGCATCCAAATATTATCGAACGGAATTAGCTGCAATTGGAGCATAGGATCTCCCTGTACGGTTGATTCCAAAGTGCTGTAACCCAAATACAAGACAACGGAGGTAATGAGCGATCCGATCAGACCGATCAATGCCCCTTCTATAAAGAAAGGCCAGCGAATAAAATAATTTGTCGCGCCTACGAGCTTCATAATGCCAATCTCCTTACGACGAGCAAGTATCGTAACCCGAATCGTATTAGAGATGAGGAACATAGACATGAGCCCCAGACCTGCTACAAAAATAAAACCAATGTTTCTTACAGCGCGTGTTATTTTGAACAAGGTTTCTATCGAGCCCTTGCCATATTTTACTTTGTAAATGGGCTGATCAGTATGTGTCTTGTTGAGTGCTTCAATCTTCTCAGCCACAAATGATACTGTAGTAGGTTCGACAACTTCTACCTTAAGCGTATCTGGGAGAGGGTTATTGTCTTCATCGAACCCTTCCAGAAGCTCAGCCGCGTCCTCACCCATATCTGCACGGAGATCTTTAAGTCCTTGATCCTTGGAGATGAACGTAATCTTGCTGACCTCCGGCATATTGCCAATTTCAGTCTGCAAAGTCTCACGCAACTTCTGATCTACATTTAGTGCCAAATGAACATTAATCTGTACCTGGCTGTCTGCCTCATCCGCTACAGCATTCACATTAAGAACAAGAAGAATAAATACACCTAGGACAAAAAGAGAGACGACGATGGAAGTGATCGAAGCAATCGACATCCATCCATTACGGAATACGCTTTTGAAGCCTTCCCGCAAGTGTCGCAAGAAGGTCTTAAAACTCATAGCCATATTCCCCTCTCGCCTGGTCTCTCACAATGTTTCCGTTCTCAATCGCAAGCACCCGCTTGCGCATTTTATTCACGATATCTCTATTATGGGTAGCCATTACAATTGTTGTTCCACGAAAATTAATTTCGTCCAGCAGCTGCATAATGCCCCATGAAGTCTCAGGGTCCAAGTTACCTGTAGGCTCGTCCGCAATAATAACAGATGGGTTATTAACAATAGCCCGAGCAATTGCAATACGCTGCTGTTCTCCACCTGAGAGCTGTGAGGGCTCACGATTTGCTTTATTTTTGAGTCCAACCAGATCGAGAACTTCATTCACACGTTTCTTGATGACCTTCTTCGGGGCTTCAATAACTTCCATGGCAAAAGCAATATTCTCATACGCTGTCATCCTTGGTAATAACCGAAAGTCTTGAAACACAACGCCGATATTACGGCGCACATATGGGATTTTACGTTGTTTAAGCTTCCCTATGTTAAAGCCTCCCACAGAAATTTGACCTTTAGTTGGCACTTCTTCTCTATAAATCAATTTCATAAAAGTAGATTTACCCGCGCCGGATGGACCGACAACATACACAAATTCATTGCGGTCAATTTTTACTGAAACTCCTTGCAGTGCGTGAGTTCCGTTAGGGTACGTCTTCCATACATCTTGCATTTCAATCATTTTCTCACTTCCCAATTATGACATTTTCCACTTGTGTGAATCGACAGGGTACAGCTTAAGTTTCCATAAACTTCAATATTTCCGCAATGTATCTATTGTAACAAATCTGTAACCGATTGAGTACCCCGTAACTGCCCCACTATTCGAAAGTTTTGTAATGTCTGTACATATACATATAAAAAGCACCTACTGTGCCGCTCGCAGAAGCCATCCAGGAAGGAGATTATTCATGAAAAAAATCCATCTTACCCTCATAATAGTCATTGCACTCATTCTTATCGGCTCATTAATCTATGGGGGACTTCAACTATATGGCCATAAAAACACGCTTCCAAAAGGTACAACCCTTGCCGGATGGGAGGTGGGCGGGCTGAATATCTCAGAGGTACGTTCCGAACTGGAGAAAAAGCTACAGGCACTTGAATCTATCCCCCTTGTGTTGCAGGTCGAAGGGAATTCTGAGCTTACCCTCAAGCTTAAACAAGCTGGAATGACCTATGAAGCCGCTGCTTTTGAGCAAGGTCTACAAGATCTTACGGAAGGGCGGCTATGGGATCGTGTCAAAGCCCGCTACAGCTTCCCCCAGAATTGGAGTCTTGAAGCCCATCTGGATATTGCTCAATTACAGACCATTCTAAGTCCCGCTTGGGAGAGAGAATCCTTCGGTGATCCAGTAGATGCTACGCGGCGAATTACCGGGGATGATCGTGTAGTGTATACGCCTGAGAAGACTTCCCTTGAGGTAGACTGGACAGGAATGGTGACCTCACTATGGGCCGCTGCCCCCACTCGTTTTAGTCGTCTACTCTCGCTGCAAGAGAAGGGGATTACTTTGGAAGTTCCATTAACCATATTACAACCGGACATCACTCTAAACGCTCTAAAGGAGCAAGGTATTGAGCGAAAAATCATGCAATTCAGCACCTCTCTCGGAGCAAGTGGACCTGGACGAATCTACAACGTCGAATCAGCAGCCAAAGCTGTGAACGGAACCGTGCTCCCACCTGGAGCCGTTTTTGACTATGGCAAAGCTATTGAAAAAGCAAAAATAGAATACGGCTTCCGCGAAGCGCCAGTCATTGTGAACGGTAAGCTACAAGCCGGCGTCGGCGGCGGAATCTGCCAAGTTTCCAGTACGCTGTACAATGCCGCTTTGCGCACCGGACTGGAGATTGTGGAGCGCCGCAATCACTCCTTGCCGGTCAACTATCTACCCAAAGGTCAGGATGCCACCTTCGCAGAAGGCTATATCAACTTCCGTTTTCGCAATACGACTGGCAAATATCTAGTCATTAAAGCGGCTGTGCAAGGCCGATCACTAACGATCAAGCTCTTCGGTACTTTTCCGAAAAATGTTACATATAAGGTCCATTCACAAATCGTAGAGGTGCTGCCTCCAGTCGACAAGTACGTAAACGACCCTTCCCTCCCCCGTGGAGGCTCACGCGTTATACAAAATGGGAAGACCGGATATGTTGTTGAGACTTACAGCACCCGGTTTGTTGACGGTAAATCCACTGAGGTAAAGAAATTATCCCGTGACGTGTATTACGCACAAAAACGGTTAATCGCCATCAATCGTGGAGGCGTAAGTAAATCTGTTATTCCAGAAGCACCTAGAAAGCAGTTGGTAGAGGATGGCGTTCGAAGTGAATAGATTACCTACAAAAAAAACGGTCAGACCTCGTGAGGTTCTGACCGTTTTTGCTTGTGCATCTATTTTACCTGCAGATGACCTTTCTCGCCTTTAAAATTTACGATTCGGGGGTACATTAGAAATAGATCTATAATCAGAAAGGATGAACACCATGTCAACAGCTCTTGTAAATGATCTCTCTAATATTGTCCGCAGTGCACCTGCTATTTTTGCCTCACGTACTTGCAGAGAAGCCCTTCGCGTAATGTTCCAGCACCCAGAATCCAAATGCATCGTCGTCTGTAACGCCACGAATGAACCGCTTGGATTGTTAATGTGCGACCGTTTCTTTTTAAAAGCCACGGGAAGATCAGGAGTAGATCTGTTCTACAAAGAACCTGCCATGAAGCTTATGAACAAGACACCACTGGTCTATGACATCTCCACTCCACTTGAGACCGTATTAGCTACTGCAATGAATCGCCCAGAACCTATGAAGAATGACTGTGTCATTATTACCCGTAAAGGCAAATTCGCAGGTGTTGTTTATATCTCTGACCTGAAGCGCTGTTAGTTGTAGCCCTTCCCCTTTTCATTCCTCTCCTGCCTACCCATTTCCTCAAAAAAGAATATCCGGCGACGTGTCGATTCTCCAGTATCCCTCCACTTTCTTCAGCTTCACATACACCGACTCACTACTTTGCTGCGCATCTGGATAAGGAACAGTCAGTTCAAATTCAGCGGTTGTCGCAGTTTTGGAGAGCATGCGGGCGGTGGCTTTTTCATACATTAATAAATTGCCTACATCTGCATTAACCTGCGACATTCTTCCGTTATACTCCAAAAATTGAGTCTGCACATAATATGCCGCTGCATTGTGAGTGTAGGCTTTTTTTATGTAATTCATCAGCTTCGTCTTTGTGCCAATGTCACTGGAAAGATAACGGTACTCCTGCGCTTTATACGTGAAGGTTTCTATCGGGAAGATGTTTCCGCCTCGATTACTATAGAAATAAAGAGCTCTTGCATGGACTACCAGCGGTATGATACTTTTCACCGTCAAATTATTGATGGTAGCAGGGCCCTCTTTCCCAGGCGCAGACACAGCCACCTTCTTGATTGCCGTACTTCCTGCTGACGGTGAAGCTGCCATAGCTCCTCCACTTGCTGAGATCAGGCCTATGGAAAGGGCCAACGAACCAATCATCCACTTTTTGTTCATTCGGAATTCCTCCTTTTTGATCTGAAAAATACAGGCGATAGCCACTGTTCCAGCTTATGCACCCCGCAAGCTAAAATACCCAATAAACAGAGGAATGAATACGCATTTATATTTTATAGTAAAGAAAAAAATCCACCCTCCTGATTTACAGGAAAAGTGGAGTCGTGAAATAGTGTTATTACAACGGTTAGAGATCTAATTCGAAGATGGAGTAACAACCTCATAATAAGCTGTGAAAGCTACGTTAGCAGTCAAGATACTTTCAGGACTATCCTTTGATCGCTCTTCATAGGATTGCTGGAAATTAAACGAGTCTACATTCACGATACGCGCCAGCATTTGTAGCTCATCCATCCACTGCCGTATGCTTGTGTAGGTGCCCTCTACTACAGCAGTCATTTTAACTTGTTTGACCGTCGGGAACAGCACTTCAGCCGAACCAGTCATTTGCTGAATCGGATTAGCCTCATCCAAAATAAAGCTGACATCCTTTAAGCGTGCCTGTGAGGACATCCCAACCGCTCGTAGATCATCAATCAAGCCTTCGCTGTCATCGCCTTTCGGGAGCGCTGCCAGAAGTTCCTGTTGTTCGGAATCTAAAGAAGTAGCGCTGCTTTTTAGTTCATTAATTTTAGTTTGAAGAATCTCTGCTTCTTTTTCCAGCTGTCTGATCTCGGCGTTCTGTGCAGATATTTCTTTATTTGTCGGTTGAACACCCAGCATATAAAAGGCAAACAGCATCAAGAACAAAATCAATACACCCAGTACGATTGGAGAGCGATACTTATTGAACTGTTCCATCGCTGTTCACCTCCTCTTGGCTTGCATCCGTTCCATTTGTCTGTTGATTATTTGCTAATAAGTTTACTTTATAAATGGCTGTATACATATTTAAGGAAGTGGCTGCATTCGTTGGCCCCGCACTCTGATCCACAGTTCCTTCGTTCAGCTTCGAAATAGAAGCATCCACTGTAAAGGACATCTGACGCAGTTGTCTTAAATAATTAGAGGCATCTACCATAGTAGGTACATTTACAGTCAGGTCAATCGATGTCCGGTAGGTGTAGTTAATGTCACGGAGAAAAGAATCCGGTGGCAACCCTTCGACTAATTCATCTAGTATGGGAACAGCAATCACCTTATTGTTCTGAATCTCTGCGATTGCCGTCTTCCGATCTAACTGCCCAGGTCCGCTGTTCTTAAGCTTCCCAAGCTCTACCTGCAGCATTAAACTGCGATCCTGTAAGCCTTGCAGCTCCTCTTTACCATTAGAGATTTGACCCTTATTAGCCGAAAAATAAATCCCCGTCCCAATCGTTCCCACCAGCCAGATCGCCACAAGACCCATGGTCACATAGGGGAATAATAACGTCTCCCGATCTTCTCTCGGCAATAGGTCAATCGTGTCCACGCTGATGATGCTTTTTAGAGCTGTCCCCGCTGCTACTCGGTAATCATTTAACTCAAGATCAGATACAGTATCTTTACCCATCTGGTCTAGGCTTATCGGTGTAATGTCGAGTTCTGCCAGCGACTGCTGAAGCTCTAGATCTAGCTGTTTACGAATGGATGGGACACCTGTTATAACTAAGTTTTTGATACGAGTCGAGCCATCGTGCAAGCTATATTGGTAGAAGCTGAGCATCCTCGAGATTTCCGCAGTGATCTCCACCATTTGTTCCGGTGATAATTGTTCTTCCACAGCAACTGCTGTTTCTGCCAAAACTTCACTGTCTGCCATAAATTCCAATGCCGCAACATTTCGACCTTTATGCAGATCAAGCAAGTTAATCGTACGAATGAACACCGGATTCCCGTTTCTGAACATATAAACGTCCATGACGGATGGCTCTAGATTAATCAACATCGTTTCCGCAAAGCTTTCCCCATGTGCAGTTGCTATACTTCGCGCCAAGGCGGTTGCCGAAATTTCAACACTGCTTATTCGTAAACCCGCACGCTCCAAAATCTCTACATAATCCTGTATCGATTTCCGCGGAGCGGCAAATACGAGCAAATGGCTATGTTCCTCATCCACTTCGAGCGTCACATAGTCGTAAACAGGATTTTCAAATGGCAAATGCAGCCCCGTCTCCACTTCGAGCTTTACGAGCTGTTCAACCTGCTTATCGTTGGTACTTGGGATACTCATTTTGCGGATAATGATCTGCGAAGGTGGAATCGACAAGGAAACCTTGCTGCCCCTTAACCCTTCCTTCCTCACCCACTGCCTAACCCGATCATAAAGCGCCTCGCTATCCGCCACCTGATTCTCAATGATCATACCTGGAAGGAGCGGGAGATATCGTTTTTTGCGGACTTCCCATGACTGTTTATTCTTAAAACTAATATAACGGATTCCGGTAGCTTCAATTGAAAGCCCGGCCACTTTAGGGCCTAATCCAAGCATATGTCGATGTCCTCCTATCCGATGAGCGAGAGATATGCGCCAATGATGTCTGAACCATATCCGTAACTAATTAAAGCCCCTATTGCTAACCATGGACCAAAAGGAACCGGTTGTTTGCGTTTGATGATTCCGAGCAGCATTAGCAGTCCTCCGACCACACTTCCAAGCAGACAAGCCATCAGAAAAGCCAAAATCACATTAGGAAATCCGATGACCAAGCCCAGCAGCGCAAATAGCTTCACATCCCCGGCACCCATCCCTCCTAACAGAACAAAGGGGATAAGAGCCCCTCCCCCAAGCACAGCTCCCAGCAAGTGATGCCATAACGGCCCCTCTGGATAGAGCAATACAAGAATGAGCAGTATCGGCAAAAAGAATAGCAATACCCTGTTCGGAATCAGCATGTACTTCAAATCCGCAACCGTCACAATAACCGCTAAACTCACAAACACGAACCCGAGGATTCCCTTACCTGTCAGCCCAAACTGCAAGTACACCCATAGAAAAAGCAAACCCGTTGCAGCTTCTCCTAGCGGGTATAAAGGCGACACCCTTGTGCCGCAATAACGACACTTGCCTCCTGATAGCAGATAGCTTATCACCGGAAACAAATCCCGCCCCTTTAGCCGCGTATTGCAGTTCGGGCAATGTGACGGTGGATTAAGCAAGGATTCCTTAGCTGGCACCCGTAGTGCCACTACGTTATAGAAGGAGCCTAGAATCAGTCCCAGTAATGTGATGTAACTTGCGATGAATATCGTCATGGATGTCCTCTGTTGGCTTTCTGGATTTTAAAAAAGGAATCGGGAAGTCCGATTCCTAAAAAGTAAAATTAACTTTTTCTATTTTGATTTTTCAGACTTAAGGACATCACCTACAACAAAAGTATGAGCTACCGCTGCTGGGGCTGTTCCTCCTGATGGAGTACTTCCAGTAGTACTTAGAGAAAGGGCTGTTAATACACCATCAGTAAAGGTGACCGTTCCTGCGGTAATTGTATGTTTATTACTAGGTAACAGTAGATTAGGCTCTAGATAATGGCCTGTTATTAAATCAGCAACTGTAACACTAACTGTTGTGCCAGTTGCTGTAGTGTCAGAGTCAAATGCCCCATTTAGCTCTGAAGTAATATACATACGGGTTGCATCATAAACTTGACGAGCAGTAGCAACATCTGCATCCTCTTTTGTATTATTAATAATCCCACCAATCATCGGTATCGCAATAACCGCAATAATCCCCAAAATAACGATAACCGCCAATAGCTCAATCAGCGTAAACCCCTTTTGATTTTCCTCTTTGCTCAATCTTCTCTTAATCGCTTGTGTTAACATTTTATTTCCCCCTCTAAGTGGTGTGTGATGGTACAGCCTATATCTTTTATTTCCATGAATCCCGCTACAGTACTGATCCTTCCATGTCTAACGCTAGCAAAGGATCTGCAACCCTGCCCCGCCTCCCCAGCGTCACCCCTCTCAATATCTTCAAGGAACCGCAAGGTTCACATATTGCCATACAGACTGAACATCGGCAGCATAATAGCGGCCACAATCACACCTACAACACCTGCTAGGAAAGCAATCAACAATGGTTCAAGCAGTGACTTCAAACGATCAACAGTATTTTCTACGTCCATCTCATAGAAGTCAGCAACCTTAGATAACATCGTATCGAGTGCCCCCGTCTCTTCACCGATCGCAATCATCTGTGTAACTAGCGGCGGGAAGACCCAGGCTTTTTTCAAAGGTTCAGATAATGGATTTCCTTGTCGCAGCGAGTCTCCTGCACTACGGATAAATCCCCCAATGACCTTATTTCCTGCTACCTCTTCTACAATCACCAAAGATTGCAGGATCGGAACTGAGCTGGCATATAGAGATGAAAAAGTTCGCGTAAACTGAGCAATCGAGCCTTTTTGATTCAGCTTGCCAAACACCGGAATCTTCAGCTTGGCATAATCGAGTGCGTAGGCTCCCTTTTCCGTGCGTTTTGTAATCTGAAAAGCTATCACTAGGAGGAGAACTCCGAGTATCCAGAAATACCATTGACCTTGAATGCTTTTACTAAGTGCCAATACCATCTTTGTAATCGCCGGAAGCTCTGCATTCATCGATTCGAACATCGTTACAAACTGTGGAACAATCGCCCAGAGGAGGTATATAACCGCTCCAATCGCCATCACCCCGACGGTAATCGGGTAAGTGAGCGCAGATTTGATTTTCTCCGTCGTGGAATGCTGCTTCTCAAAAAACATCGCCAGTCTGTCGAGCGTCCCCTCAATATCACCTGATTCCTCACCGGCACGGATCATGCTGACGAATAGCTGCGGGAAGATTTTTTTATGATCCTGAACGGCTTGTGAGAACGATATCCCACGCATCAGGCTGGAGTTAACATCTACTAGCGCTTTGCGTAGAGGCTTACTCTCAGTCTGCTCCGCCAAAATACGCGTTGCATCTACAATCGACACTCCAGCACGCATAAGCGTGGCAAACTGCCTACAATAAATAATGAAATGAAGCGGTTTGACCGGATTACCGATATAAATATCCATCGATAGAATCGTTGTTTTGCGTTCGATCAGCGAGAATACCGTAAGGCCCCGTTTGCGTAACTCCTCCATTGCCGTGGGTTTATCTGTTGCGGTTAGCTTTCCTTTAATGGACTTGCCTGCGGTTGTCTTTACTTGATATTCAAAAAGAGGCATCAGCTACTCACCTCCGTCATAAACGCCTTAGCTGCTACTGGTTCAATGAACCCCTGTGATAAATACTCACGGATACTCATGTCCAACGTATGCATGCCTTGCGAGCGTCCGGTTTGCATCACATTTTTAATCTGATGTGTCTTTTCGGTACGAATGAGATTGGCTACGGCAGGTGTATTCACTAAGATCTCTGTTGCACATATCCGCCCCCGTCCTCCAGCTCTTGGAAACAAGCGCTGACTGACAACTGCCAGTAATACTGAGGCTAGCTGTGAACGGATCTGCCCCTGCTGATGACCCGGAAAAGCGTCAATAATTCGATCAATTGTCTGTGGTGCGTCTGTTGTATGTAAGGTTGCCATCACAAGATGACCTGTTTCCGCGGCAGTAACTGCTGCTGTAATGGTCTCCAAATCCCGCATCTCTCCAACGAGAATAACATCCGGATCCTGACGTAATGCAGAACGTAGTCCGCTCGCAAAGCTAGCTGTGTCGCTGCCTACTTCACGTTGATCTACCAGACAGGTTCCATGACTATGCAGAAATTCTATAGGATCTTCAAGTGTCACAATATGCTTACTTTCGGTCTTGTTAATGTAATTCAGCATAGCTGCTAACGTAGAGGATTTACCGCTGCCCGTAGGCCCTGTAACTAATATCAAACCTTGTGGTTTAAGTGACAAAGTGGACAAAATCGGAGGCATCGACAGTTGTTCTAGACTCGGAATCTCTGCAGGAATGGCTCGGGCAGCAATACTAATCTCACCCCGCTGACGATAGACATTCAACCGAAATCTTACGCCGCCATCCAGCGGATAAGAGAAATCCACCTCACCTGCATTCCGAAACACTTCGTTTCGTTCACTGCCAAGCAGCGCTTCTGCCATTTCTGCCGCTTCATGACCTGTTACTGGTGCACCCTCAAGTGGGTGAAGCATTCCATCCATGCGTATCACCGGAGGCGAGCCTACAGAGATATGTAAGTCGGAAGCTTTGGAGGAGTATGCCGTCTGCAAAAGCTGTCTAATATCCCGCGTATACGTTGGCATCGGCTGCTCCCCCTATTTTTAAAATGAAAAGAACCTAATAGACCCTAATGTGAGACCGTCTCGCGCATTACTTCTTGAAGCGTCGTAATCCCTTGACTAACTTTGAGTAAGCCATCATCCATCAGTTGAACAAGTCCACGCGCCTTACCTGCGACACGCATTTCCTCTACAGAAGCAGTGTTTGTAATAAGCTGCCGCAAATGATCGTCAATGCTGAGTACCTCATGAATCGCTATTCGACCACGATAACCAGAACTGCTACAGCTACCGCAACCTCGACCACGATGTAGTTCATCCGCTGGCAACCCTAAGCTACGCAGCATAATCGCTTCCTGCTCAGACGGTTTGTAGGTTTCTTTGCAGTCGGTGCAGATTTTGCGAACGAGCCGCTGCGCTACCACACCAATTAATGAGGAGGCAATTAAATAAGGCTCTACTCCCATATCTCGCAATCGAGAGACGGAGCTAATCGCATCGTTTGTATGTAAAGTAGACAACACTAGATGACCCGTTAATGAGGCGCGAACCGCAATTTCAGCAGTTTCTGCATCGCGTATCTCACCGACCATTACAATATTCGGATCTTGTCGGAGAATCGAACGTAATCCCGCCGCAAAGGTTAACCCAATAGCCGAGTTTACGTGTACCTGGTTTACACCCTCAAGCTGGTATTCCACTGGATCTTCAACCGTGATAATATTTGCACTTTCTACATTGAGTTGATTCAGCGCTGAATATAAAGTCGTTGTTTTTCCACTACCTGTAGGTCCAGTGATTAGTAGAATTCCATAAGGACGAGCGATCATTTCCTTAAAAGCTTCCGCATTCCCCTCACTGAATCCCAGAGCATCTACAGATTTGACACCTGTGCTTAAATCTAGCAACCGCAGTACAATCTTCTCCCCGTGCATCGTAGGTAATGAGGACACACGAATATCTACCATTTTGTAATCAAATTGCATTTTGATTCGCCCGTCTTGTGGCAAACGGCGTTCTGCGATATTAAGTCGGGCCATTATTTTCAGACGAGCAGTGATAAAGCCCTGCATCTGCTTAGGAATAATCCGCTCTGTTCGTAAGGTTCCGTCAATACGGTAGCGGATCGTTAGATTATTCTCACCTGGATCCATATGTATATCAGATGCCCGCAGAGCAACAGCCTGCTGAATCATCTGATTGACCAAACGTACGATAGGAGAATCCTCATCTGTAATCTCTGTCTCTTCTATTTCTTCTTGTGTAGGGAGCTCTACTAGCATCTGATTCATAGAATCACGCATCCCATAATGACGCGCAATCGCTCGCTGTAGCTCATCCCTAGTAGAAATAGCAGGTTCGATCCGGAAGCCAGTACTCATTCGCAAATCTTCTATCGCAAAATAATCCAGTGGATCGGCCATCGCAACCATCAGCTTACCTCCTTCTTTCAAGAAGGGAAGCACCTGATAACGCTTAGCCATACTTTCAGGAATAATCTGCGTGATCGCAGGATCAATCTGGTATTTAAATAAACTGACATGCGGAATACCCAGCTGGAATTCAAGCACTTCAATCAGCTGCTGCTCCGTGATATAGCCTTGAGAGATTAGCAGATCGCCAAGCTTACGCTTGCTTTTACGCTGTTCCGCAAGTGCTTCAAGCAGTTGTTCCTGCGAAATAATATTATTTTCTACCAGCAAATCTCCAAGTCTCTTTTTGGCGATGGCCATGTCCGTTCAGCTCCGTATGCCGTTATTGGTTATACTTTTACACTGACCTCAATAATGGATAATACTAGGAATAACCAAAGATAAATTACCAGTTCTATTTCTGCAAAATACGAACATTATTTTTTCCATATTTACGGATTCATCTTTTTTGTCAAACTAGCGTATTTTTCAATAGACTTGGGACTTTAGTAATAAATTTATAGGTATATTTCAATAGATTTATGTTGTCTATCAATGCTGAATGTCCTAGAATGTATATAACATAGATTGGATAATTTTACAACGAATTCAGCTGAAAAAGCTGTCGGAAACTAGCATATACAACATACAATTCGACCATATCTACCAATAGTTAACAATCAGGGAGAGATGAACATGAAATTTGCCAGTAACAAAAGGATCTATCTTTTTACAGTAACGATCTTGCTTCTCCTTCTGCTTGTTCCGCCACTCAAAAATCACTTCACGAATGTCGAAGCCAGTTCAAATGATTATCAGATTCGTATGCTGGAGGTTACGGAGAATGGAGTTAGTGAGCTTGCGTCTCTAAAAACGGGAATATCTGGCCTTACCATTGATACAATGAGTATGAAGCGCTTTGTGGCGCTGCGGGATGATCTGGATGGAAGATATGATGCAATTTATATCGGGAAGGGGACTTACAATCCTGCACAAGTGAGTAATCAGCAACCAGCCTCGGAGGAAAATAGAGCTAAGGCACTGGACACCAAAAATATGAAAAACGATATCACTCATCTGAAGGCAGATCAAATTACGAAGGAATTTATTAATAAAGGATTATATGTTTTCTTTCATAGCCAACCCTTTAATGACAAAGATAAAAAACCACAAGCAGAACAAGGTATACTGTACAGCTCTTTTAACAGTTACCGTCTTTCCTCATCCAACCCAAAAGTTAAATTTGTGGATGATGCTGGACTCGCAAATATCTTTACCGATTTAAAAAGACAAAACTCTACGTACATAAATGATCTAAAGCAACGTCCCCGCCTTCAAATTACGAACAGAATTCCCAACTATGACCCTAATGCAACTAACAGCAAAATCTATGTTCCTGGGGAGAAGCTTTCTTTTAATTTCAATATCACTAACGCACCTAATTTACAAAGCTCTCCGCTCTCAGTCAAACTATATATCGGTCTTGATAAGTCCATCAAAATGGGAGAAAAGCAGGTCGTTGCTGAAACAGAGCTTAATACATCCAGCGGAACTATCGAATACACTTTGCCAAAAACATACTCCGGCTTACTCTATTGGAAGCTAGAAATCAATGATTATCATAAATCGCAATTAAAGGATTTTGACAGCGGGGTAATTCGTTATCGCGGAGAGAAGACCATCGTAAATATTCTTCAGGTTATGCCTGACACTCTAACGGAAAGCAGCCTCCTGAACACTAGTAATATGGATCCTCTGTTTCTGAATACAACCGATTATCAACTTAATATAGCGGTCAAAACTATGACCCAATTTAACACATATGTGAATGAAAAATATGCTGCAACACAAAGCTACGGATTAAACGGCACCTATGACATGCTCATCTTTGGTTTTGTCGACGAATACTATAAGAAATCCAACTTAAACACTAATGCAACCAACGCGATTACACAATTCACTGGTACCTTCAAGCAAAGCGCCTTGTTCACTCACGATACCATCATTAATTTAGATGCAAATAAAAAGAACTGGATCAATAATTTCATGGGGATTACCGGTCAGATGAATCCGGAGACCAACTTAGGCCATAATGCCATCAATCTTTCCACCAAGGTTAAGCCGGTGAATGACGGGCTTTTGATGCAATATCCTTTTTATCTAAGCAAGCGGGACGACAGCAACCAGCAAATCGATATCTCCACACCACAAATTGCACCAACACATAACCAGTACTTCACGCTTAATCTGGAAGATCCCGAAGTAGTATCATGGTATAACATTCAAAGCGAAGCGTCAGGTACGAAGATAAAACCAAATGGTGAATATAATCAATACCAACGTGATACCGAGGATAGTTGGAATCAATATTACACATATTCCAAAGGCAATATTACCTACTCGGGTACAGGACATTTTTTTGGAGTAAGTGATATTCCCGCCAATCTAAGAAATTTCCCAGTTTGGGAACAAAAATTGTTCGTTAATACTATGTATCGCGCTTTTATTGGTGCGAATCATGCTCCTGAGATTACGGTGCATACACCGACTAATGGCTCATCGATTCCTTCTTATCAAAACACAATACTTGTCGACTATACAGTCACTGATCTGGACTTTAACGATCGTGATCTGACAACTGAAATTCGCTTTAAAAATGGGAGCACGTATTTTACCGACATTGAAATGAGTAAAACGAGCATTAAATCAGGGCAAAGTATATATAGAACGGTTAAAAATCCGCTTCCAAATGGGGGCGCACTCGATATCGAAATTAACGCATGGGACCAAAATGGAGCTCTCTCAAGTAAAACTATCAGAGTAAATGTCCTGCCGTCGAACACCAATTTGAGTGTAACACGCTCTCTCTCTCAGAATGTTGTGAATGGTAAAGTAGAAAAGGGAGAACCGGTCACTCTTAGTTATTCCATCACCCCAAAATCTGTACCTTTTGATAAAGTAGGCACGGTCAACCAGACCTCTAACACACAATTAATATCGGATATTGTATTCACCGAGAATCTTCCACCTAACCTGGAGATTTCAGGAGAACTACCAGCCGGTACGATCGTCACTGGAAATGCAACCAGTGGGTTTAGATTGACACGCAATCTAAATAACATAACCTATTCATTAAAAACGGTGAACGGCGCCCAAATCTATAAACCAGACTCTGAGCAACCTATAACGTTCCAAATCACAGTTAAACCGACTCAGACCCAAACCTATACTTTAAATGACTCCAAGCTTAGTTATGTCGATATCCATGCCACATTACCACCTCTGGGAATCACAGGTGAATACAACGCATTTATCCTTCAGACAACCTCACTTCGTGGAGGAACTATTAAGGGACCATTAGCTTCCGGGGGCACAGTCAACTTCAACAACGCTGGTATTACAGTAAATGAACAATTCAAAGACAAAGTTCCATACGGTATTGTCACGGGCGGAGATGTTTCTCTTCCTGAAGGTACGGTTTACGGAAACATATTGGTTAAGGGCACCGTTAAAGACCAACGACCTGGTTCTATTCAAAATGGTACTATCACATACGGTGAACTTCTCAATTTCAACAAGCATGAGAGTTATCTCCTTGGACTCTCTGATGCTATTGCTAAGCTGCCTTCCAATACTTCAACGACTCATGAATATGGAAAACTTACGGTAACAGGTAGCTCATCTATCAATATTGTTAATATTTCCACTTCAGTATTAAATACGCTTAACAGCTCCGAGCTTAAAGTTCCGCAAGGATCAACGATAATTGCCAACGTAAAAGAAGATGGTACAGACCAACCATTCCTTCATTTCCCTCTCGGGAATAACGGTAGTCGTGTGCTATTCAATTTCTCAGGCACCAAGCCTTTGCGGATTTCCCAAGCCGACGTATACGGAACCATTCTGGCACCACGATCTAACATTAACTTTGATGGAGGTCAGGTGTATGGAACAATCATTGGAGCTTCAATGAATATGAGTAGTGCCACTTTATACCATTTCCCTTTTACCGGTAACCTACCAGCGGAGATCTATCCGCTACCTGTCCCAACACCAACAGATCCTTCATCAGCTAATTTATCGCGTACTACGATTTCGTTTGAGACCTTAACCTTTACAGCCGAATATAAAATTAAGGCTCTACAATTAGAAAGCAGAACCATCTATGTCGGAGAAGGAATGCGTTTAATTCCGACAGTCATTCCTTCAGATATCCCTGATCTGGCGTTTCTGTGGACAACTACCGATACTAATTATGTACAGTTGGATTCAAGCAGTGGTTACATCGCAGGCCTCGCCAAAGGCACAGCAACTGTTCATGTGGCTGCACTAGATGGTAGCGGCAAACAGGCTACAGCAACCATAACGGTAGCTGAGCGAACTCCACGATCCTTAACGATTGATGGAGATGGGACTGGTGAAATTAACGATTCTATTCCTTTAAGTGCTATCTATGTGCAAGGCAACCTAAATAATCAAGGACCAGAGGCCAATATTACCTATACCTGGTCGGTCACCAATGTCGCCTCTGGAGCAAGCAATGCTGTCATTAATACCAATCCAGACTACCCAAGTGATGATACCAAAAAGGTATTCAGTGCTACACAGTCAGGAACTTACTTGGTGAAACTCACTGTAAATTCTAGTAATCGTAATCCAATCACTGCAGATAAGACAATTGTAATCACTAACCCGCTAAAGTCACTGTCGATTGAAGGTCCAATAACGGTAATGGTAGGGGGGCAAATTGATCTAAAAGCAATTAGGAATCCTGCTGATTCCGATCCATCAACGCTAATCTGGGATTTCGTGCAATCAACGGATAACAAGATGGCTACACTTACGCCTTCTAGTGACGGGTCAACCGCTAAATTGACGGCTGGTAATACCGCTAAAGAAGGACTGCTGATTAAGGTTTCATTCCAAAAAATCACTTCAACACACATGGTTAAAATCGTTGATTTAACTGGATTAAGATTCCGGGATCAGTCCATTACTTTAGAGGTAGGCCATACTTTCCAGTTAACCGATATTTTATGGGCATTCCCAACCTCCATCTCAATAGATCAAATCAAAGATAACTTGAGTTGGGTAAGCGACAATTCTGCAATTGCCAGCGTCAATAATGGAACCAATATTAATACCAGGGGAACTGTTACAGGCGTTAAAAAGGGATCCACACTCATCACAGTGACTTATACCGGAAGCACAGGTACAACAGTAAAAGCAGATATTACGGTTAAGGTTGTGGCACCTCAGAATGACGATCGTTACTAAACTTTACATTTAAACAACAAGAAACATCCAACAAAAAAAGGGTATCCCTAAGCAATCGCTTAAGGATACCCTTTTTTCAACTAGTCTTAATGACTTACAAGTTCCAGAGGCCCCACGGTTACATTCACCTGCTGTACACGCGGGAGGCTAGACTGCTGATGAGTAAAAACATCCTGATTATATTGGATCTTAAAACGGTGACCCGAATTATATCGATCCGTATCCTGATTTTCGAAAGTAAAGCCGAGTGCCGGATCTAAGGGCTCAGTCACGCCTCCTAGTACTGCGTTTACTGTAAGATCCCCTTTAGCGAAAAAACCTCCGTTTAACCAAAAGATTGACCCCACTCCGTACAAGTTAGCATCACTATCCGTGTAAAAAAAAGCTTTCATATAAAATGAATCCTGCTCATCCTTTTTCTTAGGTGGATTCGTAAAAGTGTCAATTCGATTAATGAGCACATCTCCTTGAGATATAAGGACTAACTCCTTACTACTTAAGCCTTGGATCACGGCGTCCTCGACTTTCGTTTCCCCTAAAACAAACATAGTAGAGTTGAATTTCACCTGACCTTTAATAGTAACATTACCTGTAACTAGAATATTAGCTTGAATCTCCAAAAATTTAGTTATATCTGGGCTATAGTTATTTACCTCCAGATCACCATTAACAATAAGCCATTTGGGCTTGTTGGAAGGATTACCTGTTTTAGCTTCATCACTAAACTTCAACTGTTTGTAATCAATTCCATCGATAAGCAGATTACCGTTATAAATCGTAGAATTATTCAAATCCTTATCCAACAAGGAGTTCTGATACATTCTCAATTGTTCTAAGTATTCGCTGTACTCTAGTTTGTAATTATCCTTTTCTTCTTCTGTTGGATTATCTTTAAGTACTGGCTCAGTGTAGGGTGGATTCTCATCGGGTAGTCTATCTAATGTTGTTGTGCTTAAATAATTCCCCAGTTGATTATCCTTAATAGCTTGCTCAAGTTCAGACTTTTTCCCAGTCAACCCTGTCGCTTCCTCCACTTTATCAAGAAAGGATCCCAACACATTGATCTGAATGAACTTTTTCTGCGGTTTGATAAACACCTGTTCTTCATGAATACCCAAAATAGTAGGAAGAATGCTTGGGGCATTATTCTTATTCACAGCTGCATCAATAACTCCATTTCCAGAATATTTGATACTTTCAAGGGATTGCACATGCACTTCAGGTTGAGGCTCGGTAAAAGTGGCTATAGTTTGATCTTTCAATAATTCCACTCTAGGATATTGAGTCCTTTCTTTTAGATCTTTCACTCCCTTGTATGTATATACGGCCGTATCACTGATGTGTAACTCTTTACCCGCATATATATTGCCATGGAGACCAGGCGCGCCGTTTAATGTTAATACTTTTTCCGATCCAAAAGCATATTTAAGAAAATCAGGATAGGTATCAATGACAATCTTTTGTCTCAGCTGTCTGATGACGCCATTAACTGTGGCTTGTGCTTCAATATTGACATAGTATTTTTGCTTATCCTGCTTCTCATAGGTGATGCTTTTGATCGTACCGCCAGCTCCAGATAACTCTGTACTTACGTCATTGCTGACGCCAACAATTTTGGTGCTCACCTCATTAACAATATTTTTAATCTCATCCTCCATATGATCAGGATCAATATCCTTTCGTCCATCCAGCTTCGTCTGTATGTAAGCGACCGCTTCATCCAGCCCCTTCTGCGCCAGGTGTAAACTTTGCACATCATTCTCTCTGGTCTCCGTTCGTTGTGCCCCGCCCACCGTCGCCCCGAGCACAGCTAGTCCGAGTATTGTAAGTAGAAGAGCAACAAACATAACTAGTACTAGAGCTGATCCTTTTTCGTTATTCCTCATCCCTCCTACTCCTCCTAGAATCCGAATTTGCTTTTCAACTCCAATGGGTAGTCCCTTCCGTTGTAGCTCTGAACTAGTGATAAATCTATCGATATCAGACCACTGTCACACGGAACGGCGTTCTGACACTCTAAAATAATTTTGGATCCTTCTGCTAACTTGGAATGAATTGTAGTTCTTGCGTCCTCTGGAGGATTAATTACATCGGGGTTAGCTATCGTAAGAACTCCATTGGCAATCTGAATTCGCGACTTCATACCGTCTTGCCGTTCTAATGTAATGTAGCTATCTGTCTCTTCGCCATTTTGGGTGATCGCCGAGGTAACTTTCTCGGGTGCAAATGTATATAACTCCGTAATAATGGATGACATCAACAAATCGCCTTCATCCCGTAGAGAGTTTTCAATTGATATTTTATGATAGCTGCGTAAGCCTAACATCGTGATCCCTGAAATAATTCCAGCAACCACCGTAAATAATGATAACGCCACAATCAACTCTACTAATGAAAAGCCACCTTCTCTGCGGAAAAGCTTAACGAATTTTCTCATCAGTAATATATCCCTCCACAACAGATTGGGTCTGAGGTCCATTAGAAGAATCCACTCTGCTGGCTTTTACCAATACCGGCAATAGATATGCTGCCATATCCTTTTTATCCAAATCACTTAAAATTTCTTTATGTAACTCACGCTGGTACTCAATATCGATTCGATAGTTCACCCCATTAATTGAAGGGTTTAAAACCTGATTTAAGATGGTAGTATCTTCAACGAGTTGTCTATAGTCGTCACATTTCACAGAATCGTCTGCATCAATAACCTTTTGACATTTGGATGCTTCTAGCGAATTGTTCTCTTCTGATTTAAAGTATTCCTTCATCTTCTCAAAATCCTGCTTCTCCACATAAAACAGCGCGTTCCGCGCCAGATTGATCATAATCGTCTTGTTTTGATTCGATTTAGAGTAACTCATGGCGTTTGTAAAGTAAGACGTAAGTACCAGTGAAACTATCGATAAGATCACAATAGCGGCCAGCACTTCGATCAATGTAAATCCTTTTTCCTGCTTTAGGCCTGATTTCATCCTACTTTCTTCCTCCCGCCTACGAGAATGCTTTCATATTTGCACGTTTTTCCTTATTTTTCTACTTCCATTATATTCTCTCATATCTAGGTACAGCAATCCTCAAAATCCTTATAATTCAGATATTTCTACAATATCTCTCACTTTTTCTGTGTGCTATCATTTGGAGAGAGAGGGGATGGATGAAATGGCTTTAATAGAGTGTAAATTTTATTCGGAAGTACTAGGATTGAATACCTCAATGACTGTAATTTTGCCGCAAAAAACAACCACACAAATCGGTATGAGCAACGTAACCAGGGGAGAACTACACCCTACGTTGTATTTGCTACATGGTTTGTCCGACGATGATTCGATCTGGCTTCGCCGGACTTCGATAGAACGATATGTAGCAGAGATGGGAATAGCTGTAGTTATGCCGAATGTGCATCGCAGTTTCTATACGGATATGGCGGTTGGCGGCCGTTATTGGACCTTTATTAGTGAAGAGTTGCCGATGCTGGCACGCTCGTTTTTCCCACTGTCAGATAAACGTGAGGAGAACTTTGTAGCTGGACTGTCGATGGGTGGTTACGGGGCGATCAAGCTGGGACTGCGTAAGCCCGAATCTTTTGCAGCAGCAGCGAGTTTGTCGGGAGCACTTGATATGGCGCATAATTTTATGAACGCGGAAGATCCTACCGTCAAAAGCAAAGAATACGAAATGATCTTCGGAACAGAAGATATCGCCGGAACGCCCGATGACCTTCTTTGGCTGCTTGAGGAAGTGAACCGCTCCACCGGACCAAAACCAGCGCTGTATCAATGCTGTGGCACAGAAGATTTCCTATACACCGATAACTTGAGCTTCCGCGATGCCTGCCGAGCAACCTCACTTTCTTTAACCTATGAAGAAGGTCCAGGCACACATGAATGGGGCTATTGGGATGCCAAAATACGCGATATATTGGCTTGGCTGCCATTGAGTAATAATTAGCTTCTTCTAATAGACAACAAAAAAGGTGCAGCTATAAGCTACACCTTATTCTATACTACTCAGATTGCCCTCTCCGGAGGGTTATTTTATTTCTCGCTTAATTGCCTTCGGCGTCCTTATAAGGACGCCGAAGGCAATTATGCTTGTTTGGTGATTTTTTTAAATAATCCAGTCTGTTCTGTGATTCCTTTTTCAGCAGCAAATCTTTCAATACTCGATGCACCAAAGAATCCGTCTATACCTTCTGTCCGTTCAATTACATACGCCGCATCCTCTGGCTCAGCAATCGGTCCACCGTGGCAAATAACCATAATATCTGGATTTACCGCTTTCCCTGCTTTAATAATCGCTTCAATTCTTTCAACACAATCATCTAAAGTAAGAGCGGTTTTAGCTCCAATTGTACCTTTGGTAGTTAAGCCCATATGTGCCACCAAAATATCTGCTCCTGCTTCTGCCATAGCCTTAGCTTGCTCAGGATCAAATACGTAAGGAGTTGTGAGCATATCCAATTCATGCGCTGCTCTAATCATATCTACTTCTAAACCATACCCCATCCCTGTCTCTTCAAGGTTCTGTCTGAATACGCCATCGATCAAACCAACTGTTGGGAAGTTTTGTACGCCACTGAAACCTTGTTCCTTAAGTTGTTTTAAATAAACCTCCATCACTCTAAAAGGATCCGTTCCACATACGCCTGCTAATACGGGAGTATTTTTCACAACAGGTAAAACCTCAGAGCCCATTTCGACTACGATTTGGTTGGCATCTCCATAAGATAATAACCCCGCGAGTGATCCACGACCTGCCATTCTGTATCTTCCTGAATTATAAACAATCAGCATATCCGCCCCGCCAGCTTCACTGCTTTTTGCAGTAATCCCTGTGCCAGCTCCCACGCCTAAAAGAATCTTTCCATTTGCTACTTCTTCTCTAAACTTCGCCATGATTTCTGTTCTTGTATTTTTGTTCATGTGTAACGCCTCCATCATTATTAAAATGTTCTGTGTTAGTGTTATTTGCTCATGAGATCTATTAGCTTCTGAGCTGCTGCTTCTGCAAACTCTACATCATTAATGGCACAATCCATCTCGATAACCTCGACAACATTTCTGTTCACACCATTTCTCAAGGTATCAAATAACATTTGATCTTCCTCTACGCCATAAAAAGCTTCCCCTGCAACATCAATGCCGGATATCCCTTTAAGAGGCAACATTAATACCGTTTTTTCTTTGGCCATATTTAATTTCTCGACAAGCTTTTTGCCGATGGCTTCATTTTCTTCTACTGTTGTTCTCATCAAAGTAACTGTAGGGTTATGCTTATAGAACTTATGTCCAGCAAATTTCTCGGGTACCGTATCATAAGGGCCAAAGTTGCACATATCAAGCGCGCCTACCGATACAACCTGTGGAATATGATGTTTTCCAGCAGCTTCTAACCGATGAGGTCCAGCATTTAGCACACCACCAATAATTTCGTCCGCCCACTCTGTTGTGGTCAGATCCAATACGCCTTCAATAAAACCAGCCTCGATTAACGCTTCCATGGACTGGCCACCTACACCTGTTGCATGGAATACAAGCACTTCATATCCTCTAGCCTCAAGATAATTACGGGCCGCCGTCACACAGGGGGTTGTTACCCCAAACATTGTTGTAGCTACTAATGGTTTTTTCTCTATCACTTGTTTATTCTCAAATTTAAGCATACCGGCGATGGCGAAGGCTGCATTGGTAAAAATCTTTGTTGAAATGGAGTTCAGTCCAGCAACATCTACAACCGATGGCATCATGACAATATCACTAGTGCCTACATATGGAGCAGTATTCCCTGAAGCTACGGTCGAAACCATCACTTTTGGTACACCAATAGGCAATGCCCGCATACCAGGGGTTACAAGTGAAGTCCCTCCAGTGCCCCCAAAGGAGATAATTCCATCAAATTTGCCTTGCTTATATAATTCAGGTACTAATTTTTCCATACCTTTGGCTAATAATTCTGTTGCTAGTGCCCTATCTTTCTTGGCAACGAGCTCATCTATACTTACACCCGCGGCTGCTGCTACTTCTCGGTTAGAGATATCCGGTGTAAAGGTGGGTTCAAACACACCCGTATGAATCGTAAACGTACCTAGCTCCAAGCTTTCCAGCAAATTTTTAATGTAGAGATATTCTTCACCCTTGGTGTCAAAAGTTCCGGCAATGGCAATCGTCTTCATTTCTTCAACCTCCTCTTCAAATATCTACAACAAAAAAGCATGATCAACTTATGAGTTAATCATACTTCTTTGGTTTATCAATGAAAACGCTTTTATGTCTTATGTTTTTGTGTTTATGTTAGATTTATATTGTTTTGGAGAGAACCCTTTATACTTCTTAAACATTTTGCTAAACTGCGCATAGTCTTGGTACCCAACTAATGGTGCTAGCTCAGATAACTGGATAGGGTCTCTATGTAATATTTCCGCTGCCTTATCCATCCGAAATTGTACGAGATACGTTTGAAAGCTGCAGCCTACTTTTTTGGTAAACAAACTACTTAAGTAACTTCGGGATACATGGGCCACCTTAGCTAAATCTGCAAACAAGATCTCATTCATATAATTTTGAGCTACGTATTCTTTTACAAATTCAACATAATCATAGTGCTTTGTGATGCCGTCTAACATTTTGACCATAAAATCATCTTCATCCAGTGTCCCCGACACTTTAAAAGCTTTGGTTATATTCGTAATGGACTTCTCCGATGGGATTCTTTCAAAAGCAGAGCCCCCGATATACCCCATCAAGTTTTGATTATTACTGTACATATACTGCACATCAATTGGCGTTTTCACGGGACCACCATAAACCAATTTAATTAAATCTGGCTTTAGCGCATTGCATGTATCAAAAATCTTGTCCGCCTTAGCCTTGGCAGCTTCCAGAGAGAATACTTTTTTAGCTCCTAATAATCCCCCTTCGGTTAAGCCTAAATGTGCACAAATAATATCTGCTCCTGCCTCGATCATCTGAGCGGCTTGGATTTCGTCAAATACAAAAGCAATGGTAAACAAATCTTTTTCGTGAGCTATTCTTATAGCTTCTACTTCGAGTAGATAACCATTCCCTTCTTCTTCAAGCGCTTCACCAAATTGACCATCTATTAGTCCAACTGTGGGGTAATTATTAATACCGGAAAATCCCTTATTCTTTATTTCACTGATATAGCTCTCCATATCTTTTGTCGGATCGGTTGCATTGAGTCCAAAAATAATAGGAATATCTCTGACCAAAGGGATGATTTCCCTAGACGCAAAGTCCATCACCATATCATTACTATTGCAAAATGGCAAAATCCCAGCAAGAGAGCTCCTCCCCATCTGCCGGAATTTACCCGAGTTTAACATCAGAAGGAAGTCAGCTCCACCCTGCTTCGCATACTTTGCCGTTATTCCCGCACCTGTGGCTACTCCAATAATATGATTCCCCAGTTCTAATTGTGATCTAAGCTCGTCTAGGATTTGCTCTCTACTCATACTTACGCACCCTCCTATCCCTAATCTAAGGATAACCGTAAAGAACACTGTGAATCCAGTTATGTTGTAATTAGAGCCCCTTTAGATAAAAAAAATCTCGCCTGCGACCTATAAAAGTCTGAGGCAAGATTTGGTATTAATACGGTTTACAATATAGCGTCACCGTGTTGTACAACCCATTCATTAGCTTCGTGCAGTGCTTGCTCCGCGCGTTCGATTGCAGCTTTCACCTGAACGGTGGCTGTGCCGCCATAAACGTTACGAGCGTTAACCACAGCTTCCGGTTGAAGAACAGCATAGATATTCTCGTCGAACAGCGGTGAGAATTGCTTGAACTCTTCCAGCGTCAGATCCAGCAGGAACTTGCCTTCGTTAATGCAGTAGAGCACTGTTTTTCCGATTACTTCATGTGCTTGGCGGAAAGGAAGACCTTTGCCTACCAAGAAGTCGGCGATATCGGTTGCATTCGAGAAGTCCGTGTTCACGGCTTCACGCATACGTCCCTTGTTCACCTTCATGGTGGAGATCATCGGCGCGAACAATTGCAGTGCACCAGTCAGTGTAGTAACTGTATCGAACATGCCTTCTTTGTCTTCCTGCATATCCTTGTTGTAGGCGAGTGGCAGAGATTTCAGTACGGTCAGCAAGCCAATCAGGTTGCCGTAAACGCGGCCTGTTTTGCCCCGTACCAGTTCTGGTACGTCCGGGTTCTTCTTCTGAGGCATAATGCTGCTGCCTGTGCAGAAAGCATCATCCAGCTCCACGAAACTAAACTCTGTGCTGCTCCACAGTACCAATTCCTCACTGAGTCTGGATAGATGTGTCATAACAAGCGCTGCATTCGCCAAGAACTCCACGATGAAATCGCGGTCGCTGACAGCATCCAGACTGTTCTCGTAAACACTGTCAAAGCCCAATTGCTCGGCCACAAAATGGCGGTCGATCGGGAAGGTTGTTCCCGCAAGCGCTCCTGCTCCGAGTGGCAGAACGTTGATCCGTTTGTAGCTGTCCGTCAGACGTTCCGCATCGCGGCGGAACATGGAGACGTAAGCCAACAAGTGGTGAGCAAACAGGATCGGTTGTGCCCGTTGCAAATGCGTATAACCAGGGATGATCGTCTCCACATTATCTTTGGCCTGCTCGATCAAAGCTTCCTGCAATTCATGCAGCAAGCTAACTAGCTCAACTACACGCCCCCGTAAGTAAAGGTGCATGTCCGTTGCCACTTGATCGTTACGGCTGCGTCCTGTGTGCAGTTTACCCCCAACCGGACCAATTTCCTCGATCAGATGTTTTTCAATATTCATATGGATGTCTTCATCCGCTACGGAGAAAACAACCTCTCCAGCGTTAACCTTGTCCAATACTTTGTTCAGACCTTGCTTAATGGTCTCCACATCTTCTTGTGGAAGGATTCCACATTTGCCCAGCATTGTGACATGCGCCAGACTGCCTTGTACATCTTCTTTGGCCAAAGCCTTATCAAATCCAATGGAAGCCGTATATTCCTCCACCAGCTTGTTTGTTCCTTTAGTAAACCGTCCGCCCCAAAGCTTGCTCACCTGTAGTTTCCTCCTCTTGGACGCCAGAGGGCCGCTCCTATCCTGACGGGAGGAACGGCCTTCGGGGTTGCCCGTTTAAGTTTATGTTATCGTTCTATTTCGAAGCTCCATTTACACCTGTAGAAACCTTTAGGCGCAATGCGTTCAAGTGGATAAAACCAGTTGCATCCCCTTGATCATAAGCTTGTGTAGGATCAGCTTCCATCGTTGCAATTTCAGGGTTGTACAGGCTGACTGGGCTCTTCACTCCAGCGCCGATGATGTTGCCTTTGTACAGTTTAAGACGAACAGTGCCCGTTACATTTTGCTGGCTCTGTGTTACAAGAGCTTGAAGTGCAATACGCTCTGGTGCGAACCAGAAACCGTTATACACCAAAGTGCTGTAACGAGTGATCAGGCTGTCACGCAGGTTCATCACTTCACGGTCCATCGTGATGGACTCCATTTTGCGATGAGCGACGAACAGGATTGTTCCACCCGGAGTCTCATACACACCACGGCTCTTCATGCCGACAAAACGGTTCTCAACCATATCCACACGTCCGATACCGTGTTTACCGCCTAGCTCGTTCAATTTCTCCATCACTTGAAGTGGGGTTAAGGACTCACCATTCAGCGCTACGCAGTCTCCCTTAACGAAATCGAGTTCCAAATATTCCGCTTCATCCGGAGCATCCTCTGGAGCGTTGCTCAGTAGGAACATTCCTTTGTTCTCAGGTGCACTTGGATCGAACCAAGGATCTTCCAATACGCCGCTCTCATAGCTGATGTGCAGCAGGTTACGGTCCATCGAATACGGCTTCGCCGCAGAGGCTTGTACCGGAATATCATTAGCTTCCGCATAAGCGATCATTTCCGCACGGCCTGGAAATTGATTGCGGAACTCTTCCAGACGCCAAGGTGCAATCACCTTGATGTTCGGAGCTAATGCAGCTACACCAAGCTCGAAACGCACTTGGTCATTCCCTTTACCTGTCGCACCGTGTGCGATAGCCGTAGCACCTTCAGCGATGGCGATATCCACCATGCGCTTAGCGATCAGCGGACGAGCAATACTAGTTCCAAGCAAATATTGGCCTTCGTAAAGCGCGCCGGATTGGAACATAGGGTAGATGAAATCGCTAGCGAATTCATCGCGCAGGTCGTCGATGTATACTTTCGAAGCGCCGGTTGCTAGTGCTTTTTCCTCCAAACCGTCGAGCTCCTCTTTTTGGCCGATATCGGCTGTAAACGCAATGATCTCAGCATCATAAGTTTCTTTAAGCCATTTCAAAATAACGGATGTATCTAGTCCGCCGGAATAGGCGAGTACAATTTTTTCTTTAGCCATGGTGTGGCAACTTCCTTTCGTGTGGGGGGTATAAGATTCGCTAAAATGCGCTTATAGAACTCCGGTAATAAGGCGCAACTGCGTGAAATGTTTGGACTTCCGGTCGCTGTTATAATCAGATTTCTATGATTTCAGTCTGCCTTCGCAGATGAAATCTGATTATAAAGGCGAACGCTAACGCTCCTACAGTTCCAAACTTTCACTTCGTTGCTCCGCACCGGAATTCCAACGCTACTTATTAAGTTCATCTTATATAGTATTTTATATAATCTTAGACCAATATAAGTTCAATCCTAATTATCTATGATTGCTTAACTCATCAGGGCAGCCATTAAAGCTTTTTGTGCATGCAGGCGGTTCTCAGCCTGATCAAAGATGACCGAGTTAGGGCCGTCAATCACGCCTGTGCTGACCTCTTCCTCACGGTGGGCTGGCAGGCAGTGCAGGAAGAGATAATCGCTCTTCGCGCCTTTTACAAGCTCCTCATTGACCTGATAGTCCTTGAATGCCGCTTCACGCGCCTTTTGCTCCTCTTCGAAGCCCATGCTCGCCCACACATCGGTGTAGATGACGTCAGCGTCTTGTACAGCTTCTTGCGGGCTGCGAGTGACCACAATCTTTGCTCCGGTTTCTTTAGCGATCTCACGGGCTTCTGCGACAACCGCTGCATCCGGCTCATAACCTTCCGGTCCGGCAATAGATACGTCCACGCCCAGCTTAGCTCCGCCAATCATTAAGGAATGAGCCATATTGTTGCCATCGCCGATGTAAGCCAGCTTCAGGCCTTTGAGCTTTCCTTTGTACTCATAAATCGTTTGGTAATCCGCCAGCACTTGGCAAGGATGTGCCAGGTCGCTCAGACCGTTGATTACTGGAATAGAAGCATAACGGGCCAGATCCTCTACTTTGTCATGGCCGAAGGTACGGATCATAATTCCGTCGAGGTAACGTGACATTACTTGTGCTGTATCGCCAACCGTTTCACCGCGTCCAAGCTGAATGTCATTTTTGCTCAAGAAAAGGGCATGCCCTCCCAGCTGATACATTCCAACTTCAAACGATACGCGCGTACGAGTAGAGGATTTTTCAAAAATAAGACCAATCGTTTTCCCCTTCAGCGGCTGAAATTCTTCGCCATTTTTCTGCTTCTTCTTCAGCTCAATCGCCGAATCAATCAGATACGTAATTTCCTCCGGGCTGTAATCGTTCAGCTCCAGTAAATCACGGCCTTTCAGTTGCTGCGCAATGGTGTGCTTGTTACTCTGTACGCCCTGACTCATGAGCTTACCTCCCCGTTTGCTTGTTTAGCATAAGTATGAATGAGTTCGGAGACGATGTCCACCGCTTGGTCGATCTCCTCTTTACTTACATATAGATTAGGCAGTAAGCGAAGGACATTAGGACCTGCTGTCACGAACAACAGACCTTTCTTTTGTCCAGCCAAAACAATATCGCCCACTGGTGATTGACATTCAATCCCGATTAACAGTCCTTTACCACGGATATCCTTCACAAAAGAACTATCCGCCAGCTTCTCTTTCAAAAGACCTGTCAGGTACTTACCCATTTCTTCAGCGCGTTGAGGAAGCTCATCCTCCAACATTGTCTCAATCGTCGCTGCCATAACCGCAGTTGCAAGCGGTGTTCCTCCGAAGGTGGACGCATGGCTGCCAGGTGAGAATGCTTCACGCAAATACCCTTTGCCAAGCATTAAGCCCGCTGGGAACCCACTAGCAATCCCTTTAGCCAAAGTGAAAATATCTGGTTCAATTCCATAATGCTGATGAGCGAATAACTTGCCTGTACGTCCCATACCTGTCTGTACCTCATCTACAATCAGAAGCAATCCGTGTTTCTTGCACAGTGCCACTACAGCATTCAAGAACTCTGGTTCTACCTCTAGCACGCCACCCTCTGCAAGCACCATCTCCAGCATGATAGCAGCTGTATGATCCCCGATAGCAGCTTCTAACGCCGGGAGATCATGCAAGGGTACAGTCTTGAAGCCTGCTGGAAGCGGCAGGAATCCTTCTTTTACCTTTTGCTGACCTGTAGCTGTTAGTGTGGCTAATGTACGTCCATGGAAGGATTGTTCAAATGTGATGACCTCATAACGATCTACACCTTTAATCTTCTGGTGGTAACGACGAGCCAGCTTAATAGCAGCCTCATTCGCTTCTGCCCCACTATTGCAGAAAAACACTTGATCAGCGCAGCTATTCTCTGTCAAAAGGTTTGCAACTTTGTCCTGTCCAGGAATATGGAACAGGTTCGAGACATGCCAGAGCGTATCGATCTGTTCCTTCAGCTTCGCACCGACTTTTTCAGGAGCATGACCTAGACTGGTCACAGCTAATCCACTTGTGAAATCAAGATACTTATTGCCCTTATCATCCCATACCCAGGTGCCTTTGCCTTTAACTAAGCTGAGATCATATCTGGCGTAAGAAGGGAATACCGCGCTCAGCTTGCCTGCTGCAACATCCGGTGTACCTGATCCTAATGTATCGGTCTGCTGTGCCTCTGCTTGCGAATCCAATTCAGCTTGTGTAAGCTTGCTCATTCTAAGTCACTCTCCCATCTTGTGCTCCTGTGTACCAGGCTGCACCTCTAAATGATATTCATCTATGATTCTACGAACGAATAATACGTGTGCCTATCGCTTCACCTTGCAGTACTCGGCTAAGCACCCGCGGTTCTTTTCCATCCACAATGATAACCTCTGAAACGCTGCCTTGAATGCAATCGATAGCTGCCCGTACTTTTGGGATCATGCCACCGTAGATTTCTCCACTTTCAATTAAAGCTTCGATTTCCTGTACGGTAACGGATGGAAGCACAACCTTTCGCCCCTCCACCGTACTCATAATGCCAGGCACATCTGTAACTACGATCATTTGGGGAGACTCTACATAAGAAGCGACTGCCCCTGCTGCTGTATCTGCGTTAATATTGTAGCGCTGACCTGCAGCATCTACACCAATAGGTGCAATGACAGGAATATATCCCATACCTATAATCCCTTTTACGATATCAGCTTTTACTTCCGTTACTTCTCCTACCAACCCTACTTCAGCGCTATTAGCTACGGGTCTAGCAGTAATCATATTTCCATCGATGCCGGATAGCCCTAGAGCTAGACCGCCACTTCCTTGAATTCGCCTTACAATCGCCTTGTTGATACTCCCTGCCAGCGTCATCTCTACGACGTCTAGTACTGCCTCGGTGGTTACTCGCAGACCGTTCACGAAGCTGCTTTCAATGCCTAGCTTTGCTAGATTCTCTGAAATGGCTGGCCCTCCTCCATGAACAATTACAGGCTGAATGCCTTCCTGCTGCAAATCTCGTAAATCTTCGAAAAAAGAATCAGGAAGAGCAGCCAGCGTACTGCCGCCGCATTTCATCACAAACAATCCACTACCATCTAATGCATCTATAAGTTCAAGCTCGCTATTTAGCGTCATATGTTCGGTATCCTTCCCTTGTGGGCTTAATCACGCCACAAATTAGGTACGGTATGCAGCGTTAATACGCACATAATCGTAAGTTAGGTCACAGCCCCAGGCTGTAGCTTTTCCGGTTCCATCATGTAAATCTACAGTGATCAGCACAGTTTCACTTTTTTGCAAATAGGCCAAAGCCTTCTCCTCATCAAAAGCAACCGGCTTCGAGTGCAGTAGCACCTCAATATCACCTAACGAAATGTTCACACGCTCCGGAGATACTGGAACACCCGCGCGTCCAACCGCAGCAATGATCCGTCCCCAGTTCGCATCCGCTCCAAAAATAGCAGATTTCACTAGGCTAGAACCCACCACTGTCTTGGCAATCGCTGCAGCAGCTTCGTCATGAACAGCACCATTCACTTGAACCTCAATCAGGTGAGTCGCACCTTCTCCATCACGAGCAATCGCTTTGGCAAGCGTCTGGCACACATACGTAAACCCTGCGGCAAAAGCATCCCAATTCGGATGCAATCGGGTCAGCTTTTCATTACCCGCAAGCCCACTGGCCATCGACACTAACATATCATTGGTGCTAGTATCTCCATCCACTGTAATCATATTAAAAGTAACGTTCGTAGCAGAACGAAGTAGACTGTGTAAATCCTCCGCTGAAATATCAGCATCCGTAGTCATAAATCCGAGCATGGTAGCCATGTTAGGATGAATCATCCCGGAGCCCTTTGCGGCTCCAGCAATGGTAACTTCTACGCCACCGACGAGTACCTTCACGGCAATTTCTTTTTTGACTAAATCGGTTGTAAGGATGGCCTGACAGAATTCTTCCGCTCCAGCAGCCCCACCGTCCAGCTTCTCTGGAAGTGCAGCAATACCGCTACGTACGCAATCCATCTTCAGCAGTTCACCGATCACACCAGTCGAAGCGACAGCAACATCGTTAACCTCCACACCCAAATGTTGAGCCGCAGCAGCGCGCATCTCATAAGCATCGGCCTCGCCTTGTTCACCTGTGCAGGCATTAGCATTCCCGCTGTTCACGACTACCGCTCGCAACGTTCCGTTCACAAGACTTTCACGCGTCACCTTCAGAGGAGCCGCCTGAAAAACATTTGTCGTATACACGGCAGCAGCCGTAGCTGGAACCTCACAAAGAATCACTCCGAGATCGTTGCGGTCTGTTTTTTTCAATCCACAGTGCAGTCCTCCGGACTTAAATCCTTTAGGTGAAGTAATGCTTCCACCTTCCAAGGTAGTAAATAATTCAATCTCGCTCATGTTATTTGTACCGCTGATCCTTATGGATACACAGGTGTGTAGCCGAGGCCAAGGGTTTCCTCCCATCCCATCATCAAATTAAGGTTCTGTATCGCCTGACCTGCCGCACCTTTTACAACGTTATCAATGACGGAGACTATGGTCACCCGCCCTGTACGAGCATCTGTCGCAAATCCGATATCACAATAATTAGAGCCACTAACTTCTTTTGTCGCTGGAATCACACCTACATCGCGCACCCGCACATAGGGTCTGCCCGCATAATATTCACGATATAAATTCACAAAATCCTGCTCCGTATAATTGCCCGTCATTGCTGCATACATCGTACTCATAATTCCTCTGCTCATAGGCACGAGATGTGTGGTGAACGTTACGGTTACCTTTTCTCCAGCAATCTCCGTGAGTGTCTGCTCGATTTCTGGTATATGTTGATGTTTATTTATTTTATAAGTTTTTAAGTTCTCGTTTATCTCTGCATAATGCACCATCAGGCTCGTTCCGCGTCCTGCTCCGGTAACCCCGGATTTGGCATCAATAATAATACTGTCATGCTTAATCCAGCCTGCCTGAATCGCAGGAATTAGTCCAAGAAGTGTAGCCGTAGGATAACAGCCTGGATTAGATATAAAATCAACCCCGGCCACATGCTCTCCGAACACCTCGCAAAGTCCGTACACAGCTTGTTCTAGGTACTCATCAGCAGGAGCTGTATGTTTGTACCAGTGCTCATACTCTGCGCCATCCTTCAATCGGAAATCACCGGATAGATCTACGACCTTAAGTCCAACTTCCAGCAGCTGCGGCACCAGCTTTGCACTTACACCAGACGGCGTAGCCGTAAAAACCACATCCGCCCGCTCAGCCATCTGCGCCGGATCAACTCCATCCAACCTTCGGTCAATAATGCCCGTCAAATGAGGAAACCCTTCCTCTATCGCATCCCCTGCACTAGATGAGGAAATTACCGAAGTAATCTCTACTTTAGGATGACTTTGTAGTAGCCGAATCAGCTCTACGCCTCCATAACCCGTTGATCCAACAATCGCCGCCCTCAGCTTGCCTTCCACTGTCATCCCCACTTCCTGCTTATCCTGAATATATTATTTAATAAAATGCATACCGTCTTAGAAATATGTATTATTATACATCCCTATTAATATAAATACAACACAATATGTGAACTTTATTCATCCTAAATATAACCTCATTTAGAAAAAAAGAGAAGCGTCACCTCCCCTGTAGGAGAGATTACGCTTCTCTTTTAAACCCTTCGCCTAACACTTCATGTGCTTCGGTAATTATAACAAATGCACTTGTATCTACGGATTGGACAATCGCCTTTAGCCTTGATACTTCATTCTGACCTACCACTACCATCAGAACGGTACGTGCATCGCCAGTGTACCCGCCATGTGCGTCCAGCTTTGTCAGACCACGATCCAGATCATTTAATATCGCCGCAGATATTTCATCTGTTTTGTCCGAGATAATATAAGCAACCTTCGTATAACGGAAGCCTACCTCTATTGCATTAATGGCCTTACCTGTAACAAACAATCCGATCAGCGCATACAGCGCCTGCTCCATGCCGAGTATAAATGCAGCCAGCACAATAACCGTCCCGTCCAGCAACACAACGGAAACCGAGAAGCTGAGACCGGATATCTTTTGAATAATCTGCGCCAAAATCGTAAGTCCACCTGTTGAGCCCCGTCCGCGGAACACAACGCCAAGTCCCACCCCCACACAGATACCGCCATAAATGGAGGCTAAAAGTGGATTAGTTGTAGGTGTAGGTAAATCTTTTGTCAACAAGATAAATAGCGGCAGCACAAAGCTCCCAAGCAACGAGCGAACACCGTATTGTTTCCCCAGGAATATTACTCCTAGTACAAACAATGGAATATTAAGCGCCCACTGTGTAAATGCCGGTTCAGCCCCAAACCAAGCTTCAGCCAATACAGAAAGACCCGATACTCCACCAGAAGCTATATGATTAGGCAGAAAAAAAAGATTAAACCCCAGTGCCGTGATTAGCGAACCGATCAGAATAAGCATTGTATCCACCACATGACGGACGGGTCCATTCAGTGGAATCAGCGGGGGTTTATTGCGAGAATTGATTTTTTGCATTTCATGGCGCTCCTTAAAGTGTCATCTTGCTCTACGTAAGAAGAAACGGCTATTCCATCCATATCAAAGAATGGTATCCGTTTCCCCTAAAAAAATATAAAGATAAAGTATGGAGTAAGCTTATACTTTCCTATATTCCCAAAAAAATCCCTTAATCCGCCTCAACCTTGATCTGGCTACGCAAGTACCCATCAATGAATGCGTCCAGGTCTCCGTCCATTACTGCACCCACATTACCTGTTTCCACGGATGTACGATGATCCTTGACCATGTTATACGGATGGAATACGTAGGAACGAATCTGACTGCCCCAAGCGATTTCGGATTGCTCGCCGCGAATCTCATCCAATTGCTGCTGCTGCTCTTGCAGCTTGCGCTCATAGAGCTTGGAACGCAGCATTTTCATGGCTTGTTCCCGGTTCTTGATCTGTGAACGTTCGTTCTGGCAGGTTACCACTACGCCCGACGGCAAGTGAGTAATCCGTACAGCAGAGTCCGTGGTATTGATATGCTGTCCACCGGCGCCACTCGCTCGATACGTATCGATCTTAAGATCCTCAGTCCGAATCTCAACTTCTACATCATCCGTAATTTCCGGAACAACATCACAGGATACAAAAGAAGTATGCCGTCTGCCTGAAGAGTCAAATGGAGAAATCCGCACCAGTCGGTGTACACCCTTCTCAGCTTTTAAATATCCATATACGTTGAAGCCCTTGATGAGCAGTGTAACACTCTTAATTCCTGCTTCATCACCCGGTAAATAATCGAGCACTTCAACCTTAAATCCACGTTTCTCAGCCCAACGTGTGTACATACGCAGCAACATTTGACCCCAGTCTTGGGATTCCGTTCCGCCTGCACCCGGATGAAGCTCAAGGATCGCATTCAGCTTGTCATACGGTTGGTTAAGCAGCAATTGCAGCTCGAATTCATCCACTTTACTGCCTAGGCTACGGATCGTCTCTCCGATTTCTGTTGCCAGATCCTCATCGCCCTCTTCATCCGCAAGCTCTGCCATCATCGCAGCGTCATCGTATTCCTGTTGAAGCTTCTCGTATTGATCTACGGAAGATTTCACAGCGTTCATCTCGGCGATTACGCTTTGCGCTTGCTCACTATTATCCCAGAAACCTGGAGCCGCCATTTTTTCTTCAAAGTTAGAAATCATCTCTTGCTTTAGATCTAAGTCAAAGAGACCCCCTAAGGTCAGTTAGTTTCTTGCCTATTTCACGCAGATCCTGCTTTACATTTGGTTCTATCATAGGTCACTTCACCTTTCAAAATTGGTTGTTACGGTCTTCGCTCTAATGGATAGTTAGTGGGTGAGTGAATGATTAGCCATTCCGAGAAGGATTGGACTTCCGACCGCTGTTATCCTCAGATTCCTTGATTAGATAACCGCACTTGCGGTTGGAATCTGAAGATAAAGGCGAGTGCTACGCTTCTCCAGTTCCAAACCTTCTCTCCATTCCTCATTCACTCGAATACTAAATATCCAAAAAAGCGACTGGGCCGTAAACGGGGGATACCCCCGGGCCCAGCCGCTCTTTATGGTTAGTATACCCATAGAGATCAGGGTTAAAGACTTACATCTTCAACACCTGAATATGAGCGCTACTAAATGTTTGTCTTATGCGTTTTGACCGTGGCAATTCTTGTACTTCTTGCCGCTTCCGCAAGGGCAAAGATCATTACGGCCAGTCACAGCCTCAACATGAACCGGACGTTTCTCAACAGGTTCGCTGTTTGTAGAGATCTTGTCTTCATCAATTACGGACTGACGTTCCTGATTCGCCTCGATGTGAGCCTTCATAATATAAGTAGCTACTTCTTCTTGAATCGTAGCAGTCATAGTATTAAACATCTCAAAGCCTTCGAATTGATATTCGCGAAGTGGATCCGTACCACCGTAAGCACGCAAGTGAATCCCTTGACGCAATTGATCCATTGCATCAATATGATCCATCCATTTGCTATCTACGGAACGAAGCACGATTACCTTCTCGAATTCACGAACAAGTTCTGAACCCAGACGTTCTTCACGTGCAGCATATTTCTCAAGCACACGTGCGAAAATGAACTCGATGATCTCCTCTGCTTCCTTGCCCCATAGAATATCACGGGTCAAAGCACCTTCTTCAAGCAGCTTGCTGTTTACGTAATCAGCAACTTCTTGCAGTTCCCAGTTCTCAGGAATATCATCGCTACAGTGTGCGAGAACGATACGCTCAATTACTGGTTTGATCATTTCAAGCACGATATCTTTAATATTATCGGACTCCAGAATCTCACGGCGTTGTTTATAAATAATTTCACGCTGTTGATTCATCACGTCATCATATTGCAATACGACTTTACGGATATCAAAGTTATTACCTTCAACACGTTTCTGAGCAGATTCTACAGCACGCGTGATCATGCGGCTCTCAATCGGCTGATCTTCCTCGAATCCGAGACGATCCATCATAGTCAGAACGTTGTCAGCACCAAAACGCTTCATGAGCTCATCGCCAAGCGACAAGTAGAATTGTGTAGAACCAGGGTCACCTTGACGACCCGCACGACCGCGCAGCTGGTTATCAATCCGGCGCGATTCATGACGCTCTGTACCAATGATATGCAGACCTCCAAGATCTGTCACACCTTCACCCAGAACGATGTCCGTACCACGTCCAGCCATGTTGGTAGCAATCGTAACTGTACCTGGCTGACCTGCATGAGTAATGATTTCTGCTTCCGCAGCGTGATGCTTCGCGTTAAGCACTTGGTGTCTAACGCCTTTGCGCTTCAGCATTTCAGATACGAGCTCTGAATTCTCGATCGACACTGTACCAACCAGTACCGGCTGGTTCTTTTTGTGACGTTCTACAATTTCTTCCACAACAGCCTTGAACTTACCGTTCTCACTCTTATAGACAACATCTGGCATATCTACACGCTGATTTGGTTTGTTCGTAGGAACTTGAAGAACTTCAAGACCATAAATCTTCTTGAATTCCTCTTCCTCAGTCTTCGCTGTACCTGTCATACCGCCCAGTTTGCGATACATACGGAAGTAGTTCTGGAATGTGATCGTTGCAAGAGTCATACTCTCATTCTGTACTTCGATTTCTTCCTTCGCTTCAATCGCTTGGTGCAGCCCATCGCTATAACGACGACCTGACATTAGACGTCCTGTAAATTCATCGACAATAACGACCTCACCCTCGTTTACAACGTAATCTACGTCACGACGCATAATTACATTTGCTTTTAGGGCTTGGACGATATGGTGATTCAAGGTTACATGACTGTGATCATACAAGTTCTCAATACCAAAAGCGCGCTCAGCAGTAGCCACACCTTTTTCAGTCAAGGCTACAGACTTCACTTTAATATCCACTGTGTAGTCTTCTTCAGCCTTAAGCTTTTTCACGAAACGGTCTGCTGAAAAATACAATTCTGTAGACTTCTCAGCTTGTCCGGAAATAATAAGAGGTGTACGTGCTTCATCAATAAGAATAGAGTCCACTTCATCAATAATACAGAAATACAGAGGGCGCTGAACCATTTGCTCTTTATAAAGCACCATGTTGTCACGCAAATAATCGAAACCAAATTCGTTGTTCGTGCCATACGTAATATCGCAGGCATAAGCAGCTTGTTTATCAGCATGGTCCATACCGCTTAGGTTAACCCCAACCGTCATGCCCAGGAAGTTATAGATTTGTGCCATTTGTGCGCTGTCGCGCTGAGCCAAATAGTCATTGACCGTTACTACGTGTACGCCTTTACCTAGCAAAGCATTCAAATACACTGGCAATGTACCTACTAGTGTCTTACCTTCACCAGTCTTCATCTCGGAGATCCGGCCTTCATGCAGAGCCATACCACCAATTAACTGCACATCAAAATGCCGCATACCAAGCGTCCGCTTGGAAGCTTCACGTACGGTTGCAAATGCCTCAGGAAGAATTTCTTCCAAAGTTTCGCCTTTTTCAATACGGGCACGGAATTCTGCTGTCTTAGCTTGTAACTGTTCATCAGATAGCTTTACAAATTCCGGTTCCAATCCATTAATTACATCGACTGTCTTCATGAGACGTTTAACGTCACGATCGTTGGTGTCTCCGAATATTTTCTTTACAAGTCCTAGCATGGTTAACCCCTTTCATGCAACACAGATGGTGGAACCGAGCCCATCCTCACAAAATTGAAAGGGCCATTTATAAATTCGATTCCGCTGCTTCATAAATTGTAACAGTTTGTAAGAGATGCCGCAATACAAGGTGTATCAGCCACATTTTTCAAATATAGTCGCTTATACGCACAAGAGCCCTATTCGCTGCAAGCGAATAGGGGCTCGGTTTAAATTTCTTAGGTTCTGACTAACTCTCGAGGCCCTTTATACTTAGAGCATAACTGGCATCATTGTATCTTAGCCCTGTTCAATCAGTCCATATTTACCATCATCACGTTTGTAAACTACGCTTACTTCCGAGGTGTCGATATTGGAAAACACAAAGAAATTATGTCCTACCATGTTCATTTGAAGAATTGCTTCTTCCACATCCATCGGCTTCATTGTAAAGCGTTTGTTCCGCACAACTTCTAAATCATCATAATCTTGTTCTTCTACAGCAACAGCGGTACTAGCTCCATCCACAAACAGCGTCTTCAGTCCCTCTTGACGGAACTTACGATTGATCTTCGTTTTGTGTTTGCGAATTTGACGTTCCAGCTTGTCCACAACGGCATCTATGGAAGCATACATGTCATCGCTGCGATCTTCCGCACGAAGC
Organism: Paenibacillus sp. FSL R5-0744; assembly: GCF_037972555.1. Classification (NCBI taxonomy): domain Bacteria; kingdom Bacillati; phylum Bacillota; class Bacilli; order Caryophanales; family Paenibacillaceae; genus Paenibacillus; species Paenibacillus sp. FSL R5-0744. The sequence continues at coordinate 6,330,194 of NZ_CP150228.1, forward strand.
GTCACGCCAGCAAGCGGAATGGTTACTTCCACCGTATGAAGGCCGCGAACTACGCCAAGCGTCACAGACCCTTCAGAGGTAGGGGGTGCTTCGAAATACTTCTCAAGTTTGCTGAGCTTCTTATCAACATACTCTCTCAAAGCGTCGGTCACGTCAATTTGTTGACCTCGAATGGTGAATTGCATGGCCACTCCTCCTTTAGTTACACCTTCATTATACCAAATTGTTAAGGCTAAGTAAAAAGTAATTCCTTACAGCCCTTACAATTAGATAACAAATATTGTCCTTGTGTTCACAAATAAAACAAGTCCGGTAAGAGCAACTATTCGCCTCACCGGACCAATTGTAAACCTGTCGTTATTATAGTACGAATTCCATTCTTATATTCCCAAACTGAGACAGTATAAGATTAAGTTACTTGGTATGAATTTGAATGATTTCTACAGGTGACAATTGTGTACCTGTTCCTTTAATAACGTATACCTTATAGGCAGTATTGGCTGTCAATCCAGTCAATGTATGCGTATATTTTACACCAGGAGCGAACGTAAGTGTGTTCGTCCATGGGGCAGTCAATGCTGTACCCGCACTATTCTGCCCTAAAGAAATTTGTGTTGCGCTAGGTGCTTTTTCATTTGCCGGCAATACTACATATCTTACCGGTGTTGGAGTGCCACCAGTCACGCCATATTTAACATACACATCTGCTGTAACTGTACCTACTTGTCCTGGTTCAAAAAGCGTAATCGAGTTTGCTGTTTCCTGAGCAGTAGTTAATCGAACTGTTGTTACAGTAGACAGATTGCCAGATGCATCCGCTGCTACGATATATGTTGCATATTCCGTCCCAGGATTCAATCCGTAAACCGAGAATGTAACCGTTGTGTTGGCTACAGTTGCAACACTACCATGTTGTTCGCTTGCAGTTCCATTGCTGATCTGTCCTTTTTCTACCTGCAATGCACTCGGTGCACTTACGTTAGCAGTATAAGGAGCTACAACATAGTACACTGAGCCAGTTACGGAAGATGTCAGGTATACATCGGCTGTTACCGAACCAACGTTACCATAGGTTGCCCCACTTACGGTTGGTGTTGTGACATTTCCGTCACCACCGTTACCGCCGCCAGATCCACCACCTGTACTACCACCTGGAGTAGCTGTTGGCGTTGGCGTAGCGGTTGGTGTCGGAGTAGCCGTTGGCGTTGGGGTAGGAACTACTCCACCACCTGTACCACTACCTGGATAATAGATGACTGAGGTGTTGATGATACCTACAGCCTCTGCACGTGTTAACGATCTCTTAGGACCGAAGGTTCCATCCGGATAACCGTTAATAATCTTCTTATCCGCTGCAGCGGCTACTGCACCTTTTGCCCATGCTGCAATTTGTGCGTTGTCTTTAAATTTGCTAGTAGTGCTATTGGTGCTCAATTTAAGTAATTTCGCAGCCATTACTGCTGCCTCTTGTCTTGTGAGCGGACTATTAGGACGGAACGTATTGTCCTCGTATCCTCCGATATAGCCAGCTTCCACGGCTTTAGCCACTTCACTGTAGTTCCAGTTTGTGCTTTTCATATCTTTAAAGCTTACAGTTGCTTTTTCTTTAAAACCGAACAGGCGATTTACCAGAGTCACATACTCTCCACGTGTAATTGCCTTGTTTGGTTTAACCGTACCGTCCGGGTATCCTCCAAGGTATCCACTATCTAACCATTCCTGTAGCTGAGCTTGGGCCCAGTGACCTTGAATATCCTTAGGTACGGAGGCGGCGGAGACGCTGCCAAGAGATCCTAATAACATACTAACTCCTAAAACTCCGGTCATGAGACCGCGCAACTTCTTTTTCATCCTGCTAATCATCCTCCTAAAAGTTTTGATAGCGTAGGCTATATGAATCTCTTTTTGGAAGTATTGGCCTAGGCTAACATAGTGTGCGTCGAGGTAAGATAAACAGCTCAACGTAAAGCTATTACCCACATTTCGAAGAGTTCTAACATTTTCCATATTATAAATTTACAAAGTACGCTATTTTCTTTCTATTAACAGCCTTGATAGAGGCTTTTGAGAGCACAAAAAAAGGACCTTGGGAGAAATCCCAAGATCCTTGCTAGCGCTGTCTAAATTGCTAACCATCTACTTATATGTAGGTCGGCTTAGCCGTATGATTATAATTTGATTACGTTAGCTGCTTGTGGTCCGCGTGCACCTTCAACGATATCGAACTCTACGGATTGGCCTTCATCCAAAGTCTTGAAACCGTCAGTTTGAATCGCGGAAAAGTGTACGAATACGTCGCCACCGTCTGCAGTCTCGATAAAACCATAACCTTTTTCTGCGTTAAACCATTTTACTTTACCTTCCATTGATTAAACATTCCCTTCGTCATCAGATGAACGTGAGTCTTGCTCACAAATCGACTATACCACCGTAACTTCTTCATTGTCAATTGGAAAAGTAAATGTTTACATGCAATAATTTACCACGTAAAATAGGACGTTTAATTTACCATAATCAAGAAATAGCTGCGGCGTAACGATCAAAAAAGAGCAGACGGTATTTAATACCCGTCTACTCCTATAGCGAAACACCGAAATAAATTATTTTCTGCGATCCATTAGAAAACTATCCGGGGTGTAAGCGGCCTCGTAGGCGCTGCGCTGTACCTTGGCCTGTTTGCGCTTCTGCAACCAGTCTTGGGCTTCCAAACGAAGAGCGTTCATTCTATCTAGAATCACATTATCGTATTCCAGAATTCGATTAATTTCTTGTTTTTGTGCAGAAGTCGTCGGACACAATGCGACTTGTTTTGCAATGGAATCGACTAGTTCCTGACGATCCTCGACAAAAAGCTCTAACTCCTCATAGGTAGTCTCTTGAAGACGGTTTACGATGCTCCGGGTGAGTTGATCTAAACTCAGGATTAACTCATCCATGAGCACTTTCAGCCTGTCCCTGGCCTGCAGCGATTTTGGATGCTTGCAGCCAAGTTTCCCGAAGTTCAGTAAGGTAGCCAATGGCCTCTTCCGCTTTTTCAGGGCTCTTGCGGATGTTGGCTTCCACTAACAAGAAATTTGTATATTCATAAAGTGAATAAAGGTTATTAGATACCTCATAGGTGTAGTCCAATGTACTCATTAACTCACTAACGATAGATTGTGCTTTACCAAAATTAAGACTTGTCTTCTCATAGTCCTGTTTACTGAGTCCATCCATTGCTGTTCTCACGAAACGAATAGCTCCATCGTACAACATAATTACTAGTTGTGCAGGTGTTGACGTTTGAACAGAAGACTGACGGTATTTCTCATACGGAGATGTAATCAATAATCTCACCCTCTATTTTATAATTATCCTAACTGGAAGTGGAGAAGAGACTGTTGGACTGTGACTGTAACTTGTTCATTGCCGTTTCCATGGCTGAAAATTGCTTGTAGTAACGTGTTTCGGCATTGTTCAACATAGTTAACATATCGCTTATACGAGTGTTATAACCTTTGAGCTTCTTACCCATAACACTTTCTTCTTTATAACTACTAGTAAGATCGCCTGAATATTTATTAGTACCAGCTCTTTCGGAAATACTATTCAATGCATCGCTTACTCTAGAAGAAAGCTTGTCAAATAATCCAGTATCAGGAGAACTTTGTGGTCCTTGAAGTAAGTCCATAACTCCTTGTGAATTATTATTAAGTGCAGTTCTCAGTTTACTTTCATCCAAGTACAGTTTACCTTTTTCAAAATATGATCCTGTAGTAATACCAATATCACTAAGATCACCCAGCTTTTCAGTAATGTCCATCCTCATTGAGGATAAGACCGTCTTTATAACATCGTCATTCTTCAGTAAACCGCTTTTTGCTTTTTCTGTCCAAGCCGTAATATCAGACTCTTTCAAATCTTTCTTTTGATCGTCAGTCAATGGGGTAAAGGTACGATATTTAGCCTCATTTATCTTAGCATTTAAAGAAGTAATCAAAGCGTTGTAATCATCGATGAACCCCTTTACGGTGGCCACTGCCTTATCCGTATCAACTTGTTTAGTAATTTTAGCAGGAGTGTCCGTACCATTAATATTTGTCGTTGCAAGCAATGTTAACTGAACACCATTAACCGCGAAAGAATTACTATCATTTTCTAAACTAGTTCCATTAATCGTGTATTTAGCAACTACACCTTCGGTAGTACCAAATCCTTTGACTAAATTAGCTGCAGTACCACTGATAGTCTGCTCCACTCCACCAGAGGTAACTACTAACTGGCCTGAAACAAGGCTAGCAGTAGCACCACCTAAAGTAGTCGTATTCGTATTGATGTAGGAAACCACATCTGATAAGCTCTGATTACCCTTAAAGGAGAGGTTATTCGTTCCAAAATTCAATGTGAAATCTTGTATGTTAGCATCTGTAATGCTTGTACCAAATAGTGAATTCTGCAATTGGGCGAGTGTCGTTGAGTCACTCTTGCCGGAAAACAAATTCAGCAAGGAAGTATCTGCTCCCAAAACCACTTTTCCTTTTGCTGGTGCTGTGCTTGTTGCCTCCGTTGGTGGACCGCTGCTTTTGGCAGCCAGAGAAAACTGCCCAGTGATCTCATCAAATGTGGCCATTACATTTGCAGTACTACTACTGTTAATACTAGCGATAACTGAAGAAATAGCGGTATCTCCCGAAAAGGAGAAAACTTCACCGTTTACTGTTAGTTTGTAGCCTTCTGTTGGGACTGTCCCGCCCAGCTTTGTCTGTAACTGCGAGAGTGTTGTTGATGTTGTAAAGTTAGAACCTGCCCCCGAAGTCTTCACTGTAGTCTTTGTAGCAAGTTGTGTTACACTAACATCCATATCAACCCCATTAGCTGTGGCTAAGGCCGTTGCTTTTACGGCATTCGTGTTACCACTTACTACTGATTGATTAGTGTTCAAGGATTCATTACGGCCGTATTTATCGATAAGTTTATTACTACGAAAGTCATATAGTTTACTGTTTATTTCTCGGTAGCTGTCTCTAGTCCAATTTAAAATAGTTTTCTGCTGATTCAGTTTATCCAATGGTGCTTTTTTAGCAGCCATCATACTCTTAACCATACTATCGATATCCATTCCCGAAAAACCATTAATTCGAGTTACCAATGTTCTTCACCTCTGATTCTATATCTTCTCGTCAACCAATATACCTGCGATTTCCATCATCGAGGCCACTAAATCTAGTGTTTTCTCAGGTGGCACTTCACGAATAAGCTCCCCCGTATCCTTGTTTAGCACTTTCACCATAATGTCATGAGTCTTCTCATGAATACTGATTTCTAACGTTGTCTGAGGCCCTTGTAAGGATTTAACTGCCCGTTCGATTGTCTTAATCAATTGCTCTTCGGCCATAGAAATGTTAGCGCCTTGCCTCTCTCTGGTGTTCAGGTCTTTGACATCCTTAATATCCGAGACGGGCACAGCATCTTTGTTCAATGAAGCTCCCAATATCGGTGAAGACGATCCATTAGTAGACAACGCATCAGACTTAATTTGCCCTTTTAGAACTGTGCTAGTAGAAAGAGTTAACTGTACATTCATCAAATCCCGACCTCCAAAGAACCTCAATTATATATAGTATATATCGGTTACTAATTGGGATTGTTTAGGTTATAGCAATAACTACTTCCCCATAGGTTAACTAAAGCACTTACCTGAATTTAATTGGTTATATACGGATCGAAAATGTTATGCAACTCCTTTTTCCATAATAAAAAATTTGGTACGACCCGGTCCGTTAATTCAATCTCCAACAAATCCCAATTCTCATTATTGAAATGCATAACAGCTTCTAAAAGAGAATCTTGGAACTGTGAATTAACTGTATGTAAGTCATTTTCACTTAGAAATCTGGAAAACGTATCTATACGTAAATTTATCACTTTGAATGCATCTAAAATATCCTGCATTACTACAGTAGCATCATTATAACTCTTGTTCGATACCTTATCAGCGATAAAACTAAACCCTTCGTCTATAGAATCGCAAATTTCCAATAAATCCCTCATTAACTGAAATGAGCTAATTAAATTATAATCAGTTTTTATGTTGTCCGTTATGGTAACGTTCATTGTAAAGTCGTCCTGAAAACTAAAAATATAATTTTTATTACCGCAATTCAATGAATTGACTTCACTATTAATGAACTCGTTTTCACTCTTTTCTTTCATCAATCCATATTCCATATCCTGTTCGGCGACGTGGTCAAATAATTTGCGTAAAGATGCGTCCATCGCATGGGCATATTTTTTGAAAAGCGTACCATCCAGATCACTCATTCCGACTCGTTTATAGTAAGTGGAATTATAATTGGATAATAGGGCCACCACTTTATCTTTATCCTCCACCGAAGCAATTTGATCCTCTTCGCAATGAAAAATATAATAACGTGTATCCGTTTTAACCCTATGCTCTCTAATTAACAGGTTACGAACTTGCTTATGTGAATCTCCAAAATAGTTGGGTGATGTTTCATCCATGATCGTCCAAGGATTATTATATGCAAATGGAACAGTATAAAATTTGTTATTGTGATTGACAGTAACAACATAATCATCTTCCAATATTTCTCTACCCACGATATATTTCATTTCGGAACGTGAAAATCCTGAGTTATCAATTATTACAGAGAATGTCTTGGGCGCGAATTTTCCACAAAGCATCGCAATATAACCGCCGTAAGAACTACCGTAAGCAATTATTTTTTTCTTATTTATTGTAGGGTATCTTTTGAGAACATCGCCAAGCACAGTAAGGTTATCTAGAGCAGGTAAAAAACCAAATGACTGATACTCATTACGTTCCGTGATCTTCAAAGCTTGACAGTAAGGGTCTAACTGAGATAGCCCTTTACTTTCTAGTAGTTTTGCTACCTTTAAATAAAAATCGTTATCAGTTAGAATATTATTCCAGTAAGCACTTGGAACTCCATAAATCTGTTCCATATTATGAATGAAGTATTCATCCAATTTCGTTTCGCTTCCTCGGTATATACCAAAATAATTCAATGAAACTACTATACAATTATATTTTTCTGCAAGGTATGGATTTAATTTTTCTAATTGATAAGTTGAATTGGCAATTCCACCAAACCCTGGGATAGTTATTATTAGTCCAGTTTCATTAGTTACGCCTTCAACTGGTAACGTGACATAATAGTCTAGCTCGTTTCTGTTAAAACCCAATTCAATATCTGCATGCGGTTGAATTTTAAAACATAATGTCCCCAAAATTTCTGCCCCCGATATTATGCAATATGCATATTAATTAAATGATAAGACGCGTTGTGACATCATAAAGTCGGCGTTCTTATTGAATGAAACTACCATCGGATATTGGTCTGATCGTGCATCTGCAACATACTTAGCCACATTTGTACAATAAACTTTCGGTAGTTCTTGGCGGCGTTCCAATTCCTTTTTTTGATCAATCAATTGCTTCATAATATATTGTTCTTTCAATGTATACATCCAGTATGGCGACTCATTAGTTTTTGCAATACTAACGCAGGCAGATGCTCCCAAATTCCAAAGAATATAGTTAATTTTTTCGTAGAATATAATCGTATCTTGTAGAAGAATCCTCTTCCTCAAAGCAATTATTCAAAATTTTGCTATTCAAAATCTCTACAACCTCAAACCCAAGCATTTCACATACACCAACGAATTTCTCAGGTCTAATAAAAAAAAATTGTTTAGGGTTTATAAGGAAGGTATCTCCAAAAAATATAGCCCTTATCAATCTCTGTATCGCTTTAAAAAAACTGTTATAACCATTGTTTCTGAAAACAAAAACTAACCATTTCAAGATTGAATCCCCGTAATTTCTTGCATTATATTCTACTTCGTCAATAAAAGGTACTTCCCCGATCCATACTGTTCCATCTTTCTTTGTAACTCTTTTGATTTCTAGTAAACTTTTAATTACTTCATCTTCATTTTCAAGTAATAAAAACACGCCGTTACATACAACTGTAGTTGCAATCTCATCTTCAATCGGGAGAGCTACTGTCAGACCCTTCAAAATAAAAACACTAGAATCACTGTATTCTTTATCCAGCCTGTCTTTTTCTTCCGAAGAAGGCACTATCCCAAATCCAATGCCCACTTTATGCTGAATACTATTTAAAAGAGTCGCATCCCCACAACCAATATCAACAACTACGTTTTCGAAACTTGATAGAACCTTATTCATAATAATTTGGTTGCGATATATTGTTAATCTATTGTCAATTCTGCCGCTTAATTCATTGATACTTTCTGAGAATGATTTTAACTTATATGATTCAATATGATTTTTCACTTTTACAATGGCCAAAATAAAACTCCTCCTGCAGTATAATATTTATCAAGGAATACTATACAAAGAGACAAGATAGTATACACAGACAAATGGGAGTGGTAGACCTGCACGCTACTATACATAGGTTGGTCTCATGGTTACAGTTTTAGCTGGAGAGGCTTCCAAAATCTATATACACTTAATCGTCAGCTCAACCACGTGCAAGTGTGAGTCAATGATTCACTTATTTACAATTCTCTCCTCTATGTATCTGACGGACAAAAAGTATTGTGGATATGATTGGGGGAGTTCCAAAAAGTCAGCTAAAAGCTGTTAATTCAATTAATGTGAAACTTCTCACAGAAAGTTCGAGCCGAGCTTTTGAGGATGTTCTCAACCACCAAAGACTGACCCCTGCAAAATAAGATTATACGTCATTAACCGCATACCGCTTCCGTAAAAAGGCCTCCATTCGATATTTATAGTTGCCACTGCGTTTCGAGAGATTCGAAGCCATTTCGTATAACTGATTGATTAGTTTGGTGAATTTGTCTATGGGAATGGTCAAAAATGCATGCCAATGGTTCTGCTTCCCACTCTGGTTTCGCATGAGTATAAATTCGTCCATTTTCTTGATATTAAGATTTTTTTCATGGCGAGCACCTCCGATTAGTTTATCTTATCGGAGTATGGAGTGGACTATTCCAAATTAATTAGGAGCTATATAGTTACCTTGCGGCTTTTATGCTACCTTTGACTGTAGAATGATTCACTTTAACTTGTGTACACGCCCTAGAAAGTATTCGCAAATTAAAAAATCTTCCTCCGTATCTATATCATTGGAACGATTCCTCGGCATCACATATGCAACTGTCTCTTTTTCTAAAAAAGTACCGCTTTTCAAAAGCCAATTTACATCTGCTACGTATACAGCCCCATTTGTATAATAAACCTCCGGTAATTCTTGGCGGCGTTCTATTTCTTTTTCTTGCACAATCAATTGCTTCAACATATTATTTTCTTTCAATGTATACATCCAGTATGGCGATTCATTAGTTTTTGTAACACTAACACAGGCAGGTGCTCCCATATTCACTATGTTTTCAATACATCCATCAATATCTTCTACTAGTCTTAAGGGAGAGGTCGGTTGTAACAATACTACGTAATCAAAACTAGGTAACTGATTTATAGCATGCAGAACTGGATCGATTCCTGGAGTTGTATCTTCAGATAAATGTTTAGGACGAATAAAGGGAGCATCACACCCCTGTGATCTAGCAATTTCGATAATCTTATGGTCATCAGAAGATAATATGAGTCTATCAATATACCTGGATTTTTTTGCTTCCTCTATAGTCCAAGATATAAGTGGTTTGCCTGCTAATTTTTTTATATTCTTGTGAGGAACGCCTTTAGATCCCCCACGTGCAGGAATAATGGCAAGGATTTTTTTATTACCGATCATACAAATACTCCCCTAAAATCACCGATTGCTTTCTCATAATCATCCACTCTCCCAATATCAAGCCAATACTCTCTTAATGGAAAAGCTGAGACACCACTTTGCATATCCATCAATTTCTTAAATAAGTCAGGCATATCATAAAATTCGTCCTGTGGCACATAGTGCAGCACGTGAGGGTCTAGCACATAAATTCCTGCATTAACAAAACTTTTATGAACCGGTTTTTCAACAATAGAAAGCAGACGATGATTATCCGTTTCAATAACCCCATATGGAATCTGATATTCATACTCTCTCACACATATTGTTGCAGCTGACTTGGTATCACAATGAAATTCCAATAACTGCTCATAATTTATTTTAGTCAGTAAATCACCGTTCATAACAAAAAACGGAACATTCGGTTTTTCAGATATAAGCGATAAAGCACCCGCAGTGCCAAGTCTCTTATTCTCCTCAATGTAATCTATATTCACACCTAAGTGTTGACCATTTTGGAAATAAGCTTGTATTACTTCTTTTTTATAATTAACTGATAAAATAAAGCGAGTAAACCCATAATTTTTAAAACCCTCTATTATTGTTTCTAAAATAGGCTTGTCTCCAACTTTAAGCATTGGCTTTGGTATATCATCTGTATATGGGCGCAATCGGGTTCCAAGACCACCTACCATCAAAACAACAACATTTTCTTTTTGCAATACTTCTGTAATGTCATCGGCAAAGAGTATACGCTGAACCTGGTGACTGTTATTCAAAATAGGTAATTGTCGTAACTGTCTAGTTCTCATTAACTCTTTGTAAAAAAATGTCCTTTTCCCTTGTTTTTCGTATATAGGTGAGCTATTCATTACTAACTCAATCGATGAGTCAAGTGGGAAACCTCTTAATATTCCTCGGCGAATATCACCATCTGTCACAGTTCCAAGCAATCTACGATCTTTATCAACAACTACTGCAAATTGTAAAGAAGATTGATCAATAATTTTCATCGTCTCAATAACAGTCAGTTCAGGCGCAATTAATATTTCCTGCCAGTTCTCCATCTGCTACGCCCCTTTCGGATGAAATAATTTTTCCTTAGACCGAAGTAATCAAATTTTTTCACCCGTTACAATCCACTCAATTACTTTTTCATTCAAATTGTTATAAGTTCTTTCAAGTCTTTCTAGCTCAACAATTTGAAATTTATTCAAAAGTTCTTCCATATCCTCTTTCGATGCGAAACGACTCAAACCTTTATTATTTAGAGGGCCTTCGTTAGGAATCCACGCATTATGACCGACTTGTTCGCCATTTCCGTCTCCCCAGCTCCCTTCTGAGAACGATCTGCTATAAACCTTTCCATTTGGTTTTAAAACTCGATATATTTCATTATACATCTCCACTGCATTATCATAAGAATTCGTAGCGATAGCTTCATTATCTATTACTGCATCAAAAAAAGCATCATTATAGGGTAATGAGATAATATCACCGATCAATAACTCTCCAGACCAACCAGGAATTTCACTATTCAATCTGGCATTTGCTTTCTCCACTGCAGTCTTGGAACCATCAATCCCATATACTGAAAAACCTTCTCTAGCTACATACCACAAATTCGCCCCTGTACCACAGCCAACTTCTAGAATTTTAATTTCTTTTCTACTAGGAGCTCCATAGAAATTACGCGCAACAAATCGGATTAGATCTTCTGAAGGGTACTTTCCCCACTCTTGTGTTTTAAATACATTTTCCCATGTTTGATCCCAAGCCATTATTCAAACCTCATTCCTTAACGATAGAATAGAATAAATTGATCTTTTTGTGGATTTCTTTCTACAAACGAAGCTTTTAAATTCTCATAAGTTACAGGATCATGTGCGAATTTACCGATATTAAAAGGCATTTCTTTTTTTGAAAACCCCCTTTTGAAATAAAGAAGTGAATTTTCATATGTGCCGTCAGTTCCACCTCCTAAATACAAAGACCGTACTTCTTTCACTTTTATAAATTCGCCAAATTCATAAATCAATAAGTTTGTGACCTTCTTAAGTTTCCCTTCCTCATTAGAAGCTGAGAGGTGATATTCCGAAATATGACCGGAGGCAAAAAATATCACAGCTCCAATCACCTCTCTATCTTCGTTCTCAGCACTAACTAAATAAGTATTATCGCTTTGTAATAAATGTATGAAGTAATCTTCATTAAAAAGATATTCATCCCTCGCATTTTTTTCTCTCATCAAGTCATTATATATTGCAAAGAAAGACTGAACATACTTTTCAGATTTCGAGAAAACAACCTTCACATTGTTAGCTTGAGCTTTTCTTATAGCCCTACGGACCCGAGTACTAAACTGAGTAAACAAATCATCATAAGTTAAATCAATATACACCGTCTGCCTGTTCTCGAAAACTTGTCCATAATAATTTTTTTCATTTTTCAGTAATGGATGGAATCGAATAAACTCGATCATTACTGAATTATCTAGACACCATTTCTTGTACTTCTGGATGCACTCATCTATAAATCCAACTTCCCCTAAAATTAATGGCCCACCGTATCCATAAGGCGATTGGATATCAAAGTAAGAGGTATTAGGTACTTTACCAAGATGAAAAGCGTGATAGAAAATACATTCTGCGTTTTTATGAACAAAGAAAACTGGCTGTAACTCTTCTTTGCCATAAGCATCGTTAATTACGTAATGAGGATGAAAATAATAAGATCTCATTTCCGCCGGCAAGCTATAAAATATATTTACTGCTTCTTCTGCCGATACAATCATAGCAGGCTAATTCCTTCGTCTTTATCGAAGTCTCTTGTGGCAGTTTTCATGAGTAGATCCCAATATTGAAAAGGTGATATTCCCTTTCCAGGTCTCTTAATTGATAAATTTTCTACAGTGAACGCTTCCCCTTCTCTTATTTCTTTCCGCGCAACGATGCTCTTCCGAGCAATATTAAGATTCTTCAACTCCGATTCCGAAGGGATCTTTATGCCTGAACCTTTAGCTAATTCTACTTGTCTAATTCCTTCAACCATATGAATCAATTCTTCCGGAGAAAGAGACGCCTTATGATCTGGTCCTTCTGCTTGTTTATCATACGTAATATGTTTCTCAATTATAGTCGCACCGAATGCAACAGCTGCAATGGGCACTGCAATTCCTTCTGTATGATCAGAGTAACCAACCTGCAATCCAAAAGCATTACGCATTGTAATCATAGCCAGTAAATTCACATCTTGGACAGGTGCAGGGTATTCAGTAGTACAGTGCAGCAATGTAACTCTCTCTTTTAATAACCGCTGCCCTTCTTGAGAAATAAACGCCGCCTTAAATGCCTCAGTAGTAGGAGTTTCATCCCGTCGTAAAAAACCAAAAGCAATAACTGCTAGCGCAGCTTCTACTTCACTTAGTGTTGACATACCAGTTGATAAAATAATCTTCGAACTTTTCCGAGCAATGTGATTTATTAAAGGAGCATTGGTGATCTCACCGGAAGGAATCTTAATTATCTGCAAATCCAGTTCGTCAATCAAAAAATCAGCACTTTCAAAATCAAACGGGGTGGACAAAAATTTAATAGAACGCTTATCACAATATGCTTTTAATTCTTTGAACTCTGTAAATGAAAGCTCCAACTTTTTCACCATTTCGAATTGTGATTCTTCACTGCCTGTTGTTTTTACTTGATACTCTGCTTTGGGAGCACGAATGCTGATTACATTTTCCGTTTTAAAGGTTTGAAATTTTACCGCATCTGCTTTAGCATTAACCGCAATATCTACTAGCTCCTTTGCTAATTCAATGTCCCCATTATGATTGACACCGGCTTCAGCGATTATATATGTTTTCCTCACTTGCCCACCTCCAAGAATAAATAAATTGCACATCATTCTATAAGAAACTAGATTATGTCGTAGAAAGACTTCTTAATGATGCTGTTCAGATCGATATGACTTAATTGTTTTTTGATTAGTTCAGAAGCTGGTCCTCCCTCATATTCCAAATGTATTTGCGTCAATAATTGTTGAAACTCATCCGAAAGAGCTAGCTGAATTGAATTTACTATCTCCATAGTCCTAGGAGCACAATCGATGATAGAACTTGCTTTTAAGCGCCCCTTTTGTCGATCACCTATATTAATTGTTGGTTTAACCAAGGCAGGTGCTTCGATAATTCCACTAGATGAATTTCCAATCACTAAATTGCAGTACTTCATTGTACTTAAATATCTTAATTGACCTAACGAAAAAAAAGATTTAACACGCTCAGGATTTGATGCCGAATACTCATCAATTAATTCATTAATTCTTCTGCCATCCGTATCTGCATTTGATTTTGTAAAAACAATTTTATAATCCGGAAAAAATTCAAAAGCAGAAAGCAAATTATCCATTTGTTCTTCAGCCGTTTCAACTTCAAGTGTTGTTGAATGGAACGTCACTAAGAAGAGCTTCTCAATATTCCATCCAAAAAACTCTTGCAGCTCCTGTTTTGACAAAAAAGACATTTTCCGAATATTTTCAACACCAAGATCACCTACATTAAATACCCTATCTGGCTTCTCGCCAAGCTGAATAACACGTCTTGTATACTCCTCATTTGCTGTAAAGTGGACATGACTCATCTTTGTTAGTGAATGACGAATGGACTCATCAATTGCCCCCTCAGTGAGTTCACCACCAGAAATATGAGCAACAGGAATACGCATGACTAATGCCGTTTGTGCAGCACTCAACATTTCAAACCGATCCCCGAGAAGAACTAGTATATCTGGTTTCAACCGCTGAAATGCTTCCGCAAACCCCAATGTAGCGATTCCCATGGATTTAGCGATGGCAACAGGCGTATCTGAAGATAAGAGCATTTCTATTTTCTCATTAATAATAAACCCATCTTCTTCAATTTGCTTATAGGTCAATCCAAATTCAGGGGACAAATGCATACCTGTAGCTATTAATTGCAAATCCAAATCATTATCCGCTTGAATTTCTTTCATTATACGAAATAAAAGACCGTATTCCGCACGTGTTCCTGTAACAATACATATCTTACGTTTAGTCATTAGACTTCCCCCCCAGCGGAGTTGATGGGATATTAATTATACGATTCTTCAATTTCCTAGTGGCTGAAAGATCTGCCTTCGGACAATGTGAATACGGCTTTAATTCGTCTAGCGGCGTCCAGATCGGTCGGGCCATCACACCCTCACTGTTGAGTGTCTCTAACACAAAATCACGATCGTAGTGATCCTCATCAACTAGAAGGGTTTGTAGCCAGTAGTTACTCTTTCCAAAAGAAGGCTCAGTAAACACTTGAACCCCCTTAATACTTTCGAACAACTTCTCATATTGCTCAGTTAACAGTCTTTTTGATTTTTGAAATCCCACTATCTTCTCTAGTTGAGCACAACCAAGCGCAGCATTTAAGTTTGGCATGCGATAGTTATACCCGACTTCATCATGAGTAAATTCCCATCGGTGAGGATTTTTCGCAGTTGTAGTTATATGCTTGGCGTAGTCAGCAAGCCTTTCATTATTAGTTAGAATCGCTCCACCGCCGCCTGTAGTTATAATCTTGTTGCCATTGAAGCTGAGGACTCCTACGAGCCCGAAACCACCTGTATGCTTTCCTTTGTAATAGGAGCCGAGCGACTCAGCCGCATCTTCAACAAGAACAAGATGGTAACGTTCACAGATTTCAATTAACGGATCGAGATCCACAGAATGCCCAAAGGTGTGCATAGGAGCAACCGCACGAATAATTCTACCTGTTCGCTTGTTCTTTAGCTGTCCATTATCAATTATACCAATTGCCTGAATATGTTCTTCAAGCTTATATGGATCAAGTCCCAAGGTTTGCTTAGATACATCAACAAAATGCGGAATAGCCTGTAAATATGAAACCGCATTCGCGGTCGCTATAAATGTCAATGAAGGAATGAATACCTCGTCATTCGCTTGAACACCAGCAATCTTCAGTGCAATATGCAAAGCGGCAGTACCATTTACGACAGCAACAGCTCTTTTAACACCTGTGAAATCCGCAAGCCGTTTCTCGAAATCGTCTACATATTTACCTACAGATGAAACCCAACCAGTCTGTATACAGTCGGTTACATATTGAAGCTCCTTATCTCCAAAAGTAGGCTCATGTAGAGGAACGAAATCCTTATTTCCATATATGGACTTTATACTCTTAGCGATATGCTGCCATTGATTACTCATATATTATATACATCTGCCTTATAGCTAGATAGGTTAGCCGGATTTATGAACCAGTCGATCGTTTCTTTTAGTCCGCGTTTAAAACCATCAATACCTCCATAGGAGGGTCCCCATCCTAGAAGATTTTTTGCTTTTGAATTATCCGCCCAGAGACGTTCCACTTCACTTTTCTCAGGGCGTAGACGGATCTCATCCTTTTCAATATCAACCTTCACGCCCATTACTTCTGCAATCGCTTCAACGGTTTGCCCTATAGAAATTTCGTAATTGCTTCCTATATTAATAATTTCACCGATAGCTTTCTCATTATTCATCATCGTTATAAACCCATTTACAGTATCCTGAACATAGTTAAAGTCTCTCGTTGGCGCTAATGATCCCAACTTAATTTTCCTTTGTCCTGATGCAAGCTGTGTAATAATGGTAGGAATAACCGCACGTGCGGATTGACGTGGACCATAAGTATTAAATGGTCGAATAACCGCCACTGGCGTTTCAAAAGAACGATAGAAAGAGAGGGCCATTTGGTCAGCACCAATTTTCGATGCTGAATAAGGTGACTGTCCCTGTAATGGATGATTTTCATCTATGGGTACATATTGTGCTGTACCATAAACTTCACTCGTAGAAGTATGTACAACTTTTGCTACACCTAGCTGACGAGCAGCTTGAAGCACATTCAAAGTACCTTTGATATTTGTGTCCACATAAGTATCAGGAGAATGATACGAATAAGGAATAGCGATTAAGGATGCCAAATGTAAAACCTTGTCACAGCCCTTCATTGCTTCCATAACCCCATGTGGATCTCTTATATCTCCGGCGAATACCTCAAACTCTTTCTTATATGGCGAGTGATTTAGCCAGCCCCAAGAGTTAAAGGAATTGTAATACACAAAAGCCTTAACTTCATATCCATCCTCAATTAACTTTTCCGTGAGATGAGATCCAATAAAGCCATCCGCACCAGTCACTAATATTTTTTTATTCTCCCCCATATCTTTTCACTCCAATATTCCTTAAAGGTTATTTGAACTTTCCTCAATTATAGAGATAATTTCCCCAAGAACAAAAACACTAACTGTAAGGAAATCCAGTTGAATATCTCTGTTTGCAATTAAATTTGACGATGATAACGTTTGTTCAATCGCATATAGGTTCCACAAGGAACTCATCATTATCGGCTGTAAATTATGCCGTAAGAGCCAATTCTCCGTTATCTTTCCAAAAAGCGCATCTGTTTTGCTTAGCTTGTTCACCACTTTTAATAATTGTTTTTCGGTTGAACCGTTATAAATATTTAAACCCTTAATAATTTTTAACTGTTCCTCAAATTCTAATTTTAGACGGATAAACAAATCTTTTTGTTCCTTCAACATCAATTTCATTTGTACTTTGTTTAGAGGAAATTCTGTTACACTTTCCATGACTTCTTTAACAGGCACTATTTCTTGAGAACAAAATTGTTGAGCAACTTCTACTAGGCTCATTTGGAGGGTATTATCAATTTTAGCCCCACCTTCTGTGGCATTGATCACAACTTTGTTCTCTCTGGAAATCTCTATTTCAAACCACTTGCGGAAATTAATCCAAATATCTGTTGTAGGGACTATTCCTCCGTAATAACCTTCTGTATAGTTTTTTTCGATTGCAGAAAACACTTCATTAGTAAATTTTTTATTGTCGTATATTGTCCCATCAGCATGGGACTCCTCTTCAGAATCTCCAAAAGCTAGGTCCTGACCTAACAACACTATTGGGGACGCACCAATATGTTCTGCAAATCCAAAAGCAACATGTGCACAAGACAAACCAATACTTATTGAATTATCCCCCTTTAATCCAAAGGTCTGCTGAAGCCAGATATATTCTCCTACGTTTTCCCGCATCGGGATAATAACATCACCCTTAAACTCCTCAAAAATCTTAGGATAAAGAAGCAGGGGGGCCACAAGTGTCGTTTGAGAAGGATAGTTTTTATTTTCATAGAAATAGGTGTAAGTTTCCACATCACGTTCGATCGAACAGATAAAGTCCGGTATTATTCCTTCTTCACAAAGCCTTTGTGCAATCGTGTCTACAGCAATTATAACAGCCTTTGTTGTAAGTCCTTTTAATTGTTCTATATTTTTATTTAGAGATGGACCAGCTGCTACTACTATTGCTGGTATGTCAATAAAAAGATTTTTCAAGCGAGATACGTCTTTTGAATGCACTAAATGAGGGAGGTTTTTCATATTATGTCTAAATCCCGTTAAACTATCCTCAATAGAGTTTCCGAAAAGCATAGCCTTATATTTCGCAGTTTCCTTAACTGTTCTCACCAAATAAGTACATATATCCACAGCATAGTTTCTGTAGAAGTAGGTAAAGTAAAATTTCATATTCTTAAGGTAGTAGATAAGAGTTGTCGATAACAATTTATCCAGAAAAATAGACAGGTTACTCAATTCATCAGCAAAGAGGATCACATTAAGCTTTTCGAAAAAACATAAATCTCTTTTATTTAATGCGTAACTAAAGAAGGCAGGGTTAGGTTCAATAATGATCAAGTAAGACTCTTTGCTCATGGTTTGAATCAGCTTTTCAATTTCTTCTACAGAATTAACACCCATTACAAATATAAGTTCTCTTTTTAAAGGATTAGGCAAACTCGATTTTTCAATCTCTTTCTTTACCAACAGAGTTTGATTGTTATAAAAAACGAATTCGTTGCCATCCTCATCTTCACTAATTAAATTGTGACCAAAATCAACTTCCTTTTGCTCACAAATCCAATGACTTGTATTCCGAGATAAAACTTCGAGATTTCTATTCAGTAACATCACGTATGATTCTCCTTATTTACACAAATATTAAAAATTGTCTTGAGTAGTTTAGGATTGTAAAGAAAGATAGCCCCACAATGTGGGGCTATACCTTTTATTAATTCATAGCGAAAATTTGTTTATGGATCTCGTAATCCAAAAACTAATTATCTCAACAGTTGAAGCACACCTTGTGGTTGTTGGTTCGCTTGAGCCAACATCGCTTGAGCTGCTTGTGCAAGAATGTTGTTCTTAGTTTGCTGCATCATTTCTTTCGCCATGTCTACGTCACGAACACGGGATTCTGCGGCTGTCAAGTTCTCAGAAGCAGTTCCTAAGTTGTTGATAGTATGCTCCAGACGATTCTGAACAGCACCCAGTTTGGAACGCTCACTGGAAACTTTTTGAGTCGCTGTATCGATAACCTTAATAGCTACAGTTGCTTGGGATTGAGTTGAGATTTGCAACCCAGTTACTCCCAAAGCAGCAGTC
This sequence comes from Paenibacillus sp. FSL R5-0744, assembly GCF_037972555.1. Taxonomy (NCBI): domain Bacteria; kingdom Bacillati; phylum Bacillota; class Bacilli; order Caryophanales; family Paenibacillaceae; genus Paenibacillus; species Paenibacillus sp. FSL R5-0744. The sequence continues at coordinate 6,349,482 of NZ_CP150228.1, forward strand.
CCCATATTCTCGATCGATAAGTTCATTGTTTGACCTGTATTAGCGCCGATTTGGAAAGATGCTGAGCCATCAGTTCTCTTATCTACTGCTGCTTGAGACTCTGCGAAGGAGGACAATGCATTAGTAGCGGCAGTACGAATATTACCACTAGCATCTTTAACAGTGATTGTTAGACCATTAATAGCGCCCGCTGTACCAGCTGTAGCTGCTTCCAATGAAACTACGCCAGCAGAAGTAGACAAAGTTAGAGCAGGATTGGCTGTAGTACCATCAGTAGTTGCCAATGCTCCAATAGTCAATGCTGCACTTGCAGCAAAGCTAGTACTGTTAACGGTTGTTCCGTTCTGAACATAAGAAATGGTAATAGTGTCAGTCGCTTGAATACCAAGTGAATTACCATTCTTGTCACTCAGATTAGTAAGCGCAGTAGTTGAAGTGACTGCTGCACCCACAGAGTTCTTCAATGAAGCATTTGTATTGATATTTGCTTTATTTGCATTTACAGCACTACCCATAGATCCATCCAACAAATTCTTGGTATTGAATTGGGTTGTAGATTGAATACGATCAATTTCATCATTCAATTGAGTCATTTCTTTTTGCAATTCGCTACGATCACCAGCAGTGTTCGTGTCATTCGCGGATTGAACGGAAAGTTCACGCATACGTTGCAGGATGCTGTGAGTTTCGTTCAATGCACCTTCAGCTGTTTGAATCAAAGAGATACCGTCTTGCGAGTTACGTGAAGCTTGATCCAAACCGCGGATTTGACCACGCATTTTTTCGGAAATTGCCAGACCAGCGGCATCGTCACCTGCACGGTTGATACGAAGACCGGAAGACAATTTCTCAATATTTTTGTTAGTGTTGGCAGTGTTAGCAGACAGTTGGCGGTGAGTGTTCAACGCCGCGATATTGTGGTTGATAATCATTTGATATTTCCTCCCTGAAATTAAGTTAGTTCCACATCCATGTGGTAAACGCCGATCCATTAAGGTCGGCCGCCCTGCCGGGTCAGCGTCTACTACATATATCGACTTCATGCAGCCAACTGTTTAGAGCAATTCGAAGTTTTTTTGAAATTTTTAAGACAAATTCTCCAAAATAAAATAAAAAAGCCTGAGTCTGCGATTAAGCAGTCCCAGGTTTTGGATTCTGTGTATACAACATGTCAATTAATCATTCTTATTTATATCACGAAGTCGATGGATTAATGCATTCAGATCAGTCTGCTGTGGAGCAACGGACTCACGGTTGGCCTCTTGAATCGAAAGGTATACCTCTTTACGAAATATATCGACATGCTTCGGTGCAGAAATACCGACCTTTACGGTGTCACCATCCACACTTAAGATCGTCAGCTCTATCTGATCTTGGATGACGATGGATTCCCCTTTTTTGCGGGAAAGTACGAGCATATCATCCACCATCCTTTCCATCGATAACCGACTGCTCTTGCAGAAGGCTATGCTTCGTATGATAAGGCGCTTTATGCAACACGATTTGTTTGCCAAAACGCCCTACAGGATTCAATACAATGGGAGCAAGAAGATTAATTGTAGACTTCTCAATATTGTTTTTCAATGTAATGATACAACGGACGAACACATCCGATTTAATATCTAACTCTTCCGCCTCATCATCCGGCAATTCAAATTCATAAGTTGGATGAAAAACAAATGGATCACCCAACAGAAAAGATAATTCCTTATTTTTCACTGACTGTAAATACCAAAAGGGCATCTCCGCCATCGCAATCAATGCAAAGTCTGTTTCTTCATCAAAACCGGGTAATCCTTTTGGAAAATGATATAACTGCTCTGCATCTACTTCCAGTTTACCCCAAGATAGTGTTTCTATAATCAAGTTGTCCACTCCTCAAAAGTTTTGCTATGCAAAACTAGCTTCTCACAAAATTCTATTACATTATATAGCACAAAAGCTATAGAGGCGCTTAATGGCACATCTATAGCTTTTGAAGCTACAATTGAACATTCAATTCCGGTGGAATAAACTGAATCGAAGCATATTTCTGCATATATATGTTTAACTTTCCACGGGTATATTCAATTTCCGGATTACGCCTTTCTACCTGAAAGTCCACTTTTGCAGCTCGAAAATCGATTTGCGGGGCTCTCGTTTCGATATGAATATCAACATTGTCGTAGGATGCCGGACCGCGAATCTCTGGAAACGAATTTGGCTCGGTATCAGTGCCATACACTTCTGCAATTGTATTACCCGGTCTAAAAAACTGAGCCATACGATTCCCCTGCTCGACCTTTCTGGCAATGCCTTGAAGATACAACTGCTGAATCCCAGAATAAATCCGTCTATTCATATCGAGCATTTTCCCACCATTATAGGCTTCCCATGCTCGTGATTGATCTACGGTAAGCTCAGGTCGAGTCGATTGAACCGTTAATTGCCCCGGAGTGGTTGTTACATTGACCTCAGCCTTAGGCTGAGTTATCGAATATGTGCCCGGGTCAGCATCAATCCCAATAACAGCAGGTGTCTGACGGATTTGCAATATCGGCTGAAGCAACTAAAACCACCTCCGTTTATCTGATAAAGTCTACGAGGGTTGTTGATATAATCTTTGCACCCACAGACAAGGAAGCATTATAGATATTCTCTTGGATCTTCGAATTCATAATCAAACCTTCGTAATCGGCATCCTCTGTCTTTGCCTGAAGATCCGTCAGGTTAATATTCAGATCACTAAGCCGATCCTGCATCAATTCAACGCGGTTAGTCTTTGCCCCTATTTCGGAACGTGCCGATAAAATAGTCTCCATGCGCGTATCGATTACATCAAGTTGACCCGATAAAGCCTTAAGATCACCAGCCTTTAACCCAGCTGAAAGATTATTAATAATTGTAAACAGATTATCCGCATCCCCAGTGTTACCGAATACGTCATTACCAGTCGTACTAATAGGCATTCGCACATCTTCACCTACAATAAACTGAATCTGCCCGGTATCTGTTGTGATTGGCTTAGATACATCATATGTACCATCTGCACCTTTAGCGAAATCATAAGGTTTCGTGTTGTATTGCTCACCATTAAAAATATATTTACCGTTCAGCGTACTGTTAGCAATATCCACAAGCTGTTCTTTCAGCTGCATAACCTCTGAATTAATACTATCAAGTGCTGACTGCGGATTAGTACCTGTCGAAGCCTTTACTGTCAATTCACGAATCTTCTGTACAACATCTCCAGCTTGACCTAGGACGGTATCATTATAGTCCAGCCATGAAAGAGCGCTATCTACATTCTTGGTATATTGCTCGTTAGATGAAAGTTCCGCACGATATCGCAGGGAATACGTAATCCCTACCGGATCATCGGAAGGCTTGTTGATTTTTTGTCCGCTTGAAAGCTGTAATTGTGTGTCGTTCATTGTACGTGCATTGCGGTTTAGGTTAAGCAGAAGCTGTGAATTCATCATATTAGAGGTTACTCTCAACATACGCTATATCTCCTTTTATCTGCCGACTGTGCCGGTGGAATTAATCAATTTGTCGAGCAGTTCATCAAAAGTAGTCATAAAACGCGCTGCGGCACTATAAGCATGCTGGAAAACTAGCATATTCGACATTTCCTCATCCAGAGATACGCCGCTAACAGATTGACGACGGGAGTTAACCTGTTCAACCAGATAATCTGAGTTATCGGTCTGACGCGCTGCCTCCTGCGATTGAATACCCAACTGGCCAACCATAGAGCCTAGAAGCCCACCCACAGTATTGCTAACTTTACCGTCCGGCGTAGTGAATTTACTATCCTTGAGGTTTGTTAATAAAAGAGCCAAGGTGTTATTTCCTTTAACGACCTGCGTATTCCCAGCTGCATCTACAGTAGTGCGCAACGAGGTTGCGAATAAACCTACATCCTCAGCAATTTCTGGATTCAACTTGATCGTTCCAGCATCACCAGAAGTTACAAAGAAATCACGACCAGCGCTTCCATCCATCGCATAACCTAACTTGTGAAGTCCGTTCAAGCCTTTAACAATGGTTTTAGCATCCTCATACATCGTTGCACCCTTAGGCATTGCCTGACCAGCGGACAAAGTAACTACAGTACCATCTGCTTGCTTAATCTTGGCATCATTAGTCAATACCGTTCCCTCAGGAAGATTGGAACCTGCTGGTATTGTAATTTCAACGTTACCTGTAGCAATCGTACTAGCCATATCATTGAGTTGTTTCTTATAGTCGGTAACATAAGTATTTTTGGAGAAAATCATTCCGTAAGCTTCGCCGCCCTTCAAAGTTCCAGCGGCATAAGCATTATTAAGAAATGCACTATCTACGTTTGCAGTAACTTCTCCACCCTCTACCAGTGGCTGTCCACCCAGCGAAACGTTATAACCAGCTTCTGTCTCCACGACGGTAATATTAGCAATCTTGGATAGCTTGTCTGCCATCAGATCGCGTTGATCGCGTAAATCATTTGCCTGATCGCCCATACCTTCGATCTTATAGATCGATTTATTTAAATCTGCGATAGCAGTCAGGTAGCCCTGAGCCTCTTTTGCCTTTACCTCAATATTGGTAGTTAGATCCCGATCAAGATTATCTAATTGCTTGCTCATATAGTTCATGGCATCTGTCAAAGATTGTGCAGTCTGCACTACAATCTTACGAGCAGTAGGGTCTTCCGGGTTTTTACTAAGATCTGACCAAGATTTCCAGAAGTTATCTAGCACTGTACGAATACCTGTATCCGATGGTTCATTAACAATCGCTTCTAGTTTAGAGAGGGTGTCTGCTTGAAGTTTCCAGTTTCCAAATGCAGAATTCTCGCCACGGTACTGATCATCCAGAAACATTTCCCGAATCCGATCGATAGATGAGAATTCCACCCCTGTACCCATTTGACCAGGAACGGTAGATTTATTAAATCCGTACGCTTCAATAGGTAAAGCAGCCTTCATATTTACACGTTGACGAGTATAACCTTCGGTATTCGCATTTGCGATATTGTGTCCAGTCGTATTAAGAGCTGCGGTCTGAGTAAAAAGGCTGCGTCTCGCCGTCTCTATCGAGTGAAATGTGGATGTCATGCTGCTTACTCCTCCTTATGTTCTGCTCTGACAGAACACTTCATCAGTACAATTCTAGCCTCGTGCATCAAAAATCCCCGACCGATTTACGCCATTGCCCTTATCGGACGGACGATGATATGTGATATCCTGATTCGGTCTTCCGACCAGCAGATCCAAAGAATAATCTATAAAAGTAAGCGACTGCTCTATCAGCTTCTGATTAAGCTCATTTGCTTCTTTCAAGCGGTGCAAAGTGCCAGAAAGCTTCTGCTGAATATGCAGCAGTCGTGCCTTGTCTTCAGGGTCAAATATAAGTCTGGACAGCTCAGTTAGGTTCAGGTTCAGGTTGGAACGAATACCTACGCCTTGCAGAACGGTATATGCCGCCGCGATTCGCTGTTCCTCGAGCTGTCCAATCAGTTTCATTAACTTGGACTCACGGTTCAGGATGTCGATTAAGGCATCCACCTTGTTGTCCATAATCGTCTGTTTTTTCTCAGCGGCCAGCTCCAGCATTTGATTATGCACTTCGTCCAGCCGCTCCAATAGTTCTATTAATGTCGTCAATGCCATGGATGGTTTCACCTAATTCTCGGAGGATTGCTTAAAGTAAGGGGCGAGTTTCTCTGCTAGCTTAGCTGCATCTACTTGATAGGTACCTGCGGAGACCTGTTGCTTCAAACTGTCGATCTTAAGTGCACGTTCAGCATCATTACCAGAATTCTGTGCTTGCAAGAGCTGAATTGCTTCATCAGAGATCGAAACCTCATCCTTGCGTGAACTTTTCTTCATTTGTTCCTGCCTTTGCGCATCCGCGCTTCGTTGATACGGATTCATCGCGTTAATTCGTCCGGTCTCGTTAATTTTCATAACTTCACCTTCCTTCTAATATAAAAAAGCCGATAATCTTTACTAAGTTTATCGGCGTAGACTGAAACATTCTTTATAGCTGCAAACGTTTTTTTGCAGATTTTATAGGTCACGCAACTTGTCTATGGCACGATATGCACCGTCTGTTGTCTTTTTGGTAGAATCCTCAGTAGCACTTTCCTTGGCGGCATTGGAGAGATCCTTCCTTAGCCGAGAACGGCAGCTATCACACATATGCCCATCGCGAATCAGCGTTCCACACACCTCGCAGGGATACATCATATTAGGAGCATTAGCTATAGATATCCGGCCCTCTCGAATAAAGCGGGTGATCTCCTTAATCGAAATTCCTGTAGCATCGGACAACTCTTGAATGTTGGTTCCTTTGTTCTCCCGCAAATAATCCACGCAGATCTCATATTCATGCTCCAGCTCTTTGATACAGGGCTGGCACAAACCCATAAGATTCTTAACAAACAACCGGCCGCACCTTGGACAATTGTCTAGATTCATAACAAGCAGCCGCTCCTCTCCGTACATTCTGTACAATGCATAATATTCTTATGCTCCTAGATTACATGATTGCAGGGAATTCGTCTATGGGACAGAAGAAACGCTACTAGGTGTATGTTTATCTTCAAAAAGTGAATGGAGGTGTTCACAATCATGCATTTTGTTCCCACTTAAGAACGTGCCCAAGTTAAGCTATACACCTCTACCGCATAACCATAATCTGAACCCACTTGTTGTATGATCTCAGCGCACGCACGAATGGTACTGCCCGTCGTATAAATATCATCAACAATAATAATCCGAACAGGACGATTTAGAGGTACCTCCCTATTTAACCAATCTGCAAATTGTGTTGTTACTGCCGGATTTTCTGCAAAAGCGTGCTTCATATCCGCCAGTCGTTCCGCTCGGCTCTTAAAGCTCTGTTTTCCCGTATGGTGTGTACGGATCAGCAGCGGAAGCTGTGGAATCTTCCTACATCTAGATAGTACATCAGCCAATCTTTCCGCTTGATTAAATCCTCGCTCCATAAGCCGGGAAGCACTGACAGGCACTGGCACTAACAAATCAGCAGACCAAGAACGATGGATGATGGATGGTTTTCGGGATAAAAGAGCGCTCTGCTTCTCTTTTTTCAGTGTTAGATAGGCTCTATCCAGCATGAGGCCAAGTAAAGGGGCATACCGTTCATTCCCGCGATATTTATACTGACCCAACCATTCTCGCATAACACGAGTGTAAGCCACTGCACTTCGATTACAAATAATCGGAGACGGTTCACTACTGCGGGTACAGTCAGGACAGCCCACATGCCGACCACATTTCAAGCAGCGTGGGGAACGTATCCAAGGAATGGATTCTACGCAATTCCTGCAAACTCCAGGAAATTGTGAGGATCCAGGATTACGCTTGCCGCAGGTTAAGCATGGAGTTACGGAAGGGGACAAGAGTGCCCGAGATTTGGTTAACCATGAGAACAGAGAGCTCATCTCGGCGCCTCCTTGCTAATGTACCCTTTGCGGCGAGCGATGATGTTCATAGTACGGATTTGGGAGATCGCTCCTCGCTGTGATCGGGTCCATTGGGGAGAGGCAAATACAACACGCCCAGCAGGATCATCCTTAGATCGCCCGGCACGTCCAGCCATCTGAACCAAGGAGGCTTCGTCAAAAAGATCGCTATCCGCATCCAAAATAAATACATCGCTGCGTGGGACTGTAACTCCTCGTTCCAGAATCGTAGTCGTTACTAATAGGGAGATAGCCCGGTCGCGAAAAGCAGTTACCTTCTCTGCCCGGAAGGAATCTTTGGAGGAAGTACCCTCGATAACTACGCGGGGAAAGCTCCGACGAAGCAGAACCAGTAATCCTTCAATATGTGCAATACGCGACACAAAACAAAAGATTTGCGCCTCGCGCTCGAGCGACTTACGAAGCGTATGTATGAGAGATCTAGGTAACATCCCACGCTTTAGGCATGTTTGAACGGATGTCATGGTCAGATGCTGTGGCACAGGCAAGGGATGACCATGGAAGCGAACAGGTACTCTGGCATATGGAAGTCTGCCTAACCGGACCAACCGCTGCATTTCTTGTGGTGGAGTAGCTGATAAGTAGATAAAAGAGCCATCTACCTTACAGGCTTGTTCAGCGGCATAAGCCAGCATAGGATCATTGTGATAGGGAAATGCGTCCAGCTCGTCAATGATTACGAGATCAAAGCCTCGATGGAAGCGCAGCAGCTGATGGGTGGTCGCCAGCGTTAGGCGACCACTCACCCAGCGTTCTGCGCTGCCGCCATAAAGCACGGCGAGAATCTCCGCCGGGAAAGCCTTCGCGAGCCGCGGAGCGAGCTCGAGTACGACGTCGCGTCGCGGCGTCGCTACGAGCGCCCGCCCACCGGCGGCGAGCACGGCCTCTAGGAGCGGGAAGATCATTTCTGTCTTCCCGGCTCCCGTTACCGCCCAGAGCAGGAACCGCTCTGGGCACGAATTGGCGGAGCGCTCACGCCGCTCCGCCAGAAAACCCAGCGCAGCGCCAGCGGCTCCCGCCTGCGCTGGGCTGAGCCCCCACCGGCCTGCGGCCGCGGTGGGGTCAAGGGCGGCCGTGCACCGCACGGCCGGAAGCGCTGCGCTGCGCAGCAGCAGCGCGCAAGCCCGGCTGCGCCCAAGTGCGAGGCAGGCCTCGCAATAGGCGCAGCCCATAAGGCCGCACGCGGCGCATGCCGTGCGGCCGGTTGGGGCGCTGCCGCAGCGCAGGCAGCGCGAAACCGCGCGGCGGGCGACAGCGCCGCGCCACCACGCGTGCGGCAACTTAGCCGCCGCACGCGCCAGAGCGCCAGCGCCCGCAGGGAGCTGGCGGGCCCACGCCCCATGCGCAGCCGGGGCGTGACTACCAACGGCAGCTGTCAGTTGCAGCCGCCCCTGCAAATGCGCCAGTTGTGCCGCCTGGCGCCAACGACCCGTCAGCTCTGGAAAGCCCTCTACCAGCAGCACTTCTATTTCCGGCTGCAGTAAAGAGCGGCCGACCACAGCCCACGATAGTTGTTCTGCCTCCGATTTCAGTAAAGCATAATCGAGATCACTCTCTCTGCAATCATTATTCTTTCTAGACGGTTCTATAAATCCCCCACTTTGTTCAGGAAGCCGCCATAGCGATACCCCATCACTAAGCCACCCTTCCTTTCCCGTTCCTCCTGCTTCCCTTTCCTCCTTCAACTCAGGCTCAAGAACACTGCTTACGTATTGCCCCCACTCCTTAGCCCCCCAGTTCCTCATTCCGTCCCTTTGTTTAAAATAATCGCGCAGCTTCACCGCCCACCCCAGCGGCAGCGCAGGAGATAATAAAACCAGCTTGTCCTCCGTTACTAAGCCTCTACCTTGACTCTCCAGCCCAGCGCCAGACCACCACCATCTATCTACTGTAAGATCTAAAGAAATCCAAACACTCCAGATCCCCCTACATTCCAAGGCATATACAGCAGCTCGCATAAAATCGGCCTCCTTTAAGTCTCACCATTAATCACTCTTGCCCACACCACTTTCCCAGCCTCTAACGCAAAAAGCACACTCCTCCATTTCTTGGAGAGTGTGCTTCACCCGTTACTCACATATTCACTTAAAATCTGTCGCGCTTTGATTCGCATCCCCTACTTCCTGCCATCCCCATAAAAGGCAACGAAACAGACTGCCCTGACAACCGCAAGTCTACCACAATCCCTTGTTGCTGCAACTCTTCTTCACTCATCTGAAAAGTGTACATAGATGTTGCAAGATCGATAGAGCAGCCACTATCAGCCAGCCTGGAAACAATTCCAAGGGTTCCATCGCTCGAGCCATCATCCATGAACGTTACTCGAAATCGTTTTCCGGTTAAAAATGCTTGAAATGTCAGCGCCCGAATGTACCATTCCACAACAGATGCATGATTGCGAGTAATCAAAATATAATGAATCCATTTCACGGACTGCGGTGTCTGCCGCACCTTCTGCCGATTATGCAGCATATGAATAATCACTGCAGCGGATACATAAACAGCCGCAATCCATATCAACTGGGCTACCATGGAGATGCACCTCCTCTGTATACCAACACTATATGCCGGCTTTAAAAGGTCGGTGACTGCCCAGAGTTCCTATCAAGCATAAACGCCTTCGGCGTCCTTGCAAGGACGGTAAGCGTTTAAGCGAGAAATATAAGACATAAAGTATGGAGTGAAACTTATACTTTCTTATATTTTAAAGGAACAAGCTGTGCTCTCCTTGAATTCATTCCTATATGTACCGTAAATCTGTAAATATTCTTATAAGGTTACCCAACCATATTTGATCGAGTTAATTACAGCTTGCGTACGATCATCAACTTCCATTTTTTGCAAAATACTGCTAACATGGTTTTTGACCGTTTTTTCACTAATAAACAAATACTCACCGATCATTTTGTTACTCTTACCTTCCGCCATCAGCCGCAGTACTTCTGCTTCACGACGTGTAAGAGGATTGTTGTCACCGGCCACAAACTTAACACCAGCTTCCTTCACTACCGTATCAGCAGCTACTCCAGTCTCATTAAGGTAAGTCATGCGCCGCAATTGATTGATTAGCTTTCCGGTAACCTTTGGATGAATAAAAGCGTGTCCCTCACAGACCGAACGGATCGCATTAATAAGGGATTCAGCCTCCATATCCTTTAATAAATAGCCATTGGCACCCTTACGAAGGGTTTCAAACACATAACTCTCATCATCATGAATCGATAAAATAATTACCTTAACCTCCGGGAACATTTCCCGCAGTTTTTGAGTGGCCTCCACGCCATTCTCAATAGGCATATTAATATCCATCAGTACGATGTCTGGTTTAGTTCCGTTACAGAACTCTAATACCTGGATACCGTCACCACATTCACCGATGACTTCGATATCCTCCTCCATATTCAAAATACGTTTCAGCCCTTCACGAAAAAGCTGATGATCATCCGCCAAAAGAACTTTAATGGGCGTTTTAGTAGAGTTTAAGTTTAAGTTCTCCATCACATTACTCCTTCCCTTTCTCCACGTTCGTCGGAATGTGGATCACGATTGTTGTCCCCTGATTCTCGGCTGATATGATTTCCATTCTGCCTTCAAGCAGCTCTACACGTTCCCGCATACCTACTAGCCCGAAGCTTTCACGATTGCCCTGCGGATTTTTTAATTTCTGCACATTAAAACCTAATCCATTATCCTTAATCACAATCTTAATTAACTGCGCTTGGTAAGTAATCTCTACCAATACGAAACTCGGATAGGCATGTTTAGCTGCATTAGACAAAGCTTCCTGGACCAATCGGTATACCGCTGCCTCCATGGCTGAAGATAGTCGATGTTCCTGACCTCTGGTTTCCAAGGTCGTCCTCAGCTTCGTCTTCTCCTCAAAATCATGCACATATTTCCGCAAAGTCGGAATTAATCCCAAATCATCGAGAGCCATCGGTCGTAAATTAAAGATGACCTTACGCATTTCTTCCAGGCTGTATCGAACCTGTCCTTTCAAATCTATTACTTCGTCCTGCACCAACCCAAATTCCTGCTTTACCAGCATTCTTTCTACAATTTCCGTCCTAAGGACTAGATTCGCCAGCATTTGAGCAGGACCATCATGAATTTCCCGGGCAATTCTCTTCCGTTCTTCCTCTTGAGCCAGGATTATCTTGAGTCCTATCATCTGTCTATTCTTCGCAGATTCGACAATTCTCGTCACCTGACCTAGTTCTCCTGACAAATATTCGAGCACTACGCTCATTTGCGAACCAATTGACTCTGCGCGCTCTACAGAATTTTCGACACTGCGCACTCGCATTTGTAATTCATCACGTCTTGATCGAAGATAGACCTCTCGCTCACGCGTCATCATGAGTTCGAGCTGTAGCTCCGTAGCCTTCTCATAGGCAATACGGATATCCTTCTCCGAGTAGCGGACAAAGTCCCGGCTGACCTCTGTCAGCCGGATTCTGGAGCGATGATACTGCAGCTCCAGCTTGTCTACTTTTTTCAATGTCTCATCCGTTTCGTCCATGACCCGCTGCAGTTCTTTGTTGAGTGCAGCAAGTTCATCACGCGCAACCTGCAATATTTCAAAAATCTGATACTTGCTGCTCTCCATCACGTCGATGGTATTTTTAATGACGCGATCAATCGCATCGGCTTGAAATTCCACGGATGCTTGCCCCTTTTCTATCGAATCGTTTTAAAGGTTTTCCTTTATATTAACATATCACGATTCGATAGTTACGGTCTTCGTTTTCTGTTCCCATTTTACAGTTAATCCTAGCTGTTCAGAAACTAGTCTTAACGGTACTAAAGTCCTACCTTGTAAAATGATTGGTGCTACTTCAGCACTTTGACGTTTGCCGTTCAGCAGATATTCTTTTTTATTTACGGTAAGATCCAGTGCCTTGGCTCCGCGTAATACCATGATCTTCTTATTCACCTGATCCCAAGTAGCACTGCCTCCGAAAGCATCAAGGACATACCGAATTGGCACATAAGTACTGCCGTCTTTTACAATTGGAGCTACATCAATAGCTTTCTTATTTCCGTTTACGGTCATTGCCTTCGAGCCAATGCTCATAGAAGCTGTCCCTTTTGGTAAGCCTGCATCACTGGAAAGTGAAGGCATTGTAAAGGTGATATTATCAAAGGCAACTGTACCCGTCTTCGCCCGTTCATCCTGGCCTTCCTCTACGTTGACAACATAGAGTCTCTTCAGCGTTGCTGGGAATTTAATGCCTGAGCCTGACAAGTCAATGTTAATGTTCTTCCAACCATTCCAATCGATGATCTTCGCAAGATCCACATAAGCTGTAGCTCCACTGTTGTCTACAAATTCAGCACGCAGCCAATTCAAGCTCATATCGCCCATCACATCAACCGACATCGAAGTTGCAAGCGCTGGAACTGTTTTGCCGCTTGTACCATTAAGCTGAGCATAAGCATACATTTTGCCGCTACCAGCCGTCATATCATAACTGAGTGACAGCACCTTGGAGCCTACTCTTTCAGCCGTTCCATCCACTATCGTTGCAGTACCCTGTACCGCTGGAACATTGGTAGTAAAGTCGATTGGATAGCTTACCTTCTCGAAATCTTCCCATGTTGTAGCTGCTGCTGTTGATAATACAACCACTGCACTAAATCCATCATAACGGGCAATAGCATAACCTGTAGTAACCCCTGCATCAACGGCGTTTACAGTAAGCTTGCCATCTTTCACGGCTCCCTTAAAGCCTACAAACTCCCACTTCAGTGCTGAATCCGGAACATTGATAGTTGTTCCACTCTTCGTTGCCGCTGTAACAGGGACAGACACAGTAGTTCCGGCTGTCAGTGGCGCTGTAGCTGTACCTACACTCATACTGGATAGATCATTACCACCCAGAACTGTAACAGTTGTAGAGGCGCTTGCAGAACCGCTTTTAGCCGTTAAGGTAACGGTACCTGGCTTCACTGCCGTTACTTCACCTGCACTTACCGTTGCGCTTCCGCCGCTTGATACCCATGTAGGATTACCTGCTGCTACATCAATAGGGTTGTAGTAAGTGTCATAACCCTTTAAAGAATATGTTGCCTTTTGTCCAACCAGCAGTGCGGAACTTCCGCTAATTTTGATTCCTTTGACTTCACCTTGCGGTGCGTTAGTGTAGACACCAAGCCCGTTAACGATACTGCGTTGCTCTGTGCCATACTCTGTATTAAAAGTGAGTGTAGTAGAGGTTTCACCGAGGGGCCGGTCTACCATCGTTGTAGAGCCGCCTCCATCGAGATTAAGACCTTTCCAGACTCCAATATTGGTCATGAATGATTGCAATTCGGTTAGAGACATCCCTGAACTATTGCCATTTTTCTCAGTAGCTATGATATATACATAACGTCCGTCTTGAGAATATCCTAAAGCCGTGCGTGCACGATAGCCTCCAATGCTGCTAGTAGAACGAGAGAACGTTGCTGCTTTTCCGTTATTTACTAGAATCGTATGTCCGCCAATCATTGTTTGTAGACTCGCAGGATCTAGCGATTGCTGTGTAGTCTTAGATTTCAGGGAATACACACTTGTTACAGGTTGTCCTACCGTCAAATGGGCAGTAACATATCGTGCGGCTAAGCCATGTGCCCGCAAAATATAAGCTCCCTTTGGAACCGCCATAGGGAGTGCAGCATTTTCTGAAATTTGAGTAACTACACCATTCTCAACAAGTACCTCTGTTGGAGTGGTAGAGCTATTTTTAGGGCGGTCGAGTGCAGTCCATACATCTGTGTAGATATACATAGCATTAGCATGACTATAAGTCGAGCTTCCGCCTTCAGGGCTATAAGCACCTTTATTGATACCGGAGATCTCAAACTGTGCGCCATCTGGCGCAGTTACCATCCCCTCGAAGCTGTACTCGTCAATAATAGGTTTGCGATCTTTTGTCACTGCAAAGGCATACATTCCATCCAATTGTGAAGGGGTAGACACCAGTACTCCACCTGATACTTGTCCACCGATCGGAGCACCCTCTCCACCTGTATTAAAATAATCGCCATTTACTGCGGCCACGGCTCCAGTTTCCTTAGCCATACCACCAGTACTTTGCCGTGTAGTCAGGTTTCCGCCTTTACCAGTCATCACATCTAAAGAAACATATGGATTGTTAAGATCTACTCGAATAACATCCGCTAGACCAGAAGCACTCGCCCCAGAACGTGTAGTAGTATATTTATATTTCATCATAATGGCGCCCGAAGTAATTACTTCTTCTCCCAGCTTACTTACCTTAAAAGGAGCTGTAGCTGCAGCTGCGATTGGTGCAGACCCCTGACCAAACAGCATCATACCTTCACTGCCGATTACCGGCATAATCCATAACACACCAGCCAATGAAGCAGCAATCCACTTTTTAGTGGAAGATAATCTTATTCCCCGTACAACCTCGCTACTCTTCTTCTCCATGAAAACTTCATTCATTTCAACGTAACTCTCCCATCTCTTTTGTACTCTATCAGTCCATATCAATGTCTGGAAACTGGTTCCTATTTTTCTAGTACTCTTTTAATAGACTGAAAATAAGCCAAAAAGTTGCGAAATTGAGAGATTTCAAGCTTTATAGAGTCAAAACTGTCATAATTAGACGACAAAAAAAGCCCGGCATAATTGCCGGGCTTTACCAATTGTTTGGTTATATATAAGAGTTGTTTACAAGTAATCAGCCTGTTTCAGCATCCGTTGTAGCATCACGGCAGCTTGAGCACGGGTGGCATTGCCTTGGGGCCCAAATTCACTTACTGTCATGCCCAAAATAATCCCTGATTGCACTGCCTTTGCGACGAACTCCGCACTTTGATTCTGAATCTTTGCCTTATCCTTGAATCTTGCAAGTGTTGAGGCAGAAGTACCGCTTAGTGTAATAGGATGATTGGTATATTCCATCGCACGGATCATCATGATCGCCATCTGCTCGCGTGTTATATTATCATTCGGACGGAAAGTACCATCCGTATTCCCTGTAATAATTCCTGCCTTAGCCGCTGCACCAATATAATCTCCTGTTTGTGTGAAAGGCCGCACATCTCGGAAGCGTTGTGCTGTCTCACGATCTCCAAGCAAACCCAGACCCCGACTAAGCATAACAGCAAACTCAGAGCGGGTAATTTTTTTCTCCGGATTAAACGCATTGCCGTAGCTGCTATCGATAATACTCTTAGCGCCAAGCTCAGCTACAATCGCATTACTCCAGTGCTTACTCATATCCGTGAAAGTCCGGAGGGACAAGAAGGTCCCTAGCACCTGATTACCATTGGTTCGAGCACGAATAATCGTATAGCTGCCTACCGTACTGATTTTTGTGGGTAGATAAGCTGCATCGTCATAAGAAGGATCTAATCTGACTACAGATGTCTGCGCACTATTTAACGAGGAAGTAGTACGTACGGTGTATTCTCCTGGTACAGCCAGTGCCTTGGAATTCGAATTACTGCCGCCAACGATCGCCGTCACACGAACATCCATGAGACTAGTAACGGTTCGCATTCCCAACGTTTGCAGCTTTTGCTCAAAAGGTGTAAACGTGCCTGCTGGAACTTTATCCAAGCGAAACACGAGCGAAATATTTTTACTTTCCGAGTTCAGGCTGCTTGCAAGCCCGTTCATATCCATATCATTGAGCCCTACGCTAAATAGGTTATCTCCATGACGAATCATAAACTTAGTATTTTTATTACGATTTACCGCATCGAGCAATGGTTTTAGCGGAACGGATACAAAAGCTGCTTGCTCGGTGGAAGGAACTTCAAAAGCTAATATATCATTGTTCATCTTATTCAGATATTCATAACTTGCAGCTATTCGATCTGCGTTTATAGTATATCTTTTTACGGATTGATTGTATAAAGAACGGTCATCCACAATTTGTGAGGAGTCGCTCTTTAACAGTAGATACTCTTTTCCAAACTCACTCGTTGCAAGTGTTCCCAGATAGGATGGACGACTTCCAGATCCGGTGGTCACGCCGGTTAGATTCTGAACTGATAATGCTGAGAATGAGGATAGTATATTCCCACTCAAATCCTTAATCATACCGTTACCAGACATATAGGATAAGTCGACAGCTTGCCCGGTTTTTACAGCTGAGGATAATGTTATCTTCAGAATATTGCCTGAGATATAGTAGGATTGCACTCCTACGCTGCTGCTATCTGCTCTAACTCCGAACTGATTGGTGAAGAGGGAACCGGATGCCTGCATATTTTTTGCAAAAGTAACTGTTAGCTCGTCACCCGACACGGCCGCTGAATTAATCTCCGGAACAGTGGTGCCGCTATTCTCCGAAATGGATACAGGCTGCAAGTTAATATACGCCGCTCGGTTTCCATTCAAATCGCTCACCCCGGCAGAACCCGGCACATAAGATATGGTCACATTCTGATTCAACGTCAGCGCTTTCTGAAGCGTTAAAGTAACCTGAGTGCCGCTGACCGATACATTAGTTACATAATTAGGCGTGCTGCCCACTAAAACAGAGAATTGGCTATTCAGTGGGAGATTGGTTGTAGACAAGCCTTCATTATAATTCAAAATGATTTTAGTGCCGCCTCCGGTTGCACTTTGAAACACTGGCGCAATCGTATCGTTACTGTTACGGATATTGAAATCAGTAAAGTCCGCAATATTTTGTCCATAAGAATTTTGCAAAGGATAAGAACCTGCATAATAGGATACCCGAACATTCTGTCCATTTGATGCTTCACTAGCCAATGTTAAATATACTGTATTACCACTGGAACTGATCGAGTTGACCCCAAGTGAGCTTCCATCTGCAGTCACTGAGAACTGGTTATGAGCGTAATAGGAAACTGATTTTAGTGTATCGTTAAAGTTTAATACTACGGATCTCCCTGTGATTCTCCCATCTTTAGGTGTCGGCATGGAGGACTCGATGGAGTTCGTGATCTGTTTAGAGCTAAAAGTGCTCGCCGCATTTCCGCTTGGATCCTGAATCGTCCGCAGTCCGCCATTATAGCTGACCTTTACAATCTGCCCAACAGCTACTCCTGTACTCAGCACCAGATAAGCGCTGTCTCCCTGAATATAGACGCTTTCAATCGCTCGATTCTCGTCATTCACCGTAACTCCAAAGCTTGAGGTCAACAACGCTATGGATGAATTGAGCGACTCATTATATTTCAGACGAATCGTTCGGTTATTCTCAAGCTGTACAGATGTGAGCTGTGGAGCAGTTTTGTCCAGAGACAAGGTCTTGAAGCTCCATGAATTCTTACCACTTAATCCTTCATATAGAACGTTGGCATCACTTGCGTCTACAAAAGCCCCTTTAGCGATATCAATGTAATAAGTTGAATCACTATCTAACACTACAGAAGGTGTGATTATAAATTCTTTAGCTGTAGTGGTACTCCGAGTAACGTTAACCGGCAACTGAGATCCTCCGCTTTTATATAGAGCCACACCATTGGCCACTGCACTGTTGTAATTCACATCCCGATTAAAAGCGATCGAAAAGGATCTGTTGTTAGCAATAGATTCACTTCGATCAGATGGATTCAAAGCACTTACGCCAAGTCCAGTCAAAGATACCGTTGTGAAGGTCCAAGTGTACGGGCCCGAGGCAGGAAATACATTTCCATCTTGATCATAAAAAGCACCCTGGGGGATCGTAACTGTATATTGCGTGCCATTTAGCAGAGGTGAGGCTGATGACGCTGGATTCAATGTTATAGTTCTGCTGCTTCCTCCAGTAACGGCTGGGGAGTTCACATCAAGCCATCTCGTTCTGGCATCGTTAGCAGCCCCTGGGGACACCGTAATATAACCTGATGCAGGCATCATAGGACGGTCAAAAGTGAGCTGTAGCGCTCCTGTGGTAGATATACCACCTGAACCGTTAGCCGGTGATGGGGTTACTGGAATTTCAGCTACACCTTTCGTAGAAAAACTCCATACATTCCCGCTAGAAATACCAGCAAACGTTCGATTATCAACATCTTTAAAAGCGTAGGCATCTATTAGAACATAATAACTTCCTCCGGCTGCCAAAGCTTTCTCCAACGTTAATTTAACTGTGGTAGAGTTTGCATCAGTCAGAACGTTAACTCTAGTGTCATCATCCTTTATTCTGAACTCTTGCACGGTTGTATTATCTGCTGAGGACAAGATTCTAATAGAGCCCCCACCTTTTAACAGCTGCTTATTTAGTGTCAGACTAAGTTCCTTTAAACTCCCGGCATCTACTCTTGCATTACTAGCCGGTGAAAAGTTGCCTGCCGTGATAGCCGTATTACTCTCGGGAGCGGTGGTAAATACCCATGAAGTAAGTCCTGATTCATTACCCTCGTTATCTTTGAACAATCCTTTGGGAATTGTGACCGTGTATGCCTTATTCGGAGTGAATTGTTGGTTTGGCCCTAATTTAAGCTCGTAATCTTTTGAACTACCAATTAAACCATAACTACCAATAGGAATCGTCACAAAAGGTGTACTATCACCCTGACCCGTGATGGTAATTTCTCCAGCCTGTGGGTTTACTTGACGATCAAAGCTTAATTTAAGAGATGACCCGATATTTACATAGGTTGCTCCAGGTGCTGGCGACACACTAATGCCAAATTCCGCTGCAGCATGTACTGCCGATATTCCAATTCCGATAGAAGGATACCCTGCTCCAAGTACCAGTTCTCCCGCTAGAAAAATTGCCGTCCATATTGAAATTTTTCTTTTCATGCCGTGATAGACTCCTCTCAAACCATACTAACGTCTTTATGTATATTCTTATATTTCGGTTAAAGGGCTTACAAAGTTTAGTAGTCTACTTCTCTATGATTAGAATCAATCCTAATTCTGCCCATTACATAAAAATAGCCCGCAGAGCTGACACTAAGTGCCAACTTGCGGGCTTAACGAATTATAAGAACATATAATTAACTACAATCCTGCTTGACCTCTGAGTAATTCCGCTTTATCTACGCGTTCCCAAGGAAGATCAACATCAGTCCGTCCAAAATGGCCGTATGCTGCAGTCTGTCTATAAATTGGTTTACGTAAATCAAGCATGGAGATAATACCCGCAGGGCGAAGATCAAAGTTGTTGCTGATCAGTTGAACCATCTTTTCCTCACTGATTTTACCTGTTCCGTATGTATCCACATTAATCGAGACAGGAGTAGCCACACCAATGGCATAAGCAAGCTGGATCTCACATTTATCAGCTAGACCCGCAGCTACAAGATTCTTCGCCACATAACGAGCAGCATAAGCCGCAGAACGGTCCACTTTAGTTGGATCCTTACCAGAGAATGCGCCGCCGCCGTGACGAGCGTATCCGCCATACGTATCAACGATAATCTTCCGTCCAGTCAGACCAGCATCCCCTTGAGGACCACCAATCACAAATCGTCCTGTTGGGTTAATAAAATATTTAGTTTCAGTATCAAGCAGTTCCGCAGGAACAACCGGCATAATTACATGCTCTTTAATATCTGCTTGAATTTGTTCAAGAGAAATTTCTTCCGCATGCTGTGTGGATACTACGATAGCGTCCACGCGTACAGGTTTCTCATCTTGATACTCAATCGTAACTTGTGTCTTCCCGTCCGGACGCAGATATTCCAAAGTTCCGTTCTTACGAACTTCAGATAAGCGACGAGCAATACGGTGAGATAAAGCGATCGGTAGCGGCATCAGTTCTGGTGTCTCATTCGTAGCAAAACCGAACATTAACCCTTGATCACCCGCGCCAATATTTGCTGTTTCTTCAGCTAGTTGTGCTGGATCACGATGTTCCAGCGCAGAGTTTACACCTTGAGCAATATCAGCCGACTGTTCATTCAGAGAGCTCAAAACTGCACAGGTATTATAATCGAAACCATATTTTGCTCGTGTATATCCAATTTCTTTAATGGTATTGCGTACGATGGCAGGAATATCTACATACTCAGATTTGGTACTGATTTCCCCGATCACCAAAACAAGACCAGTTGCTACTGCTACTTCGCAGGCTACACGTGCATTTGGATCATTAGCTAAAAATGCATCCAATACCGCATCTGAAATCTGGTCACAGATTTTATCCGGATGGCCTTCCGTTACGGACTCGGAAGTAAACAAATGACGCCCTTTAATAGACAAGTATAACAACCTCCCTTATGGTTAGTCTGACACTGTATAAGGAGTTCCTTAATAATCACAGACCAAATTAAAAAAATATATAACAAAGTAACTCAGGAGCCTGTTTCTTTTATGAAGGATGATTGCAGTCTTTCATGTTTATATTCATTAAACTCTTCAAAAAAATGAACCTTTCCCATATGGAAAAGGTCTAAGGCTTTCCTCAAAAGTCATATTATCTTATTTGGGAGGTGGTGTCAATGACTCCGAAGCCCCTCCATCACAGTATAAATATTGATTCTAAAGTATTAAAAAGCAATATCAGATAGGGAATTTATGAGTTCCTACACCCTGATATTATTAAAGAAGAGACTGTTCAGCTTGCTTAATGAGTCTCTTCGTGATTTCACCGCCAACAGAGCCATTATCTCTTGAACTAAGATGTCCAAGATACTGGCTACGGCCAGAAGCACTACCTCCGATTGCTCCTAATTCAGAAGCAAACTCAGTGTCTGCTCCGCCTCCATAATGCGCCCCATATAAACCAAACTCAGCTGCAATCTCATATTGCATTTGTTTCAGCATTGCCCGACTTTCCGGTACCACTGTACGATTGTTACGTGCCATGTTACAGCACCTCCTGTGAATTTATAAGATTACAGGAATATTGTGCGTTCAACATCTACTCTTCAATCGCGCCAATGATTTGTAACTTTGGAAATCAGTTTGAAGGTATGATCAAGTACAATTAAGGGCAATATGAATATATATAGTCACACATTATTTTAATGTATAACCACCGCGAACCATAACAACAAGACCAAGGGTTTGTCCTTCTTGCACAGTAATACCACGACCATCACGAGGGAAGGATAGTAAATGGTTTGATGGTGCAGCGACTCCATTAGCTAGATCTTTACCATCTGTTAAATCAGCAACACCATTCGCATCCTGAGAGTAGATCACTGCTTTTCCCGCGCGAACAATAAATTCAGCGCCTGCGGAAGCAATTAAGGTTTGACCTGGTTTTACATCAACAATTACGGATTCATTACTGCTAGTAGTTGGAGCTGTTGTTGCTGTTGGAGCTGAGCTAGGACTCGGAGTAGCTGTAGCTACTGGAGCTGTACCTGTACCACCTGTAAGTGCTTTCTGAATTTGCTGATCTACATAGCTTTTGGTAACCACTGGGTCATCCGCTGTTCCAGGCTGTGAACCCACACCTGCACCTTCAGCAGTAACATTTAACAGGGATCCAGCCCAAACACCACCAGCCAGCAATACAGCTGCAGTTGATACTTTCCATATCGATTTCAATGAAATTCCTCCTCTTATGGGGGTAAATGCCTATAAAAAAAGAATAGCCTCCGAAGAGGCTATTCTGTGCTTCGGTAATCGGAGATTACTTAGCGGAGATTTCTGTACCATCAGTTACTTTGTTACCATCTTCATCGTGTGCGGTTGCATCTTTAACAATCTTAACGATGATTCTGTTAACTTCATTGGAGTTCAGATCCAATTGCTCATTGATATTTGCACTGGAATCAATGATTTGTTTCGAGAAGGTAACAGACCATTTACCTTTATCCGATCCATTTTTAATCTCAGTTACAGTGTAATACTTTTGATCAAGACGAGTTCCAACAGAATCATTGTTGATATAGATCGCCAAATGTTGTTTGTCAAGATTTTCTACTTTTTTAGAGAACCCAAGAATCAATTCATAAGAGTTACCGCTGGAAACTACTGCAGATTCAAAGACTGGGCTAGTTCTGCTAGTAAGCTTACCTTTCGCCGAAACCGCTTCGATTGTGTTACCAGATACATCAGTAACACCGTTAACTACGAAATTGTAGTCAGTTTTAGTTTCAGTGATTGAAGAGCTAGGGATATGAATTGTTGCACGAGCAAATTTCGGACTGGAAGAGCTAGTTGCTGGTGCTCCATTTTCATCAAGAGTTTGAATAGTCACATAAGAACCAGCAGGCAATGCCTTGTCGTTCAATGTGTAGCTATTAACATCCATTACAGAAGAAACGTTCAGACCGCTTGCATCTTTCAGGTCAACAGTGATAGTAGCATCACCATAAACAGTTTCAGTTGCAGTTGGAGCTGAAATCTTTTTGCTGTCAGTGATTACAATACGGTCATTGAACAGTACTGGAGCATCGCCATCAGAAGATTCCGAACCGATTTTCACAGTCAATACAGTTGCAGCAAGTTTATTGCCGGAGAAGGATTTATCTTTGAAGAGTCCTTCTGGCAGACGCACAGTGTACTCACCAGCATCTACTTTAACATCAGTCAATGTATGTGTTTTTCCACTACCACTTGTAGTGTTAGCAATCGCCTTAGATTGACCAGTTTTGTTATTGATCAGTACAACAGAACCTACTCCAGTGTTTACAACATCTTCAGAGAAAGTCAGTTTCAGACCCTTAACAGAAGTTGAACTTGTGTAAGTGATACCAGTAACCGTAGGAGCTACAGTATCCTTAGTGAAAGTGATCGCTTGACTTGAAGCAGTTCCCAAAGTGTTACCGAGTGTATCCTTAACAGTTGCTCCGAATACAACAGTTCCAGTGAAGCTACCAGTGGACGGGAAGCTAGTCAGAGGGCTCTGCAGGGTAAATTTCTTGCCTGTTTTATCATTAGTAACAACACTAAATGTACCTTGGCTTTCTCCAACAGAGTTCAAGAGACGAACATTACCAACCAAAGATGCACGTTCAACGTTCTTGTCAAACTCAACTTCGATGAATTTGTCGCTCACAGCAGTTACGCTCTTGATCACAGGAGCAGCAACGTCAGAAACAACAGTTACAGTAGTTTTGATTGGGTT
Organism: Paenibacillus sp. FSL R5-0744; assembly: GCF_037972555.1. Lineage (NCBI taxonomy): Bacteria > Bacillati > Bacillota > Bacilli > Caryophanales > Paenibacillaceae > Paenibacillus > Paenibacillus sp. FSL R5-0744. The sequence continues at coordinate 6,372,906 of NZ_CP150228.1, forward strand.
TGGATTAGCCACGTTACCTGCATAGTCAGTTACGTTAAGCAGGGATACGTCATAAGTCTTACCGCTATCCAATGTTACTCCACTCAGTTTGAACTCAGTGTAAGTATCATTTTGTACAGTTACAGCAGCATTTGAACCATTTACGTAAGCAACGATGCCAGTAGTTTTAACTGGTTCGCTGAAAGTTACATAAACATCTTTAGTAGTTGCTTTAGCTGTAGAAGTAACAGAAGCAACAGTTGGAGCTACAGTATCGGCTACAGTCAGCAAAGTTGTGAATGCTGGAATAGCTTCTGCGGATGTTGTTTTAACAGCATCACTTACTACAACAGTGTAGTTACCTTTAAGACCCTTAGTTCCTGGCACAGTAATTGTAGCTTCTGTATTGTCAGCGCTGAAAGTTACAGTAGCGTTTGCCACTTCATCATCTTTGCTTCCAACTTTAGTTACTTTTACAACGCCATCAATAACTTTCCCACCTTCAGCCAATGTATCAGCATCGATAGTACGGTTGAATTTAACAACTACTTGTTTAGCGTTTGGAGCAGTTGCGGAAACAACTTTAGGAGCTGCCAAAGTTACTTTTGTAGTGTAATCGTGGTTGTTGTGTTTGAAGTTGATTGTAGTTTCAACGCCTGCTACAAGAGCAGTAGTCAATTCAACAGTTGTAGTAGTTTTGTCAGAGAAAGTAACAACTACTTTAGTTGGGCTTACTGCTTCAGCAGAAGCTACAGTAGGAGCTGCTTTCAATTGATCAACTGCATAAGCTGTTTCAACTACCAAAGAACGGCTAGCGTTAGCTTTGAAGTTAGTGTCTTTAGCAATCAGACCAGCATTGATTACTGCTTGAGCATAACCTTTAGCCCATGCAGATGCAGTGTTGTCAGTTGTAGCTGGTGTTTCAAGTTTCAAAGCGCGGAACAATACAGCCGCTACTTCTTCAACTGTTACTTTACCATTGTAGTCGAAGATACCTTTAACAGTATCTTTACCTTGCATCAAGTTAGCTGCAGTAACAGCTTCGATGTAAGGAACTGCCCAGTTCTTAGCGTTGTAACCTTTGTCTTTGTAAGACAATTTGTTAGTTACTTCAGTAAGATCGAACAATTTAGTAACGATCTTCGCGAATTCAGCGCGAGTAAGATCTTTTTCAAGGTGAGCTTGACCATCTGGGTACCCATTGAGAATACCTTTTGCTGCCAAAGCGTCAAATTTTTGTTGCGGGGTTGTTGCTGCGTCACCAAACGCTACAGAGGCAAACATCGAGAATGCCATTGCTGTAGATAATGCTACGGATAAAATTTTCTTCATAACCTTTTTTTCTCCTCCTTGGACGTTCATAAACTGAGATTTTTCTTTAGTTGAGTAGCTCGTGTCACTCATTAGCCGATGCACCCCCTTTCCAGAGTTGAGCAAATTAAGTATAAATAATGTCTGTGACGGGTATCACAGAAACTGGTAAACAATGATCAGGACATGACAATACTAGATTCCTAATTATACCTAAGTATTATACAATGTGCCTCAAGTCACGTAAAGCTAATTTTTCCATTTTGTTAAATTCGCTTTACCACCGGTTAATTTCAACTGCCTGTGTAAATGACTCTACACCTTAAACGCAGAAGATTTGGAAAAGTTGCGGTTTCTCAAAAAAATCTTTTCTTTTTTTTGTTTCCCGGTACAATCCCAATAGAAGATACATATGTATGTTCTACTAACTATTGTTAATCATGGGTTGCCACGGAAAATAGTATACCATAGTCGTTTTCTAAACGTCATTATGCAATATTTACTAAGTATCATTAACACTAGTGCCATTTATTTAAACATTCCTACAAAATTTGAGTATAAAGGGGGAAAAGACCTGATTACTCACATTCACCGTAGGCTGATTATATGGAGGCTCCTCATCCGAGCTTCGGATCTTAAAGCTATAATCTAAATACCTTCGCTTATAGGTTTGATCAAACATGTTCTTCCTTGGTTTGCCTCCTGGTTCATTGCTTTGATGATTCGTAAGCTAATGGCTACTATTTACCTTCACCATTCGATGCTTCCCATACAGATAACAACCATGCTGAACGCAACAAAAAAGCGCCGTTGCCGGCGCTTACTTCTATTACAGCAGGGTCTAACGAATCTTCATAGATAACTGGATCAATTCCTGACGCTTTTCAGGACTTGAGTTTACATTGTCATACATTGCATCAATAGCTGCGCGATTCTCGCGGTAGCTCTTCTCATGTTTAATTGTAGTATGAGACCATTCGATCAAAGCGTTCTCAGCAACGACAAGCTCATTGTAAGAATCATGGAATCCTGTAGCCTGAACAAGCTCCTCCATAACCTCCTGCGTAATCTCCTGTAGTGCCCGCTTAGCCGCAATTTCCTTTTCTAACACTTTTGCTCTATTCTCAAACATATTCTTGGCTTTCATGTAATCCAACTGTGCTTTTGCTAAAATCGGTTTCATGGTTGGCTTTCACCTTTCAGAAAATAATATTTTCTACGTTATTGTATCGTAAATCGGCGCAGATTACAAAGATGTCTAAATGGTAATTTAAGCTGTATACATCCACGTGCTCTTCAAAACTTTGCATTTTTCTTTTTTCATTATACCCAAATGGTAATCAGATATAAAGTATACCGAATATATAGTGGCTGATAAATGAACAAACAGAGGGCGACTAAACAGCCCTCTGTAATAAAATCATACAATATGAAGCTTTCCCTCTAGCTCAGGTTTTTAGGGAATATAGTAGTACTCTTTTTCAATAGTTCAACAGCAATTTTCCCAGCTTCAGCTCTGGTCATGTTGGACTTAGGATTAAAGTTATATGAAGGCTTCTTCTGTCCTGGAGTGTTCACTTCAGTTCCATTCATGATTTTGGCTTTCGATACTGCTTGAACAGCAGACAATGCATAGGATTCTATCTTACCGGAATCCATGAATGACTTGGCGACATTGTCTTTTAATTTCTGATCATTCACTGCCAGCTTCAATTTAAGTGCTCTGGCGATCATTACAGCTGCTTGTTCCCTGGTAATCGGCTGATCTGGTCCGAATACACCATCAGAGAGTCCAGTAACGATACCTGCTCTTGCCGCTGTCTCAATATGGGCATAGTCCCAGGTAATTGAGCTTGCTCCGGGTACAAGATCCGCATATGTCTTCTTATCATCATAATTAAGCGGAAGGTTCAATCCTTTAACAAGAAGTGTTGCGAACTCTCCTCTTGTCGTCTGATCATCTGTTCCGAATTGCTCAAACCGAAGATTATTCATAATTCCTTTAGAGTACAAAGCATTCAAAATATTTCTGGCCCAAGCATGATTCGTAACATCGTTGTATCCTCGGCTCATCTTCATAACGGTATAGTATCCAAATTCATCAAACGGAACGGTGATTGTGTGTTTATTGGTATCTACAGTACCTCCAATATTTTCCCATTCCCGTTTATCATTATATTTGAATACAGTAACTTGGGTACCTGCCTCCACTACTACATTAGAGTCAAACGAAAGGGTCAGTGTACCGCGTTTGGATGGCGTAATTCTGCGTTCAGCGGGAATCTGCGGATCACCAAACAAACCATCTACAGAATATGGAGCTAATCCGTTTGTAGCAGGAATGTATCCTGCAGTTGAGACTGTGCCCAACTCTCCTAATCCACCACTAATCCAGTACATTTCCGAAATGCGTCCAAAGTTATTAGTCTCATAATCGGAGCTAAAACGAAGAGTAAACTCATCAGGAATCTTCCATGTAGGAATACCACTGTCCTCAAACGTCTCAGGGAAACCAATAACATTTCCATAATCATTACGGCGTTCTACTACACCTGTCTTCGGCTCTGCAATCCCAAAACGCAACTTCGTGTCAGGATAATATTTCGTGAGGTTCCGTCTATCTGTACTTTGCATTACCGTTCCTTTAGGGAAATTTAATTCTAATGCCTTGTTAAACACGCTGTATTTATCCGCTACCTTAGGTGCCATGTACTGTGAATCGACACCTACAGTCCCCGTATAGAATACGGAAATGGTATCTGTCGTGGTTGCTCCTCCGCGAACAATTGAAATCTTAATAGGATTGGCTTTATCTTGTTTTAAGCCCACATAATCTAATACAAATCTATTAGCCCCCAAGTCAGTACGTCTAACCGCGCGTTCCTTATCTACGATAACATCTGTAGCTCCTTCAGCCTCAATATCGAAGTGAATGAAGTTTTTGTTCACAACATATTGAGTACCTACAGAAGGCTGAGGTGAAAGAAGGCGATACGCACTTACTTCTCTAACAATCTCTAGCTTCCGACTGGTCTTAGCTCCTGTGCTGTTAATCAGCTCAAGTGTGTATATATACGTTCCTGGTGCATCATTAGTGAGATCTTGTATTCGCATAATAAAGTCCTTTTGATTTCCTGCAAAGCTATAAGTGTATGCGGTACCTGGAGGAAAAGTAGGAGTCTCAGGCGTTTGTGAATTTGTAGGAATATCAATAGAAACAATATTTTTAGTACCCAAATTCAAATTAAGCTTAACAGCTCCGCTTCCTCGAAGAACTAAATCATACGTCTTCAAACTTGTTGTATATATATTATCTTTATAAATGAAATCTGGTGTTAAATTAAAAAGTTTGGCGAGTCCTGTATCGGTAGATGTAAAATCACGAGACGGAAAGTCCGGTCTTCCTGTACCAACAGCAGGTTGGAACTTACTAATCGTTGACACATTCTCATCAATAATATATATACGCAATTCCTTGCGCACTTCTCTTGTCTGTCCTTTGTCATCAATACCTGTTGCAGTAAAGATGATTTTGTTCTCTCCATATACCAACGGACCTGCTGTAGCGTTAACCGCTAGTGGAACTTCAAAATTACCTGTTTGTTTGTCCACCCAAGCATCGGTGCTTGATTTAACTTTTAGTCCATTAACATACATTTCAGCTACAAAAAAAGTACTTTTTAGATTTTGGAAATCAATGTACTGCCCTTTAACCGTGAGTGTTTTGTTTGCGCTTGAATCAATAGTATAAGTCTCTCCATCAGTGAGGTTAGCGACATAGATGTAGTTCTTTGATGCAAAGGAAATATTAACATCTTTATTTGCGGTAGAACCCTTAAAATTAAAGCGGACTGTCTGATTACCATTTTGAAAATCATTTATTTTGTAAATATATTCAGTATCTGAAATTGTCTTAACCAACTCAGGGGCTAGGCTTTTAGTGGATAAAGGTAAATAGCTAGCAAGTAACGTAGTATCATTAGGTAAACTATTAGTTTTGACCCGAATATAGAACTCACTGGAGTTCACCTTTGCTCCATTTAGCGATACGCCTGGTGGAATAGTAGTATCTGCGGGATTATATCCTTCTAACAGTCTCATATCAGTGATAACCGTTTTCCCCTGCATATATTGAAAATCCACGGAACGATTTATTGTTTTAGTCCCATAAGCGACCGAAAGAGCGTGAACTTGATCTACTAAAATATTGGCTGCCGTGTCTTTCACCATAGTGAGTGGAATGCTGAATGTAACTAGACGATATGAAGGCGAATCTTTCTTCGGAGAAGGGACCAAAATTTCAGACCCAGTAGTTAAAGACAATTTACCACTAGAATCAATAGTCATCCCACTTCCATAAGAAGGGGTAACAACCGCATTATCAAGCTTTACAATTGCAGATCCAGCAAATGGAATCCCGGCATTGTCCGGAACCATCATTTGAACAAATACTTTGGCGGTATCCGCTTTCTCCGTAAATATCGGCTGATCTTTGCCAAGCAGATCCTGTACATAATTAGACGAATCCCCTAAGTATAATTTAACAATCGGATTCTTCTCATCAAAATAAAATATCGTATATTGAAAGGACAGCGTATCAGAGCCGTTCATTACGACTAACTTCAGCTCATTCACACCTGGTTTAAGTTGCATCCGCTGTGAGAAGAAGGTTCCGTCCTGCAATAGAGAGGTAGCTGATGCACCCTCACCGTTAATGGAAACAGTAACCTTTGTTGCATTTTGTGCTTTACCTTCCAAAGTGATTTCTGAGTTCGCTACTACAAGCTGCGCACCTTCGTTCAGGTCAAGCTTATCTGAACCGCCTAATACTTGAAGCTTCTCAACATAAGGTACCTTATCAAAAAGAACATAAAAAGCCTCAGAACGATCGTTACTTCCCTGCGACCCGGTCAACGTAATCCGATTAATTCCCGGATACAGCGTCAAATTCGCGGTAAACCGGTTATCCGGGCTATCAACATCCAACTGAACAACACCTGGCATCACATGTGTAGGGTCTTCAACCCACTTTCCAGCTTGCTGATCCCAGCTCAATAGTTGTACATTTGCTCCCAGTGTAGAGCTGGTTACCTTTGTATAGGTTCCTGAAACCTTCAAGCTCGCATCGGTTACTTGCAATACATTAGTTCTGGAGATTTGAGTGGTTGTACCTGTTGACGGTAATAGTGTCAGATCAACTGTATTTCGTAAAACTTTATTATCAGGTGTAAAATAACTGGTGGGCTTATCTGCCGCTTCTGCGGTATTCATAAGTCCAGCGGGGACTAAAGTTACTACCAAAGCAAACAGTAGCGACCATATAAATGTCTTTCTCATGCGCTGCATGTCATTAATCTCTCCCTTTTGTTGACGTTAACTATTTTATCGGTACTTAAGATGATAATTTGAAGGAATACTGCTTAATAATTTTATAAAAAGAACATTTTTTAGCTAATTTTAAGAACGTAAAAAGCCCATCCTGTGACAGGATAGGCTTTTTACATAATGAGATCTTGTTGTTTCTATAATTATTATAAAGTGCAGCTTACAGTTTAGATCCGCGTTCCTGACTCACCTTCATACGCATTCTTAAAAAGAAATCAATCAGCGGCCGTTTAGTCTTACCGATCAAACCAGTGATTTCAGCACCGATTTGCAGGAAGAATAGCATGATACAGATAACCACGAACGTAACCCAGTTGGCTTCATATAGAGCTGCTGATGATTGAATGACCGCTAAAATACCGAAAAATGCAGCAATACCATAAATAATGAGTACAGTCTGGCGATGGCTAAAGCCAAGCTCGCGTAGACAGTGATGCAAGTGACCTTTATCTGGTGCGAAGATTGGTTTCTTTTGCAGCTTACGGCGCACGATCGCAAAGAACGTGTCCGACAATGGTACACCGATAATAAGCAAAGGTGTAATAAACGAAACCACTGCAATCTGTTTAAATCCTAGCAAAGCAAGTAATGCTAAGCAAAAGCCTAAGAACAGCGAACCCGTATCACCCATGAAAATCTTAGCAGGATGGAAGTTAAAGAACAGGAATCCGATGATGCTACCCAGAAGCAACAAACATAGCATTGCCACCATGGTGTTTCCCATCACGAAAGCCATTGCCGCAATCGTAGCAATTGCAATTCCTGATACACCAGCCGCAAGCCCGTCCAGCCCGTCGATCAGATTAACGGCATTGGTAACACCGACAATCCAGAAAATCGTAAGCGGGATAGCAATCCAGCTCTCCAGTGAGGAATACGTATTGTTAAATGGAATATTCACAAAATCTACAGTAATACCAAAGCCGAAAACAACGATACAGGCTGCGATAATTTGGCCCAGTAGCTTCACTTTTGCTGATAATTCGAATCGGTCATCGAGTGCCCCGATAAGTACAATCAGTCCGCCACCACATAGCAGCGCTTTGATGAAGTTGACCTCCCGCGGAGTGAACTCGTATGGAATAATCGGCAATACGGCAAGCAGGCCTAACACAAACGCTAGAAAAATAGCTAATCCGCCAAGGCGGGGCATAATTTTCGTGTGCACTTTACGAGCATTCGGCACATCTGTTGCACCAATCTTAATGGCGAATTTCTTAACCAAAGGTGTGAGGCCAAGTGCGAGTCCCATGCATACGATAAATCCAGCGATGTATATGATTAACATTTGATCAGTCGACCCCCATTTCTCTACCGCATTGAATTATACGCTGTTACAAAAACAAATTCCAATCCTTTATTTAGGCTATTTATCTCATTTTCTAGGTGAATATCGGCATTTTGCTAGACTTTTGTTACTTTATCTTTCTCACGCACCACTTTTAATGCGAATTTCGGCAGTGCAAGCATTCGTTTGTACCGTGTAGGTTCTTTTAGGAGACGGTACAGCCATTCTATTCTCATTTTTTGGAAGGCTATTGGCGCTCTTTTGCTCTTCCCAGAGATCACGTCAAAGCTGCCGCCGACCCCCATCATGATCGGAACGCCCAGTTTGGACTTATATTTAGCAATCCAAGGTTCCTGACTATCCGCACCTCTGGCAACAAATAATAAGTCAGGATTAGCCTTAACAATTCCAGCAACAATTTCTTCATCTGCATCCGGACCAAAATAACCGTCGTGATATCCTGCAATGATAACACCCGGATATTGCAATTGTAACCTTTCAGCGGTTTCCCGAATCACTTCAGGTGTAGAACCTAGGAGATATACCTTCCAACTATATCTTTCACCCTGCCGCATCAATTCATGTAACAGATCATAACCTGCTACCCGTTCTGATACCGGCTCATTACAATAATTAGCAGCCCATACAACGCCTGTCCCATCCGGGACAACCAATTCAGCCGATTTCATAATATCCATATAAGCTGGATCTTCCAGTGCAGCCATAACCATAATGGGATTAGCTGTAATCACTTGATGCGGGATACGGGTATGAACAGCCTCCGTCAAATAGGCAACTGTTGCTGCCATATCAACTTTCGAGACTCTAATTCCAAAAATAGGAACTGTAGGTACCGCGCTTTCTGCTTTCACTTTAGATCATCCTTTATGGTGAAAATATTCTACGATTTGCCGAGCTGGTGCCTCTGCTTCTTGAATCAACTTGGAAATGACATCTTCCCGTGCCGCTCTCCATTCCTGTCCTGTGTTCAAAAGATGAACAATCTCGGCAGCAACATGTTCAGCATCAAGTGTGTTCGTTGCTCCAACAGGATGGCACTGGATTCTGTCCAGAAAATGATCGATCTTCGGATCATAAGAAATACCAATCAGTGGAACACGTCTTCCAGCCGCGTAGATCAAGCTATGAAGTCGCATACCAATCAGAACATCGCATTGTCCCACTTCCCTTAGCATCTGCTGCGGGTGAATAGCATCCTCACAAATACTGACCTGTCCACCGTGCTCGGTTATACTTCCCTTCAGCTTATCCATCACATAACGTGAAGCCTCATTGTCCGAAGGGGTGTGAAAAGGGAGAAATCGCAAATGTAATGGAACCTCCCGGTTGACCTTAATCAAGCCTTGTACAAGAGCCTCCAGTTCTCTGCGGTCTTGCTCCCAAAAACGTACCGATATCCCAATCACCGGAAGTGAATTAGATAATTCTGAAGATTGTGTAGCAACATCCGTGTCCTCTGGCAAAGACAAGCCCATTACCGGATCGGGAACAACTTCTACGTTCTTCTGTTCTAGCCCCATAGATAGAAGAAGCTCGCGGGATTGTTCATCCCGCACAGATATATAGGTACATTTACGAAACACGGATTTGATTAAAGGGTGAAAAAGTTTACGATTCACTGGCCCAATGCCTTGAGCATAGATAAAGGTTGGTCTACCCATCCACTGCGCAAGTTTGATAATACCTAAATAGTAAGGAATAGTCTTGCTACCTGTTACATCCTGCAGCAAGCTCCCCCCACCGCTGATCAGACCAGCGCTCTCATAAATCGCTTGACGGACTTCAACAAGCTTCATCCGGTGCACGGATTTCACTCCGTATGTGGCGCTCGTCCACTCAGGATCAATGGACAGCACTATAGGCTCAATGGATATACCCAAAGCTTGAGACTGTTTCTGCAGTGCAATTAGAATGGACTGCAACACCGCCTCATCTCCACTGTTACGGAAACCATAGTAACCAGAGATAACTATCTTTTTAGGAGTGGCGACCATCGTTTCCAACACCCTTCTGCAATCTGCCATACGATTACGGCAATTACACCAATGATCAGTCCGAGTCCAAGACCGAGCAATCCACGAACCAGCGAGATCAGAACAGGTGAATGAATATGTGCAAAGGTATCCACCATGGAGAGCTGACCAATTACGGCAATGATCATGATAAATGCTGCATTCCGATATCTAAAGGCCAGGAATGCACCAAGAATTAATAACGGATGTGCGAGCAAAAACTCTTTATTACGCGGCCGGACACCAACCGTATTCTCTAGGAATGTACGGAAGGCCATTTCTAGAGGTGTTACGTTACCACCATTTCCAGTACGGCTTAAATAATACATACCTACGACCCCAAGAACCATAGCGGCAAGAACCATAGCTAATGTGATTGGTGTACGCAGCAGCTTACCTGTCTTGTTAAAGACAAACTCTCCACGATAGAGGAGTACATAAAGTGCTACAAGGCCGATAGGCGCCATATGGAGCAGACTAACACCACGGAACTGGTCCAGCACGAGACTGTAGGTTATGTTGTTGAGCAGTGCGATTACGAATGGCACAGCGCTCAAAGAAATTAATGAAGTCTTCAAATAAAGCACCAGACTATGCGTAAACCGACGTTTCGGGCTCATAGCCTTATAGGTAAGGGTATTGCTCCGTAGCGGAGGTCCCATTTCATTGACCTTACGAATGGCAAGTACAACCGCCAGGGTTGGTGCACTTATCGCAGCCGCTAGCGCCAGTGCCTGCTCAAATAGCTCTGGTTTCAAGACCAGCAGGCCTGCACTTCCCAGTAATCCTAGCACCCATGCTGGGATCGTAAGCCATGGAATAAAGTAAGAAATCAGCAGCGCTACTAATGAGACTGCGCCAACTACCGCAACTAGCTTGAAGTAACGCTGATAAGACGAATCTACAACTTCAAAAGCCGTAGCTTGTCCTAACTTAAACCCATTGTCTTTGATCTGCTCAACGGCACCACCAGGATCACTTAGACTCGTGACAAGGTTGTCTAGCGTATCTGTAATCTGTGCCTTAGCTGTATTTCGCGAAGGAATTGTATTTAAATAAATCATGCGGATATTGCGATCCTTTGTTGCCAGCGCGAAACGATCTGAAATCACTTTTGGATCTAAGGCAGAGTCCCCTTCGCTAAGGGAGTATAACCGTGTTACGTTATAATCCAGCAAATAAGCAAGCTTGTTAAAGCCCTTCTGCTGCTTCTTAATATTTTCAATTGCTGCAATTCCGATTCCACGTTCCTTAAGGAGATTTGCAATATCAGTGATACTAGCCGTATCGGCATCATCATTAAACCCTTTAACGGACTCTCCCTCGAATAGGATTCGTTTTACACCCAATTCTTCATAACGATCTAACAGCTTCTTAACTGTCGCGTTATTATAAGTCAAAGAATCCACAAGACGCGGTACAATGGTGAACCCTTTGTCATGCAGCATCTCCAGTGTAAATGGATCCGGCTGAAGTGGCTTCAGTGTAGCATCTTCTATTGGAGTCTCAATAATAAGACCTTGTTGTCCGCGGAAACTCCATTCCTTCGAAGTAATCCCAAGATTACCGAATGCCTCTTTAATGACAGGCGCCAGGGCCTGGTAGTAATCAGGATTAGTAAAAAGAACATAAGTATAGTTCTCATTCACCGGAATGATTGTATCCGTAAGATTAGCGATATCAGCCGCACCCCACATCATTAGACGACGCGCCTTCCGATAATCTTCCAGCGTGCTTTCGTAAATCGCCATACTCTGAACACCAGCATCTTTTAGACGATCTAACTGTTCGGAAATATAATCCTGCGGATTTGCACGATAGCTTGCTACTTCAACTAAATCACGGTAATCAAATACAAATTCCACTGTCTTGGAAGACTTCTCCGTCTGCAGACGGTCATAGACAACTGGCAAGGCAGCTAAAACGCCAACCACAACTATGATCCACAGCCACTTTCGGGAAGAAATATTCCAACGTTGCCATTTTTGCTGCACCAAAAGTACCTCCTCTTTCACTTCAAAACTCTTTTTACAAAAGTAGAAACGGATCGTCATCCTTTTAGAGACGGTACCCGTTTCTACGTAAAAAATATAATTTCACAATATAGAGCGCGATCTATATTCTTATTTTATTGTTCCCCGTCAACACGAGCCATAACCTGCTTGGATAGTGTAGCTACCTTATCCTTAGCATTCTGCAAGGATTCACCCACAACCGCAAAATAAACTTTAATCTTTGGCTCGGTACCTGAAGGACGCAGGCAGAACCATGAACCGTCAGCCAGCAAATACTTTAGTACATTTTCCTTCGGCAGACCATTCAAGCCTAGCGAATAATCCAGCACCTCTGTAACGGCAGATCCCGCAATTTCTTGTGGAGCATTCGTACGCCAATCATTCATGATACCTTGAATTTGCGCAACGCCATCCTTACCCTTCAGTGTACGGGACTCCAGGCTTTCCAAGAAGTATCCGAACTGCTCATACAATTCCTGAAGAACATCATATAATGTTTTGCCTTGAGCTTTGTAATAAGCACCTGCTTCAGCGATCAACATAGCCGCAAGAACGGCGTCCTTATCACGAGCATAGTTACCTGCAAGATAACCATAGCTTTCTTCATAACCGAAAAGATATGTGTAATCTCCGGATTGTTCGAATTGAGTCATTTTTTCCCCAATATATTTGAATCCCGTTAGCGTATTAAATACAGTTGCACCATAATGAGAGGCTACAGCAGCCCCCATCTCGCTCGTCACGATAGTCTTCACAACTGCACCATTGCTAGGCAACTTACCTTGTTCCTGTAAACGGCTCAAATAATAATGAATCATCAAAGCTCCAGATTGATTGCCCGACAAAACAACAAATTTACCTTCATTATCGCGAACCACTGCCCCCATACGGTCTGCATCGGGATCCGTGCCAATTAAGAGGTCTGCATTCAACTCTTCGCCCAGCTTCATAGCCAGTGTAAAGGCTTCGCGTTCTTCTGGGTTCGGTGATTTTACAGTGGAAAATTCGGAATCTGGTTGTTCTTGCTCAGGTACAACATGCACCTGTGTGAAACCTATTTTCTCAAGCACATGGCGGACTGGCAGGTTACCAGTACCATGTAGCGGGGTGTATACGATTTTGAAGTCTTTTCCAAGCGTAGAGGCGATCTCTTCACTTGCAAGACTAACCACAGCGACAGTATCGGTAAACGCTTCGTCATCCTTCTCACCAAGCCAGTGCAGCAGACCTTGACGCTCCGCTTCTTCTTGGGAAATCCGCTTCACACCATCAAAAGTGTCAACCCCTAATATGTAAGAAATGACCTTTTCGGCTTCGTCAGGGACAAGCTGTCCACCTTCAGAATTATAAACCTTATACCCGTTATATTCAGGGGGATTATGACTTGCAGTAATAACAATACCGCCCGTTGCCTTCAAATGGCGCACGCTGAACGACAATTGGGGTGTTGAACGCAGAGAAGTGAATAAATGAGCCTCAATGCCATTAGCAGCCAATACAAGAGCAGCCTCAAGTGTGAATTCAGGCGAGAAACGACGGGAGTCATGAGCGATAACAACAGAAGGTCTTCCCTCTCCAGTATGCGTCTCCAGAATATATTTAGCGAAACCTTGTGTAGCTCTACCTACCGTATAACGATTGATACGATTACTACCTGCACCAATTACACCGCGTAGACCACCTGTACCGAATTCTAGATCTCTATAAAATCGTTCCTCGAGCTCCTGTGGCTCGTTCTCCAGAGCGCGCAGCTCCGCCTTCGTAGACTCATCAACAGATGCGTTCTCCAGCCAGCGAGATAAGGTTTCTGCCGCTTTTGGGCTTAATTGAGTCATTTAGAATCTCTCCTTCTCCATGTATAATATATATTCGCTAATTAATATTAGCTGAGCGCAAACATAATTTCCCCAGAGGCAACAACTTTCCCCTCAACCGACGCAGTAGCTTGTCCTTTTCCAATACTGCCCTTAAGGCGAGTAATCTCCACTTCAAGAGTGAGCGTATCTCCGGGTACGACTTGCCCACGGAAACGGAATCCATCGAGCCCGGCTAAAAAGCCAATCCGACCGCGATTCGCTTCTACCCCTAGAATAGCAACCGCACCAACTTGTGCAAGAGCTTCTGTAATCAGTACGCCCGGCATTACCGGATAACCTGGAAAATGACCTGCGAAGAAAGGTTCATTGATCGTTACATTTTTAATGCCAACAGCTCGTTTACCCATTTCAATCTCAGTGATCTTGTCCACCAGCAGAAATGGAGGCCGATGGGGGATGATTTCTTGAATTTGGTTGATATCCAGCATTATTAACAAAACTCCTTTCGGATGTTACTTCATTTATTCTTCGCCGAACTGCATAAATTTAGGCAGCTTCGGTAAAAACTATATATATCCTTCACCACCTGCAGAAGTGGAGGTTGAGATAAGGGGCTTTCTCCACCGGATGCGATAGCATGGCGGAGAGGGCCCTTTTTGCTGCCCGAGGCCCCCCACCATTATACATTTATCCGTATAAAAAAGAAAACTCCCTTAAGCAAGAAGGGAGTCGTTATCATCTTAAATTATGGAGCAAAAACCAAATCATAGACATGTTTCCATGTGCTCCATTGTAGAACATCGCTAAACTCTTTTTTGCCAAGGACAACGTAACCGACAACCAGTCCGCCTCCAAGTGCAGCTATGAGAAGCAAAGGAATAAGAATCCACTGGATGAGTGTCCATTTTGATAATCCTCGCCGCTTCGGCTCTTTCTTGTCTTCTGGTTTGTCTTCCGACTTCACCTTTTTCTGACGTTCCATTCCTTCACCTCTACCCGCGCATGTTATTGGCCAGACCTAGCATCTGATCACTGGAAGAAAGCGCCCGAGCTGCGAGTTGATACGTACGTTGAATCTGCATCATTTCTGTCATTTCTGTGGTCATATCGACATTTGACTGCTCCAGCCACCCTGAGCGTACTCCAATTCCAGACGCCTCACCTGCCGCTCTTTGTACAAAAGCCTGCTGTGCTGTAACTCCATCGGCAAGCATATAGAAATTCCCGTCCACTGCCTTTAAAGCATTCTGTGTCTTAGGTTCTACAATCATTATAGTACCTGCTACCCGAACAGGTCCATTCTCTGACTGTTTCGTTAATACACGACCGGATTCATCGATAGCTGCATTCACGCCCACAGGGACCGTTAAAGGATTACCTGCTGTATTCAGTACCGGATTCCCCGTATTATCTACAAGGACCATTTTCGTTGCATCGGTGGTGTCAGGCGTAAAGTGAAAGTCACCTTGTCTTGTATAAGCTGTAGTTCCATTGACCTGAACTCCAAACAGCCCATTACCCTGAAGCGCCAAGTCGGTTGGATTACCTGTTTCTTTAAGGGGGCCTTCTTCCCAATTAGTCGTAATCGAAGGCACATAAGTCCCAAAACCGATATTAAAGCCTAGAGGTGTAGCGCGGCCCGGCTGATCATAGTCATCCGATTGCTGCTGCACACGAGTCAGCACATCCTCAAAGGAACCTTTCTTGCTCTTATAACCATTTGTATCCATATTGGCTAGATTATCCGCTATAATATCAAGCCGCTGCTGAAGGCTCGACATGGAGACTGCTGCACTAATCGTTGAGTTATTCATAGATCAAACCTCCTATAAGCTGTACCTGTAAAACCCATTTCATAAGCAGCACTTATACCCTGCCGACTTCAGTTACAGCCTTCTGCAAGCTGCTATCATAGTATTGGACGATCTTTTGGTTCGCTTCATATGCCCGGTATGCGGCATTCAAATCAACAGTAACCTGAGTAGGGTCAACATTGGAGCCCTCTAAATACCCTTGACGCACCTGTAAGTTATCAGTTGCATTGGAGTAACGAATGTCCGCCGCCGCTATATCATCAGCGTGAAACACACCTTTACCATCACGCACAAGCTCCTGCGGCTTTGTAACTACACTCACACCAATCTTGGTCCCTGTCGGAAGTCCTGTTACTGGATTTAGTACATTACCCTGCCCGTCCACTTTAAGGGTGTCCTGATTTCCTGTCAAGACAAGTGGCTTGCCAGTGGAATCCAGAACCTTGAAGCCTCCACTGCTCAACACTTCTCCCGTAGCCGCATTTACTGTGAAGCTTCCATTTCGGGTAAATAAGTTATTGCCCTCAGCATCCTGAACGGTAAAGAAAGCCTGTGGACGGTAAA
The DNA here is from genome assembly GCF_037972555.1 of Paenibacillus sp. FSL R5-0744. Taxonomy (NCBI): domain Bacteria; kingdom Bacillati; phylum Bacillota; class Bacilli; order Caryophanales; family Paenibacillaceae; genus Paenibacillus; species Paenibacillus sp. FSL R5-0744. Next base: position 6,389,112 of record NZ_CP150228.1, read on the forward strand.
TAACCTCACCCTCAGGACTTACATATTTCCCTGAACCATCAAAGGCTATATTTTGACCCGTCACAGGGTCGGCGACTTGCAAATCTGTAGATAAAGCAAAATCCATAGACTTGCCGCTCTCCCTTAAATCACCCTGTAAATATTGGGATATTGACTGTTCTGCAAAAACTCCCGTGTTAAGGCGCCCCACCGGCGTGGTATTGCCATTAATCATAGCAGAGATCAAGACATCCGGAAAAGCATGATTAACACTGTCAACCTGCTTATATCCCGTAGTATTTAAGTTAGCGATGTTCTGTGTTGCCGTATCGTGTCTACGTTGCTGCGCAACCATACCTGCAGCGGCCGTATATAAACCTCTTATCATGAAGGTAGTCTCCTTCCGAATCTAATGCTACCTTTTATATCGGCTGCTTAGAACTTTTTCTTAACGACCTTGTCCAAATTGTCCAGCATAATTCCTGTTCCTTTTACCACACAGTGCATAGGGTCTTCCGCTACCCAAACAGGTACATGTAATTCTTCTGAGAGTAGCTCGTCCAATCCGTTAAGCAAAGCACCTCCACCAGTAAGAACCACACCCCGGTCAATGATGTCCGCAGACAATTCTGGTGGTGTACGCTCCAGTACCGATTTAGCTGCAGCCACAATGGAAGAAACCGGATCCCATAATGCTTCCTTTACCTCAGCCGCCGTAATAGTGAGCGTTTGGGGAAGTCCGCTTACCATGTCCCGGCCACGAATATCCATTTCGGACTTCATCAAACCAGGTCGAACCGTACCAATAGTAACCTTAATATCCTCTGCTGTCCGTTCACCGATCAACAATTTATACTTTTGTTTAATATATCTTAAAATGGCCTCATCGAACTTGTCTCCAGCGACTTTAATCGAAGAAGCGGTAACGACGTCGCCCATAGAAAGTACGGCTACATCCGTCGTTCCGCCACCGATATCGACGACCATGTTTCCACTTGGCTGATAAATATCCATTCCCGCTCCAATCGCAGCGGCCTTTGGCTCTTCTTCCATAAATACTTCCTTAGCCCCGCTACGTTCTGCCGCTTCCCGAATGGACTTTTGTTCCACAGATGTAATATTTGTAGGGGCGCATATCAGAATGCGAGGCCGTGAATACCAGGTGCGACCGCCAACACGGTCGATAAAATACTTCAGCATCATTTCCGTAACTTCAAAATCTGCAATGACACCATCCCGTAAAGGACGGATAGTTGTTATATTTCCGGGTGTACGTCCAACCATGCGACGTGCCTGTTCTCCCACCGCAAGGACTCTCTTCGTATCACTTTCAAGTGTGACCACGGAAGGTTCATCCAGAACGACTCCCCTTCCCTTAACATGTATGAGCACATTGGCCGTGCCGAGGTCGATTCCGATATCCTTGCTAAACATAATGAAAGAGCCCCCAAAGTGTTATTTTAATTGAAAAAACAGCAGTTAGTACTAAATTTAAAAATAACATACTTTAGGGGAACTACACAATGTTTTAAAGCTGAATATTTCCTTAAATTTCCGAAAATCTTATGGCTTTGATGCTACAGCAACCTCACGTTTTTTCCCCGTCGTTTTTTTATATTTAATTTTTGTGGCTTCTCCCCCCCGAAGATGTCGGATGGATTTGTGATATTCAAGAATGTGCTTCACCTGATCGGCCAGATCAGGGTTGATCTCTGGCAGACGCTCCGTCAAGTCTTTGTGCACCGTGCTTTTTGAAACGCCAAATTCCTTGGCTATGGTCCGGACCGTATGCCTGGTTTCCACGATGCAGCGTCCGATTTTGATCGTACGTTCCTTGATGTAATCGTGCACGCTCCCGCCTCCCAACTGTGGATAGTTTGGTACATTATATGAGGGGCGGGCTTATATATTCGCGCTTTCAAGACATGACAAGCCTGTGAAGGCTCATTTTATTTAATGGACAACCCAAGAAGCCTTGTTATTAGCAAGACGAAACGTCGTTGGTTCATCAAAGACAATAACCGTTTCTCATAGAAAAATAAGGCTCTTTATAAGCATGCTGCTTACGAAGAGCCTTTTTCACAAAAAAACAGGGGGCATTAGCCCCCTGCAGTAAATATTCTTATCGACCTGGCAGTAACTCAGATGGATTAACTACTTTGCCGTCCTTATACACTTCAAAGTGTACATGATTGCCAAGGTCCTTCTCGATTTCACTGCGACCTGCGGTTGCAAGCGTATCTCCTTGCTTCACAACATCGCCTTGTTTAACTTTCGTTTCGCCAAGACTTTGGTAGACGGTCTTCATATTACCTTGATGGGTAATCTCAATGACCTTACCTAACACTGCAACATCGTCCACTCTAGTAACTTCACCGCTAAGCGCTGCTTTGACGTCGAACGTATTGTTGTCTTCACGGGCAAGATCGATACCGACATTAGGAATAAATTTGTCGTTATACTGCACCATTGCGGCAACGTGATTGTCCTCTGTACCATTCTCATCATAATACGGTTTGACCACTTCTACTTCACCTGGATTGGCTACTGGCCAAACCAAGCTTTCCGCTGAAGCAAGAACTTCAAGGGCATCTGGATTACTGTTTGCAGTGCCAGCTTCGTTAGTCGAAGCTCCTACTTGCTGTGATGTGGCGGCGGTGTCCAGCGGTTTTTGGCCGGCATCCTGATAGACCCACACCAAAGTTAGTATAATTGCCGCTGCCGCCGTGTAGACTGCTGGGAACACCCAACGTTTAGATAACATCTTGCTCCATGAAGAAGGTTTAGCACCTAAATCTCCCTGCGATTTTTTGAGAGATTCATCATGGTTTGTTTTGTTTTTGTCTTGTTCATTCATATGGTTATCACCTCAGTAACCAGTGTTACCGGGCTTCTATCTTTTATACGTATCTTTCAAGTTATTTTTTCAGAAGAGTTGAGATTTGCGTAAAAGAGATACCACTGTAATAGTGTTTGAGAATTTGAGTAGCCGTTCCGCCTTCCTTCGCCATCCCATTAGCTCCCCACTGACTCATTCCCACACCATGCCCATTTCCGAAGGTAGTTATATAGATTTTATTCCCTTTTCTCCCCCAACTGAATTGGCTGGAACGTAACCCTAGCTTCTCTCGCACTTCTCTTCCAGTAAAAATAGTACCTCCAATAGAGATTTCCTTAACCCGATGTCCGGTGGTGAGAGACAACACTTCTACCGGCAATTCAGAGGAAGTAGAGATATTTTTTGTCATGCCTGATTGGGTAGTATTTTTTGAAGCAGGAATTACTCTGTCGTTTAGCCCGAGTCTAGTAAGTATTTCCGAGATGGTGAATGTAGATGTCACCGCATAGTTTGGGGTAATCTCTTTCTCCCAAGGACTAGTAACACTGCGCAGATAGGGAATCGCTGCATTCCAGTATTCTTCCGAGTTCTCGGTATATCCTCCACTGGAGGCGAAAAAGGAGGCCGTAATCGGCTGCCCTTTATAGGTCATAATGACACCGCGCGTCTCAAGGACCGCGCGCTGAAGCTTTGCAAGGTCGGCGCTTCTTCCGCCGAGCTTCCACTTCCGTTCCAGCGTATCCTTAGATACGTAAGCCTGATGGCTTACCGTATCTGTTACATCCGCCCCCGGAACGGGGACGCCGCTTCTGTCGCCAGCCAGCAGGCGGCGAAGGATAAAGGTTCGGGCCGCTACGGCCTGCGCTTTGAGCGCTTCAAGCTCAAAGCTTGCCGGCATCTCGGCCGCAAGCACGCCGCTAACGTATTCCTCCAGCGGCAACGTCTCTATTTGTCCGCTACGCGACAAATAGACGGAGACCTTCGGCTGCGGCGCTTCCTGCGCAGCCGCCTCCGGCCCCGCTGGTGCGGCTGGTGAGGCCGTTACCGTCGGCAAGGCCGGAGGCGCCGGTTGTCCCCGGTGCAGCGGGACAACCGCCAGTGGAATCAGCAGCGCCGCCAGGATAGGCGCTGCGAGCCAGGCGGCGGGACCGAGGCGCCTGAGCCGGGGAGCAAGGGGACGCGAGTGCCAGCGCGTTGACTTATTACGTCGCAAGTAGCGGAAATCTTTCATCTCTATGGCTCCTTCCGTGAGTCACTGTTGATTCTTATAGATATGAATTTACAGCAACTACTAGAACAATATTTGAGAGAAAGAGACTAGCTTTCTCGTATCTATCACTATGCCCCGCGTTAAAAAATCACAAACGAAAAAAAATCCTCATTAGATGAGGATTCAGATTTACTTTCTAATAATACAAGCAAAAACGCCTTCGCTGTCCCTATAAGGACGGTAAGCGTTTATGCGAGAAATATAAGGATATTTTATAGCGTAGAACATATAAACTCTTATATTTAAAAAAAGAACAGGCCGCATCACTGCAGCCTGTTCTCACTTAATGACTGATATTATACCCAAGTTGCTTGAACCTGAAAGCGAGGTTTAACCTCATCGCTTTTGCTTGATTCGCTCTTGGCTACTTCTGGTTTAAGAGTTTCGTCCTTCACCGTTTGCGCGGCTGTGTCTTCCATGGAGATACGCCATATTTCCGCACCTAGTCCAGACAGCTTCTCAGCCAAATGTACATATCCACGGTCGATATGATGAGTTCCGCTTACCTCAGTAGTGCCTTCAGCAACAAGACCTGCCAAAATAAGCGCAGCTCCCGCACGTAAATCCGTAGCACAAACCTTGGCTCCGACCAATTGCGCATTACCTGTAACGATTGCTGAGCGACCTTCGATCTTAATCTCAGCATTCATGTTGTGGAATTCATCCACATGCATGAACCGGTTCTCGAATACAGTTTCTGTAACGACACTAGTTCCTTCAGAGCGCAGCAATAATGCCATCATTTGTGACTGCATATCCGTTGGAAAGCCTGGATACGGCAAAGTCTTCAAATCAACAGCTTTAAGAGGTTTGTCACTAATTACACGAACCCCATTCTCATCAGGAATAATGGTCACACCCATCTCTTCCATCTTAGCAATAACAGGTCCCAAGTGATCAGCGATTGCGCCTTCCACATATACGTCCCCACCTGTGATTGCTGCGGCAGCCATATAGGTACCGGCTTCAATACGGTCAGGAATCACATGATGTTTAACACCATGCAGACGTTCTACGCCTTCAATACGGATAACACCTGTACCCGCACCGCGAACGATTCCGCCCATACCATTCAAATAATTGGCCAGGTCGACAATTTCAGGCTCCTTAGCCGCATTCTCAATCACGGTCACGCCTTCGGCGAGTGCCGCTGCCATCATTATATTTTCGGTCGCACCCACGCTAGCTACATCCAAATACACTTTGGCTCCGCGCAGCCGACCGTTACTTTTCGCTTCAATGTAGCCCTGGCCGAGACTAATCTCCGCACCAAGCGCTTCAAATCCTTTCAAATGCTGATCAATCGGTCGTGTGCCAATGGCGCAGCCACCAGGCAAAGAAATTCTTGTATGACCAAGCCGTGATAACAGAGGACCCATGACTAAAAAAGATGCCCGCATTTTCCGTACCCATTCATAAGGTGCTTCACAGGAAGTGATGTTTGTAGCATCCACCTGGATAATATCGTTTTGATATGTAACCCCTGCACCCAGAGATTCCAACATTTTTGAAATCGTCATTACATCATCAAGCGGAGGTGCGTCCACAATGACGCTTACTCCTTCTTCTGCCAATAGAGAGGCGGCTATGATCGGTAATACGGAATTTTTTGCGCCGCTAACTTTCACGCTCCCGGTCAATCTGTTGCCACCGCGGACGATAAATTTGCTCATTTTCGGTTTCCCTCCGCGTCCATTATTTCTTAAATTATTTTTTTAGATTAAAAGTAATTGCAAAAAAATTCGCATACTCCATCAATACGCCCATTCAGCCGGGCATGTTCCTTAAAGTTCAGTGTTGACATAATAAAACCTTATTATTCGACACTTTTTGACCATTGCGACCTATGACACTTATAACCAAACTACATATTCCTAAAACATATAGCGGATCATCCCACTCCAGCTAAGGTAATCCAGAAAGAATCCTGCAACAAAACGACCTAGTACAATAGCCAGAAGCAAGTGCAGCAGCCTTCCTTGAGGACTCTTGGGATATCTTATGACCAAATCCAGCTTAAGGTTCTGCAATGCCCACCAAGATAATACAACACTGAGCAAAGAAACAATCATTGAGATCATGCTGCTGGTTCCAGCGGCACTAGACCATCCATTGGACAATATATCCCCCATGCTAACCCTCCGTGTTCGTATTACTCGGAAATCGACTCTTATATCATACTTGCGCAGGGCAAAAGAATCCAGTACTTTTACAAATTTTTAAACAATTCAATGCCAATATCCAAAAAAATGAAGAAATCTTAACCTTTACTAGATAGATTACTATAACAAAAAAAGCAGTCAAGCTTAGAGCTTGACCGCTTATATCCTACTGTTGTCCTTTACCAGTGGACACTTTAATCCGTGTAACAGCGCGTTGCAGCGCCAACTCCGCACGGCGGTGATCGATATCATCTTGTTTGCTACGAGTCTGGAGACGGCGCTGAGCGCGTTCTCTAGCAGCCTCGGCGCGTTCAACATCAATATCCGTTGGCAGCTCAGCACTTTCGGCCAGCACTGTTACTTTGTCCTTATGCACTTCAACGAAACCGCCATGAACGGCGATGGAGATCGTAACACCGTCCGATTTGACGGATAACGGAGCAACCTGAAGTGGAGTCACAAGCGGAATGTGTCCCGGCAAAATACCCAACTCGCCTTCGACTCCCCGTACTGTCAAGCTATTCACTTGTTTAGAATAGACGAGATGCTCCGGCGTGACAATTTCCAACAAAAAGGTATTCACTTCCATTCCTCCTTAAAGCTTTACGAAGTAAAGCTCTCATCGAAAGCATACACTTAGCTTTACGAAGTAAAGCCCGCTTCGAAAGCATTCACTAAGCTCAGTGTTACATCGATTTCGCTTTTTCAACCGCTTCTTCGATTGTACCCACAAAAAGGAACGCTGCTTCTGGAAGATCATCATGCTTACCATCCAGGATTTCCTTAAAGCTACGTACAGTTTCTTTGATTGGCACGTATTTACCCTTGAAGCCGGTAAACTGTTCAGCTACGTGGAAAGGCTGTGACAGGAACCGCTCAACTTTACGAGCACGAGCTACGATAACCTTATCATCCTCACTCAATTCATCCATACCCAAGATGGCAATGATGTCTTGAAGTTCGGTATAACGTTGCAGCAATTGTTTAACACCTTGTGCCACATTGTAATGCTCTTCACCAACAATTTCCGGAGCTAGCAGACGCGAGCTGGAAGCCAGTGGATCAACCGCTGGAAAAATCCCCTTCTCGGAAATCTTACGCTCAAGGTTAGTTGTTGCATCCAAGTGAGCAAACGCAGTTGCCGGAGCAGGGTCAGTGTAGTCATCCGCTGGTACGTAGATTGCTTGAATGGAAGTAACGGAGCCTTTTTTGGTAGAAGTGATACGCTCTTGCAACTGACCCATTTCAGTAGCCAGGGTTGGTTGGTAACCTACCGCGGACGGCATACGTCCGAGAAGAGCGGATACTTCGGAACCCGCTTGGGTAAAGCGGAATATATTATCGATAAAGAGCAGCGTATCGCGACCTTCTACATCACGGAAATATTCCGCCATAGTAAGACCGGTCAAAGCTACGCGCAGACGCGCGCCTGGGGGCTCATTCATTTGTCCGAACACCATTGCTGTTTTCTTAATAACGCCGGAGTCCGTCATTTCGTGATAAAGGTCATTACCTTCACGAGTACGTTCACCCACACCCGCGAATACGGAAATACCGCCGTGTTCTTGGGCAATGTTATTAATCAATTCTTGAATCGTTACTGTTTTACCTACACCGGCACCGCCGAACAGACCAACTTTACCGCCTTTAGCGTAAGGTGCAAGCAAGTCGATAACTTTAATACCCGTTTCCAAAATTTCGGCTTGTGTCGACAATTCATCAAATGTCGGAGCCAAACGGTGAATCGGGTTCTTTATTTCAGCAACAACTTCACCAGCGTTATCAATTGGATTTCCAAGTACGTTAAATACCCGGCCTAATGTCGCTTCCCCTACAGGAACCGAAATAGGACCACCTTGGTCAATCGCATCCAGTCCGCGAACCAGACCATCTGTAGAAGACATCGCGATACAACGTACCAAATTGTCTCCCAAGTGATTGGAAACCTCAAGTGTTAGGTTAATCTGGCGACCATTGTCCAAGACGGTTTCAATTTTGATAGCGTTGAATATCTCGGGCAATTGGCCGCGTTCAAATTCAATATCGACAACCGGACCCATAATGCTTACAACGCGTCCTTTGTTCATCTTCATTTCCCTCCTCGAAAGCTGTTACATCAAGAAGAAACGACGCTGTCGTCTTATAAAGATGACAACCGTTTCTCGTAGAAATATAAGCATTTTGTATAGTGTAAAACCTATACTTTCTTATATTTTAAGAAGAACTGCAGTGCCGTTCTTAAGGAGCCATACTCCAGAAGCGGGCGATACTATGTATCGCTCCATGCGGCACTGTTTCTCGTAAAATACAAGGCAAGTCAAGCACGTTGCTTAACTGTTCTTGTATTTTTAAGACTGAGCGTTCGCTCCGGCCACGATCTCGGTAATTTCCTGCGTAATTGCCGCCTGACGGGCACGGTTGTACGTAAGGGTAAGTTCTCCGATCATTTTCGACGCGTTCTTTGTTGCACTGCCCATCGCTGTCATTTTCGCACCCAGCTCACTGGCCTTGCCATCCAGAATTGCGCTATAAATCAAAGTTTCGGCGTATTTCGGAAGTAGTACTTCGAGTACGCCTTCTGGTGAAGGTTCATATTCGTAATTTGCAGTCGCTTCATGATGCTCATGATTTCCTACGCCTTCCATAGGCAACAGTCGATCAACGGTTGGGATCTGGGTAATCGCATTGACGAATTGGTTGTAGCAAACGTACAACTCATCATACGTACCATCTACAAACTGTTGTACTGCCGAATTAGCAATAGACTTAATGTCAGCAAATTTCGGCGCATCCGATAGCTCAGTAACTTCCTGTACAATCGGATATTCACGGCGGCGTAAGAAGTCACGGCCTTTACGACCGATAACGAACAAGGCGTACTCATCTTTGGATTTATGTCGTTCCGCGATGAGCATCGTCACCTTACGTAAAATATTAGCGTTGTATCCTCCCGCAAGCCCTCTATCAGAGGTCACGATAAGATAACCAGTTTTTTTCACAGGGCGACTGACCAGCATGGGATGCTGAACGCCTTCTGTACCGGCAGCAATGCTCGATACAACCTCTTTCAGCTTCTCAGCATAAGGACGGGCGGCAATTGCCTTCTCCTGGGCTTTTCTCAGCTTGGAGGCGGCTACCATTTCCATCGCTTTTGTGATCTGTCTTGTGTTTTGAACACTCTTAATTTGACGTTTAATATCACGCATGCTTCTTGCCATGATTTCACCACCTTAAAGCTTTAACGGAGTTAAAGCTAACTTCGTAAGCATCTTCTTAGCTTTGACGAATTCAAAGCCAACTTTATAAGTAATAGCCTGAGCTTCGGCATAGCCAAAGCTCACTTAGTAAGAATCGTTTAGGTACGATCTATATTAGCTAGAAGCAAAGCCTCTTTTAAATTTATCAATCGCTGCTTTAAGAGCGGCTTCGTTATCTGCTGTCAAATCCTTGGTATCTCTGATGGATTGAGCAACTTCAGCAGCACTGCTGTCCATGTAAGCAAGGAATTCCTTTTCAAAACGTTTTACGTCTTTAACAGGAATATCATCCAAGTATCCTTTTACAGCTGTGTACAAGCTAAGCACTTGATGTTCAACAGACAACGGCTGATTTACACCTTGTTTCAGAACTTCCATCATACGTGCTCCGCGATTCAGACGAGCAAGCGTGGATTTATCAAGATCTGAGCCGAACTGTGAGAAAGCTTGAAGTTCACGATATTGAGCAAGATCCAAACGGAGCGAGCCAGCTACCTTCTTCATCGCTTTAATCTGAGCGGAGCCCCCTACACGGGAAACGGAGATACCGACGTTGATCGCCGGACGTTGACCAGAGTAGAACAGATCGGATTCAAGGAAGATTTGACCATCTGTAATCGAGATTACGTTCGTAGGAATGTAAGCCGATACGTCAGATGCTTGTGTTTCGATGAACGGAAGCGCGGTTAATGAACCACCACCAAGCTCATCACTAAGCTTAGCCGCACGTTCCAAAAGACGGGAGTGCAAGTAGAACACGTCACCAGGGAACGCTTCACGACCCGGTGGACGACGAAGCAGCAAGGACAATTCGCGATAAGCCGAAGCTTGTTTTGAAAGGTCATCATAAATGATCAATACGTGTTCGCCCTTGTACATAAAGTACTCGCCCATTGCGCAACCTGCGTATGGAGCAATATACAACAGTGGGGATGGCTCTGAAGCCGAAGCAGTTACAACGATTGTATATTCCAACGCGCCATGACGGCGGAGAGTTTCTACAACCTGTGCTACTGTGGATTGTTTTTGTCCAATGGCAACATAAATACATTTCATTCCGTTGCCTTTTTGGTTGATAATCGCATCGATTGCGATTGCAGTCTTACCTGTTTGACGGTCACCAATGATAAGTTCGCGTTGTCCACGACCAATTGGTACCATCGCATCAATCGCTTTAAGACCAGTTTGCATTGGCTCATGAACCGATTTACGGTCGATAACACCAGGAGCATTATTCTCAACCGGACGGAACTCCGTCGTTTGAATTGGGCCTTTACCGTCAAGCGGCATACCGAGTGCGTTAACAACACGACCCAGAAGGGCCTCTCCAACTGGAACTTGCATGATTTGTCCAGTACGTTTTACTTGATCGCCTTCACGAATTTCCTTGTACTCACCCAGAATTACAACACCGACGTTGCTTTCTTCCAGATTGAGCGCCATGCCCACTACACCGTTGGAGAACTCTAGCAACTCGCCTGCCATTGCGTTTTCCAGACCGTAGACACGAGCGATACCGTCTCCGACTTGAATGACGGTGCCCACTTCGGCAACTTCGATATCGGCTTTATATTGCTCAATTTGACTTTTGATCAAAGTGCTGATCTCTTCAGGTCTGATGCCCAATATCCTCACCCCTATCTTCTATGCTTATCATTAAAGGATTTCTCGAGACGTTCCAATTTACTAGAAAGACTTCCGTCATACAGCGTATCGCCGATATAAACCTTCAGTCCTCCCAGCAGGCTTGGATCGACCACATTCGTAACCCGAATTTTACGGTTTACTAGCTGGCCGAATTCTGCAGCTACAGCCGCTTGTTCTTCTTCACTTAAAGAATAAACGGAGTATACCTTAGCATCACCAATGCCAAGAGCGTCTCCTTCAATCTTGATATACGTATCCAGCAGTTCGGCAAAAATATCGGTTCTGCCTCGCTCTACTAACAGTTCTACAATGTTCATTACAATAGGAGAGAGCTTATCTTGAAGTGCTGTGCGCAGCACTTTCAGCTTGTCGGACTCCGAGATACGTGGTGCAAGAATAAAACGCTGTACCTCTTGGTCTAAATGTAAAACTTCGACCACTGCCTTGAGCTGTTCTTCTACTTCAAGGGTAATCCCCTTCTCTACCGCTGCACTGTACAATGCTTTAGCGTAGCGCTTGGCAACTACCGTATCGCGGCTCATGATCGGCCTCCTACCTCATTGAGGTATTGGTTCACAAGCTGCTCCTGCTCACTGCTAGCACTAACTTCTTTCTTAAGAAGTTTAGAAGCAATACGAACAGATGCCGTTCCAATTTCGCTGCGCAACTCTTCCACTGCTTTATTCTTCTCGTTCTCGATATCGCGCACGGCCTCTTCTTTGACGCGTGCAGCTTCAACTTTAGCTTGCGCCAAAGCTTGTTCTACCTGTTGATTACTAGTAATTTGCGATTGTTGAATAATCTGTTGAGCTTCCTGGCGTGCACTGTTCAGCGCCTGCTTCTGCTCTTCCACATACGCGACCGCTTGCTCTCTAGTCTTCGCAGCTTCATCCATTTGCTGCATTACCAGCTCACGGCGTTTCTCCATAACTGCGAACAGTTTGCTGAACGCATACTTACTGAGCAAGAAATATAGAATCCCAAAGGCTACAATTGAAAATAAGATGTTTGTCCAAACAATTTCCACTGAGGTCACTCCCTTCCATTACCGCGTCATGCGGACGTATACAAAAGTAAGGCGCGGATGGCATCGGCCGTCCCCGCCAAACCGTAAATACGGTTTATTAAGATGAAAACATGATTAGGAATGCGATAACTGTTGCTGCCAACGGAATAACTTCGACGATACCTACACCGATAAACATTGTTGTTTGAAGCGCATTACGAGCTTCTGGTTGACGAGCGATGGACTCAACTGTTCTACTAACGATCATACCATTACCAAGACCTGCACCAAGTGCACCCAAACCAACCGCTATTGCTGCTGCTAAATATTCCATTTGTAAATATCCTCCTTTAATTTTGGTTCATATTATGTTTAATGATATAAGATATCTCCCGCGAAAGAAAATCAGACGATAACCGTTCCCTTCGCAGCAGTTCATTAATGTGCTTCTTCTTCGTGAATCGTCATCTGTGCGATATAAACCATCGTCAGTATCGTAAAGATAAACGCCTGTAGTGCCCCGACGAAAATACTGAAGCCTTGCCATACAGCCAGGAAAGGAATACTGAGAATCCCCAGTTTCAAAATGACTGTAATCAGTACTTCTCCGGCAAAGATGTTAGCAAATAGACGAATTGCCAGAGCTACTGGTTTTGCCAAGTTCTCGATAATGTTCAGTGGCAAAAAGATTGGAAACGGCTCAATATAGTGTTTGAAATAATGCTTGCCATTGAGCTTAATGCCCAGGAAGTTCATCAGTATAAACACAATAATTGCCAATCCTGCAGTGATATTAATGTCAGCAGTCGGCGACTTGTACCATAAGATCTCAACATGATCACCATGCGCCAAGTTCCTGGTTGCTTCAATCACATGGCCAAACACGGTTACAGGTCCATGTGCTTCAGTTACAACTGAGAAGGGCAATCCAAGAAGGTTGGAAACAAAGATAAACAGAATCAACGTTAGCCCCAAAGATATGTAAGGTTTTCCTTTCTTCAGGTCCATGGCACTGCTTATGACACCCTCTACAAATTCTACAACCCATTCCATAAAATTCTGAAGCTTAGATGGATTCTCAACCGAAAGCTTACGAACCGACAGCATCACCAGTACAAATACTACTGTACAACTGATCAGAAGCATCAATACGGCTGATATATCTATCGGTATTCCCCCGACAAAGATTTTCGGCATCTCATGCATAGTATCATCCCCCTTTCTCTTTAATCTGGTTAAAGTTTGTTCTTCACACTCAGATATATCCCCGCAGGAATGGCGAGAAGCTGAGGAATGAATACGCCTGAAATAGTTGCTACCAGGGAGAAATGCTCAATCTTGACCGCGAACATGGTGACCAAAATTGCGAAGCTAATCCGTGTAACAAAACCGAGGCTGAAGGCATTCCCTTCGTTGCTCGCAATCGACTGCGTTACCCGTCGAACCTTGACGGCCAGATAACGAAAGTTTACCAATCCCGCCACCAGACCCAGAGTCATGCCCAGTGTAAAATCCCTGGTCTCATGATGAAGCGCCCAGCCCATTAAGAGTCCTGCCATAAGGACGAGCGTAACTCTAGTGACGGTATTGATCATGGGAGTCATATTATCCATTCTGCTCCCCCAAAAATTTTTTAATTAACAGGACGACGTTCACAATTCCCAGAATCATTCCGGTTATAGTGCCAATAGCGAGCCAATATTTAGGTCCCTCCATCAAGTCTTTCAGCCACCTTGCCGCAAAAAAACCAATAACAATGTAAGCGGCGAGTATAGTGCCTGCACTTCCAATGATAAGCGCGGTCTGTAACAAGCTGTCCCTGCTATTTTGTTCTTTCATGGCTACAATCCCAACTAATTTTACTGAATTTCTGGAGTCTTTGTCAATTCATTGAACATTGCCCAAAAACCCTTGAAAACATGAAAATAATCACAGCAAAATGTTCCAAAACCATATAAACCGTACAGTTTCACTGTATGTTGATTTTAATCAGATCAGATATTACTTTAAATGAAATTATTTATTTTTTGTGAACATTCTGTGAAACTCTTCAGGACGCTCCTTATTTACACCAAAATGGTGCAAAATCGCATTGACAATTCGTTGGGAGGCTTTGCCATCTCCGTACGGGTTGGCGGCCCGACTCATCGACTGATAGAGCTCATTATCAGTCAAAAGAGCATGTGTCCGTGCATACACCTTCTCCTCGTCCGTGCCCACAAGTTCTAGCGTTCCAGCGTCTATCCCTTCAGGACGCTCCGTCGTATCACGAAGCACAAGTACTGGTACTCCGTATGAAGGAGCTTCCTCTTGTAAACCGCCAGAATCGGTCAATATCAAGTGGGTATGCGGATAAAAATTATGCAAATCCACGACATCCAGCGGATCAATCAGCTTAATTCTTGGATGTCCACCCAAAATTTCATGTGCAGGTTCCTTAACGGCAGGACTCGGATGCACAGGATAAACAATGGCTACATCTTCGAATTCATCAGCGATTCTTTTGACAGCTCGGAAGATATTCCGATGCGGTTCACCTTGAGATTCTCTACGGTGAGCAGTCATCAAAATAAGTTTTTTTCCTGAAGCAAAATCCAAAACAGGATGCCGGTAATCAGGCTGTACGGTATATTGAAACACATCGGTTACAGTGTTGCCTGTGATATAAATACTTGATTCTTTTTTGTTCTCATGTCTCAGATTACTAGCTGACCAATCCGTTGGAGCGAAATGCAGGTCTGCTAATACGCCTGTAAGCTGACGGTTCATTTCTTCAGGATACGGAGACAATTTGTTCCATGTCCGAAGTCCTGCTTCTACGTGCCCAACCTGAATTTGCTGCAGGAAAGAGGCATAGCTTGCAAGGAACGTCGTTAATGTGTCCCCGTGCACCAATACGAGATCAGGTTTAACCTCTCTGAGTACAGGTTCCAGGCCTTCGAGCACTCGAATAGTAATCTCATTAAGCGTCTGACGGTCCTTCATCACATCCAGATCGTAATCAGGAGTAATATTGAACACTTCCAACACTTGATCGAGCAACTCCCTGTGCTGTGCTGTTACACATACAATTGACTCGATGTGCTCAGGATGCTTCTTCAGTTCAAGAACTAGAGGAGCCATCTTGATCGCCTCGGGGCGCACTCCGAAAATAGTCATCACTTTAATTTTGGACATAACCCCTACCCTCTCATCAAAAAATAAACAAATTTCTTATATCCTATTACGAATTACTATTTACTTAGTTCCGTACAAACGATCTCCAGCATCGCCAAGTCCCGGAACGATATATCCATGCTCATTCAAATGATCATCAAGCGCAGCTACATAAATATCGACATCTGGGTGAGCCTCTTGAACGGCAGCAACACCTTCTGGAGCTGCAATCAGGTTCATCATTTTAATTTGTGTACAGCCACGCTTCTTCAGCGAGGTAATAGCAGCAATCGCAGATCCCCCCGTAGCTAGCATTGGATCAATTACGATCAGTTCACGTTCCTGTACATCTGTAGGAAGCTTGATGTAATACTCAACCGGTTGAAGCGTGTCCGGATCACGGAATAAGCCAACATGTCCTACTTTAGCAGCAGGAAGAAGCTTCAGAACGCCCTCAAGCATACCCAGACCAGCACGAAGAATAGGGATAAGCCCAAGCATTCTTCCAGAAATCACTTTACTTTCCGTTTCAGTGACCGGTGTTTGTACTGTAATGGTTTCTAGAGGAATATCACGTGTTATCTCATAAGCCATCAATGTGGCAACTTCGTCAACATGCTCTCTGAAATCCTTCGTGTTTGTTCTTACGTCGCGAATAAATGTTAGTTTGTGTTGAATTAAAGGATGATCGCAAATCACCAATTTTCCCATTTCCTGTCCCTCCGGTAATTGTAAGTCGTGTCTATAACCCTAGAAAGCGTTTTTGCTTCTCTATGGCTAAATCCTGTCTATTATAGCATTCCCATCGCCGCATTTCACCTAGAAAGGCACATGTACCCATATTGAACCCCTACCCTTGTGTTTTCCTTCGCTTATAAAGGTAAGGATTGGTAATTCCGTTGCCTTTTCAGGAATAAAACCTAGATTAGGTTGTGCAAATTTGCATTTTTCATACTATTCACATTTTTTTCACTATTGTTTATGAAAGTTCCATGAACTTTCATGATTGATTTCATGATTTTCCATCAATTTACCCAGATAATATTGTGAACAATAAACAACAAAAAACCTCCACCAAACCCTAAAATCAGGACTCGGTGGAGGTGAATTTATTAGTGAATACGAGAATAAGAACTAGTACTTCAGTTCTGGATAAAGTGGGTACTGATCCGTCAAATCAGCAACTTGACGAGCTGCCTCAGCTAATTTCACTTCATCCTTCGGATTCTTCAGAACATTAGCTATAATGCGGCCAATAACCACCATAGCTTGCTCGTCCATACCACGGGAAGTAACCGCAGGTGTACCAATACGAATACCGCTTGTTACGAAAGGACTTGTAGGATCAAATGGAATTGCGTTTTTATTCACAGTGATTCCGATGGAATCTAGTACTTTTTCCGCATCTTTTCCGGTAATGTTCAGGTTGCGTGTATCAAGCAACATCAAGTGGTTATCTGTACCACCGGATACAATGTTAACCCCTTCGCTAATCAGTGTTTCTGCAAGAACATTTGCATTCTTCACTACATTCTCAGCATAGGTCTTAAAGGATGGCAGCAAAGCTTCACCGAATGCGACTGCTTTTGACGCAATGACATGCATCAGCGGTCCACCTTGGGAACCAGGGAATACGGCTTTATCGATAGCAGCTGCCCATGGCTGTCTGCACATAATCATACCTCCGCGGGGACCGCGTAAAGTCTTATGTGTTGTAGTTGTAACGAAATGAGCATGAGGAACCGGGCTCGGATGAAGACCAGCAGCAACAAGACCTGCGATATGGGCCATATCTACCATAAACAACGCGCCGACATCATTGGCGATAGCACCAAGTTTTTCGAAATCAATAATGCGCGGATACGCACTTGCACCAGCAACAATCAACTTAGGACGGTGCTTGAAGGCTGCTTTGCGTACTTCGTCATAATCAATTAGGAAAGTATCTTCTTGTACACCATAAGCTACGAAGTTATAGAGTAATCCAGAAGCATTTACTGGACTACCATGCGTTAAATGTCCGCCATGCGCCAAGTTCATGCCAAGAACCGTGTCGCCCGGGTTAAGTGCAGCGAGATATACAGCCATATTCGCTTGTGCTCCAGAGTGAGGCTGTACGTTGACATGTTCCGCACCGAACAATTCTTTTGCACGATCACGAGCCAGATTCTCAACGATATCCACATCTTCACAGCCACCATAATACCGTTTGCCTGGATAGCCTTCTGCATATTTGTTCGTAAGCACTGAGCCCATGGCTTCCATTACGGCTTCGCTAACGATATTCTCTGAGGCAATAAGCTCAATGTTGGCACGCTGACGTTTCAGTTCCAGTTCCATTGCTTCCAGTACTGCCGGGTCACTCTTACGTAATTGTTCCATGTTCTTATTTCCTCCCTAGTGTGTGTAGATATGTTGTATTTAAATAGAAACGATTTGCCCGCCACGAAAAAGCTTTAGGTCTACGTTTCTGCAAAAACATAAATCTAAGTCCATCAATCACAAACCTGTGAATCACTCTGTTCAAGAGTACGGTAAACCGCACGTTCGCCGCCAATAAGCGGAGGTCTGGCCCATGCCGCGTTCACTCTAGCTGCTCCAATGTACCGCAAGGTCGGCCGAAAAGGAACTGCCACGCGGCGCAAATGCATACCTATAAGAGTCTCACCAATGTCTAAGCCAGCATGTGCTTCTAACGTTTCCGCCAGAACAGGATCTTTCATAGAGCGATAGGCAGCCGCAGCCATCGAACCGCCAGCACCCGGTATAGGTACAGCTGAAACTTCACTTAGCCCAAGCGACTCTAGCAAAGAGCGTTCCATTACAAGCGCACGATTCAGATGCTCACAGCACTGATAAACGAGATGAAATCCTTTTTCCGCTGCGACCAAACGAGCCCCTTCAAGCAGTTGCTGTGCGACTTCAAGCGCACCACCGGTTCCAATACGGACACCAGCGACCTCACTTGTGCTAACTCCTAGGACAACAATTTTACCAGATCCAAGGTTACCAGCTTCCGCCAACTCCCTTAACACAGTGACAGTAGCTTCAGTTAAAGATAACTCCACAACTTTGTCCATCACCCTACCTCCTCAAGCTTCAAACAAGCGTCATTTAAACAAAAAAGAGCAGTCCGCAGGTAGCTGCGGATTTGCTCTTTTGCCCAGGCGACCGGCCGTTTATTCCGATGCTCCATCGTGGTTTGATCCACATTTGTCGCCAGTTACATCGGAACCGATTAGTTGTACTTTCATCTTAAAGCAAAGCCGACTGAAAATCAACCATTTACAAATGGCGTAAGGATTCCAGTTTATCTAATAAACTAAACAACGAAGTGCGAATCTCAGCAGCAGTAAGCTCATAATCTTCACGCGTACCCCCGAATGGATCAGAAATATCAAAGCTTGGGATACGCTGGCGGATTTCAATCATTCGTTGTAGATCCGTTGCGTTGGGTTCACCACCTAGAGCTATGTTTAACTCAGCATCTGCATAAAGGCTGTCCAATTCTTTAATATCCTCAGTCACAGCTTCTTCGTTATGCACGTATTCCTTCAATGTATATGTTTTTGTTACGGCATCCGGAAAATACTGTAGCAAATGTTGCTTATGTCCACTGGTTAAGGTAAGTACAAGATCGGCCCAAGCGACGGATTGCCCTGTTAATTGCGACGACTCTAAATGATCATGAATGCCTTCTTCCTGCAAAATAGCTGCAGCATGTCTCGATATAGAAGTACCAGAAATGGCAGATACACCTGCAGACCGCACTTCCAGGTCGATTCCACGTTCCTTCGCAAGCTTTCGTAAAAGCCCCTCAGCCATAGGACTACGGCATGTATTACCGGTGCAGACGAATAAAATATGCAGCATGCTTTTGCACCCCCATGAAATTAAAATATTGTAATGCCGTTATTGTATCAAAAGATGAATAGCAAGCCAAACCCCAATAAAATAGCCCCGCCCAGTGCTTCCCCATATTCCCCGAGTCCACGACTGACATGCCGCCCAAGAAGCAGGCCGATAATTGACATCAGACCTCCACAGGCACCAAAAGCTAGTATAGTCAGAAGTACACCATTCACAAACATCCCTAAGGATACCCCAACGGAAAAAGAATCCACACTAACACTGAGTGATAGAAGCAGCATTCCCCATAAGGTTCGGTGATTCATAGCTCGCGTACCTACCACTTCCGGACGAAAGGAGTTATACACCATATGTCCGCCTAACAGCACAAGTAGCCCTCCTGCGGCATAAGTTGTTACTTGACCTAGCAAATGTCCGACATAACTTCCAGTCAATAAACCTAGAAGAGGCATCAGCATATGAAAAAAAGCAATGAGCACACTCATTTGCAGAATATGCAGCAGACGAATCCCTTTCATCCCGATCCCTACTCCGAGCGAAAAGGCATCCATCCCTAATGCAATCGCCATTATAGCAATAGTAACTGTCTGCCCCCAACCGGCATATACATCTCCTATGCCCATGCTTAACCCCCCAAGTCCGAAATATCTTGTACAACAACGATATGCGGACAAGGGGGTAATCATGACTTCATAGGAGATTTCAGATTCGAAGAACCTATACTATAGCTGGATAGAAAGGTCGCCGTGGCTATCCGGCATCAATGACGGAACCACCGGCTGCCTTCATAAGCCGGTTCATAATAGCTACGCCGAGGCCCGTATACGGACAAGCCTCGGCCAAGATGTAAGTCGCTCCCGCTTCATCGAAGCGCCGCAGCGCGGCATATAGGGAGCGCGCCCCTTCCTCCGGCGAGGATAACGAGCCGAGGGAAAGAACGTAGGCGGCAGGATCGGCGGGATAGAGGGGCTTATGCTCCTCGAAGAGGAGTAAGCCCGTTACTTCGCCGTTCAGCTGTGCCGCCTGAAGTAGACTCGCGGCTTCATCCGCAACACGTTGCGGAGAAGATCCGCTCACCACACCGAGCCAGCCGCGCGGCGCGTAGTGCGTGTACTTCATGCCCGGCGCGCGTGGCGCCGAGCTGGCGGAAACAGCTTCTGCACCGTGGCGTTCCTTCGGTGCAGTGACTACTGGAGCTTCCGCTGCTGCGGAAGCTCCAAATTCTTTAACCACAGCTGGCTCAGCAGCAATGGCTTCTGCTCCCACTACAGCAGTTAACTGCTCCAAAGTAATCCCACCAGGACGAAGCACGGCAACCTTTCCATCAGGCTGCACCTGCACAACAGTTGACTCCAGTCCAACTCCGGCCGCGCCGCCATCAAGTACGCCGCCAATGTATCCGGCCAAGTCTTCCATCACATGTGAAGCTAAGGTCGGACTCGGACGACCGGAACGGTTAGCACTAGGTGCCGCAACGGGACAGCCCGCTGCACTGATCAGCGCCAAAGCTACCGGATGATCAGGCATACGAACACCTACCGTGTCCAGTCCTGCCGTTACACAGGATGACAAAACACCCTCACGAACAGGAAGAACAACTGTCAGCGGTCCTGGCCAATAAGCATCCATCAATACCGCAGCCGTAGGATGCACTTCTGTAACCAGCTCGTCCAGAGCACCTGGATCGGCAATATGCACGATAAGGGGATTATCAGACGGTCGCCCTTTTGCCGCAAAAACAGCCTCAACTGCCGCAGTATTCCGTGCATCCGCACCAAGTCCATAGACCGTTTCGGTTGGAAAAGCGACCGTTCCACCTTCACGAAGCATGGCTGCCGCCTCCACGATGGCTAACTTATTCTCCTCACTTGGCTGAAGTACACCGGAATCCGAAGCTGCATCTTCCAGCAAATCCAGTACCCAATATACAGTCTCATTTCTAATTCCACTCCGCCGCTGAACGGCGAATAAAGGGTCGTGTGGTTCATTCATTCTCATCACAGGCTTTCTACAGGATATATATTGAACAATAGCTTTTCTTGCAATCTTAGGATAAATACTCTGGAGGTTCATTAACTCTAATCTTACCAAAAAGCGGCCCCAATGAAGGCGCCGCAGTCGATCTGCTTATGAAATAGTAACATATCTAGATTCAAAACTATAGACCATTTCCACAAAACCAAAGGGCTAACATCAGCATTACGACCATAATCCGCTAATCCAGTTCCAAAGGTTTTGCAGCAGTTCCCAAACGAAGAACCGCACCTCTGGCTCTGCGGAATCCGCTGCCGCAACATCCTTCGCCGAAGAATCTGCTTGTACAGCTGTTCCTACTGCTGGTTGCGCCTTAACTCCGCTATCTGCCCCGGCAGCCGAGACGGTCTTCGCCCCTTTATTAGCAGCAGGCGCTGCTGCATCTCCGGAGCCCGCATCGATAAAGCACAGCGGCGGAAACAGTACGCACCACCAGTTCTGACCCTTTCCTTCGCCCAACGTAACCCGCACAGCCTCGTATTCTCCGGCCGGATAGACTGTTCCACCGTATAATTTGGTCGGAAAAGGAACTACACCCAGCTCAACTTTATATGAATATTGAATGCCGCGTTTCTCTAGCTCCGATCCAACCAGTGCATTAAGCTCTGGTAGATGAGTTCTAATTAAAGCGCGTGCCTGCTCTAAACTCTGTGGGTCCTCAAGTGCAGTTACCCACTGGTTCATTTGCTCTACGATTGTATCGCGGATTTGCCGCTTCACTAGTTGATCTTGTGTTCCGTCCGAATTCGCCAGAATACGCAGCCGGATAGAATCCTGCGGAATCGATACTTCGGCTACTGCTGCATCGGTTTTTTGACCTTCCCAGGCCATGATAACGATCATAAAAAAACAAATTAAAATGGCAGTATACTTAAAAGTTACACGTAAGGAATCTCTTTTATCCATATGATTATCGTTCATTTGTCGCAGCCCCTCTCCTCTTAACTCTCATGCTAGTAGTATGTCCAGAGATGAGAGACTGCAAACCTATGAATCTATTAAATCTATAATTTTACAGCAAGCGCCTTAGGCAACTGCAAATCCTCCTCAACATCCCGACCATAAAGATGCACACTCATTACAATCCCCATACAGGCCATATTAATTAAAAGAGATGTGCCTCCATAACTGATGAACGGAAGTGTAATTCCCGTAAGCGGCATTAGGCCGATAAAAGCTCCAATATTCTCTAAGATTTGATATAGCAGCATTGCCGTAATTCCAATAATCAAAAACGGACCACTACGCTCCCTACTCTCTAGAGCAATCAGTATCATCCGATGAAGAAGAATAAAAAAGAGCAACAGCAGCAGCGCTGAACCCACAAACCCAAACTCCTCCGCAACCTGTACGAATATAGCATCCGAATAGGTATATGGAACACGGTTACTCTGCACAGAGCTTCCTTGCATGTACCCCTCGCCACTCATCCCTCCGGAGGCAATAGCCACTTTAGCATTTTTCGTGTGATAGCTTGCATCATCTGACGCCAAATCAGGTACGAGCCAAGGATCAAAACGATCCACTAAATGCTTCCTGCCAAGGGTCTCCTCAAAAAAATATACCGCTTCATCATGATAGTGAATATAGCTCAGAATTCCTGCAAGACCCAATCCGCCAACGATTAGTAATCCGATGAGTGCATGTGAAATTTTGATATTCCCGATCCATAGAAGACCGATTAATATTACGATGTAGCTTAGCGCATTTCCGAGATCATTCTGTACAATAACTATGGCAAAAGGGAGCAATGTAAGAAGCGCCAGCGGAACGACTCCCTTCCAGAAGGTTAGCGTGGCTCCTTGTTTACGGACCAGTATGGACGCGAGTAAAAGAATCAATATCAACTTAAAAAGCTCCGCAGGTTGAAAGCTAAGTCCACCTATCTCTAGCCCTAATTGCGCACCGTTCTTTACCTTACCAAAAAAACTAACCGACACTAGGAGACCAATACCCAAGATGTAAATATAAAGAGCATATTTAACAAATATCCTATAGTCCACGAAGGTAAGCACAAAAAACGCTACAAACCCTACAATGTAGTATTTAAGCATTTGTAGATGGAACCCATCTAGTTTCTGAACTAATCTACCATTAGTCACGCTGTATATCGAAAGAATACTAATCACCATCAGCATAACTAGAACAATAAGAATCACGCTATCGATCTTCTTGAGCTTTTTAAGCATACGCAAACCCCTTACTCTATTAAGGTTCCAACCACCCTCACCTGAGGAAAGTCTCTCCTTTCTATTGTAGAGCATTCAAGGCCACAATTCCAAATTTATGTAATACACCCGATATCAGAGATTCACTTCCCATAATAAAAAACCGCCAGTTCCCATCCTTAAAAGATGAGTTTCTGACGGTTATCTTTTGATTTAGTGATTAAACCTGTTTGGCGGCTGCATAAGGAGTAGGCTTAGGCAAATCTTCCTCTACATCTCGACCATGCAGACGCACGCTCATTACCAGCCCAATGCTGGCCATGTTAATAAGCAGGGAGGTACCTCCGAAGCTGATGAATGGCAATGTGATACCTGTCAAAGGCATCAGACCAATAAACGCACCAATATTCTCAAAAATCTGATACAGCATCATCGCGACAATGCCGACGATCAGAAATGGACCTGCTCGATCTCTGGCTTCCAGCGCAATAAGAATCATTCGGTGAATCAGGATAAAATACAGTAGCAGCACAAATGCAGAACCGACAAAGCCAAATTCCTCGGCAATCTGCACAAAGATAGAGTCTGAATACGTATAAGGCACCCGATCCGTCTGAACAGAGCTACCGTTCATATAGCCTTCTCCACTCATCCCACCTGAGGCAATCGCGAGCTTGGCGTTTTTGGTATGATAAAGAGCTTTCGCTGTCGCTTTATCCGGAACAAGCCATGGGTCGAAACGTTCAATCCAGTGCGAACGGCCAATATCGTTAAGAAACGTTTTAATTTCGTCATGATAATGGATATAACTCATAATTCCGGCAATCGCAGAGCTTGCTACAATCACCAGCGCGATTAATGCGTGAGTGTACTTAATATTTCCAATCCACAACAGACCTGCAAGAATCACGATGTAAGACAAGGCATTCCCAAGGTCATTCTGTGTAAGGACAATAAGAAACGGAAATAAGGTTAATAGGCCGAGCGGCACAACATCCCGCCAAAACAAGAGTTTACTCTTATTCTTACGAACAAGCATCGCTGCCAGAAATAGAATTAATATTAGCTTGAATAGCTCGGCAGGCTGAAGGCTCAGTCCTCCAGGGAGGGACAACCAGCCTTGGGCATTATTCTTGGTCTCGCCCAAAAAGCTGACGAGGACCAGGATACCTATCCCAAACAAATAAATATATAACGCGTATTTCACTAAAATTCTGTAATCTAAAAAGGTCATTCCAATAAAAGCAATAAAGCCAATTGCATAATACATCATCATACGGATATGATGTCCGTCCAGCTTTTCTCTTCCATGAGTCACACTATATATGGCGAAGATGCTGACAGTCATGAGCAATAACAGAACGACTACGATAGCACCATCAATTTTTTTAATCTTCTGAAGCACGTTCTGCCTCCCTACTCTAAATCTGGGCTTTCTTTTATGGTTCACCAAGAAGTCCGGTTAAATTCTATTGTAAAGGAAGTCGGGTTGAAAATACAATTTCACTCCCCGATCAACAGGAGTCCCCTGCACAGCATGCAGTATTATCGTGCTACACCTAGCACATGACGTGGAATTCCAGCTAGATCATTAATGGTGATGATCTCTTTCCAATGACCCGCCGCTTCAAGTAGCGAGGCTACCTGCTCGGCTTGTCCGAAGCCGAGTTCAAAGCCGATCAGGCGCGGCGGTGCCGGGAGCAGCGCCAGCTGCTCCATCATGCGGCGGTACGGGTCCAGCCCGTCCGCTCCGCCATCCAGCGCAGTGCGCGGCTCATGGTCGCGCACCTCACGCTGCAGCCCGGCGATATCCTCGCCGGGAATGTACGGCGGGTTGGAGACGAGAATATCCGTCTCCATCCCCGCGAACGGCTCGAGCAGATCGCCGAGCCGAAAGTCCACGGCTGTGCCGGAGCGCATCGCATTGCGCTTCGCCACAGCTAGGGCCGCCGGCGAAATATCTCCGGCGCAGACCCGCCACGCCGGCGCTTCCGCCGCCAGCGTGACGGAAATCGCTCCGCTGCCGGCGCCGATATCGACGGCGGTCAGCGGCCGTACGGCGCGTCCACCTTCCGCGCCGCCCGCACGATCTTGCGCTGCTGCTAACGAAGCAGCGCCTTCTTCCTGCGCCGCTTCACTCGGCGCAACCGTGCCGTCCGGCCAAAGCTCCGCGCCGTACCGCAAAATCGCCTCGACGAGCAGCTCCGTCTCCGGCCGTGGAATAAGCACATCTGGCGTCACTTCAAAAGGACGCCCGTAGAACTCTTGCTCGCCGATGATATATTGCACCGGCTCACCCTTACTACGGCGAGTAACTCCCGCCTCCCACGCTTCCTTGATCGCAGCTGGAAAAGGATCCGCCAGCGCCATATAATACGCCGCTCCGGATAAGCCAAGCGCATGCTCAAGCAGTAACTGCGCACTGCGCTGCGGTTCATTACAACCGCTCTGGCTCAAAAAAGAAGAAGCCTCCGCAAAGGCTTCCCGGATGCTTTTCACTTCCGACATGACAAATACGCCATCGTTCAAAGCATTATTATCCATTGTCCATACTATCCATCAAATCAGCTTGTTCAGCAATTGAAAGAGCCGAAATAATTTCAGTGATTTCTCCGTTCATAACCTGCTCCAGACGGTGCAGTGTCAAGCCAATGCGATGATCTGTAACCCGGCTCTGCGGGAAGTTATACGTCCGGATACGCTCACTACGATCACCCGTACCTACTTTGCTCTTCCGTTCACCAGCATACTTTGCTTCTTCTTCCTGCCGCTTCATATCGGAGATACGGGCACGAAGCACTTGAAGCGCCTTTTCCTTATTGGAGTTCTGTGACTTACCGTCCTGACAGGTAGCAACGATGCCCGTAGGTACATGGGTTACACGTACTGCAGACTTGGTCGTATTTACAGACTGTCCGCCTGCACCACTTGAACAGAAGGTATCCACACGAATATCTTTATCATGGATTTCAATCTCAAATGCTTCAGCTTCCGGCATCACCGATACTGTAGAAGTAGAGGTATGAATACGTCCACCGGATTCAGTCGCTGGGATACGTTGTACGCGATGCGCACCACTTTCGTATTTCAACTTACTGTATGCACCGCGGCCGTTAATAAGGAAGATTACCTCTTTAAATCCACCAAGATCGCTCGCGTTGACATCCATTAGCTCCACGCGCCAGCCTTGTGAATCTGCAAACCGGGTGTACATCCGATAAAGGTCGGAAGCAAACAATGCAGCTTCATCTCCACCCGCTGCACCACGAATTTCGACGATTACGTTCTTATCATCATTCGGGTCTTTAGGCAGTAGCAATACACGGATTTGCTCTTCCAGCTCTACCTGACGTTTGGAAAGGTCGTCAATTTCCATCTTGACCATTTCCTTCATCTCATCATCAAGCTTTTCGCCTTGCATCTGCTTAGCAGCTTCAAGCTCTTCCATTACACTCTTATATTCAGTATACGCCTCAAATGCAGGCTGTAGGTCTGATTGTTCTTTGGAATAATCCCTCAGTTTCTTACTGTCGTTTGCAACATCCGGATCACAAAGCAGTTCACTGAGCTTCTCATAGCGGTCCGCCAGGGATTGCAATCGGTCCAACAAGGGAATTCACCTCTCCTAGTTCAATTTCAAATTCGCAAATAAAGCGATTAAAACATATGTCATAAAATTAGATATACGACTTTATATTATACCAAAGATATTGTGAAATGGCTACAGTTCTGTACGCGTAAATCCCTTAATAAATGTCTTATATTTTAAAAAAGGATCATCCCAGCAGTAGATACCCTCTACCGACTGAGATGACCCTCTTATCATTAGTATGCTTCAGTCCTCTTAAACGTTGAAACGGAAATGCATAACGTCGCCGTCCTGCACCAAATACTCTTTACCTTCTAGACGCAGTTGACCACGTTCTTTGGCACCATTCATTGAGCCTGCTGCCAAAAGATCTGCGTAAGCCACTACCTCAGCACGGATAAATCCACGTTCAAAATCTGTGTGAATTACACCAGCAGCGCCGGGTGCTTTAGTTCCTTTACGAATGGTCCACGCACGAACTTCCTGAACGCCTGCCGTGAAATACGTATACAAGCCTAGAAGCTTGTAAGCCGCTTTGATCAAACGGTTCAGGCCAGATTCTTCTAGCCCAAGTTCTTCTAGGAACATCGCTTTATCTTCGCCCTCAAGCTCGGCAATTTCAGCTTCTACTTTAGCACTGATCGGAACAACTTCAGCACCTTCAGTTGCTGCAAATTCACGCACTTGCTGCACATAAGGATTATTCTCAGCACTTGCTACTTCTTCTTCACTTACATTCGCTGCATACAGCACTGGCTTCAATGTTAACAAATGAAGATCACGGATAATAAGCTTCTCGTCATCGGACAATTCTATACTACGTGCAGGTTTATCTTCGTAGAGCACTTCTTTGACGCGTTCAAGCAGTTCAACTTCTTGAGCGTATTTCTTGTCGCCGCCTTTGATGTTCTTACGGGAACGTTCAATCCGCTTCTCAATGCTCTCAATGTCAGCAAGAATCAGTTCCAAATTAATGGTCTGAATATCGCTGATCGGATTTACTTTTCCATCCACGTGGGTAACGTTCTCATCTTCAAAACAACGAACGACATGAACGATAGCGTCTACTTCGCGAATATGAGCTAGGAACTTGTTGCCTAGTCCCTCACCTTTACTCGCACCGCGCACAAGACCAGCGATATCAACAAATTCAAAAGCAGTAGGTACAGTCTTGTTAGGTTGTACCAGCTCAGTCAGTTTATCAAGACGTTCGTCCGGAACTTCAACGACACCAACGTTAGGGTCAATCGTGCAAAAAGGGTAGTTTGCGGATTCTGCTCCCGCTTGCGTTATTGCATTAAACAATGTGGATTTTCCTACGTTAGGAAGACCGACGATTCCCGCTTTCAAAGCCATTTATATGACAACTCCTATTTTCAGCTAAATTGATCATCCGAATAAGTAATACGATCTAAACCATTATATATTAGAACATATTCTCCAGCAACACCGGATGTCTTACAGTTGTGTCAATCCAGCCTTATCCAAGCGAACCCATTTCAATAGGATTTGGCAAGTTCCAATACTTTTTGCACCGCCGGCTGATCCAATAGGGGCTTAGAAGTATCTGGATCAGCCTCCACATCAGGGACTGTCTTCACTTCCTCGTTGCAGCTTCCATCAGAGTTAAGTCCCATCTCAAAGGAAAATCTGAATACATAACCGCTATTAGGCAATGCAACGACAAGTGGATCCATCCCTAGTCCATCCCCACCTGTTCTGCCACCAACAACCGTCGCAAACCCGGTTCCTTTTGCAAAGGCTGCAAGACCTTCCGCTGATGAATACACAGAGCTATCAACCAGCAAATAGATCTTTCCTTTAAAACCAACGGATTCTTGAGGGATTACTACATCTGTATTTTTACTATATGTCTTGAACATTTTTAATGCTTCGGATGGTAAATTAGGCAACTGTTCGTCTTTGATGCTGGTAATAGGCTGCTGCCCCCTTGTGATCTGACGTGCCTGCATAAAGGTCTCAGCATAGTTGCCTCTTGTATAAAGTAAGTATGTATTGTATTCGATAGGTTTATTAATTAGCAGAGGAGCAATATGTGCTCTCCAGTAATCGCTGTTTCCTCCGCCATTTCCGCGGATATCTAGAATTAGTGTCTTATAATCTTTAACTTCTATTAAAAAATCACGAATCTCCGAACTATCCATCTCCATGAGACTTCCGGCAAAGCTTCGCATGCCTAGATACGCTATTTGCTCTGGCTCTATAATAACCTTTTTCACATTCCCGGAAGTCTTTCCTGTCTGACTCCCTGCCTCACCACTATTCATATCGTTAACGATGCCATCAGAGCTTTGCTGCTCCGCTAAAGGTTTCTGGTTGTAACGAGCCAACACATTTGGCTGTTGAAACACGTTGATCCAAGGCTCATAACCAAAACCTGCCTGAACATAGGCGTTTAGAAACCATGGATATTCTTCCTTAGATAAAAAATTCGTATGCCCATTATTTAACCTGCTAAGTACGAATTTCATTCGTCTAAAAAACTCATCATCTGTCTTCACTGCTGCAATTTCATTACGGTACGCCTCTTTGTTCGCAAGCCAATCCTCTCCATTTAGACGCTTATTTACCTCTAGGAAAGGGTAGTTCTCCTTAATAATCTTCCACATATAATCAAAATCCTCTAATCTTTGTTCCACTGTCAATGGAGACAACGCCGCTTCTAGCTGTTTTCCCGCTACCTTTGAAGAGGCTACCGGCGCAACCGGACTTGCCTGAACTTGCCCCGACTCAGATTGCTTTTTCCCTGGCGAATCCCCACGGTTGCAACTAACCAGTAACAGTATTGTAGCTACAGATAAAGCCGCTGGTAATACAAACCTTGGTCTCACCTTAATCCCCCTTCCAATATTCCATATAGCTGAATCCATTTTCAGGAATTTATTTAATAATCATATTTTTCTATTCCTCCTAATTCAAATATATTTATCACAATTATTTACATTGGTTTTCTTAGAACAACACAAAAAAGACCTCCTTCGAGGTCTCCACGTTAAGTATTACAAATCTTTAGACATCGTAATGTCAGTTACGGTATATCCCATTTTTTTATACAGCTCAAATGCACGATTGTTCTGACCGAAGACATGTAACCCGATTTTGGTGACGTTCATCTCACGGGCTTCTTCATCAAGTGCGATCATAGCCTGCTTGCCATAACCTTTGCTCTGATACGGTTCAAAAATGTAAAAATCATAAATGAAAGCCTCTCGGCCGCTGCGACCTTCACTTACATTAAACCAGATATATCCCACCTGGCTATCACTACTTAGCTCTACTATAGAGTATAGATAAGCGCCATCTGTGTTTAATCCTTTGGGCAGTGACTGTGTTATAGCTTCCTCAGACAGCTTCATCGCGATTTCAGGGTCCCAAGCGCCGGCTTTAATCTTATCTTCAGCGTAATCACGAGTAGCTTGACCTAAGAAAAATTGAAAAGCAGACTCATCCATATGAACCAATTTAATCATCATCTTTTTCACTTCCTCACTTCTATATTTACCATATACTTTTATTTACGTATTAAACGGGAAGTCCCACGTAAAGTTGCTAAATCGGGAGCTCCGATGCCGAACATTGCTATCTTCAGCTCCAGCTCTACCTGAGCCAGTGCAGCATCTAGCGCCTCTTCAGAATCTACTGCCGGTCCTAAAAGATTGCGTCCAAAGCCTGCTAAATCAGCACCGAGGGCCAATGCCTTCGCCGCATCCACACCATGCTTCAAGCCGCCGCTGCCAATCAATGCCCCCTTCGGGGAGACAGCACGTACCTCTGCAATGCAATCTGCGGTTGGAGTGCCCCAGTCTGCGAAAGCTTCAGCCGCTGCGCGCCGTATAGGGTCTCTACTCCGAAACTTCTCGACCTGACTCCAGGATGTTCCGCCTGCACCCGCTACATCAACAAAAGCTACCCCTGCATTATAAAGATGTTCTGCTGTATCACCGTCAATGCCCCAGCCGACTTCTTTTACACCTACAGGAACCTCAAGTGCACGGCATACTTTTGCTATCTGCGATAGTAAAGAAGCAAAGCCAGTATTCCCTTCCGGTTGAAAGACCTCTTGAAGACCATTGAGATGCAGTACAAGAAAATCGGCACCAGCAATATCCACAGCGCGGCGACACTCCTCAATCCCGAAACCATAGGACAGCTGTACGGCGCCAATATTAGCGATAACCGGTATATCAGGTGCTTTGTCCCGTACATAAAAGGTTTCGGTTAGCTCAGAGCGCTCCACCGCCGCTCGCACAGAACCAACCCCCAGCGCCCATCCACGACGCTGCGCTGCCTCTGCTAGTCGGGCATTGATGGCTCCTGTAGCAGCACTGCCGCCTGTCATCGAGCTGATCAGCAGTGGTGTACGAAGTTCACGTTCCAGGAACGTAGTCTGCAATGATATATCATCGAAATTCAGCTCTGGAAGAGCATTATGCCGAAATCGGTAATGTTCAAACCCCGTAGTCACACCAACGCCACCAACTTCTTCATTTAGACAAAGGCGTACATGCTCTATTTTGCGTTCACCTGTCCTTGATGCAGGCAATAAAGACTTCTTATCTGAAACCTCTACAGTCGGTAGGTCATTGCCATGATCCGCGCCAGACTGCCTATTCGCATCATATGGTCCGGCCTCTTCTGGCGTATGATTCATGCTCCGTTCCTCCTATTCCTAAACTGCACTTATTATAACATATCCCTTCAGATGAATTTACAATATGAAGTGAGTGAAATACGAGGGATGCTTCATTTCTACCCACTAGGTGTTAATAGGTTGGTACACGCCGGAGCATAATAATTATAAAGGAAGTGCTCTGCAATACTTTCAGGAGGAACTTCCGATGAGATCAGATCGTGAACAACCCGTTCAGCCCCAAGTGATACCAGATAGAACCCATGCTTTTGCTCCAAAGAAACGCACCTCTTCACGACGCCGCAAACGAGTGATATGGGCTTGCGTCATTCTAATTCTCTGGTTAATCGGCGTCATGATATACCAGACACATAAACCTCTACCCGTTGGGATTTCCTATGAAAGTCCCATATACAAAGTGAACAATGTATCCTTCTGGCATGACCTAACCTATCCAGACGGTACGGACACAGGTAAGCAGGAGAGTGAAATTCTTCCGAGAATGCTACATATCATCGAGGAGTCAAGGGAGTTCTTAGTCATCGACCTGTTCCTGTTCAATGATTATACCCATAAAGATCAGTCATTCCCTCCAGTCAGTCGAATGCTGACAGATAAATTAATCTCACAAAAGCAAACCTATCCCGAAATGGAGATTGTCTTCATCACCGATGAGGTCAATACCAATTACAACTCAGCGCCCAATCATCTTCTGGAAGAAATGAAGGCCGTGGGGATCCGAGTCATCATGACCGATGTTAATTCGCTGCGGGATTCTACACCTGCCTATTCAGCCGTCTGGCGCACCTTCATTCAATGGTTCGGACAATCCGGTAAGGGCCTTATCCCCAATCTTATGGCCAGTGGTGGACCGGATATTACCGCTCGATCTTATCTGAAGCTGCTGAATGTGAAGGCGAACCATCGCAAAGTAATTGTCAGTGAGAACACTGCACTAATTTCCTCTGGAAATGTTCACGATGCCAGCGCCTACCACTCCAATATTGCTTTGGAGGTACAAGGTCCAATTATTGCCGATATTCTCCAGACCGAGCAGGCGGCAGCCAATCTTTCAGATGCAGGTCCATTGCTACTTCATAAGCCCAATCTTACCCAAGAAAAGAACCTACCATCAGCGGAATCTCTAGAAGTTCGCTATTTAACAGAAGGAAAGGTATACAAATATGCGCTGCAAGGCATTAGGTCCGCCCGGAAGGGGGATACCGTATGGATGGGGATGTTTTATCTTGCTGATGATGCCATTCTGGATGCGTTGGTAGAGGCTACATCACGCGGGGCTAAGGTAAACCTAATCCTGGATCCAAATCAGAACGCCTTCGGGCGCGATAAAATCGGGATCCCCAACCGTCCAGTTGCCATGGATCTGAATAAACGCACGAATGGCGAAATCTCTATTCGTTGGTACAATACAACCAAAGAGCAATATCATCCAAAGCTGCTCTTTATCGCCAAACAAACCGGCAGCTCCATCGTTCTTGGCGGTTCCACCAATTTCACCACACGCAATCTAGATGACTACAATCTGGAGAATGATCTGTGGATTTCTATGAAGCGAGATCAGCCTCTGTTCAAAGATATGGAAGCCTACTTTTATCGGTTATGGAATAACGAGGGTCATACGTTCACTTTACCTTTTGAGGCCTATCAGAGCGATGTGACCTGGTTCAAGTACATCCTGTTCCGGCTGCAGACTAACCTGGGCTTTACTACTTTTTAAACAAAAACCACCGCAGAGAAGGCAGCACCCTCCGCGGTGGTTTAATCTGTAATGAAGTTATAGCAGTGGAGACATTAATCTGGCGGCAGACTCCAGTATACGTACCACCATGCGTTTATTCATAAAGGTCTCATGCACAATCTGAGTGGTGGACAATAAATCCCGTTCAAAATCAGCAACAATTCGTGTAACGCTCTCTGTCTGAAGAAGCAATGCGTTTACCTCAAAGTTAAGATGGAAGCTCCGCATGTCCATGTTTGCTGTACCAATAGTCGCTATTTCACCATCCACGATTAACAGCTTAGAGTGTATAAAGCCCTTCTCGTATTCATAAATCTTCACTCCAGCCTCCAGCAATGCCGGGAAATAAGAATGCGAAGCCAGAAACGGAATCCATTTATCTGGCTTAGCAGGGAATAACAAGCGAACATCTAAACCAGATATAGCCGCTACACGTATCGCAGTCAGGATATCCTCGTCCGGAATGAAATAAGGGCTGGCAATCCAAACTGATTTCTCAGCTGAGGTGATCATGGAGAAAAATATATTTTTGAGTGCACGGCGTTCATTGTCCGGCCCACTCGCTATGATCTGTACTGCTCCGTCCCCTGTCATAAAGTGTAGCTGTGGTGTTAGATAATCCTGCTCCAGTATTTTTTCACCTGTAGTATGCATCCAATCTTGCAAGAAGATGATTTGCATCGTCCGTACCGCTTCACCTCTAACTAACATATGGGTGTCACGCCAGAATCCATAAGTTTTGCTGCGGCTTAAATATTCATCCCCCACATTCAGTCCACCCATGAACCCGACATCACCGTCGATGACGACGATTTTTCGGTGATTCCGGTAATTAACCCGGCTAGAGAAAAAGGAGGTGGAATTACCGTACGATGCCACTTGTACTCCAGCATCAACCAACTCTTTCAAAAAAGCTTTAGAAAGCTGAAAACTCCCCACAGCATCATACATAAATCGGACAGATACACCCGCACGCGCCTTTGCGATCAAAATCTGTTGAATACGCGTTCCAATGTGATCTGCACGGAAGATGTAATACTCCATATGTATGTGGTGCTTCGCTTGTCGCAGCTCTAGCAGTAATGTTCCAAACGTCTCTTCACCATTGGTAAGGATGCGCGTCTCTGAAGCAAAGGAAATAGGAGTACGCGCTAGAGTCTTGGATAATAATAGTAGTTTTTGACGCGAGGGGTCAAAGACCGACCAATCTTGATGCGTACGCAAAGCGTCATTCTCAATCCGCTCATAGGCCATAAGATCTCTTTGTGCTTTTTTATCATATTTACGACGTTTAAATACATTCTGTCCAAATAGAAAATAAAAGACCAAACCGAGCACCGGGATCAACGCAAGCAAAAGAATCCATGACATCGTAGTAGAAGGATTACGATTCTCCATAAAAATAGCTAAGCTAATTGAAACGACTGTCAGTGTGGAGAAAATACTAATAATTGTTCCAGCAGTACTCCCAAAAATACCAAAACCAAAATAATAAAATGCTATGAAAGCCCCAATAATAATTATAGATTGAAGTCCTCTTCTCATATTGTACCTACCTTCTTATTCATAAAAGCAACACCAAAAAGACACATTTTATATATTACATGAAGAACCTATATCTTCCTAGACAATTACTGTGTAAAAATCTATTTACAACAAAACTGTAACCCTTCTGTTCTGAAATTTGTAATGACAAGATGGATCGAATATAATTATTTTGACCGATTAGTCAATTATAGAACTGGGTAGTCAGAAAGGAGGTTATCCCCCCAATGAGCGATAAAACTGTGGACAAGCAGGAACAGATTATTAAGATCGCCATGCAATTATTCGCTGTGAAAGGCTCCTCTTCCACGTCCATGCAAGAGATCGCCGAATTATGCGGAATTTCGAAGGGAAGCTTGTATCTAGTATTCAAATCCAAAGAAGAACTGGAACGCAGTATTTTTCTCTATTGTTACCGAATGATTCGTGATCCCTTATTACGTGAAGAACAAGAAACCCAAAGAACACCGCGTGAGAAGCTTAGGAATCAAATAGAAATTCTACTGAGTCATGTGTACGAATTACGTGAGTTCTTACAGCGTCAAATTCAGGAAGTTGCCGGAAAAGGATTTGATACTGAAGTACCGGAATGGCTGCGTAGAAACAACGCTTCCTTCTTGCGCTGGTTTCAGGTGAAGATGGAGACCCTTTATGGAAAAGACATCATTCCCTATACCGGAGATTTATGTATTGTAGGTCATGGACTAATCAAGTCATATATTGCGGTTATTTTTCGTCAGGATACCCACTTGTCCCTTGCCGTTATGGCTGATCATCTAATGAATCTACTAGATATTATTGTAGCTGGTCTTCTTAAAAGTAAGCAGGCTCCTCTCATCAACTCTACCATTCTTGCAAGCTGGATGGAGGAGAATGAGGAGAGTAAGCGCAAGAATCCACTGCAGATCATTAAGGACATGAAGACTGTGGTTAGTAAATTAGATAGTATAGAACCGGAAGAGTCAGCCGATTTGCTGGAATCACTCAACATTCTAGAAGGCGAAGTTCTCTTACCACACCCACGCAAAGCAATCATACAGGGGATGTTGTCCAACCTCCAATCCTGCTCAGAGCTCACTACACCATTGGAAGAATTGAGAAAGCTGGTTACTTCTTTTTCAAATCATTCATGCTTATTTCGTTAATTGCTCTATAAAGAGTTCGTGAGAGAGAAGAACATGGATAGCGAGTATTATAAATTTTCAAAATGGCGCCCTATTTCGTAAAGAAAAGGCCCGAGAGGAGCAGAAACAACACTTATGAAAAGCTTAATTAATTTCTCGCTCAGGAACAAATTTGCCATTTGGCTTCTGACGATAATTATTGTATTTGCCGGTTTGTATAGCGGACTGACAATGAAGCAAGAAACCTTACCTAATATTAGTATACCCTATCTTAGCGTAACAACTATTTATCCGGGGGCTGCACCAGAAGGCGTCGTTAATGATGTCAGTAAACCGTTGGAGCAAAAGCTGCGCAATGTGGATGGTGTAAAGACAATCACCTCCACTTCTCTGGAGAATGCCTCCAGTATCCAAATCGAGTTTGATTATGGAACAAATCTGGATAATGCTACAGCAGCTGTTCGCGAAGCGCTGAATGAGGTCTCATTGCCAGACAATGTGCAAAAGCCTTCCATTTCCCGTTTTAGCCTTAGCTCAATGCCTGTCGTCTCCCTTAGTTTATCGAATGGAGATTCAGAAGATCTCGAGGAACTAACCCGTATTGCCGAGAACGATATTCGCCCTGCCCTTGAAGATGTTGAGGGTGTTGCTTCTATTCAAATCTCTGGACAATACGTCAAAGAAGTTTCGCTTAAGTTCAATCAAGAGAAGCTCAAGCAATACGGACTGACCGAAGATACGGTTAAAGGGATGATTCAAGGCTCTTCCCTCCGTGTTCCACTAGGACTGTTCGAGATGGACAAAGCTCAAAAGGCAGTTGTCGTGGATGGCAACATCACCACCGTTGAAGATCTTAAAAATGTGGCCATTCCAGTGATGCCAACTGGTGCAGCGAGCGCTGCTGGCGCTGGGGCTCCTGGAGCTGGCGCTGCCGATGCAGGTGCTGGAAGTGCTGCTGGTGCAGGCGCTGCTGGCGGAGCTGCAAATATGGGATTGCCAACCGTGAAGCTGGGAGAGCTTGCTACAATTGAGGTTGTTGGTAATTCTGAATCGATCTCCCGTACGAATGGTCAAAAATCGATCGGTATCCAGATTGTCAAAGCCAACGATGCCAACACTGTTGATGTCGTAAATGGTGTTAAGGACAAAACTGAAGAATTAAAAGCACAATATAAAGGCATTGACCTTACAGTTCTGCTTGACCAAGGTAAGCCGATTGAGGACTCCGTAAATACAATGTTGTCAAAAGCTGTATTTGGCGCCCTTTTCGCAGTAATTATCATTTTGGTCTTCCTGCGGAATATTCGTTCGACAATCATTTCTATCATCTCTATTCCTTTATCATTGCTGATCGCAGTGTTATGTCTGCGTCAAATGGACATTACGCTTAATATGATGACCCTTGGTGCGATGACCGTTGCCATCGGACGGGTAGTCGATGACTCGATTGTAGTCATAGAGAACATATACCGGCGACTCTCGTTATCTGGCGAGAAGCTAAAAGGCCGGGAATTAATCAGTGCAGCCACTCGTGAAATGTTCGTACCAATCATGTCCTCTACGATTGTAACCATCGCGGTATTCTTACCGCTTGCTCTAGTAAGTGGTATGGTTGGAGAGCTGTTCTTGCCTTTCGCTTTAACTATGGTCTTCGCCCTGCTCGCTTCGTTGGTAGTTGCGATTACCCTGGTTCCTGCAATGGCACACTCCCTGTTCCGCAACGGATTGAAAGGTAAGAAGACGCATAGTGAGAAACCAGACAGAATGTCTGCCGGTTACCAAAAGATTCTGAACTGGTGTCTTTCCCATAAACTCGTTACTTTCGGAGTAGCGGTTCTGCTCCTGGCGGGCAGCTTGTTCCTGATCAAGCCTATCGGCGTTAGCTTTATGCCTTCCCAAGAGGATAAAACGGTTATGCTAACCTACTCACCGAAGGCTGGACAAAGAACTGAAGAAGTTCAAGAACAAGGCCTGAAAGCTGAGAAATATATTTTAGCGCAGCAGCATGTAGATAAAATGCAATATTCCATTGGTGGCGGAGGCCCGATGGGTATGGGCGGATCCAGCAACTCAGGACTCTTTTTCATCGTTTATGATAGTAATACTCCTGATTTCGAAAATGTAAAAGAGAAGTTGATCGAAGGCTTAACCGCAGAAGTCCCAGATGGTGTGTGGGGCGATATGTCCGCGATGATGAGCGGAGGTATGGGTGGAAGCACGTTAACCGTGAATGTATTCGGAGACGAACTAGATCAAATTAAGCCGGTAGCGGATGAGATCGCCAAGATCGTACAGGCTGACACCACTAATTTCAAGGATGGCGAAACAAGTCTCAAAGAAGCTTACGATCAATATACGATTGTAGCGGATCAAGAAAAGCTTAGCTCCCTTGGACTTACAGCGGGACAAATTGCGATGAAGCTTGCTCCTGCAGGTACACGTCCAGTACTCACAGAAGTAGAAATGGACGGCAAGAACTACAAAGTCTATATCGAAACTGATAAAGAAACGTATAAGAGCATTAAAGAAATGGAAGAGGCTACATTGACTTCACCACTAGGCATTTCCGTGCCAATCGGGCAAGTCGCTAAAATTGAAAACGGCTCTTCCCCTGACTCGATTACTCGGATGGACGGTAAGATGAAGGTGGATGTCACTGCCGAGATTATTTCAAGTGACGTCAATAGTGCTTCAAACCTCGTGAAGGAAAAAATAGATGCTATGGAATTACCAGATGGCGTGACGGTTAGCTTCGGTGGTGTAACCGAGCAGATCAATGACACATTTGGTCAATTAGGTATTGCTATGGCGGCTGCTATTGCCATCGTATACTTCGTGCTTGTGGTTACGTTTGGCGGTGGATTAGCTCCATTTGCTATCCTGTTCTCACTTCCTTTCACCATTATCGGGGTACTCGTAGCCCTTCTGATCGCTGGGGAAACCTTAAACGTCTCCTCCCTCATGGGTGCGCTGATGTTGATTGGTATCGTAGTCACGAATGCCATTGTCCTCATCGACCGCGTTATTCATAAGGAAAAAGAAGGAATGACCACACGTCAAGCCTTGCTTGAAGCAGGCGGCACACGTTTACGTCCAATCCTGATGACTGCACTTGCAACGATTGGTGCATTGCTGCCACTGGTTACAGGACTTGAAAACAGTGCAGGGATCATCTCCAAGGGGCTAGGTGTTACCGTTATCGGCGGCTTGATCAGCTCCACGCTGCTGACACTTGTAGTAGTGCCAGTCGTGTATGAATTCCTGATGAAATTCCGCAGTAAAAAGGTAATTGACTAGAACACTTGATGCTTATCAAGTAAACATGCTAAATGAAGAAGCTGTCTACAAAGTAGTGAATACTACTTATGGGGCAGCTTCTTTTTTATGGAATGGGCAAAGTAACCCATTAGACTTTTGTAGGTGGGTGACGAGTGGTTGGACGGGCGGGGGATTGACGATAGGCGGTTGTGCGGTAGGCGGTGCATGATTTGCGATGGGTAGTTGTGCGGTGGACAGTAGGTCTAAACTAATTAGGGAAAAACTCCCTAAAAATTTCCGATAATCACTCTAAATGTACGAAATTAGGGAATTCCTCCCTAAAAAATAGCTAATTCACCTGATTTAGCGCCAAATCAGGTGAATTATAGGGAGGTTTTCCCTAATTACATGTCTTATGACCAATAATTTCAGAGTTTTAGGGAGAAATCCCCTAATTATTCTTCTAGAGCTTCACTTGGATCGTCATTTGGGACTTCACTCAGATCTTCATTTCATCGCTCCACTTAGAGCTTCAATTAAATCACTATTTACACTTCCACAGCAAGAAAAACCCGACCTAATTTATAGGCCGGGCTCTGCATTATAGTGTTGTTATACCATTGCTGTTGCACTGCTCTCCAGCGAAGCTCTCCAGGAACGCAGCATCTGCAGATCAAGGGGTAGAAACTCAGCGAGCATATGGGAAAGCCCCAAATACAACGTACTATTCGTTGCTGCATTTAACTTCTCACAGAACTGTGGAGTCCATTGCAGTAAATGATCTTCCAAAAAGGCTACCTGAATATCAAGTAGATCCATAGCACTTCTAATTGAGAAGCTATTGTACAACATCCGCTCATGCATTACTGCCATAAATTCCAGCTCAATAGCAATATGATCATCAGCTTCACCATTACATTTGTTAAATACAATTCCTGCGGAAGTATACACATCAGCAAGCACGTTGCAGAAATCTTCAGAACGACCCAGAATAGCAGCTTCACGTAATTTAAAAGAGCTTACTGTCTGTTCGTGCATAAGCCGTTTATATTCTTGGGTCTCTTTCTCACATATATGGGGGAGCTTATTCGGTTCCTGACTCAGATAGCGCTTCAGTTCCCGTCCGCCTTCCGTCATCTCTGCAGCAACACTCATCTTGCGATTGCGGCTCCACTGAGCCACAAGTGAGAGTGATGGTTTTCTACCCAAAAAATCCACTAAAAGCTGATATATTAATCCCCGACTTTCCAACCAATGGCTAAATGCCTCCGGCACGGCGAGCGATGGAACAGTTTGCATAGTCATTTTGCAAATCCTCCTCATTGGGTTTCCCGGTCACACACCGTCACATGATCGACGTGCAATTTCCGGTATCCTTTCTGTTTTCGCAAAAGTGAACGTAAAAGTAATCCGCACCTAGATTATATCGGATATTAAAAACGCTTTCCGTGAGCATTCTATGACTAATCACTTCATTTGTCGTACTTTTGTCACATTTTCGCAAGTCTATTTCGGCTTTGTCATTCTATTTAGTTTGTCCATTATTATGCAATTAAATCACAACCCTCCTTATTCAAATAGGGGGAGTTTAACCCGTTCAATAGTTTGCTCATTGACGTACCCGCGAGCGATCTTTAAAATTCTAAACAAGTATAAACACCTTCGCCTCCTCTTAAGACGGGAAGCATTCAAAACACCAACAAATGAAGGGAGCAACGCTATGGAGCCGCTGACGGACCCTTTTGGACGTTTACATGACTACATCCGCATTTCGGTTACCGACCGCTGCAACCTGCGTTGCATTTATTGTATGCCAGCGGAAGGGATGGAATTCCAGCCGCAGGACGAGATTCTGAGCTATGAGGAAATCACCGCAGTTGTGGAATCGCTAGCACCACTTGGATTACGCAAGGTACGGCTAACAGGTGGAGAACCTCTTGTACGCAAAGACCTGGAGAAGCTAGTAACTATGATATCCGCCATTCCGGGGATCGATGATATTTCACTGACTACGAACGGATTAATGCTTCCAGCTAAAGCAGCACTGCTAAAAGAAGCCGGGTTGTCACGGGTGAATATCAGTCTGGACTCTTTACGGCAAGATCGCTTCTCTATGATTACACGCGGCGGTGAGGTCTCCAAGGTACTAAAGGGGATCGAGGCAGCACAAGCTGCCGGGCTGGAGCCGATCAAGCTTAACGTTGTGTTGATGAAAGGGATTAATGATGACGAGATCAAAGACTTCATCTCCCTTACGTTGAACAGTCCACTAAATGTACGTTTTATTGAATATATGCCTATCGGAAGTGCTACTGATTCTTGGCGCCAATCCTATCTGCCGCTGGAAACCGTTATAGAAGCTTGTACTGCGGCCGGCTGGGAAACCGAGGAAGCTGAGATGCCATCTGGTAATGGCCCTTCCCAGAATCGGCGGGTTATTGGAGCGCAAGGAACGTTCGGATTAATCCATCCCGTAAGCGATCACTTTTGCGATAACTGCAATCGTCTAAGACTAACAGCAGATGGCCATATCAAAGCTTGTCTATATTGGGAAGATGAGTACAATGTCCGTCCCCTAATAAGCGATCCCGCAGCAGTGCAGGCCTTATTCCGCAAAGCTCTGGGTAACAAGCCACATAACCACGAAATGGCATTAGCCTTGGAGAAAAAAGCACAAAGCCACACGCCGACGGCTCGGCGTATGTCTCAAATTGGAGGCTAGTCCGTCTCATTAAAAATGCCGCTTTCCCCAAGCCATCTGGGAAAAGCGGCGTTTCATTTAGAGATTAAAGGATAGCCTTCACCATCCACTATTATAGATATAGAGCCTCGAGCAGCTTGTAAAGCGTCGTTGCTGCCTCCGCTCTTGTAGCATTGTTCTCAGGTCTGAATGTGTTATCCTCGAATCCACCCAAAATACCCGCTTCAACACCCGCTTTTACAGATGCCTGTGCCCATTGTGGAATGGAGGCAAGATCCGCGAAGTCCCCCTCTTTATCCGTTTGCTTATGGGCATTAGCCTTCAAAGCATTCGCGAGCATAACTGACATTTCGGCACGGGTAATCTTTTCTGAAGGCTCGAAGAAC
The DNA here is from genome assembly GCF_037972555.1 of Paenibacillus sp. FSL R5-0744. NCBI lineage: Bacteria > Bacillati > Bacillota > Bacilli > Caryophanales > Paenibacillaceae > Paenibacillus > Paenibacillus sp. FSL R5-0744. The sequence goes on from NZ_CP150228.1 coordinate 6,431,513, forward strand.
ATTTTGCCGTTCACATCATATCCACGAAGGATTCCGGCATTTACCGCCGCAGCTACATCATCTGCAGCCCAAGCTGGAATTGCACTTTGATCCGCGAATTTCACTGTGCTACCTGTTGATTGCAAACCAAGCGCCCGTACAATCATAGAAGCGAACTGTGTCCGAGTAACATCCTCATTCGGACGGAAGGTATGATCCTCGTACCCTTTCATGACGCCCATACCGATTAGACGGTCTGTAAACGCCGTGGACCAATGTGTATTCAAATCAGTAATCGATGGGGCCTGATAATTAAACACAGCATATTTGGCAAGCTGATTTAAGCTTGCAGTTATAGTTCCACCCGTTTGACTCTGACCACCAACATAAATCCACTTTTTAAGCTGCTCGTTGTAATAGTAGATAGCTGCTTTATGCCCCGATGTAATCTTGGCCGCATCGTAATTGAGGGACAGTTCCACAGGCTTATTGAGCATGCCTGCCTTGTCACTAGTAAGCTCTACTACTGCACTCACAGCCTGAAGAGCGCCCATTGCTGGTGTCTCATCAGCAGCAATAACCGAAAAGGCAATTTCGCTGTTACCAGACAACCCTCCAGCCGGAATCGTAAAGCTGCCCACGTCTTTAAGTGTGCCCGTTCCTCCCTGCTGTGCTTTTACCTCCAATTCCACACGCGGAGTTGTAGAAGGCTGCTCTGTAGGAGATGGCGCCGCGGTAGGAGCTGGAGTTGCAACTAGTCCGTTGCCTCCTCCGTTATTATTCCCCTCTCCACTGCTAGTGCCCGCAGTTACAACTACTGTGCGTACAATCTCAGTAGCTGCATTGCCAGCCAAATCTGTCGCATTGTACTTCAGTGTATAGGTTCCTGGAGTCTGAACATCCACTGTTCCTGTCACCAGGATAGAGCCTGCAATCCCAACCTTGTCAGTAACGTCTGCGCCCGGGTCCTTGAAGTCATCCCCTTGGGTCAGACTAAGACGGCTATCCCCCTTCAGGGTAATCACAGGTGCTGTACGATCGATATTCACAGCAAGCGGCAATGTTGTCTTATTTTCTAAAGAATCCGTTGCCTTGAATTGCAGTTGATGTTGGCCTTCTTCCGAAATCTCAACCACTTTCCCACTTTCATAGGGCAGGAAATTTCCGTTTACATCAGTCGCTAATTGAATGGATACATCCGCACCAGGAATATATACGCTAGCATACACGCTTACCGAAACACTCTGATTCGTCCAGTCACCACTTAAATAAGCTTGTCCGTTCTCAGTCTTTAATGTGCTATGAAGCGCCAATGGGGTGATACTATCATCTCCGCTTAGCGTTACTTCAAAAGTCTTCGTTTCCGTAGCCAATCCCCGCTGAATTGTAGCTGTTAAGGTCAGCTTCGTATCCTTCTTAGGTTGGTAGATGATTTTACCTTCATTCGTCATTAGAACCGGATTGGAGCTTTTCCACACAATACTTGTCCCGTGTTTGCCTTCGGTAGGCAACGTTAGATCAGAAGTTACTGCGCTTGTATCTCCTAGATCTAATGCAGTCATAGTATCGTTAACTGCTTGCTGATCGCTGTACGACTCCACATCCACAAAAATCGGATTGGAATAAAACCACATATCACTATAATTACGGGCGTTGATTTCTTCGAAACGAGTTAAGTTATCGACAGTATTATTTTTCGGATCAATCTGCGGTTCACCGTTAACCGTTTCTCCCGCAACATCAGTTCCAAGGTTAGTCCCTCTTAACCGGAAATAACGATCCTTGTCCGCTGCCTCTACCTTATACTTAATAACATTGTAGCCTTCGGAATCTGTAGTCCAGTCCTCGCTTGTGAAGCGTTTCAACACTTTTGTTGTATCGTTAGTCGCTTCGGTGTAATCAGGTGTACCTGGATCAACCTTGCCATGGACTTCACCGGAGATCAAATCTACATGATCTACCTTAACAGCGTCGCCATTATTATTTTGCTGTGGACTTTTGAAGCGGATCGTAAGCTCTAGGTCGTCCCCTTGTTTTACGTCCAGTTCGCCACCCATTTCTTCCTCTTGTCCATCTCCAGACACGTTAAACTCTAATGCGTTGATGAGATCCCCAAAAACAGAGAATGATTTCCCTGACCGCATGCCATCTACGACAGCGTTAATATCGGAGCCATCCACCCAGGTATAGTTCTTGGAATACTCACCAGGCCAGTAACCGCTGGAAAATTGATCATTTTTTGTTTTGAAATGAAAATCAGAGTTAGCAAAATTCCAAAATCTGCGGCCCTCACCCAGCAGTGCGTCCCACATTCCTCCAAGCTGTGCAACCTTGACGTCTGTACCTCCGTAAGTCTCAGGCGTCTCTCCCCGATCACTCGCCATCTGATTGCCCAGCATACCTTCAAAGCCGAAGACAAGATTCGGATTGATATTGTTAAAGTCACGGATATCCTCTATTTTAAGCTCCGAGCTTGTACCATTTTTTCTGGAGGGGTGATTGATCAGTACATAGCTATCTGGATAATGACTACTGAGCCATTTCATAGCTGTGCGAGTATCTTCTTTTGTAGAAAAAGCTCTCGTATCCGCCGCACTCCACTTAGCCACATCTGCCGGATCGAACATACTTACATCACGATTAGTAAATAAATATTCAAATTGATTAATAGCCTTCAAAGCTTCTGCGGACCCTGGATGATCTGTAACAATCCCAACTGCAGCATGATCGTATTGGGGCATATCCCACTCAAAGCCTGAAAAAATAATTTTCCCAGCATATTTGCCTTCTACCTGTAACTTCTTAATTTTCTCATTCTGATAATCCACAATACCTTGAGACATCGGAATGGAGCCGCCAGGGAGATTCACCCCTTCGTCATCCCGGTCAGATACCCGAAGGTGATCAGCCAGTGCCATCCAGTCAAAACCATTTTGTTCAAATGCAGCATCGAGCACACTTTTCAATGACTCCTGAGCATCGTTCGATTCAAACGTATGTGCATGGTATTCACCTGTCATCCATTTCCCTGAATGTTCAGAAGCAGTAGACGTGATATCAGGCGCTGATTCTCCTGAAGCACCATAAACTGTCTGTAATGAAAAGTTGGGTGCTAACAATAATACGGCAAGCGAACTAGTTAGAAAAACGCGAATTTTGCTCTTCTTCAAAATGATTAATCCTCCGATGTCTTTTGGATTTTCGTAGATTCTATATTTAGAATAGTAGAAAATTGTAAAGACATGTCGGATTTTGTTGCATGTTTATGTAAATATTCATATTTACATAAACAATGCCGATTTATTTCTTTGGCATTGGCAAGCTCACTACAAAAGCCGTTCCTTCACCCGGTCGGCTGGCCACGGTTACTTTACCGTTATGCAGCTCAACGATCTTCTTAACCAGTGATAGGCCCAGGCCACTACCGCCCCCGCTCGCTGTTCTAGCTTTGTCTGCCTTATAGAAGCGATCAAAGATGCGAGGTAAGTCTTCTTCAGAGATACCAATCCCACTATCTTGAATCTCCACCTCTACCCGCTCATCTATCGTTCGAAGCTTGATATGAATACATCCATTCCGGGGAGTGAATTTAATACTGTTATGAAGAAGATTGGTCCAGACCTGGGTCATTAAATCTTTTACCGCAGTTACATTCACTTCCTCCAATTCAGCCTCTACCTCTATATTTTTCTCCAGCCACTGTGGCTCAGAAGCCAAAATTGTATCTCTAAGCTGCTTATCCAGACGATAAACCTGATTTTCAAACGGAAAATTGCCTGATTCAAGCGCGGACAGCTTCAATAAATTATCACTGAGTCCAGATACGCGGGTACTCTCAGCCACGATAATATTAAGGTAGTGCCTCCTACTCTCTACATTCAGAGTCTCATCCTGCAGCGCAAGAGCAAACCCCCGAATCGAGGTTAGTGGAGATTGAATTTCATGCGATACGTTGGAGATAAAATCCTGGCGCATGGTCTCCATCTGACTCAGCTCACTTGCCATTACATTGATACTCTCAACAATTTCTCCGAATTCACCGTATTCCCTATTATTATCCAATACTACATTAAAATCACCCTTAGCAATTCGTCCTAACCCTTCAATGATTGATCTATAAAAGACACGTTCCCAGCCACGAAATAGCTTGGAGACTACCAATGCCATCATGAACAAGATCACAATACCGACCATCACGCTGATTAATTGGACCAAATAATCCGAGGAGGGGCGCCCAGCCCTGCTATATATCCAGTTCATTAGGAAATAAGCTGCAGTCCAGCTAATCCCAACGCCACCGAAATAAACAAAGGACATCCCAATCCGCTTAATGATCTCCTTAAATCGATTCATGCCTCAGCCTCCAACCGATACCCTAGACCACGGATCGTACGAATAACGAATCCATAGTTATCCTGATTGAACCGTTCACGCAAACGGTTGATATGCACATCGAGTGTCCGCTCATTCCCTTCAAAATCATAACCCCAAATTTCTTCGATCAGCCTGTCTCTTGTCAATGTTTGCCCCGGATAGCTGCCCAGCTTAAACAACAGCTCAAATTCCTTAAGCGGCAAGGTAATTTCCCCATACTCTGAGGACACCTCGTAGGTTTTGCGATTCATACGCAATCGGCCTACGGTCACACTTTGCGCGGCAGAAATCTGATATCGTTTAAGCAGCGCCTTTACTCTCGCAATAAGTACAACCGGCTCAAATGGCTTGACCAAATAATCATCACTACCCAGCTCAAAGCCTTTTACAATTTGTGAGGTTTCCCCTTTGGCTGTCAGCATTAAAATCGGGAAATCATAGTTCTGGCGCATCCGCCGGCATAGCTCCCAGCCGTCCATGTTGGGCATCATCACATCAATAATAGCTAAATCTATGTTATTACCTTCCAGAATCTGAAGAGCCTCCAGTCCATCGGAAGCTCCATAGATCTCATCCATTCCTTCAGCTCTCAGAAATACTTCTACCAATTCGCGGATGTGCGGATCGTCGTCCACTACTAGTATTTTTGTCATGTAGCACTGGAGCCTCCTCTTCAATGTCCTGAACCTCGGGGTTATTCATCTGTAGCTGCTGGGTGGCAAACTCACGATACAGCTCATGGTTTTCCAGTAGTTCCTCATGACTTCCCTTTCCGGTAATTTGACCTTTTTCCATAAAAATAATCTGCTCTGCATTTACAACAGTAGCCAAACGGTGCGCAATTACAATCGTAGTCCGACCCTTCATCAGATTGGACAGTGCCTTCTGCACCACGGCTTCTGATTGGCTATCCAGACTGGAAGTGGCTTCATCAAGCATAAGAATCTTCGGGTTCCGCAGCAGTGCTCTAGCAATAGCAATCCGTTGCCGCTGTCCACCAGACAGCTTCACGCCTCTTTCGCCGACATCCGTATTATATCCTTCAGGAAGTGCATCAATAAAACCATCTGCATAAGCCATTGCTGCTGCTGCGTGCATCTCCTCCCTGCTAACGTCACGATCCAATCCATAGGTTAAATTCTCAGCAATCGTACCAGCCAACAGTGGACTTTCCTGCGAGACATACCCTATAAGCTTCCGCCACGAACGCAATGAGAATGTAGACACTGGCTTGTCACCCAGCTTTATCAGACCTGACTGAGGCTCGTAAAAACGTTCTAGCAACGAGAACAAAGTGGTCTTGCCGCCCCCGCTCGGTCCGACAATAGCCGTCACCTGACCAGGAAGCATCTGGAAGCTTACATCATTCAATACCTTCTCACCATTTTTATATCCAAAGCTTAATCCCTCTACTGAGATCGGACCTTCTGTGCCATTTGCCTCTTCCTGTCCCTCATATACTTCCTCTTCTGCTGCCAAGGTCTCAATAATACGCTCTGAGGCACCCTTAGCCTTCTGAATCTGTGTGAAGAACGTAGTCAGTTGAGTAAGTGGCATAATAATCTGAATAAGATAAAGAATAAAGGCGACCAGTTCTCCAGCCGTCAAGACACCGGACGATACCTGCATCCCACCATAACCGATAATGACCACAAGCAGCATCATAAAAACAAAGGAGACGAGTGGACTGATCATCGCGCTAATCTTGCCTTCACGAATACCAAAGGAAAGCAGGTTCATAATTCCAGTCTTGCCTGCCTCGTACTCTTTTTTCTCTGCGCCTGAGGATTTGACCAGACGGATCTCAGATAAAACACCACTAAGTGTAGCAGTAAAAGAAGCTGTCTCGTCTTGCATTCCTTTGGAAATTTTGTACATCTGCCGCCCAAGTGGTACTAGTATCAACGCAGAAAGTGGAAGAACAGTGAATAGAACAAGTGTCATTTTCCAATTTAAAAATAGCAGAACTGAGATCGAACCTACAATGGAGATCACTCCGGTAAATAAGCTGGCTAGATGTTCAGAAATCAGCGTTTTGATGATCCCTGTATCATTCGTCATGCGGCTGACACTTTCTCCCGTTCGGTTGTCATTATAATAAGCCACAGGCAGAACTAGAAATTTACGCCACAGTCGGTCCCGCAGACCCGCAACCATCTTCTGACCTGCATAATTGAGCAGATAGATAGAGATCCCTCCCGCAATGGTCTGCGCAATAAATGCAGCTGCTATACCCGCAATCTGCAGCTTGCTCACGGAGGCCAAAGAGAAGCCATCCACCAAGTTCTTAGTAAACATCGGGATGACCAGACTGACCAATGTCGATATCATGCTTAACGCAATGGCTATAGCCAATAAGCCGTATGAAGGCTTAGTTTCTCTTAGTAGCGTTAAAAACGGCTTCAGCGCCATCTTTCGCTTGGATTCGGATTTCTTCATGACAATGACTCCCCTTTTCTAAATAGCTCTACGAGAAAAGCATAGTAATATCTTTCTCGCCTTACACCCATCCTATCTGCAGATTGTAAACTGAAGTTAAACGCGCCGATCAGACAATACTGCCTTGTCATTTCCCATCCTGCGGGAATAGTCATAGGCCAAAATAACGCCCGTTACACTTAGCGTTTGTACCTTCTACGCACGCGTTCACGCATTTTTTGTCGCTTATCGTCTCAAACATAAATAAAACCCAAAATAATGTAAAAAAGTAAAAAAGGGTGTTTGTATCCCTTTTCAACACGTGTTACAGTGATAGAAGGGCCTACTATTGGCCACTCTACTCCATGCAAGATATTTAGTGAGAAAGGAGTGAACCATTTGCGAAAAGGCGTTATTCCATCTTCTATCACGTCTTTAAAATGGTTCAATTTTTTTGTATATGGAACCATGGTCCTCTTCACCAGCTTCTTTCAACTATACCTGCTGGATGTAGGGATGAACAAATTAGAGATTGGTGTCTTATTCTCTATGGGAGCGCTAGTATCCATATTTGCAAATCCATTTTGGGCGTTCTTAACAGACCGTTCTCAGAATATACGGCGTATCGTTTTGCTAATGTTATTCGGAACGCTAGTGTTCTCACAGTTTATGTTTCGAGCAAATACATATGAAACGATCTACAACGCCATTATTTTGTTCTATTTCTTCCAAGGACCACTATTTGCACAAAGCAACACGATGATTCTCAGCTATATTGACGGAACTAATCAGCGCTTCCGTTCTTTCCGGCTTTGGGGTTCAATAGGGTGGGCAGTGATTGCGATTGTCGCCGGCTTTATCCTGGATTGGGCTGATGTATCCATCTTGACCTATCTGCTTACAGCGTTACTAGGTGCATCAATCCTATCCGTTCTTGTATTGCCTAAAATTAACCATACCATTATGAGAGCTCCGATGCCGTATAAGGGCTTAAGTAAGTTGATTTTCAATCCTTTTTTCTTGTGCTTTTTATTGTTTGGTATTCTGGTATCCATTCCAAACACTATGAACACCACATTTATATCCTTGTATATTACGGATCTGGGCGGCTCTAAAAAAATGATCGGTCTTGCCGTATTCCTCTCCTCCATTTTGGAGGTGGGCGTATTCGTTCTCTGTGACCGGTTCCTGAAACGTAAAATTTCTGTTTTGCTCGGCTGGCTTGCATTGGTCAGTGGTTTGTTCGTTCTGCGTTGGTGGTTTATGGCTGATGCGACTACTGCCCTTCAAGTGGTGTTCATTCAAATTTTACACTGCATAACGTTCGGCGGCTTTTTCTATGTAGGTACCCAATTGACGATGCTCCTGATTCCACGGCCTTATCGCTCTTCCGGACAAGCGCTCTACACCCTAAGCTGGAGTGGGATATCCGGTTTCATTGGAGGTATTCTCGGAGGTTGGATGTATCAGTATCTGGGTGCACAAAGCATGTATCAGACGGGTGTGTTTTTGACGCTTATTGGAACGCTTGGCTTTGGTTTCATGTGGCTCTTTGTTAGCCGTGGTGGGTATCGCCCCCCTTCAGAGGAAGATGAAGAGATCTTCGACATCGAAGCATTATAATTCAACAAAAAGCAGGCTCAAACGTACCTATTCGGGACGTTTGAGCCTGCTTTTTGTTGTTACCTTGATTAATTTATCTGTTTAGCCTTGTTTAGGAGGCTGAAATGAACTCTTCAGTGAAACGATAAGATTGAATACGAGATGTCCAGGCGCTGAATATTTGCTATCCACATTAAAATAGCCATGACGGAAGAACTGGAATTTATCCTGAGCCACGCTATCCTTAAGCGCAGGTTCAACAAACCCTTGCAGAATTTCTATAGACTTAGGATTAAGCTGATCTAAGAAGCTAGGCTCCGATTTCTCTACCGAGGAATCCAAACCTTCAACCTCCACAGCCTCATCCGCATCTTCAGCAGAAATCAGAGGCTCGTATAGACGGAATTCCGCAGGAACCGCTTGGCTAGCTTCAACCCAGTGCAACGTACCTTTTACCTTGCGGCCTGTAAATCCACTTCCACTCTTCGTTTCTGGATCATACGTACAATGCAGCTCCACTACCTCGCCATTCTCATCCTTAATAACCTCATTACATTTGATGAAATAAGCATGCTTCAGACGTACTTCATTACCAGGGAACAACCGGAAATATTTGTTCGGCGGATTCTCCATAAAGTCATCACGCTCAACATAAATTTCACGCGAGAACGGAATTTGACGTACGCCCATTTCCTCATTCTCTGTATTATTCTCCGCTTCAAGCCATTCTGTTTGACCTTCAGGATAATTGGTGATAACAACCTTAAGCGGTCGTAACACAGCCATAGTACGCGGTACAGTTAGCTTAAGATCCTCACGGATAAAGTGCTCCAGCATTTGCAGGTCCACCAGACCCTGACTCTTAGAGATACCCGCTTCATACACGAATTTACGAATCGCTTCCGGCGTATATCCTCTACGGCGTAGACCAGAAATCGTAGGCATCCGTGGATCATCCCAACCATCCACATGTCCTTCGTCTACAAGCAGCTTCAGCTTACGCTTACTAGTCATCGTTTGAGCCAGATTCAGACGACCAAATTCATATTGATGAGGGACAGCTGGCATCTCACATTCAGCTACAACCCAATCGTAGAATGGACGTTGATCTTCAAATTCGAGCGAGCAAAGGGAGTGAGTAATCCCCTCAATAGCATCTTCTAACGGATGAGCGAAGGTATACATCGGGTAGATACACCATTTATCGCCTGTATTATGGTGATGTGCATGTGTAATCCGATAAATTACAGGATCACGGAGGTTAATGTTCGGTGACGCCATGTCAATCTTGGCGCGAAGAACCTTCTCACCGTCCTTGAATTCGCCTGCACGCATACGCCGGAACAGATCCAAATTCTCTTCGATACTACGATCACGATGCGGACTGTTCTTTCCTGGTTCCGTCAGCGTTCCACGCAATTGACGAATTTCATCCGCACTGAGGTCATCGACATAGGCTTTGCCCTTTGTAATTAATAATTCGGCACGTTTGTACATTTCCTCAAAATAATCAGATGCAAAACGCAGCTCTTCCCATTCATAACCGAGCCACTTTACATCTTCCTGAATCGAGTTTACATATTCCGTATCCTCTTTAGCCGGATTCGTGTCGTCAAATCTTAGGTTAGTCTTGCCACCGAACTCGTCCGCCAGTGTAAAGTTAATCCAGATCGCCTTGGCATGTCCGATATGTAAATAACCGTTCGGCTCCGGCGGAAAGCGTGTGATAACTTCCTTTACTTTACCGGTACGGAGGTCTTCGGTAATAACATTCTTAATAAAATTGGAGGGGGTGCTACGGTTCTCCACAGCTATCAACCTTTCATTCTGTAGTGTTACACTACTTCTTGTATAAACATGTTTCCTACTAATATACCCGTTAAGCGTAGATTGTTCAATAAAAGGGGGCACAAGGCACGGATCATTTTTTAGTGTCTTTAGACCTTTTGACTTCTGTCAGGGCGATAGAGTAGCATGATAATCATAAGAAATAATCCATAATCATACATAAGGCCTTGTGCCAAAAAGGAGGCAACCGCTTGTTTAATTATGTCATCGATGAAGAGCTGATGTTAAAGCCGCTAATGCCAGAGCACGCTCGGCACATGTTCGCGTTAGTAGAGCACTCACGGGAACGACTACGACAATGGCTCCCTTGGGTGGATGCCGTTACGGAACAGGACCACACTCTAAATTTCATCAAAAATGCGGTTAAACAAAGCACTGACAATGGTGCTTTTACCGCTGGACTATGGGTTCGCGGTGAGCTCGCCGGTGTTATTGGGTATCACCAAATTGACTGGCATAACCGATCTGTTGGGATCGGCTACTGGCTGGGTGAAGGATATGAAGGTAAAGGGTATATGACCAGTGCCTGTCGGGTGCTAGTAGACTATGCACTACTGGAAATGGAGCTGCAGCGTGTAGAAATTCGCTGCGCGACCGGAAATGTTTCCAGCCGGGCGATCCCGGAACGGCTTGGTTTTGTCCTTGAGGGTGTGATTAGACAGTCAGAGAAACTGCCTGACGGCTACGTCAACCATGCCGTATACGGTTTATTACGTAGTGAATGGCAGCTGCTCGGCTAAGTTAGGCTAAGCAAGCAACACATATAAGCTCATAAATAGAAATAAGCCTGGAAGGCACACGCCTCCAGGCTTATTTTGGTTTGTAGATAGTGTTTAACTCTCCGGCAGACCCAGCTGTTTTCGAAACTTGTTCCGCACTACGGCGGAGAGAGTTCCTAGCTCCGCAAGAGCTGCCAGTGCAGCTTCCTCTTGCAGCCCCACTTGCATTAAATGTAGTACATGCGCCACGGACGCACCGCCAGCTCCACTTTCTTTTTTGACAATCGCATCTCCGGTTGAGATCTTTCCTTCACGAAGCACACGCAAGTAAAATCCGCTATATCTAGTATCCAGCACTTGGGCCGGGAGATCTGCCGGGCCATGCTTTTGTGAGATTTTGAAGCAAGGATAACGTGGCTGGCTGACCTGCAGCACAGTGGTACCTATTTCGTACACATCGCCAATGCAAACATCTGTCTCTAATAAGCCGGCAGTTGTTATATTTTCTCCGAAGGCAGAGTATTCCAGTTTCTTCCCAAGCTGCTGCTCCCAGTAGGGATAATGCTCGATGGGGTAGGCACAAACTGCCTTGTCAGGGCCCCCGTGATGTTTCAGATCTGCTTGCCCGTCTCCATCAAATCCGCTCATATGTAGCTGAACTGATCCTTCTACAGGCATTTTATAAATCCCAGTCTCCAAAGGTTTCCCCCGATAATCCACTGTTACCGGCCGCCCCACATTAAGCGAGATGATCTCCATATCCTTCTCCTCCTGTCAGCATGCAGCACATAAAGATTTCATCCACATATCGACCGCCAAGATAAAACTCCTCCCGCAGACGTCCCTCTTCCACAAACCCGCATTTACGATAAAAAGAAAGCGCTGATTCATTACAGGATAATACGCGTAGACGCAGCTTACGAATGGCGTTATCTGCGGCGTGTTCCTTAATAGCCTCTATGAGCTGCCGGCCAATACCTAAACGTTGATAATCCGGATGAACAGCAATATTGACCTCGCACACATGCCTGTTACTCTCCATTCGACTAGGGCAGCCAAACCCAACATATCCGCATAGCTTGTCATCCTTTAGTGCTACTAGCTGCGAACCCGGGGGAGCATTCAGTAGATAATCCTCTTGGGAACGCCACATTAATGGCCCCGGGCTAGTGTTCTCCGTCCAGATCATATGATCCAGATGAATCAGTTCCCGCACGTCTTTAATCTCTGAGAACCTTATTATAAACCTATCCCTGTTGCTAAGTTTCATAAAGATGTACACCCCTTGCCTTGCACCTCTATAGAATTCACAGTAGATCATTTGAATCCACTATGCTCAACTCTCAACTATCCTATTGACCGCTCCAATGAATTTCCTCGGCGGTTGATATACGCATGAACGATAAAGAATCCTACGGACAGCAGTGCCATCGCACATGCCAACCATGCGGTAGGCGCTAAACCTCCACTATCGTATAACCTACCCATTAAGTATGGTCCAATTACCCTGCCGACTGCCCCCATGCCTCCACTTAGCCCTAAATAGAAAGGAGCACTGCGACCTGCATGATCCGAAATAAAGGAAGGCATGGCCGGAGATATCAGCATTTCCCCAAGCGTAGCGAGTACCATCCCAAGCACTAGACCTGAATAAGTCGGCATCCATAAAAGAACAGCATACCCACCCAAATAAAATAGAGCACTTACTGTCATTTGCGCCGTTGAGGTAGATGCGAACCAGCGTTTAATTACTGTTACGAGCGGCTGAGCTGCAAAAATGAGAATTCCGTTAAGCGTCCAGAGAAAACCATAAGTCTTCTTAGGCCAGCCCTCAGAAATAATGAACGGAGATACCCCTGTATTCCAGATAGAGTTCCCTAATAGTAGGAACATCGAGGCAATACCCATATAAAGATAAATTCGTGTATGCCCCATTAGCTTCCAGGTAGATTGTTTGTCAGGACCAGCCTTCTGGTGTTCTGCGACCTCCTGTGGAGAATCTCCTCCGACTTTCTTGAGATATACAAAAAAGAATACCGCAAATACCGCTGAAGTTACGCCGTTCATCACAAAGCTGAGCATATAAGAAATATCGGCCAAAAAACCACTTAACGCCGTACCCAGTGCTACACCAATATTATTAGCGACATAAATAACATTAAACAACTCTCCGCGCTGCTTCGTAAAACGAAAGCCGATAAATGCCTGAATCGCAGGTAAGGACAGTGAATTAAAGAGCCCTACCAGTCCCATCGCGACCATAAATAACGTCCAGTTGTTACTTGCTGCCGGCAAAGTGAACAGAGCAAGTGCATTCATGCCCAGCGCTCCAACAATCAGCCGGTTAACGCCTACCTTATGATAGAGTGAGCCCCCGAGTAGTTGACCCACAATTCCTCCAACTGATTGAATAAGAATCACTAATCCAGCATCCGACATGCTGCGTCCAAGCTCATCAAAAACATACATTGTAACCAATGGCCACATCAGTGCACTACCCGTTGCATTAATAAGACTAGCAATTAAAAATATCTTAACTTCTTTAGGATAATTCTGTAAAAACTTCATAAGTAGTGTACATCCCCTGTAATATATGTGTCATTATTCCATCCAGTATTATCCCAAAACAGGGTTCAGGGCAAGCAGACGCATTGACGTGCTATCGTGATAAAGTCTGAGTATACTTCACCTCTTATTTAGGACTAACTTCTGCCTTAGCTGAGAAAAAAGTAGCACCTTTCACGTCCGCAGTCCTCCCTATTTCTACTATCTATTTATATTTTATAGTTGCCGCTGTCGTCCGTAAAGTAGACTAAACAATAATGAAGTGTTTCGTTATTATAAAGTCGGGGTAATAGAGCCTAGAAACACTCCCCCTTTTAAAATTCGCTGTGCATCCGAATTCGTTCCCCCGAGCTCGGATACATCACGGCGGATTTTATTTGTCTATACAGCAAAAAGCACCCCTCAACTATTCTAAGGAGTGCTTTATAAGATAGGTTTAGGCGTGTTTTTTTACACCGCTGCCGGACATGCTGTCCACGGACTGAATAGATGCAGGCTCTTTGCGCAGGTAAGCCATCCAATAAGCTGCCGCAACAAAGATCGCACCGCCCGTCAAGTTTCCTAGCCATACCGGAACAAAATTGTTGAAGTACTCTCCCCATGAAAAATAACCTTCAAAAATAGCTGCCGGAATTAAGAACATGTTGGCTACAACGTGCTGGAAGCCGATAGCTACAAAAGCCATTGTTGGGAACCAGATACCGAGGATTTTGCCACTGAAGTTATCTGCTCCATAGGAGAGCCATACCGCCAAAGCTACAAGCCAGTTACAACCGATACCGGAAACAAATGCCGGCAAGAAGTCTGCCTCAAGCTTATGTCCTGCCATCTCCACTAACTTTTCCAAATACACACCGTCAGAGGTTAAACCAACCACGTGACCGAAAAAGTAAGCTACAAACAAAGCTCCCGCTAGATTGCTCAGGGTAATCAATACGAGATTCTTAATCACTTCCCAGAAGGATATCTTTTTCGCCATAAAAGCAAGTGGCACAGCCATCATATTGCCTGTCAGCAGTTCTCCCCCTGCAAGCAGTACTAGAATCAATCCGACAGGGAAGACAGCTGCCCCAATAAAGTTAGCGATGGATCCCCATTCATGTGGTGCGCCAGCAATGACGCGAATATCCAGTAAAAATCCGAGCGCGATAAACGCTCCTCCCAGAAAGCCCAGAATTAGTACGGTGCTTAAAGGATTGTGCGCCTTTTTTATGCCGTTCTCGACCGTGACTGCGGCAATCTGCTGCGGTTTATTATAAGCCATGATTCCTATCCCCTTCATCTATTTACTTAAAATTTGTTCCTTTACGACCATTGTAGCGTGTCATAAAACACATTAACGTGATAATTATCACTTAATGAAAAACTAAGTGAAACTTTTCACTGACATGTCAAATTTAACGAAGCGCATCCATAATTACATTTGTAAGAACAGGCTCCATATTATTTTAAAGGTAAATAGTACCAGCTTCAATCACAAAAAACCGGAGCCATATATGGCTCCGGTTTACCCAACTTTATTGTTCACAGGCAATTAAATTATACGGTTACTGCCTCTTTGCTTGGTACTGATGCCGGTAGCGATTCGAGTCCTACTGTATTCAGGAAGTTCCAAGGCTTGTTGTAATGAGGTTGGAAGAAGAAATCGATAAAGGCAAGCTGATCGATTGTCATTTTATTTTGAATACATACAGATACTGTGTTGATCGATTGCGTCAAATCCGTTTTGGACAAGATTTGCGCTCCGAGAATGCGGCGTGTGGCGCGATCAAATACCACTTTTAATTGCACCTGCTCGAAGGTTGGCATAAATTCTGGACGGTAGTTGTCAATAATCATGGTAGTTTCTACGTCCATTCCTTCAGCCTTAGCCCCTTCTTCAGTAAGACCGGTAGCAGCGATATTATCTTCATAAATCTTAATGCCCGAAGTCCCTTGAGTACCCATATAAGGAATCGTCTCTTTCACTAAGTTACGTGCGACCAAAGTGCCCATCCGTACGGCATTGGTTGCCAGTGGAATATAAGCGTGCTTACCTGTAGGGTTGTAATGAATCGCGCAGCTGTCACCAGCGGCATACACATCTGGGCAACTAGTCTGCATATAATCATTGACCAGAATTGCGCCATTTGGCAGCATATCCACTTGACCTTTTAACAGCTCAGTATTCGGACGGAAGCCGATGCAGAGAATTACAAGATCCGCCTCATGCTCCCCTTCGCTTGTGATAACTTTGGTAACTTTACCACCTTCACCAGCAAAAGAACTTACCTTCTCATTCAGCGCTAATTTAATACCATGATCCTTAAAGGATTGTTCGATCGGCGCAGTAAACTCTGGGTCCAAATATTTATTCAAAATACGATCTTCACCATCAATCAGCGTAACTTGCTTTCCGTTCATTTGGAAGGCTTCCACCAACTCAACGCCGATATATCCAGCGCCTACGACTGTGATTTTATTCGCTTGTTTAGCTTTTTCTATAATGGTATTGGAATGATCATAGTTCTTGCAAAGCAAGACGCCTTCCAGCTCAATCCCTTCGAGCTTCGGTACAATCGGCCATGATCCCGTAGTCATAATCAGCTTATCGTAGGTATCGTCAAACTCCTGTCCGGTTACCAAATTGCGAACACGCAATGTTTTGGACTTCGTATCCACAACGGTCACTTCATGACGCATGTTGGTCTTTACACCAAGCTCAGCAAGCTTCTCAGGGGAAGAATAGAACAGCCCGTGCGGGTCCTTGACCACTCCACCTACGTATAAAGCAATTCCACAAGATAAGAAAGAAATATTATCATTACGCTCATAAACCGTAATCTCGGCTTCCGGGTGAAGCTTGGCAGTATTTAAAATTGCGGCAGTTCCGGCATGGGTACATCCAATGACAGCTACTTTCATTATTTTCTTCCTCCTTCAAATGGACAACCTGGTTATATATTCGAATTGCTTGACTGACCAAATTAGATATCTGATCACCGATGAGTTAATTGTGATTTATTTCACTTTATAAACTGATTATATTGTGATATTTATCACATTACAAGTCTTTTCGCCTATATTCTCAGATTGTTCACAATTTTAAGCATTTTCCGTCACTGCTGCCGATTGCGACCTCGTTAGCTTTGCCATGGGCGTAGGACATTATGTTCTGCCCCCTCAGGATATACTTTCTTATAACGCGCAAAAAAAGGCTTTCCCCTAAACCAACAGGGAAAAGCCTGATCATAAACTGAATCTACACCAAACCGTGAATCACGCCATCTTCATCCATCCATAGTGCCTCAGCAGCTGGCTTAGCCGGTAGACCTGGCATCGTAACGATATTGCCCGTAATCACTACAGCAAACCCTGCACCAAGCGAAAGGGTAATATCACGGATACCTACCGTGAAACCTTCTGGAGCGCCAAGCAATCTAGGCTGATCTGAGAAGGAATAAGGGGTCTTCGCCATACATACTTGAAGATTATTTAACCCAAGACGCTCAATCACCGCTAGGCTGCGTTTGGCCGCAGGGGAAAAGTTAACCTCCGCACCACGGTAAATTTCGCGAACAATCTTGGTGATTTTGGAAGAGATGTCGAGTTCATTCTCATACAAAGGAGCAAAACGTTCAGTGTCGCTATGATCCAGAAGTTTCTTTAATTCCGAAGCCAACTCTTGTCCGCCCGCACTACCTTCTGCCCATACCTTGGATATTGCCGCAGGAACGTTCAATCGGCGACAAGCCTCCACAACGTCATTAATCTCTTCTGGGCTATCGCCTTCAAAATGATTAATGGCAACAAGAACAGGCACCCCAAATTTGCCGAGATTCTCTATATGACGCTCCAAATTAGACAATCCAGAGCGCAGCGCCGTCCGGTTCTCCGTTTGGAGCTCATTCTTAGGTACACCACCGTTATATTTCAAGGATTTCACCGTCACGACAAGCACTGCCGCTGAAGGGGTTAGACCCGCTTGCCGGCATTTGATATCCATGAATTTCTCTGCACCAAGATCCGCTCCGAAGCCTGCTTCCGTAACCACAACATCTCCCAGCTTGAGTGCATAACGAGTACCAATAACACTACTGCAGCCATGGGCGATATTCGCAAATGGACCACCGTGTACAATAACAGGAGTGCCCTCCAAGGTCTGCACCAGATTAGGCTTAACTGCTTCCTTCAGCAGCGCTGTCATCGCTTCAACTGCCCCTATTTGCTCGGCCGTTACAGGCTGTCCCTCTTGATCATACCCAATCAAAATACGGTTCAGACGCTTTTTGAGATCACTCAGATTATCGCATAGGCATAATACAGCCATAATCTCAGAAGCTGTTGTAATCTGAAATCCACTTTCCCGCACGGCTCCATTTCCATCTCCGAGCCCTGTCACAATATTCCGCAGACTGCGATCATTCATATCCATCACGCGTTTCCAAACGATACGCTGCGGATCAAGACCCAGCTCATTACCTTGGAAGATATGATTGTCAATCATCGCAGACAATAAATTATGTGCAGAAGTCACCGCATGAATATCACCCGTAAAGTGCAAATTAATCTCATCTGCCGGAATGATCTGTGACTTGCCGCCGCCCGTGGCACCGCCTTTCATGCCTAAGCATGGTCCGAGGGATGGCTCGCGCAAGGCAGCCACGGTCTTTACTCCTGCTGCGTTCAATGCCTGTGCCAGCCCAATGGTTGTTAAGGTCTTCCCTTCGCCAGCAGGGGTTGGATTCACCGCAGTGACCAATACCAGCTTGCCATCTGGTTTGTTCTTCATGTCTTCCCATAAGGACGGTGAAAGTTTACTTTTATATTTGCCGTATAGTTCCAGATGCTCTTCGCCAATTCCCGCTTGTGCTGCTACCTCTGTAATTAACTTCATGCTTGTATTGAACCCTCCTGCCGTTATTATCCTGCTGTATTCCACGCTTTATGCATATTTTGCATGGGCATTACATTCTCTTCAAAGAATACATGGTCTCTGTAAAGCGTCAAGTATAATTTATCACAACAAAATTTAAGGCGCCTATTCTATATTCCTATGTAAAAAAAGAAGATCCCGTCGAGGCCCGGCCAAAGACCGAGGTCGAAAGGATACTTGTAAAATAACAATTCATCAGTCCCTAAATGATCTACAGTAAGGACTCAATCTGTTCTGTCATCGTTTCTGGCGATTCCTTTGGCTCCACACGAGCTACTACATTACCGCCACGATCAATAAGAAACTTCGTGAAATTCCAGCTGATATCACTGCTATCGCCAGTACCCGGCTGCTGCTCTTTTAAATAATTGAAAAGAGGGCTGGCATCCGGTCCATTCACATCCA
The DNA here is from genome assembly GCF_037972555.1 of Paenibacillus sp. FSL R5-0744. NCBI lineage: Bacteria > Bacillati > Bacillota > Bacilli > Caryophanales > Paenibacillaceae > Paenibacillus > Paenibacillus sp. FSL R5-0744. The sequence continues at coordinate 6,450,338 of NZ_CP150228.1, forward strand.
CTTTGGCAAACACAGGAAATGTAACGCCATAATTAATCTGACAGAATTCTTCTGCCTCTTCACTTGTACCCGGCTCCTGACCCGCAAATTGGTTGCAGGGGAATCCTAATACTACAAGTCCCTGATCCCTATACTGCTCGTATAGCTTCTGGAGATCCCCATACTGCGGTGTAAGTCCGCATTTACTAGCCGTATTGGCAATCAGCACTACCTTACCTTCATACTCTGTAAATGACACTTCTTTACCCGAAGGCGTAACGCCGGAAAAATTGTAGATCGACATCCTAATTCCCCTTCCTTCCATGTACTTAGACTACACTACGTATCTTACCCGAATTGTAACAGAATGCAACTTATCGACACTTTCTGTAAACACTAAGATAAAAAAAGCAGTCCTATGTATTTCTTAGGACTGCTCTCTATCACTTTGTTATTTGGATACGGGTACGACATCATAATATTCTTCCAGCGTAATCCCTTTATCCGCAATATAAGTAGCTATATCCTTGCCCACATAACGGATATGCCAAGGCTCGTACTTATATCCTGTAATGTCCTGCTTTCCTTCTGGAAAGCGGATGATATAACCATATTCGGTTGCATGCTGCGCTAGCCACTCCGCTTCCTTCGTTCCACCAAAACAGCTCTCCGCAGCACATTTCCCGTCACTTCCTGAGACATCGATAGCAAGCCCTGTCTGATGCTCGCTATAGCCAGGCACGGCACTGTAAGTACGAGCCAGTTCTTCTCCGTCTTTCTCAACATAACGATTGAACAGCCTTGTTTGGGTTTCCTTAGAACGGTAGGCCGAAACGCCAGCCAAGTAAATCCCGTCTTCCTCTGCGCCTGCGAACAGTTTCTCTAACGCTTCGGCAGCTTCCTTACGCATCATACGCTTCTCGATTTTCTCTTTAAATGTAAAACGCACGTCCGGGTAGACTAGATCCGTTGGCTTATAGTTCTCCGGCAGTCCATACTCCTTATTCACCATCACAGCTATGCTGTCAGGCTCTTTAAAAGAATCATCAGTGCTATTTCCCTTACCGTTACTATCCGGTTCGGACGGATCAGAGGGATCCGTTGTATTAGATGGGTTAGCTACCACTGGGTCTGTTATGCCCTCTTCGGTGCTATTTCCATCTTCACCAGGCTCAGCTTGAAGATCATCCTGCGCATTTATATTGGAACCGCTACTATCTGAAGCAGAAGGAGAAGGCGTCGTATACTTCCCAATCCCCCACCCAACAGCAATAACGACAATTAACAAGATTATTATTTTTAATTTTTTAGACATCTGCAAGATCTTCCTCCTCGAAGTCGAAACACTCTATTTATCTATTAGACAAGCTTTCCTTCAAAAATGTTACACTAAGATCCTTTTTTAGACAAATATCGCTCGAATAATTGTGCCTACAAAATAAAGTTACCATAGGGAGTTAGCTTGTCCGCTAACTTCTATGGTAACAAGTTTTAGTTATGAAATTCCACTCACATTATCTGGATGTGCCTCTGCCGCCGCTTTTAAAGCCGCCGGAGCTACCACGTCCACCCCGTGAGGAACCCGTATTTCCGCTGTTGCGGCCGCCTTTACCAGCGCCACCCTTGGCACCGCTATAGCCGCCTTTGCTACCTTTACCACCTTTGCCGCCGCCTCTAGACGGACCCGTACCGTAGCCGCTGCCTAAGCCGCCTCGTGGTGTGCCGCCAACGTAAGCGCCGCCGTCTGCACCTCTGGCTACGTTCTCGCTGTAGCCAGTGCTTGGGCCGCCCTTCCGGTTCGCACCGCGCGAACCGGTGCTGCTAGGCGCTGCTGCGTTGCCGCTAGCTGGCGCATCGCCTCTGGAGGCGAAGGCGCCATAGCCGCCGCCTACTCGTACTACGCCGGCAGCCTTGCCGCCGCCCTTAGGTGCGGCAGCATCAAAGCCGCTGCCGCCGCGCTTGCCAGCCGCCGCATCAGAACGACCACCACGGCGACCTTCTGCAGGCGCGCCCCAGCCGCCTGCTTCCTTACCGCGGCCGCGGCCACCTTGCCGCGCTCCGCCTTCGCCGCGCGGAGCACCGCCGCGGCCAGAGCCGCCGGTCTTCGGTCCGCGGCCCGTGCGCGCTGCCTCAGCGCCGCCGCTTTGACGACCGCCGTGGCGTCCGCCGCCTTGTACTGCAACGAATTCGCCAACGCCGAATTCATCCTTGTCGTAACGGCGGCGATCCAGACGCTGCGAAATGCCATGCTCGATCAGGTCTAGTCCATCTTGCTCACGTGGAGAAGTGAACGTAATTGCTAGCCCTTTGCCTCCGGCACGGCCTGTCCGGCCGATCCGGTGAATATAGCTATCCACATCAAGTGGCATATCGTAGTTAAAGATATGAGTGATACCTTCGACATCCAGCCCCCGAGCCGCTACATCTGTGGCTACAAGAAGCTGCAGCTTCGCATCACGGAATCTCTTCATTACACCTTCGCGTTTACCTTGAGACAAATCACCGTGCAGCTCATCACAATCATAACCTGCTGCTTGGAGTGCTTCGTTCAGCTTGGACACCCGACGTTTGGTCCGGCAGAAAATAATAGCCAAGTAAGGACGATCCCGTTCAATCAATGTTTTGAGTGCCTCTTCTTTATTACGATCCGAGACTTCCACGACTTGCTGTTTGATATTATCCAGCGGAATCGGAGAACCACTCTTAATAATGATATCCAGAGGCTCTTTCATGTAATTAGCTGCGAGACGTTTAATCGGATCTGGCATCGTCGCAGAGAACAACATCGTTTGACGGCGATAAGGAACAGCCGTAATAATGGTCTCTACATCCTCCAAGAATCCCATATGCAGCATTTGATCCGCTTCGTCCAGAACGAGCATCTTAACGCCACTAAGATCGAGCGTCTCCCGGCGCATATGATCTAGCAGTCTGCCCGGTGTACCGATAATAAGATGTCTGCCACCTTCGAGCTTACGCAGCTGCTTCTCAACATCCTGACCACCATAAACAGCCAAGATTTTAATATCCGTATGACGCGCCAGCTTACGTGCCTCTTCTGTAATCTGCAAAGCCAACTCACGTGTTGGGGCCATAATTAGCGCCTGCGGATAAGCTCGCTCCGTGTGGATCTTGTCCATAATTGGCAGCAAGAAAGCTAATGTCTTCCCTGTACCTGTCTTCGCTCTTGCAATTACATCCAGACCCTGCACCAATGGCGGTATTGCTTCCTGTTGCACTGGTGTAGGCTTAACGATGCCTTGACCTTGAAGCAATGTACACAGTAATTCTGAAACACCTAATTCTTTAAATCCCGGCAAATTCTCCACCTCACTATTTTCTCAGTTAAATTTGATTACATCTCTTACTTAACTTCCGTCTTCCAAAGCCCTATTCAGGCAGCCCCTACTTGACTGTCCTTTTGGGGCGTATGCTTCCGATTCAGCTATATTCAAACAAAAGCGGAAGAACCCCGTCACCGGCATTCTTCCGTCCCATGTATCCCTTGACCCGTTAAAAGAGTGCGGTCAAAGTTCGGTTTCTGGGCAGCAGCGATCCACCGGACGTTTAGACGGCACTCCATTTGCGTTCCATTCCACTTTATACAATAGAAGTAAAGTTAAGCTTAGAAAGTTATCTTTTATATTGTACTTGATAGAACGGCATTTGTGTGAAACTGCAGAATAATAATTATTCTATCCTGTAGTTGTAGGTTAGAACCTTCCCGATTTAAAAATCGCAAAGATCAACCATAAGAACATCAGAAGCGCTACTACGCCGCCAATCTCCACTGTAGGGAAATTCCATAACACTGAAGGCTGACCGCGCATCGCAGTTCCAATAATGAGTCCAACCATGATGATACTGAACGCAAGCATCACAATACTAAACGCTAAGCGGTTCCCAACCCGATCCAGCTTTCGCTCCAAATGCTCCAGCTCAGGTGCCGCAATCTCTACCTTTAGCTTTCCCTTACTAATTAGTGCGGATAGCTGCCTTGCCTGCCCAGGAAGCTCTAGAAGACTCTCCGTTAAATCGGCTACGCCTCCAAGGAACTTGCGCTGCAATCGGGGACCACTAAATCGTTGCTTCACAAGTTCCCGTCCAAAAGGCTCTGCCATCTCTAAAATGCTAATCGTTGGGTCCAAGTTGCTAATGACACCCTCAAGCGTCAGCATCGTCTTACCAAGCATCGTTAGATCCGGGGGAAGGACTAATCGATGCTTGCGAGCAATGCCAAACAGATCATTTAGCGCTTTACCTATGCTCATCTTACTAAACGGAACATCATAATACTCTTCGCGAAGTCGATCCATATCATTATGCAATGCCGCTCGATCAGCATCCTCAGGGATGACTCCGAGTCGCAAAATTGCCCGGACCATCGCATCCGTATTCTTGCGCATTAGTGCGATGACAAGCGCAGACAGCTGCTCTTTCATCTCTTCGTTCAGCCGCCCCATCATGCCAAAATCAATCAAAGCCAGCTTCCCATCAGCCATTCTCATAACATTCCCTGGATGCGGATCTGCATGAAAAAAGCCATGAATGAAAATTTGTCTTAGCATCATTTCCACGAGCTGCTGAGCAATAACCTTAAGCTTAACGCCGCTACTCAGTAGTTCATCGCGACGACTTAGTGTAATCCCTACCACATATTCCATCGTCAGCACTCGTGCTGACGTATAGTCCCAATAAATATCCGGGATGTATACTCCGTCATAATCCATCTGTTGAGCTATTTTCTCTGCATTGCGTCCTTCTTGGCCGTAATCCAGCTCGCCAAGCAGAGATTTCGAGAATTCCTCTACCATACGGGACAACTGATATTGCCTCGCCCAGCCTAGCTGCTTCTCAGCAAGGGCGCTCAGATCTTTGAGAATTTCCAAATCCCTACTCATCGTTCGCAGTATGCCAGGGCGCTGAACTTTAACAGCCACGACCTGCCCACTGTGAAGAACAGCTCTATGCACTTGACCGATCGACGCAGCCGCAAGAGGAGTATCCTCAAAGGAATTAAAGATTTCATCCATCCGTTGATCGAGTTCATGCTCCACAATCGTGCGCACGCGCTCCACAGGGAACGGGGGCACATTATCCTGTAGTTTTACCAATTCTTGAATAATAGAATCAGGCAGCAGATCCGAACGTGTACTGGCGAGTTGTCCAAGCTTTATAAAGGTTGGGCCCAAATCCTCCAATACGAGCCGAATCCGCTCCCCGAGCGTAAGGCTTGTATGAGCTTCTTGCGTTACAAGACGGCGTGGAAGGGATAATAAATGATAGAGCCCCAGCTCCTCCACCATATAGCCAAAACCATGGTGCATAAGCGCCATGGCAATGGACCGGTATCGTCCGGCATGTCTGATACGTACTGCCATTTAGTCCGTATGCGTTTCCGCCGATGTTCCTTCTAGATGGGAAATGCCCTCCAGCTCGGCCAATCGACGCTCCAACACAGCAATTCGGCCTTCCAGCTCGTCAATATCACTTTGTACAGGAACCTTCATTTCCTTCAACACGCGTTGTACTTGTTCTTGTACAACAGACTTGAGCATACCTCGCTCTTCCTCACCGCGTTCAATCAGACGGTCAACTAGGGCCTTAGACTCCGAAGGAGCAAGCTCCCCACGCTTCACTAGTTCCTCAACGACCTTTTCTACTTTTTCCTTACTAACAATGGTGAGGCCCACTCCTAAAGAGATCGCTTTTTTAAACAAATCACTCATAGTACTTCCTCCCAAAGATTCCGTTTCGTTACAAACGGAGTTGATAATTAAAGTATACCTCACTGTGTGCGTATTTCAAAAAAACGCTCTATCCTTAGTTACTTACCGGAATACGTGCAGCCCAAGTAGCTGCCTGCAAGATCAGTTTACGTAGTGCTGGATGGCGGAAGGATGGCTCATGATGCCCAGGCATAAGGAACACTACTCGTCCTAAACCATAGCTGTGGCACCATGCAGCTGGAAGCCATTGACCCTCCGATTCATACTGAAGAAGAATAGTCCGATCTGTGAACGGATCAAATTCGAAATGATAAGGCTCCTCATCCAGCTGGAAGTCTTCAACGCCCTCAGTAATGTCATGCTCTAGCACCTTAAAATTCATTGGCTCGTAAGCGGTGTGACCATTAAAGCGTCCACCGATCAGCTGAGCTAGTTCGTTACGCTTCGTCAATGAAGCACCTGTATGAAGAACAATCAGTCCTCCACCACCGCTCACATAGCTGAGTAGGCCAGCGGTTTGCTGAGGAGATACAGTTTCATTCCATAATTCGTTGTAGGCAATGCATAAGTCATAACTTCCTAAATGCTCAATGCGCATCATTTTTTTATTTTCTGAACACTGAACGGTTAATAAATCATTTAAGATCTCGCTAATTTGTTGGTCCACTCCTTGAAGTGGATGGAAACGGGGATGGGTATAATCACCAAGTAACAGACATTTTCTTTTGTCCATGGGGATCCTCCTCCTTATTCATTGTTATTATTCATCACATGTTGCCTATATTCTAAGGAAAACTGCTGCGAATGTCCATGCAGATGGCAGGTTTACTACTCTTAAGGCATCCTCTTCCGGGTAAAAAAGCATCCCCACCCATTGAATCCGGCGGGAATGCTTCTGAATAGTAACGTAAATCTTGTAAAGCTTCCGCACACTGTGGTCTAGCGATTCGCCGCCACATATTTGCCCAACTCTACAATCATGCTTCCCATCCGTTCATGCTCAGGCATGATGATACGTTGTAGGCCCTCTTCTTTTAGAGCCTCAGAGGTAATACGCCCTACAGAAACAGCAAGCACTTTATCCTCGAAAGACCTCAGCATCTCCTCCAGCTTGCCCTGTTCCCGAGCAAATTGAGAGAGGAAACGAAATTGTGGCGCACTTGTAAAAGCCACGGCATCAATCTTACCTTCTATGATTTCTGTAAGCAATCTTTCAAGCTCACCCGGTTCTGGTAGAGTATGACGATACGGCAGCACTTGGCGGGTATTCGCCCCAGCCTCCTGCAGCCATGCGAGCATACGAGGAGCTGGGTCGCCGTGCAGCTGCAGTACGACCTCCTTGCCCTTCAAATCCAAAGATTGAAGCCCACGAATCAATCCGATCGTACTTCCGTCGTCGTCACGAACCTCCGGCGTAAGTCCTCTTTTTTTCAAAGCATTCACTGTCTTATAACCCCGTGCAGCAATAATAGAACCAGAAAGGACCTCTAAGAAACGCTCAGCGATATTAAGGCGTTCAGCCGTTTGGAAGAGAGCATCCAGTCCCATGCCTGTGGTAAGGATCACCAAATAAGGCGGATCGCTGATCCATGAATTCAATCCTTCCTCCAATGCCTCATCATCAAGAAAAACAGTACCTTGAGCAGGTCGACATAACGCCGTCCCCCCCATATTTTGCACCAACTTGGCCATCTCTTCCGATTTGCGCGGGCCCGCCAAGGCGACCGTGAACCCTTTCAGTTGCTCTGCCATGTACTATTATCTCTCCTCTCTCCGTTGCCTAACCCAACATTATTGTTCATCAGTATACTTGCAAAGGGCTGCAAAAGGGAAGATAAAAGCATCGTTTTCCTATATGAAATATATATTATTACTAGGAAGAGTGTATTTTAAAGCTACTCACAAGCTTTTGCAGTTCCTCCGCAAGACGGCTAAGGTCGGTAGACGAAGACGCCATCTCTTCAACAGAAGCGAGCTGCTCTTGCGCTGCCGTCGCGATGGTCTCTGTATTCACAGCCGCTTCTTCAGAGATGCCGCGAATCTCTCCTATAGCCTTCTCCATGTGATCTGATTCCACCAATAAGGTCTGTACAGCCCCACCCATTGCCTCAATCTTCTCTGCGGCACTCTTGACCGCTCTACGGATACGGGAGAAGGAACGTCCGGAAGTATCCACGGCCTCTATCCCTTCGGTTACGCGTTGCTTTGTGTCCTCCATCGTATGAGTCACCAGCGTCATCTCACTATTAATGGCGGTAATCTGCTCTGCAATCAAATGCGCTGATCTCTCTGATTCCTCTGCCAGCTTACGCACTTCAGCAGCGACAACGGCAAATCCACGGCCATGCTCTCCAGCTCTGGCCGCCTCAATAGAAGCATTGAGAGCTAACAGATTGGTCTGACGGGCAATCCCTGTGATTACGCCGACAATGCCCTCAATTTGACCGGTTCTTTCGTTCAGCTTGTCGATTACACTGCCAAGCTCTCCCACCGTTCTATCGATACCATTGATCTTATCCACCACGCTGATGACGGAATCATTTCCTTCCGAAGCAGAGAGTGAAGTCTTGTCCATCATCGCAGACACCTGCTCCATATATACGGAAATATGATCCACTTCGCTTGTCGTCGCCGCTGTACTTTCCATTCCTTTGCGTACACCGATCACCTGCCGTTCCGTCCCTACCGCTACCTCCTGAATCGCTATCGTCATTTGTTCGATCGTTTGGGCATTCTGCTCCGCACTGGCAGTCAGCTCTTCGGCTGAAGAGGAGACATTACTCGTCATCTCCTGCACACCTATGATCATCTGACGCAGGCTGAGCACCATTAATTGAAAGTTCTCGGCTAGCATGCCAATTTCATCTTTGCGGAAAACCCCCATGTCTTCGGACAGATCCCCTTTGGCTATCACGGCAGTTGCTTTCCGCAAACGGATCAGAGGCTTCAAGATAGATTGAATATTAAAATAGATTACGATCAGTGCAAGCAGAACGGAAGCTACAATTACAAGCAGCGCTGTATTGCGGATTCCACTCGTTACTGAAGTCACTTCATCTATGCTTATCGTGCCTCCAATTCTCCAGCCCGTAAGCTCGTTTACCATAAACGTCATCTTTTTGTGCGTACCCTTGTAGACATAATCAAAAGTACCTTGATCTTCCTCGAACATTGTTTTTATAAAGTCATCGGATGACTCCAGCCCAATAGCCTCTGTTGGATGAACAAGATATTTCTTGCTGTTATCCAGGATAATAATATATCCTTCCTTGCCCACCTTGGTCGCGGTCAATTCTCCTAATGCAGATAGATTGAGATTCAGGGTTATTACCCCGTCACCGCTCTTCAGGACCGTTGATATCGCGATCGCCGTTTCCTGATTCACAGTTTGAAAGGCCGGAGAAATCACAACACCTTTCCCGTGCTTCAGAGAATTAATATAGGCACTTTCCTGCCTGGGATCATAGCCTTCGGGCAGCTTGGCTTCCGAAGCATGGATCGATCGCCCTCTGCTTGTACTAACATAAATATCTAGCACATCAGGATGTAGCACAGCATATTCCTTTAATCTGTCCTTCATAGAAGCTACCGTCTCTCCATTTGCCTCACTGTTGGTCCCCTCAGCGGTGAACTCAGCAGCAAAATAAGAAATAGCATCTATTTTTGATTGAATATTCGAGTTGATGATTGCATCTACTGCCTCAACACTTTCGGTAGCATTGTTCACCAGTTGATCTTCCACTTCATGGCTAGCAGATTGATAGGTTCGCCAACCGATAATGATACTGGGCAACAGTAGAACTAATAGGTATGTCAGAATTAATTTGGTTCGGATACTCATACCCGCTTTTTTGTTCATAGATGTCATCACACTCTCTCTCTTCGAGTCTTAAAGAAGGACTTATTTACCAGACTTACTATATAATTATATATCCTCCTTTGGAACCGATTTTCCTCCTATCTTTCTTCATTTTTCTCATCATTCTTAAAAATTGTCATATAAACGCAACAAAAAGACCGCCTCAAAGAGAGCGATCTACTCAAATAAGCCTATTTCTTATCATTACCGTAGCAAAAGGCTCCGGTTCTTTCATCCTAGTTCACGTTCTTATTCTTGCAGTTCGGGCAGACGCCTCCGAATACCACATGAGCATGACCAATGGTATAACCTGTATCCTTGGCCACTGTGTTCATCCAGTCTCGTGGAACTTGGTTCATTACCTCATCAACCGCACCGCAAACCTCGCAAATGATATGCTGATGATCATCCATGCGGGCATCATATCTGCTGGCAGCCTCACCAAGCTTAAGCTCACGAATCATTTGTTTATCTGAAAGATAACGAAGAGAGTTATATACAGTACCGTATGCTAAGCTATGACCTTGTTCTACTAGCCGGTTCATTACTTCCGCAGCAGTGGGATGGTCATGTGAATTAAGGACGATATCGTAAACGGCTTGACGTTGGGAAGTCAAATTTAGACTTTTCATTGCTATCATCCTCTAACTTGTTTTTAGATCAAGTATAAATCGTGAAGGTAAGAACGTCAATCCCACTTTTATCCACTCATTACTTTCTCAGTTACTTAATCAATCCTGAATATTTGATGTTAACATCAGCTTTGACCTGAAAATCGAGCCCGGCATAGAGCCCCTTCCACACTTCCATTTCGGTATCATTATTAAAATGTCTAGCTCCATAGTGCAGCCCCCACCCAAAAGGATCCAAACCGCTCGTATGAATTTTTTTCAGTAATTCTAAGATATCATCTTCCAATTCTTTCTCGCCAGCTGCCTGAATTTTTTTCAACTTGCTATGTGTCACCAAATCCGGGCTGCTACTCTCTTCGAGGATCCCTTTAATCTTAATATGGTATCGAATAGTAGCTTTTCCGCTCTTCGTATTTAGTATCTTGTAGTCCGAGGATGATCTCTCTGTGTAATACTGATACATGACCCCCTCAATATGGGCTGGCAAATTGGTCCGTAAGTTGGAGCGCGACAGCAGATTGTATAGCCGGGTTTCGTTCGGTGTAAGCACCATCTTGATTTTCTCGCTATCCAGTAGGGCGATTTTATCAATTAAGAACTCGCTCTTCCCTTTGGCCTCGATAATCGGCAAGATCGGATCAATTCCCTTCTCATAAATATTTCTCATCAGCTGAAAGGAATATACACTAGAAATAAATGGAGACTCCGTGCCTTGTCCACTCATAGCTAGAATAAGAGAATTCGATGGGATACGCTCCGATTCGGGTCGTACCTGCAGCACTTGAAGTGCCTCCGGACGCCCGATCGCAAAATTGAGAATAAGCTGGATATCTCTGCGCCGCACCGCCCAATCCATAACATGCTGAATATCTCTGCGTGCGATCCCTTCCCCCAAAATAATCGATTTACAATGGGAATAATCAAGCTCCTTCTCCACTCTGGATTTCATTCTACGCAGCGCTTCTGAAATACTTGGGGACTCTTCGGTTAATATCTGCATCTTCTCATCAATCTTGGTAACATCCCCCTGAGGGATAGCAAGTTTCAAACTGATCTTGAAAGCCCCTTCTTCTTCACCAGGGTCAACACCGATCGCAAGGACGAATATCCGTAAATCAATTTCTTTGAAGTCACAGCCGGCAAGGAGTAGCAGTAATACAATTCCTATTGCACTAAGTGCTTTTCTCACAACCTCTGCCTCCTTACTTTGCGATAACAATAAAACAGCAGAGCGATTAAGAACATCTCACCAAACCAGCGGATCTGTAGAAACCAAATGCCCAACACGTTGAGCTGATATTGATCCATCCAAATTAAGGAGAGGACCAGTCCGCTAAACAAGCACAGGATGAGCCACTCTTTCCACTGCTCTGCCTTCTGGGATTTTTTTTTCGTAGATGAAATAGCACTTTTGAATAACCCTAACCCTACATGCCAATGAACAATTACGCTCACCAGAGATAAAGTCATGTAGGCAAAATAAAAAATAAACAACATCCGTTCAATAATAAAGGATTCTATCCGGATACTGTCTGCCGTCGAGAACCACGTATATACATGTCTCTCAATCGCAACAGTACCGAAATAACCGATAGGGACCAAAAAGGTTACGAGAAGTACGAGAAGTCCTTCCACCCCTAAAATCCAAACATGCTTTAGCTTTAACCCATGAAACACCCGATTAAAGATGGCTAGATTAATATAACCACTAAAAGAAAAGGTAGCTGCCGAAAGACTCATCAAATCCGGCTTATGCCAGATGTATGTAGTGATCTGCAGAACAGAATCCCAATTGAAGTCCGGATTGGTCAGCGCCTTTACGATGCCATAGACAATTAACGGTAATGTAACGAAAAGAATGATTTCAAGACCATACAAAAGTGATAGTGAATCAAAGCGACAGCAGATGCAGACCAATATCAGAAAGCCGATCACGACAGTATATGGGCTTGAATTCGGACTGACATATCGCAGTGTAATATCTACAAAGGAAAGCAAAGTAACCCCACCAGCCACACACCATAACCCCGCAAAAAACACTAGTAGGGGTTTGACTAGCAGTTTAGGAAGAAGAGGGGTAAATATTTCTGGAAACCCCTTTCCAGGAAATTTAGCAATCAATACAGTAAATATATAGACAAACAAAGTGCCAAGGACCGTTGCAATTAGTATGGAGAACAAAGCACCGTCAAAGCGTCTGTCTATTAGCTCCCTAGGAACAAAATTAATGATGTTGATCAAGCTGTTCATCAGAAAAAGACAGTAGAAATAACGGCTTTTGGCCATCAATGTTCCCCGCCCTTCTTCTTACCAAGGTTATCAAGAAAAAACAATCTGAAATAAGGTTGTCCAAAGCTACGCTGATTGCATAAATACATCGCGAATCCCACAACACAGACCACTACACCAACCATTCCTAGAACAGCGGCAGCTATAAGAAAAATGTACTTCAGCACGCGTATTGACAAGCTCATCATATTCAGAGGAATCAGAAAATTGGATATCGCAACGGCAGAGACCAATATAATCATAATATTACCTACAAGCCCTGCCGCCGTAGCTGCCTGACCTAAGATTAGACCTCCGACCGTCGTGGCCGTAGGACCAATCGCTTTGGGCAGCCGTAAACTCGCCTCGGTCAGAAATTCCATCATCATAAGCATTAAGAGCACTTCCACAAAAGATGGATAAGGCACGGTCGCGCGACTACCCGAAATGAGTAGTGCAACCTGCACACGAATAATCTCTGGGTTATACGAGGTAAGTGTTACATAGATCGCAGGCAGCCATAACGTCATGCACACACCGATAATTCGGAGTAGCTTTAAGAAACGGCCCACAATAGGAAATTGGATCTTATCATCCATGGATGTAAAAAAATCGTTAAATATGGAGGGCAACACTATCGCATATCCCGTTGTATCCAGGAGTATCGCTACTTTTCCTTCAGACAAATTAAACACAACTCTATCAGGTCTTTCAGTAATAATAGACTTAGGGAGTATTCTCAATTTATCACTGCTTATAAACTTCTCAAGTTCTCCCGTAGCCTGTAAAATATCAACCTTTAGGGTATTCATCTTCTCCCTTAATTCCGCTAATACATTATGATCAACACGACTGATGTCGTATAGGATGGCCACTTTTGTTTTGGAGACATCACCGATGATCATGGTTTCCATTTTGAGATTAGTGGATTGATAGCGACGGCGAATCATGTTCAGATTAACCGCAATATCCTCCGTTAGTGCATCTGAAGGTCCCTGTGAAATGCTTTCTGCAGACGTTTCACTAACACCACTGCTCTCTGTACTCATCGCGTCAAAAAAACAAATCACATCATTTATGCTAAGAAGAACGTAGCCACTAAGCAAAAGATCGATCGCTATTTCCTTCGTAGTCTCCTCTTCCGTGCCCGGATACGTCGTAATGTAATCAAGGTAAGCGTTAGTATCCCCCATCTCATAGAACGGCGTAATCACATGGCGACTGAGCGTCTGCGAATCTGTAACGCTTTTAATATAAATTAAGTTGATCTGCCCAAAAGGTGCAACGAGCGTTCTATCAATTAAATCGGCAAATCCGTCCAACTCACCCTTGATCCATTCCAGAGAAACATTGTGCTTATCCTGTTGAACTGACATGGATCATCCCTCCTATTTATCCTGCGCTTCCCGGATGCCACCTTATTTTGGCACTATTTCTCTGAATTCATGCACTGCACATATGAATACAGAGTTTCTTTTAACGGGACTGTGGTAATAAATGAAATGAGCATTGTACAGATGGAGGGATAATAAGATGGATCCACACCGTAAAATAACGCAAGGTCTTCCGCAATTTCCAGAATCAATATGGCGTGACACTACAGATTTACCGACCTTTCCAAAGCTGAATGAAGATATTTCGACAGATGTCGCTGTGATGGGCGGCGGTATTACAGGGATTACAACAGCCTATCTCTTAAGCAAAGCCGGATACAAAGTCGCACTCTTGGAGGCAGGGGAAATCCTCAGCGGTACTACGGGTTTTACAAGCGCCAAGATCTCCACTCAGCACGGATTAATCTATCATCATTTGCTGAAACATTTTGGGGCGGAGAATGCGCGGCTCTATTATCAATCGAACAATGAGGCTATGAATTGGATCTTAAATACGGCTGAGGAACTGGAAGTGTCTTGTGGCATGAAACGTGAAGCGGCCTATTTATACGCAGATGCTGAAGATCATAAAACGCTTAAACAGTTGGAAGAAGAGTATCAAGCCTATGAACAATTAGGCCTGCCCGGTGAATGGCTGGATAACGTCTCTATCCCTCTGATGGCGAGCGGTGCGATTAAATTACCAGGACAAGCTCGCTTTCACCCCCTGCAATATCTGAAGGCCTTATTGAAGGTTATCGTGGAAAAAGGTGGCATGATCTATGAGCATACGATGATGGCGGACAAGGTGGAGAAGAACGATACGCTTACGCTTTTTACGGAAAAGAATGACTTCCGTATCACCTGCCGTTACGCTGTGTCAGCTTCTCATTTCCCCTTCTACGATGGAGGTGCGTTATATTTCTCGCGACTGCATGCTGAACGTTCCTACTGTCTGGCGATCCAGCCCGAAACGGATTTTGAGGGTGGAATGTATTTAAGTGCCAGCGAACCAACCCGTTCTCTGCGTGCAGTGGAGTGGGAAGGCCAGAATCTGATTATCGTCGGGGGTGAGAATCATAAGACGGGCCAAGGCATTTGCACGATAGGTCATTATGAGAATCTGGAGCTGTTCGCAGGCCACTTGCTGGGCATCAAATCGATCCCTTACCGCTGGTCAGCACAGGATTTAATTACGCTGGACAAGGTCCCCTACATCGGCAAGATTTCGAACAGCGAAGAGATTTATATCGCTACCGGATTTGGAAAATGGGGCATGACAAGCGGTACCTTATCCGCTCAAATTATCTCCGATCAGATTCAGCGTAAGGATAATCCATACACAGAGCTATACGATCCATCCCGCTTCAAAGCTGGCGCCAGCCTAAAAAGCTTCTTCGTTCAAAATGCCAATGTGGCAAAAGAGCTTGTAGCGGGCAAAGTAGAAATCGTCCATAAAAAGACAAGTGATTTGAAGGCAGACGAAGGGGCTGTTGTCTTCCATGACGGCAAACGAGTCGGCGCCTATAAAGATCCGGAAGGGAAGCTTCATCTGGTAGACAGAACCTGTACACATATGGGCTGTGAATGCGAATGGAACGACGGCGACCGTTCTTGGGATTGCCCTTGCCACGGCTCCCGTTTCTCCTATGATGGAGAAGTCTTAGAGGGACCCGCATCCGTGCCGCTGACGAAGCTTTACGAATAAATCATTTCATTCGAGGAAACAAAATGATGGATTCATGGAAAATAACATCGCTATATATGGAAATTTTCAAATCGTTTCCTTCGGCGATTGTGAATGCTCTATAGCATTCAGGTATAATAGGACATGAACGAAGCATTAGCTTCAAAAATGTTTAAAGGAGCGTGACGTTAGAGATGGATTTGAGAGGAAAGAGTGTTGTGATTACTGGTGCAGGCAAAGGGATCGGCAAAGCCTTAGCCATGGCACTAGCTAAGGAAGGTGCTAATTTGGGCCTGATCTCCAGAACTTCAGGCGATCTCGAAGCGTTAAAATCAGCCTTAATGGAAGTATACGACGTGAAAGTCAGTGTCGCCGTAGCAGATATTGCTGTACGCGAAGAAGCTGAACGTGCGGTTGCTTACCTGCAAAACGAGCTAGGAACATTTGACGCATTAATCAACAATGCCGGAATTGCAAAATTCGGCACTTTAGTAGAAATGGACCCTGCCGATTGGGAAAGTCATATCCAAGTCAATCTTTACGGTACGTATTATGTAACTCGCGCTGCACTGCCAGCTATGATTGAGAAAAATGGTGGAAATATCATCAATATCTCTTCTACCGCTGGAGAACGCGGTTTCGCGACAGGCTCGGCTTACTGCGCATCCAAGTTCGCACTGATGGGCATGACCGAAGCTCTCGCACAAGAGGTACGTAAGCACAACATCCGCGTCGTAGCCTTGACTCCAAGCACTGTTAACACCGGATTAGCTTCCAACGCTGGACTTAAAATCGGTGACGAAGACCGCATGATGCAGCCTGAGGATGTAGCTGAATTGGCTTTAATAGCCTTGAAGCTGCCGGATCGTGTCTTCCTAAAAACAGCTGGACTCTGGACCACTAATCCGCAATAAAAGCGAGCTGGCTGGTTCTAATTCAAGCTCTGATTGCGCTTGTTCAGGAGAATGCGGCTGGATGTAGGAGGAAGAAGCTTGGATTGTTTTGTTGCAATTTGTGATCGATAATCCCTCAGGCTCTAACTCCTCTCGATGCTCTGATTGCACTTTGTGCAATAGAATGTCTCTGGTGGCGGCTAAAACTTGGTTTGATTGCACTTTGTGCAATCAAACTGGGGAAAAACACTACTTTAGGCGATTTAACCTTAATTCAATTGTACAGAGTGCAACAGAATACCTTTTGTAGACTAGTTCCTGGCTATTCTGTTGCACATTTTGCAATCAAACTTCACTTTCATCACCAGAGTAGGCAACTGGGGTTTAGGTACTTATTTAATTGTTAGTAATAATAATATTGTGGTGCTTATATTCTTCTTATAGTTGTGATTGGTACTTATAGTTACGATAAGTAATTGTAGTTAAGGGCCGTTACATCGAGCTCTAGTCACTACTAGGCGTTCGAGTAGCAATAGTTGCACTTTGTACATCTATTCAGCGTAATTAGAGGATCCTTCACGCTTTAATTGCACTCTGTGCAACTAAAAGCAGGCAATTCTCGACCATTCGCCAGATTCATCTAATTTAGTTGCAGAGAATACACTTATCGTCTTCGTTTCTAACGAACCAGAACTTTTAAGTGTATAAAGTGCAATTATTTATTCAGCCTAATGTTTATGTATGGATATCACACTACTGAACGGAGGTTTACCTAATATGCTAGTAGTAACAAATACCATTAAAGTTAAAGAAGGTCATGGTGAAGCCATCGCTCAACGTTTCGGAGGAAATAATGGTGTACAGGATATGCCAGGATTCGTCCGCATGGAGGTTTGGCAAGGAAGTGCCAAAGAAGGTGTTGAGGAATTAAAAATCTGTACCATGTGGGAGAATGAGGAGGCATTTAAAGGCTGGACATCCAGTGAATCCTTCCGTCAATCACACCGCGGTGCTAGTGGAAATGAAGCCATTCTTGGTGCTTCGATCGACAAATATAAGCTGATGATCAGCCGAACGCCCGGCACTAGCAATTAAGTGTAGAGATTGTACAACTAGTCCCGCAAGCTATTCGCATAACTTGCGTCTATGTGATATAGACCGGTCATACAATTAACAGAAGTACGACCGCCACGACAATAACAACAGGGATGCCCTAAGCCAATATGGCTTTGAGACATCCCTGTTTATTTTTACAGTGTGTCGCTTATTGCTCACTACCACGAGGCAGAGCTTCCTCCACCTCTTGATGTTTCCCCGGCCAGAATGCCCATCGACCAAAAAGTGTCGTAATAGCGGGCACAAGGAACGGACGTACTACGAAGGTATCAAGTAGAATACCTAGAGCGGTGATGATACCAAATTGCACAAGCACCTGAATCGGTAAGCTAGCTAATACAGCAAAAGTACCTGCCAGAATGAGGCCCGCAGAGGTAATTACCGAGCTGGTCTCATTCACGCCTTCCGCGATGGCCTGCTTAAGCGGCATGGTCTTACGTTTTTTCCAAATATTCGAGATCATAAAGATGTTGTAATCTTCTCCAAGCGCCACTAGGAATACAAAGGAATAGAGCGGAATCGCTCCCTGAATGGCATCTGCCCCCATCACATAGTGAATGATAATCCAGCCTAAGCCAAGTGCAGAGAAGAAGGAGAGAATGACCGTTCCGACCAGATAAATAGTCGCCACTATCGAACGCAGATATATCAACAACAGCAACGTGATCAATCCAATAACAACAGGAATAATCAGATCGGTGTCACGATCTCCGATTTTTTTGGTATCATACTGCGTCGCTGTCTGACCACTTACCCACACATGATCTGAAGGATTCTCTACCCCTACATCAATCAGCGCTTGCTCTGCTGTTGCTAGAAGGGCTGGAATATGCCCCATCGCTTCAAGTGAATAAGGATTGTTCTTAAATTCAATATCATAACCCAGAATATCCTTGTTCACAGCGCCATGCTGCGGATCGGAAACCGTGTCCACATACGTGAGCCCTCCGAGAATGACTTTAAGATCCTCTCCACTCGCTTGCCCCTTAGTATCAATAATCAGTTTAGCGGGTGCTAGTTCGCCCGGAGAAAACTGCTTACCGATGAGGTCGAACCCTTCGCGGGACTCCATATTTTTAGGAAAAGAAGAGAGGATATCATACGTAAACTTGATTCCACTAGAGAATGAAGCTAGAATCCCCAGTCCGATGACAGTCACTCCTACGATAGCCCAAGGCCTGGAAACTACAAATCCGCCAATCCCTTTTTTATGGGAGACTTTGGGTTCTGGAGCTGGTTTTCCTTTAGCCTTAGCCCGTTCAACCTCCATTTGCGGCGTGCGCGGAATGAATGGGAAGAACGAGGTCCGTCCGAAGATCGCCAACAGTGCTGGTACAAGCGTTAAGCTAGCAATCCCCATAATGAAAATCGACACGCTGAATGGGATGGCAAACCGATGGTAAGCTCCGTACTTGGCCAGTAATAACGCGAACAGCGCAAGCACAACGGTGAAACCACTCATAGCGATGGCGCCTGAAGAATCGGTAATGGAACGAAGCAGAGCACGACTTTTGCTTTGCTCTATCTTCAGAAGCTGACGGAATCGCGAAATCAGGAACAAACAATAGTCCGTACCCGCACCGAACAACAGGACCGTCATGATGGAAACTGCCTGCGAGTCTACGGTGATCCAGCCTTCTTGCGCCATTTTCCCAAGAATCGGGCTAGTTACACCATAAGCGAATCCAACAGCAATAAGCGGAATAAATGCCAAGATAGGCGAACGATAAATCACCAATAAAAACACCAGCACAAGCATAACCGTAGCAATTAGCAAGGAAACGTCTGCGTTCTGGAACAGGCCAGTAGCATCAATAGAGATACCCACCGGACCCGTAACACGTAAACTCAGCTCTTTGTCATCTACCTTAGCAGCGGAGGGGTCTCCACCCGTCTCCGTGTTTATGATCTTCTTCATTTCTGTCACAGCTTCGCCGAGCTGATCACTATCTGCCGTTTTATCAAAAAGCACTGGGGTTACCAGCGTACTAAGATCCTCAGATAACGAGGCTTGTAGTGCCTGTGGCGGCAGCTGTCCTAATGGAGGAACAAAATTCTGATGGGGTAACGGTTGCTGCTCCAACTTCTTGTACACAGCAGTGATATGTACTAAATCATCTTGTGAAAGCCCGCCTTCCCTATGCCATACGAGCAGCGCAGGCACTCCACTTCCACTAGGGAATTCTTGTTCTGCAATAGCTGCTGCCTGTACCGATTGTGCATCATCTGGGAGGTTAGGCGCATTGTTAGCAACCTGAGAATTCACTGCAGGCCATAACAGGGTAAGTGCACCTACCAGTACTATCCATACGAGAAGAGTAATCCACTTCGTCTTTTTTCCTGCCACCCATTTACCGTAGCCTGACATTCCCTTCATCCTCTCTTTTACCTTCCCGCCTTAAAAATGAGCCGCGGGTCATTTTTAATTCTATCATATATATGCTTTAATTTTTAATCAAACTTTTTTTATTTTTCTGAAAAATCAAAACACCTCATCACATATAAAATACCCCTCTCTTCACATATAAAATCAGCAACATGTGAAAAGAGGGGTTTATGGATTGCTATACTTTTTCTTTCACTTCAATTTAGCCTACGTCCAAATCTCCTTCGGAGAACTGACTGTTGTAAAGATCAGCATAGAATCCGCCTTGTGCAAGCAGTTCCTCATGGTTGCCCTTCTCGATTACACTACCTTGATTCATAACAAGGATAAGGTCGGCATCTCGAATCGTCGAAAGACGGTGAGCAATTACGAAGCTGGTTCTGTTTTGCATCAATGCTTTCATTGCTTTTTGAATCAACAATTCTGTCCGTGTATCGACACTGCTCGTTGCTTCATCAAGAATGAGGATCGATGGATCGGCCAGAATCGCACGCGCAATCGTAATCAGCTGCTTCTGTCCTTGAGAAATATTAGAAGCCTCTTCATTTAACACCGTATCATAGCCAAGCGGAAGTGTGCGGATAAAGTGATCGGCATGAGCAGCCTTGGCAGCACGTACCACATCAGCTTCTGAGGCACCTTCACGTCCATAAGCAATGTTATCGCGGATCGTACCATTGAACAGCCAGGTATCCTGAAGCACCATACCAAATTTGCTGCGCAGGTCACTCCGTCTCATGTTGGTAATATTGACGCCATCAATGATAATTTCCCCATCATTAAGCTCGTAGAAGCGCATCAACAGGTTAATCAGAGTGGTTTTACCAGCACCAGTAGGACCGACAATGGCTATAGTCTGACCTGGACTAACCTCAATATTCATGTCCTCAATCAGAATCGCATCTTCTTTATATCCGAATTTCACATGGCGGAACTCAACGGAACCTTCCGGAGTACCTTCATCAAGCTTCGCAAGTGTAGTATTAACTTCCTTAACTTCCTCTTCTTCATCCAGAAGTTCAAATACCCGTTCTGCGGAAGCAATAGTGGATTGAATAATATTCGCAATATTAGCCGTTTGTGCAATCGGCTGGGTGAACTGACGGGAGTACTGAATAAAAGCTTGAATATCCCCGACATCGATCATTTTTTTAGTAACAAAGATACCGCCGACTACACAAATCATTACATAACCCAAGTTACCGATAAACATCATGAGCGGCATAATCATACCCGACATGAATTGGGCACGCCAGCCAGAATCGTAAAGCTTATCGTTAATTTCATCGAAATCCTTAAGGGACTGCGGTTCACGACCAAATGCTTTAATAATCCGGTGACCTGTATACATTTCTTCTACATGACCATTCAACTGACCGAGTGACTTCTGCTGTCCGACAAAATAAGTCTGCGAGCGCTTGGAGATAGCCATAATCACAACGAAGCTGAGTGGCAATGTAACAATCGTAATCAAAGTCAGCCATGGGCTGATGGTAAGCATCATTACGATGACACCGATAATGGTGACAATAGAAGTAATTAATTGAGTTAAGCTCTGCTGCAGTGTAGTACTGATGTTATCCACATCATTCGTAGCACGGCTTAGAATTTCCCCGTGGGTACGGGAATCAAAATATTTCAAAGGCAAACGTTCCAGCTTGCTGTTGATCTGCTCACGCATGTCGTAGACGACCTTCTGAGCTACGCCAGCCATTACATACTGCTGAATATAGCTAAATAGAGCACTAAGCAAATACAGACCCGCAAGTATGATCAGGATATCATTAATGTATCCAAAATCAATGGAAGCTCCCTCAACACCCATTAATTTACCGTAAGCACCTTCGAATAGTTTAGTTGTTGCTTTACCCATAACCTTAGGACTGAAGATACTGAATACAGTACTGGCAATTGCCATAACAAGAACGATAATCAATTGAACCATACGAGGTCTTAAATACTTAATCAGACGACGAAGTGTACCCTTGAAGTCTTTAGCCTTTTCTGCAGGCATCCGCATGCCAGGGCCGCCACCAGGTCCAGGACCTTTATGGGCGCGCGGAGCAGCAGGTTTATTGTTTTGTTCGCTCATGCTATTTCCTCCTCTGACAGCTGCGAGGATACGATCTCGCGGTACACATCACTGCTCGCGAGCAGTTCACGGTGAGTGCCCATTCCGGCGATTTCACCCTCATCAATAACAATAATCCGGTCGGCATCCATAACGGTACTAACCCGTTGAGCTACGATTAGAACAGTGGATTCCGTGGTTTCATCTTTGAGTGCCGCACGAAGCTTGGCATCTGTTTTGAAATCAAGTGCAGAGAAGCTGTCGTCGAACAGATAAACTTGAGGTTTTCTCACAAGCGCACGTGCAATGGACAGCCGCTGTTTCTGACCACCAGAGACATTACTACCGCCTTGAGCAATTTCCGAATCAAATCCATCTTTCATTGCTGACACGAAATCGTAGGCCTGAGCTACCTTGGCTGCATGAATGATTTCTTCATCGGTAGCATCCTCTTTACCGTAGCGAATGTTTTCGTTAATCGTACCTGAGAACAATACCGCTTTTTGAGGGATGTAACCAATTTTGCTCCGTAGCTCTTCCTGAGTCATCTCACGCACATCTACTCCGTTAACACGTACAGCACCTTCGTTAACATCATAGAACCTTGGAATCAAGCTAAGCAGCGTAGATTTACCTGAACCAGTACCACCGATAATCGCAGTAACTTCACCTGGGCGAGCACTGAAGCTAATTTTCGAAAGTGCAGGTTGTTCCGCGCCAGGATAAGAAAAGGAGACATTATCGAATTCAACAAAACCACGCATATGATCACGGCCGTCTTTTTTAGTTGCTTGAGCCGTTGTTTGTAATTCACTCTCTGATGGATCTGTGAACTCCGGCCGCATATCGAGCACTTCATTGATACGCAAGGCTGAAGCTGAAGCACGAGGAATCAGCACGAACATCATCGACACCATAATCAGGGAGAACATGATTTGCATCGCATATTGAATAAATGCCATCAGTGAGCCGACTTGCAAATCGCCATCGCCGATTCGAATCCCACCAAAGTAAAGAATTGCGATCATGGAAAAGTTCATAACAATCATCATAAGCGGCATCAAGCCGGCCATGATTTTATTTACTTTGATCGCCGTGTCTGTCAGATCACGGTTAGCCTCGGAGAAGCGTTTATTCTCATGATCAATCCGGTTAAATGAACGGATAACACGGATACCCGTCAAATGTTCACGTAGAACCAGATTTAATTTATCCAGCTTGACCTGTATCGCTTTAAACAGTGGTAATCCCTTCATACCGATAAAGAAAATTGCACCAACGAGTACCGGAATAACTACTACAAATATCAATGATAATTTCGCATCTTCAGATACCGCCATGATGATACCACCAATCATCATCATCGGTGCACCGATCATCATACGCAGCATCATAGTAAGTACAGTCTGTACCTGCGTAATATCATTCGTTGTACGGGTAATTAAAGAGGCGGTACCAAGCTTATCGAATTCATGCAGTGTAAAATTCTCTACATGATTAAATACACGAGCACGGGTAAGTTTACCGAATCCTGCTGCCACTTTTGCTGATAAATAGCTGGCAATGACTGAACATAAGGCCCCGCCCCCTGCTACTAAAAGCATGAAGCTACCTATTTTCCAAATATAAGTACGGTCTCCCTGAACAATACCTTTGTCGACAATGTCGGACATCAGCGTAGGGAGGTATAAGTCGCCCATGGACTGCAAGAACACAAGAATTAATACAGCACCAATAGCTACTCGAAATGGCTTCAGTTGTTTAAATAATTTAATCAAGCTTCTCATCTCCGTTCATTTGTAGCCTATCCCAATT
Source organism: Paenibacillus sp. FSL R5-0744 (assembly GCF_037972555.1). Lineage (NCBI taxonomy): Bacteria > Bacillati > Bacillota > Bacilli > Caryophanales > Paenibacillaceae > Paenibacillus > Paenibacillus sp. FSL R5-0744. The sequence continues at coordinate 6,474,146 of NZ_CP150228.1, forward strand.
AGGTGGTGGATTATCCTCAACGAATGCATGTACTTTCAGCAACAGTTCTGTGAGCTGCTTAGTCTCTTTTTCACCTAAGTAACGTACGAGCTCATCCAGCATTGCGTCTCTGTATTGCTCTGCTCTTCGTGTGAGTTTTTTTCCACTCTCCGTCAATTTCACGCGTACGACTCTTCGGTCCGAAGGATCTGCGTGTCTTTCCACCATCTGTTTCGCCTCAAGACTATTAATCAACTGCGTAATAGTTGGAGGTGTGAATCCGAGTAGTCGGCTGATTTCAGATATCTTTAGACCCTCATCATCAGAATGATTCCATTTTTCAATGCATATCATTAAAGTCATCTCACTCGGCTTATGGCCTTCAACACCCTTTTGCCATTGGCCTTTATGCAGCCGTTTCATCGCCGCAAAAAGCTCGTGTGCGACTGAATTTTCAGTATTTTCTGTATTTCCTCCGTTTATCCCAATTTCTTTCACCTCTAATTTAGTTAGGTCAGCTAATTATTAAACACTGTATTATTTAGGCTACCTAATTATATTTTCGGTGCAACGCTTTGTCAAATTTTGAATACGGTATCAATTATTACGAAAAAGAAAACTCCCCAGCACAATGGCAAGGGAGTCCAATTTCGTATATGTATTACTCTGTATTATAAGAATACTGAATAGATTTCTGTATTCTTAGAACCAAGCTCCATGCTCGTACGTTGTAATGCCTCCATTGCTTCCAGAGCCTACAGGTCCGATAATGATGAAGCTAAACAATGCTAACACGCTTACCATCATCAATAGTGATTTTTTCATTTTTTCTCACCCCCTTTACTAATTCTCTATATTTCTCCTGTTGAGCAGTATTAGCATAATCTCTACTCATTTCAAATAAAGTTATACAATTAATAAAGTCTTTTCCATTATTCTGCTTAATAGATAACTCGAGAGATTTCACAAGATAATCCACGCCTGTAACATAACGTTTCCTATTTATTTGATAGATCGCTACTTGATAGTACAAACGGAATACACGGTCCACGTTATTCGGCTCCTGAAACCCTTCAAATCTCAACATTTCTCGTGAGAATCGTGTAAGTATATTATCAGCAGAGAACCCATATCGATTAGCCGCATCCATAATAGTAATAAGTCCTGCCAAGATTTCGCCCGGGTGATCTGCCAAAAAATCCGTATAGTTAGGCAAGACATCCACATTGCCCATCAACATCTCTATCGTGAATCCATTACCAATTGCGAATAACCGGAATTGCTCTACAGCCTGACGACCTTCTTCGTTAATCATTTCAAACCAGCTAAGGTCTGCATAGCCTGCAGTATACTTCTTAGCTTCCTCATATTTACCCTGCTTGGTAAGTGAGATTGCTTTAAGTAGATATCCATGTCCATAATAAACAACAAGCGGACGTTCAGTATGAAGAACTTCCTTTCTTCTATCCTGACTTTTTCGTAATTGGTCACGATAAACAGCATTGGCCAACGTTCTTAGTTCATCAGCGAACGACTCCATTTTAATCCATCGACGAAGATCAAAGCTCAACTGCGTTAGAGTAAGTAGACCATCTAACTGCATATTTTCTGGCAGTCGATTCCTGAAAGGTTCAAATGTAATAACTGCATGCAACTTCTCATCTGAATCGACAATTGATAAGATTGCTCTAAAAATACGATAATGACTGATAGCCAATCTCTCTGAGTAACTGTCGGACTCATTCTCTGCTACAATTTTATAGAAAAACATGGATTCATCTATTTTACCTTTATTAAACAATTTTTCAGCTATCGAATAAACGATATCTAGCGATTTAGGATATTCCAATAACTTGCTTAATGTTTCATCAATACATTGCTGCTTGCCTAGTTCAGCGCAACGTATTAAAAAAGGCTCCACCCTGCGGCGTGAGACCTTCTCCTCATTAAAGCATTCATCAATATATAAAGGATACAACCAACCGTCAGGAAATCCAAAGGCTTTAATGATTGCATCTATTTGTCCCAGGGACATAGGCTTCGGCGGATTCCCGTGCAAAATTGCACTGAGACTTCCACGATTCAGGCCACATATTTTTGAAAATGAGGCGAGATTATGGCCGGAGCGGGACAGATTTTTCTCAATTTCTGAGCGTATAGTTGTTAACTTTCCCTCCACTCGGCACCCCCAAAGTTTGACTTGAAAAGATCCTATTAATTGACATTATAGGTGAAAGTTATGGATTGTACAACTTATAGATTGTACGACAAAAAGAGGAGCGTATTTCTCTCCTCTTTATCGGTTGGATCTTTGTAATAGTGTAATTCTATGGATGTATCGAGTTTAATTTATTGTAATAGCGGCTTTTGAGCTTCAGCAGCAAGCTGTTGCACTTGCCTTGCGACTGCGCAAGTTCTCCATCATCTTATGTTGTGCCAGCAAAATATAACCGTCCAATCGCTCGCTTAGCTCTAGGACAGCATGGTCACTAAGACTCCGTTGCTCCGCGACTTCCAGCAATTCGCATCTAAGGCTCTCTATAGTCACAAACAGCTCATCTTCTCTGTAGTCTCTTCTATAAGCTTTCTCGGAAGAACCTTGATATAGTGTCACAACTCTCTCCTTCTCTCTATCAACATCTCTTCCTATCATAATCCATGATACCAAAAAACATATTTTCAAAAAAAAAGAAAAATTTGCAGAACATCCACAAAAAATAAAATAGCTATTTATTCGGATGTTCTATAGGCTCATAGGGAAGCTCATTTGGATACTGTTCTCTCAATAGTCCCTTTGCAAAAGAAATCCATTCACGTGCTGCGAATGATAAATAACGGTCTCTACGCCAAGCCATAGCGATCTGCCAAGGAATTACCGGTTCTGTCAAAGGAATGACTACCAATCGTGAGCGATCCATGTCACGGCAAATGGTTTCCGGCAATAATGCGATTCCCATTCCTGCGGCTACCATCTTGCTGATTAAATCCCATTGTGAACTCTCATATATAACCTTCGGCTGAAATCCAGCTTTTACACATTCCGTAATAATCCGATCGTGCAGCGTGAAATCCTCTCGAAATAGCACGAACTCCTCTTCTGCCAGCTCACTTAGCGGAACAAGCTCTGCCTCGGCCAGTCGATGTCCCATAGGCAAAATAAGATTCAGCTTCTCTTCAACAAAGGTAAAACAATGAAGTTTGGCTGTATCTACAGGCAATACGACCATTCCAATGTCCAGCAGTCCCGTTTCTACATCTTCCTCCACTTTTTTGGCCCCATCCTCATGAAGACGAATCGTAACCTGCGGATAACGTTTATGAAATTGACCAATCACCGATGGAAAAAAGCTCGCTCCTACCATTGGAGGCAGGCCGATGCGGATGTGGCCCTGCTCCAGATTTCGTAAGTTATCCAGTTCGGAAGACAAGCTAGCGAAAGACTCCACGATATTTTGCGCTTTGGTGAACAAAATTTCCCCTGCGTCTGTAAGCCTTACACTCTTCCCTTCACGGTAGAACAAGTCCGCCTCCAGTTCGACCTCCATATTCCGAATCATTTTACTGATCGTGGGCTGTGTTATATATAATGATTCAGCAGCTCTGGTAAAGCTTTTCATTCGTGCCGCTTGAACGAAATATTCTAATTGTCGGATATCCATTTATGCGCCCCCTAATTCATAGACAAAAGGAATGTCATTTATTCGATCTATTCATTTTACCTATGAAAACAATTGATGTAAACTTTCATTATCATGAAAGGAGCGAAGCCTTATGAAAAAGATTGTTATAGGCTTGCTGCAGGTAGCGGGACTTATGTTATTCTCTTTACTTATCAATGCTGTGACCCCATTATTGCATATCCCTATTCCCGGAAGCATACTCGGAATGATTATATTGTTTCTCCTGCTTGAGTTCGGTGTCATTCGTCTGAATTGGGTAGAAGTTGGTGCTTCTTGGCTACTCGCCGAGCTCCTGCTGTTCTTCATTCCATCTGCTATAGGTGTAATGAAATACGCTAATATTCTGGAAACGGATGGATTACGCATTCTTGCCGTTGTCGTCTTAGGCACATTTGTTGTGATGGCTAGTTCCGGATTACTTACCAGTAGAATTTATAAAGCGAAGGAGCGGAAAGGATCATGTTAAACGCTCTGTTATTCTTTGCTCTCACGGTCGCGGTGTATTTACTCGCGAAACGTATCTATGCTTCTACTGGTAAAGTCTACACCTCTCCATTAATCATCACACCAGTGATTATGATCATCTTTCTGCTTATAACAGGCATTACTTATGACTCATACAATGCGGGAGGAAAATGGCTGACGAATTTGCTGCAACCAGCAACCATGGCCTTTGCCATCCCTTTGCATAAGAACTTCAAGGTACTCAAAAAGCACGCCGCCGAAATTGCGGCAGGCGTGCTGTCAGGGACGATAGTTGCGGTGATCTCTTCCATTCTGCTCGCCAAATGGCTGCATGTTAGCGGCGATCTGGCAGCTAGTCTGGTCCCACGTTCGGTAACTACACCGATCGCTATGAGCATCTCGCAAAGTATCGGCGGTGTACCAAGTATTACGGCAGTCTTCGTCATTATTACCGGGATACTGGGTACAATGATGGGCCCTACTGTACTTCGCATCTTCCGCATTGAGAATGAAATTGCGCGCGGTGTATCGCTGGGAACCGCTGCACATGGTACAGGAACATCTAAAGCCTTCGAGCTTAGTTCACTGACCGGAACCATCTCCAGTATTGCGATGATTCTGTCCGCGCTGTTATCTATAGGTGTGGCGCCAGCTTTGCTCGCGATATTCCTCCACTAGGCTAACCCAGCTTGGGCCAAGGGCATGTCTCTTTAGTACATCTAAAGTAGCATGTCCTTTTTCTATGAATCAAACCCTAGAACTTAACAGGCAATCCGCTTTGCGCTGAATCGTAGGCTGCACAGGTGACTTTTAGGGTTTTGTATCCATCCTCATAGTCGCATAAAATGCGCGAGCGATCGCCCGTCCGTACAGCATGTATGAAGGCTTCACTTTCTACTAAATATGGGTTTCCTGTATTCTCAAATTCGGTACTATTGCCGCTTCGCACTTCCAAGAGACGATCCGGGTTCCAGTCCAAAAGTCCCCGATCATTATAGAAGCTAAGACCTACACTTCCCACCTCATCAGGTAAAACGCATGTATTTGAAATATTAGCAATAATTCCATTTTCAAGTTTCAGGGATACGGTGCCTACATCTGCAACGCTCACACCTTCATGCTGTTCATGCATAATCCGGTTTCCGAACATACCGTAGACTTCCTTTACTTCTCCCGCTAGATAGCGCACTAAATCGACGATATGTGTAGTCTGCTCTGTGAATTGTCCTCCGGATTGCTTCTGATCACGCCACCAAGCTACGCCTGGCATGCCACCCATCCATTGCCCCATAATCATACCGACCTTGTCACCACGCAAAGTTTCTTTCAGACGTTTAATGTTCTCCTGATAGCGGAAATGATATCCTACCGAGGTTAACAAATTATGTTCTTTGATATCCTGAAGTAGGCTTGCAGGAATTTCAGTAGTCATACTAAGCGGTTTTTCTATAAAAAAGGGAATATCCCTCTTGATTAATGATCGTTCGATCGCACCATGAGATTGTGGGGGCACACAAATATAAACAGCATCGAGCTTCTCAGCATCCAGCATTTCCGTAATATCACCATATCCAGCAGCATCGTATGGACGTGCCATATCTTCGCCTTTAGCCTTACTGCTTCCGCAGACCGCCTGCAAACGGACATCATCCATCTCTGCCAGTAAATCAGCATGTACCTTAGAGAACCAACCCGTACCCACAATACCCACTTTTAATGTCATTCTTTTTCCTCCTGCCGATTGATTATGAATACCTTTTCATAGATTATACCCTCTTATGAGCGGATAAGATAATCTCTCCATTCTTCGGGAAGCAAATGCATATAAGGACTCTGCAAAAAGCGATCATCCGCAAGCACAATAATGCCTGTATCTGTTTCACTTCGAATCAGTCTGCCTCCAGCTTGCAATACCTTGCACATTCCCGGGTAGACATAAGCATAATCAAAGCCGTTTTTACCTCGGGCATTAAAATACTGACGCAGTAAATTACGCTCAAGACCAAGCTGCGGTAGGCCAACACCAACAACCATTACCCCGTTAAGACGGTCTCCTGGCAGATCTACACCTTCCGAAAAGATCCCTCCGAGTACAGCAAATCCTAACAGTGTCTCGTCATTATCTGGACTAAATGCTGCTAAAAAACTTTCTCTAGCCTGCTCACTCATGCCTGTATCCTGCATCAAAGTCCGTACTTCGGGGTAATTCTCCGTAAAGGCCTGATATACGTTTTGTAAATAGAGATATGAAGGAAAAAAAACCAGATAATTGCCCTTCTTTGAAACCATTTGATTCAATGCCTGAGTTAACGGGATGAGAGAAGCTTCCCGGTCATGATAACGTGTGGAGACAGGCAGCACGGTCACCTCCCACTGCTCCTTCTGAAAAGGAGATGAGACCGTTAAACTGTAATCTTCCTCCACCGCACCAATCATATCCCGATAATACGATAATGGAGAAAGCGTAGCAGAGAACAGAATCTGACTTCGAAAGCTCTTAGACATTTGTCGGAGTAAATGCGATGGATCCAAATTAAATAACTTCAAGTACACATCGCCGCGCCGAACCTCAGCATAGGTTATGTAGCGTTCATCATAGGTCTTAAAGGTGCGAAGCATCCCTTGAACTGCAAAATAGGTATCCAGAAGAACATTCTCTCCTTCTCCATTCTGAGGAACAATGCTGGCACTCGGGTGAATAAGTTCCTGTTCTGCCTCCAAAGAAAATATCTCAAGCAAGGCTGGCAGCTCCTCCGGGAACGAAGCCCACTGCCCTTGCCCCTCTTCATTACAAATTTTGCGAAGGGAGATGAAAAAAGCATTCACCGATTTAGCTGCAGTACTCAAATTACGGTTTACTTCCTTGTACTGACGCTGGATTTCTAGAAAGGGGGCCTTCAGCAAAGAGGCAGAGAACATCTCTCGTCCCCGGTCTACCAGATTATGTGCTTCATCTACCAGAAGCACCGTTTCTCTCTTTCTCTCCTCTGTTAGCCGTTTCAGGCTGATCCGAGGATCATATATATAATTGTAATCGCAGATCACCGCATCACAGGCATAGGCTGCATCCAGCGAGAACTCAAACGGGCACACTTTATGTTTGTGAGCATACAGTGCTAGGGTGTCTCTGCTCATCAGTGTCTCATGCTCTAACAGATCCATTACCGCATCATTAATCCGATCATAATAGCCTTCCGCATAGGGACAGGAATCCTTACCACAAATCCCTTCATCATGAAAACAGGTCTTCTCTTTAGCAGTAAGTGTGATGACATGCAGCTGAAGTCCCTGCGTCAGCAGTAACGAGATTGCTTCCTGCGCGGCAAAACGGGTAACCGTCTTAGCCGTTAAATAGAACAATCCTTTAGCTTGTCCTTCGCCCATTGCTTTAAGGACCGGGAACAGCGTCGACATTGTTTTTCCGATGCCTGTGGGCGCCTGAGCGAACAGACTGACCTTTTCTACGATGGATTTGTACACCGCTCCGGCAAAGTGCCGTTGTCCCTTTCGATAAGAAGGAAACGGGAATTGTAACTCTCGAAGGCTCTGCTCTTTCTTAGCATCATGACGAACCATCATCTCAGCGTACGGAGCATATCTGGCTACGGTATCATTAGCAAATGAGATCAGTTCATCTAAAGACAACGTTCGGTACAAGCTTTTTTGCTCATCAGTAGCCCGGTGGACATAGGTAAGCTTTACTTGAATAGAAGAAAGCTCCTGCTCCAGCGATACCATATATGCGTACATCAGCGCCTGAGCCCAATGAACCTCATGTCCCTCTTCCAGCATGTCCAGCAGTCCGGAGGTTGATTTGATTTCTTCGACCGTTAGGCTCCCATCCTCCGAAACAAGCAGTCCATCACAGCGCCCATCTACTATATAGAGTAAGCTACCATAAGGGATCTCTGTTTTCAGATAGACCTCCTTGCGGTCACCTTCCTTATATTGCTTTTGGATTTTCTGATGAATTCGTGTTCCTTCAACCATAGAGGAAGTACCATGAAATCCAGGCTCAATACTACCGCTGCGAAAAACATACTCGACGAGAGTTCTAACGGATAGGGTTACAGTATGATCCAACTTTTCTCACCTCCTTTAATTATCCATATATCCTTTTTGTTCCCAATGTCTATTTCGGTCCTTTAATCACTGTATAACCCCATGGGATAGCATAAACATCATCTTTCACCTATGCGTGTTTAACTTTACGCACTCCACAAAGCTTATACTTACGCTTTCGGTTTTTGACTTTCTTCTGCTAGCCCTGCATAATAAATTTTATTACTATGGAGTCATTTTGTCTTGGTGCTGTTTCGTCCTGTTTGAGAAATGGCGTTTTATCATGTAGAAAGAGGGGGAAGCTGTGTCATCCTTTAATATTAAACGTTGGATCATTAAACCTTTTGTGTTTTTCACAATACTTTTTATCCTAAAAGCATTTCTGGCTTGGGGCGTCATTTTTGATGATGTACTGCCTTGGAAATCATTACTGACAGAAATCCCTTTTGCCTGGGCGCTCTTCTGTATTATTGAGCGGTTCGCCTCCAAACGAAAGCTTGGATATTACATGACAGTCAATTTATTAGTAACAGCCATCTTTTTCGCAGCCATTATGTATTTTAAATATTATGGTGTCATTGTAACTTACCATGCCGCGGAACAGGTGAATCAAGTCACAGCCGTCAGCAACAGCGTATTCTCACTGATGGATCCTTACTACCTGTTAATCTTTACAGATATAATTGTCCTAGGAGGCTATTTCTTCTTTAATAAGAAAGGCCGTGTCTATAAAAAAGAGAATATCAACCGTCGTAACGGAAAAATAAAATATAGTGTTCTATTCGCAGTCTCACTTGGTTTATGCTTGTTTAACATTTTGCCTAATAAGGCTAGTATGAACGAAATTAAGAAAGCTCAGGAGATGGGTATTCTTAACTATGAAGCCTATACGATCTTTGCAAAAGAAGAACCAGAGCTTGTGCAATCAAGTGACATTACACAAGATGCCATCAACAAAGTGAAGGGGATTAATACTGCGGTTAGTTCTCCACTTCATGGCACGGCTAAAGGCAAAAATCTTATTATCATTCAATTGGAATCCTTCCAGAACTTCTTGCTGGGTCTTGAGCTAGACGGGCAAGAGATTACACCGAACCTGAACAAGGTAATGAAGGATAGTCTTTACTTCCCTAATTTCTATCAAATGGTAGGTCAAGGGAATACGTCGGATGCAGAATTCGTAGTGAACACATCCGCCTACATCCCTCCGCGTGGTGCGGCAACGATGTCCTATGTGGATAAGGTGCTACCAAGTCTGCCACGCTTGCTTAAAGACAATGGGTATCAGACCGCAACCTTCCACACCAATGTCGTAGAGTTCTGGAACCGTGGTGAGCTGTATGACTCACTGGGCTTCGATCATTATTATGATCGCTCATTCTTTGGTGAAGATGATGTTTTCTTCTTCGGCGCTTCTGATGATACGCTCTATAGTAAAACTGCTGACAAACTGAAAGAAATGAGCAACGAGGGTCAACCCTTCTACGCTCAGATCATTTCGATGTCAGCGCATCATCCATTCACAATTCCTGAGGAAAAATACCGCATGAAGCTACCAGAGCGTTACGAAGGTACTTTTGTGGGTGACTATATCCGTTCCCAGAACTATGCGGATGATGCCTTCGGACATTTCGTAGAAGAGCTTAAAGCGAATGGCGTATGGGATAACAGCGTGATCATGATTTATGGAGACCATATGGGACTACCTATTTATTCTCTCGATCATGATGATAAGCAATTAATGACTGAAATTTATGGTCATGAATATTCCTATGCGGATATGTTAAACATTCCTCTGCTCATTCATGCAGGAGACAGCACAGCATCACAGACCTTAGAGCAAGTCGGTGGCGAAGTGGATATTATGCCAACTGCTGCTGGTCTTCTTGGAATTTCATTAGAGAATAACCTAGTTTTCGGTCAAGATCTACTCAGTCAGACTTATAATTTGCTGCCAGAAAGATATTATTTACCTTCTGGATCTTTCATTTCCAGCTCAGGACTGCTTATTCCGGGTAACAGCTTTGAAGATAATACCCAATACCCTATTTATAATGGAAAAGCACCGGCTGCTACTGAGGATGAATACAACCGAGCATTGAGACTTCTACAGCTTTCCCATAGTTACATTACGCAGCTGCCAGACAAACCAATTGAACCTTAGAACTTATCATTATTATATTTCAAAGAAGGCCACCTTCTCTCCGGAGAAGGTGGCCTTCTTTCTGTATCTATAAGCTAAAGCTAGAGATTTACCGTTCCTGATCCTCGATCATACGGTAGTACTCCGCAAACTTTTGCAGCTCATCCGGCTTCAGTATAGATAAATGCTCAGCAAGCAGCTGTTTTGAACGGAAATGTCCTTCTTCAAGTATTTGCTGACCTTGCTCGGTGATCGTCACCACAACCGCTCTCCGGTCCGATCCATCCGTCTCACGCTTAATAAAACCCAGCGCTTCCAGGCGATCGAGCATCACGGTAATGGCACTGGATTTGACCTCCATAGACTCCGCCAGTTGTACCACCCGCGACTTTTTCTCTTTCGCTACTATATTTAACAGACCCATCTGAGGTACGGTAAGTCCGAGTTCTTTATGCAAAGTCCTTTGAGACATGATCTTACGCTGTACTCTCCACATGGATAATCCAAGACGCTCTATTAACGGATCTAATTGATGCGGCATCCTTGTTTCAACTCCCAATCCGTTTTTAATAACACAAGCGTACCACTAGAACTGGTCAGGATTCAATGCTTTTGTCTACTAAAGATTTCATAATCACGTTTATTTCCATATTTTTTCCACCATTTTACAATATCCGACACAAAAATACTATATTCTATGTAAGGTCATAGGCTTAACGATACGCTATAATCGTAGCAGTGAGAGCGATTGTCTCCGAAAACATATTTTGTCAAGGTTGGTGCAAAGAATGAAATTGGCAACTAAATTAACTTGGATGATGTTCATCGTGTTACTTCTTGTTGGATCATCCATCGGGTTCTTCGGATACCGTACTGCGTATAAGCAAGTAGATGAAGCAGCAGGTATCGAATTGGTAGGATGTGCCAATATTACAACCGGGCTGATTGACCCATCAGATATTACCGCGTTAATTGCAGGAGATCAAAGCAAATTGGAGGCTGTCGAAGACCGGATCGGTTGGATTGTGGCACATAAGGCTATTTTTAAAGAGGCGTTCATTTTATCGCTAGACGGAAAGATCCTCGCCGCAGATTCAAGCTTCAAAGCAAGAGGTTATAAAGCAGGCGACACTTTTTATTTCTCAGATGAAGAGAAGCAATTGATCACTAAATCTAAGCATTCCGCTTACTCCAAGGTTTATACATACGAAGGTACCTCACTTAAGACGGGTTACGGCCCCATCTATCAGGATCATGATCCGTCCAAGCCTATAGTTGCTCTAATGGCTATTAACTTCGATGGCCCATTAATTCAAGAACGGACCCGAGACATCATTGTTCAGCCTTTTATTATCGGGACTTCCATTCTAGTTATTGCTATTGTGGCAGCATATCTCTTAATCCGCCGAATGGTAAGTCCACTAACAAGGCTATCCAGAGGCGTAAATCTTGTTGCACAGGGTGATCTTACTCATGATCCTATTTCATTCAACAGCAAGGATGAGATTGGTACACTAGCTCGAAATTTCAACGGCATGACGCAGAGCTTGCGCATGCTCATTACCGAAGTTAATGAAACCTCCATGCAGGTGGCGTCTTCATCCGAAGAGCTCTCTGCCAGTGCACAGGAAACTAACCGTGCTGGTGAGTACAGTGTCAACGTTTCGATTGAACTTGCCGATGGAGCTAATACACAATTGCAAAATTTGGAGGGTGGATATAAGTCTGTACAAGACTTATCACACTTCATTACAGAGATTGCAGGAAATGCTGATAATGCAATGAATAATGCTACCAGTAACGCCGAAAAGGCTCGTACAGGTCGAGAAGCAATGGACTCTACTACACAACAGATGAGCATCGTCAGTGACAGCATCACTGATTTAGCTGTCATTATTGAAACCTTGGGTGGCTACTCCAAGGAAATTGAGAATATTGTGGGCACGATTGCGAGCATCGCAGAAGAAACCAATTTGCTGTCGCTGAATGCAGCCATTGAAGCTGCAAGAGCCGGAGAAGAGGGAAGGGGCTTTGCGGTAGTTGCACAATCCGTACGCAAGCTTGCCGAGCGATCCGCCCAATCTGCTGCTCAAATCGGACAACTCGTAAGCATCATCGTAAATCAGATGGACCAAGCAGGAGAAACCATGAAGCGCTCTACAGAAGAGATGGATCAAGGCCGGGAATTAATCGTAACGGCAGGTCAATCCTTCTCCGAGATTGAGATGTCTGTCTCTGGGATGGCTTCACAAAGTCAGCAGATTTCCGGAACAGTCCGCGAGCTAGCCTCCATCTCCGATGGTCTCGTTACTACTCTACAGAATATTGTAGACGTCGCTAATCAGACAGCAAGCGGTGCGGAAACATTATCCGCCTCCTCACAAGAGCAGCTTGCAGCCATGGAAGAAGTGGAGTCAGCTGCAGGTTTCCTGTCCTCGCTAGCTGAGAAGTTACAGATTCTAATTGAACGTTTCAAAGTATAATTCTTCTTATTCATGTAAGTTCTTAAACTTAAAGGGGCTAGCGACCAAGCAGAGAAATTCTGCTTGGTCGCTAGCCCCTCTTCTATGTATTGAGATCACGACGCTGCCGTATTCGCTATAAACCACTCACCCAGCTCATGTACAGGCATCGGCCGACCGTAATAATAACCCTGCATGACTCTACAACCCAGTGATTTCAGCAATTCAATCTGCTCTGGTGTCTCCACACCTTCCGCCACGACTTCCATATTAAGATGAGTCGCAATCGCAATAATATTGCTGATAATAGCTTTCTTGGAGTGCATCTTGCTGTTACGAATAAATACTTGGTCAATCTTGAGTGTGTTCACTGGGATTTCATCCAAATTACCAAGGGAGGAGAAGCCTGTCCCAAAGTCATCCAGCGATACTCTTACCCCAAGCAATCGAAGTCTAGACAGCTGTGCAACCGTCTCTTTCATGTTATGCATCGCAATGGACTCTGTAATCTCCAGTTCGAGAAAGTGTGGCTCTAATTCTGCACATGTGAGTGCTTCCGCTACAACATCGTATAGACTCCCATCCTCAAACATCCGTGCGGACATATTAATAGAGACCGGTACGTTAGCTATCTCTTCCTTATGCCAGAACCTGTTCTGGCTACACACATCATGTAGCATCCAATAGGTAATCGGAACGATCAGTCCGGTCTCCTCTGCAATAGGAATGAATTCCGCTGGCGAAATGATCCCATGCTCTGGGTGTCTCCAGCGCAGCAGCGCTTCAAGACCCACCGTAACATTCATATATGAATCCCATTTCGGCTGATACACAACCATAAACTCAGAACGAGCCAAAGCTTTTCGAAGATCCTTCTCTAGCGACATCCGCCGTAACTGATGGCGATTTACTTCCTGGTCGAACACACTGCATTTATTCTTACCTGAATCCTTAGAGGTATAAAGAGCCGTATCCGCAGCCTTCATTAGCGCTGAGCGATCAGTCCCATGCATAGGAGTCATACTGATTCCAACACTTGCAGTAACATATAGCTCATTGCCCTGAATACGATAGAATTCCTTAAGTTCATGCATAATATGCCCTGCTTCTTCCTGCGCACCCTCCAGCGTGCAATCTGGAAGAGCAATCAGGAATTCGTCACCGCCTAAACGGAAGATCTTTCCTTTATCCCCTACAGAACGAATTAATCTAACAGCGACCTCCTGTAGTAACATATCACCTATATCATGTCCCAGCGTATCATTAATCGACTTAAAGCGATCTAGATCTACAATAAAAACAGCACCAGATCTACTTTCAAAAAATTCATCTTTAAAATAGCGTTCTAGTCCATGTCGATTCGGCAGCTCTGTTAGCGGATCTTGATAAGCCATTCGTTCAAGCACATGGCGATCCAGAAATACGGCGCCAGCAGAAACTGCGAGCATAAGTAGCGCTGCCAGCGAAAATGCCATTAACAGTATAACATCAGTCTCTACAAAAAAAGGTTTGTTTCCAGGTAAGTTGTTATATTCAAAATGACAAGCCTTTACACTTGTGTAATGCAATCCGGTAACTGAAAATCCGATAAACAACGCCGAGTATAGCTTCCATCGCTGAAACCCTGCGCATTCTTTAAACTTTTGAAACATCAATAATCCGATATAAGACGAAACCAAAACCAGAATTACAGCAACGGCTTGAATCCATATATCATAATGAATCCTCGTCGCAATCTTCATAGAAGACATTCCGATATAATGCATAGCCGAAAAGCCGCTTCCCAAGAGAATACCACCTACTACTAAATTCCATATCTTTAACTGAGGAACAGATGTGATCCGGAATGCCAAATAGCAGAATAACACACCAACTAATAGTGATATTATAGATCTGCCTGGATAATAATTGACCTCCGCCGGAAAGCGATTCGCCATTATCCCAACATAATGTATTGCCCATATACCGCAGCCTAACACACAAGCTCCCGAGATCAACCACAGACGTCGGATTTTGCCAGTAGAACGCGAAACTTGCGAAATCAGATTTAGTGCAGAATAAGTAACTGTCGCCGCTAGCACAAATGATAGTAAAACAATCCAAACATTAAAGTGGATTCCCATTTTATCCATTAGTTAACCTCTTCACCGGTTTTGAATCCCGTAATCGCTCAGCGTATTTCTCAAGTAAAAAATCAGTACACGAATATCAGATATGGAAGAGTGCGTAAAGATTATAGGTTATCCATAAAAAGAAACTTTAGATGTATTCTACTCTGTATTCAGAAGATTGTCTAAGTAAATACTGGAATTTATACCCTTTTTTATTACGCGAAAAATGTCCATACTTGACACAATCACTCAACCCGGAAAACTTGAACCACGACCTGTTGATGATACATTTTTGGGAAATGTAATTCGCCATATCCATAGATTCAAAACTACCAGAACCAACAGGTAGATATAAACTCCACCCATAAACAAAGTGAAGACATAATGAATACCTGCCATCCCCATCAGCAAAAATAGTAACCCAAAGGAGCTTGCGGTGTAATCCTTCTGTTTAGCTGCCTCATAACGTTCTGAGAAAGGTAGTACCGGAGGATAAGAACGGAAACAAATGACCGCATAGATCAGCATTGCAAACAGCACGACTACCAAGTCTGGCACAATCCGCAGCCCAAACAACCAAAGATACACTATCGCTTCTATAGCGAATAAAGGTAATAGCAGGCGAACTATCGCTGCCTTAAGCATTCCACGATAGATGGGTGCGGTGTTTGGCAGAGGAATCAGCTTATAAATCCAAGAGCCTTTATAACCCGCAGAGTACCTTAGCATTAGAACAACCGTCTGAAGTAACGTCGCACCGAAATAAATCATCAGGTATGTGTTCGAATCCTTGATAGACGATGCATTTCCATCCCAAAAGATGCCAAATATAAAAATGAACGGGAAGACAATGGAATAACCGATTGCCGGATATACCTTTAACTTGAAGTCACGCTCATTCTTCATCATCGACCAGCTAAAACGAAAGAACATGCCCTCTACCGGGTTCTTACAAGTTATTTTCGACAACCAGTCCACCATTCGGGCGTTACTTTTGCCAACGTTCCCTTGTTCTGAAAGCTTCTGTAAGCTCTTTTCGAATAAAGGCATCAGCTTAATATAAGCCACAATCAGCAGAACCGGAATTACTAAAGCTAGCACTGAAAGCACCACGAAGTGTGTATCTCTCGCCCCGCCAATCAACATCTCAAATGGAGCCGCGAACCAAATCGGAGAAATCAAATACTGCCACCATGCCGGCTTAAAAGAGAGGCTCAATTCAGCAATATCGAACAGTCTAACAACGAGCTGATACCCTACTGTAATCCCTATAGTCAAAATGATCTGTACATAATTAATAATATCTTTGAGCTTCTCCCCGTCGAAAAACTTCATAATCAATAAATAAAGCAGCGCCGTAATGACGAGGATAAAGCAGTCCATCAGAATGATCTCAACAGCATATATTAGAAAAAATAGTACTCCCTGTTTGAACAGGCACAAAATCAGCGAAGGTCCGGTCAAGGTCAGCGTCACTGAAAATAAATAAATGAGAATGTGGATGCTCTTCGCCATGTTCAAGGTACGGCGGTTCACTGGCTTTGAAGCCAGTATGTTTTTGTCCCGAAGATCAAGCATCACGGAAGAGAAATCAGAGATCAGTGTGGTCGTAATCATAAACATCACTACACCAAACACTAGACTCATCTGCAGCATATAGTTCCCCGTTAACATCATAAGAGGAATTAACATGACGCCAAAAAGTAAATAAATCCATTGCACCCGCAGCGGCGAGCCCTCTTTCTTCTCCTCCTTCTTCTGCATTCCAGCGAGCACTGTCGGTGTTCTTCTTCCGTCCATCGTCAGTTTGACCTGCAGAATACTCCGCATCACATCATAATCAACTCCGATTCGGCTAAACCCACCTCGCAGCTTATCCAGAAGCTTCAGCACATAGAAATCAGTCATGAGAATATCCCTCTTGCATGACCGCAACAAATTCCCCAGCAATATCACGGTATTTATCAAATCCAGTTAGTTTATTAAAAATATCCTCAAGCGACCCTTCGCGGCCTTTCTCTCTTAGCTCAGCAAAGCTCCCATCCGCCACGATATCACCACCATCGATCAAAACAATCCGGCTACTGATCTTCTCAACTACATCCATGATGTGTGAAGAATAGAAAATGGTCTTGCCCCGTGCCGCCAAAGATGCAAAAATCTCCTTTACCACCATTACGCTATTGGCATCCAGACCGCTCAACGGTTCATCTAGGAACAGAATATCGGGATCATGAAGCATGCTGGAGATCAGCAGTACCTTTTGTTTCATCCCTTTGGAGAAGGTTGCGATTCGCGAATCATAAGCTTTCTCAAGACCTAGCAAGGCCATTAATTTTCCAGCTTTGGAATCCACATCACTACGCTTCATGCCATACAGCTCACCTACAAAAGTTAGATATTCCCTAGCGGTGAGGCTATCATATAATTCGGCTACCTCCGGCACATAACCTATTCTTTTTTTGTAAGAAACATCTCCATCAGCAATATCCCTACCGAAAATCTCTACTTTGCCGTTGTAGCCTTCTACCAGACCGAGCATAATCTTAACAGTTGTACTCTTTCCTGCCCCGTTAGGGCCGATATAGCCAATAATTTGTCCTCTGTATACCTTAAGGTCAATGCCCTTTAGCACCATTCGGTCCGTGTAGTTCATCCATAAACCAGAAATCGCAATGACTGGATCATCAGCAAGGCCCATATCCTAATCCCCTCTCTAGCGACTAATTGACGATGTTAAAAATTACTATTTCATAAAATTACAATAATTGTATCATTCAACTGAATCCCGCTCCATAATTTAACTCACTAATCTTATATCTATGAATGCTAATGCCCTGTTCAGCACAAAAGGGAGAACCATTGGTTCCCCCTTAGAGTGTAGAGATCTATCCCACACAAATTATTCTGTTTGATCCACTTGATCATATGAAGCTCTGGCCTTTTCAACCCATACATAATTTTGACTCGTCCACCGATTTAACGCTCTCATAGGCTCAAGTAAAGATACCCCTAGGGGTGTTAGAGAATACTCTACGATGGGTGGAACTGAAGGTGTAATCTCACGCTTTACCAACCCATCTCGTTCCAGTTGCCGCAAAGTTTGAGTTAGCATTTTTTTAGAGATGCCTTCGATTCGTCTTCTGATATCACTGTAACGAATGATTCCATCTTCCATGGCATAGATGACCAAAGCTGTCCATTTATTAGAGATAATATCAAGGACCTTACTGTACCCACAAATCGATAACGAGATATCAGGCTCTACGGCATTCGTCGAAAATGGATTGTTCATATAAAGTCCTCCCATGCACTTTTTGGTTCCCTGGACACTATAAAGTGCCTCCTTACTTAAGTGTAATTTATGGATTATTGTATGTCTATGCACTTCAAGAAGGAGAGATTGCTCATGAAAGTATACGAAATCCAAAGTGAATTTGGCCTCGATCAACTGAAGGTAGCCGAACGTCCAATTCCTAATCCTGGTTCTGGTGAAGTTCGTATAAAAATGCGGGCAGTTTCCCTTAACGCTAGAGATTTAGGTGTCATTGATGGTTTTTATAACCCAATTTTGAACGCTCCATTAATTCCAGTATCGGACGGTGTTGGTGAAGTTGTCGCCTTAGGTGAGCATACGTCCAGATTTAAGATTGGTGACCGGGTAAGCGGTATTTTTACTCAAAGTTGGGTTTCGGGAGAACCTACACAAGAAAATTGGGTGAGCTCACTTGGAAGTCCGCTTGATGGGTTGCTTGCAGAATATGTTGTGCTTCCCGAGGAGGGATTGGTTCGTGTTCCAGATCTATTAACTGATGAAGAAGCGGCAACACTTCCTTGTGCTGGTGTTACAGCCTGGCATGCTATTGTTGAAGAAGGAAAGGTGAAGGCTGGAGAGACTGTAGTGATACAAGGAACGGGTGGAGTTTCACTATTCGCGCTTCAATTTGCCAAGCTTCACGGTGCACAGGTGATCATCACATCAAGCAGCGATGAGAAGCTTAAGCGTGCAAAGGGATTGGGAGCGGATTTTGGTATCAATTATTTAAAGACTCCTGAATGGGATAAGGCTGTTCTTGAGCTGACAGGGGGACGCGGGGCAGACCATATTGTTGATCTCGGTGGATCATCCACATTAAATAAGTCAATCGTGGCGCTGCGGGTGGGTGGAAGGATCAGTCTGGTAGGCGGTCTGTCGGGCTTCCAAGTCGAGGGCTTTGAAATCATCCCTGCAATTCTGAGAAAAGCACGCCTTCAAGCCATCAATGTCGGAAGCCGTGACATGTTTGAGACGATGAACCGTGCGGTTGAACAAAATGGACTTCGCCCTATCATTGACGCTGTATTTCCATTTGAACAATCTGTTGAAGCATTGCAATACTTGGCTAAGGGTACACACTTCGGAAAAATCTGCATTAAGTTTTAACAGTAGAACCCCCCTGTAAAAAAGCAGGGGGGTTCTACTGTTATATTCAGCTACCGCCAATCATTTCGATAATAAATTATAAATGACCTGTGCCGCTTGCGCTCTTGTAGTAACTTCTTTAGGACTCAGCTTGCTATTCGCTCCGGTTACTACACCTCTTTCCACCAGCGCCTGAAGGGCTTCCTGTGCATAGCCAGCAATATCCCCTGCATCACCAAAATCAGAAAGAGCTACAGCCTTCTTCTCGGATGGCAGTTCACCTAGCGCTACAAGTGAGCGATACAAGAGTGTAAATAGCTCCTGTCTAGTGATCTGAACCTCTGGCTGGAATTGATTATCTCCAGAACCCGTGGCTACCCCAAGGCGCTTAGCAGTCGCGAGATAGTTCGTGTAATACGTATTGCCCGCATCCGCAAAATTATCAGTTGCGGTAGCGTCGGGTGTGATGCCATAAGCATTCAAGAGCAAGACTATGAATTGCCCTCTAGTTATTGCAGCATTCGGACTGTAATGCTCTGCATCCGTACCGGATGTGATACTGCGTGCCGCAAGATAACCTACTGCACTGCTATACCACGATGTCTCTGAAACATCCGCAAAGCTCACCTTGTTATATCCAATAATATATTGGGAGAAATGTGTGGTAACAAAATCTACGGTTCCCTTGGCAGCGTTATAATTGCCGCGTACATTCTCCAAGCTTCCGTTGGTATTGATATGGTATACGATGACCGCATCTTTCTGTTCTCCTGCTTGCAGTGTATATGGCACACTGATATGGACACTGCCCCCACCAAAGGTGGAAAGGGTACTCTGACCTGCTTTTACCGACAAATCATAAACCGGTCTATCCCCGAGAACGGCCTTACCTTCCGCCGTTAACGAAACCTTAGCGATGGTTATGACAATGTCCCCTGCATCCGAGGCTGCGCTAATACTTGCCAAAGATTTGGCATCAAGCGTAATCGTACCTACATTCTCATAATGTATGGTAATCTCGGCCTTTGTACCAGAGACCAACTCGTTGATTATGCTTCTCGGTAGCGTAAGCTCGGCTGTTTGGGTTTCAGAAGTAGCTGCTACTTTAATTTCAAGTACGGCTTTCTTCCCATCCGCTTCTGCCTTTTTAGCAAGATTCACAAGCTCGGTAGCCGCTTCCTTCGTGATTGTTGCTGTGGTTACTCCTGTGGTTTTATCCGTTTTGGTTGCTGCTGTTGATGATAAATTCACAGTGTTACCGGTTGTTGTTGTAGCAACCAGTTGAGGGCTTGCTGTTGGTGTTGGTGTGGTCGTGCTCGGCGCAGGATTGCTGCCGCCAGGCCCGCTTGTTCCTGGGTCTGAAATAGATACATAAGCAGGGACAATAATATTAGTTACTGGACTCGCCTTATAACCTTCTTTCGCTGCGTATCGAACTTGATACGTACCTGGTATTAGACCTGTAATCTCTTTATCTGGTGCATACACATAATTAGTCACACTGGACAGCTTATATTCTAAGGCTGTTGTGGTTCCTGTAATTTTCCCATCATTGTTCGCAGTAGAGGTAGGTGCTACCCCCTGTAAACCGGATGGCGCTGCTTGCTCTGCAGTGAATACTGGAACAATCACATCTGCTGCTCTGCCTGCATTAAATCCTTCTTTGGCTGCGTATCTTACCTGATACGTCCCCGGTACCAGTCCAACGATCTCTACATCTGTTGCGTAGACATAATCGGTAACTGTTGATAGCTTATACTCCAACGCTTTCGTAGTCCCTGTGATTTTGCCATCATTATTGGCTGCAGTAGTCGGTGCCACCCCCACTAGCCCTACAGGAGCTGCTTGCTCGCCATAGGCCGGAACTTCAACAGTAGCATCTTTACCTACGCTGTATCCTTCTTTTGCCGCAAATCTCACATTATAAAAGCCCGGAGTAAGACCTGTGATGGCTACGCCTGTTACAGGCTTATAATCAGCTTCTCCAACACCCTTATACTCCTGCCCTTCAGCTGAGCCCGTAATTTGCCCATCATCGTTAGCTTCAGAAGTAGGAGCTACCCCTAATAGACCTGTTGGAGCTGCTTGTTGATGGATATAAGCAGGCACCTCCACACTTACGTCTTCTCCAGCATTATAAGAAATGATCGTTGGTCCCGCTGCGTTCGTTGGACCTTGATATCCTGATGTAGCCGCATATCTTACCTTATAAATACCAGGCGCAAGCCCTGTAATCGCTGATCCTGATATTGGCGTATATGCCGTATCTCCAGCCAGCTTATATTCCAAGGCTGAACTTGTGCCCAAGATTTGCCCATCCTTACTGTCTGCTGCGGTTGGTGCTACACCCGTAAGTCCAGTCGGTACAGCTTCCAGTTTAGAGAATAGCTTATCCAGAGCTGTGGTAGTGTTAGTGTATCTGGCTCCGACAGGGTAATTCGCCTGCACGTAATCCGGTTGGATGTTCGTCCAGCTGTACATAAGCTCAATATGCCCTAGAATAGGTGCATTAGTGCCGTCTGCACCTTTGTTATCCTTGTTGTACGTGAACAGATATGGAACCTGAAGTCTATCTCCAATCACGGTATCTCCAAGCTCATTCACATAACTAATCACAGATGGTTTGGCTGCTGTATTGTTCTCGGTCTTGATATTAGTCAGATAAGTACGGACCAGATCAACATACAACTTCGCATATGGGTGATTGGTTGTTCTAATCTGAAGCTCATTATTATTATGCGGATTGGCATTGCCCTTGGTGCCGCTGTTATTGCTTGGTTCAGCAACCGTCACCCCAGAGTCGAGCTTCGTATCGAAGAAGTAGACCTTATCGAGGTTATGCTTTTTGGCATACTCATTAATATATTTGATAACCGCTTGCGTGTTAGGGCACCATGATCCACCTAACAAAATCGCATAGTTGCCATCACTCGCCAAAATTTGCTTCAGCTGATGATAGGTCACATGTTCATACACGAGCGTACCGTCCGATTCGTTGAAGATCGTAGGTTTGCCCTCATTTTCGCCCTCGTAGTTCTTGTTAAACGCCGCCTTGATATAAGCAGATTCATCGATCGTGTTATACCCAGAAGCGGCACTAAGTACCTCTCTTACTGATGCTTTATACGTATTAACCTTCGTAGCATCAAGTGTTCCGTTCGTCAGGAACTCATTCCACGAGTAGCTTTTATCCAGATAGGATACAACAGGAGCGATATTTCCTTGTGCATCCTTGTGATCCTTGTTGTATACCAAGAGAAATGGAGATTCGATCTTATTAGCAGTTACGACATCCCCGTTTTTATTGGTATAGCTAACATTGCGTTCTGGAATATCCTTCGAGGACAGATTCAAATTCTTTAAATATTTGTTTACCAGGTCAACGTATTTGTAAGCAAATTTATTATTGCTGTCTGCAATCTGGAGCGTGTCACCGTCCAGCTTAGTATCAAAGTTATAAATCGTAGAGATGCCATATTCTTTAGCTACTTCATTGATAAAGCCGATATCGGCCTGTGTATTCTCGCTCCAAGCGCCGCCAACCAGAACAGCGTAAGTGCCTTCACTCTCAAAAAGGTGAACGATATCCTCATAGGTTGCCGTTTTAAATACATGATTAGGATCATTCAGACGGTCATAGACATGACTGAAATAATCAAAGTGGCTTACACCACTACTTGAGCCAGAAGAAGTTAGCGCCTCTGCGTTATCCGGATTTGCATAAGCTCTTCCTGCCTGAGTAGGCAGAATTAGCAGGGAGGCTGCCAACAGCAGCGTTAGAATTTTTTTAAAGGTTAATGGTCGTATCATTATGTGCACCTCGCCTTAAATAGGTTTATGTGATGTATGGGCTGAAAGGAATCCTGAATGAGCCTGCCGCTCATCAAGGACAAACCTCTTCCTCAGCGGCTGGTGCCGGTGCGGGTGCCTGAACCGTTTCCGCTGGAGCAGCTGCTGGTGCGCTGACCGTGGATGATGCAGGTGCAGAAGACGATGTCTTCGGTTGGGCAGACTCAACGACCGGAGCGGCTGTCGCTTTAACCACCTCAGTTGTGGAGAAAGTAATGGATTTCGATTTCGAAGGTGCTTCCGTTGCTGTTACTACAGGTGCCGCAGTGGCCTTAGGCTGAGCAGATACGACAGGAACAGATGTCGGTTGAGCTGCTTTGGCAGTTACGATTGCTTTGGGAGCTGCCGTAGGCGCAGCCGTTGGAACCGGTGTAGCTGTTTGAGTTTGCGTTTTGACAGTCGCAGCTACCGTGGTTGTAGTTGTAGCTACCTTAGCGGTCTCCGCGGCTGGAGCTGCGGTCACCTTAGGCTGAGTTTCACCCACCGCTGGAGCTGCTGAGGCAACAGTTTTCTCCGCAGAATCAACGGTTGCGTCTGGGGCAGCAGTCGCTTTTGCGGAGACAGTCTCCACTGCTGGAGCTGAAGATTCCGGCTGAACCGTTTCTGTAACAGGAGCCGAAGTGGCTTCTGCCTGAACAACGACTTCGGCTGCAGAAGTAGCTACAGGTGCCGCTGCTGCTGAAACCGATACTGCTGTATTACTGCTTGCTTCAATGGATGCTGCCTCTGCTGTCTTTTTATTAGCGGATACTGCGGCATACGTCAGTGCGGAAAAGACAACAGTTGCAGCAACCAAAGATATCGTAAGTTTTTTCATAATGTGTACCATCCTTTTCAAATAAAATAAGACCCAACACGGCACGTATTACGTACCTGTTGAATCTCTGGCTGTCCAGTAGATCCATGCTTCTTAACTTCATCGTTGTACCTTAACCCCTAAATTCTCCTTTCTCTAAAATAAAAAAAAGAGACTCAACGAGACGCAAAACACGCGTCTTTCGTTGAATCTCCGGCTGTCCAGTCGATTCCAATTGGCTTGTGATTAAGTTCCATATTATTCATGACGATGCGCCTTGTCAATCAATTTTTATTTTTCACATGGTTTTTATCGGGATTGATTATTTTTAACATATTATTACATTGACTTTACTATAAATTCTATATAGATTGATCTCAATAGGATTAATCACATTAAAAAACTAGGTTTAAGGGGGTATTAGTAGTGAACATAGATAACAACTTGTTATCCGCCATCGAAACGAACTGGTATGGATTTGTAGCTTCCATATTTGTTTTTGCAATTTTGTTTCTACTGGCACGTAAACGCATCGGATTTGGTACTCGGGTACTCATCGGACTTGGCATCGGACTTATTGCCGGAATATTCTTTCAATACTTCGATTTAGAGACCAAAGCCATTAGCACATTCGGCAGCATTTATGTCAGCTTGATTCGCATGCTCGTCATTCCTTTAGTATTCATACTCGTATTAAACAGTATTTCTTCCTTAACTAATCTGGAGTATCTGCGCAAAATAGGGATCAAAACCTTCGCCTGGTTCCTCGGAACGACGGGTATCGCTTCTATTATCGGCCTATCGGTTGCGCTGCTGTTCAATCCTGGTCAAGGGATACAACAGGATGTACCTGCGGATTTCGCCGCCCGGGAAATCCCTACCTTCTCACAGGTTATTCTGGATCTTGTGCCATCTAACCCTGTGAATGAAGCAGCTACGGGTAAGGTTGTGCCTCTGCTCATTTTCGCTATCTTCCTAGCAGTAGCTATAATCAAAATTGGCTCCAAGAAACCGGAAGCCGTGAAACCTGTACGTGATCTTATTGAATCCCTGACACTGATACTGCATCAGGTCGTGAAATTCATTATTCGCTTGACGCCTTACGGTGTCTTCGCACTGATTGCAGGAATTACCGCACGTTATGGCTGGGAAACGTTGCAGGAACTGGGCAGCGTAATCATTACCTCATATGTCGCAATGATTATTCATTTTGTTCTTATCTTTGGCGGGTTGGTTCTATTAGTAGCGAAGGTGAATCCAATCCGTTTCTTCCGCAAAATCTATCCAACCATTACCGTTGCCTTCACGACTAGAAGCAGCTACGCAACACTTCCTGTCAATCTTGAAGTGATTACGAAGCGCCTTCATGTCTCCCCGCGGATCGCGAGCTTTATTGCGCCGTTAGGAGCATCGGTCAACTTTAATGCGTGCGGTGGCATTTGGCCGGCGATTGTGGCTGTGTTTACCGCCCAAGTATTCGGTATTGATCTGAACTGGACTGACTACATTACGCTGGTCTTAGTAAGTATTATCTCTTCGATTGGTGTAGCTGGCGTACCTGGACCAGCCGTAATCTCCACTACAGTAGTCTTAACCGCTCTTGGCCTGCCGCTTGAAGGAATCGCTATCGTTGCAGGTGTAGAAGCGCTCATCGATATGGGTCGTACCGCTGTAAATGCAACAGGAACAGCTGTAACCGCGTTGTTGGTCGCGAATTCAGAAGGTGAATTTGACCGCGAAGCCTTTAATAGCAATGATGACGAAGATGATATTCTCTTGAGCACAGTTTAAAATCCGAATATGCAAACAAAAAAACCTCCGGCAGCTGCTTATGCAGCAAGCCGGAGGTTTTTTTGTAGATCCATATTAGATTCGCTGTTACACCATGCTAATTCTTTGCCGTTGTTTAGCTGAAGTAAGGCAGGTTTCAACCAGCCTCATACTTAGTACCGGATCCTCCGGTGCAATGAGTCTCTTACCTGTGAACACAGCGGCTGCAAAATCATCCACCTGCCGAATGTATGGATTAGCCCCTGTGGCATCGACCCGTCTCACCTCATCACCAGTGTACACAAAGAATTCCGCATCCTCGTCTCTAGCGTTGAAAGGCATAGGCACCTCAATTCGTCCCTCGGTCCCAAGAATCTCTAAGAGCTGGCGGTTATATGCCCACATTCCGCAATCAAAGATCAAGCTTAAACCATTTGGAAACTCCACCAGCCCTGAAGCCATCATATCTACATTATCATGCTCAGGGGAGAACTTCGCATGCACGGTCACAGCTTCCGGCTCCGTCCCAAATAACAGTCGTGCCGCACTTAAAGGATAACAGCCAACATCATAAAGCGAGCCGCCACCCCAAGCCGATTTAAAACGAATATTTGAAGTGTCTGTAGCATCATTGTAAGTAAATGTACCTCGAATCGAGCGTAATTCTCCGATTTCACCGCTAGCGATAATTTCCTGGAGTTCAGCAATCCGTGGATGATGTCGATACATGTATGCTTCTGCTAAGTGGACGCCTGCATCGTTGCATGCTTTCACCATCTCTGCAGCCTCTGCACTGTTCAGTGCGATCGGTTTCTCACATAACACATGCTTACCTGCTTCTGCCGCACGGATCACCCATTCTCGATGAAGATGATTAGGGAGCGGAACATACACCGCATCGATTTCTTTATCCGCAAGTAACTCTTCATAACTGCCATATGCTTTCTCTATTCCGAACTCTGCGGCTACAGCGCTGCTTTTTTCCAAGCCACGACTCGCTACCGCTGTAATCACTCCCGAATCTGAATTCATGATAGCTGGCATCACTGAGCCAGTCGCAATCTGCGCACAGCCTATGATTCCCCACCGAAGTTTTTGTACCATAATGGCTACACCTCTTCCCTTGGATTAGTTACTATACTTTAAGACACCTTATCATAGAATGAAACTCATCACTAATAGAAAAGTACATTCAGAGCGCAAAAAGCAGCACCCAAAGGAGATTCGACTCCGATAGATACTGCTTTTTAATCCAGTGGAAAAATTACATTATCATATTTAACAGCACAGTCGCACCAAGTACAGCAATTCGCGCCGCGTTCATCAACACGAAATTTTTGACAGCAAGAATAAAGGTACTCGCCTTCTCCTGCTTCTGTTTGAACAAATCGATATTTCGGTGCAATGGGATCAGTGTAAGTAGAATCGCCAAGACAAGAATAGGGTTAACCCCCAAGATCAGCAGCACTACAAGATCCAGATAAGAGACATAGTATAGATATTTAAACAGCACAAGCGCATTACGTCGGCCAATGTAGACCGGAAGCGTGTACCTGCGGTTCTCCACATCTTCATCAATATCACAAATATTATTAGCGAGCATAATCCCTGCAATCCCCAAAATGGCAGGAACAGAGAACCAGAACAGGTACAGCACTTCCATAATATTGATATTCAAGCTGACCCAACCGTTCTGAAGCAACAGCGTTACCACATGCTCGTCCGTATGAATATAGGCAGAAATAAAAATAATGACAAAGCCCATAAACAAACCCGAGAACAACTCACCTAACGGCATCCGCGAAATCGGGATCGGCCCGAACGAATAAAGGATCCCTATCAAGAACGACAGCCCACCCAGCAAAAAGACCAGTAAACCCGTCTGCGTAACAAGCGCAATCCCGCCCCCTGCAGCCAGAGCTAGCAAAATAACAATCGTCGCCACGACGGTGCTCTCTTTTAGCTTAAAATGCACAATCGCATTATGCGTCTCATAGCCATAGCCGTGAGTTTTGGAAGCTTTTTTGAAATCGTAATAGTTGTTAATCGCCGTCGTTGCCATATCAAAGCTAAGCAGGGAAACGAACATCAGACCAAAACGCAACACATAAAAATCCTCAAACCGATACAGGGCATACAGCGTTCCCATCAGAAAGGGGATCATACTGGCTACTTTTGTCGGCAGCTCCACAAATCTTAGAAAGCTTTTAATATTCACACCATACACCCTTATTTATCAATTGAGCCTGCAAGGTATTACTGTTCAGTCGTTGTAATCTTCACTGGGGACCATTCTGCAATAACTGTTTGTCCATGCACAGACACGCTGCCTTCAGGACTCAGATCCTTCTCTGTCATAATTCCAAGCGCGACTGTAAAGTTGTTGAACTTGATCGGAATATTTTTCTCACGACGCACTTCTTTGCCATTCAAATAGAATACAGCCTCATCGTTGCCACGGTGGTACGTTATGCGGTAGGTATTAAATTCACGTGGTTTGAAATCCGTATCTTCTTTAAAGATGCAGAAATATTTCGTTCCTTTGCTCTCTGGTACTTGTACCCCCGGGAACGGCAAAATACCATATACACTAGCATATTTATCATTTCCCGCAAAAAAGTCTAGCGCCGCACCTGTCGTAAAATCAAGCAAGTTCAGCGATACATAACCATCGTACAAATCTCCAGGTGCTGTTCCTTGTGTACGGCTACGAATTTGCAGCTCAAAGCTAATCTCTCCAGCCTCAGGAATTACCACTGGCTCCGCGGAGTAATACATATGCTTAGCATTGTCTAGAATTTGTACTTGATGGTTCTCACGAGATAATTTCGCACGCACATACAGCGTATCATTACGAACGATAACTACTGCTTCCGGTTCACGATAAGCCCAAAAGGATCCATCAGGCAGTGTAAATCCACCTGTCTTCCAGACCTTTCCTTCTTCTAAAATGGAGTGGAAATCTCCAAGCACCATTTGATTGCCTTTAACATTTTGTTCTTCCTTCAACAGTTCCTTGTCCTTCTTTTCCATGAAAGCTCACTCCTTCTGTATGGTAATTACTAGTACAAGCAAAAACTCCTTCACCGTCCCTAATGGACGGTAAGCGTTTATGCGAGAAATATAAGGATAATGTATAGCGTGAAACCTATATATTCTTATATCTTCAGAATAATCCTTGAATTAGTAAGGTTGCTGCCATCACTACTCCGCAACGAACGGAGGCTTTTTGTGAAGCACCCATGAGCGGGATATAGGCTGGTGAAGCATTATGTGGCTTCAGTCCACGATAAATACGAATCGGCCAGAAGGCTGTAACCAATGCCAAAAGTGCATAAACTGGAAGTACGCCCATTAGCACACAGATCACCACAGATGCATAACCGGTGAAGAGAAGCACACGCGAGAAGACAAGGGCCTTCTGTTCACCCCACACTACAACAAGCGTAAGTTTTCCAGCCTGCTCGTCCGCTTTCCAATGTAAGAAATGATGATTAAACAATAGCAATGTAGTCAAGAATCCAACCGGCAATGAAAGGATGACAGGCTTCATGCTAAAATGACCGGTTTGTACGAAAAAGGAACCTAACACAGGCATGATCCCAAAAGCTATAAAGATAGCCATCTCACTGTAACCTTTGCCGCGATAGCCATACCGCAGGGGTGGGGCTACATAGAAATAAGCGATTAAAGCACCTGCAAGTACAAACCAGAGAATATTCCAACCGCTATATATACTTAGGATTCCACCACAGATGAGGGCAATCGCCAACATACTCCAGGTCATCTTTGCATAAAAAGACTCCGAGAGGATTCCACCTGTCAGTAGCCCGGAGTTTGTGCTGATTTCACCAGCGGAATTCTTCGCCTCTGTATCTGTTCCGTTGCGATAATCCCACAGATCATTCACCATATTGGAAAACAGATGCGCTGAAATCGCTCCTATTAAGGTTAGAATAAATAAGACCGGATGGAATGCCCTTTCCCATACATATGCCCCAACTGTACCTAAAACAATCGGGATAAGCATAACTGAAAAACTCCAAAACCGGGTCGCCTTCGTAAATAATGTCCATTTGCTCACTTCAAGCTTACCGCCTTTTCATTATGACTTGATAATAATTATCACTGACTATTATACATCAATTTTCAACAGATTGTGAAGATTATCACTGCATATAATGTCTAATCTTGACATAATACCTCGGTTTGTTTGGCTAAAAGGTTTCTTCGTTGAAGCTAAAAATGTAAATAACCTCTTATTGGACATAAGGCCACCCTTTTACAACAAAAAATGAGCGCTGTTTTATAGGCAAGCACATACCAATATGATATGATAGGCAAGCCTATGAACAGCGCTCCTTGAGTGCTGTTTTTAAGAGCGTAAAACTATATATAATAATGGAGGCTTTTACTGTCATGTCAGCGCAATCCCCTAACACCCAATCTGTCAAAATCGTCACCGCAGACCCTAGCGCCATCGGGCTATTCGGACTGGCTATTGTCACATTGGTTGCTTCTTCACAGAAGCTTGAGTTTACAACAGGACTTAGCTACGTCATTCCTTGGGCTATCTTCCTCGGAGCATTTGCTCAACTATTCGCCGCAATTCAAGATGCTAAGCACAACAACACCTTTGGTATGACCGCATTTGGCGCCTACGCTTTCTTTTGGTTCGGCATGGCTAGCAGCTGGCTGATCAAGCTCGGCGTATTCGGCCCAACGCTTGCAGAGGCTGTAGATCCTAAGCAGCTCGGATTTGTATTTCTGGGTTACTTGATCTTTACAATCTTTATGACCATTGGCGCGGTTGAGGCTAATAGAGTTTTGCTTATCATTTTTGTATTGATAGATTTCCTTTTTATTGGACTAACCTTCGATTCCTTTGGTATCGCTCCAGAATTCTTCCATAAGCTTGCTGCTTGTGCCGAACTTGGAATTGGTATCGTATCCTTATACGGATGTGGCGCTTCTGTGCTAAACGCTCATTTCGGACGCACTTTCTTACCGATCGGAGCTCCGCTAGGTATTTTCAAGAAATAGTAACTCACCTTTTTTGAATCCTAACTTTTGCAAGCCGAAAGGATGCCTGAGACCATGCATGTCCTATCCTCTTCTGAATTAGCCGTAACCGCTATATTTGCGCTTATTCTCGCAGTTATTGCCTATTGGATCATTCGGAATATCCCAAAGATGTCTGGAGATATTGCGGCTTTTCGCAAAAGAACACTGGTCTGGACCCAGGTTTCGCTTGTACTAACGGTACTTCAGCTGAACTTCAAAGCAGGCGACTGGCGATTTTCTATCGTTCTTGGACTCATCGTATTATTTACCGGAAGCATTTGGCTTTCCGCCCGTTACCATGACATCCACAGCACCTTAGATCCAGAATCCAAAGATTCTGAAGTACATTAGTAGAAGCTAGGTAACAAAATAAAGGTGATGAAGCTCCCGTAAGGGGGCTTTTTTTTGTGAATTCGAAAGGTCCCTTCGCATACTTCTCCCCTCCATAACCATACTAATGACATTCCAAGCTAAAACGCCTTCGGCGTCCTCTTAAGGACGTTTAAGCGTTTATGCGAGAATTATAAGGATAACGTATACCGTGAAACTTATACTTTCTTATAATTCAATATAAGTAACGGGAGGACTATGCAGGTGAGTAAAAAAATAAATCTTCTGATGTTCAGCGGAGAATACGACAAAGCCATGGCGGGATTGATCCTAGCGAATGCCGCGAGAGATATTGATGTAGAGGTTACGATGTTTTTCTCTTTCTGGGGTTTGTTTCTGGTGCGTGATCCGGAGAAGATGACGCTAGAGGATAAAAGTATTTATGAGAAGCTGATGGATGTCATTACGCCAAAGGGCCCTGGGCAGCTGCCACTCTCCCATTTGAATTTCAGCGGGCTGGGCCGGATGATGCTAGAGGAGATGATGGAGGAGCAAGGCGCGCCGAAGCTGATTCATTTTCTTAAAGGAGCTCGTAAAAAAAACATCAAGTTCTATGCCTGTAAGCTCTCCGTCGAAATCATGGGCTTTAAAACAGAAGAACTGCTGCCAGAGGTCGAGATTATCGATGCTGCGGCGTATTTAAGAGATGCTTTGGAGAGTGATGTTCAGCTGTTCATATAGCGGTTAAAATTAATTAATATAAGAAAACATAAAGCGACATGGGGAATTTCTCATGCCGCTTCGGATTTCAATTGAAAGGATATAAATTATACCGTGATGATTGTCTTGCCCATTGGAATCTTGAAGCTCTTCTCCATTACTTTGATATGAATCAGCTCTTGTGCATCCACGATTAATTGCGTCTTCAAATGGTTCACTTCCACGGTAATCGTCGCTTGACGGTAACGCATCGTGAAGGTGTATCCCTTCCATTGCTTCGGCAATGTCGGGTTCAATGCCAAATGATCATCCTTGATCCTTACACCCGAGAAGCCATAGACGATCGACATCCATGTACCACCCATGTTCGCCATATGCAATCCGTCTTTCGTGTTGCCATGAGTGTTATCCAAATCCATTCGTGCCGTTTCAATGAAATAATCGTACGCCTTGTCCGAGTAACCTAACTTCGAAGCCATGATGCTATAGATCGCGCAGGATAAGGACGAATCATGAGTTGTCAGCTTCTCGTAATAATCGTAGGAGTTCCGCAAGACATCGGTTGAAATGCCATCCTCGAGCAAGAAATGCGCCAGCACCGTATCGGCCTGCTTCAACACCTGATGACGATAGATGTGTAGCGGGTGATAGTGAAGCAGCAGTGGGTGTTTTTCTTCCGGTGTGTTCTCGAAATCCCACACCTTCTTCGCTAAGAAAGAATCATCTTGTGCATGAATGTTCAACTTCTCATCGAAAGGCAGATACATCTTCGCAGCCGCTTCTTCAAATGCTGTAATCTCATCTGTTGTTAAGCCAATGCGACTACACAAAGCTTCCCATGCCGTAGGATGAGTTTCTGCCAGCTGCTTATACCACGATGCAGCCCACTCTAGATTATATTTTGCAAGTACATTCGTGTAATAGTTATTGTTTACGATAGCCGTATACTCATCCGGACCTGTTACATCATCAATCTTGAATAGACCTTCATGATAATGACCTAGCTCCATCCAAGTTCTTGCAGTTTCAAATACGACTTCCGCACCGAATTCCGCAATGAAATCTTTATCGCCTGTCGCGAGATAATATTGAATATACGTATAAGCAATATCACCATTAATATGATACTGTGCCGTACCAGCTGGGAAGTACCCCGAGCACTCTTCCCCTGTAATGGTACGCCATGCGTAAGCGGCCCCCTTCTTGTGGCCTAGCTCTAACGCACGCTTCTTCGCTTCACCTAGAATCGTATAACGGTAACGAAGCAACTGCTTCGCCAGCTCTGGCTGACAGAGGATGAAGAACGGCAGGATATAGATTTCGGTATCCCAGAAATAATGTCCCTCGTAGCCCTCACCGCTTAAGCCTTTGGCTGCGATGTTACTGTATTTATCTTTGCCCACAGATTGCAGCAACTGATATACATTATATCGAAGACCTTGCTCAAGTACCTCATCACCTTGGATCTCGATATTTGCAATTTCCCAAAAATGTTGTAAATATACTTCTTGTGCCATGTAAGCCGCTTGAATCCCTTGCGTTAATACCAAAGCCATCAACTCACGTCCGTGAGCAGCTGGATCTTCGTGTCGACGTGTATCTGTAAATACGTTGAATTTTGTGAATTGAACAATATCCTTACCGGCTGGGAACGCATACCGCACCATTACACTTTTCTCACCCTTGATCAGTTCACCGTTCACCGCAGGCGTTGTCTGATGAACTGTTGTTGCCGCCACTTGTAGCTTCGACGTATTTGTCTCAAGCACGATTTGTAAGGAGGTCTCGTCGAACACCTCGATATTCTTCATATCCAATAGCTTGGCATGACCCGATGCAACACGAGGGTCCTTCGCATTCGTATAGTTACTTACATTGCCATTCACTCCAGAGGTAATCGTCACTTCATCCTGACAATTGATACGAGTTACCTCAATATCTATCGTGAACAATTCGAGTGTTGTCAATGACGCCATGCGTGTGAATGAAATTTCGACCTCTTTACCTTGTGGTGAAATCCAGTGCACGAGCCGTACGTACTTACCTTCGCGCATATCGAGATAACGCCGCCCAGATACGACCGTTCCTGTGAAAAGACTGAACTTTTCCTCCCCGATATGAATGGTCACATCCTGTACATCCATCACATTCACAAGTTTCTGTTGTGTATCGGGAAAGCCATACGCGCTCTCCCCATATAGCATCGGTGTAATATCATAAAATGCATTTATATATGTTCCACGAACCGTTGGCTCGTCACCTTCGTAACCTTCTTCAAAATTACCTCGAACACCTACATAACCATTAGCCACATTAAAAATACTCTCACTAACGCCGAGGTCTTGCATATCCCTATGATTCTCAATAATCCAGCCCGACTTCATATGAAGGCCCCCTCATCCAATTTTATTTCACAGCACCTGCCATAACGCCTTTAATAATGTATTTCTGTGCGAACAGATAAAAGATAATAACCGGAATAATCGATACGACAAGTCCTGCCATTGCAAGGTTCCACTGAATTGTAAATTCTCCGAAGAAGAAGAAGGTTGACAATGGAATGGTACGAAGCGCTGGGCTTGTTAAGGTCAAGGATGGAAGTAAATAGTCATTCCAAATCCACAATAGATTCAAGATTCCTACAGTCATCGTAATTGGCGTAAGCATTGGGAATACAACCTTCCAGAATGTCTGCCACGTATTACAGCCCTCTATCATCGCCGCTTCTTCAAGAGCAATCGGTACCCCTTTAATAAAACCATGATAAAGGAAGACCGACATACTTAGCCCAAATCCGATATACATGAAAATTAAGCCATAATGTGTATTAATCATAGAGAAATTAAGTGATGGGATATCCCATTTGTTTAAATATTGCATTAGCGGAATCATCACCGATTGAAACGGGATGAGCATCGTACCTACGAATAAGAGGAGAATGCCATTGGACAATTTATTCTTCATGCGAACAAGCATCCAAGATGTCATCGCTGAGAAGATAATAATAAGCCCAATACTAATGACACTCACTAAGAGCGAGTTTTTAAATGCTGACAAAAAGTTCATTTTATCCATTGCCGCAGCATAGTACTCGAAGGAAAAGGATTTCGGCAGGCCGAACGTATCGGTGAATATCTCGGCACGTCCTTTGAACGAATTCACAAACATAATATACATAGGCAACAGCATAAGAAGTCCACAAACCCAAGCTATAACTTCAAGCAATATTGAAGTTGATTTATTGCGACGTTTCATTATTGTTCAACCTCCCTTTTCTTCGAGATAACGACCTGCGTAACCGTCACAACTAAGATGACGAGGAAGAAAATAATCGCCTTGGATTGCGCGAGCGCATATTGATTCATACTAAACGCGGTTTTAAAGATATTCATTGCAACAAGCTCGGTTGTACCGTAAGGACCACCGTTCGTTAGTGAGATATTGGTATCATATTGTTTGAATGCGTTCGACAGCGTCAAGAACAAGCTGATCGTGAAGGCTGGCATAATGAGTGGGAACATAATTTTGCGGAATCGCATCCATCCGCCTGCGCCATCCATATCAGCTGCCTCCAGCACCTCATCCGAAACACCTTGAATAGCTGCGATGTAGATGATCATGACGTAGCCGGCCATTTGCCATGTTCCTACGAAGACCAGCGCCCAGAAGGAAGCCGTCGGATCATCCAACCAATTGAAGAAGATCGAGCTATTCCCCATTACTTCTCCAACCTGTACGAAGAATTTCGTGAATACGAACTTCCAGATGAAACCTAGGATCAGACCGCCGATCAAGTTCGGCAGGAAGTATATTGAGCGTAAAAGATTACGCGACTTAATTTTGGAAGTCACCAG
This sequence comes from Paenibacillus sp. FSL R5-0744, assembly GCF_037972555.1. Taxonomy (NCBI): domain Bacteria; kingdom Bacillati; phylum Bacillota; class Bacilli; order Caryophanales; family Paenibacillaceae; genus Paenibacillus; species Paenibacillus sp. FSL R5-0744. The sequence continues at coordinate 6,509,833 of NZ_CP150228.1, forward strand.
CATCGCGAGTGAAAGTCCGATAACGTTAACGAGAATAATCATGCATACGGCATATTTAAATGTCAGGCCGAAGGATGTAAGAAAATCTGAATCTTGAAACACCCGTACATAATTATCGAAGCCTACAAAGTTAGAACCTGCAAATTTAAACCCATCCCAATCTGTAAAAGAGTACACAATCCCCATAACGAATGGAATGATGACTACATTTATAAAGATGAATAATGATGGAACAATAAAAGCTGCGGCTATTAAATTTCTCTTTACACTTTTCTTCAATGGTTTCACCTCTTATCCATTTCTACAAAACAGGAAGAGGCCGCTTAACGAATATTCGAGAAGCAGCCTCCATAGCCATACGATTATTTTTTAACCGCAGTCATCCAAACATTCTGAAGTGCTTCTAACAAGCCCTCGCCCGTTAATTTTCCTGCATAGTATTTTTCCATTTGGTTCGCAAACTCTTGATCTGCTCCCGCTGGGAATTGATCGAATACCCATTTCACTGTCTTGCTTTCACTTGCATAACGGTTCACTTCTTGGGATAACGGATCCATTTTGCTAGTATCAAAACCGGAGTACACAGGGATAAAGTTAAACTCATCCGTTACATAGTGCTGACCCGCTGGATCTGTTAGCAACCAATCCAAGAACGCCTTCGCACCCGCTTGTTGATCTTCCGATGCATGCTTGTTCACGCGGAAGAAGTTACTGTTACCTACCGCAATACCTTGATTACCTTCGAAAGGTACTGGCAAGAAACCGTATTCAAATTTCACATCATAATCGTTCAAGAGACCTTGTGCCCAGTTTCCTTGGTGAATCATCGCATATTGTCCTGCCGCGAAGCCTGCAACTTGTTCATCATACGTATCTTTACTCAAGTTCGTATGGTCTTTGATCTTGTCCAGATCAGCAACGTACTCTTTCAATTCAGGAATATCTTGAAGCTTCAATTCGCCAGCATTAATCTTAGCAATCGTACCCGATGTATCTTTCATTAATGCAAATGGCCAGTTAAATGGATGCATGAAACGGAAGTAAGACTCTTGTGCATACGCTATGGCCTTCTTCACGCCTTTCACTTGCTCTAGCTTCGTGCTTGCTGCAACAAGCTCATCCCATGTCTTAATATCGTCCGCATTCACGCCTGCTTCCTTGAACATATCCTTATTATAGATAAGTCCGAAGCCTTCAAGCGCAACTGGCAAGCCATATAATTTACCATCATTACGCGCTGCTGTATCTTGTCCTTCAACAATTTTGCTAGCCGCTTTCATATCATCCAAGGGTGCCATATATGGAAGATATTTTTGAAACTCTGAGCCAGATGCTGTTGTGAAAATGGTTGGTGCTTTTTCAGGTGCGGAGCTGAATTGTGTCTGGAGCACCGTCATCAGGTTGTCACCTGCTGCTCCTAGTGCTTGTACTTCATATTTATCTTGAGTTTTATTGAATTCTTTCACTGCATCCTCTAGTGCACTTTGGATTTCTACTTTATTCTGAATGATTGTAATAACCGCTTTTTTACCAGTTCCTTTAGACGTTGTGTCTGCGCTATTTGCCTTGTTTGCCCCATCATCACTTTTTGCTCCACAAGCGACTAACGTGGATAACATAGCTACAGATAATAATGCTGCCCCTACTTTTTTCTTCATCTGCAATACCCCTCTTCTGAAGATTTCATAATTTTTATTTGTATTTCTAAAATTGAAAGCCTTTACAAAACTGATATTACACGATAATATAACACTTAATTATAAATTCTTAACATTAGTTTCGATTTATAAATACGGATTATATTGTAAAATCCTCCCTTAAACAGGTAGCCTAAAGGAGATTATCCATGCTAGACATTACTGCCGTCCTCGAACGCAATATGGCGAAGAATCGCTATCAGAACTATATGCACCCTTCCTATGAGCACGAAAAGAAGCTCGTCTATGCAATCCAACGCATTGATCGTGAAGGTGCCGTTAAAATATTGAATGAAATCAACTTGCTGGAACGAGCCAACCTGTCACCGAAGCCTTTGCAGTCGTTGAAATATTCTCTAGTCGCTAGCTGCACCATTTTTACGCGTGCGATCATTGAGGCGGGAGTCGATTCCGAGTCCGCGTTCATTCTCAGTGACCATTACATCAACTTAATTGATGAGAGCGACTCGATCGTGAAGACCGTTGAGATTGAATACCTCATGCTAAATAGCTTTATTAGTGTCATCTCAACCCATCGTTCGTATTCGTATGGACCCATCATTAATAAGACCATCGCCTATATTAAAAAGCACATTGAAGAGAAGCCTACGCTAGAGCGAGTTGCGGAAATCGTGCAGTTGCATCCGAATTACCTCGCAACGCTATTCAAACAAGAAACAGGGAGCACTGTCCTCAACTTCATCCATAAAGAAAGAATGGATGCGATCAAGAACTTCCTGATCCATACAAATATGGCGCTTCAGGATATTAGTGATATCTTCGGCTTCGCTTCCTCTGCCTACTTCTCTACCTACTGCAAGACGCATCTAGGCATGACCGCAAGGGAGTATCGAAAAGATCACATGAAATGAAAAGCAAAAAGGCGAATTCTCATTCATAGCTGAATGGAATCTCGCCTTTTGGTCCCCCTAATGATTACTTTGCATAACTATCTCTTCGGTGGTTGCGGTGTAATCAGGAAGTTAACCGGCAAATTACTACCAGATGCTGCAGTGAACAATATCTCAACAGAGCCCCCTTCATCACCTGTACGATAAACCACACTATTCAAGTTTGCATTTGTAATACTGCCGGTACTTGGCATTTGAACAATTTGACCATTCACCATAACAGGTCCCATATAATTACCACCACGCGGGTTAAAGGTAATTAATGAATTTGGAGCAACATGTTCAAATTTGATTTTGTATAGTACTCCGAAGTTGCCTGCATTGGATGCACCAGTTCCTGACATAGGGTCGGTGCCCATCAAATTCAAATCACTTGAATTATCACCGATGAGAAGTCTCGCAGGTGTTCTCCCTACTTCATCCGTAACAGTCATGATACGTGTAGAATCAGCATAAGTCCCTCGGTTATGCACACCATCACGATCCAGTATTGGAAGCATAGGAAGTGTGGTTAACGGATCTTTATTCGCATCAATCATCATAACATTGTATTCAATAGGATAATCACTATATAAGTCCGCTTGGAGTGAAACGATTTCGCTCGGTTTTATGGCAATATTATTCAGATCAGACAGGATAGAGACGCTTTCACCAGGTTGCAGGACCGTTGTCTTGTAATCTTTTTTCGTTTGCATGGATTCCCAGTAACGTTGCACTGAGAGTTTACCCGTAGCTTCCGGAAAGGGATGTGGGCCTCCAACTCCTAAATATTCTGTTGTGATCGTCGTAGGGGATAGATTGTTGTTCTTAGCTATCACATATACCTTCATTTTAGTATTCATATTATTCTTGTGGTGAATCAAAAAGCGGGTTCCACCGAACGATGTTTCACGATAAGTAATCCCTTCCATATTTACGGTTTCTGGACTGTTAGCGCGAATAAGATTATAAGGCTCAGAAGTGAGCGTATAAGCTACCTTCTGCCAGTTTGGAACATTTGATCCGTCAATATCAAATACACTACCCGGAGAAGCGAACAATCTATAGAAATCTTCCTTACTGTACAAGACTTCACCCGTAATATTAATGACTTTTTCAAAAGTGCTGATTGCGCCATGTGAATCTTCTACTTGAATAGAAACTGTTGCAGGACCAGGCGAGAAGAAAGCTTCCGCTTTATTTGTCCAGGTCGTTGTTTTAATTGTATCTCCGTCTGGGTCGGTGCTCATATCCGTATAAGTGATCATCTCACCCATTTTGTAGGAATTCTTATCGGTCGTAAAATTTGCAACCGGCGGTGTATTCGGTTTTAGAATCGTGATCGTCGTGGAGTAAGGATCACTCCATTGTCCATTAGCATCCCTAACAGAGTAGGATACTACATATTGCCCAGGTGTATCATAGATATCCTGCTTCCCTTCCCACCTCTCTTCAACTATGGCTGAACCAATCGGTGAAGAGCTAGAAGTCAGGAAATTCACTGGATCACCAGCATAAATTATAGCCGGTACTGTAAAAGAAGCTTTAGGCTTCAAATTTAGCGAAAGAATGACTCGTTTTTGCACATTATCCACGGTATACGGAATGCCCAGCGCCCCAGTAATGGACGTCAATGGAATCATAAAGGTTCCTTTGAATTGATATGCTGGACCTTTCATTGTCACATTTTTACCATTTACGGAATAAATCTTACTGTCTGTCTTGAACCGCATAACGTCGCTGCCTTTAGTAACAATAGTCTCTTTCGTCTTATAATCGTAAATGTATTTCACACCTACACGTTCAACCATAGCTCTAATCGAAACGTAGGAAACGCCATTCTTCACTGCCATTGGCTGATTAGCCAAATATTCAATGCCATTCTGATACATTTTGTTACTATTCATCATAAGTACAAGCTGATTGCTAGCCCCTGCATTAACTACATCAGTTGTAATCGGTGGTGTAGTGGTCGCAGGTATAAGTGTAAGACTTGGACTCGGTGTGGGGGATGGTAACGTTGTTAAAGTAGAATCGGTTGTTACCCCTGTAATTGGCGTTACTGTCGCTGTTGGTGTTGGTGTTGGTGTTGGTGTTGGTGTTGGTGTTGGTGTTGGTGTTGGTGTTGCTGTTGCTGTTGCCCCTTCTGCTACCGGACGTGTCAATGATGGCAATGGATCAGTAGCTTCTGGAATTACTTCCGCAACAGATGTAGTAGCCACTCTTACTCCACTGGTGTTACTGGAGGTAATATTTCCAGCTTCAGCAAAAACGGGCACTGCCGCAGCAGTCTGAGATACGGCCAATAGTACAACTAATGATAGTTTTTTTAAATGCATGATTTGACTCCTCTGCTCCATTTGTGAATATAAGTGGCCCCTAACTTTACCTTCCTCTTATATAACGAGACAGTGCTTTTACTTCATGGTACATTCATTATTTCAAATCGTATTATTTGACGCAGTAGATCTCAAAAAGTTTCATTATAAGTAAATAAAAAACAATGTTGTATATTAATTACACCATTCACCTCTATCTCCTTTATTTGTTTTTCCTATAAACTCCACCTAGGCTTTAACCCAATTCTCCAAGCAAGCATATACTAATGCCATAGAAACTACTGGCACGCCGAAAATAAACTATGACCTTACCACTATCGGCGTACGGGCTGGAGGGAAATCCGTGCTAAACATCATCCACGCCTCTTCTGCAGAGACGCCCGCTTCACTACAAAACCATTTCGAGATTTTTCGTGAGCACACCATTGGAATTCGGCATCAGATCACCACACCCTATGGTAGACAGCCACTGCTGTATGCCGATTGGACCGCCAGCGGACGCTTATATGAACCGATTGAACGGAAGCTGCAGGAAGCCTTCGGTCCATATGTTAGTAATCCACATACAGACTCCAACACGACCGGTTTAACCATGACACTGGCTTATAATGAAGCGCGACAAATTATTAAAAAGCATGTAAATGCTGGCCCTCAGGACATCCTGCTCTTCTGCGGAAATGGAACAACAGGAGCCGTAAACAAGCTGCAGCGTATCATGGGCTTAAGACTCCCTGAGTGGATTCAGGACTATAGCTCCCATTCGATGGAGGAACGTCCTGTGATCTTCACCAGCCATATGGAGCATCATTCCAATATCCTTCCCTGGCAGGAGGGGATTGGTGATGTTGTGACTGTTCCTCCCGGAGAAAACGGAAATATAGATCTTCAGCAGCTTGAAGCCCAGTTGAAATTGTATCAGCATCGCCGCTGGAAAATCGGTTCATTTACGGCTTGCTCCAATGTGACCGGAATTCAGACTCCCTACCAGAAGCTTGCCGCGATTATGCACCGCCACGGAGGCCTATGTTTTGTAGATTTTGCCGCCAGTGCACCCTATGAGCCTATCGATATGCATCCTGTCTCACCGCTGGAGAAGCTGGATGCAATCTTTTTTTCTCCGCATAAATTTCTGGGTGGACCGGGCACGAATGGCGTTCTAATTTTTGATGAGGCTCTAAGTAATGGACGTATTCCTGACGAACCGGGTGGAGGTACAGTGGCTTGGGTCAATCCTTGGGGAGGACGGCGCTACACCAACGAAATAGAGATGCGGGAAGACGGGGGAACACCGGGGTTTCTGCAAGCTTTTCGGACGGCACTTTGCGTGAAGCTGAAGGAACAGATGAATGGAAACGGTCAATATATGGTGATTAGAGAGCACGAGCTATGCCAGCAATTAATGAACGGACTCCGTAGCATACCCGAATGCTCGCTGCTAGCTGGACATCATACAGAACGTCATGGCATTGTCTCTTTTACACTACGTGATATTCATTATAATCTTGCAGTTCAACTACTGAATGATCGCTTTGGTATACAAGCCCGGGGTGGTTGCTCTTGTGCAGGTCCTTATGGGCATTACTTACTTGAATTAGGGTGGGCGCAATCTGCTCAGATCGCTGAGGCAATTACTGTAGGAGACCAGTCGCTTAGACCGGGTTGGATCCGCATCTCTCTACACCCCATTATGAGGAATCAGGAGGTAGAGAGAATTGTATCCGCTGTACGAAATATCGTGATCCATTTCCAACAATGGAAACAGGACTATTTTTATGATGCTTCTACGAACAGTTGGACCCATATCTACAATGAGGATCCCGCAGAGGCGAAGGTCAAAGCGCTTTTTTCGGTGTAGTTCCCAGCTTATTGTGTAATGTCCTTCACCATGTCCAGATCGGCAGCACTAGCGTTGGAGATAACTTGTTCTACATTTTTACAACCTGGAATTACACTGGTTACTGCGGGATGCTGAAGGCACCACGCCAAAGCCCACTGCGCCATATCGAGTCCAGAAGGGACTTCATTGGCAGCAATTTCAGCTACAGCGCGCAGCTGTTTTTGCCTTACATCCTCTTTATGGTTAGCACGCACATCACCCTGACCAAATACCGCATCCGGCTTGTACTTGCCGCTTAAATAACCACTCGCTAACGGAACACGCGCCAACACACCTAATTTATGCTCGATGCAGAGTGGAAGAATCTCTTCCTCAGGTTGACGATCCAGCCGATTATATACTACTTGTATGGCCTCTGCTTGCACATCCGCTGCTGCAGAGGTCTGATGTACACCTGAGCCTGATGCACTTATCGAGACGCCTAAATGACGGATTTTCCCTGCCTGCTTCTGTCTGTCGAGCATGCTCCACAGCTTGTCATTATCGAATTGCTCATCCGTTCCGGAATGGAATTGATAGAGGTCGATGTACTCAGTCTGAAGTGCACGCAGGGAATCATCCAGTTGCTTCAGCACATCCTCAGCACGCCATAACTGTTCCCGCTGCAAATGTCCCTGAAAATGATGACCGAATTTCGTAGCTACAATCCAGTCCTCACGTTTCCGGCGAGCCAGATAACCCCCGATGAACTTCTCTGACAAGTGATCTCCATAACATTCTGCCGTATCAATCAGGTTAATACCGAGCTCTCCAGCCTTATCTAGCATGGCATCGACTTCTGCTTGAGTGAAATCCTTGCCCCACTCTCCACCGAACTGCCAAGTACCCAATCCGATCACCGATACATTCATCCCTGTACTGCCAAGTTTACGATATTTCATCATCATTTCCTCCCTTTGTTTTATTAAAATAGTCCATTCACAGTACTAAGCGGCCTTGTTTCCATCTTCCACCGTTCTAGCGAACCGCGCCTCGATGGCTTTAACTCCCCATAGTGACAATCCAATAAACACCAAGACATAGATGATCTCCCACGGCTGGCGGATAAATCGTTCCAGATCATTTCCAATATATGAAACAGCGAATACCATGATCGCTTTGCCCACAGTGAGCGCAAGGAGGTATGAACGAAACCTCATACCAGCAAGACCAGCAGCCATATTAATTACAACGAAAGGGCCTACCGGGAATATACTAAGCAGAAAAACATAACTGAATCCGCTTTGCCGCACCCATGTCATACTTTTGGCTACCTTTGGCCGTTCTGCCCATTTTCGCAGATACCGATGCGAAGCTACTTTGCGAATAATCCAAAATGTTGTCACACAGCCCGCAACCAAGCCGATCCAAGAATACAAAAAACCTAACCATAAACCATATACAGCCCCGTTTAATCCGACGATCGCAATAGTTGGTAGTGGTGGTATAAATGATTTCAAAAACGTTAACGCAATGCCCGGAAAGGGCCCAAACGAACGATATTGTTCAAGCAGATGCCGCAGATTATCCTCTGTCAGCCAAGACATAATATCAAGAAAGTACATAACCAGCTGATCTCCTCATCCGATTGGAATTCTTAACACCTGGTCTCAATTATACACGAAGTTGCGAGCATTCCTACAGCTGTTCCAATATAAAGAGAACAAGCTAGAACTACATGAATGACAGCGAGTAGACTGTCAGTTACCATAGATAGAAAATACATATGAGACAGGGGCGCATGGTTATGATCATCCATTCAGAAGCCTTGGATTTACAACGTACCACCGTACAGGATTTAGCGTTCGTTCTAGCCATCGAACAAAGTGAACTAAACCGCATCTATATTGGTCAATGGACTAAAGCGGAACACGCTGCAGCCCTCCAAGACCCAGATATTCTACATCTTACAATTTGGGATAGTTCAGGAAAAAGAGTCGGTTATATCATCATTACAGGACTTCAAGACACTCATCTTACCGTTTGTATTAAAAGAATCGTCATCCATTCCAAGGGGTTTGGGTATGGTAAGCTGTCGCTTTGTCTCGTGACCGACTGGATCTTTCGCCATACTGAATCACATCGCCTATGGTTAGATGTTAGAGACCATAACCACAGGGCACGCCATGTCTATGAAAGCTGTGGCTTTACACTGGAAGGTACTCTACGTGACTGTATAAAAGTAGGAGAACACTTTGAATCTCTGCATATCATGTCCATATTACGGCATGAGTATATGGAGCGTGAGTAGCAGCGACAGCAATAGATTAGGGAAATCCTCCCTGATTTTTGGTCTTTCAGGTGCCTATAACTGCAAATCAGGGAAAACCTCCCTAATATTTAGCGAATTTGAGCAAAATCGGCGTATTTCAGGGATTTTTAGGGAGGATTTCCCTAAAACGTCTATTCGGGACCATTATCAGCTACTTTTTAGGGAGGATTTCCCTAAAAAGTGTATTCCGCGATGATAATCGGCTATTTTCAGGGAAGTTATCTCCACGCCCCTTTCATGCGCACAATAAAAAGCCGAGCAGTAGGCCCCCTATCCTGCGCAGGCTCACTACTCAGCTTCAAATCCCCTCACTTCAAACCTCTCCACTGTAACAACCCACCTGCTCACCTTCCGCCCTCAGCTCCGCAACCACAAGGGTTGTCACGTACTTACGGGCATCCGCTGTCAGCAGTAACAGCTCTACCGAGCTTTTAGCCGGCTCCCCTCTGACAAATTTTATTCGGGCACCGTCTAAACCCTCTTGGATGCTGGCAATCGTATATCCTTTAAAAAGCAGCCCATCAATCTCCTGCTGTTCTTTGGCATATTCCGTAAAAGCAGACATTAGACTACACCTCCGCTGATTTCCGCCTTGGAAGGAAGAGGAGCCTTCGCTGCAAAACGCTTGCGCTTTAAATATTTTCCCGACCCGGGTTTACCAACAAATTGCTTGTCTCGAATCACAAACTCGCCTCGACTGAGGACGGAAACAGGCTCTCCCTTTACTTCAAAGCCCTCAAACGCATTATAATCTACGTTCATATGGTGCGTGTCCGCAGAAAGGGTTCTTTCTACAGAAGGATCAAAAATGACCAGGTCAGCATCACTGCCTACCGCGACCGTGCCTTTTTGCGGATACAAGCCAAACAGCTTGGCGCTAGAGGTAGCAATAATGTCTACGAATTTGTTCAATGAGATCCGGCCTTTCTGCACACCTTCCGAATATAGAATCGTAAACCGGTCCTCAATGGTCGGCCCACCGTTCGGGATTTTGGAGAAATCGCCTAGCCCCAGATCCTTTTGTCCTTTGAAATCAAACGAGCACTGGTCAGAGCCAATCGTCTGCAAGCTACCGCTCCATAGCGCATCCCACAAAACATCCTGATTCCACTGCTCACGCAGGGGCGGAGACCACACGTATTTAGCACCTTCGAAATTAGGCTTTTCCAACGCCGTCTGATCCAGCACTAAATACTGTGGACAAGTCTCGCCGTAGACGCGCAGTCCCTTTTTACGCGCTTCAGCAATCTTCCAAGCAGCTTCCGCACAGGTCACGTGTACAACATACAGCTGAGAATCTGTCAGTTCGGTTAGATAAGCTGCGCGTCCCGTAGCTTCACCCTCCAGCTCCGGTGGGCGGGTCAGCGCATGAAAGATCGGGTCGGTATTGCCTGCGGCCAAAGCCTGCTCTACAAGATATTCAATGACATCTCCATTCTCCGCATGCACCATAACGAGTGCACCTTCTTTTTTCGCAGCTTTGAGGGTCTTAAAAAGTGTGCCGTCATCCGCCTGAAAAGTATTCTTATAAGCCATAAATACTTTGAGCGAGGTAATGCCTTCATTCTCAATTATCTCCGGAAGCTCACCCAGTACTTTATCGTTTAATTCTGAGACCATAAGGTGGAAGCTGTAATCAATCACCGCTTTATCCTGCGACTTATGATGCCATGTATCTACGGCTTGCTGTAGCGGTTGTCCTTTGGTGGTTAAGCAAAAATCAATGACTGTGGTCGTTCCGCCATATGCAGCTGCAATGGTTCCCGTCTCGAAATCATCGGCTGTAACCGTGCCGCCAAAAGGCATATCCAGATGCGTATGAGGATCAATGCCTCCAGGAAAAACATAACACCCCGAGGCATCAATAATTTCCGCACCAGGGACATCCAAATGAAGGCCAATCTCCGTAATAACCCCGTTTTCAATCGCCACATCGCCTGTATAAGTATCTGCTGCGGTAACGATGATGCCATTTTTAATAATCTTTTTCATCCTTACACCACCTCCACTTCCGAATAGGTGCCATTCAAACTGCCGATCACTTTCTGCCGCTGGTTCCAAGTCAGTGGGGCTGCCCCGGTATCCACTGGAACCATATCAATCGCGCCGTCTGCTGGACAGACAATAGAACAAAGATTACAACCTACACAATCTTCCTCGCGGACCTGTAGAATAGCTTTCCCATCTGCATTAGTTAACATATCAATACATTGATGTGAAGCATCTTCGCAGGCAATATGGCATTTATTACAGTTGATGCAGTTGTTCTCATTAATACGGGCAACGACCTTATAGTTGAGATCCAGATCACCCCAGTTGGAGTATCTGGATACCGATTTGCCGATTAACTCTGTTACGGAAGCCAAACCTTTGTCATCCAAATAGTTGTTCAGGCCATCGATCATTTCCTCCACAATCCGGAAGCCATGATGCATGACCGCTGTACATACTTGAATGCCAGTAGCACCCATCAACATGAATTCAACAACATCCTGCCAGGTTGAAATCCCTCCAATACCGGAGATAGGAATGCCAACTCCCCGGTCACGGGCACACTCGGCCACCATACTAAGCGCAATTGGTTTCACAGCCGGCCCGCAGTAACCGCCATGCGCACCCTGACCCCCAACATTCGGAATTGTGTTCCAGCTATGAATATCTACACCAGCAAGACTGTTGATCGTGTTGATCATACTAATCGCGTCCGCTCCACCCTTAACCGCATGGCGGGCAACGACGGTGATATCCGTAATGTTGGGCGTCAGCTTCACAATCACTGGGGTCGTCGCAACTTCTTTTACCCAGGTGGTCTGTGCCTGCACCAGATCAGGCTGCTGCCCGGAAGCAGCACCCATTCCACGCTCAGCCATCCCGTGCGGACAGCCAAAGTTAAGCTCCAGACCGTCTACACCCACATCCTCTACCCGCTTAACAATCTCATGCCATTTATGCTGCGTTGGTTCTACCATCAGGGAGGCTATAATCGCATGATTCGGAAATCTTTTCTTCGTTTCATAAATTTCCTTCAGATTAACTTCAAGCGGACGGTCGGTGATCAGTTCAATATTGTTAAAGCCCGCAACCCGTTGCCCATTGAAATTTACTGCCGCAAAACGCGATGAGGTATTAATGATCGGATCACCGAGCGTCTTCCACACCGCACCACCCCAACCTGCTTCAAAGGCCCGCTGCACTTGATAGCCTGTATTCGTAGGGGGCGCAGAGGCCAGCCAGAACGGATTCGGTGATTTGATTCCTGCGAGATTAATACTTAAATCTGCCATTGATGTTCCCTCCTGTCATGTAAAATCCAATTTGATCTCTACGCTCAACCCGCAGATCTAATAACGGCATCCTGCTGACCTGAGAATTGTTTAACAATCGCATGGGCCGCATCTTTTCCCTGCTGGGCCGCGGATACAACCATGGCCTCGCCTTTGCCTGAACCAAATATGATATCGCCAGCGGCATAAATTTGCGGATCGGAGGTTTGACAGGTGGCTTCATCCACCTTTACAACCCCACGGTCATGCACAAGGCCTAAGGAATCTATTAGATCTAGGCGACGCTTTTGACCAATAGCTATTACAACCGCATCTACAGGAATCAAGAACTCAGAACCCTCGATCGGCATAGGTACTGGACGTCCATCTTTGCCCAGCTCCTCTGTCAGCTTCATCTGCACACATTCCAGTCCGGTTACGTTCCCAAACTCATCACCCACGATACGTTTCGGTAAGGTAAGCCAGTTGAACTCCACACCTTCCTGCTTCGCAAATTCATATTCAAACTCATAAGCCGTCATCTCTTCGCGGGTCCGGCGGTAGACCATTTTTACATTTGAGGCCCCCAGCCGCACTGAGCATGTAGCTGCATCAATAGCTGTATTACCCGCACCAATGACAGCGACCCGCTGACCCATCAGCTCTAGCAAAGGAATGCCAGTCTTAGTGGATTCTACGAGTGCAATGGCGTCGTATACGCCAGCCAATTTTTCACCTTCAATCCCTATCGGAGGCACATAACCCATACCCGCTGCCAAAACGATGGCATCATAGTTCGACTTCAGCTCATCTACAGAAACATTCACTCCGACTTTTACACCTGTACGTATTTCCACACCCAACTTCTCTACCTGCTCTACTTCCCAAAGAGATACAGACTGTGGGAGCCGAAACGATACAATCCCATGTGTATCCAGCCCACCCGCTAACGCCTTAGCTTCGTAGATCACAACAGCAAAACCTTCACGGGCGAGTTCCCTAGCCGCAGACAATCCCGCAGGACCACCGCCGATAACGGCTACCTTTTTCCCATTAGGGGTGCCAGCCTTAAATAATTGAACTCCGCTGTTCATTGCCCAATCTGTCGCATAACGCTGCAGCAGTCCGATTTGGATCGGCGCCGAGGCATCATTTAACACACAAGCTCCTTCACACAGCTCATCTGTAGGACAAACACGAGCACAGCTGGCACCCACAGGATTGGAATCCATAATCGTCTGTGCCGAGCCTTTCAAATTGTCAGTAGCGATCCGTTTGATAAAGGAGGGAATATTAATGCTGGTCGGACATGCTTTTATACATGGGGCATCGTAGCAATATAGACAGCGATTGGACTCATCCATGGCACCCTTATGGGTCAGAGGCGGCTCAGCCTCGGTGAAATTGCGCCTGAACATATCAGGTGTAAATGCTGTTAACGGAGATGAATGCTCCATCACTAGTCCCTCCTTATGGGTAATTTTTCATATTTGTGTTATATAATATAACATTATTTCAAGTTTTTTCTGAATATTTTGCTTACATCATTGAATTATTGTAGTAATATAAGCATTAACAGAAATTATCTCTCAACACTCTTCCTGATTAGGTTATATATACTGACATTCGTTAATCAAACTATAGTCATTTCGAATTTTCGTTGCATTAGACACTTTGTCTAATTTCAAAACTGTATTTTTTACGTATGAGAATAGGCTGAGAATAACAGGGCATTAGCCGAAGGCCAGAGCACAGAAGATCGAGGGGGAGTAACTATGGACTGGGAGCTTGTATTAACCATTCGTGACGCTTTAAAAAGACCACTATTCGCAGAAGCCGAGGTGATCGGCGGGAAAAGCGACCTAAGCCGTGCCATTCGCTGGGTGCATGTACTGGAAAGTGCCAACTTCGAGACTCTAATTCATGGCGAAGAAATGATTTTGACTACGGGGATTGGTGCAAGTGTCGATCTCCCTTCCTCCTTGGAGTTTATGCAGAACCTGATCGACAAAAATGCAGCTTGCCTATGTATTGAGTTAGGTACGTATTTCAGCACCATCCCGCAAGAGATGATCGACTTAGCCGACAGGCATGACTTTCCGCTAATTATCTTCACCCGCACGGTTCGCTTCGTCGATATCACCCTAGACCTCCATTCCATCATCATCAATCGGCATCACCGGATGCTGCAAGAACTCGAAAGCATCTCTCGTGAATTCCACCGTCTGACCTTAACCTCACAAGGAACAGTGAAGGTACTGCAATTATTATGTAAAAGCACCCGCACACAAATCGTCTATATGCAGCTGCAAGGCAAACCCTTATTCTTCCCGGCACTTCCGCCCGATGAGCAAACTCCCCTGCTGAATTTCTTCACCACCTTCGGTGACGAGATGGAAGGCATTCAACCAGACATCGCCCCTTACACCCGAGAATATGGACAGAAGACGATTGCAATCAAGCCTGTAGGTGCGCTGGATCAGACCTGGGCTTACATTTTGATGGTATGCAATCACAAACCACAGGAATTCGACTGTCTGCTGCTGGATTCCGCCTCGCTGTCCATTGCTCAAGAGCTACTGCGTACCCGATATATGGAGGAGCGTAAGCTTTTTTCAGAAAATCTATGGGTCGATGAGCTGATCAATGGTCGTATAGAGGATGACAATCGCTTAAAAGGCTTGATCGGTTCCAATTTCAACATGGTCAACGAACTCCCTTACCGTGTATGCCTTATCGAAATCAAGAACCCTAGAGACGTAAAATGGAACAGCTCAGAGAACGAATGGGAATCAATCACCTTCCACCTTTCGCTCATCCTGCGTTCCATTTTCGAGAAATATTCTTTACGTCCGCTGATCACACTCAAGAACAATCGCCTCACCGTCATCGCACTCGACATTCAATCGAAAATGCCTGGAAAAATGCGGCTTCAGCAAGCACTTGAGGCCCTGCAGAACATCCGCTCCGATGAGAAGCTCAAGGATTTGCAGCTCGTCATTGGAGTCAGCAAATCGCATAAGCGCCTAAAACAGGCCTATTCCGGTTATCAAGAAGCTTTGCAAGCTTTGTCTCTATACTCTTGTTATCAGAAGTCACTGCTCTTCTATGAAGAGCTGGGTGTATTCCAGTTGCTGTTGAGCTTAAATGACGGAAAAACGTTGCAGAACTTCATTCGCAGTTATCTCGGCCCGCTAATCGACCACGACCAAACCAAAGGCAGCGAGCTGCTGCTTACCCTTCGTGTTTATCTGGATCATGATGGTTCCAAACAAATTGCCGCTCGAAACTTATTCATTGTCAGACAGTCCCTTTATTATCGTCTGGACAAAATAACAGAGCTACTGGGTGAAGACTTCATGCAGCCAGAGAATCGGATCTCCATTCAAGTCGCCCTGCGCGCTTACCAATTTCTATATCCAGACAAAATCACTTTGCCTATTCCCCGTTCAGCACAGATTTAAAAGTATCGATAATAAATTCTATATCTTCATCCGTGGAGGATAACGGCGGGGCGAAGGTAAGCACATTGTTGAACCCAGCTACGGTATCGCCATTTTTGCCGATGATAAGCCCCTTGGACTTACATTCGGCAATAATCCCTTTCACAATACTCAGATCAACTGGCTTTTTGCTAACCTTATCTTCAACCAGCTCGATGCCTGTCACTAAACCAAAGCTGCGAACATCACCCACAAGCTTGTGATCAAGCAGCTCAGTAAATTCTGTATTTATTCTTTTACCTAAAAGATCCGCACGTTCCACCAGCTTCTCCTGCTCGATAATCTCCAGATTACGCAGCGCCAGCGCACAAGAAGCAGGATTGCCACCAAAAGTATTCACATGGCGGAAATAGCCATAATCATCACTATTATCCTTGAACGCTTCATAGATATCCTTACGAACAGCAGTGGCAGATAAGGGAAGATAAGCACTGGTCAACCCCTTAGCCATCGTTACGATGTCAGGCTTCACATTAAAGTTGTGATGACCAAACTTACGTCCAGAACGTCCGAATCCACAAATCACCTCATCCATAATGAGCAACACACCGTGCTTACGGCAGATTTCCTGCACCCGATCCAAATAAACCTGATGCGGTACAATGACCCCACCACCCGTAATTACTGGCTCCATAATCACCGCAGCTACCGTCTCCACGCCTTCCCAGATGATCATATCCTCTATGGACTGTGCACACTGGAGGTTGAATTCTTCTACAGTCATCCCGGCCGGGCGGCGATAGCTGTCCGGGGGAGCCACATGCAGAAAACCACCCGCCAACGGTTCATATTTATATTTGCGTTGGGCCTGGCCCGTTGCAGATAATGCCCCAAGTGAACTGCCATGGTACCCACGATAACGGGCTATGAATTTATGGCGATAATGCTGGCCGATTTGCTGCTGGTACTGGCGGGCCATTTTGAAAGCAGCCTCATTGGCTTCCGATCCGCTATTGGAAAAGAAGATCACGTACTCGTCTCCGAGCCATTCATTCAGCTTCTCCGCCAGCGCAATCGCCGGGAGATGACTTTGTGTCAGAGGAAAATAAGGCAGGGTCAGCAACTGATTGTAAGCAGCTTCCGCCAGCTCCTTGCGCCCGTATCCCACATTTACACACCACAGGCCAGACATCCCATCCAAAAATCGATTGCCTTGTATATCCGTGATCCACGACCCACTTGCCGAGGCGGCAATCATAGGCGGATTTTTTTCACTATAAGGTGTAATGTTGTGCCATAAATATTTCCGATCCTTGCTCACCGCAAGCTCACTATCATTCCCCAGACTCTGCATAACATCTTCTCCTCTCAGCAGCTCATTTTCTCTAATAACGGGCAGTGATCATCTTTTTACGCGTATAGAATTCCACCCCATCACGCCCATTGGCATGCAGATCTCCATAGAATGATTTCTTATAACCTGAGAAGGGGAAAAAAGCCATGGGCGCAGGCACACCCAGATTCACACCCAACATCCCTGCATCAATCTCTTCCCGGAACTCGCGGATCGCTTTAGCGCTATCTGTGTAAATGCACGCCCCATTCGCGAATGGAGACTGATTCGTTACCGCAATAGCTTCACTTAAACTCTTCACACGGATCACAGACAACACCGGTGCAAAAATCTCATCCTTCCAGAGGGTCATTCCCGGCTGTACATGATCAAATATCGTCGGTCCGATAAAATAACCCACACCGCCCACAGCAGCATCTTTCCGCCCATCTCTCACTAACTCGGCTTGTTCAGCTTCACCAGTCTCAATGTAATAAAGAGTCCGATCCTTATTCGACTGGCGAATTACTGGACCCAAAAACACCCCGTCATCGGCACCATTACCAATCTTAAGCTCATCTGCAGCCGCAGCCAGACGACTCACTAGCTCGTAAGCAATATCCTCATGAACCACTACAACCGAGCAAGCCATACACCGCTCACCCGCTGAGCCAAACGCAGCGGCAATTATATTCTTCACCGCATTATCCAGCTCCGCATCAGGTAACACAATCGAGTGATTCTTAGCGCCTGCCAATGCCTGAACCCGCTTCCCCTGCGCCGTCCCCGCCTTATATACATATTCCGCAACCGGCTGCGAACCGACGAACGAAATCGCCTTCACTTCATCATGCTCCAGCAGCCCGTTCACCACCTCATGCGCTCCATGAACCACATTCAGCACACCTGGTGGAAAGCCCGCTTCAGCAAATAATTCAGCTAACCGATTGACCAGCAGAGGCGTACGCTCAGAAGGCTTCAGCACAAAGGTATTCCCGCAAGCAATGGCGAGCGGAAACATCCAGCAAGGAACCATCATCGGAAAATTAAACGGGGCAATCCCCCCGATAACCCCCAATGGATAGCGGTACATCCCGGATTCAATTCCGGTAGCAATATCCGGAAGCTGGCTGCCCATCATCAACGTGGGGATGCCTGCGGCAAATTCCACACACTCAATTCCACGCTGCACCTCACCTTGCGCCTCTTCCAGACTTTTGCCATTCTCCAGCGTAATCAGCAGGGCCAGCTCATGCCAATGCTTTACCAGCAGCTGTTGATATTGAAAAAAGTAGCGGGCGCGACGCGGCACAGCGACCCTTTTCCACGCTTGAAACGCCACAGCAGCCGCTTCTACCGCCGCACTCAGCTCTTCCTTACTGGAAATGGGCACATAAGCAATCACTTCACCCGTCGCCGGATTATATACCTCTTCATCTCGCCCGGACGACGATTCTACCCAAGCTCCATTCACATAATTCTTAACTCTTTCAGCCTGCGTTACTAGGAGAGACATAGCTCGCACCTCTTTCTCTGTTTCAGATGCACTGATGGACTGCTGATTATAATAGATGACCGCCAGATCAGGCGGCCATCCACTATAACATTAAGCTCAGTTGGTTATTTTGCTGCCATTTCTACGATTTCGTTCGTATAAGCCTCATCTACCTTAGCAGGCTCTTTAATAACACCGAACTTTTGCGAAATATCAGCCGTTTGCTGGAACGCCGCTGCATCGGTATATCCCATCTTCGCACTATCAAAGCCCTCAGGCAGAATCAGCTTGGCAACCTCGGTCATCATCGTCAATTGATGCTCCTTAGTAGTACTGCCGTCTTCTGCTTGCTTCATTACACTATCCACCGCAGCCGCAGGATCAGCAATTGCATCTTTCCAGCCCTTCAGGGAGGCACGTACAAACTTTGCCGCAGTCTCCTTGTTCTCCGCAAGCCATTCCTTATTAGCGAACAGATTATCCTCTAGCATCGCTACGCCTTCTGTATTCATATCGATGACATTCAGATCCTCAGCCTTAACACCTGACTCCAGCACTACTTGGTACTCGTTGTAAGTCATCGCTGAGGCCGCATCGATCTGATCGCCCAAGAACTGATCCATCGTGAACCCTTGCTTCGTAAAACTTAGATCCTTATTAGGATCGAACTTATATTTATCGAATAACGCTAATAGTTCAAACTCGTTACCGCCCATCCAATTACCGACTTTTTTACCCTTAAGATCAGCGGCTGAGTTGATGCCCGCCGATTTTTTGGAGACAAGGACCAATCCGCTCTTTTGATAGATTTGAGCAATTTGCACGAGTGGCATTCCCTGCTCAAGACTTGGAAGCAAGCTTGCTACCCAGCCAACACCGATATCTGCGGAGCCCCCAGCCACTTGCTGCTCTGGAACAATATCCGGACCTCCCGGCAGAATCTCTACATTTAGTCCTTCTTCCTTGTAATATCCTTTATCCTGCGCCACAAAATATCCAGCGAATTGTGCCTGCGGCACCCATTTCAACTGCAGCTTCACTGTAACTGGATCAGCAGCCGGTTCAGTAGCAGCACTTGCGTCAGGAGCTGCTGATGCTTCAGGGGCAGTCGTAGCTTCAGCTGCCGAGTTATTATTGTTACCACCGCAACCCGCCATTAAAGAAACACTCAACATCATCACGATCGCCAACAAACCACCACGAAATTTGTGTTTTTTCCCGTTCATCAATCGAACTCCCCCTATCGTAATTTTGTTTGTAACAAGCGTAAACGCCTTCGTCGTCCTTATAAGGACGATAAGCATTTAAGCGAGAAATATAAGGATGATGTATAGTGTGAAACTTATAAATCCTTATATTTCAAGCAGCACAGTATGGACAATCATCGTGGTGCGTTGTATGCATACAGCCGTGGGCGGTTTCTCTTTTCCCTTCCCACTAGGACCGGATGTAATGATGTTATAGAGCTCATTTACGTTGCGAAGGATGCCACTTGATGAACACTTTCTCAAGCCGCTCAACCACTAGGTAGAAGAGCACGCCGGCAATTGCAGCCAGCACAATACAGGACCAGCCTAGTGGCATTTTGGCAACTTTAATGGAATTGGAGAGCAGGTACCCAAGCCCTTTTGAGGAAAAGAAGAATTCGCCGACAATCGCGCCAATCATACTCGCCGTCGCGTTGATCTTCAGTGCTGTAAATACATAGGGCAGGCTATTGCGAATCCGCAGATAACGAAACACTGCCGGCTTACCTGCCGCGTAGGAATGCATCAGATCCAGCGCCAATGGATCAATCGCCGCCATGCCTTTATAGGCGTTGATCGACATCGCTGCCATTGTAGTTGCTGTTACTATGGCAATTCGTGAGCCTATCCCATCTCCAAACCACAGATTCATAATGGGCGCGAGGGCGACGATGGGCACAGCATTTAGAGCAGCAACCAAAGTTAAACTTCCACTTCCCCAACGCGGCCACGCCGTAGCAGCTAAAGCGATCAGAAATCCGATAGCAGAACCAACCAACATTCCCAGCACAGCCTCAGTAAGGGTGTATCCGGTATAGGATAGCAACATGCTGAAATTATCCCTCATGGTCGTGGCAATTGCTGTGGGCAACGGCAGCTGATATTTCTTCAGATCAAAGATCTTATGAAAGAATTCGAACTCCCATAGCCCAAGAAACAACACCCCCGCCAATACAGGCAGCAGCACCCCTGCGCTAAATATCCTCTTCAGGCCATGCGAGCCACCCTTACGCTTGGCAATTACCGCAGGCTTCGAGCCTGTTGCAACATTCTTCTGCGTAGCCGTTAATACCGGCTGGGCCACCTCTTTACTAGTAGAGCCTATAAATGAAGCCTCCCGAACGGAGTTCGTTTCCATTAACGGCTGCCTCCTTTCGGTCGAAATTCAGGCTGCCACGGCGCCACCAAACGTTCTATCAGACTGATCAACCAGTAACTTACAATCCCCAACAAAGCGCCGACAATCACCGTAGACCAGAACATGTAGGTATGAGAGCTGCCGTAGTAGAGATTACGCAGCATGATTACGCCAATCCCGTGCTGCGCACCCATGAGCTCCACCAGAATAGCACCAGTCACTGCGAGCGGAGCAGCAATCTTAAGCCCTCCGAACAAACCCGGCAGGGCCGCTGGAAATCTGAGTTTCCAATAGACTGCCCACGGCTTCGCAGCGTAAGAATGCATTAATTCCAGCGCGGAAGGATCCACACTTCGCAAGCCGCGCAGCATATTGAGAGCCACTGGGAAGAATGTAATATAACCCGAAATAAAAATCCGTGAAGTCTGCTCATCTCTCACAATCCCATAAATGATCGGCGCCAGCCCCAGGATCGGAATCATCTGCGAGGCGATAGCGTAAGGAAAAGTTAACTGCTCTATCGTCTTCGACAAGCTCATTAGCACCGCCAGTGAAGCACCAGCCACCGCACCAATCAGGAAGCCAACACCAGCATTGCCAAAGGTGGCAGCCCCCTCCTTCAGAAGCGTGCCACTATACTTCCACAGCGTGGATAGCACCTCATGAACGTAGGGCAACTTGGACTGAGCTAACGGTGTCTCCACTACATGGAGCAGCATCCAGGAGGCTCCTTCCCAAACTAGCAGCAAACCAAATATCCAGACAAACAACGGCAGCAGGCGACCCCGTACAAAGATACTGCCCCCTTTCATCCCTACACCCCTTCAAAGCTGTCGCGAATACTTGCGATCAGTTCGAAAAACTCTGGGCTGTTTCTCATTTCCGCCGTTCGCGGACGTGGCAGAGGAATTTCAACCACAGCGGATAAGCGACCTGGATGCGGGGAAAGAACAAACACCCGGTCAGAGAGGAATATCGACTCAGGAATACTATGTGTTACGAAGACAATCGTGTTCTGCACCTTGCTCCAGACAGATAACAGTTCTTCGTTCAGACGCTCACGTGTAAACTCATCCAGTGCAGAGAACGGTTCATCCATCAGTAGAATTTCCGGCTCCATCGATAGCGCTCTGGCAATCGCTACTCTTTGCTGCATCCCCCCACTAAGCTGCCAAGGGTATTTATCCGCGAAGCTCTGCAAACCCACTAGATCAAGAAGCTCCAGCGCCCTCTCTTCACGGATCGACTTTTTAACTCCCATCAGTTCCAGTGGCAATGTGATGTTATGCTTCACCTTCCGCCAGTCATACAGCACAGGACTTTGAAAAACAATGCCATATTTCTGCGCCAGCCTTGCCTCTTTAGCACTTTTTCCAGCGACTACAATGTTCCCGCCCGTTGGCGCGATGAGATCGGCCATCAGTCTCAAAAGCGTTGTTTTGCCACATCCTGAAGGTCCGAGCAGTGAGACGAACTCCCCCTTTGCAATATCAAGACTCACCTGATGCAGTGCAAGCACTTCCGCAGCTTCTGCCCTATAGCGCATTTCAACATTTTCCAGCTGAATTTCAGGAATATTTGTCGCGAGTAATGACATCCTCAGCCCCCCCTTATCAAAATAAGCTATGCAATTAATGTTAATTAATCTGACTCACTAGAGAGTGTGTCGAGTTAAAATCTTCTGTTGTGTAGTATTAACTAACATGTTACACGCTGCTCACTGGACTCTCATTAGACAATTAGTAAAATAGCTCCCGCTAAATCACGTCATTTTGTCTAGGGGGACATTTATTCAAGTTTCAAATGAAGTGATTTTTAAATATTTGTAGATTTGTGGTAATATTTATCCATATCTTTCCTCAGTAGGAGACAATAGACCCATGGGATCTGTAATTTCGAATTATATTGTTATTGTGGCTATATCTGGTGTCCTGAGCGTTTTACTAGCCCTTTTCGCCTACTATAAAAAAACGGATTTCTTAGGAATTAGAGCCTTTGTTATAAGCTCCTTCACTTCCGCGATTTATACCTTCGGCTTCGCACTAGAACTGTCGGGGAAAACACTGGAGGAAATGAGTTTTTGGATTAAAGTAGAGTACCTGGGGATGCCTTTTATAGCGCCCGCCAGCCTTATTATGGTGATGCATTTCGTAGGGCTGGAGAGTCTAATTAAAAAGGGCATGCGAGCAGCGCTATATATAATACCGTTCATCACAACACTGATGGTGTGGACCAATGATTACCACCACCTCTTCTATAAATCCATTTATTTGCGAGACAATACGCCCTCCCCACTCGTTGATGTAGTGATGGGACCTTGGTATATCGTTCACGGCAGCTTTACTTTTGGCTGTCTACTGGCAGCTATCTGCCTTATGTTATGGCAGTGGAACCGGATGAAACGGGTATACCGGAGACAAATCGTTACCATTCTAATTGGACTAAGCCTTCCAACGTTAGGCTCTTTTTTATATTTAATGGGCCTGACTCCCTACGGGATGGATCCCGTTCCCATCATTATGAGTATCACTTCCACCCTATATATCTGGGCTATCCTATCAAGAGGTATGCTAACAGCTGCGCCTATCGCCCGTGAGAATCTGTTCGAAAGCATGCGAGATGGGGTGCTTGTCACCGATCGTTCGGACATGCTCGTCGATTACAATCGCGCAGCCGCGGATATGATAGAAGGACTTAATTCCTCGGCGATTGGTAAACCGCTGGCTCAACTGTTTCTTAATGCCGGCAAAGATGCCTTGTCCTATGTTATGGATACAGAGCCACTGCAACGCGAAGAACGGGAAGTTGCTTGGATCAAAGGAGACGAGATTTGTTACTACCAAATTCGGTCCTCTCCCGTACAGAAACAAGGGGGATACTTAGCAGGACAAATGATCATGCTGATTGACGTAACTGAACGAATACTGCTTCAAGATAAGCTGCGTCAATTGGCTACGATGGATAGTCTGACGGGGATTTATAACCGTACCTATTTTTTGGAGCTGAGCCGAGGGCTTCTTGTTCAGGCCGCGAGCAATCGGAGTTCACTATCGATTATTTTGCTGGATGTAGACTTCTTCAAAAGCATTAATGATCGATTCGGACATCAATATGGAGATCAAGCCCTTCAGCACATTGTCGAGGTATGCAACAGACATATCCGGGAGGGTGACATCTTCGGACGTTATGGCGGTGAGGAATTTGTGATCTGTTTGCCAGATACGTCGCTGAAGCAAGCCGCACAACTCTGTGAAACTATCCGCGCAGATATTGAACAAAGTGTCTTATATACGCTCATCGGGTCCATTAACGTGACTGCCAGCTTCGGAGTAGTAGAAGCCCTAAGTCCTAAAGCCACTCTAGAAGAGCTACTGTCAGAGGCTGACCATGCTCTGTACAGTTCCAAACGAAACGGACGCAATGCTGTCCACCTCTCCCAGAGATCAGAAATTACACTTTTCAAGCCTATATAAATCGCATCTTTGTCCCTCCCAGCGCATTCATCAGCCTGCCTTATTTTTCATAGTCTGTTTTTACGTTTAATAAGAGTTATCTGAAAATCTAATCAGAGTGTAGAAAAAATTCGCTTTATGGATATGGAGGCGCAAGAAATAATGAGGAACCATACAATGATGCAATTTTTTGAATGGCATGTCGCTGCGGATGGGAAACACTGGGATCGCCTAAAAGAAACAGCTTCCGCACTAAAAGCCGTAGGCATTGATTCTGTTTGGGTACCTCCTGTGACAAAGGCCGTCTCCGCCGACGATACAGGCTATGGCGTGTATGATCTATACGATCTGGGCGAATATGACCAAAAAGGTACGGTACGCACCAAATATGGCACCAAACAAGCACTGATTGAAGCCATTTCGGAATGTCAAAAAAACGGCATTGCCGTGTACGTTGATTTGGTCATGAATCACAAGGCAGGAGCGGATGAAAAGGAAGTCTTCCAGGTGATCGAGGTCGACCCTAATGACCGGATGAAAGAAATCTCCAAGCCTTTCGAGATTGAGGGCTGGACTAAATTCACCTTCCCCGGCCGCGGTGATGAACACTCTTCCTTTAAATGGAATCACAATCATTTTAACGGCACTGACTTCGACGCCAAGTCGGGGCGAACAGGTGTATTCCGTATCGCAGGCGAGAATAAAACATGGAACCAGAATGTTGATGACGAGTTCGGCAACTACGATTATCTAATGTTCGCAAATATTGATTACAGTCATCCAGAAGTCAAAAAAGAAATGATCCAATGGGGAAAATGGCTGGTGGACACGCTCCACTGCAGCGGCTTTCGCTTAGATGCCATCAAGCATATCAACCATGAGTTTGTGAAACAATTCGCGGTAGAAATGTTTAATAAATGTGAGAAGGATTTCTATATCGTGGGCGAGTTCTGGAATTCGGATTTAGAATCCTGCCGACAATTTCTAAATACCGTCGATTATAAGATCGACCTCTTCGATGTTTCCCTTCACTACAAGCTGCATTCAGCTTCCTTGGGGGGTAGAAACTTTGATTTAACCAAAATCCTCGACGACACACTGGTGCAGACCCATCCTACCAATGCTGTAACGTTCGTTGACAATCATGATTCTCAACCCCATGAAGCTCTGGAATCTTGGGTAGATGATTGGTTTAAGCAAAGTGCTTATGCACTTATCCTACTGCGACGCGACGGATATCCTGTGGTCTTTTATGGAGATTATTATGGGATCGAGGGACCTACACCTGTCGCAGGCAAAAAAGAGGCGATTGACCCGCTGCTATATACCCGCTATCACAAAGCCTATGGTGAGCAGAAGGATTATTTCGATCATCCTAACACGATTGGCTGGACACGACTCGGCGTGAAAGACATCGAACGCTCCGGCTGTGCGGTTGTGATTAGTAACGGTGAGAACGGTCAGAAAAGAATGTTCGTAGGGGAACAACGCGCGGGTGAAGCATGGGTAGATTTCACTCATAATCACAAGGCGACTATAACGATTGAAAAAGATGGCTGGGCGACCTTCCCGGTCAACGGTGGCAGCGTATCTGTCTGGGCTCTGCCTGATGAAAAAGCCGACGAAAAATAAGGGTTATGTTACTCAAAATAGATGAGGCTGCTCTCGAAAGTAGTGAATGCTGCTTACGGGGCAGCTTCATCTATTTTATGGAATAGTCCAAGTAAAGATCTCACTTAACCATTAAACCTTTTCAGATTGGGTAATGATGGCAGACGATGATGAGGATATGCAGCGGGGATGTGCGGTGGGCGTTTTTGCGGTGGGCGGAGTGGGTTTAACACTAATTAGGGAAAAGCTCCCTAAAAATATTCGATATTCGCTTATAATCAACTAAATTAGGGAATTCCTCCCTAAAAATTAGGGTAATGCCTTGATTTCCCACCAAATCAGATGAATTTTAGGGATATTTTCCCTAATTTTAAATCTAATGACCAGTAATCTTAGAATTTCAGGGGGAAATTCCCTAATTGTTGTATTGGTGTTTTACTCAAACCATCATTTGAAACTTCAATTAACCTTCAACGCAAAAAAAGGGTCGTACCCAAGTAGCTAAAACTACTTTGAGACGGCACCCTCTTCTTTGGTTAGGTCAATGTACATAGAGACTTCACGCACGTCTCACTCTACTCCTCCGCCCTAGGATGGCGGGATACTAACCTCACCAGATCGAGTGTTAAGATCGGCAATGCTATAGAAGCCGGATAAGCCAAATAACGAGGTTCCCACTCCGGGCTGAATTTTTCTTTATAGCGGCGAAGTCCGACAAAGCCGTACCAATGCCCCCCTCTTTTAAATACGAGATGGGCCAGCTTCTCCTCTTTCAAGGCCCCAGCATTCTCACCCACACTGGACAGCGGGGCATTACCTAGATTGAATCGATGATATCCCTTAGATTTCGCCCATTCTAGCAAACGAACAAATAAATAATCCATCGTTCCGTTCGGCACATTCTTTCGATGGCGCATCAAATCAATCGATAAGGTCATACCCTGATCATACCCGTGTGCAATCGAAGCAAATGCCAGTATCGTCCCTTGGGCATTCCGCAGGAGCACGATTGGAGCCAGCTGTAGATAGACCTCGTTAAACCAACCCAGCGAATACCCTTTTTCGGTGCGCCCATTCAACCATTCGTTTGAAACGGATCGCAGCTCTCGTAGCAAATCTTCAGCGTGCGGTGCTTCTACAACTTCGAAGGCATAGCCTTCCCGTTCAAAACGGTTGCATACGCTTCGCAAATCACTGTTCTTTTTGCCACTGAGCGTAAAGGTATCGAGCGTTACTAATGCCTCTTCCCCCAGCTTAAAAAAGCGATATCCCTGCTCATGATAGATCGATAAGAAATCAGGTGTGGCCTGATAAAAAACTACGACCAGACCGTACTTATCTGCAGCTTGTCTAAATTCACTGATTGCCTCATTCATGAGACTTCTCTCTCCCAATGGATCACCAAGGACTACAAGCTTATCCCTAACCCTAGCGAAAGCGAGCAACACCTTGCCTTCTTGCGCCCAGAAGAAGCTTTTATCACCCAAAAACAGCATATGAGTTAGGGCATTGCCTTGAACTTCACCTAGGAAGTTTTTCAGCCTTGCCATATCAAAATTTCCGAATAACTCCTCCGGTTTACGATGGGGTCTAAGGGTGATCAGCAAAGTAAGAATGATCCAAGAGAAAGCTAGTCCCCCTACGGCTGTAAAAGCAACATGACTATGCCGCTGTAGCCACTCTGGCTCTACACCGGGCGGGAGATGCTTTAGAAATCCACGATGGACATGGCTGCCCAATAGATAATAGCTTAGGGCAATTACTGAAGTAAGCGCAAGCCACCAAATCGTACTCTGTCTGCTTACGGGAGCACTGATCCGGTAGAACCGAGATCTGGAGATCCACAGAATGAGTGCAACGAGGAGCAGAAACAGCGCCTCTTCATAATCAAAGCCTTTAGCCACCGCAAACACAGACCCGGAAAATAATAAAATGCTGGTCCAGATGTACGCGCTACGAATCCGTAATGTAATGCCTCTCGACAACAAAATGAGCATAAAGCCAATAAGTACAGATAAATGATGTGAGAGCTGCATGATCGAGAATGACAATATTTCCTCTGTAATCTTCAGTCTGTACAACAATCCGGGCGTAGCTGTTGATAGTAAGAGAATAAGCCCGCTAGCTAGTACAAGCTTGCCTAGAGCCCACACACCAAGATCGCTCAGAAAGGTATACTGACCCGGCCAACCCCAAATCCTCTGCCAAATGTTAAGAGCGGGTTCGAACCCTGGAGCTGAACGATCTTGACCCTTTTTTCCCTGCAGACCAAATTCCAGTGCCGCCAGCACCAATCCGATCAGCCATGGAATGAGATAATAGAACAATCTAAAAATAACAAGCACTGCCATGGCCTGATCACTTTTAAATCCAAGCTGCGTAAGACCCAACAATGCAATAAGGTCAAAAGCACCGATACCACCAGGCGCCATACTCAAGATGCCTGCGATGGCAGCAATCGTAAAGATGCCGAATATGACTGGAAAGTGTACCTCGTGCAAAAGATGACTACTGATTGTCCAAAACGTTACGCCAGCAAAACTCCATTCCAGAAAGGAGGCACCCACAGAGGCAACTACTGTAAGCCAGGGTGTTCTACCTTGTCCCCGGTTAATCCACTTTGCATAAAGAGCAGAGCGCTGTACAAACACAAAAAACGGCAAATAAAGCGCCATCCCCCATACCGCAAATACTAACCAATGATGCTCTTCCAGCAATGCCGTTGCCGGGAGTAAACCAAAAATATTTGCCCAAGAAAGTAAAGATAATCCGGTAATCATGAGTGGTGATAAAAATACGATTGCCGGCGTTAGGACGGAAGTTGACACTCCGCTTTTTTTGTACATCAACGTCCTTAAACCCACTCCAGCCAGACCTGCAAAACCAATTAAATTATTAAATGTATTAGCTATCCAAGCATAACGGAAGGTGTCCCACAGCCCTACTTTCAAACGAAAATGTGCTCGTATCAAATAATCATAAGCACTCATTACAGCTACTGCGAGAAGTGCAAATCCGATCATTTGCAAAACGGCAGATGTAGGCACTCTTCTTAGCTCACGCATAATAAGTCCTAAATGAACCTGCTTCAGCTCATGTTGCCCCTCCCAATACACCAGCGCTATGATAGCTACTGGAAAGAGAGCTCTCACCGCCCGAATCCGATAGATGGTTAAGAACAGCCTTACAATTTTGAATCTTTCTAATGTTTGTTGTTTTGATTGCATTAGGCCACCTACCCTTACCGCCGACACACGTTGTGCTAGACAATTTTTACAACCATTTCATTATAACAATTATTGGAATAAAAAACCCATGATAATCAACACCTACTACATTAGACTGCCAGCACAACCCTAATCCCTGCAATAGTTAAAAAATGTTAGTGAAATTCTATTTGCCTAAAGAACATTGAGACTGTAGTTTACACATAAAATTGCACAACAAAAAGGACATCCCTCACGGCAAAGGATGTCCTCTCTGTTATGTAGCACGGGTTTAACTAGCGTTTATACTCGAATATCAAATCTGCCTTTACTATCCGTTGTTGCGGTAGCTATCTCTTGCGGACTTGCTGCAGCAAGCGTATTGTTCGCAGGTTTGGCAGGTGCCTCTACAACACTGCTAGCAGAGGAAGCACTGCTCTGAGACTTCTGCGAGATTTGTGCCTCGATGGTCTTAATCTGTTGCTCAATTTGCTTCGTTTTCGTTTCCTTGGTCTTGTCATCGTCTGAGCTGGCATTAATCTTGTCCAGTTCTGCTTCCAGTTTCGCTTTTTGTTTCTCAAGCGTACTGGTATCTGTAGTGCTAGATGTCGAGGTAGTATACGATGTGGAACCTGAGACTGCTGATATACTCATGGTTATCCCTCCCTTCCTTACCTCCAATATAATCCTTTTGCAAGTAAGGAACGTTAAGACCCGCTGAAAGTTTGCTGAAAGTACTACTTGCCAGGTTACAATGCTAGACTGCTAGGAGTTTGCTTTTCCTCGTCTAACAAGCAGCACATAAGATAGAATCGAGAGAATTCCCGTACATGCCATCACAATCGCCATCGGAAGAGCGGACTCAACGCCCCCAAGACCCACAAGTGGCGCTACACAGCTACCTAGCAACAGGGGGATTAATCCGATTAATGCCGAGGCACTGCCTGCAGTTTCACCTTGATCTTGCATCGCCAGTGAGAAGCTGGTCGCTCCGACAATCCCTACACTGGAGACAACCGCAAATAGACAGATCAGAATAGGGATCAATCCTCCTCCTACTAGAACCGTCAGCAGTAGCAAGATGCCCCCCATCGTACAGAGCAATAGTCCACTGAGTAACAGCTTAGTCTCACTTACCTTTCCAGCAAGTCTACCGGCAATTTGGCCAGTAATAATAATCCCAATCCCATTCACTGCAAAGATCAGACTATATACCTGCGGGGTAACCGCAAAAATATTTTGCAATACAAAAGAAGAACCTGAGATATACGCGAACATAGATGCCGTAACGAAACCTTGAGACAAGGCATAACCCACAAACTTACGATTGCCCAGCAATACCCGGAAGGTAAGCAGTGTACCCTTCAGCCCACTCTTAGAGCGTCGCTCCTTCGGCAGCGTCTCCGGCAAGCGCAATAAAATAGTTAAACAAAAAATAATTCCGGCAGCAAATAATACGAGGAATATCCCTTGCCATGTAGTCACCCTTAACAGCTGGCCCCCAATAACTGGAGCTAATATCGGTCCGAGACCATTCACAATCATCAATAGTGAGAAGAACTTCGTGAGTTCAGAGCCACTATATAAATCACGAACAGCCGCTCTAGAGACAACCACCCCCACTGAACCAGCAAGACCTTGAATAAACCGCAAAACGATCAGCAGTCCAATCGAAGGACTAAAAGCACATAGCACTGAGGAAACGGCGTAGATGAACATACCTATAAGCAGCGGACGACGGCGGCCATATACATCACTCAGCGGTCCAGCGACCAACTGACCTGAAGCAAGCCCCAGCAAAAAGAAGGTCAGACTAAGCTGCACTAAAGCAGCGGTCGTACCGAAATCCGCGACAAGCGTAGGCAGTGCCGGCAAATACATATCAATCGACAACGGGCCGATTGTTGTAATGGAGCCGAGAATCACAGCCAGCTGTAATCTCTGCTTCCGTGAAGGTCCATCTGCGGCAAGCTTATTACCATTTTGAATTCCAATCATAATCCTTACTTCAACCTTTCTAAAGCAACCCTTGGGCCTTTTTTTGTATTCTTCATACTAACGTAAAGGAAGTGAATTGATCAATCCTTTTATGGAGGGTTATAGGTGCCTGTATAACAAGAATAACCGCCATTCGGCGGTTATTCTGATTGTTTTATGCATTTGTAGATGTGCTGCGCATTTGCAACCAATCTCTAGCGGCTTCAGCCTCAGCAACACTCAGGCGATGACCTTGGTTCCCCCAGTGTGTTGTAACCTCTGCGCCTGCCTTCTGTAAAATAATCTCCAAATCCTCAGTCTCCGAGGATGCGATAAGCGGATCATTTGTGCCTGCTCCGATGAAGATAGATACTCCTTCCAGCGAAGGAAGCGTAATATTCCGAAGCGGTACCATCGGATGCAGTAGAATTGCAGCGCGGAAAACATCCTTATAATGGAACAGCAGGCTGCCCGCAATGTTCGCACCATTAGAGTAACCCACGGCTACCAGATTGTTGGCATCGAAGCCGTATTGTGCTGCGGCTTCATCCAGAAACTGCTTGATCTCGTGAGTACGGAAGATTAGATCTGCTTCATCGAATACCCCTTCGGCTAACCGTCGGAAGAACCGCGGCATACCATTCTCCAGCACATTCCCTCTGATGCCCAGCACCGATGAATCAGGAGATAACAACCCGGCAAGCGGCAGCAAGTCCTGCTCATTGCCTCCAGTACCGTGAAATAATACAAGCGTGGGTTTCGTTACATCTTTACCTTTATGGAATACATGAATCATCCCTGCTTCACCTCAATTTCTCTTATTTGAAAAGGACTTAAATTTTCTTCGATAGCCGCACGATGCGGTTCATACCAAGATGGCAGCATCAGCTTTTCACCCAGCGCATCCACCGCTTCATCACGAGCAAAGCCCGGAGGGTCCGTAGCAATCTCGAACAGGATTCCACCTCTTTCACGGAAATAAATCGCATTAAAGTATTGGCGGTCTTGAACCGGTGTCGGATGATGCCCATGATTCTGCACTTGAAGCCCCCATTCCTGCTGCTCAGCGTCATCTTGTGCACGCCAAGCGATATGGTGAACGGTGCCCGTACCTCCTGCTCCTTGCGGAACCGGTGTTGTCTTCAGATCAATAATATTACCCAAATCGCCAGTAGTTCTATATCGACTATACCCGTCTCCATCAGCGATATGCTTCATTCCCATTGTATCGACAAGCGTTTCTGCAGTTTGCGACGGATTGTTGCTGTAGAGCACAGCGCCGCCGAACCCTTTGATAGCATGCCCCGTGGGAACTCCACCGAAAGACCACTTGCTAAGCGGTCCTTCCTCACGTTCCACGAGTTCAATGCGCAAACCGTCATAATCAGCAAAGGAGAGATAAGATTCCGAGATTCTATGCTTAAGAGTAACCGGAATTTGATATGCCGCAAGACGCTGTTCCCAGAATGTCAGAGAGCCCACTGGTACTGCGTAAGTCGTTACGCCAACTTGCCCACTGCCAATTCTGCCTTTACGCCCGGTAGGTGAAGGAAAAAAGGTAATAATCGTTCCCGGAGCACCTACTTCATTCCCAAAATATAAATGATAAACTTCAGGAGCGTCAAAATTAATCGTCTTCTTCACAAGCCGTAGTCCTAGAATACCGGCGTAGAAGTCAACGTTACGCTGAGCATCTCCAACAAAAGCGGTAATATGATGGATTCCTGCAGTTTGAAGTGTCATAATGATAAACCCCCTTCTTAGTTAAAAATCAATGCATCCAGAGAAATCGAACCTGGCCCTGTAAGTGCTATACCTGCAGCGACTACCAGTACCGTAAGCGGAAACTCAATTCCGTTCGAAGTAGACCAGAAGCCATTTGGAGCGTGAACCTTAATGATAGCCCCCAGCATAGTGGCAACAATCAACACCGCTGCAACAGGCGTCAGAAGGCCTGCCGCGAACATGAATCCGCCTACCAGCTCCATTAGTCCTGCTAATACCGCCATAGTAACCCCCGGTTTAATACCGATGGATTCCATCCAGCCACCTGTACCCTTCGGGCCGTAACCACCAAACCATCCAAACAACTTTTGGGCACCATGCCCTATAAACGCAATCCCGATCACTAATCTCATCAATAATATTCCTACACTTATCATTGTTAATCCACTCCAATTTTCTTTGATTTAATTATCTTAACATTAAGATATATGATAAAATTTTTTGTCTTACAGCGGTAAGAAGCAGCGAGCTGCTTCCGACCTTACAGAAGCGCCCTACATAACGATCTTCCAGCGCTCCTACACACCTTTGCCTAGCTTCTTCAGTAATTCAATCGCCTGACCCTTCTCATCCTTATCCAGTCCACGCATCAAATCATGAATCGAAGCCACATGACGCGGGAAAATCTTATCGAACAGCTCACGCCCTGCATCCGTAATCTCCGCATAGGTCACGCGTCTGTCCTCACTACACGGCACACGTTTCAGCAGACCTTTCTTCTCCAGCTTGTCGATATTATAGGTAATGCTTCCACTCGTAACGAGAATCTTCTCCCCGATCTGTTGTAGTGGAATACGGGTCCGGTGATACAGCACCTCAAGCACCATGAACTCGGCAGATGCCAGCCCATAACTCTTCATATCCTTCACAGCTTGATCCATCAAGCTTCTGTAAGCCTTAGATAATACAACAAATAACTTTAAAGAAGACGCCTGATCCATCTCCGTAGTATTCTCTGTATTACGAACATTCTCTTCGGTATTACTCATCATTCCCACCTCCAGTTTGACAGCGATGTTGTTCAATATAAAGCAAATGTCTTTACATTAAATATCTTTAAGTTAAGATAACTATACTTCCTCACGCTACCTTTGTCAACCTCGCCACTCCAAAAAGATAACATAAGGTGCTTAACGAGCTGTTAATGTTCTTTCTACGACTTTTTAAGAGCGTGATGAAAATCACTCTAAGTTTGACCTGACCCTTAAAACGGCGTATTCTTGTCTTTACGAATGACTATTTAGTAAGCGATTTCACATCTCTCAAAGGAGGCAACCTGATGGTGGAGGAACAAGCTGGTACGCGGCGCGTGCTGATCGTAACAGCCGTAGCCGCAGAGCGAGACGCGGTCCTGCGCGGCCTAAAAGGCAGCGACAGGTTCCATGTGATTGCTGCCGGCGCAGGTACGGCAGCAGCGGCGGCGGGAACCGCCGCGGCACTCGCAGCCGGATCTTACGGCTGCGTAATCAGCGCCGGGATCGGCGGTGGATTCCCGGGGGTGGCACCTTTAGGCTCGCTGGTCGTTGCCAGCGAGATGATTGCCGCCGACCTCGGGGCCGAGACGCCGGAGGGCTTTCGCAGCGCTGCCGAGCTTGGCTTCGGCAGCGTGTCCGTGCCGGCTGACCGCGGCACGGTACAGGCAGTTTCGGCCGCGCTGGCAGCGGCCGGACTGACCGTAAGCACGGGGACCGTGCTTACGGTCTCGACGGCGACCGGCACCGCGGAGACGTCCGCCGCCCTCATCGCGCGGCATCCCGGTGCCGTCGCGGAAGCGATGGAAGGCCACGGAGTTGCCGTGGCCGCTGAGGCGCTGGGGCTCCCGGTACTGGAGCTCCGCGCCATCTCGAACCCGGTCGGTCCCCGCGACCGGGCCGCCTGGAAGATCGGCGATGCAATGGAAGCATTAACGGCGGCAGCCGCTATACTATTGGAGGTGCTGTAATGACAACTGAGCTTAATATCGCTTTTTCCCCTTGCCCTAACGATACCTTTGTATTCCATGCCTGGGCACACGGGCTTGTCCCGAATGCACCACAACTTAATGTAACCTATGCCGACATTGATATTACCAACACGCTTGCTGCTAATGGAGAGGGACCTGAAGTCCTTAAAATCTCCTATGCCGCTCTACCTTGGGTTCTTGAGCGCTACAAATTGCTGCCATGCGGCGGCGCACTGGGTCGTGGCTGCGGGCCGTTGCTTCTTACAGCAAGTGGCCCAACCGCGATTAAACGTCCCGAGAAGCTAGCCGGACGCCGAATTGCCGTACCTAGCGAACGTTCTACCGCTTATCTGCTCTTCAGATTATGGGCAGCACAGCATATAACGGGAGGGATTGGCGAAATCGTCGTCATGCCTTTCGATGAGATCATGCCTGCCGTACGCGATGGACATATCGACGCTGGACTGGTAATTCACGAAGCCCGTTTTACTTACGCATCTTATGGTCTTAATATGCTGACTGACCTGGGCAGCTGGTGGGAAAGCGATACCGGACTGCCGATTCCACTCGGCGCGATCATTGCTCGCCGCGATCTGGATGCCGATGCCATCACTGGCTGGATTCGCAGCTCTCTACAATATGCGTGGGATCATCCTACCGACTCTAGAGATTATGTGCTTAGCCACGCTCAAGAGCTGGCTCCAGAAGTGGCTAAATCACACATTGATCTCTATGTGAACGACTTCTCGATGAATCTAGGCGATGACGGCTACGCTGCAATCACCTCCTTACTAAATCGTGCTGCAGCAGAAGGACTTGTACCTGCCATCGATCCTGCATTACTTCGGTAGCATTTGCTAGACGTTCTTAGCGCACTTTAAAACTAGACATAACCCACAATCCCCGGTACACCATAAGGTGTTCTCCGGGGATTTTTGTTTAAAATATAAGAAAGTATAAGTTTCACACCATACTTTATGTCTTATATTTCTCGCTTAAACACTTGCCGTCCTTATAAGGACGCCGAAGGCATTTATGCTTGTTCTGAGTAACATTCCCCGCGATTGCTTCGATCCATTATTTGGCATGGCGAAGCGATGGCTATACAATAGACCTATAAATAGGTTCTATGAAGGAGGATCACATGATACCTGAAAACAATAGCAAACAAAACATCGATCGATTTCTCGGCTTTCAAGAGGACTATGACCGCTACCGTCCTGAAGCTCCTGCCATGATCATCAAGCTGCTGACCGACTACTTAGGCAGCACACCTTCAGTCGTCGCAGATATAGGCTGCGGCACGGGCTTGTCTACTTTTCTGTGGAAGGATGTCGCGGACAACGTAATTGGCATTGAACCGAATCCAGATATGCTGGGAAAAGCAATCGATAAATTAAGCCGGATAGAAGATCCTCAATCCATCACTTTTGTACAAGGTTATTCTAACCAGCTTCCACTTGCAGCGGACAGCGTAGACATAGTGACCTGCTCACAGTCATTCCACTGGATGGATCCTGAAAGCACACTTCGAGAAATCTCCCGGGTCTTGAGAACAGGTGGTGTCTTCGCCGCCTACGATTGCGACTGGCCTTTAGCCCTTCAACAGAATGTTGAAGAACGTTACAATCAACTGATTTCCAAAACAGAAGAATTGCTTGCTTCACTCTTACCTGATACGGAGAGAGCACATAAATGGGATAAAGAAGGGCATTTGTCACGGATGAAGGCTAGTGGGGCCTTCTCTTTTGCAAGAGAAATCGTATTTCATAATCTAGAGCTCTGCGATGCGCAGCGTTATATTGGCTTAACCCTAAGTCAGGGAGGCGTACAAACGATAATGAAACTCGACGCCACCTTGCTTGAGCAAGATATTGCCGACTACACCTCAGTGGTTGAACACCATTTTCAAGGACGCACCTTAGAGGTACTGATCAGCTACCGAATGAGAATTGGCATCAAATAATTTCCGCCCTTAAGCGCAAAGAACGCCCCGATTTTCCTTATTTAGAAGGAAGGTCGGAGCGTTTTCTTATTTTATTTGACTTCTTCCATGAACAAATTTAGGTTCTCAACGATTTCCTTAGATCTGGAATGGTGTAAATAATGTCCGCCTTCGAATGTCATCACTTTTCCATGCACAGATTCCTTAACTTGCCCTTCATGCAGAGGAATCCAATCTTTCACGGTTGTATTATTCGCTTGTATAAAGAATATAATGGGAAGGTTCTTGTCGAATTTCAACCCTCTGGCTGCGACAAAGTTAGGATATATATGTTCCATTTCATTTAAGGTAGTGGAATTATTCATATTTTTGAGCGATATCAATTTCATTTGTTTTTTGGTCTCATCATCAAATGGCAGTCCATCATAAGGGTCACCGCTTAATTGCAATCCCAATCTAATGATACCTGAGTCTTTAAGCAGCTTTAATTTTTTTATCGGGAATTTAACATCCATACCGCCTTGCTCAGGAACACTACTATCAACCCCTACAAATGCACTCACTTCGTTTGGATATTTCTTCGCATATTCCAATCCGTAAATACCTCCAATGGAGTGACCCATTAGAATATATTGGTCAATGTTTAAATTCTGTACGGCTTCATGAACCTCACTTATGATATTCGCTGTAGTTCGTTCCTTATCGGTCTCATCACTTAATCCATAACCAAACGGCTCAACCGCGACCACTTTGTAAAATGGTGATAACTCATCAATCAACGGCTTAAAATCAAGTGCTGGCGCTCCAGTTCCAAAGCCCGGGATAAGCACAATAGTCTGCTCCCCTTGTCCTTGGATCAAAACATTCATACTTTTTCCGTCAACAGGAACTAACTGACCATATTGATGTATTTTTTTCTGATCTGTTTTGTTGCTAATCACATTAACTGTATAAACAACGGCTAGAAAAAGCACGATCAAAATTACTATTGCTCCTAATATTTTTAGCAACAAGTTACGTACTTTATGTTTCTTCTTTACATTCTCCGTTTTTATTACATCTGTTTGTGTCACCCTCATCTTCTCCTGTTCTAATCTGTTTCTAAAGTCGCCCTAACGTTTGCGCTAATGAGAGCTTAACCAAAGAAGATGTACTCCTAATGACGACAACATGAACGGAATATGAACAGGTGAAAAAAAACTCCGGTATCACACGCAAGGAGGTTTGCATGTAACGCCGGAGCATGAAGAATAGCCCTTGCCCTTGCAATCAAATTTAAGCTGTCGGTGTTGTGATAGGTAAAGTCACGATGAAAGTCGTTCCGGTTCCAGGTTCACTTTCCACTCGAATGTCACCTTGATGAAGCGAGACGATCTGTTTGACAATCGCCAGTCCCATTCCGCTACCGCCATACTTGCGACTGTGAGAACGATCTGCCTTGAAGAATCGTTCAAATATACGTTCTTGGTCCTCGGGAGAAATACCAATGCCAGTGTCGGATATTCGGACGATTACATTGTCCAAATCTTGTTTGATGCTGACGTTAATCACACTGTCATCCTTGGAGAACTTGATGCTATTTCCAAGGAGATTCGTCCACACCTGACTTAACAGGTCATGGTCAGCCCATACAATTACTGATTTCAAATCAAGTTCAAAACTAATGTTGCGTGCCGACCATTGGGGCTGTATCGCCACGATTACACGTCTGATCTGTTCGTCAAGACTGAACGTGATAAGCCGCAGTTGTTGGGATTGCGATTCAAGCAAGCTCAGCTTTAACAAACTATCGCTCATCTTGGACATCCGCTCAGCTTCAGCAATAATAATGTCGAGATAACGATTCCGTTCATCCTCTGTGAGGGCTACTTTCTTGAGCGCAATAGCATAACCAGATATCGAGGTAAGCGGAGACTGAACCTCATGCGACACATTCGTTACGAACTCCCTACGCATTTGCTCAAGGTGCTGCAGATCGTGCATCATTTCCTCGAAGCTATTAGCCAAGGTACCTAACTCACCCATCTGCTTAATATTCAATTCGACATTAAAATCCCCAGTTGCTATACGCCTAGTTGCCTTTGTAAGCCTTTTGATCGGTCTCACTAAGAACATAGAAGCGACCAGTATCAATACGCTTCCCGTTATTAACGAATACGCCAAAAAATTAAATAGCAGATTCCTCGTAGAAGACAAAGTTGGAGGCACAATCGGCTCCACAAACATCGCCTTCGTTCCCATTTCAGTTTTCAAAGGTAGTCCTAAGAGGTTGGAAGAACCTATACTCGGTTTAACTTGAACAGCTTCACCAGCCAATACTTTCTTCAGTTGCTCCCTAGTCACGGTAACAGGGCTCTCTCCATTAAGCACTCCGTAAGACTCAAACTGACCATTCTCATCGTAAATTCGAATATGGTAGGAATCAAGCTGCTTCATTCCACTTATAAGAACATCCGCTTCACGTGATGGTAAGGTTTCGTATATCCGGGCGATGTCCTGACCAAAGCGAAGTAAGGGAATTCGCAGGTTTTCGTTTAATTTATCTTGAAATACCCAGGTTGTCACAAATAGAGAAATCAGTGTGCCTCCGATCACGGAGACAAGAAAGGTCAGAACAACACGTGTATATAACGATTTGATCATTCATATACCTCAAGCCGGTACCCAAGTCCACGGACCGTCTCAATGCGAAAATCAGGTGTAGACGCGAACCGTTCGCGCAGACGTTTGATATGCACATCTATCGTTCGATCGTCTCCAGCGTAATCAATCCCCCAAATCTGATCGATTAACTGCTCCCGCGTATAGACTTGTCCGGGTGTTCCAGCGAGCTTATACAGCAATTCGAACTCCTTGAGTGGCAACGTGAATGACTCTGTTCCTCTCATCACCTTGTAGGTTTGCCGATCAAGGACGACGTTGCCGAACTGGATCGTCTGAGTGGAACCAATCTTGTATCGCTTCAATAAGGATCTAACACGAACCGTCAACTCCAGCGGATCGAATGGCTTCGTCAAATAATCGTCTGTCCCCAGTTCGAAGCCCTTCACCTTCTCCCAGGTTTCACCTCTCGCAGTTAGCATAAGTAAGGGAAGATCCGGATTGGCTTTTCGGAGCTCTTTACATAACGTCCACCCATCCATAACCGGCATCATGATATCGAGTACAACAAGATCAACCTGCTTTGAGGCATAAACGGCTAACGCTTCTTTGCCGTCTGCAGCTTCGGCTGTGTCAAATCCGTCGTTACGTAGAAATAAACAGACGAGTTCGCGAATGTTCGCATCGTCGTCAGCAACTAGTATAGTAGGCATTCGTACCCTCTTTTCCTGTTATCCATCCTAGCCATTATACTACAATATACTTCCAGCCAAGAAGGAACGCCTTCGGCATCATTTAAAGGGTGATGATCGTTTCACGAAAGCGCAAAACTTATACTTTCTTATCTTTCAAAAAAGAGCGTCTAACACGGTAATCCGCATGTAGACGCTCTTGAAGTCGTTTGACTTTACCTCCAAACGACTTACTTTTTATTCATCTTAAACTTCAGGAAGAGCTCATTGTAATGAGCAAGCATCCGTTTGCCAAGATTATCATACACCTCAAGCCGATCCGTAATCTCAGCAGGCGGGTAGAAACGGGTATCCTCGGAAGTTTCCTTCGGAAGTAGCTCCAGCGCAGGGATGTTAGGTGTGGAATAACCTACGTATTCTGCATTCTTAGCCGCTACATCTGGGCGAAGCATGAAGTTAATGAACTTATGCGCTCCATCCACATTATCCGCAGTTCGTGGAATGACCATGTTATCAAACCACTTGTTCGAGCCTTCCTCAGGCACTACATAATCCAGTTTATCATTCTCATCCATGATCTCAGAAGCATCACCGGACCACACAATCCCAACAGCAGCCTCTTCATTGGCAAGCAGCATCTTGATCTCATCTCCGACAATCGCCTTAACGTTAGGAGACAGCCTATTCAGCTTGGTCAGCGCTTCTTGCAGGTGAGCCTCATCCCGGTCATTAACGGAATAGTGCAGGCTGTTCAAAGCCATACCCATCACTTCACGTGCTCCATCCACCAAGAAAATGTTGTTCTTCAGCCTGCTGTCCCAGAGGGAATCCCAGCTGGTGAAATCCATCCCTTTG
This sequence comes from Paenibacillus sp. FSL R5-0744, assembly GCF_037972555.1. Taxonomy (NCBI): domain Bacteria; kingdom Bacillati; phylum Bacillota; class Bacilli; order Caryophanales; family Paenibacillaceae; genus Paenibacillus; species Paenibacillus sp. FSL R5-0744. The sequence continues at coordinate 6,550,892 of NZ_CP150228.1, forward strand.
GTCATCTCCGGATTGAAGATAATTCCGACGGTTCCCCAGAAGTAAGGCACGGAATACTTGTTGCCAGGATCGAAGGAAAGGTCCATAAACCGCGGATCAATATTCTTTAGATTCGGAACCTTGCTATGATCCAGCGGTATGAGCAAATTTTCTTCTTTCATCTTAGCAATGGCGTAATCCGAAGGAATTACGACATCAAAAGTAGTTCCACCCTGCTCCACTTTAGTTAGCATAGCTTCATTAGAGTCAAAAGTTTGGTAAATGACCGTTAATCCGGTCTCTTTTTCAAATTCCTTCAACAGATCAGGATCGACATAGTCGCCCCAGTTATAGATAGTCAGTGTATTCCCACCGGAATAGCCCTCTCTCGAGTTCATCCAGGAGCCCAAGTACATTAGAGCAAATGCCGTGATCATGATCGCCAAAAAAGCATTTACCAGCTGTTTCATCTAGGCACCCCCGCTTCCGCCACTGGCTCCGCCACAGCTTCCGAGGTATTCTGACGGTTCTTCTTAAGGGTCAGGAAGTAATAACCGACAACGAGCAGTATCGTGAACAGGAAGATCAGTGTCGATAACGCATTAATGGATAACGACACCCCTTGCCGAGCTCTGGAATAAATCTCAACCGATAGTGTCGAATAGCCATTACCCGTTACGAAGAACGTAACTGCAAAGTCATCCAGTGAATACGTAAGTGCCATGAAGAATCCACTAAAGATCCCCGGTTTGATAATCGGCAGAATAACCTTAGTCAGAACATCCTTGCGGCTTGCGCCGAGGTCACGTGCGGCATCCGTCAGTGAAGGACTCATATCCTGTAAATGCGGCAGAATCATCAACACGGCAATCGGTACACTGAACGCGACATGCGAAAGCAGGACGGACACGAACCCAAGCTTGATGCCTGCAATAGTGAACAGGATCAGGAACGATGCACCGATAATGACATCCGGGCTAACGATCAACACGTTGTTCAGAGATAACAAGGTGTTTTTAGCACGGCGGTTCTGTACACTCTTAATGGCCAATGCACCAATAATAGCGATAAGCGTGGCGATAGCCGAGGACAGAAGCGCGATTACAAGCGTGTTAATCATGATGATAATCAGACGTGTATCCTGAAGGACCTCACGGTAGTAATCCAACGTAAAGCCCTCGAACTTGTGCATCGTCCCCCCGCTGTTGAACGAATAGTACATCAGATAGAAGATTGGCGCATACAGAACAGCGAACACTAGCACTAGGTACAGATTGGAGAACCCGTTTTTATTTCTCATTCCGCACCCCTTTCCGCGATCCGCCGGTAATAATCATGAACAGCGCCATAATAGCAATCAGAAACACTGCGACCGTGGAGCCCATGCCCCAGTCCTGTGTGACCAGAAAATGCTGCTCAATCGCAGTGCCGAGTGTAATGACCCTGTTGCCTGCAATCAGACGAGTAATCATAAACAGGGACAGCGCTGGTATGAATACCGCCATACAACCGGAACGTACACCCGAAATGGTCAATGGAAAAATAACGCGCCGGAACGTCGTCCAGCCTGAAGCACCCAGATCACGTGCCGCATCCAGCAAGGATAAATTAAGATCCTCCAAAGCGCTGTAGATCGGCAAGATCATGAATGGGATAAAGATATACACAGATACAAATACAAAGCTGAAGCCCGTAAACAAAATTTGCTGTTCTCCGATTCCAAGCAGATCAAAGAAATTGTTGATTGGTCCGAACGTACCAAATATGCCGATAAAAGCGTAAGTTTTCAGCAGTAAATTAATCCATGTCGGTAAAATAATCAGCAATAACCATAGCTGCTTATGCTTCGTTCTCGTCAACAGATATGCCGCCGGATAGGCGACCAGCAAAGAGAATGCTGTAATCAAAAACGCATACCAGAATGAGGTCAGCGTCATTTTTAAGTACACAGGTGTAAAGAAGTTCACGTAGTTATCTAGCGTAAGATGCCCATCCAGATCAAATAGAGAATAATAGATGACAAGCAGCACTGGTGCGATTACAAACAAGGCGATCCACAGGTAATAAGGGATGAGATAATACGATCTGCCCTTATTCTTCATGACTCTCCACCTCGCCGTAAGCTTCCAGACGTTTGTCGAACTCTTCCTCCGTTTCACCAAAACGCATAACATGAATCGCTTCCGGATCAAAATAAAGGCCAATTTCACTACCTACAGTCGCCTTACGTGTAGAATGCACAAGCCATTCATGTCCGGATTCATCATAACAACTGATTTCATAATGGACACCCCGGAACAACTGGGAATCCACTCGCACACGTAGCTTACCCTGTTCCAGCGTTGAAATTTCCAAATCCTCGGGGCGTATAACAATCTCCACAGATTCGTTTGGTTTAAGACCAGCATCAAAACATTCAAAGCGGCGCCCATTAAACTCCACCAGATAGTCTTCAATCATAACACCCGGAACAATGTTGGACTCGCCAATAAAATCAGCCACGAAACGGTTAATTGGCTCATCATAGATATCATTAGGTGTTCCGCTTTGTTCGATTTTTCCTTTGTTCATGACAAAAATCCAGTCGGACATCGCGAGTGCCTCTTCCTGGTCATGTGTAACAAAAATAAAGGTAATGCCAAGTCGTTGCTGCATTTCACGCAGTATGTACTGCATCTCTGTTCGCAGCTTCAGATCGAGCGCAGATAGCGGCTCGTCCAGCAAAAGAACCTGCGGCTCATTCACAATCGCACGAGCAATAGCCACGCGCTGACGTTGACCACCGGACATTTCGTTAATGGCACGCTGCTCGTAGCCCACAAGGTTAACGAAACTTAGCGCTTCCTGCACCTTCTTCGTGATGACGTCTTTCTTAAGCTTCTTAATGCGCAGTCCGAAAGCCACATTCTCGAATACGTTCAGGTGTGGAAACAATGCGTAATCCTGAAAGACCGTATTGACCTGCCGCTCATTGGCTGGAATGTGGTTGATCACTTTACCATTTAAATAGATAGAACCGCTTGTTGGCTCTGCGAACCCAGCGATCAATCGTAGAATAGTCGTTTTACCACAGCCTGATGGACCAAGTAGTGTATAGAATTTGCCGCGCTCTATCTCAAAGCTGACTCCTTTTAACACCGGATCTTCGTCGTCATATTGCTTGGTAACCTCTTCAAATGAAATAATGGTGCCTTCCTGAATAGCTATAGCTAACAACCTCCCTGCCTAAAGTATCACAATACTATTTTACCCGCATCTCGCGGAGAACAATCGAATGGGCATGCTCAGCGCTAATAAGCGACAATTCCTCCTCTCATTCGACACTCCAATAGATATAGCATATTAGATTGTACCATTATATGCGATAGCTTACATGGATAAGGAATGCGTAAACTTAACAACTTTGTAAAATATCCAGTCCTCCAGGCCTTTTTTAAGGTGTTATAATGAAAACGAACTGAAAGACCAGACAGTTTTTTCATTTTTTTCCGAAAGAAGATGAATGATAATGAACGAGGGGTTACAAGACCGCCTTGAAAAATATGGTTTCTCACTTTACATGATACGAATTACGCTGGCCGCTTCACTTTCATGGGTCGCCGTACACAGCATATATGGTAGCCAATATTTATACTTTGCACCCCTTGCGGCTATCCTCATCACCCAAGCCAGTGTTAAAGCATCGCTAGAAAAAGGAATCTACCGCCTGATCGGCATTATTCTTGGCGGGATCGTTAGCCTAATTGTTGGCCAGTTTTTTGATGTAGGTGGGCTTTCTATCCTGCTCATTCTACTCATCGGGATTGGCATCGCTACGGCCTGTAAGATGAACATTCAAGCTGTCTCACAGGTGGGTGTTACTTCCGTTCTAGCTCTTACCTTTTACCAGAATGACTACGTGCTTTGGAGAATAGGGGAAACGTTCATTGGTGTGCTGATCGCTCTGGCCATCAATATGATTATCGTGCCGCCGAACAGGTTCGTCAAGGTAAAAGCATTGGCATTCGAAGGAAGTCTTCTACTTGCGGATGCATTAAAAGATCTCGTAGGCGTAAGACGTGATTCTCCGAAAGATAATTTGCTGGAGGAAGCAGGTAAACTCCTGTCGAATAGCAGCCGGGAACAAAAAGAAATGTTCTATACCCTCACACATTATCAGTGCCGTGGTGAACTGAAGGGACTCATACAAGCTACTTCACATCTGAAGAGCATTCATTCTTACGTCCAAGAAATTGCAGACGAAATTCGCCTTCTACCCGCGCATCATGCCTCTTCTGACTGGATGAAGGAAGTGTTGGAAGCAACTGCAGATTGTATTGCGCTTTATGGAACCAGAACTTTATCAGACGCCGAGTGCCAACGTTCTCTTGCCGATTGTATAGAGCACGCTCGAGACCTGCAACTGGCTAGTTTCTCTGAACTACAAGGGAATTGTTCGCTATCAAGCATTCGTGATCTTGGTGCGGTCTTCAGTCACTTAAACCGGGTGTTGGAGGAAGTAGAGCGGGCTAAATCTGCTACTTATGTTGTAGCCACTCGGCCCTCAACAGCTGAAGTCGCACGCGCTTTACGTTTTATTAAAAAGGGACTCTCCCAGAAGCTATAAGCTTCGGGAGTGTCCCTTTTGTTCAAATATAAGGATGCCGAAGGCGTTTATGCTTGCCTATTCATCAATATGCCCTCATACGCCCCTGATTACTACAATCACCACATAAATCAACTAAACCGACTGCTTCGCGGCACGTCCTATCCTCACATTCACCAGAACAATGCTGCTAACAATAAGCAGTAGACCAATCACAAGATTCAAAGTAATCTGCTCATTTAAAAAGACTACGCTAGTACCTATCGAGATCAGTGGAATCAAAAAAGTGAATGATCCGACCTTCCCTGCCTCGCCCTCGTTAATCAGCTTGAAATAGATCAGCCAGCCTAAAGCGATCACAAAGACTGCAATAAACAGCGTATCGGCTATAAACGTTCCACTCCAGGTGATATCCGACCACTTCTCTGTAGCAGATCCCGAAAGCAGCAAAATGATACCACCGATCGTTATTTGCATAGCGGTCATCCATAGCATATCCACGCGCACAGCATTTCGTTTCATATATACCGTTCCTAATGCCCAGCTCAAAGCACTGGCTAAAGCAAGCACAATTCCCCATACAGAGATGCTTCCGTTAAGTCCTCCAATACTGAGGGAGCCTACTCCGATGAACCCTAGCAACAGACCTGCCATTTTGAGCCCGTACATACTCTCTCCTAACCACAGCCATGAAAAAATGCCCAGCAATACCGGCTGCAGAAATACAATGGACGAGAATAATCCTGCGGGTACATACTGCAAGCCAATCGTCTGAAATCCATAATAAAACACGATACTTAATATAGCCGAAGTCAGATAGATCGGCCATAGCTGCTTGAAGCGGAGCTCCTTCATCTTAGGAAGTGCAATTAGAATAAGAATGAATCCGCCGATAACGGTTCGGATACCTGCAAATAATAAGGGTGGAGCGTAGTCTAAGGCGATCTTGGATATAGGCCAATTTATGCCCCATACAATCACCAAAAATATAAGAAGGATGATGCTTTTCTTCTGCTGATTCATGTATTCACTCCTTGGTGTAGATTCATCACAAATGATACAATAATTAAGAATATAAATGAAATGAATAATACTCATAAGGGGCATATCATATTTGTTATGAACAATACTCAGATTCGTTTGTTCGTCAAAATCGCGGAGAGCGGTAGTTTTACCAAGGCTGGTGTAGAACTGAATATGACTCAACCTGCTGTCAGTCGAGCAATTTCCTCTCTAGAAGCCGAACTGGATGTAAAGCTATTACTTCGAGATCGACGGAACGGTCTAATGCTTACTGACATCGGCAAGCGTATCCTTGTTATTTTCCGTGAAATTCTAATGGGCTTTGATAAGGTCAATCAGGAGATTTCCGCCGAGAGGGGACTTGAGAAGGGAAGCATTCGAATTGGGGCTTTTCCTGTGGCTTCTGCCTATTTTTTACCGAAGATTATTAGCTCTATCACTGAAAGATATCCGAATATCACGATTAGCCTGCAGGAGGGCTCTATCGCCGAAGTCAGAGAATGGCTGGAATCCAAAGAAATTGATGTTGGCTTATTACTCGCTCCTTGCGAGGCGTTCGAAACCATCCCACTATATAGAGAAAAGCTGTACGCCGTAATTAGAGATGACCATCCTTTGCGTAAACGGTCTGTCATAGGTGTGAGAGAGTTAGCGGGTGAGCCTATGCTGATCTGTAAAGCAGGTTATGAACCACCGGTGGTAGATTTATTCCGCAGAAGCAGCAGCTATCTGAATGTGAAATATGTGGTTAATAACTATGCAACAGCTCTTAATATGGTTCAAGAGGGGCTGGCTGTGGGTGTGATGTCTGAGTTATCTTTGTTATCTTTACCTCCAAATGTAGTAACCCGTGAACTGCAGCCCGACGCCTATAGAGATATACATATCGCAGTCAGCTCGCTTACCGATACTTCCATAGCTGTAAAGATGTTCATGGAGACAGCTCTGGATCTTTTTACTAAGCCTAAAAAAATGGATGATGAGGAGTGCTGAAGATGAACTTTAAAAGACTTGGAAATAGCGGACTACAAGTATCCGCATTGGGACTGGGGACAAATGCTTTTGGTAAAAGGGCGGATCAAGAGACCTCCATTCAGATCGTACATACTGCGCTGGATCATGGCATTAACTTTATCGATACCGCTAATATTTACGCTGGCTCCGAATCTGAGCGAATTATCGGTCTGGCCTTGGAAAGTAGAAGACATGAGGCTGTTCTCGCCACTAAAGCAGGCTTAGTTAAGCATGACGGACCTAACGGAAGCGGCTCCTCGAGGCGTCATTTGATGCAGGAATTAGAAGATAGTCTTCGCCGCCTAAAAACGGACTATGTCGATCTATACCAGATTCACACCTTCGATCCCAATACGCCACTCGAAGAGACGTTACGGACCCTGGACGATATGGTATCTTCGGGCAAAGTACGCTATATCGGGGCTTCCAACTATACAGCATGGCAATTAATGAAGGCGATTGGAATTAGTGAGGCACGGAGCTTCGCCAAATATATTTCAATTCAGTGTAGCTATTCCTTAGCAGATCGGACCCCGGAGAATGAGCTTCTCTCCCTTTGTCTTGATCAAGGTGTAGGGATTATTCCTTATTTTCCACTGGCGGGCGGAATTCTCACAGGCAAATATAATTCAAACGGTTCAGCACCTTCAGGGTCCAGAGCAGATACCGATCCTAATTTCAAAAGATTCCTGAATCATGAACGGATCGAACTGGGGAACAAAGTGGGGCAGATCGCTGAAGAACTGGGAACCTCTTCTACTGCACTTTCCTTAGCTTGGCTCATGAATCGTCCTGCCGTCTCGACAGTTATTGTTGGGGCTACACGCGTGGAGCAGCTGGAACAGAATTTGCATAGTACCTCCATTCAGCTTAACGAAGAAACAGTGAGCAAGCTGGATGAGGCAAGTGATTCCTTCCGCTTTGGCGAGCCTTTCGCTTTTTATCGGCTCCCATAATCTAGCTATTACAATGAAGGAGGGGAGTATTATGACAACACATACAACGGCTAGCATTCAAGCGATGCTTGAAGAGCATAAGGACTTTTTTAATCGTGGCGCAACTAAAGAGGTTGCCTTTCGGCTTAGTCAGCTTCAGAAACTTAAAGACAGTATTAAACGATACGAGAGTCGTATTATCACTGCCTTACAACAGGATTTAGGAAAAAGTGAGTTCGAGGCTTATGCCACAGAGATTGGCTTCACCTTGGACAGCCTAGGTTACATGATGAAGCATCTCAGACGTTGGGCGAAGCCCGTAAAGGTTAGATCACCACTGCACTTATTTCCTGCGAAGAGTTATATCTTAAGTGAACCTTACGGTACCGCGCTCATTATAGGTCCTTTTAATTATCCATTTCAGTTGCTGATCGAACCGCTTATAGGCGCCATTGCCGCTGGAAACTGCGCTGTCCTCAAGCCATCGGAGAGCACACCAGCCATTACGGCTGTTATAGAGCAGCTCATTCAGGAGACCTTCGAACCCCAGTATATTCGCGTAGTTCAGGGGGAGAAAGAGACCACCAATCTGCTGATCCATGCCAAGTTTGATTATATTTTCTTCACGGGCAGTGTTCCGGTCGGCAAAATCGTGATGGAAGCCGCTGCGAAGAATCTAGTGCCTGTAACCTTGGAGCTTGGCGGGAAAAGTCCGGTCATTGTCGACACATCAGCCAATCTTGATGTTGCAGCGAAGCGAATCGTATGGGGAAAATTATTAAATGCCGGTCAAACCTGTATCGCCCCCGATTATTTGCTCGTTCATAAGGACATTGCTAATGAATTGATCACCAAAATCAAACATCAGATTACTGAATTCTACGGTCAAAATGCGCAGCCGAATACAGATTATGGCCGGATCGTAAATGAGCGCCAGCTGCAAAGACTCGCCAGTCTCATTGAACGGGATCGGGAAAAGGTGGTTATGGGCGGAACCGTCATTTCAGAAGAACGTTATATTGAACCTACACTAATCTATCCTGCGGCTTGGACTGACGCTTCTATGGAAGATGAGATCTTCGGTCCGATCCTACCCATATTAGAATATCATCAATTGGATGAAGCTATCCGGAGTATTAACGAGCATCCAAAACCACTTGCGCTTTACCTGTTCACAGAGGATAAAAATGTTGAACAAGAGGTGCTTTCCCAAGTCTCTTTCGGAGGAGGCTGCATCAATGATACGATCTCGCATGTGGCGAACGCTAGCTTGCCGTTTGGTGGGGTAGGCAACTCTGGAATCGGCGGCTATCACGGGAAGCACAGCTTTGAAGTCTTTTCCCACCGCAAAAGCATCGTTAAGAGAGGCACACGAATCGACCTCGGGATTGTGTACCCACCCTATGGGAATAAGATCAAGCTGGTGCGGAAAGTATTGAAGTAGACAAAACAACAAGCCTCCCATGACCGGGAGGCTTGTTGTTTATTAAGCTTATCGGGAGAAATACTTTTCACTACTCAAACAACTGTACCAATTTCTCTACATGCAACTCCGCGGTAGAAGGGAACCATAGCTCAGCACTCTCTTTCAAGGATGGACTTCCGGCTCCAACGGACCTCATACCAGCTGCTTTGCTGGCAGCTATCCCCTCCGCTGTATCTTCGATAGCTACGCAGCAGTCAGGTGATATGCCCAGCATCTCGGTAACCTGTAAATAAATTTCCGGATCTGGCTTGCCCATACGGATGTTTTTAGGGTCAGCAATCGCCTGAAACAAGCGCCCGATCTTCAATCGTTCAAGAATCAGCATTGCATTCTCATTAACGGAAGCCAGTCCGACAGGGATTCGCTTTTTCTTCAAATCGGTCAGAAGACTATGGATACCCGGGTGCAAATCATCCGGTGTCATTTGTTGAATAAGCTGTTTATACTTTTCGTTCTTTTTGTTGCAGAGCATTCCTTTTACCGGTTGGGGTAAATTCAGACCGCTTCCCTCCAGTAGAATCTCTAAACATTCCATTCGACTATGGCCTTTCAGACGTACATGCTTCTCTCTATCAAAAGAAATCGCCAGCTCATCGGCTAAGGCTTTCCAGGCCATATAATGATACTCACTAGAATCGGTAATAATCCCGTCCAGCTCGAAAATAACAGCTTCAAGCTGCTTCACATTTGAAAGGGTCACCGGCTTCTTTACAGTTAACTGCACAAGGCTCCCTTTATGTAGAATTTCAATCTCTTCACCTGTCAGTAGTGTATAAATCACTACCTTACTATCAACATAAATATCCAATAAGTGCCCACCGCTTGTTATTTTAAACCGATAGCTGTCCCATTGTGCTGGCAAGGCAGGATTAAAGGACAGCATACCGCCACATAAGCGCATCCCACCAAACCCATTCACAATCGACAGCCAAGATCCTGCCATAGCAGCAGTATGCAGCCCGTCCTTCACATTGCGGTTAATATCATCTAAATCCATCCGTACCGTGCGGTCAAAATAGGCGTACGCCCCCGCTAAATCACCAATCTCAGCAGAAATAATACTGTGAATGCACGGTGACAAAGAAGAATCATGTGTCGTTAGCGGCTCATAATAATTGTAATTGCGGATCTTGTCCGCCAAGCTGAACTGATCACCTAACAGAAACATGGCCATCACCAGATCTGCCTGTTTGAGCACCTGATGACGGTAAATCACCAACGGATGGTAATGAAGCAGAAGTGGATATTTATCCGCTGGCGTATGTTCAAAGTCCCACTTCTTCTTAGTCAGAAACGTATCATCCTGAGCATAGATGCCATGCTCCTCATCAAAAGGGACATACATTTTTTCTGCGGCGACCAGCCAATCACCAGGCTCTTCCTCAGTCAGACCAATCTTGCCCTTCAGACGTTCAAAATCCTCCGGATACTGCTTTCCTAACAGTCTGGCTATCTCATATGCATAATAGAGTTGATCCCGTACCATAAGATTAGTGTATGCATTATTGTTAACGATAGCTGTATACTCATCGGGACCTGTTACTGCGTCAATACAGAACGCACCCTCTCTGGCCGGATTAAAATGACCCAGATCCACCCAAAAGCGGGAGGTCTCGAATATCATTTCCGCCCCCTCCAGGACCAGAAACTCATAATCGCCAGTTGCCCGGACATACTGTTTAATGGCATAGGAAATATCCGCGTTAATATGCATTTGTGCTGTTCCTGCCGGAAAATAGGAAGAGTTCTCAGCCCCGTCTATGGTGCGCCAAGGATACAGTGCTCCCTTCTGAGACATGACTGCTGCCCGTTCCCGTGCCTTATCTAACGTAGCATAACGAAACTCGAGTAGCTTCCGGCTAATCTCCGGCTGTGTAAATGTAAAGAAGGGTATCATATACATCTCAGTATCCCAGAAATAGTGACCTTCGTATCCTTCACCCGTCAGGCCCTTGGCCCCGATGTTCGTAACCCCGTCACGTCCTACGGATTGCAGCAATTGAAAAGCATTAAAACGGATACCCTGTTGAAGCGCAAGATCGCCCTGAATCTCCACATCGGTATGTGCCCAGAATTGATCCAGAAAAGCCCGTTGTTCATGAACTAGCGCTTCAAACCCACAGTTCTCCGCCAAGTGTTGCACTTCTAAGCACCTGCCTAACAGCTCGTCTTCTGCATAATCCTTAGAAGTGTGATACGAAATGTACTTGGTCAGGGAGATCCTTTCCCCCATTATCACTGGAACAACCCATTGCATGGACAATCGCTGATCTTCTAGCTGCACGAGCCTTTCATATCTAGAGCTACAATTCAGACTGTGACTTATCCCTGTTAAAAGAGCAAACCCAGTATGCCGCGTCCTCTGCTTCATCCACAAAAAGGACTGCTCGAGCTCATGACCGGTTTCGACTAGCAGTAAATTGGGTTCCTTACTCCCTGATCCCAGCCGGGGGTCATCCGTGACCTCCGGCCTTTGGATCTCACCATCGATGGATGAAGTAAACGTTAGGGTTCCCTCAAAATTCAATGCCTTGACCTCGTAATCTATGGCCGCTAAATGTTTATGCTGCATGGCCACCATCCGACGAATGTTCAGCTGTACCCTGTGTCCGGCAGGAGATTCCCATTCTACCTGCCGATGCAAGATCCCATTTCGCATATCCAGCTTCCGTTCATAACGGTGCACTTGCCCACTGTTCAACTGAAAGGTATGACCTTCAATGCTGAGTTTAATAATCTTGGCGTCCGTCACGTTCAGCATAGCTTGGTTGCGGGAAGGATACCCATAAGCTCCCTCTGGATACACAATAGGCTCGGAATCAAAAAATCCATTCAAGTAGTTCCCTATTACAGATGAGCCCGAGTGGCCATGGTAGCCTTCCTCGAAATTACCGCGCATGCCAATGTATCCATTACCCAGAGCAAATACACTTTCGCTTCTTTGATTGTTCTCTTCATCATAAGTCTCCTCATCAAGACTCCACTCCCGGTAAGGATACACCGCAGCCGGATGTACGTATGGTTTCATCTTCATCTCTCTATGCTCCTCCTGACACAGTTTTGTTCAATTAGCTATACTTTATCCTTATAATTCCTGCAATGTTCAAATCAACCTTTTATTGATCCACCCATAAGCCCTCTGACGAAATACTTTTGCAGCAGGAAAAAAATCGCGAGCGGCATCAGCATAGAGATAAATGCAGCCGAGGTGAGTAAATGCCAGTCGTTGCCTCGTGAGCCTACTAAGTCGGCGATCTTCATCGACATGACCTGCACTGACGGTTGATTGCCGATAAAAATCAGCGAGACTAAATAGTCATTCCACACCCATAGGAATTGAAAGATTCCGATAGAAGCCAGTGCAGGCACAGATAACGGTAGAATCAGCCTACTGAAAATAGTGAAATGGCTCGCCCCATCCATAAAAGCTGACTCAAACAAATCCTTAGGAAGCTGACTGATAAAGTTATACATAAAGTAGGTAACCAGCGGTAATCCAAAGGCCGTATGTGCCAGCCAAATGCCCAAGTAACTTCCGTTCAGTCCAAGAGCCGTATAATCTTTAAGCACTGGAATAAGTGCCACTTGTATTGGAATAACGAGCATTGCGATAATGATGACAAAAAGCGTGCGGCGTCCAGGAAAACGTAGCCAAGCAAAAGCATAGGCGGCAAAAGAAGCGATCAACACCGGAATGACCGTCGCCGGAACAGCAATCGTCAGTGTATTCCAGAAGGCCTGCGACAATCCGGTACCTTTTTGCACCGTTTCACTGCCATCAGCTTGCTTGAGCTTGTATTCCTTGCCCGAGAGCACGTTATTGTAGTTATCCAATGTGAGATCCGGTGTCATTTTCCAGCCTTGTTCCTGTTGATTTATGGTACGCGCTCTGCGGTTCTCCCACATCAAACGACTGCCATCGGCCTTCACGCCTGCCTTCAGCTGCTCATCGGTATAGGTTTTACCGTTTACCTCGATCGGCTCCCGCAGATCCACATCCTTCGATAGCTGAAGGGTCTCTCCAGCCTTCCACTCCTGATGGGGGAAAGCTTTCCACCATCCAGTCTGCAGAATATCGGCAGCCGGACGGAAGGAGGAAATGAACAGCCCAAGGGTCGGAAGCAACCAAATGAAACAAATCACACCCAGCACGATATTAACAATCGTCTTGCTGCCTTTTCTCTTCTTTTTCCCGGCCATTAGAATCCCCCTTGCTTACGGAACTGACGTAGATTGATTATGATCACAGGCAACACCGCGATCAGCAGAACAATAGCCAGCGTGGAGCCGTAACCGAAATTCCGGTACATAAAGAATTGGCGGTAAAACTGTGTAGCCACTACCTCTGTATCGTATTGACCTCCTGTCATCACCATGACGACGTCAAATATTTTCAATGTAAAGACGATAATGGTCGTTGTCACAGTCAGAATGGTTGCTGAAATGTAGGGGATCATGATTCCAAAGAAGATCTTCACCTCATTAGCACCATCTACTCGTGCAGCTTCCAATATGTCATCAGGAACTCCCTTAATAGCTGCCGAGAATATCACCATCGCAAATCCGGTCTGCATCCAGATCAGAATGATGATGAGGAAAAAGTTATTCCACGGCTGAAGCATACTCGTCCATGCCTGTGGTTCTCCCCCAAAATAAGTAACGATGGCGTTCAAAAGTCCAATTTGTTCATCGCCGGGTTGATAGTAATATACAAACTTCCAAATAACACCTGCGGCTACAAAAGAAATAGCCATCGGCATAAAAATGATCGATTTAGCTAGCTTCTCATAGCTGCTTCTGTCAGCAAGAATTGCAATCAAGAGCCCAAAAGCTACACATGCCAGTGTACCAACGAATACCCAAAGTAAGTTGTTACGCAGCGCCGTCGCCATTAGATGGTCGCTAAAGATCGCTGCATAGTTGCTGAGACCCACAAATTTCTCTGAAGAAGCATTGAAAAAGCTTAAATACAGCGTCCGCAGCGCAGGCAGCACCAATAGCCACCCCAATATAATCACTGCCGGACCAATAAAAATATAAGGCAATACCTTTCGGCGTACGTAATCAGGATATTGCTCGACTGCCCAGGTAAGTGTGTAATAGATCAGATAAACACCCAGAACCCCCCATAGAACAGCCAGAACCGCCGTTAGTAGCGGGTTTAGCGTGGAATCCCGAAAGAATAAAAAGATCGAGCCATTAACAACAACATTGGCTATTAATACTAAAAGAGACAGCAATACCGCCCTAAGGCTTACCGTCTGCTTGGCTTTTAATTGTGGCTTCATTTGTGGTTGTAGTTGTGATTGTCCACCCATATTAGCTCCAGCTCCTCCTATACTCACGCTTTGGAAAACAAAAAGAGGGGCAGAGAACCTTCAAATCTCGCTGCCCCTCTTTTAACTGTGTGCTTTCAATATTAGGTTAGTTGTTCCAGCCAGACTGGATTTGTTCCAACGCCTGATCCAGCGTCGCAGTACCACTTACGTAGTCGGTCATCCCCTTCCAGAAGGTACCTGCGCCCACTTTGCCCGGCATCAGGTCAGAGCCATCAAAGCGCAGCGTGGAAGCATCCTGAACCAGCTTCGCCATCCGGCGATCGGATTCTGAGGTATACCAATCCAGGGAAGCATCATTCATTGGAGCAATTACGCCGCCCGATTGCACCCAGGTCTTAATGGATTCTCCTGTAGTAAAGAATTCCATAACTGCACGAACTTCAGGACGATCGTTGAACATCGCGTAAATATCGCCAGCAACTAGCACTGGTTTACCATATTGAGGATCAATAGGCGGCAGGTAGAACCAATCATAATCTACATCAACCTTTGCGGTTTCAGGGAAGAAGCTTGTAATAAAGTTGCCGAGCATATTAAACCATGCTTTAGGAGGATTATTGAACATTGGTGCTGGGGCATCCCCGAACGATGTCGTCACGATGGATTTTGCACCACCATAGACATAATCCTTGTTGAGCCAAATTTTCGACATGGTTTCAACTGCATTCTTCACTTCTGTAGAGGTAAATGGCAGCTCACCTTTTACCCATTTATCGTAGTTCTCAGGTGTAGTTGTGCGCAGCATTATGTTTTCTACCCAGTCTGTTGCCGGCCAGCCTGTTGCAGCACCACTCTCGATTCCAATAGCCCAAGCAGGATCACCATCTTTCGCAATTTGTTCCGTCAGAGCCATCATCTCATCCCATGTCTCAGGAACCTTGTAGCCCGCTTCATCAAATTGCTTTTTTGGATACCAGACCAAGCTCTTTACGTTACTGCGGTTCCAGATCCCCGCCATGATCTTGCCGTCTTTCCCGTCCATATTAGACATATCAAGCCAGCTCTTGTTGTAATTAGCCGTCAATTTGGCTTGATCCAGCACGTTAGTTAAATCGATAACCTTGCCAGTCTTAGCAATCGAGGCTAGCAGTCCCGGCTGCGGGAAATCAGCGATATCCGGAGCATTTCCACCGTCTACTCGAATGTTTATCGTAGCTTCGAACTCTTTTGAGCCCTCGTATTGAATATCAATTCCTGTCTTCTCTTCAAACTCTTTAATACTATTCTCAAATTTCACTTGGTCAGCATCTACGAAGGGGCCAAACATCGTTACTTTAGTTCCTTTATAGTCGCCCTTCATGGCTAGCTCTAGCGGAGATCCCGATGGCTCGGTGCTAGGAGCAGTTGTAGCTTTCTCAGTGTTATCTGCTGTTGGGCTGGTAGTCGCTGCAGGTGGATCTGTAGGCGCTGCATTGTTGTTATTGCCTCCGCCGCATGCGCTCAGCATCATAGTGAAGGATAAACACAGTACTAAAGCCAATGACTTTTTACGTCCTGAGGTTTTCTTCATCTTTTGTACATCCCCTTTAATGGTTTTAGAGATTGCTTCTGACTCAATCATCCGGTACCCTGGCATGTATAAGCAGCTTGTAGCAGATCACCTCCTTGCAAAGCTTTTCAGAATCTAAGGATCTATACTAAAAAAGAATCCAATCACAAATTCCAATTAATTGTAGCGCTTACATTTGTTATAGTATCACATGAAGTAAGCGTTTCCAATCTGTATTTGAAATGTTTTGGTAAAAATTATTTTTATTGTCTAAGCAAATATTCAAATGTTGCTTAAGACGAGCACTGAATTTTGAAAAGCTTTTCAGAGGGTGGTACAAAAGTGAACTACCCCTATTTTTCTCGTGTAGATTCCCGCACAATCAGCTTATGCTCCATCTTCTCATTCAATACCTGCACTTCACCAGTTGTAAGCAATTCATGCAGCTTCTCGGCCGCACGATACCCTAACTCGTAAATTGGCTGTGCAATCGTAGTTAGCTTCGGGATGAACATACCCGACATCCTTAGATTATCAAACCCAATCACGGATACCTGACCCGGAACAAGAATATTACGATCCTTCAGATAAGAAATCGTCCCCATCGCGAATTCATCAGCCACACAGAAAATAGCAGTTAGTTCAGGGTAATCTGTAAATAGTTCATGCGCAGCTTGATAAGCATGTTCAAACCGGTGACTGGCATATTTACTCTTCACAATATTCTGCTGTAACCCTGACTCTGTTAGTGCTCTTACAAACCCTTCATAGCGTGGTGGTCCTGATACCGAATTATCATGGTTAAAACCAATCATACCAATATCTTTATGACCTAAATCAATCAGGAACTTTACCGCATCATAGGCAGCCGCTTCATCATCCACCTCCACACTTGGAATGTCGAACTCATCGGAATGTGACGACACTAGCACAAATGGAATTCTACAACCGACCAATTTGTCATGATACTCAGGGTAAAGAAAATCACTGGCGAATACAATCCCATCCACCTGCTTCTCATGGAAGTTATCAATATAGGACAGTAGTCGTTCTTTGTCGCGGTCCGTATTGCAGATCATTAGACTATACCCAAGCTTGATGCAAGCATCCTGCATCCCCCGAATCACCCCTGCGAAATACAGGTTCTCAATATCCGGAATAAGCAGGCCCAGTGTAAAGGACTTCTTGTAAATCAAACCACGTGCAAATGAATTAGGTTGATACCGCAATCGTTCTACAGCCTCCATCACTCGATTCCGTTTGCTCTCCACTACCGAATTCGGTGCATTCATAACACGTGACACTGTGCTAATCGACACCTCGGCCATTCTGGCAACATCTCTTATGGTTGGCTTCATAATGATAACTTCCTTTTTTAGGGAACTTTTCGATGTGATTATAGCAAGCCCGATTGGAAATAACAATATAATTTTTGAAGCGCTTACATTATTTTAAAAAATTCATCTTCTCCTCCTCTTTCTTCACTTGGAAGATAAACGACTTACTTAAAGTGTGTATATAGTTTTATTACATGGTATACTATCCGAGTAGCGATATTCGTAGCTACAAATACTGCTCTATGAGCATAGAGCATTTATTATAGGAGGGATAACATTGAAACAACCTCGTGACATTCGATTCTCCGTACTGGACCTGGCTTCTATTGTGGAAGGAGGGACCGCGGCAGACTCTTTTCATAACTCTCTAGATTTAGCTCGGAACGCTGAGAAGTGGGGCTATCATCGGTATTGGTTCGCTGAACATCATAATATGATCGGAGTTGCCAGCTCTGCTACCTCACTCTTGATCGGACATATTGCTGGTGGCACCCAAAGCATACGTGTTGGCTCTGGTGGCATTATGCTATCCAACCACGCACCACTTGTTATTGCCGAACAGTTCGGGACTCTCGAATCTCTATATCCGGGACGGATCGATCTTGGACTGGGCAGAGCACCCGGATCTGATCAACCAGCTTCCCGTGCGCTGCGTCGCGGGCTCGGAAGCGATGGCAGTGAATTCCCTGAGCAGCTAAGTGAGCTAAGAGCTTACTTCGACCCTGCAGGAGCAGGATCGCGCCCAGCTGGAGTACGCGCGGTTCCTGGGGAAGGCTTAAATGTTCCCATCTGGCTCTTAGGCTCCAGCGGCTTTAGTGCTGAGCTAGCAGCCAAGCTAGGGTTGCCTTTTGCCTTTGCCAGCCATTTTGCACCTGAGTATTTACTTCAGGCGCTGCACATATACCACAGTAATTTCCGTCCATCAGAAGTACTAGACAAACCTTATGTTATGGTCGGATTAGGGGTTACAGCAGCCGATACCGTAGATGAGGCAAGAAAGCTAGCTACCTCGCAGCAGCAGCAGTTCCTCAATATCATCCGCGGGCGTACAGGCAAGTTACAACCACCCGTTGAGAGTATGGATGGGCTATGGACGGTACAAGAAAAAGCAATCATGCTCGATAAGCAGCGTTATTCTTTCTCTGGCGATAAAGCAGCGATTAAAGAACGACTTCAAGACATTCTGAAAGAGACACAAGCAGATGAATTGATTATCTCCGCAGGGATTTATGATCATGAAGCTCGTCTTCGTTCCTATGAAATTGTAGCTGAGGCTATGAAAGAACTGTAAGATTGCAGTCTTAACAAAGCAGGACGTTATCTGAGTATCGGGAATTCTCCCGTTTCAGATATGCGTCTTGCCTTTTTTGTTTTGTTTTCGAAACCGTTCTTAATAAAACACTACTAAGATATTAAAAAACATAAAAATAAAGAGATATAGAGAGAAATCAACAGATAAATAGACCATATACTTATTATTTAAGCAAATATGATCTAATTAGTTGTAATACATCATTTTTCTTTGGATATCATTTTGATTATACTTTATATATTCGCTATAACGAACGATTTGTATTTTGGCTATGCCCTCTTTCTCCGTTCATTCAGAAAGATTCCGCCCACAAATGAAAGAGTGGTACTTTACAATACCACTTATTTCGACAATGTAGAATGGAATAATCGTTTAAAACGGAGGATTTTGCCGGAAGCCCGCAGATTTTGTTTTTCAACAGCTACAATGGGCTCAGGAGAAAGGAGCAAAGAAAGTGAAGAAGAAATACCATTCAGTCTTCATAGCTGCTTACGTTCTGATTATTCTGGTAGGAGTAATATGGCACGCTGGAGGGGTAAGCGCTCAGGATACCATTAAGCTTACTGTGAATTCTCATACCACGAGCACAGCCACCATGAACAATATGAAGCCCGGTGACGAAATGAGCTCAGAGTACACGATTATTAATGATGGCACAGAAGGCTTTGATTACTTTGTGGACTTTAAATTCATCTCTGGAGACGTAGAGTTGTACAATATTCTCCAAATGACACTCGAAAAAGAGGGAGTAATCATCTATTCGGGAGTGATGAGTGAGGCTGCTGGCAGAGTAACCATCGGTTCACTTGCTGGAGGAGAGAAGAGTGTAATTCAAATGGATGTAACCTTCCCATGGGAAGCCGGCAACGAATATCAAGGGAAGGCCACAACCGTAGCTTTTGAATTCTCCGCTTCCGGAGAACCAGGTCCAACCACCGAGCCTACTTCAACGCCAACAGCGACGGTTTCACCTACACCTGATCCATCACCTACAGCAACTGCAACAGCAACAACTGAACCTACTACAACACCTACTGAAACACCAACAACTACACCTGAAGCCTCACCGTCACCTACGGTTGCACCAACCACAACACCTACGGATTCACCAACGACTACTGCTTCACCTACAGCTGTCGTAACACCAGGTCAGTCAGTGCCACCAACAGCAACACCATCGCTTTCACCTACGGCTTCACCGCCTGCAGTCGATGAAATAAGCGTTACTGAAGAACCGATTCCAATGGGCGGAAGCAGTAATGAGCCTACACCTGCAGCGTCACCAGGTGCTGGTAGTCAAACCACCAGTGCAACACCTCGGCCAAGCGATGAGGTAGCCTTACCTGACGGCGACATTCCTTTGGGAGCACCAGAGGCAGGCAACGAGCTTCCAAATACCGCCGAGCCTTGGTATAACTTAATTCTTGCCAGCTTAGCTATTGCGGTACTCAGCGTGATCATCATGCGCAGATTGAAATCGAAGAAAGAATAACGTTTAGTAATTTAAGTCTGGAGGAGAGAGTATGAAGAAGCGTAATGGTGTCTTATTAACCGTGAAGCTAATCTTCATACTCTCTTTAGTTGTACTGATTTATTCGATCGTTCAAGTCGTCAAAGCACCCATCGAGGCCAAGCAGGCCCTAAATGATTGGGCAAAAAAGAGGGAGGAAGCCATCGCCCGCCCCCTTTCAAATGAAGAGAACCCTCTCCCCAAGGGAATGGTCAGTTCTTCAAAAGAACAACCATCTTCTCCTCCCTCTTATAAAGAGGGTGAAGTGATTGGAGAAATCCGCTTCCCCACCTTAAATAAGAAGGTGGCTATTCTGGAGGGTACGGAAAGCCCTGAATTAAAAAAAGGAGCTGGACACTATATAGGTAGCGCAGCCATCGGCGCCATCGGTAATAGCGTGCTTGCTGGACACCGTGATACCGTATTCCGCAATCTAGGAGAACTTGTCGCAGGAGATCTAATCGAACTGGAAAGCATGGACGGTACGTTCACCTATGAAGTGACAGGCAGCACGATTGTAGACGGGACTGAACGCGGCGCAATAAAACCAAGCGATAAGGCTATTCTTACCTTGATCACCTGTTATCCTTTTTCATACGTGGGGTCAGCACCGGACCGGTATTTACTTTCAGCGAAGCTAGTGAAGCAAGAAATATTGCGTCATTAAAGCTAATCTTAACTCTTAATCTTCCTCCTCAGGGATGAGACCGGATATGGAAAGTGATACTATATAGATACAACAGTAATGAGGAGATGACCCACAGTGAAAAAAGAGGTTGTAGAACGGTTTATTTCGTATGCTCAAATGGATACCCAATCGAACGAGGATAATGAAACTTGTCCGTCCACTCCGGGGCAGATGGTGCTGGCCCACAAGCTGGTCGAAGAGCTCAAGGAGATCGGCATGGATGAAGTGCAGGTGGACGAGCATGGGTATGTCATGGCTACACTCCCAGCCAATACGGAGAAGGATGTTCCGACCATTGGTTTTTTGGCACATCTCGATACAGCAACTGATTTCACAGGAACAAATGTAAAGCCACAGATCGTGGAGAACTACGATGGCAAAGATATTCTTTTGAACAAAGAATTAAATGTTGTATTGTCTAAAGCGAGCTTCCCAGAGCTGGCAGAATATAAAGGCCATACATTAATTACAACCGATGGTACCACCCTGCTTGGCGCAGACAATAAAGCCGGTATTGCCGAGATTATGACAGCTATGAATCACCTTCTTCAGCATCCAGAAATCAAACATGGCAAGATTAGAGTTGCCTTCACACCGGACGAAGAAATCGGCCGCGGACCTCATAAATTTGATGTAGCTGCTTTTAATGCTTCCTATGCTTACACTGTGGACGGAGGCCCACTCGGTGAACTAGAGTACGAAAGCTTTAATGCTGCATCAGCCAAAATCTCGGTTTACGGCGTCAATGTACATCCTGGTACTGCCAAAGGAAAAATGATTCATTCCGCAAAAATCGCTATGGCGCTCCATCTTAGACTCCCTGCTGAGGAAGCTCCAGAATTCACAGACGGTTATGATGGCTTCTACCACCTTAGCTCCATAGAAGGCACACCGGAATTCAGCAAGCTTCAATATATCATTCGTGACTTCGACCGCGAGAAATTCGAGGCACGTAAAGCCTTTCTTTCTGCCATCGTAGATGAATTCAAGAGCATCCATGGTGAAGAGAACATCGTGCTTGAAATGAAAGACCAATATTACAACATGCGCGAAAAAATCGAACCGGTGCGTCATATTGTCGATATTGCCCATGAGGCGATGGAGAATCTGAACATCACACCGATCATCCGCCCGATTCGCGGGGGAACAGATGGCTCACAGCTTTCCTACATGGGTTTACCTACACCTAATATTTTCACGGGGGGCGAAAATTTCCACGGCAAATTCGAATACGCCTCTGCTGACAACATGGAAAAAGCGGTAAACGTAATCGTCGAGATCGCCAAGCTGTTCGAACAAAAAGCCTAAATCATAATTCACGTCACTCCATATTGAATACAAAAAATCCCTGAAAAGGTCGATTCAGACCTCTCAGGGATTATTAATGTTCAAAGTCTATTCGATTAGCATCTTTCTTCCGGCGGCGTGTCTTTCCAGATCACATTTTCCCCGTAATTCTTACCCCAATCATACATCAATCGAAGGACGGGAAGCAGACTCTGTCCATATGAAGTCAGAGAATACTCAACTTTTGGAGGAACCTCGGCATACACTTTCCGAAGAACCAACTGATCTTCTTCAAGCTCTCGAAGCTGATTGGTCAACATTTTTTGCGTGATATGAGGAATTAGCTTCTTCAGCTCACTGAACCGCTTTGTCCCTTCAAGCCCAAGATGCCACAGGATTATCAGCTTCCATTTGCCTCCAATCACTGCAAGCGTCAGTTCCTTCTCGCAGTTAATTTCCTTCAAGTTGATGCGATCTTTAATCTCGGTTGCCATAACTAAAGCGCCTCCTCTCTCCTATTGTCATACTAACACAAAAACGAATAACCTCCTTACTTGGAAGGCATTCGTTTCTGTACTCTCACTCTAAATTAGCATGCTTGCCGAACATCTGCTTAGTCGTCTGCCCCGTCTTCTCCATCATCCGCAGAATCACTGCATCGTAAAAGACTAACATCGTCTGTTCGAATAAAGAAGCCATTGGCTGAATCGTGCTGTAGCCTCCGCTGGTCTGATCTTTTGTAGATCCCGGCAGCTTCACTACATAGCTCGCTAAACGTCCGACGGTCGAGTCTGGCGCAATCGTAACGGCAATAACCTCTGCACCTACTCCTTTGGCCTTCTCTGCCATAGAGATCAGCCCCTTCGTCTCTCCTGAACCCGAACCGAGCACAAGCACATCACCAGGCTCAATACCCGGAGTTACCGTTTCTCCCACGACGTACGCTTCTTTACCGACATGCATGAGTCGCATTGCAAAAGCTCGTCCCATCAATCCTGATCTACCAGCCCCGGCCACAAATACCTTATTCGACTGAAGAAGCAGTTCAGCCATTCGTTCAGCCTCTTGCTGATCAAGCTGAGAAATGGAGCGCTGAAGCTCCTCTATAATTTGCTGCGCATATTTCAATGTGTTCATTGTAATCTTAAGCCTGGTTAACTAGACGTTTCATCTCTGCCGCTGCGGCCTTTTGATCAGCCTCACCCGTAATGCCTCCGCCAACAATAACAAGATCAGGATTCGCTGCGATAACTTCCGGAAGCGTACTTAGCTTGATACCCCCAGCGATAGCGGTTTTAGCCTGTTTAACCACACTTTTAATTGCATTCAAATCTGCAAAAGAATTTTTTCCTTCCGCCTGATGGTCATATCCAGAGTGTACGCAGACATAGTCTACGCCAAGTGCGTCTACTTCAGCCGCTCTTGACTTAATATCTTTTACATTGATCAGGTCAACCAGAATCTGTCTATTCGTCTTCTTAGCTTCCTCCACCGCACCCCGAATGGTAGCATCATCAGATACACCAAGCACAGTAACGATATCAGCACCAGCTTCTGCCGCCTTCATCACTTCATATCCACCAGCATCCATTATTTTCAAATCAGCCAATACTGTCAAAGCAGGAAAAGCTTCCTTTATTGCTTTCACCGCATGCAAGCCTTCATTAATAACGATAGGTGTTCCAATTTCAACGATATCTATATATTCAGCAACCTCTGAGACAATCTCTTTCGCTCCCGCAATATCCACTAGATCCAATGCTAATTGCAATTTCATATTTATTTGCACTCCTTGTTAATATATTTTAGTAAGTCATGTACAAATTGTAGATCCTTACATCCTTTAAGGGAAGTAGGCACTTTATTGTGATGTAGTTACCTGGAGGATACTAATGTGCTGCTGCCAGCTTTATCTTTGCAGACATTAACAACCTTTTGTCATATTTTTGTAAAAGTACTGCATTTTCATGAAAGCTGTGCTAACATTACAGTTTGTTTATGGAATAACAGCAATTTAATCATGATGTAAGAAGGTGTACAATGAAGCACAATAATCACCAAGAATTTAACCTTGTAAAACTAACTTGGCCGATATTCCTGGAACTGTTCCTATTTATGCTCATGGGCAGTGTGGATACTTTTATGATCAGCTCCGTATCGGACGATGCCGTATCGGGTGTTGGTGCAGCGAATCAGATTATCGCGATGGCTATTTTAGTTCTCAGTGTAATTGGTAACGGCGCAGCGATTGTAGTCTCCCAATACCTCGGTTCCAAAAAACCTCTGGAAGCCGCTCAAGTGACCGGCAATGCCATTACTCTAAACCTGTTAGTAGGAATTCTCCTAAGTACATTTTTGCTGATATTCGGAGGGACTCTACTAACTGCCCTGAATGTAAAAGGGGACATTCTCGTTTACGCTAAATCCTATATTCATATTGTCGGGGGCGGTATTTTTCTCCAAGCATTAATCAATGCTCTGGCGACCACAATCCGTACGCACGGTTTCACTAAACAGACGATGGTCGTATCCTTGCTGATGAACATCATTCACGTGGTGGGTAACTACTTACTCATCTATGGTCATTTTGGACTTCCAGCGTTAGGTGTCGAAGGTGCAGCTATCTCAACGGTTGTCAGTCGGTTTATCTGTCTTATTATTTTCTTCTTATTGCTCTACAGAGTGATGGAGGTACGGGTAAAGTTAACCTACTACATTCATCTTTCCAAAAAATATGTGCAGCAAATTCTCAAAATCGGCATCCCGTCCGCGTTTGAATCGATTATTTATCAATCTTGTCAGCTCGTATTCACGTTGTATATTACCTATCTGGGCGCCGAGGCTATGGCCACTCGTCAATACGCGCTCAACATTTCCAATTATATTTATTTATTCAGTGTAGCCGTCTCCATGGGAACCTCCATTATCGTAGGACATCTGGTGGGAGCTAGGCGCCCCAAGGAGGCCTATACGCGTGTATTCACCAGTGTGAAGTGGGCACTTCTGGTCACAGTAGTAATAGATGCTCTTGTGATCGTCTTCCGGGTACCACTATTCGGCCTCTTCACAGACAACGAGAACATTATTCTGATGGGGGCTCAGGTTATACTGCTTAGTTTCTTCCTAGAGACCGGGCGCACAACTAATTTGGTCATCATTAACTCACTACGCGCCTCGGGCGATGCGAAGTTCCCAGTATATATGGGACTGATCTCCATGGTCTGCATGAGCTTACCCCTTGGCTATTTTCTGGTATTCCAGCTTAACCTAGGATTAGCCGGTGTGTGGATTGCCACTGCGGCTGATGAGTGGACAAGAGCTGTCATTATGTATTTCCGCTGGAAGAGTCGAGCTTGGGAGAAACATGGACTGATTCAGCACGATGATGTAGAACACAGCGTGCCTTCCACTACCCCTGCAGCTGTAAATTAACGAATTTATTTAGGTGGTTCTCTAAGGTCATACCAGATCTTAAGGGTCCACCTTTTTTGTCGCTTCATGATTACATAAATATTAGAATGAATGAAGCATTCTACGTTACAATAGATAGAACCTAATTAATCTAAAGGGGAGAACCTCATGCCGGAAGAAACCGGAATCCACGAGTTATTGACGCTCAAGACGATTGCGGAGACCTTAAACAGTTCCAATGAGCTCAAACCGATGCTCGATACAGTTATGGGTAAGCTGTTAGATCTAACAGGAAATACGGCAGGCTGGATCTTCCTGAGCGAAGAGAATATGGAGTATGAATTCGCCGCAGATCAAGGTTTACCGCCAGCGCTGCAACGGAACAATAAACAGCCGATGCAGTGTGGAAGCTGCTGGTGCTTAGACCGCCTATGGGACGGACGGCTAGAGCATGCCGTTAACATTCTAAACTGCAAGCGGCTGAGTAATGCCAGGCAATATAACTGGGGCGATACGTTGGGGATCACCCACCACGCCACTATCCCATTGCATTCAGGCGAACGCTACTTAGGGCTTATGAATGTAGCTGCACCAGGCAAAGCACATTACCCCAACAGTGAGCTGGCTCTGCTACAATCCGTGGCCCTGCAAATTGGCAGTGCCATTGAACGCATGCAGTTATATAGCACCGAGCAGCGTCGTGCCAATCTGTACGCCAAATTAGGGGAGTTCAGCGCTGCTTTGAATATAACGGCTAGTGAATGCATCTCCCCAAGCATTCTGGTGGAGAAAACCACCGCCCTGATTGGTCAATATTTCGATTGGCCTTTTGCAGCGATCATTGGACAACACGCGGGCAAATTCGAAGTACATGCAGCCGCTCATGCAGCTAATATAACACCTGAATTAGCTCCTTTTGAGCTCTCGGATTCCTTTAAGAATCGTCTAAGGGATATTGCAAAAGGACAGCGCTTCGCAACATTAACCTCTGACGAAGAACAGGAAATTACGAACTCATGCTGTTCGGAACAGCCTGTTACAGAGCGAGTTGTAATGCTTGCCGTCCCCTTTCGGCAGATTACTGCACATGGTTCAGCCATTCTACTCATCACCTCGCCTAAAGCACTCGCCTCCGCAACCGCAGACGGAGAAGTACTCGAAGCGATTGCCGAGCATATTTCAGCTACACTGGAAAGTGTACAGCTCGGAGAGAAGCGCCGCGAAATCGCGCGTCTGGACGAGCGGAATCGACTGGCCCGTGACCTCCACGACTCGGTGAACCAGATTCTGTTCTCCCTCTCGATGACGGCCAAAGGTGTAGAAAGCATGCTGCAGCAAGAGCATACCTCCCATCCGGCTGCTGAGGCTGTCCGCGATATTCAAGAGCTCTCTCAATCTGCACTCAAAGAAATGCGTGCTTTAATCATGCAGCTTCGTCCTGCAGGACTGGAAGCCGGGTTATTGACCGCGCTGCAGGCTCATGGTCAGCAACTAGGGCTGTTGATACAGACAGAGCGCAGCGGTGTACTCGAACTTCCCCGCAATGTGGAAGAAGGACTGCTGCGCATTGGTCAAGAAGCACTTAATAATGTACGTAAGCACTCCGGAGCTTCTAAAGCTAAAGTATCTCTACTTTTGAACGCTACCGAGGTGATACTTAGCATTGCCGATCAGGGCAAGGGCGGTGCCAAACGACGCTGTAACACAGACACCAATGAATCTCTCGGCCTGCATATTATGAAGGAAAGAGCTGAGGCGCTCTACGGCCATATTCAGATCCACAGTGAGGAGCACCAAGGCACAACGGTTGAAGTAACCATCCCTTTGCCCCTCCAATCCACATGAAGTCGGGTGATCACAAATGACAATAGGTTTATTACTGGTTGACGATCATGCAATGGTTCGTCGAGGTCTACAAGTGTTTCTCTCGACACAACCGGACATCAAGGTTATCGGAGAAGCGTCGAACGGCCGCGAGGCACTAGAGAGAACGGCTGAGCTCCAGCCGGATATCATATTAATGGATTTGCACATGCCCGTTATGGACGGCATCGAGACGGCTAAACAGCTACGGATCTCCCATCCACAGGTCAAAATCATTGTGTTGACCTCCTTTTCAGATCAGGATCATGTACTCCCTGCTATCCGCGTAGGGATCAAAGGATATTTGCTAAAAGACATAGAACCAGAAGCGCTGGTAGTCGCCATCCGCAAGGTACACAGTGGTCAAGTTGAGCTGCATTCCGCAGCTGCCAGTCAACTGATGGATCTAATGGCAGCTTCTACACCAGAACAACTGAATGTTAGCAACTCAGATCTGAATGGATCCAGTACTACATCGGTTACAATCACCGGATCTGAGCTTCTTACTCCACGAGAGCAGGAAGTGTTAGACCTCATTGCACTAGGTATGAGCAACAAAGAGATTGCCAGTAAGCTGGTCATCACCGAGAAGACTGTTAAGACACATGTCAGTCATGTACTGGGAAAGCTGAACTTATCGGATCGGACTCAAGCTGCCATTTTTGCATTGAAAAGCGGCTACAACTCATAGTGCCACAGCTCATCTACAACTATAGTCTTAGACGCTCAGCACAATTGCTGAGCGTTTTTATTATGCAGGTTCATTCCATGTGCTGACGTCAACAAATGTCGATTCAGCTATCATTGGTTTATAGCAATCGACCTTATAGGAGTGGATACAGATGAAAGTCATGATCCTGACAGGCAGCAATCGAAAAGAAGCGACCAGCACAAAGTTGGCAGAGCATGCCGCACATTTTATTAATCAGCAAGGCGAACAAGTCACCCTGTTTAATCTCCATAAACGCCCACTGCCCTTTTATTCACCAGATGAGTCTTACGCGGAGCATGAGCATCTAAGCGCCCTCCATCAAGAGATGCTAACTGCGAACGCAATCATCCTGATTACCCCGGAATACCACGGTTCCATGAGCGGCGTGATGAAAAATGCTCTCGACCATCTAGGCCAGACGCACTTCAACGGCAAAGCGGTATTGTCCGCTAGCTCTGCAGGTGGAGCTGTAGGTGTAAGCTCATTACTTCAATTGCAGGCGGTTGTACGCAATCTACATGGGATTAATACGCCAGACTGGATCTCCATCGGCGGGATGCAGCGCAAGCGGTTCGAGGTCGAATACGACGGGTACGAGGGCGGTCAAGAAATTGAAGATCGAATTCGCCTAGTCTTAGAATCATTCCTAAATTTAGCTCGCAAAATCAATAGCCCGGCAGGTGCCGCCCTATGATCAAAGGACTGTTTGAAACCCATCTGAACGTGACTAACCTTGAACAATCTGCTCATTTCTATGAACATGCTCTGGGACTACCCTTAGCACATTCGGAGAATACTGAAGGCCGCAAGCGGCGATTTTACTGGATTGGAGAAGATCGTAATCAGGCCATGCTGGGGATTTGGGAGAAGGCACCTTCCGAGGTTGTGCATCAGCACTTTGCTTTCCAAGTAACGCTTGAGGATTTGAAGCAGTCAGTATCCTACCTGAAGGCCAAGGGGATTGAAGCCTCCAACTTCCTCGATGATGATAAGGGACAATTGTATGTATTTGGCTGGATGCCAGCCGTATCCGTGTATTTCAGTGATCCAGATGGTCATTCCTTAGAGTTCCTATCTGTACTGCCTGATCCGCCCAGGCCTGAGCTAGGAATGATACCTTGGAAAGAATGGGAACTAATACATGGAAGAACCTGGTAGTTATTGAAAGAATTCAGGCTAAGCCTGCACGAGGAGACGAGAATATGATAAAAGGACTATACGAAGCACATTTACCTGTAAGTAATCTTGAGGTATCTATCGAATTTTATGAGAAATTGGGATTAAAAATGGCCTGGCGGGATGAGGAAACTGCATTCTTCTGGATGGAGGAAGGTCGGAGTTGGATCGGCATTTGGGAAGGAAAGGAAGTAGCAACGCCATACCACCCATCTTTACGGCATATTGCCTTCCGCGTAACTTATGAGGATCTGAAGCAATCATTGCAATGGCTGCAATCCATTGGGGTAGAGGCTGTTCCGTTCCGTAATCGAGCTTCCGTTGAGCCTTTTATTCGAGCTTATCAAGGGAATGCTTCTGTGTACTTCAACGACCCGGACGGCAACAGCCTGGAATTGATGTGCCATGTAGAGGTTCCTGAGCATTTGAAGCATCTCTCAGAGAACATTATCTTAACCGAGTGGGAGAAATTGCTCGACCATAAATAAAAATACTCAAACAAAAAACAGCTGCCCACCATCAAGGGTCCAGCTGTTTGAGTATGTTAGCTGCTTCTATTTAACCATCTCTTGCATGGTTTTAGTAAAGGCTGTTACTTAATCGTGATGCCTTTCTTCATAGCCTTCATATCTGAATTCGTATTCACAAGCATTGGCAGTATCTTCATACTTCTCGTCATGGGAGAGTTACATTGCCAGCAGGTAGGTACGTACTGAAATGCAAAGTTATCGCGCATCCAACCGGTGCAACCTTCCTTGGTACAAGACCAAATGGCTGTGTCTTCCTGCGGAAGATCCTCCAGTGCTTTTTTACGAAAATACATAAGTACCCCTCCTTGGATCGAATCGAGACGATTTCGCCACCCTATTAGGGGCAGATTCATAAGATGAAAAATAAAAAAGCTGCCCTCAACTTGTGTTAAGGGCAGCCTAATTTTCGAATTACAGTTTTACAACGTTTTCGGCTTGTGGTCCACGAGCGCCTTGAGTTACGTTGAACTCAACGCGTTGGCCTTCGTCCAAAGATTTAAATCCGTCGCCTGTGATTGCGGAGAAGTGTACGAATACGTCGCTTCCACCTTCAACCTCGATAAAACCAAATCCTTTGTCTGCATTAAACCATTTAACTGTACCTGTTTGCATGATATTACCTCCAATATTTTATTTAACACATGTCCTTTTATTCCTACGTAGTGTACGAACAAATAAAAATTCACACATTGGAAAAGGACTCATACGCACAAATGATAACCTTTTACAATATGTGAATTAAGGGTTAAATTTATGATTAACTTCATTGTACCACACTAAATCATTGAATGCAATGTAAATGCCTACTTTTTTCATTCCGGCTCTATATCCTTTTATATTAAAGGCTTTAGAGCCGGAAATGCACAAGGGTTAATCGATGTATCCTGCCAGCCCTTTATCCATTAAGTAATCCATCTCCGCATCAAGAATCGTCTCCACTGTGATTTCATCCAGCTTCACATCACGCTGGGCAACAACATAGTCAACCAGATCATCATTGTCGATGTCTACCTCGCCTTTGGCATTGGCCTTGGCATTATTGATAAAGGTCTGTTCATGCTTCAATACTAAACGAATTAATTTAGGATCTACTTTGGTTTTGGCAGATAATACGGTTACTAATTCCTGCTCGTTTAATTTGTCACTCATTTTTCAAATTTCATCTCCCTACAATTATTACATCTCCATTGTAGCATATTTCACGCTTTAACGCGTCATTACGCGAAGTATACCGCGGTTTGTTCACACTTTTCTTGCTATCACGGGCTCTACAACATTCCACTTCAGGTAAGTTATTTAATAAAAACAGTTGTGAGGAACATTGACTTGTGCCAAAATATAAAAAAAGTGTTGGACCAAATTGAATACTAGAAAAGGCGGTTGAATTCATGAGCTCTGTATCTTCCCAGCAATTAGACACAAACAGCAACAAGGCACATCGTTATATCGAAGACGTATACGCACAGGTTGTTGCGCGTAATCCTTTCGAGCCCGAATTCCATCAGGCTGTAAAGGAAATCCTTGAATCTTTGCTTCCAATCCTGGCTGCTGAACCTAAGTATCAGGAAAATGCCATTCTGGAAAGATTGGTTGAGCCAGAACGTTTGATTATGTTCCGTGTTCCTTGGACAGATGATCAAGGCAAGGTCAGAGTTAACCGTGGATATCGTGTACAGTTCAGCAGTGCCATTGGACCTTACAAAGGTGGACTTCGTTTTCACCCATCCGTTAATGCTAGTATTATCAAATTCCTCGGCTTCGAGCAAATCTTCAAAAACGCTCTTACCGGCCAACACATCGGCGGAGGTAAAGGCGGATCCGACTTTGATCCTAAAGGAAAATCCGAAGGCGAAATCATGCGTTTTGCACAAAGCTTCATGACTGAATTGCAAAATTACATCGGTCCTGACCAAGACGTTCCTGCAGGAGATATCGGTGTAGGTGGTCGTGAGATCGGCTACATGTACGGACAATACAAGCGGATCCGCGGAGGATATCCGGCTGGCGTATTGACTGGTAAAGGTATTGGTTACGGCGGTAGTCAGGCTCGGACAGAAGCTACTGGTTACGGTACAGTTTATTTCGTAAACGAGATGCTGAAAGCAAAAGGCCTTTCCTTTGAAGGAAGTCGCGTTGTTGTTTCTGGTTCTGGTAACGTAGCGATCTATGCGATTGAAAAAGCTGTACAGCTAGGTGCAACAGTTGTAGCTTGTAGTGACTCCGCTGGATATATCTATGACGAAAACGGCATTAACCTCGAAACTGTCCGCCGCCTGAAAGAAGTCGAAAGAAAACGGATAAGTGAATATGTGAATGAACACCCTAACGCTGTGTATACCGAAGATTCCACGCAAATTTGGACTATTCCTTGTGATATCGCCCTTCCGAGTGCTACTCAGAATGAGATTGATGAAGCCATGGCATTGAAACTGATTGAGAATGGTGTTAAAGCAGTAGGCGAAGGCGCCAACATGCCATCCACCCTTGAAGCTATTCACCAGTTCCAAGAAGCTGGCGTGTTATTCGCACCTGCCAAAGCTGCTAATGCTGGCGGCGTAGCTGTATCTGCGCTTGAAATGGCCCAAAACAGCATGCGTATGTCCTGGAGCTTTGAAGAAGTTGATACGAAGCTGCATGAGATCATGGTTTCCATCTATCAACAGTCTGTAGATGCATCCGAGCAGTATGGACAGTCCGGCAACCTCGTTGCAGGAGCGAACATCGCTGGATTCAAGAAAGTAGCCGATGCTATGTTGGCTGAAGGCGTAATCTAATCAAGCATAAACAAACGGCGTTGTGATCATACGAAGTCCCCGTAACCGGTGAGTAAGAAGCCGGGGACGGGGACTTTTTAATTCAACTATGAGTTCCAACCTGGGATTTGCCGCAAACCACCATCCCATATAGAATACGTACTCTTCACAACCATATCGGACGGTGAAGAAGCCGTGTGAATGTAACAGGAATCAATCCCTGCCTTCAGAGCCCCCTCAATATCCGTACGAGGATCATTTCCAATCATAATGGCTGAGCTCAAATCCGCTCCATACCTTTCAACTAAATAGCGATAAAATAGCGGATCAGGCTTGCTCACCCCTGCTTCCGAAGAGATCGCAATGCCATCAAATAGATGTATGATTCCGAGCATAGTTAACTCTGCCTCAATAAATGTCTTCTGCCCGTTGGAGAGCAAGAATACTTTTTTGCCACGTTCTCTTAACGTTTGTAGAATTTCAGTCACACCCTCATATAGAGAGATATGGACCATTGATAACGTCCGTAGCCACCTCACGGTTTCATATAACCACGCTTGATCCGGTTCTCCACCTAATTGACGGACCACAGACCGAAACACTTCCTCCATTACGAAATCCGGATACTCGCAGCTCCGTGCGGCTTCACCAAGTTGAAGATCCCGCTCCCGCAAAAACCGTTCTTGCAGTTCACTACCTGATATAGAGAGTCCCTGATATCCGAAATGGAGAGCTAACCTTTCCCATACCTCAGATTGCTCCTCATCTGTCTCAATATCAATCAGTGTACCGTACAGATCGAAAATATAAGTCTGATACATCCCCGTCTTCCTTCCCATGATTCACATTGTAAGTTACCCCTTAGTCACATTCTCCGTCGCTGCCTGCCCCTCCTCCATTTTGTTTGACACCTTTTGATAGAGATAGGAGATCCCCAGCAGGCAAATCCCAAAGCTGGCATAAGCGATAATTTTACTTCCGGTATTCAGTAGTCCCAAATCGTATAGCAGCAGCTTACCTGTCGCCAGAAGCGTTAATCCAAGGCCGAAGCGTCGGATATACACATATCTTTTGCGGAAGCCGTACATGATGAACAGAACTGCTATCAACAGATACACAAGACTAAATATTAATCCCGCATCGCTTAATTGCAGCTGTACCCCTAGAAAAGCGGTGATGATTCCGAGTAGATACACTCCCATGAAAACAGGATAGATCTCCATACTTTTATACTCACGTTTAAGCAAGGTGATCAGCAGATCACGTCCACTAAACCACACGAAAATATTGAAGATAATAAGCACACCCAGTGCGATATAATCAGCCCCGGTATTACGTGCAAGCTCATTCTGCAGGCTTGGCAAGCCTACTGTAATCACCAAACAAATAGCGTAGCCGATCCCAAAGAGAAGTCTCACAAAATACTTAACAATCGTGTCATAAAGCACCTTCACCTTTGGCAATACATAGGCCAGAATAATAGTTAACAGAGCGGACAGCAGCAAATTATAGAAGGTTCTATGCGAGAAATCCTCCGGTACAGCCAGACGATACAGTCTTCTCGATTCATACAAACCATAGATCCAGAAATTCAATAATGCCGCGTATTTAAACCACAGGGCTAAGGTGATTTCGTAAGGCTCACTGCGCTGTAGGACATCCTTTCGATTATGCTGAACAGCGTACCATACGGCAATGATCAGCATGCCTGCAGTAATGAAGACATATTTTAGCGGAAAATAGACGTCTGCGGAATTCAACCATTCATTGGCTATACTGAGCTGCATTGGTACATTTAATCCGAAGAACACCGCAAGGCAAAGCGTTAAAATCCCCCAGCCTGCCCTTTCCATCCCTTTAAACCGATTCAGATTACCAAACAAGGTAAGCACAACGCCTTCAACCAACCAGCCAATGGACCACCAAGCCGCTCCAAATTGGAACGGAATCATCAGAATACCAAAGGTCAGCGAAGTAGCGTAGAACAGCAGCATGCTTTCTTTTTCTTGTGGCATCAGTTTTTCAAGCCCTCGTCCAAGCCCTAGATACAGCAGACAGAAGAGCAGCGCCAGCGCACCATTGTAATCCTTGAGCCCTGCATCCAGAAATAGAAGATACAAGGTAAGACAGCTAATAAACGTGTTGCATCCCAGTAGAGAGAAATCCCACCAAGACAACTTGGAGCGATACTTGAACGGGTACCATAACGTAATGCCCAAATACATCGCAAAAGTCAGCACCGCATAAATCATATTCATTCCGTTGCTATCCGATAACGCTATTAATATCAGCATGGAGGGTGTATTAAATAAGTAGCTGATGTAATTGACCACGTTCCAGCGTTTGCGGAAGGAAATTAGTAGAATGAATAAATTCAGAAGAAATAAGTAGCCCATTGCCACATAAACTGCGTTGCCTGAATGCCCGAAAGCCCCAAGATAAGAATATAGCGGCAGGTACCCTCCGATTAAACCCAACGCACAAATACTTCGTGATTCATACCTTAAAGACAGGAGCACCGCAGTCAATGTGACGAGCACGGATAAGGACAGCCCTACATAAATACTGATAATATCCAGTAAAAAATAGCTATAGAAAATAGAGCCGTACAGCACTGAAATCCCGCCCCCAAGTAGCCCTAAAGCGAACGTCCCTTTTCCTTTCCGGTATAGCCACTCCCCGCCCCCTAACATCAGTAAACCCAGTAGGAAAAAGGCGCCTCCCTTCATATAACCGGTGAACCAATTGGAATAGGAGTATCTGAATGCTGCTCCCACGGCCAAGATCAGCAACAAGATCCCAAGCTTGTTAATCCAGCCTAGTCCAATTTTCATTTCGATCTGATTTTGTTTTCTTCGACGCTCCAATACTTCTTCACTGATCTCTTCTGAGGCAAAATCATGTAATCCATTATCCATTCTGGAGTTCAGAGCAATTTCGGATTCCCTCAGTCTTTGTCGCTGCGCTAGTACACGCTCATTTAACTCCGCCGATAATGCTCCAAGTCGACTGGATAACTCCGCTTTATCCTCACCGAGCTGCCTCGCGGCTGTTTGGTACAACCGCTGAATATGACGCTTTGTGTCCATCTCAAAATCCGTCAGCCGGTCCGTATGGGCAAGGCTTTTAGAGGCAAAATAAGTCTGCAGCTTCTGTCTGGACAGACTAAGAATGCCAAGTTTCTCATCTAAAATTTGTTCCGTTAGCGTAACTTTTAGCTCTGTATTCTCTTCTTGAAGCTTCCCCACCTGAGTCTTTAACTCCACTAAAGCAAGCTTATGTTTCTCATATTGCTTCTTTAAGTGTTCATTCTCGTTGACCAGATCGTGACTTTCATATTCCGCGATCAGAGCTTCATATTCCTTAATAAGCCCGTCCTGCTGGACCTTCATGAATCTAAGTCGATCTTTGAATGACTCCATAGCGCCTCCTAATGTGAGCGATTGTTAATATTTCCATTTTACTACAAACGGAAGGGTCTCTTACTCTTTTTTATGCAAAAAACTGCAACATATTTGAGGGATGTCCCGTCTAGATAATAACAACACTAACAAATGAACTTAAAAAGGAGCTCACAACTATGAACAACATTTTAAAAACAAGTACAGTTCTTTTAACTTTGTCCCTAGCACTATCAACAGGAGCAGCCTATGCCGCACCAACAACAACTTCTGCCAAAAATGATGCTGCTCAAACAACCGTTAGCGCTAACCAAAAAACATTTGCGATTGAAATCAACGGTTCCGCTCTGAAAGAAACAGGCTTCCAAACTACAAATGGCAAAGAGCCTATGGTGCCACTTCGTTCGGTTACTGAAGCACTTGGCTTTGAATTAACTTGGAATGGACAAACTAAATCCGTTGATCTTATCAATGGTGCTGTCTTCACTACAGTGAAAGCCGGAGAAGATCGCTATAGCATTAATAAAATGAATACTACGCTTGGAACTGCACCACAATTGGTTGACTCCATTTTGTACGTTCCAGCTTCCTTTGTAAGTGAAATCATCCACCACAACATGACAGTGAAGGGAGATTCCATCGTGATCACTGCCGCTAATCAGGAAGAGCATATGACCAAGACTGGCGTGATTACAGCTGTCAATAATGAGGGCAAATACCAATCCGTTCAGATCCAGGGTGTAGGCACAGATGGCATCGTACTGAATGTAGGTGAAGATACGACTATCGAAATGGCAGACGGTACTAAGCTTGCTCTAAAAGATCTTCATATCGGTATGACCGTAAAAGCAGAGCATTCCATGATCATGACCATGAGCCTGCCACCGCAAACTCCAACTTACAAGATCACTGTTCTAGATGAGCAGAAACAAAATGATCTTTTGGGTACTGCAGGTACCATTGAAGAAGTTAAAAAAGACGATGAAGGAAACATCAGCATCACCGTTAAAGGCAGTGGCCTGAACGAACAGTCACAACAAGAAGTAGTACTTCGTATTAGTAAAGATACCGCGCTAATTAATACCGATGGCAAAGCTGTAAACAGCAGCGAGCTTGTAAAAGGCGCAAAAGTTATAGGATTCTACAGCCCTATGCTGACTAAAAGCCTGCCACCAATCGGCACAGCTGCTAAAGTCGTAGTAGATTCCGTTCAACAATAACATTATCAACAACCCTAGAGCTGTCCAATCGACAGCTCGTACAAACTAAACAGCGCGCGCCAGTACTCCATTGGCGCGCGCTGTTTGATTTTTCTAGAATCTATCACCTTATGAATCACTATTTAGGATTAATTGCATCAATGCTAATAAACGTTCTAAGTTAATTGGCTTACTAAGATAATCTGTTGCACCCGCTTGTAAGATTTTCGCCTTGTCTTCCTTCATCGCCTTCGCGGTCAGCGCTATAATTGGAATTCTATTCCTTGTCGGCATTTCTCTGATTCGAGCGATAGCTTCAAATCCGTTCATTACCGGCATCATAATATCCATAAGAACGATGTCTATGGATGCAGATTGCTCCAGCGCATGTATGCCTCTCTCTCCATCCGCAGCTGTAGTTACTTGCAGTCCACGCTTCCTTAGCGTGTTAGATAACGCGAACAGATTCCGCTCATCATCATCCACAATTAGAACATGCTTATGATTTAAAGAGGTGAAGTCGCTGCTTATGTTCTCACTGGTTGCTGCGGGAAGAGCAACCGAACTTTCTTCCTCATGATTAAGATCTGCTATCCCAGCGGTTTCTTCAAGGCTAGGGTCCTGAAGCTTCATTGGCAAATACACCGTAAAGACACTACCTATTCCTTCTTGACTCTCCACCGTAATCCTACCACCGAGCAGTGTTGCCAGTTCTCTGGATATGGATAACCCAAGCCCAGTTCCACCGTATTGACGTTCTGTATTTCCATTCGCCTGTTGAAAAGCTTCGAAAATAATAGCCTGCTTCTCAAAAGGAATCCCAATTCCAGTATCTTTGATGGCGAAAGCAATAAATAACCCTGGTTCCAAATGTGCCAAACTCCGTAGTTCGTCTGTAGTCGCCAAACGTATTTCAAGAGTTACTGAACCATTAGCTGTAAACTTAAACGCATTGGACAGCAGATTTATAATAATTTGCCGTACCCTTTGAGCATCCGAATAAAATAGCGGAGGTAAGTCCTCCCCCAGTTGTATATGCAAAGGAATCTCTTTCTTTCGAGACAGGTGACTGAAGCTCTGAAGCATTGCCTCCGGGATCTCCGTTAGATTTATCGCTTCAACTTCAATATTCAGCTTCCCTGCCTCAACCTTGGACAAATCTAAAATATCGTTAATCAGCGCCAGCAGATCTTGCCCAGAAGAATGAATGGCTTGGGAGAATTCAATATCCTCCTCACTTAAGGACCCTGACTGATTCTCCATGAGAAATTCGGAGAGTAACAATATGCCGTTAAGCGGAGTTCGGAGTTCATGAGACATATTCGCCAAGAACTCCGATTTATACTGCGAGCTTTGCCGCAATAATTCTGCAGATTGAGCAAGCTCTATTCGAGCTTTTTCAGCCTCAAATGACTTTTGTTCAGCTAAGAGATTCTTATCTTCCAGCTTTCTATTCGTCGCATGTAGCGACTCTGTCTGGATTTGCAGCTCCTCAGACTGGGTTTGTAGTTCTTCAGTATACACTTGAAGTTCTTCGTTTAAGCGTTGGGATTGCTCCAAAAGTTGATCAATTCTCATACTGCTGATGGTACTGTTAATTGCAGCACCAAATGCATTTGAAATAGACTCCAAGAATTTAATCTGCGGCTCAGTAAGTGGAGAAAAGGAGGCAATTTCCACCACAGCAACTACCTCACCCGAAAAACAAACTGGAAGTAATATAAGGAATTTCGGTGCGGAAACGCCCAGCCCGGACTGAATGTTGATATACTCATCTGGAAGATCCTGTATGTGAATCAAACGTGCCTCTTTAGCACATTGACCAACCAAACCTTCTCCAATTTGGAATGTCCCATGATCTGTTATGTCGCTGTTTCCAGCAAAAGTAGAAGTTCTATTTAACATGTCTCGATCATGATCTTGCGTCCGTATATATAAGGCACCATATGGATAATCAATAACTTCTGCAGTTTTACCTAAAAAGATATCGCCCAGTTGTGAGACTCGTGTGATGCCCTGATACCTTGACAGCAAATCATTAGCATGATCCTGAATCCATATTCGCTCTTGTTGCGTGTCTATCAGATGATTCGTAGCGACACTGAGATCCCTGATTTCATCATTCGTGGTAATCTCCACTCTTCTCTTCGTATCATCAGCGGAATCTAATCCAGTAATCGTATGAGTAACCTTACGAATCGTACTAACGATGGCATGTGAAATGATCCACGAGGCGATCACTGAGGTAACAGCAATAATCGCCCAAACAATATAAAGGAGCTCCAGCAGCAATTTATTCTGATCTGCCTGTCCAGCTATCAAATCATTAGTATTCTCATTCATCGTCTCGCGGTAAGTACTGATCTGGCTACGAATTCGGTCCATTTGATCTTTGCCATCATCCGAATGGAAATATCGTAAGATTTCAGCTTCCTGTCCCTCTTTTTTCAACTCTATCACATAATCCCCGGACTGCTTGATCCACTGCTGGATATTATTTTCAATGCCCATCAGACGCTGAAGTTGCATGGAACCATTAGCAGTAAGCACGGAGAGCTCATCATAATTCGCCTTCCATTGAGTTTTCCCCAAATTATAGGGCTCCAGATACTTATCATCGCCGGTGATAATATAACCTCGTTGTCCCGTTTCCATATCTAGAATGTTCTTCTCGATCTGATTAGCCAAACTAGTTATCTCTCGGTCCTGATGGGAAATAAAGCTGCTTTCCCGCTGCAGCGCATTGATTCTATCATGCATAACCATCACGAATCCTAATAGACAGATCACGATAAAAATTGTTATAGATAGTATTTTATACTGCAAAGTAAATCGATGTTTTTTCACAAAGTGCCTCCGTCCTGTCTTCTAAGCGTAACTCCTTACCTAATTCCTTATAATAATGGCTCTTTGCTCCTTCTTCACTGCTCCACTAAGTTTTCTATGTGAATTTTTACTGCTGGTAACTTAAACATTTTTGAGCACCGTTGAAACACCTGTGTATTTGACCATAAAAAAACTCCAAGTTTACTCACTCCTCAATAGAATATGAGGGGGAAATAGAGTGACTAACTTGAAGGCGATGTTATACTGTCTCCATTAACAAATACAGGTCTTCTTCTTCACACCAAGCTTTCCTGCCTGCTCAACCTTGGCAATATAATCTACTGCCAGCGGTACTTTACATGCGGTTTGTCCCATTTGTACCTGAACCTTTCCAATGCTTGCAGCAATCTGCGTTGCCTCATCATGCAGTTCGGTTACGCTGCTGGCGGCGATAATTACAAACATATTCATCGTGTAACGAACTCGATTCCGTTCCTGATGAATGGTAGATTGTATTTGCTGTAGTAGCTTTCTGATCTCAGCGATGTCTAGCAGATCATCCGGCGTAACTGAAATGTAATTCCCATAAGTACTCCAGCCACAGGTGGCCACCATTTCATCCGATGAAGAAATCCATTCTCTTGCAAGTTCTAGTGCGTAAGGGCTCTCTGCAGCGATAGACGCTACCGTATATTCCGCTATTCCAGAGCAGTAAGCTGTCACTACCCAGCTTTGAAGCTCTTCCTTCGTAAGCGTCTTGGGGTCAACTGTAAGCCCTGCCAAATACATCGCATCATAATTCCCCGTCTGATACAAAGCGCGAGCTAGACCTTGGTCTTTCTTGATATCCTTTACCAGCTTCTTCATGTCCCCTATCCTTACTCCAAATAAAGGCTCCTTAGCACCATGTCGTATGAAGGTACGCTTCGTCTGCTCTGTACCCATTTCCTCAAGCTTACTCATCACTTCATTAATTGTCAGATTCATTAGAACACCTCTTATCCCTTCATCGCTTCTCTTAAAATGGGTTCACGACCTAGTGTTACTCTATTCTTGCCCGAATTCTTGGAACGATATAACGCTTCATCCGCTTCCCGATACAAATCTTCGAAAGTCACCTCTCTGCGCTCTGTAAAAGAAATTCCGATGCTTGCGGTAAGCTGAATGCTATCGTGTTCATTCAAAATTATTTTATAATCACTCATCGTTGTGCGAAAATCCTCTGCTTCCATCAAGGCTGCACGTTTATCCTCAGCAAAAAAGCATACAGCAAACTCCTCGCCCCCGACTCTTCCGGCAATGCCTTTGTTTTGGTATACCTGAAGTATTTTATTCGAGAAATCAACTAATGCCTGATCTCCTGCTAAATGACCATAGGTATCATTAATTAACTTAAAATCATCGATATCAAATAACAACAGCGCCAGTCCTAGTCCGTCCGGAATCGTTTGATTTTGTACCATTTGCATAAAGTGCCTGCGATTATAAAGTCCCGTCAAATCATCTATCGTTGCTTGATAGACCAATTCACGTTCATACCGCTTCTTTTCACTATGGTCACTAAAAACAATTAGCATCCCCTTGTTCTCTGTTGCCTGATGTTCAGTCGC
The DNA here is from genome assembly GCF_037972555.1 of Paenibacillus sp. FSL R5-0744. Classification (NCBI taxonomy): domain Bacteria; kingdom Bacillati; phylum Bacillota; class Bacilli; order Caryophanales; family Paenibacillaceae; genus Paenibacillus; species Paenibacillus sp. FSL R5-0744. Next base: position 6,592,357 of record NZ_CP150228.1, read on the forward strand.
TATCAAGGACACCCCATAACAAATCTCTCTTATTCCAGTACATACAATCTCAAACTGTCCTTCGGTCCTTTGACTATAATGAGCGCCAATGTCCTTGTGATGCCTCATAAAAAGATCAATATTTTTCCCCATCCAGGTCTCATTCAATATCCCGGTAATCTCAAACAAAATGGAGGTTGCAGCCTCATTTATACCAATGATACTATCATTCCGGTCTGTCAAAACTACGCCGTCTTTCATATGCTCCAGGATTTTAATTTTAGTTAAAGGATAGATCGTAGATTTGGAGTCAATGAATAAACACAAATAAGCCGCTATAATTGCGGGTAGATAAGTGAAGGCCGTAAAGCCTGTAAGCGTGATCTTCAACAAGGGAAGTAAAAAAACAGAAACGACCGGAATAAGTAGCCCGGCAAATAGTAAGAACGCACGTCGCAAAAAAGCTCTCGGTCTATTCATTAAGGAAACAGCTAGCAAGCAGACCGCATATAGACCAAATAGCTGATCATAAGCAATAAAAGCCATGCTAAGAAGCGTAGGCTTTACAGTAATTCCACTAACACCCGCAACAGTGGCCATGCCCACTTCACTACGCATTAGATGATGATAGGTATCCGTAAAAATAAGCAGTACGTCCAAAGCAATTGGAATCGAGAAAATAGCAAGTTTTACAGGTAGGCGTTCCGCGGAAGGAGACACATATTCTTTAACGACAGCATAAGTAAATAACGCACTTAAAAAAAGCGGAGCCTGCTGCATATTCTTCCACCACAGCTTAACCTGAAAAGAGGATGACATGATCTCTCCCGCCGTTGCAATAAATATGAGGCTGACCAGCAGCATTAAGATCCATAAATAGCGTCTTCCTGCCGACTTTCGATGTCGATAGGAGCTGATGCCCATGTAAAAGCTTAGAACACTGCCCATTAATAAGTAATACGGATATCCTTGAATCCACGGCATGCCATATTTCTCCTATTTTTCAAGTCGCTCCTATCATTATATCCTAATCAATCCTACAAATGAATCAACAAATACCAGCACATCTGTACATCTTACGATTTGAACTTTACTCGATGGGAGAACATATACTTTCTGGCCAAGTCCTTAAATGCATCTTTATCTTGTACCGACTGAAAGTACCGTTTAGGAATAATCAGCGCTCGATTAGAAGACACAAAAAACACGAACAGGTTCATCGTTTCACCTATTTTATGTATCTCTTCCCATTTCACTTGCCCGGAACCTGCCTCAGATACGTACTTTATACCCTCATCTGATACGGAATAGCTCTGAGGTTGCTGGGCTAAACTGTCTGTTGCGAAGGCTTTTTTAGATTTTTTGGTCAAACTTGATTTGGTCATATACCATAAAACAGCGGCAAGAATCACAGCAGTCACAGCAAGGATTGAAATATTTTTAGTACTGTAATCCTTAGTAATTAACAGCAAAATCACAAAATAAGCAACCACACTGAAAGAGCTAAGTATAATTCGGCTGTTCAAGCTGAACCATAGGTTAAACTCCTGAACGTCCTCACTCTTAAGGACGGTATCTACTTTTATTTCATTTTCCACTACTGATCGCTCCCCTGCCACTATCGAAATTTATCAATTCCATTTCATTCTAACATGCCTGAACACAAAAAAGGGACATCCCTGAAGCGATCGCTTCTAAATGGGTTGTCCCTTTTTAATCCGTAAGGATTCTTATTTCTTTTGTGCAAGACGTTGTTTGAACTTGTCAACACGGCCGCCTTGTTCTGTATCTCTTTGTTTACCAGTGTAAAATGGGTGGGATGCGGAACTTGCGTCCACGCGGATAACAGGATAAGTGTTACCATCTTCCCATTCCATTGTTTCATTGGATGATTTTGTAGATGCACTCAAGAATTTGAAGCCTACGCTTGCATCCATGAAAATAACCTTGTTGTACTTTGGATGTATGCCTTCTCTCATTCTGATCGTCCTCCTTCTGAACAAATTAGTGGAGCCTTTATGGTAAATTAACCAAATGATCTGTAGGTTTATCTATAAGTATAACCTAATAAACGTAGGAAAATTCGTAAATCTTACGATTTAGACCACCACTCCATCATACGTGAAATCGACATATAAAGTCAACTACTATCCGATATTCCTTATATTCCCTTACGTTCAACTGACTTATACATCATACTCCAGTTGTTTTTTAGCCTGAACAATAAAATCTAACGGGTTCTCAATAGTGCTGGATTGATATTCTACAGCACCTATTTTGAGACCAAGGCTAACTTTATACTTTTTGACAAATTCAGTGTCATTAAGCTCTTGAAGCTTCAATTTAATCCGCTCGATCACGATTTTTGCTCCATCGTTGTCGGTGAACAGCAGAAGGCCCCATGTTGCGTCATCTTTGTCCAGTAAATACAATGCATCATTGGTACGAATGCTGGCCTGACTGAGCTGAGATACGTCGTGAATGGCCTCAGCCAGCTTATCTTCGGGAATAATACGTCTAATCTCATTCCAGTATTTCACTTTCACTACAAGCAGTGTGAGTGGAATCTGATATCGAGTCGAAATGCCTGTAAATAAGTCAGCATCCTTCTGAAAAGAAATACTGTTACGCAGATCTGTGTTCTCGTCGATGATGGCCATATTGGCAGTCTTATTCTCCAAACGCTGATTCTCAGCCTGCAGCTCACGATTGCTTAGTGTAAATATCCACAGTACCACTGTTAACAATGGGGTCATAATTAGCCAAAAGTAAGTATTCAGTCCAATTGTCTCTCCCAAAGATATCGTCTGATACATCGTGTAGAAGCCGTAAGCAAATATAAACACCAGGTTCAAGACCAACCCTGCAGTCACCGTTGTAAAATACGTAACAATCGCCAGAATAAAAGCCACATTTAAAATGATAATATTCTGGATATAATCATCGGGTGCCCCTGAAATGAAGACAATACAAATAAAAAGAAGCACCAGGAACGATAAGAGAGCGATATCCGAAACTAAACCGCTGCGATTACGTCTCACGCTTATCACCACGTTTCTTCATATGTTTACGAAGCAGCAGGATCAGCGATAGAATCACCAGTGTCAGCACCAGCACAATTACGATAATGAAACTCAGCACGTCCGTTCGTTCCGCTATTTTTTTAACCACGGAATCCTCTGCTGCTCCAGTAATGATCTTGAAACGGTGCGCATTGACATTACCGTCCTTATCAACGATTACCCCATCGCCAAACACCTTCCATTTGTCCCGCTCTGTTGCGATCAACTTCGACGCCAAATAGTACTCTTCAGAGTGGGCTCCCGTAACAGCAAGCAATCCCCGTCCCGCCTCAAATGGTGATTCAATCAGCTGCAGTGTTCCAATTTGAGATCCGTAATGATCTTCAATACTCATCTTCTCATTGGAGCGAATCGCTGTTCCGTTCCCGTTATATTGAAAATAGAGCTTATCATTATGATCACGGATGATCTTATTATTCTTATACGTGCCTATGGCGATGACATTATTATTCTTCAAATGATCAGCGCTAATGTTATCCGTGTAGAACTGAATGTTGCCTATATTTCCGCTAGCGTATTTTCCCAGTAGATTAAATACATTAGCTAAACTCAAATATGAGTAATCATCCATTTCTTGCGGCAAAACAACTGCTACTTGATTGTAAAGCCCGTCACGTATAAACGGATACGGATAGTTATTAAACAAAAGATCCGTACGATCCTTAGTATTAAGACGCATTACAGAATCTTTGCTGATATACGCCCAAGGCATTTGTTGCTTATCTAAAGTACATTCGGCTCCCTTCAGCTCCAAATCAAAGGCTACATTTACCGTGAAATTACCCGAAATATTCAAGCTTTGGGGAACTGGAAGATCCAGCTTATCGCCATTCGCCAGCTCTTTGGTCAGCTTCTTGCTGCCAATGGGTGTGTTGTTGATGCTGACAGTCACTAATGAACGGTCGAAATCTAAATTCTGTGCATAACGGAAATCCAATCTGATTCTGCCTGAATCTGCAATCGAGCGGTTAGAGGGCAATGCAACAAAGTATGTCTGCTCCTGATGACGTGCCCCAGTGAGTTTATCACCCGTTTCTGTAAGCGTAATATTGGAGCTAATCGAAAGGGGGGGTGCAGATACTTCTGTAGCATCATCGACCACCTTTAAATCACTGCTGATTTGACCCAATAACTCTTCATTCGCAACAAAACGGCCTGCTTTAATCAGTAAGTTCTCATCCTTCGAGGTTACGACAAGTGTCGGCTGAGTATCCTTATTCACTAACTGCAGCAGTGCATGTGTACTTAAATCTTCAGAGGTGCTTAACTGAGCCTTAAGCCCAGTTGGTACTCGGTCATACATAGCTACCAGTACAACCGCAGCTTTATTCTTCACCGTATCTGACCGGTAGGGAAGCATTGGAATCGTTCTATTGTCCAATGTATTCCCCTTCACAAGTCCGGAGAGCGCATAAGTAGCCGACTCCAGTTCTGCCCCTGTGCTTTTATCCGGTACGGTCAGCACACTATAATTCTTCGTTAAGGTATCAACGCCAGAGAAGCGCTCGCTAAAGTCACTAATCCCTCCAGTCAAGGGCTTTGGCGTATACATCACGCTAATACTGGATGTATTAAACAGATGCAGCCAATTATCAAAATCATAATCGACAGAACAAGATTGTTCATCTGTATAGTTCGACTGCAAATAGCCCTGAATTCCAAGCGTATTGGTTCCTTTTTTTAGAAACCCTTTAGGTGCCTGAAGGACCAGTTGTTGTTCGCCATTATCTTTTAGAGAGGGTCTAAATGTATAGAATGGGCTGCCATTTAGTGTTAAGGTAACGCTAGAAATCTGCTCCTTGGTAATTTGCGAAATTTGAAAGTGCAGGTTAATTCTGATCTCATCCACATTCCAATAATCCATGACCTCAAAATATTGCTGCTGGGCACTCGAACCTTTTAACGCAGTATCTGTTCCTGTAAAAGAGGTTGTGTAGGTTAATCTAGTATCCTGAGGCGGAGCCTCGGCGGCTGCAACATTCAATTGAATTAGAAAAAGAGAGAGGCAGGTTAACAGTATAACCATTTGTTTTTTCATCATCATGTTCTGTTTCTCCTGTGATCACATATTTCTCACATTACTTCTTTGTTCTTTATTAATAGCGTTCAGTCTTATACCACTTTGCTTCTCTTTTGAAGATGAGGTCTTTGACATAAAGATATAGTCCGTAGGCGGCGACAACCATCCACAGCTGACAATAAGAGACGTACATCAACATTACGATCCATAAATTGGAGAAGCTCATCTCGCCCTTCTCTGTCGTCAACGTTATGAAAGTACCTACAACGAACAGAATGATGGCGAGCAGCCAGAGGAAATTGCTAAGCCCAGCAATGGTAGTATGTACATAGCCCAAAGCATGCAGGATGAGCAGCACATCCGAGGTGATTAACGACATCAGCAATAAGAAGTAAATCGCTAAAAAATAAAGAATATCGAATCGGACTTTTGCGGCGGACTTATCGAACAGCAGAGGGATATTTTTGACAATGACATAAATGTTGCCCTTAGCCCAGCGCGTTCGCTGCTTGAACCAGACTTTTAAGGTCTGTGGCTCTTGCTCCCATGTGACCGATTTCGGCTGGAACTTGATCCGATAACCCATCATATATATTCTGAAGCTGATTTCTGTATCTTCGGCTATCGCTTTAACATCCCAGCCACCGATACTTTCTACGATAGACCTGCGCATAATAAAATTAGTGCCGGGAATGGTGCATAACTTGAACAGTTTCCAGCGTCCCGCTTGCGCCATCCATTGAAAGGACAACGTCTCAATATTAATAAACCGGGTAAGTAGGCTTGCGTTACGGTTACGGGTTCTAAACTTACCGATTACTGCGCCTAGGCTAGAGTCATTCATGATCTCAGCGACCAGATAACGTAAAGCCGTTTTTTCAGGAGTGTTGTCTGCATCATAAATCGCAATTAACTGCCCTTTGCAATGGGTGAAGCCTATATTCAGCGCATTCGATTTCCCCTTGCCACCCGTAATCGCATCCGTATTAATGACGATCAGCTGCCGCCCCGGATTTCGGTTTTGGATACCGGCCAGCAGTTCAGCACTGTTATCAGAGGAATTATCATTAATCACAATAATCTCATATCGATCTTCCGGATAATCAAGCGCTAGCAGAGACTCTACCGTCTTACAGATTACTACCCCCTCATTGTGAGCAGGAACCATAATTGAAACCAAAGGATATTCGCCCTCTATCTCTGGTATGTCCTCATTTTCAGATTTAATGTAATATAAATAGCCTGCGATAATGAGGGTCACATTCACCAGCAATAGAGACCAGATACAGATCACTGCAATTACCATCAGTATGTCTGAAATCGTCATAGGATCCTCCAAATCACGATTAGTTGTCTCATTTCAAATACTTTTTCCTATACAATCGGTATCCGATGATCATTAATCCGCCAAATAGCAACAGAGAAATCATTATCGCAACTATAAAGAACTGATTCTGTATATTAAAAAGCGTCGTAAAGCTCTTCTTCTGCTCTTCTGTATACCGATAATCGCTATTCACTGTTTCTGGCGTATAATTCAGACTCAGGGGTTGTCCATTAATAGAAATCACTCCTTCTGATGAAGTGATCGTATTGACGTCTGTAACAACCTCATGCCTTTCTTGTTTATAATCTGCAAAAGAAACCCAGTATTGTTCCAGCATCTTCAGCATTCCCTCAAGTTCTTCCTTATCCTTAGGCATATCCACAGTGATTACCGTGTCCATCGGCAGTTCTGGCATCACATTATTGGATGTTTGCAGATCCTGCAAAAAATCAATCGGCACACTATATAAAGAGGATGGAAAGGACTTGGAGGTGTCGCTCTGCTCCATATAATCAACGTTTTCATCCGGATACAGTATCACAGAATCGAAAAACCCCATCCCCGCCTCCGAGTATTCCTTGTCATACGCCCAGTGCATTTGTGCTCCGATTCCAAGCGGCCCAATCTTGTTGTGCACCAGCAGATTAATGAACGCATTCATCTTCACCTGAAGTGAATGATCCATATTACTAGTACTCGTTGAATGCATCGCAATAGGGGCATTGACCAGAATGCTGCCATTATTCGATTGCACTCTTTTGATGGCTACCAAATAACGCTGCATTGCCGGATAATCGGTATTGCTGAACACTGGCCGCACACTTGCAAGAAAAGGTATCCCCACTTGATACAGCCGCTCCGCAGTCTCTGTCAGCAGTCCCAGATCAGAGAAGGGATAGATCTCTTTGATCGCAAGATACACTTTAGGCGTTGCGTTGATATGAAGCCAATCCTTCAGAACATACCCCATCGCCAATGCACTGACATTCCCTTGTTCAAAATACGGAACATAAGCAGCATCCTCTTTACTCACAGCATAAGGTGCTTGCAGGCTATCATCCTGGAAGATCAGCTTTCCAAGGGACTGGGTTCCCTGACTTCTGGCTATATAGAGCATATCCTGTACCTGAAGTGAAATTCCCGAGAACTGTCCGATCTGGAGATCTGGATTCGCGTCATACATGACATCTGTGGTTAACTGAAGTTTCTTTGTCAGCGAGGCTGGAGGACTGTACCCGATGTGCAAATACTGTCCCTGATAATGCTCCCAATCCTCTACATAAAATTTATTAGTGATCAAAATATCTACTGCATTACGGACCATAATCACTTTAGAGTAATGATTCAGCATCCCTTGTTCATATTGATCCAAACTTCTAAGTGTGACCTTCATGGAATAGGCCGCCAGCAGTCGCTGGAGTTCAGTCACGTTGCCTTCCTTCGTTGTCCCCTTAGCGAGGCTGTCGTAGAGTAGTAGGACCTGCTGTGGCGAAGCAGCAGATTGGACAGGTGTGACGGGAATCAGAAGGGCTGTTAGAGTCAACGTCAGCAGCAATATTCCGTTTAAAACTCCTCTGATGCTCACACACTCACATCCTTTTGAGCCTTTGTATACGTGCTAGAAGGGGTGCTCTTGCTAACCTGCTTAACCCGATTGCTGTTTTTAGAAACTCTACGCCCGATCACACTGGATAGGGTCAGAAAAGTGACTAAATCAAAGGATAATGTAAATAAGAACTCATGCTTGGAAATATCGGCATCGCCTGCCCCGATAATTGATACAAAAATACCTGAAAGCCCAATGCCAATCGAAGCGACAATCAATACCATTCGCTGCATACCTCTGAAATCACGGGACTTGATCGCTTTTACAAAGGAAGGCATATAGAGACCGATGACAAGCACCATCCAGAGGAAGATGAACCCGAATGTTCGCGGGGCTAGCGTTTGTTTCAGTTGGCTGTATCCGGTGAAAAAGTGACTCTGTGCTCGAAACTCCTTACCAACAGAATGCTCGAAATTCCCCATAGCCGCAGGCTTAATCGAGAATGCACTTTGAGCAGCTACATTAAGAATCGAATTAAGCTGGTCAGGGTTCGTTAAATAATATTTAAGGATGGATACAAATCCATAACGACTGTAGAAATTCTCCTCGAGAAGTGGTGAATTCACGTCTATGGTCACGTATTTCTCATAGTGAATGCTGTTCTTCAGAATGGCGAATTGCTCGTCCATCCCTAACGCTTTTAAAGCGGCTTCTGGATCAGGTGATTCCTTCAGCACCCCTCGGGTCATGGCATGGAACTGGTTAATGTTTACGAACTCATTTGAGATATTCAAATATGTGAACACACCTGCGAACAGCATCAGAGCAAGAGACGCCATTGTCAGGATCCGAAATATCTTGTCTCTACGAATCCAAAGCAGTGAACATGCCAGAACAGCAATGATCATACCCACTGGCGCATTCTGCTGCTTAGAAGTAGTCAGGATCAGCGTGCTAATTACGAATAAGGCCAGCATCGCGTAGTCATTGAATCTTTTTCGATATAACATCAGCCATGAAGCGAACATGAAGATCATCGTGATCATCACAACACTCTCGCCGTAAAAGGAGTTAAAATAAGCCGTATACCCGGTATCTCCGAATATAAAAATAGCAATACCTGCAATGATGAACCCCTGTTTTCGGGACATCTTCCATGTAATAGCCTCTATTAATAAGTAAATTGCGATTACATATAGAATCGTATAAATCGCCGCTTGAAAGCGGATGTCGAATACCTCACTACTGAAGAACAACTTGTTAAGTCCTATAGCCAGCTTGATAAATAAGGACTGAGAGGAAAATAACATTGCACCATTCTCATTAAAATATTGAAAGATCCCATATTGCTTCACAAAATAACCAAAGTACTGACTATCATAATCCGGCAGATTGAAATAGAGTCCATTACTATAAATGCTACGGAAAAAGTCACCGTTATCCGCCACTCCGACATACGGAGCTGTGAACAGCGCGATGATGGTAATAAGCAGCACTCCAAATGCAGCAAGAAATGCAGGAGAAACGGATAAATTAGCAAGTGCTATCCCCTGCCTTAGAGGTGTTTTCACCGTGTTGTCCATCATGCAGGTTCACCTTCAATACAATAAGTTTAAGTTAATAGACATAGGCCAGTAATGCCATCAGGTTGTCAAAAGAATAAGCTTGGCCGCTAGCGACATCACCGAATCCTCCGTACAGTGGGCTATCCACATCTGTTACTCTGAACTCGTTCATTCTTTCAATGCTTTTATGGTGGAGAGATTCATCGCCGATTTCTGCGCCGATCATAGCCGTAATGGCATAAATGGCTGTGGAGCGGATATCGTTCAGCGGCTTACCTTCTCTCGAATATTGCCCATACAACGTTCCAGCTTCGACCTGTTGCTTGATAAAATCAATGCTGGTGGCTTTCTGCTGGCCCACCTCAGCTAAGGCTAGAATGGATAAAAGCGACTCTACTGTATTGATGTTTTCCGAACTATATTTTCCACTCTCATAATTAAACCGTGTCTCATAAAAGGGGAATTCATCCGATAAATATCCGTTTTCCAATATTACGTTCAAATCATTCGTCAGTTTCTTACTAAATTGGCTAGGAATCGACATTTTTCGCAAAGTGCCCAAATTAATATAACACAAAGTGACGAATGTGTTTGTTGAAGAATATTCCATATCGTAGAAATCATAAAGTTTTCCGTCTTTTACATTATAATCATAAAATCTTTCGCCATATTTATCCGCTTCAGCTGTATAACGTTTATCGCCGAACTTCTCCCCCGCCTCATAAAGAGCTTGAATCATACGCAAATCATCAACGGCAGCATTCAAGGGGTATAGCTTCTGCTGTTTAGGACTGTAACGGTAGCTGAAACCACTGTTGATATCAAAAGTTTGCTTAGCCAGTTGCCATTGTTCTGCAAATCTCTCTTGTTGGCCGCTACGCACAGCTGCCAGCATCCGGAGAGATGCCGATTCACTCAGAACTTCGTGTCCACTCGCCGCTTCCGCCGACTGATCTGTTTCAATAAAATTAGTATATACACCGTACTCACCTGTGAGTTTCGAGGTAATAAACTGCTCTAAGTTAGTTACTTCCTGCGTCTGGATTACCTTAGTATCATTTTCCGAATCTACTGGAGCTGGAGATTTAGTATGAACACTATTGGACGGATTCGGTACTGCCGTTTTTTCGCATGCCGTTAACCCTATAATGCCTGCAAATATCGCTAGTGCAGCAATAATTATTTTCCTCAAGTGATCACCTCCTTTTAATATTCTCCTATTCTGCTTACTGCCTAGTATTATCTATAACGGTAATATACAACAAAATGTTAAATCAAAATGTGAGCGTTATGTATCTATCCTTGGACAAAAAAGAGATATCCTTACGCCTTTGGCGAGCGGGATATCCCCTCTGTATCAGTTATTTATTCATTCATACGTTCCCAAAAACGATGGGCAGTAATTGCCGCGACAAGGCTGGCAGCAAACACCTCTCCGCCATCTCCAATGATTACACCCGGACTGCTTCTATGCTCGGCCGTTTCAAGTAGTTTAGCATTTTCAGTAGTCACCGCTATGGGCTTAAAGTGAGAATAGGCTTGGTTCAGGAATTGCGCTGTATCTTTATGGAATTTGTTATGTTCCGAATTTCCACCAGCTGCATAAATTGCATCAAAGAGCACCGAATCTGTCGTGGATAAGGTATGAATGACTTCAAGCTCTGTCCCCTTCGAGCCTTTAATAAATCCAAGCTTATCACTGATTATTTCCGGCTGGATCCCGGCTCTCATAAGCGTATCCAGAACAGGCATCACCAAGTCTTCATCAAATCTGTCGCCTATAATCACACCTATTTTACGTGTGTTTGGGTGCTTCTTCGTATTTGCCTGACTTAGTGCCGGGGAGATTTGAGCCACCTCGGAACCGCCCGTTTTCGGTGGCGTCGCCCCAATAGCTTCTGCTACAGGCACAGCAAGCTCTAACGTAACGTTCGCGAGCATATCTACAACCTGCTGCCGGACAGACTTACTCTTTACCTTCCCGAGCTCGAATGAATAGGCTTCAATAATATGCGTTTTTTCTGGAGCACTCATGCTGTTCCAGAACAGCTTGGCTTGTGAAAAATGGTCTTCAAAGCTTTTGCTCCGGCTACGCACCTTACGGCCCTCAACCTTCTCCTGATAATGTACATAACCACCTTCAGCCTCTGTTGCAGGTGCAGGCGTATTATTAGCAAGCGAATTATTGTGATAGCTCACTGAACCCTGATTAATCGTCTGCCGTCCATGCCCGTCACGCTGATTGTTGTGGAAAGGACATATCGGTCTATTGATCGGCAACTCATGGAAGTTAGGACCGCCAAGCCGAATTAGCTGAGTATCCGTATAAGAGAACAATCTGCCCTGAAGCAGTGGATCATTGGTGAAATCGATGCCTGGAACCACATGTCCAGGGTGGAAAGCTACCTGCTCCGTTTCGGCGAAGACATTATCCACGTTGCGGTTCAAGGTCATTTTCCCAACAATCTGTACAGGTACATCTTCCTCTGGCCAGAGCTTTGTAGGATCCAGCACGTCAAAATCAAACTTAAATTCATCTTCTTCACTTAGAAGCTGAATGCCCAATTCGTATTCCGGAAAGTTGCCGGCTTCAATCGATTCCCATAAATCACGGCGATGAAAGTCAGGGTCCGCACCTGATATTTTCTGAGCTTCGTCCCACACTAAAGAGTGTACACCAAGTACTGGTTTCCAATGGAATTTAACAAAATGGGCTTTTCCTTGCTCATTAATCAACCTGAAAGTATGCACCCCAAACCCTTCCATCATTCTGAAGCTACGTGGAATAGCACGGTCCGACATCAGCCACATTGCCATATGGGCCGATTCTTGGTTATTGGCTATGAAATCCCAAAAGGTATCGTGAGCCGATGCGGCTTGAGGCATTTCATTGTGCGGCTCAGGCTTAAGCGCATGTACTAAATCCGGGAACTTGATCGCATCCTGGATAAAAAAGACGGGCATATTATTTCCGACTAAATCGTAATTCCCTTCCTCTGTATAGAATTTGGTAGAGAATCCGCGGGCATCCCGCACCGTCTCGGCTGATCCCCGTGATCCGGCTACCGTCGAGAATCGGACAAACACCGGTGTCTTCACGGAGGGATCTTGAAGGAATTTCGCCTTTGTATATTCTTTCAGTGATTTATATACTTCAAACTCACCATGAGCAGCAAATCCACGTGCATGCACGATTCGCTCAGGGATTCGCTCATGATCGAAATGCGTCATTTTTTCCCGGAAATGAAAGTCTTCCAGTAAGGTTGGGCCCCGATCACCCGCTTTTAAGGAGAACTCGTCCTCTGATACTTTTAAACCCTGGTTCGTTGTTAAGGTGTGACCTTCATCCTTACTGCGAAACTGTTCCAGTTGCTCATTCTTGCTGTTTCCGTTCACTTTTTGATGTTCACTCATTAACAATGGCTCCTTCCAAAGGTAAAGTAAATATTATCATGTATCTCTTACCCTTTAGGAAAGTTTGGCAAACAAAAAAAGGCGGATTCCCGCGAAGCCTCAGCTCCCGAAAACCCGCCTGATCCAGCTAATTCTGATCTAATCTTTAATCTTACGATACGTCTCTTCATCGGAAACAACATACAATCTAGCATCCTTAGGAATAGCCTGATCCAGCTTTCGATTGATACTTAGATCGCTACGATCCGCCAATAAGGTTGCACCTTGCAGAAGCAGGCTCTGAAATGCATCCCCATAAGTCTTCCACGTATTATTCACTGGAATCTCATAAATATCATCACCATATTTACGGCTCAGCAGCTGCGTTATCACCTCAGAGTTTCCCTCTTGCAGTGCAGAACGAACAGCCAGTCTGGAGATGGCATCATGCGAAAGAACGAACTCGTTTACTTGGACATGCCTGAAATTCTGTATATTCTTCTCTTGCATTATTTCTACAGTCGTATGTACTTGTGGCGCAATGCGCTCAATGCTAGAGGCAATTAACAAAGATTTGCCGTCGATCAGCGATGCTTCATCAATCCTTGTGTCCCCGAACACAATGGCCGCTCTTGCTTCATGGATGTTAGCCTTAACTAGAATCTCATCACTGGAGGCATCGCCACTTATAAAGTGAACTTGATCCATATGCTCCAGAGGATGACTTCCTGTCTCATCAATGATGACAATGTGGCATTTTGGCGAATAGCATAGAACCTCGTCTACGGCAGCTTGTGCTTTCTTACTCCAATTAATTAGAATCACATGGTCCTTTCCCCGAAAGCTCAACGTTCCCGCTCCTCTCCTTCTCTGCACCTCCGCAATGGAGTCAATGACCTTACCAATAACCAAGCTGAGGAGGCCGATACCAAAGATATATAGAAACATGGTAAACAGCTTTCCAACTACGGTCTCTGCAAAATAGTCCCCATACCCCACTGTCGCCATCGTTGTCATAACCCAATAGAATGCATTAAACCAACTGTGAAACGTACCCGGCTCAATCAGGTAAGCAATTGACGCACTAAGAACTATAAAGATCAGAATAATTAACCCTATAGTCCGTTTACGTAACCGCATCATCTTGGTGGAAATTCTCAGAAACAGATGCATCTGCCCACCCCTTCTTCACATCAAGCTAAAAGTAAAACTTATACTTTCTTAGATTTTCAATAAGGCTGCCGCTCGATGGATGGATCGGGGCAACCTTTGTCTCAACCCTATTTCATACTCGAACTAAACAATCAAACTGCTAATCGCAAATGCTGTCCCAATAAACACCAAGCAAAGCATAGTGCCTACTGCCACATTTCCCTTCTCCAGATGCTCTGAAATCTTAAAGGTTGGGGTTGCCAATTCAAAGATCCAATAAGCCGCAATCAAGCACACATAACCTACCGCAAACCAAATGATCATGTGCAGAATGGAGGTATTCGTATACGCTGCTACGCCAATAATAATAGCCGTTGCCAGAAACTTGCCGCCTAAAGCCAAGGCTACAGCCACATTGCCTTTCTTCAGCTCCTCCATATCTTTAAACGGAGTCATTAAACCAAAGATCACCATGCCTAACACTTGCAAAAGAATAATCACAAACACACTCACTACCAAATTAACCACCATCGTCACTTCGCCCACCCCCGAAATTTCGCATAAGCCGAATCATAGTCGGCAAAATCATGTACTTCCTCAAGGACTACGGAAGCGGTTTTCTTTTTCTCTAATGCGGTATAGCGTTCATCATCAATCGGCTGCTTAATCCGATTACCTGAAGGGAGCTCAAGCACCGCAAAGTTTCTTGTCTTATCCTTATACTTAGTCTTGTATACTCCTACAAGATCAACATCAGTGGTTACCGATACTTTAAGATTGGTAAGATCCTCTGCTGCCGTTTTTTCATCTGCATAAGACTTAATCGTGCTCCATGAAGACAGGCGAACTTCATTCTTCTGATCAGCATCCGTGATTAACTCGGCGTCCATGAACTGAAGTGTCCAAATTTTATCGCCAGTAGCATAATTCCCATCATTCGGGAGCAGTTCATTATCCGGCAAAACCGTCATGTCACTCCCAATTAAATCCCCTACGGTACTCTCTACCACCCGGTAGTCCCACGGTACCCGTGCTACATTATCTGAAGTTTGAGCTGTTCCTGAATCAAATACACTTCCCTGATTACTGGAACATGCGCTTAGTAACAGTACCGTCAGAAGCATCATACATAAGACTCCGATTCGGGCTTTCTTGCTCTTATCCAATTATCTCACTCCCAACGCAATAAAATGACTGGCATTGCCTGTAATCAATCCGCCCGCTCGGCCGAGCATACCACAAGGCTTCCCGTTAATCACGAACATGCCTGTCAGCAGATGAAATTCACCCTCTGATGTCGTTATCCGTGCTAAATCGGCTCTTTTTTGATACACAGTGGGGAAGAGCTGACTACTGTCATAACCGTCTTCATCTTCAAGCTCTAGCGCACCGCTATCATCAAACATGCGCACCGAACCCCCTTCACGACCAAAAACAGATTTGGACACAAAGTTCCCTGAGAATACAGGCTTATTATAAGTAGGCAAAATATAGCGCGAGATCGTCTCCCGCTCTTCCTTGTCGAATAGCAGGCCCAGCTCATACATTCCCCACACCGCTGCAACCAGCCCCTTGGATTGGAGCAATATACTGTGAGGACCATTAAAGAGCTGAAGATTCCCTTGCTCTACCGCATAGGCGAGGGCATCGCCGCCTTCATCCACAGCCATCCACTCTTTAGGATATAGAGCGAACATCCGCTCGATCACACGGTCCTCCCCATCCTTGAGAATTCCGTTGTCGACCCACAGATCAAGACAATCCACACACTGGGTATCGAGACCACTGTGCTTCACTAATGCTTCTATCGTACCTGAATCTTCAAGATGAGATCCATAAGCCACACAAGCTGCGGTATCCGGACGTTCTACCTGCCAAGCTGCCGCAACTTGTGCCTTCATCCCTTGATTTGGACTCTGCATTCCAGCTTGCTCACAGATCCACGGTGTAGCTATCGAGGCTTCCACATAACCTGTTGGGGTATCCGCATTCAGTTCGAGCAGCTTAATCGTCCCATCATGGGCTATGGCAAAGTCAAATCTGGCATACCGACTAATGAATCCTTCTTCTGGCATAGGACACCCGTCAAGCATCTCCCAAAGTACAGGGGGAATCCCAAGCAGTTCATACAAATCGCGCTTTAGATGAACATAGCGAACCGCTTTATCGAGAATGGCCCAGAGTTTTGATGAGGCTTCTTCAAGCTCCTTATAAGTGTCCCTGTGCATTAGAGCAATTGCATCCAACCAGTACTCTTCATCCTCAAGATCAGCCCAAGTGAACCCGAGTTCATATAACGCTTTGACCCGTGGACCTCTTTCAAGCTCAGACTGATCTAGAATTTCAAATACACTCTGCTGCTCACTCATCCGCCAAAACCACTCTTACTTGAGCCTGATCTCGAAGAGGACTTCGAGCCTGAGCTAGATTTAGAGTTCTTCGAAGAGTTTAATCCGCTGGAAGTGCCACCGATTCCATTTTTTGAGGAAGAGCCTCTTCTCGTAATAGAGCCTGTGGAGGAAGTCGATGTTTTGGGCTTTACAACAGAACCGGGAACCTTCTTATTCTGGAATTTCTCACTGCTATAGGTAGGCGGCTTATAAGTTGTTCTCGTGCCTCCATAATAAGTTGGACGGTCCTTAGACCATCCTCTGGAAGAGTAATTGCCACCACTGTTAAACAGCATGTGATATAGCAGCAAGTCATCCCAACCAAAACCTGAATGATATCCACCATAGTTATTCACTACCGTCGTTCCATTATTGGTTACAACACCTTGGCCTTCCTGTTCTACCTCTTGTGTACCTTCCGGATATGGAATATTCCAATCCACATTTTTGTCAAAATAGGCTTTAACCTCTTCGGTAGACCAGGACACTAGCTGGGGTTCATCTCCAGAAGTATTTGCACTAGCCCCTGCGCCGCCAGGAATAAACATAGCATTCGCTAACAAAGCTATGCCTAGCGAAGTAGATAATACTCGAATGGGCTTACCATCAGAAGTGAATAATTTGGATACCGCTAATTCCTTATCCTTTTCATCTTTAGACATCGTAAGGTTCTCCTTCCCTTATCTCAATCATTCGTTGTGCATCGGAACAAGTAAAAGCTCCAGCTTGCCTTCATCTACATTCAGCCGTCCTTCAACCGTTTCATATTCAACACTGCCAACCACAATATAATTGACATGCTCTAACGCTGCGATCATATTCATGCTCCACTTGCGTTCCTCAATGACTCGCAGCCCGCCTTCCGGCATTTTTTCAAATAAGATTACATTCATCCCATTGTCCATTATTACCATTCCTTCCTTAGTTCTGCTATAGCATCTGATACGTCTTTATTACCTTTTCGTTTCAGTTCTAGGCGTGCATAGACTGCCCAACCTTTCTCTTGGCGTTAGAACGTCTATATAAAAGAAGAATTCCTAACGAACACAAGCAAACGAGGAGCAACACGCCGTATACATGCTGATATGCTTTTGCAGGGGAGATATCACGCTGAGCATGCAGCAAAAGCCCGCAGACTGCAACAGATACAGAGCCTCCGAAGAATTGAACCAGTTGTAAAAGCCCCATACCAGAACCAATCCAAGTCCTTGGAAGAACTATAGAAGTTTCATTGTTTAAGGATGCCATCGTAGCTGAGAAAGCGGGAGAGAAGCATAGATAACCTAGCAGCAGTACTACAGGTGATACAGAAAGATTCAGGGCAAACACAGCCATAACGGCTGCAAGTATACAATGTCCAATCACTAAGAAGCGTATATTACCGTACCGATCAATAAAACGTCCCACATAACGGGTCAGAAATGCAGATAATAGCGCTCCCGGTGCGATATACAAACCAATCATCAGCGCTGATTTTTCAAACAGATTAGCGAGCGCAAGCGGCATCAGGAACAAGTTCCCTAGGTTCAGCACTAGAATACAAAAGCCTATGGCAACCAGTTTCAAGTAACCCGGCATGGTAAGCAGCTGTGGATTAATGAATGATTCCTTGGCCTTCTTCAGATGTACGGCATGCACGATAATAGACACTACACCCACCGCTAGCCATACAAGCGACTGGGTAGTTACAGCTACCAGTAAACTTGCCGCATTTACAACGGTCAGCGCCGCCCCCAGGATGTCAAAGCTTGCAGGCTGTGGCTGTTCCTTAGGCAATAACCGCAGCAGTACCGGCAGCACAATAAGCACAAGGCAAGTTATGCCGAACAATCCGTTCCAGCCAAAGTACTGGCTGATGACACCTCCGACAATAGGGCCCAAACCAAAGGCCATTGCACTACCCGCCGAGATCATCGCAATAGCAGCACCGCGTCTTTCAATCGGAACATAGCGACTGGCGAGTACAAGCCCCAATCCAGCCATAGATCCGGCGCCCGCAGATTGTAGGATTCTTGTAATCAATAGCATATTAAAGTCATGTGCGAACAATCCAAACACTGATGCTGTCCCAAGCGTAATTAAGCCAATGGTCAAGAGCTTGCGAATCGGCACCAAGTCGGATAACCGGCTATAAATAACCGTCGACAACGCATATCCAATCGAATAGCTGGAAATGACCCATGAGCCTAGGTCAGCAGAAATTTGGAGATCCTGAATAATGGTAGGAAGCGATACATTAAACATCGTTGTGTTCATCACTACAATAAAGAGACACATCGTCCATAATGGCATGACTATCTTATCATTCATTAATACTTTCTCGTTCATTCCTACTCCATCCCTGTCCTAATTTATCTATACATGCTCAACTAATTTTATGCCTATAAAAAGAGGTTGGCAATTAGAAGAGGAGGATTACTTGCGCCACATCAATCCACATACCAGTTCGATTATGATCTCCATTCTCCGCAATATATACTTGTAGTGTTTCAATCAGACCCGGCTTGTGATAATGATAAGATCTTAGAGGTATATTATATCGCGCATGAACTAGGAAAAGAGTGTTCACATGAGTTCGCATAGAGAATTTCTAAATAGGAGGTAGTAGCCATGAGGGGTTTGACAAAAGAAGTTGCGATGGAAATTGTTCGACGTACGATGCATGTGATTGGGTACAATGTCAATGTTATGGACAAGCGAGGACGAATTATTGGGTCTGGAGATGGTAAGCGGTTAGGGCAATCACATGAGGGTGCATTACTCGCGATAGAGCGTCGTGGCAGATTCGAGATTGATCAGGAGAGCGCCGCTAGATTGCAGGGGGTATTGCCCGGCACGAACCTTGTTATTGAGTTTGAGAATGAGATTGTTGGTGTTATTGGGATTACTGGTGATCCCAAGGAAGTGACGAAGTATGGTGAATTGGTGAAGATGACGGCGGAAATGTATCTTGAGCATATGAAGCTGTTAGAGCAGGCTCAATGGGACAAACGAATGAAGGAGAATTTCCTGCTCGCGGTGATGAATGGCGATGAGGGGAACGTACAAACATTGCGACATCAAGCACAGCAGATTCATTTTCAGGTGGATAAGCCTCATATCGCATGCATCATTGAATTAATTAATCGTAATGAAGAGGATCTAATGGCAACAATGAAGCGGGTAACTGATGTATTAGAAGGACGCCCGGCTGTTCAATTGATTACTATTCGTAATGCCAGACAAGTTATTCTGGTCAAGGAGCATCTCCATGAGCGGAAGCCGCATACGGATATATGTGAAGGAATTCACGAGATAAGACGTTGGTTAGATGTAAAGGAGATTTCTCCACTACGTATCGCGGTAGGCAAACCTTTTACAGGGATTCAAGGGATGATGAAGTCCATTCAATCCGCAGAAGATACGATGCGTGCAGGCTATGCAATATATCCGGATGAGCCGGTTTATTATGCAACGGATCTGCAACTGGAGACGATGGTCGTTCCGAGTGTACATCATTGGATGTCGGAGGAGTTGCTGCAGCTATGGGCGCATTTTGTGGAGGAGGATCGTAGTGGTGAGCTTCAGCAGACATTAGCTCTATTTTACTTCGAAAGTGGGGAGCAACAGCATATCGCTGAACGACTGCGCATTCATCGGAATACGTTACGCTACCGACTCCAGCGTATAACCGAGCTCACAGGGAAGGATCCAAGAAATTATCAGGAGCTGTTCCTGCTCATGAGTGCGCGTTGGTTATATTTGTTGGAGCATTCTGCTATGTCTTGTGATGAATAAGAGGATATATGTGCATATGCACAAAAAAAGACATCAATCGATGCGAAATGTTTATTTCTCCGCCTAATGAAACGCTTACAAATAAACGCTAAAGTATAGGTATGAGCTCAAACCACATATCGATATATACAACTATGTGTAAACCTGGGGAGGAATAACTCATGACAGTGAGTGTAAGCGTTTTAGGTGCTTTAGCTGCATTGGTTGTGGCAATTGTTCTAATATTGAAAAAAGTACCGCCAGCCTACGGCATGATGATCGGTGCGTTAGTAGGTGGTTTAATCGGCGGCGTGAGTATGGTGGATACTATTACGCTGATGATGGATGGTGCTAAAGGGATGATTCCTGCCGTGCTTCGCATCTTGGCAGCAGGTGTGTTAGCAGGTGTATTGATTGAATCAGGCGCGGCGAAAAAGATTGCAGAGACGTTGGTTCAGAAGGCCGGCGAGACACGGGCATTACTCGCATTAGCCTTAGCAACAATGGTGCTTACAGCGGTCGGCGTATTCGTGGATGTAGCTGTTATTACTGTAGCACCCATTGCATTAGCTATCGCACAACGTGCGAATCTATCGAAATTGGCAATTCTGATCGCTATGATCGGCGGCGGTAAAGCCGGTAACATCATGTCACCTAACCCGAATGCGATTGCCGCATCAGATGCATTTCATATTCCATTAACTTCGTTGATGGCAGCAGGTATAATCCCAGCCGTATTCGGGATTATCGTAACGTACTTCATCGCAAAGCGTTTAAATAATAAAGGCAGTAAAGTAGAAGCTTCTGAGGTAACGAATAATCCGAATGAGCAGCTTCCAAGCTTCTTTACAGCCTTTCTAGCTCCACTTGTAGCCATTATCTTGTTATCCCTTCGTCCAATTGCAGGCATCGTAATCGATCCAGTTATCGCGCTTCCAGTAGGAGGTATCGTAGGCGCCATTGCAATGGGAAGATTTAAGAAGTTAAATGAGTTCGCTGTATTTGGTCTTGGTAAAATGACGGGTGTAGCCGTCATGTTAATCGGGACAGGTACACTAGCTGGTATCATTGCAAATTCACAATTAAAGGATGTTATTATCGACGGCCTTACTGCATCTGGCCTACCGGCATACTTGCTTGCTCCAATCAGTGGTGCGTTAATGTCTCTTGCAACAGCATCGACAACAGCAGGCACAGCCGTAGCAAGCTCTGTATTCGGCTCCACCATCATGGGACTTGGCGTAGCTTCGCTAGGAGCAGGGGCAATGATTCACTCTGGTGCGACTGTATTAGACCACATGCCTCACGGCAGCTTCTTCCACGCAACTGGTGGCAGTGTGAACATGCAGATGAAAGAGCGTCTGAAATTGATTCCTTATGAAACCGCAGTTGGTCTAACACTAGCGATCGTTTCGACATTAGTATTCGGTGTATTCCAATGGTTCCTATAACAACTGTTGAAGCATAAACAACACAAAAGGATGTGAAGAGCATGAAGTTTGTATTGGCACCAGATTCATTCAAAGAAAGTATGACAGCAATGGAAGCCTGTGAGGCCATAGAACGAGGACTTCGTTCCTCTTTTCCCGATGCAGAATATATTAAAGTACCGATGGCAGATGGCGGCGAAGGTACAGTTCAGTCACTCGTCGATGCGACAGGCGGACGAATTGTACATTGTGACGTAACAGGGCCGCTCGGTCAGCCTGTGAATGCATTTTATGGCATTATGGGAGATGGAAAGACCGCGATTATTGAGATGGCAGCTGCTTCTGGACTTGGACTTGTGCCGAAGGAAGAGCGTAATCCGTTGATCACCACGACAAAGGGTACAGGAGAGCTTATCGTTCATGCGCTGAATGCAGGCGTACGTTCTATTATTATGGGTCTTGGTGGCAGTGCAACCAACGATGGCGGTGTAGGCATGGCACAAGCGCTTGGATTCCGCTTCCTGCGAGAAGATGGAACGGAGATTGGATACGGTGGAGGATCGCTAAGTGAAGTTACCCGTATTGATAGTGATCATGTAGATCCGAGACTCCAAGGTGTACAAGTGGTAGCCGCATGTGACGTAGACAATCCATTAACTGGTGAGCGCGGGGCATCCGCCATCTTCGGTCCGCAAAAAGGTGCAACACCCGACATGGTGAAGCAATTGGATGCAAATCTTGCACGTTTAGCAAACATCATTGCGCGCGATCTCGGAAAAGAAGTGAATGATACAGCAGGTGCGGGTGCAGCAGGTGGACTTGGTGCTGGCGTAATGGCCTTCCTGGGAGCCAGGTTGAAGCGAGGCGTGAACATCGTCGTCGATGCCATGAAGCTTGCGGATAAAGTGAAAGATGCGGATTATGTCATCACAGGCGAAGGGGGTATGGATAGCCAAACCGTCTATGGTAAAACACCGATTGGTGTTGCCAAAGTAGCACAAGCCGCTGGTGTACCTGTTATTGCCTTAGCGGGTTCCCTCGGTACTGGCGTAGAAGCCGTGAACGAGCATGGTATCGATATGTTCTTCTCCATCGTGCCTGGAGTATGTACGTTAGATAAAGCGCTCACCGATGCTTCCTTCAACATGGAGCGCACCGCGCGTAATATAGGGATATTAATCAAACATAGTAACCGTTAATCATAAGAAGAAACGAAGTTGTCGTCCATGAAAGACGTTAATCGTTTCTGGAGAAAATATAAGGATTTTTTAAAGCGTGGAATAATATATTATTATATTTAAAAAAAGATCTGACCCGTGCATGAAGCCGAGTCAGATCTTTTATTTCGTCTTTGCAGGTAGTCTAGGTTTGTACTTCACCTAGTCTGAGCCTTTTCATCAATCCAATAAAGTTTAGGAGACTTGAGATTCCTTTGCAAGAACAGGTACGGTGTTATCCGCTACCTGCACATCATCCTTTGTCTTGGAGAGGACAATGTTCAGTACAATCGCTGTAAGCGAACCGGATACGATACCGTTCTGTAGCAGCATCCGCGCAAATTCAGGCAGCTCTGCGAACATTGCAGGAAGTGTCGCTGAACCTAAGCCAACAGCAATACTGCAAGCAGCAATCAGTAGATTACCATCCTTACGGAGATCCACATCGGATAGAATAGATATCCCGGAAACGGCAACCGATCCGAACATGACAATCATGGCTCCACCAAGTACGGCATTCGGTACAATCGTCGTCAAGGCAGCCAGCTTAGGCAGGAGTCCTAGTACAATCATGATCCCGCCAGCGGCAAAAATAACATTACGAGTCTTAATGCGAGACAGCGAAATCAAACCCACATTTTGAGAAAAAGCAGTGTATGGGAAGGCATTAAAAATTCCGCCCAGCATAATTGCTACTCCCTCGGAACGCAGTCCGTTTACGATCTGCTTCTGTTCAACTTTCTGATCAATTACTTTACCAACTGCAAAATAAACCCCAGTAGACTCCACCATACTAACAATATTAACGATGATCATAGTGAAGATTGCAGTAAGACTGAACTCAGGCCATCCGAAGTAAAACGGTTGTGCGATGCTCACCCAAGAAGCGTCACCTACCGTAGAAAAGTTAACGATACCCATTCCATAAGCAATCGCTGTACCCACCACAAGACCTACCAGAACTGAGATCGAGCGCAGGAATCCAGTGGCGAAACGGTTAACTGCTAAAATGACAAGTAGTGTAATCAGTGCAAGCAACAAATTGCGGGGTTGTCCAAAATCAGCGCTGCCTTCTCCGCCAGCAACGTTATTCATAGCTACTGGAATAAGAGATAACCCGATAATGGTCACGACAGAACCCGTTACAATGGTCGGGAAGAACTTCAGCAGCTTCCCATAAAGCGGGGCCGCAAGAACAACGAACAAACCGGAAATAATGATCGCACCGTACGCAGTCGCCAGATTATGTGTCGAGGCAATCGCAATAATCGGGCCAACGGCTGTAAAGGTACATCCAAGAATAACTGGGAGCCTGCTACCAAAATACTTGGTGCCCATTATTTGCAGCAGTGTAGCCAATCCGCAAGTGAACAAATCGGCTGCGATGAGGTAAGCCATTTGAGTCCCATTTAGCTTCAAGGCACCCCCAACAATCAGCGGTACAATTACTGCTCCTGCATACATGGCTAGGACATGCTGAAGACCTAACGTAAATACCTTTTGCTTGCTTAACATCCCGCACTCTCCTTGATTTTCTCTAATGAGCTTTCATTATCAATGAAGTGAATTTCACCTGGTGACATAGATGCAATACGGGCCAAGGCATGGACTTCTATGCCTCTGTTCTCCAGAAGGCTCCGGCCTTCTTGGAAGCTCTTTTCAATGACACAACCGACGCCAAGGAGCTCTGCTCCTGCCTCTTTTACGATATCAACCAGTCCCACAAGTGCAGCACCAGTAGCGAGGAAATCATCCACAATAAGCACTTTGTCATTCGCTCCAAGATATTTCTGGGAGACGCTGACCAGATAATCCTCTTGGCGAGTAAAGGAATGTACAGGCGCTGAGTAGACAGCCTCTGAGAGCGTTACTGCTTTCTTTTTCTTCGCATAAACAAACGGTACACCTAATGCAATCGCAGTAGCCATGGCGAACTGAATCCCACTAGCTTCAATCGTAATCACCTTAGTGATCGGTTGATGACCGAACAACTTTTTGAACTCTTGACCGATTTGCAGCGCTAGCTCCGTATCGACCTGATGATTCAGAAATGAATCTACCTTCAGTACCGTATCTGATAAAATAAGACCCTCTTGTCTAATGCGCTCTTGAAGTACTTTCATCGTGAACTAATCTCTCCTCTTCATTAAAAAAACAAAAAAGGACAAATCCCTTGAGTCGTTTCTCTCAAGTGAATCTGTCCTTCTGGGCTTTTGTCCCTTAGTGGTGTAACACTACATAGTGTCCGCATCGCTCGGTCCAGACCTTTCCTCCAAAGAAGAAAGCGGAACCCTAGATGCGCTATTTCACTCATAGTCGGATAATTACGATGGTTATCCGGTAGAAACTTATGGGCCATATCCCCAAGATTATATGAGTTTTATTAATGTCCGATATGAATACCTTGTATATCTTACACGCTCTGTCTGGTGCTTACAAGCAAAATTTTTAGTGTTTTGCATACCATTTTCAGGTTATTTTCACGAAATTCAATTGTTTACATTTAGTAGGGGTTACTCCAAGATCTTCTGCGCCGTTTCTTCGGTCGTTACGAGCACATTCATATACCCGCCATTTAGCGCGCCCAAGATGCCCGAAACCTTCTCCAGCGATTCCGCTACACCAATAGCGTACCTCGCTCGTCTGATCTGCTCCAGCTCAATGGTCAACGTTCGGTCCGATATTGCTGTGCGTACAGGCAATCCATTGCCATCATAAAAACGCGAGCAAATATCACCAGCTACTTTCCCGTCCTCCAGCTCATCAATCACAGCATCGCCATAAAATCCGCGCCATGCCTCTTCGCCTTTAATTTCCGGTGATCCAATGCCGAATATAGCGATATCCAGCCGATCCCATGCCTTCGCAATGGTTTGATAATACTGCGAACGCATCAGTTGATCTCTGGTTTCCTTTTGCTCCGTGATCGCTGGCACGTCAATCATTAATGAGCGCGCCCCCCACTTTAAGGCAGCTTGGTAGCAGATATTATTGACATGGTATCCGCTCTCCATCTTTCCAGATGGACCACCCACCGTAGGAACACAGGTTACAAAAGGCCTCTGTCCGAGGGTCAGATTGTCTACAACGGCAGCTAAGCTGCTTCCCCAAGAGAACCCTATCGTATCTTTCGGCTGAACCACTTGCTCCAGCCATCTTGCACAAGCCTGTCCAATAGCTTTACGCTTGATCACCCCGGACTGGGCTGGATCTACCTCTACAACAATGGCTTCCTTCAGCCCGAACCGTTCTTTCAATTCCTGCTCCAGTGTACAATGATCTCCAATATCGTAATTGATGGTGATTGTAACGATGCCCTCTTCACGGACTCTCTTCAGCATCCTACTTATGGTGGTGCGATATATGCCAAGTTCATTAGAAATTTCACTTTGCGTTAAATTCTGCTCATAGTACATTTGTGCAATCTTAATGAGCAGCTTCTTGTCTTCTTTTCGATCCATGATAGAACTCCTCGCTTTTTTCAAGGATTTGACGAATCCATAACCCCTAGCTATACTGTAGACGATTATTTTGCACATTTTTTATTATATTGCACAAATGTGCAAATTTTCAATTTTTTAATGGAGATGATCGGCTTTGAATATGGACTTTAGAAAGAAAAGTTGCGCCGTAGAAGCTCTAAAGTATATTGAGAACGACACAACCATTGGTTTAGGTGGGGGTAGTACGATTTCCTATTTAATCGGGAATATTAAAGAAGCAGATCTTCGAGTAAAGGTAGTGACCCCCTCCTTCACTACAGCTTCACTCTGTGTCCAAAATGGATTGCAGGTTGTACCCACTTGGTCCGTTGACCGAATAGCTGTTGCTTTTGATGGCTGTGATGAGGTGGATGAGCAACTGCATGCGCTTAAGAGTGGTGGCGGCATTCATACGAAAGAAAAACTGATTGCTAGTATGGCGGATCATTATATATTGCTGGTAGATGAAACTAAACTTGTGAACAAGCTAACCTTCAAGCATCCCGTAGTATTGGAAATTCTTATGGATGCTCTTAGTTATGTTCAACATTCCGTGAAATCGCTGGGCGGCAAGCCTGAGATTCGAACAAGCGCAAGTAAGGATGGGTATACGGTCAGTGATCACGGCAATGTGCTGCTGGATGTCTTTTTTGACAAGGTAGAGGATAGCACTGCTCTTCAAACTGAACTCAAAGCCATTAACGGGGTCATTGAGACCTCCCTATTCACGAAAGAAGTTACCTCAGCACTTGTGGCTGGTTCAAGTGGAATCAAGGTAATCTCTAAGTAAGCTCAAACAATCAAAACAGGCGAGGTGCTAACCATGGACAATCTGAAGTGGGCAATCATCGGCCCGGGAAGTATCGCTAATGAATTTGCGGCTGCTCTAGATGACATCGGCGGAACTTTATATGCGGTAGGATCACGAACCTTAGAGAAAGCCCAGGCGTTCGCGAGCCAATATGGAGCGGAGAAGGCTTATGGCAATTACAGCGAAATGCTGCAAGATCCAGAATTTGATGTCGTCTACATCTCAACACCACATAGTAACCACTACGAATACATCATAGAAAGCTTGCAGAATAACAAACATGTCCTCTGTGAAAAGGCGATCACCGTAAATAGCAAACAACTACAGGAAATCGCCGAGCTTGCTAAACAAAAAAGTTTAGTCGTCGCAGAGGCTATGACCATCTACCATATGCCACTGTACAAAAAGCTACGGAAAATCGTGGATGAAGGTAAGATCGGACGCCTCAAAATGGTGCAAGTCTCCTTTGGCAGCCATAAAGAATATGATGTGAACAACCGTTTCTTCAGCAAAGATTTGGCTGGAGGGGCGCTGCTGGATATTGGGACGTATGCCTTGTCCTTCACAAGATTCTTCCTGTCCAAACAGCCACAGGAAATTCTAACGACAGTGAAACGTTTTGAGACAGGCGTCGATGAACAATCCGGAATCATTCTGAACAACGATGCCGATGAAATGGCGATCATCTCCCTTACCATGCGCTCCAAAATGCCTAAACGCGGCGTCGTTGCTGGAGAACTTGGCTTTATTACTGTAGACAATTTCCCACGGGCCTCTACAGCTACAATTCAATATTTAGATGGCACCCTAGAAACGATCGAAGCCGGCGATACTTCCAAAGCGCTACAATACGAAATCGAGGATATGCAGCGCTATATCGCGGCAAAAGGCAACCAGGAAACCCTCAAGCTCTCCTTAGATGTCATGGACATTATGAGTAATGTTAGAGAACAATGGGGAATCAAATACAGCTTCGAATAACATACTGAACACAATAGATCAATCATCAAAGCGTTGGTATTCCCTTCAACTGAAGGAAGCCCAACGCTTTTTTGCGGATAATTTTCTAGGAATGGATGACAATATCCTTAGGTGATTTCTTATAGGTACTTTTTAGTACCTATAGCACTTTAAAGTACGTACTATACTTAAATGACTCATGCCTTCATAATTGCACTTACCGGCCGGTGATTATCAGAGTGTAGGAGTGAGAGACATGTTGTTAAACCAAAAAAGAAGTACCCTGGCACTCCTGGCTTTAGCCATTAGCGCCTTTGCGATCGGAACCACCGAGTTTATCAGTGTAGGGCTGCTGCCTTTAATCGCTGATGACCTGAATATACCGCTGACCACAGCTGGATTAACTGTTACTTTGTACGCTTTAGGGGTAACCTTTGGCGCCCCAATCTTAACGTCGCTGACCACGGCGATATCGCGCAAAACATTATTGCTTATCATTATGATTGTATTTATTATCGGCAATAGCCTTGCCGCGGCTGCGGACAGTATTACAATTCTGCTAATAGCTAGAGTAATATCTGCCCTTTCGCATGGTCTGTTCATGTCGATTGCTTCGACCATTGCCGCCGACCTTGTGCCTGAGAATCGTAAAGCCAGCGCTATTGCGATCATGTTCACAGGGCTAACCGTAGCTACTGTTACCGGTGTGCCACTGGGTACCTTCCTAGGGCAACAGTTAGGCTGGAGAGCTGCATTCATCGCCATTATTGCCATCGGGCTTATAGCGCTCATCGGTAATCTGATCTTGGTCCCTGCCACAGGGCTGCGCAAAGGAACCCGAACACCGCTTCGCGAACAAGTCAAACTCGTGAAGAATGGACGGTTACTGCTTGCCTTCGCAATCACTGCTTTAGGGTATGGAGGTACCTTTGTAGTCTTTACTTATTTATCTCCACTTCTCCATGAAATCAGCGGTTTCAAAGAGAGTACCGTTGCCATCATCCTTCTTGTTTATGGCATAGCGATCGCCATCGGCAACGTCATTGGAGGCAAATTAGCCAACCGTAACCCTATGAATGCCCTGTTCTACATGTTTGCTATACAAGCTGTTGTACTGTTCGTCTTAACCTTTACCGCACCCTTCAAAGTGGCTGCACTACTTACGATCTTCTTTATGGGATTGTTAGCCTTCATGAACGTACCTGGTCTACAAGTACACGTAGTTACACTTGCAGATCGATATGCTCCGAGTGCGCGAGATGTGGCATCTGCGTTGAATATTGCTGCTTTTAACGCTGGTATTGCCATCGGGGCTTATCTTGGTGGTATTGTCACGGATCATATGGGACTGATTCATACCACTTGGGTGGGTGCTATAATGGTTCTCTCCGCAGTATTCTTAACCGCCTGGAGTCGTGCGCTGGAGAAGAAAGACGAGACTCTTCTCCAGTCCGAAGCTGCTTAATCAGCTGTGCATTAACAAACCAATCAAACTATTAAATATCTCAGGAGGTAATTTTATTATGGCTCAACATCTACAGGATACAACTGCATTACACAACGGGGTAAACATGCCTTGGCTTGGACTTGGTGTATTTCAAGTCGAAGAAGGCTCTGAGCTGATCCAAGCGGTCAAATCTGCTATTGCACACGGCTACCGCAGCATCGATACAGCAGCGATCTATCAGAATGAGACTGGCGTAGGTCAAGCGATCAAAGAAGCTTTGCAGGACAACAACCTGTCCAGAGAAGAGCTCTTCGTAACTTCAAAGGTCTGGACTGCAGATATGGGCTACGAAGAAACCATTGCCGCCTACGAAGCTAGCCTAGCTAAGCTTGGACTTGAATACCTTGATCTATATCTTATCCACTGGCCTGTAAAAGGAAAATATAAAGAGACTTGGAGAGCACTTGAAACTTTGTATAAAGAGGGACGCGTAAAAGCGATTGGGGTCAGCAATTTCCAGATCCATCATCTTGAAGATGTGATGAAGGATGCGGAAATTAAGCCGATGGTAAACCAAGTGGAGCTCCATCCTTATTTGAGTCAGCAAGCACTGCTTAGCTTCTGCCAGGAACAAGGAATTCAACTGGAGGCTTGGTCTCCATTAATGCAAGGGCAATTGTTGGATCAGCCTGTACTGAAACAAATTGCAGCTAAACACAGTAAATCCGTAGCTCAAGTGATTATCCGTTGGGACCTGCAGCGTGGAATTATTACCATTCCAAAGTCTACTAAAGAGCACCGGATCATCGAAAACGTAGATGTGTTTGATTTTCTGTTAACAGAAGAGGATATGAATCTAATCAACGCTCTGAACCAAGATCAACGGGTAGGTCCTGACCCTGATAATTTCGACTTCTAAGAGATTAACCGCTAGGTTAAGTAACAGTAAAAAAAGACCCTATCTTTCAGAAATGAAAGAGGGGTCCTTTTTGTCTTTACGCCCCTTGCACTAGCACAATAAGGATCGGCAACACAAGAAAGGAAGCAAGTGTCGTCCATAAAATACATTTGGATACCAGCTCTGGAGAGGCGTCAAATCGTTCCGCTAATACCACCGCGTTGACGGCAACTGGCATGGAGGCCAGAATCAGCAGCACAGAGAATAAAATACCATCAATATGCAGAATAGATAATCCGAGGTATGCTACTAGTGGAGCTAAGATTAATCGAATGATCATCCCTGTCCAAAAAGTAGACTGACCCTTACGTTCAGATGACATGGTTCGTACTTTGACCATCTGTGCACCCAGAATCGCCAGTACGACTGGTGAATAACCTCCGGCAACCATGGAGACCCCTGTAGCAAGCTCAGAAGGTAAATGCAGGTCAAATATTCTAAGAAAAAGTGCTAGCATAGCTGCATAGATGGCAGGGAGAGAGAACACGGACTTTACCGCATTTTTCACCGAGAACTGCGATCTAGCCGCAAAATAAACGCCCACAGTATTCACGATAATCATCTGCCCAATCACATAAACAGAAGCCTTATCGAGCCCAAGCTGTCCGAAAGCCAGCAACACCAAGGGAAGTCCATAATTCACACTATTCGTAAATGTCGAGACCAGAGTCAATCCCGATATTTCAGAGGGGCCGAGCTTCAATAACTTTCCGATGATATTTGCAATCGCCCATAAAAAGCATAGATTTAGCAGCGAAAAAGCGAGCGTCTTGTAAATATCATCCATAGAAATCTCGGCCGTAGCCAGTGTATTAAGAATAATAGCCGGCGTTAAAAAGTATAAATAGAGCGTCAATAACGGCTTGGTATCCAAATTCTTAAACCGTCCAAGCAGTGCACCGACGATCACCGGAATGGATAATGGCACGATGACTTGATACAACGTTGATAACACGCTCTGGATCATGAACAGTACTCCTCTGCTCTAAGTTACTCTAAACTATAAGCGCAACAGAGCAAGACGTCTAAGATATGAAATCAATATACACAATAGCCATTACCTATAATTAAAAAAGGTCTCAACCCCTATAACGGGGTTGAGACCTTTTTATCATGTGTTACATCATTTTGATTTCAAGCAATTCATATTTGATGATACCCATTGGTGCGTTTACACTAACGATATCCCCAACTTTTTTACCCAGCAATTCCTTGCCCAGCGGACTTTCATAGGAAATCTTGTTGTTTAGGACATCTGCTTCAGCAGCCCCTACAATTCTATATTCAATCTTCTCGGAGTATTCGATATCGTTCAGGGTAACGATACAACCCATACTAACCTTTGACAGATCCATCTGACTCTCATCTACGATCTTGGCTTTGGTCAGCATTTTCTCCAAAATCATAATACGAGTCTCCATGAACGATTGGTCGTCCTTGGCCGAATGGTACTCGCTATTTTCCTTCAAGTCTCCATAGCTGATCGCCAATTTGAGCCGTGCTGCCAATTCCTTGCGCCCTGGGCCCTTCAATTCCTTCAGTTCTTCCTCTAATTGAGCCAATCCTTCTTTGGTCAAGAACACTTCTTCATTAGACATGTATACAACTCCTATTTTGGATGCTTTTTAATATTTTAACCTATATTTCACATTCATGCGACAAGCATAAACGTCTTCGGCGTCCTTGTAAGGACGGTAAGCGTTTAAGCGAGAAATATAAAAATTAAAGTATAGGTGCAAAACCTATACTTTCTTATATTTAAATAAAAATCCCTGCCACAATTGAACATTGGGCAAGGATGTCAATGCTGCATCATTATTCTGGCAAATGCTCTTTACAGAAAAGGAGTAATGCTGCTTCCTCGTCCTCTTCCATATCAAAGTCAAGCAACTGACCTGTTGTTGTCTCCTGTAGATCATAACTCACGATGCTAACTTGATCTTCATCCACTTTAATAATCGCTCTAGCGGATACTCCGTTCTCTACATAGAGCTCATCATCTTCTGGAACATCCAGTTGAACCACGAATTCATACCGTTTACCGGTTAGTATACCAAAAGGATCTTTAACATTCTCCACGTTGTAGCTTGTAAATGTCAACATTGCTCAATCAACCTCTTTTCCTAATACCTGCCACGTCATTGTATCACAAAAAGCTGCATGAAGGGGTCGCCCGTCCCTCAAGCCAGAGCTTTCGACTTCTTGATCTGCTTGCTTCGCAATTGTCCGCAAGCTGCATCAATATCTACACCATGCTCCAGACGAGTGCTTACGCTGACGCCCTGCTTCTTCAAGGTATCAAAAAAGGCTCGTACGGTCTCCCGCTCGCTTCTTTGATATTGACTGTGCTCATCGACTGGATTATAAGGAATCAAGTTCACATTGACGAGCTGGCGCCGGTCGCCGATTAGCTCGGTCAGCTCAAGCGCATGCTCCTTGCCGTCATTTACATCCTTCATCAGAATGTATTCTAACGTAATTCTGCGATTTGTTTTTTCCAAATAATAATCTATGGACTCCATTAGCTTCTCAATTGGAATGGCCTTGTTAATCTTCATAATCTTCGTCCGCAGCTCATTATTAGGCGCGTGAAGCGATACTGCCAAGTTCACCTGTGTATTCGCATCGGCAAATTCTACGATTTTGTTAGCAAGCCCACTCGTCGATACAGTAATACCTCTTCCTGCGATGGCTAATCCCTTGTGGTCCTTAATAATCGATAAGAAATTGAGCAGGTTCTTAAAGTTGTCGAACGGTTCGCCAATTCCCATGACTACAACGTGACTAACCTTTTGTTCGAGGTTTGCTGCATCCAAATGCTGCTGAACCTTCATAATCTGCTCTACAATTTCACCGCTGGAAAGATCACGACTCTTCGCTAACAGTCCACTAGCGCAAAAGCTGCAGCCGATATTACATCCAACCTGAGTAGTGACACATACGGACAAACCGTATTTCTGTCTCATGAGCACCGTCTCGATCAGGTTGCCATCCTTCAAACGGAACAGGAACTTGATCGTCCCATCCGCAGACTCCTGCTTCACATGTTCTTCCAGCGTATGGATCACATAGTGCTGCTCCAATAATTCTACACAATCTTTATTTACATCGAG
Organism: Paenibacillus sp. FSL R5-0744; assembly: GCF_037972555.1. Taxonomy (NCBI): domain Bacteria; kingdom Bacillati; phylum Bacillota; class Bacilli; order Caryophanales; family Paenibacillaceae; genus Paenibacillus; species Paenibacillus sp. FSL R5-0744. Next base: position 6,625,986 of record NZ_CP150228.1, read on the forward strand.
CATTTCTGAGAATTCTGTAATCCGCTTCCGATAAAGCCAATCCCAGACCTGCGTAGCTCGAAATTTTTTATGTCCACGTTCTAACAGCCATGCCGCCAGTTGATCAAAAGTTAATCCATAAATGGATTCCATATTCATTCGTTATCCTCTTTTCAAAACATTAAAGTTCAGTCCATCACTACTCATTGTCTCAAATTTTTTTTATTTAAACAAGGGGAGTTGTAGCGAAGCGTCGAAGTTTACACCATTAGAAGTCCGTTCTATGAAATTACATCTGAGGAGAGATCGAATCAAATGAGCTCAACCACAATAAAAATCATCGGTTTTGCCCTTCTAGCTGCCGTTCTAATCTTTGGTGGCTTTTTACTGTATATTACCATTGCCGATTATAAGCCGAAGGAGACTACTCCACTAACGGTAAACCATAATCAGGAACTAATGATGAAGCAGGGAGAACCTTTTGCAATAACAACCTTTAATATTGGCTATGCTGGGCTGGATAAGGATCAGGATTTCTTTATGGATGGCGGGACCAAATCACGTTCAAGCAGCGAGGAACAAACGAAGACAAATCTTGAGGCAATAGCCTCTCTAATGACTACTTCAGGCTCAGATTTATTTATGTTGCAGGAGGTAGATCTCGATTCTTCTCGTAGCAACCATATAGATGAGGTCTCCTTGTTATCGAATACCTTCTCTGATTACAGCAACGTATTCGCAACGAACTACAAGGTGCCTTGGGTACCGATTCCCGTTCTTGATCCGATGGGCTCAGTAAATAGCGGTTTATTAACCTTATCTAAATTCGGTAGCACAAGTAACGTTAGATATGATCTTCCGGGAAAAGAAAGCTGGCCTCGTCAACTGTTTGAACTTGACCGCGCCTTTATGGAGAGCAGATTCCCCGTCGATAACGGGAAAGAACTGATCCTGATCAACCTTCATTTATCAGCCTTTGACCAAGGGGGAACGATTCGCAAGCAGCAATTAGAATATCTTTCTACTTATATTCAGAGAGAGAATGATAAAGGCAATTACCTCATCTTAGGCGGAGACTGGAATCATTCTTTACCGGGCACAACCCCTGAGGCCTTTGAGACTACACAAGCTTGGCCAGAATGGCTGCAGCAGTTCCCTGAAGATTTCAAACCGGAGGGCTTTCAATGGGCTGTCGATGCTAAAGTGCCGTCCGTCCGGACACTTGATGTAGCTTATTCAGAAGGTGTAAATTTCCGGGCTGTAATTGATGGCTTCCTAGTTTCACCGAATATCACAATAAGTGGCGTACAGGGCCATGACCTATCTTTTGAACACAGCGATCATAACCCTGTAACAGCTACTCTTATTCTAAGATAAGACCCAATCATGGACCATTGATGTTATTTAAAAATGACGAATTTCATGTTTTTCCCTTTTAGATACTGAATGATGGCAGGCAATGCCTCTACGGTAATTTTCTTTTCGTGAAAAAGATATACAGCACCGGACGGATCAGTATGATGAACAAATTGAATGACGTCTTCTGAGGTCTTGCGTCTCCAATCCTCGGAATCACGATTCCATAACAATACTTTCATCTGCTGTTCTGTCACTTTGGCTGCTAACTTATCATTAATCGCACCATATGGCGGCCGAAAAACAGTAATCGGCGATTGAATGATTTGCTCCAATGCCCGGTTAGCCTTCGCCAAATTATTTTGATTCTCGTTAGCCCCATTGTCGGTCATCTTGCTATGATCCCACGAATGACTTCCGATCGACATCTGATGTTCATTCGCATACTTAACCGCTTCCACATTATGAGCGACCTTATTCCCAACAAATAAAAAGGTGGCTGCCACCTCATGTTCTACTAGAATATCTACGATTTCTTTCGTATACTTCGACGGACCATCATCAAATGACAAGGCCACGTAACCCTTCGGCAGGCTATAGGTGTATTTATTCCCGGTTAATTTAATCTCCTCATACCGCTGTGTTTGTTCTTGAGGAGGCTCTGTAGGTTCTGGTGTAGGTTTAGAAGGTTCTGGCGTAGGCTCAGACTCCTCTTGCTGGCTAGGGCTCGCTTCTATCTTACCAATAGGAGGAATGAATGGTAGAGAGACTATTTTCTCGATCCCCTCAGCGCTGGCGCCTAGTGAGGGACCTTCCAATCCTTCTGCACGGTCCATATCTTGACCACCCATTCGAAGAGACAACAATATAACGACTAAACAAGCGAACATGATACTCTGCAGTCTAAGTCTTCCAACCCGTTTTTTGCTCTTCTTTCTTAGCCTGCGTGCTGGAGGTATAGAGGGTGGCGTAGTTTCAACAGTAATCTCTTCCTGTACATGGGGATCGTTCACTTGCTTTAATTGAAGAAGCTGAGACACATAATATTCAGAGCAGGCAAAATACATGGTTTCGCTGAAGGTTTGGTTCATAATAATCAGTGTGCTGTAATAACTGTTGCGAAATGGATCCCACTTCGGATACAATGACAATCTCATTCTTTCCCCGAAAAAGGGAGCCAGCGCGTTTAGTTGTTCATATGTAAATTCGTCTATGTTTAGCATGCGTCTGGCATACCCAATATCACGGGTTAAACCTACTTCAATCTGGTAACCGGCCTGTTCATGCTCAAGCGACAGCAACTCAATCATTAGAACAGTGCTCGGTTCATTCATTGCCATGAATCTTATGTATCTCCGTTTTCGTCATTTCGTCCCGCCAGTGTGCTTCCATTCCCAAAAGGAACGGTCATACGATTGGTAAAATCGCTGATCATACCGGAGAGATATGCTTTTTCTTGGCGGATCGTATCGTATTTCTGTCTTAAATGCGCGTTCTCAGTTTCAATCCGTCCAAGCTTCTCTTCCAGATCATTCATCTTCTTGAGCTTCTCTGCATGAGCTTCGTTATGCTTTTGGATCAGATTTACATACTTTTGATGCTCTAGATCAATCGTACTCTTTAATTCTTCAATCTCTGCAGTGAGGGTAGTCTGAAGCTCCCGATAATCTTCCAGTACTTGATCGACTTTCAGATTCTTCTCAATCAATTTATGCTCAAGCTCTCGAACGTTCTTCTCTCTTTCCTCAATCACTTTATTGAGATTCTTCATGTCCCGGTTCAAACGTTCAACATGGCTGCTGGAATGAGTCAACCGATCCTGAAGTTCATTAATATTCGTCTCAGCATGCTGTCTGGCCTGAATGATCTGCTCCACGGAGAAGATCAAATCGAGTGATTTTTTATCAAGCGGCGCTTTCCCTGTAGTAACCACTCCTGCTAAAGTCTCGCCAGCAATCTGTTCCTCTACTTCCTCGCCCTGCTCTTCTGATAATTGCACCTTTTGAACCATACCCGGTTTGGACTGCTTATCCACTGAATCTTTCTTTTTAAAAAAGGGAGAAATCATTGATCTTATCACCTCAATTATAAAAAAATGTCAAAAAATGTCGAGTGCCCACGAGTCTATTATAGTTTACTTGTCTTGTCTGTAAGTGAGCCTTTATATCTAACTTTTTGAATTGGATCAAAAGACCTAAATTCTTGCCAATAACAAGAAAAAAGCACCCTTGCGGGTGCTCTGGTTTTAATTAAATTTATCGGGGAATTGTTTAACAATACCTTCGGTTAGTATATCTCCAAACATAATCATATGCTCAAGCCCTTTATCGAAAGCGACGATCTCGGCATCCCAATCCTTTTTAGCTCTAGCTGTCACATCATCCGTTATTAGCTCCAAATGTTCATGAAGCATCTCCTTCAATTGTTCATACGAATATTTGGGATTCTGTGCGCTAAGGAACTTAGCAATGTCGTCAGCGTTGTCATACCACTCTTTATTGTATTTTTCCAAATCCGACTGATTACCTGCTAGTGCAGCAGCAACTACCTTTCCGGCAATAAGGATATGCTCCCGCAATAATTGAGCTAGCTTATCACCTACTGCCTCACCGTAATACGGCTTATAAACATTCCCTATCTCCTGCTGATTCTGTAGCAACCTTGCCAGTACCTTCTCTTTGTCCTCGGAATTCGCAAAGGCGCTAACTATGTAGTTTTTCGTCCATATCACATGGTCGCTCCATAGTTTCCTAAGATTATCCTTAAGCTCTATTACAGAGGGCGTAAAGCATTGCTTGTGTGAACTCTTTTTCTCTTTGGCTGCAGCATCGGCAGTTACAGGCATTACACTAACAACAAGGAACATACACACAAAAACTAACTTCGCAATCAAAAACTTAGGCTTCAATATGACCTATCTCCTTTTAAGCATCTATTAACAATCTTGTATAGTGTGTACCGATACTCTTATTTCATTCCTATCTTCTTGTACATAAAAAAAAGCACCGTCATTAGACGGCGCCTCTTCCTTAAACTTATCTGAACATCACTTTATCTACATTGTATTTAGACTTCAACTCATTAATGATATACGTTTCGTAGATCTCTCTATGAACGGGGCTCTCGATTAAACTTACATCAATTCTGGTGACCTCGTCCCGATGCAGCTTAATATCAGATACGGTGTCTTCGAAATGTTTTTTGATTCTAGGTCTTAGCTTTCTCGCTTTACCTACAAACAACAACTCATCTTGGTCATTGTAGAACATAAAGATACCGCCGTAATCTCTTGGAATTAGGTGGAAATCAGTGAATCCGTAGATATTGCTTAGCTGCGGGTTGATTTGTTTAGTAATACTAACATCCACATTGGGCATAGTTATGTTGATCATTTTAGCTCACGTCCTCTTTCTATATAGGAGTAAATAGTATCATAAGTTAGCCTTTTATTCTATCTTTCACAATGAGCCTGGCTCTTTATTCTGCCTTGGACTGACGACTCATTAGAACTTGAACAGTCTCTGTTATCCCTTGCTCAAAAGGAGTAGCGGGAATTGGACCCACAACACGCTCGTATTTACCACCGCTTAGGACCACAGGCTCTTTGGTTAAATACAGCATCTCAACAATCTCTTTCATGACTGGAACGAATATACCGAGCAGCGATAGTCCAGTCTTTCCTAATGAGATAACAGGCTTCTTGGAGCCGCTTGCTGCTTGCGCTATTCTAACGATATCTCGTCCTGAGATTGTGCCTGCCCCGGGAATGTTCCAATTCTGACCATAAGCTTCATCTCTACTAGCGAGCTCAATAATCATGATAGCAGCATCCGGCAAATACACATACTCACGGGCAACGGTCATATTTCCGATGAACACTGCAGGTTTACCTGCAGCGATGGACTCCAGAGTCGATCCTAAATAGGAAGCCTCATTGGCAGTAGGTCCATAATAATCCGGTAAACGGACAATGAGCCGCTGTGCTTTACTCCAACGCTGGCTAAAAAACATTTGTTCAAACTCAAGTTTCACTTTACCTTTTTTTGTATGGGGATTCTTCGGATATTCCTCGTTGATCGGCTTGTCATTCTGTCTTCTTCCATAAGGATAAATGCCATCCACTGCGACAACCTTTATCCCCAGCTTATTAGCCGCCTCCATGACCGCCTCTCCCATAGGTAACAGTCGTGTGCTCATTTCATTATACGGAACAGATGCACTATGAAAAATAACATCCACATCCTGTGCAGCTGATAATACGTCCTTCGCATTAAATACGTCCCCTGCTATTAGCTTAAGAGCGACGGGATTACCCAGCTTCGTTGCAAGCTTCTCCAACTTTGGAATCCATCGCCCAAAGGCCACCGTTTCTATCCCTCTCTTTAATAATTCAGCGATAATTACCGTCCCTGTTCCCCCGGTTGCACCAAGCACAAGCGCTTTTGTTAACATAAATGATCCCTCCTATTATTGTTATTGATTAATCACTAACTAACGATCATAAATCTAAGAGCCTGAGCTCTTAGATGTTAGAATGAATTTCATCTCTACTACTCTTTCCGGTGTTTCGGCTTCAACTCTGGCATTCCAAGAGCCAAAGAAATATTACAGAGCATACCATTGGCCATAAAGGTACTTACCTCTACTTCAGGCTGCTCGATCCCAGCGGCGATAAACTTCTCGTGCACAAGGTTGGTGATCTCAAGCATTCCTTGTTGCATCGTTTCACGGATGACTTCATCGCGAATCCCTAACCCCTGAACTTGCAAAATAATCTCATTCGGATGTGTCTCCATCAACAACTCGTATACTTTAATGCTTTCCTTTAACACTTGATCTGCAGTGGCCTCTACTCCTTGAAACGAACGAATAATCCGTTCAAAAGCCCGCTCTAAGGAAGCAACAAACAATTCTTCTTTATTCTTGAACACCTTAAACACATAGGGCTGAGAAATACCTACCTTTTCCGCAACCTGTGCTGTCGTAGCTCGGTAGTAGCCATTCTCGGCGAATACAACAACCGCTGCCTCCAAGATTTGTTCTCGGCGGTTTACGGAAACCGATTCATCCGCTTTCTTGCGACCGGAACTAGATTCTGTTGTCATCATAATCTCCTTACGCAACCTAATCTATTAGGTTATTGATCAATCACTTTCTTGATTAGAGTATATGCTCATCTCCTAAATAATGCAACTTAAAATCAACTATAATTTTTAACAACTTTCATCCGTACAGAAAATACAGTAAAAGTTTTTTCCCTATTTCCACTGGAAATATTACTAAAAAATATGACGTTATTCAGAACCTTCTCGCCAAAGGGTTGTGATTTTCCTCATGAGGGTATTATAAATATTAAGGTAGTGTAGAGTTGTGTTAACTTCATGAAAAGAGCAATTAGCTTCTAGGAGGATTTGATTCATGTCAGCAACAGACAGGCAAAAAATTGTAGATAGTGTCCCGCAAACCGGATTTTTCGGACATCCTAAGGGACTATTCACACTCTTCTTTACTGAATTTTGGGAACGTTTTTCCTATTATGGCATGAGAGCGATCCTTGTTTACTACATGTATTATGAAGTAAGCAAAGGCGGGCTCGGATTTCCAGAGGATATGGCCCTTTCGATTATGTCTATCTATGGATCACTCGTATATATGTCTGGAATTATAGGTGGATGGCTTGCGGATCGAATTTTCGGGACTTCGAAGGCAGTCTTTTACGGCGGCGTTCTAATTATGTTTGGGCATATTTTACTGGCGATACCGGGAAATGCCACGCTATTCTTTTCTTCGATGATTATGATCGTGCTTGGAACCGGACTTCTTAAGCCCAATGTATCAAGTATTGTAGGCGAAATCTACAGCGAACAAGATAACCGCCGCGACGCTGCTTTCAGCATTTTTTATATGGGTATTAATCTCGGCGGATTCATCTCTCCACTGATTGTAGGCGCTGTAGGTATGAATAATTTCCATCTCGGTTTCTCGATTGCCGCGGTGGGCATGTTTATTGGATTAGTTGTTTACGTAGTGACTCGCACCAAAAATCTAGGTCTGGCAGGTACGATTGTACGCAACCCGATTCCAGCCGAACAAAAGAAAAAATTATTTACTTGGATTGGCATTGGACTAGTTGTGCTTGCTGTATTAGTTACGGTCGGCATTCTTACTGGAATACTCACCTTTGAGACATTCATTAAAATCGTAGGGGTGTTAGGGCTACTTATTCCTACAATGTACTTCATTGTGATGTACCGCAGTCCCAAAACAACAGCTGTAGAGCGATCACGGATTCTCGCGTACATCCCTTTATTTATTGCTTCGATTATGTTCTGGGCGATTCAGGAACAAACTTCAACAGTTCTAGCAAGCTTTGCTGATAAGCGTACCCAGTTGGACTTTGCAGGCATACACATTTCTCCAGCTTGGTTCCAATCGCTTAACCCGCTATTTATTATCGCCCTTGCACCTGCATTTGCATGGCTTTGGTTAAAGCTCGGTAACCGCCAACCAACGATTCCACAAAAGTTCTCACTTGGTTTATTGTTTGCCGGTCTGTCCTTCCTAGTGATTCTGGTACCGGCTTACTTCGGTGGAGCCAATTCACTGGTGAATCCATTATGGCTGGTTCTCAGCTACTTTATCGTCGTCATTGGGGAACTATGCTTGTCGCCTGTTGGCTTATCAGCAACAACCAAACTGGCGCCAGCTGCTTTTACTGCTCAGATGATGAGTATGTGGTTCTTGTCCAATGCTGCTGCACAAGCTATTAATGCTCAAATTGTGAAATTCTATACCCCGGATACCGAAATGCTGTACTTCGGAGTCATAGGCGGAGTCGCCATTGTGCTCGCGTTAATTCTCTTCCTGTTCTCTTCTAAGATTCAAAATTTCATGAAGGGTATACGATAAATATATAAGGCTGCCGGGATATTCCCGGCAGCCTTTTTTTGAATCAATATTCTAAGCTAAGTCTACACCAGAAACATAGCAACAATCGTTGTAACTATCAGCCCAATCAGCACCGGTTTCACATTGCGTCTAGCGAGCTCAAATGGACTTACGCCGCAGATAGCGGCGGCTGGAATCAATGCCCATGGGATTAGCGTCCCCCCGCCAACCCAAATGGCAGATACCTGACCGAGTGCAGTTAAAGTAGCTGCGTCGGAATGTGTGGCAACAGCGAACAATTTTCCGATGGACCCCGCAAGTGAGATTCCCGAGAACCCTGAACCATCAAGGCCCGTAATGGCCCCTGTTATGGTAGCGGTCACAGCACCTACAGCACCATTAAGAGGTACATTATGCGCCAGAGCAACCCCTAGATCATTAACAATTCCCTGAGAAGCAGCAGGTAAGACTTTGCCAAACAATTCAGCAAAGGCCGAATCTCCCAAATAGAAGAATGCCGCAATTGGAATCACTGGACCGAATACTTTAAAGCCAAATGTGAGTCCATCAATTAGATATGAGGTGACTTGCTCCAGTCCCTTATTACGATGTGCGAGCAATGTTACTACAACCAAGATAAATACAGCAGTCCCGCCAACTAAGGCCGTTGCGTCTCCACCCTGTAAATCCAGCAGAAACATACCTGCTACATCAGCTAGAAACAGGAGTGGGATAACGATCGCCAGCCATTTCTTCAGTGTGGGAGGAATCACCGCTTGACCCTCGACCGCGTCACTGTCTGCAGCTAGCGCATTCGCGGCATTTTTCCCGGAAATAAGTCCGTCTCGCCAAGTACCGTTCTTCTGATCTCGTCGCATCATCCAATAGGCTGTTACCGTAGTGACTACACCCATCACTATAACAAGCGGAATACTCGCTTCCATGACACTGCTTACCGGAAGTCCTGCCGCATCTGCCGTTAATTTAGGTGCACCTTGAATAATATAATCACTCGACAGCGCAATCCCATGACCGAATAGATTCATCGCAATCGCTGCTCCAAGTGCAGGCAATCCTACGCGAATAGCAACGGGCAGCAGCACAACCCCTATCAGGGCCACTGCTGGCGAAGGCCAGAAGAACCATGATGTCACCATCATAATCAAGCCAATGCCCCAAAATGCCATAAACGGCGTACGTAAAAAACGGGTAAGTGGGGCAACCATCGTCTCGTTTATTCCGGTACGTGTTAATACTCTGCTCATGGCTACAATGATCGAAATAATCATAATCGTACCCATTAACTCCTTTGTTGCATATACAAAAGAGTTGAATACGCCTGTGACTGAACCACTAATCGTTTCTGTCGCGAGCCAGCCTAATACAAAGATGCCTGAAATACAGATCATCGTTGTATCCCGCCGCTTAATCAAAAGTGCCATAATGAACACGATGAATGCCAAATATACATAATGGAGCGCTGTTAATTGGATGCCCATCTCTGAACCACACCCTTCTCCTGCTTACAAGTGCTATATGTTATGCAGGGGTGTAGGCTAATGTTCGGTAGAAATGGGCGCTTAAATATTTTTATGATTTAAATAGAAAGAGACGCTTTTGCTAATGTATCCATCACCTCGTCGCTAATAAATGGTGCGATAGACACAAGGGCTTTTATCCCTTCTTGTTCAAAAGCTCTTCTAGCGCACTCATCTAGTACCTCGTCACTTAAAAAAGGAGCAATAGACAATAATGCGTTAATGCCTTCTCGTTCAAAGGTACTTCTTGCACACTCATCCAGCATCTCATCGCTTATAAACGGAGCAATAGACAACAGCGCATGAATTCCTTCTCGCTCAAAGGTAACTTTTGCGCACTCATCTAGTACTTCTTCGCTTATAAATGGAGCGATGGATAGCAGATCTTGTATCGATACTGGATCCTTCACATATTCAAATACCTCGTTCACATGTTCCGTAAGAAGAATGGGCGCAACTTCGGAAATTTCCGCTACTGAAAGCTCATTTTGATTTAAAAATTGTTCTGTGGTATTTTCGAGTACATTTACTACTATCTGTGTCGATTTGCTCTTTTCAAGGATTGCATCAATGCTCACATTAAAAATTTCGGCCAGCTGGGGAAGCTTAGAAACATCCGGCATAGTCTCTCCTCGTTCCCAATTACTAACCGCCTGATAACTAATGCCAAGTTGATCGGCAAGCCCCATCTGAGTCATCCCCGTCTGCTTTCTTAAATCAGCGATATTCTTGCCTACCTTTAACATATCGAACACTGAAATCTCCTCCTCATTTATGATGGTTTCAGTGTATCTATTACTATTAATTTTGTATATCAAGCGTTACTTGAGTACTTATCGAGACGCCTAGAACGCAAAAAGCCGCCCCACGCATAGATAACATCCACGCATGAGACGACTTTCTTAGTGTTTCCTATTTAGAAATTTATTATTTAGCCACGACTCCGCCATCAACTGGCAGCTCAACACCCGTAATATAAGAAGCTTCGTCAGAAGCTAGGAACAATACAGCTTCAGCTACTTCAGAAGCACGTCCAACGCGTGGCAATGCAGTCTGGGACATAAAGAAGCTATGCATTCTTTCATCATTTACAAATTCAGCACTCATTGGAGTTTCGATAAATCCTGGGTGAACAGAGTTCACGCGAATGTTATCTTTACCAAAGTCTACAGCTGCTGCTTTACTCAGCATACGAACGGCACCTTTAGAAGCTGTATAAGCGCCAGCACCGCTGCTGCCAGTCAAACCTGCGATGGAGGAGATATTGACGATGGAACCACCTTTATTGTTCTTCATTTGAGGAACAACATGTTTCATCCCAAGGAATACGCTGCTTACGTTAATGTTCATTACTTTGTTCCATTGATCAACAGTGGATTCAAGCAATTGAACTGGGAACGAGATTCCTGCGTTGTTTACCAGGATGTCGATTTTTCCAAATTTGCTAATCACATCTTCTACAACTTTGATCCAGTCTTCTTCGGAAGCTACATTATGTGCATAAGCTGCGGCCTGTCCACCATTGGCTTCGATTTCTTTTACAACTGCTTGTACAGCAGCTTCGTTAATATCAGTTGCTACAACTGTAGCACCTTCTTTGGACAATAAAAGGGCTTCTTCACGACCCATGCCACTGCCTGCACCTGTAATAATTGCTACTTTATTAGTTAGACGATTCATAATTAAGTCTCCTCTATAATCGTATTGTGATATAATAATTCGAGTTATGATAGTAACACTATCACTGTGATATTTATCATATCATTTTTACGAAATAACTACAACCTCTCCTTGCTTAATCCAATAAACGGTGGATATAATACTAATAATTAAAGAACCTAATTAAAAAATGGAAGGGTCTATCCCTCATGAATCCTAAAGCACGCTATGAAAAAGAACGATCCGACGGTAAACAGCAGCGATTATATACGATTCTCGAATCCGCAGAACGAATATTTTCGCAAAAAGGAATTGAAAAGTCGACGATGCAGGATGTCGCAAGCGAAGCAAATATAGGGATTGCGACGCTGTTTCGATATTTTCCCAGAAAAGAAAAGCTCATCGTGGCGGTGGCCACCCGAATGCTAGAACCAATGCTCGATTACTTTAAGCATGTAGCCGACTTACCACTTACCTGTCTCGAAAAGATCGAGATGTTATTTGACTTCTTTATTCAGGATCAAAATCATTTAAGCATTATTTTTATGGTCAATTTTGAAAGCTACGCCTCTCACTTAAATGAGCCTGTTGAGGACGTTCTGGATTTCAATGCATTAAACCGCAAGATTTGGCATGAGTACTCCAGGATCATTCAAAATGGGGTAGAAGACGGTTCTATTCGCGCCGATCTCCCTGTGAAAGAGACCTTAATCACGCTGATGAACAGCTTTGCTCTCTTTTCCAGAAAGCTAACGATGAAAGAAAACATCCTCCTGCTAGAATCGGATTTAGACTCCGACAAGCAGCTTGAGCTTCTTAAACAAATCTTTCTAGAGCATTTAAAAGCCTAAAAAGCGCCAGTTTCCTTATGAGGGGAACTTGGCGCTTTTTTGATCATAAATTCGATTGCTAGTGAAAAGGACAGGTGGCCACAGGTGATCGCTGATAAAGGAAACGAGGGCTGTAATCATATTCTTTCAGCTTACTGTCATGCCAAATCGGTGTAGACGACGGAGACATAGGGGGGATCAGCCATGACCAGCGTCCTGAAACCTGACGTCCATGTCCCTGCTCCTGCTCTTGAAATCTCACAAATTGATCAGCTGCAGTATGGTGATCAACGATACTGACCCCAGCTTGCTTAAAGGAATGCAGTACTGCACGATTCAATTCAAGAAGCGCCCGATCCTTCCAAAGCGTTGTGTTACTGGAGCGGTCAAGTCCCATCAGATCAGCTACAGCTGGCAAAGTGTTATATCTTCCAGTATCCCCTAAGTTACGTGAGCCAATTTCGGTCTCCATGTACCAGCCGTTAAAAGGAGCCGCGGGGTATAGAATCCCGCCAATCTCCAACTGCATGTCCGAAATGATCGGCACAGAATACCAGCGAAGCTGAAGCTCTGCAAAACGTTCAATTTCAGGATGAGTTAACGGTACCTCTTGAATGAGGTGTTGAGGAATAGGAAATACGTGGGGGTGCCCATTACCTATGCTGATCACTAGCGGCAATACATCATAATTGCCCCTTGTTCCCTGCCAGCCTAGTTGTTGGCACACTTTCGTAAATTCATCCGATGCCGGATCACCAGCGCGTTCATGTTCAGCATCACCAGGATATCCCGCGTAACGAATCAATTGATGGTTCCAAATCCGGATTCTCCGATCAGGAGCTTCCCCGCTGCGGAAGACCGTGATAAGTGGACGAATACGTCCTCCATTATTCGCCTTTTCCAGATGTCGCAGCAAAGCTTCAGCAATATCCTCCTCGGTCTCTGCCAGACGTTCATCCATCAGCTCAATGGATTGCCAAAAGAGGCGGCCAATGCAGCGGCTATTATTTCGCCAAGCCATTCTCGCCCCATGAGCCAGCTCTTCCCTTGTATGTGTGTAACTCCCGGATTGATTAATTTCTTCTCGTACGGCTTGGATGCGTTGATCCATCTCAGCTTCAGTCTTATCAAGTTCAGCGTAACATTGTCGAATGAAAGCCTCCGCCTGCCGGGTTAACTCTTCGATGTGCATGCCATTCATATCCTTTATCCTCCATCTAAGCCATGCTAGAACTCTCGTTCCAGTATACCACCCACACTCCTAAGCTACATCCTTAGGGGAATAGCACATGAGAACAACCCGTGAAGCTTATTCGCTTCACGGGTTGTAGCAGGAACATCTAGCGTTCTGAACGTTTCCCTTGCGTCTTCAATGCAGCAAGCCTGCTCTTATCCTCGGCCAGCAGTTCTTCAGCCAACTCCACACCTTGGGGACCTAACGAGGCACGAGCTTGCTCTACCGCCTGTTCGGTATGCGCCAAACGGTTCTCAGCCTGTGCCAAAGTCTGTTCTGTTGGATGACTAAGCGCCTGAGAGACAGAGAAATGAAGCTTGCCTAAAGCATTTTTGGCTTGAGTTACATTGTCGTTCGCTTGCAGACTGGAATCGGGTTGTTTCATAAATGAAATTCGCTCCCTTCTGAAATGCGCCTGTTCTCTTCTAGCATGGTTTAGGATAAGTAACTTTATGCATACACCCTACTGGATGATGGATTGCATGAAAGTAGTCATTTCTTTGCTGGCCTTATTCAAGCGCTCAATTACCCCGCTGAATTCAGTGACCAATTCTGCTTGTGCGTGTGAAGAAGCAGAGATCGCTTCAATTTCTTGCTCCATTTGCTTAATGGACTTTTGAACATCACTCAGTGATTTTTCAATATTATGGGTTGCTTCTTTAGTGTTAACGGACAGTTTGCGCACTTCAGTAGCAACCACCCCAAAACCTGCCCCTTGCTCTCCTACACGCGCGGCTTCGATTGCCGCATTCAGCCCAAGCAGGTTCGTCTGCTCAGAAATCTCACGAATGAAGCCGGCAACCTTATTCACTTCTTGTGATTCCGTTACGGCTCTACGCGTATTATCTAATATTTGCTGCGAAGTAGCTGATAATTCCTGAGATTGGGCAGCTACGCTCTGCACCATCTCCATTAGATGACTGCTTATCTCATTAATCTCATCTGTGAATCCTTCAAGCTTATTCTCGTTCTCTAGTGTATAGGCAATGGCAAAAACCCCGATTACATCATCATCCGTTCCGTAGATAGGTACACATGTTGAGATTACAGGAGCTCCATAAATTTCTGCTGGGATTCGGTTAGAGCTTGCTATACCTTTCAGTCCATTTGAAAGCGACAGATCTTCAGGAGGGATAGGGTTACCCTTAACCAATCCGAGATCAATAACTTTACTTGGTGCGTAATAATGGAAGATCTCCCTGTCCGTGATTCCAATCATAATATCCTGCGAGTGAATCTTTTTGAAATAAGGTGCTGCGAGGACTAAGGCATCGATAATACTCATCTCTTCATCTCCCATATAAAAAATGTATATGTAGTTTTATCGTCACAATGGGTTATTAAATGAATATTGTCATAGTAGAGTAACAATCCCCACGTATGATTTGTTTATGAATACTATTAGCAGACGCCAATTTCTGAAGAAAAGTGCTCAAGTGTCGTTGGGGCTGCTTGGAACCGCTAGTGCGACCGGCATTTATTCACACTGGGTTGAGCCCTACTGGCTTGAAGTTAAACATATAGATATAAAGCTTCCTCTACTCCCTCCAGCATTCGATAGATTTCGTATCGTTCATTTCAGTGATTTACACTTAGGCGTATATACGAAGTCCGAAGCCTTAACAGAGTTAGTGCAGCAAATTCAACATGTAAGTCCAGATCTGATCTGCTTCACAGGGGATCTGCTAGATCATTCTGTCGATTATATTTCTGAGGCTGTGGACATCTGTTCACAGTTGCGGGCACCGTTTGGACAATATGCTGTGTTAGGTAACCACGATGCTTTTTGCACTAGGAAAGCTGTGACGAAAGGGTTAACGCAATCTGGATTCCACGTACTTCATAATGAACATATTGTCTTAAAAAAAGATGCGGAGGCGCTTTATCTAGCTGGAGTGGATGATCCGTGGGTCGGCAAAGCAGATATTCATCAGGCGCTACGCCATATCCCTGATAAGGCATGTACTCTACTCCTTGCGCACGAGCCTGATTTTGCCGATGAATACAGTGATCTTCCCATAGATCTGCAATTGTCCGGCCATAGTCATGGAGGACAGGTGCGTCTCCCATTTGTAGGTGCCTTGTATACCCCGCCGCACGGCAGTAAATATTCAAGCGGATTATACCAGCTCCCAGATAGTCGACTCCAGGTCTACACCACACGCGGAATTGGAGTGACTCGTATGCCTATACGTTTTAATTGTCGTCCCGAGCTTACCGTAATTACTTTAAAGTCCTCATGATTGTGTCAAAAATTAATAAATGGTTAAAAAGTATATACCTTTTGCACGTCTATGCAACAACACTGTAACCGTGTTTGTAATCAAATCTATTTGGGGCCTAGGTATAATTGTAGGAGTGATAGATAACATCAAAAATCATAATGAACTACATAAGCCCATCATTGGAGAGGAGAAATTAAATCATGAACAAAACTATGAAATGGACGTCTGCTGTAATAGCTACTGGAGTATTATTTGGAGGTACTGGACTCATCGGAGGGAATTCTGTTCAAGCTGCAACTACCGGTACAAAAACAGTCAATCAAGCCGTTCAGCAGCCTTCTGTGGTGCTTAAATATAAAGGCCAAGTCTTAACGCAGCAAGGAAAAATCGTAGATGGAAAAATCGTAGATGGAAATACCATGATCCCTTTAACCGTATTGCGTGATGCCTTCGGCCTTGCTATTCAATACAATTCAACCACAAAGACTTACAGTGTAGGTAGTGACTCGGTGAAGCTGAACATGGAGGTCTCTGACTATGGCGTCAGTACCGATTTAAACGGATATTACATTTATAGCATGACCGGAAATCATGAAGTGAAGATGATCAATGACCGTTTATATGTTCCATTCAAACTGTTAAATGATTATTTAGGCGTTCAAGGCGTATATAATCCAGCTCAGAAATCACTTGAACTTAGCAAGAAGGTGATGAATGACATCAAGATCACCTCTGTTAACTTAGACAAGAGCAATAAGAATGCTAATATTAAAGTACAATATCCACAGATCAGCGGTCTGACGGATGAAGTACAAAACACGATTAATACCACCTTCAAAAAAGAGGCTGAACTATTCGTGTCAGAGGCTGAGAAAGAGTCTAGCCGTAGGGATGGCACGATAGAGAATAAATATGATTACTCTCAAAATTATGTTGTCACCTTTAACCGTGAAGGCGTGCTTAGTATTGTAGTTGATCAATATGGTTACAGCGGTGGAGCACACGGCGGTACCATGCGCGAGGGACATACCTTCTCGCTGAAGGATGGTAAGAAGATAGAGCTTAAAGACCTGCTAAAGGCAGAACCAAACTACAAACAAAAACTAGATAAAATGTTGAAGGAAAGCACCAAGGATATTGCTTTTCCGGAGTCAACTGGTGGACTCACAGATAAACCAGCCTTCTACGTCAGTGAAAGTGGCTTAGCTATCTTCTATCAACAATATGAAATCGCACCTTATGCAGCTGGAATTCCTACCTACACCTTTAATTTCAGCTCAATACTGCCTAAAGGCACCGATCCATTTGCTTCTTTCAAATAAACACTAACGCAAAACAAAAAGCGCTTCAGCCAATCGGCTAAGGCGCTTTTTGTTATCTATATTATTCTTCTAAACTGCCGGCAGGTCCAAAAAATTCAAAATGAATTCTGTCATCAGGTACCCGCCATTCCTTGAGCGCCTTATATATGACCTTCATAAATGGGGTCGGCCCACAGAAATAGAATTCAGAGTTCACATCTGCTATTTCTTGAAGCCAAGAAAGATCAATATAACCAGATCTATTGTACTTGTCGCCTTCTCCTGGAGATTCATAACATACATAGGACCGAAGAGAAGAATGAGATTGTGCTAAATCTGCCACCCTATCTTTCATAGCATGCAAACTTCCATTGATGGCTGCATGAATATAAGTTACCTCGCGTTCTGGCTGTGCAGCAATTATTGTCTCCAGCATACTTACCATTGGGGTTAAGCCCACACCCCCACTGATTAGAACCACCGGAGTGTCACTACGCTGATCCAGTACGAAATCGCCCGCTGGAGAGCCCACTTCTAATATAGAGCCCACTTGGACGAAATCATGCAGATAAGTGGATACGACGCCCGCAGGTCTATCTATCCCTTCACCTTCCCGTTTAACAGTGATACGGTAATACGCCTGTCCCGGAGCACTGGACAAACTGTAGTGGCGAATATGGGAATATTCTTCCCCCTCGGGCTGAATACGAACCGTGATGTACTGACCCGGGAAATAAGATGAGATCGCCCCTCCATCCTCAGGAGACAGGTAAAAGGAAGTAATAAGCTCACTTTCACTAACCTTCCGAGTGACGATAAAGTTTCTGAATCCACTCCAGCCCCCCGGAGCTTCCGCAGCTTCACGATACTTTTCTGCTTCCACACCAATGAAAGCATCTGAGATCACACCATAGGCTTTGGCCCATGCATCTATAATTTCCGGTGTTGCCGCATCGCCAAGTACTTGTCCAATCGCAGCTAACAAGGTCTCACCCACGATCGGATAATGCTCAGGTAATACACCCAGTGCTCGATGCTTCTCTGCAATCTGTTTTACCACCGGTAAGATATTCCCTAGTTGATCAATATTCATAGCCGCTGCTAGGACTGCGTTAGCAAGCGCTGTCTGCTGTCTGCCTTGCCGCTGATTGGCATGATTAAATATATTTAATAGCTCTGGATGGTTTTCAAATAACATGCCATAGAACGTCGTAGTAATGGTTGTTCCATGAACCTGTAATATAGGAACTGTTGATTTTATAATAGCAATCGTTTGTTGATCTAACATATGAATACCCTCTCTCCTGCAATTAGATAATACCTCTATAAAAAGCATATAGAAGCTGCAAATGAGCGAGTGTGCGCTGAATCACTTTAAAATTTAATAAAATGTGAATAAACAGAAAATGCAATGATATCCATCACATTCGAATGCCCAATCCAAAAAAAAAGCTGTCCAAGCAGCTCAGGTAGCTACCGGACAGCACTTTCACTCTTATTTTGCCAGCTCCACAAAGCCTTCTCCGAACACATCTCTTACATCGTGAATGGCAATAAAAGCCTCTTTATCAATCGATCTTACAATTTTCTTAAGCATGGTTACTTCCTGTTTGCTAATGACAATATAGAGAAGCTCTTTGGGTTCTTTAGTATAATACCCTCGGCCATAAATGACTGTGACCCCTCTATCCATGATTCCATTAACTTGTTCAGCAATTTTGTCCTGCTCCTTGGATACAATCGTAACGGCCTTCTTAGGATTCACTCCCTCAATAATGAAGTCCATCACCTTAGTCGCTACATAGAGCATCACAATCGTAAACATCAGACTTTGAACACCAATGATGAAATACGAAGCAAATACCACAACTAAATCGACTAGAAGAAGAGCGTAGCTAACGTTCCAATCCAAAAATTTATGCAGGATTCTGGCGATAATGGTTGACCCTGCGGTCGTTCCACCCACACGTATGATCATTCCGATACCCACACCAGACAAGATGCCTCCAAATATTGCATTGATGATCAACTCATCGCTGGCGATATGCCAATTCTTCGTAAGAATCAGGAATAACGAGTTAAAAAACACCGCAATAATCGTGTATACTGTCGTCGTTTTGTCCAGAAATTTATAACCCACAATCAATAATAAAGCATTAAGAATTAAGCTAACAATACCTGGTGACCACTGATACAAATAGTATGTAATCATAGTCAGTCCCGTTACCCCGCCTTCACCGAACTCGTTCGGAATCACAAACAAGTTAACGGCCAAGGAAAACAGCAATGCTCCTACAATGATGGAAAAAATATCCGAAATACGCTTTTTCATACCATGCCCCTTCTATCCTCTGTCTATATCTACCATCCACAAATACTAACACCGCTTCGATATAGTTGTAAACAATCCAGAAGAAACCAGCATTCTATATATGGCGTAACCGACTACCCCACCGCAAGTGTTTAAGATCAGATCATCCACGTCAAAGGTGCCGATATACAATACTAATTGTGTAACTTCAAAGCTCAGACTCAGCGCAAAAGAGAGCATGAAGACCTTTTGAAATAACCTTACTTTTTGCGACAACAGCATTGGAACAAAGACTCCAAACGGAATAAACGCCAGAAGATTGCCCACTAAATTAAGTGATGAAAAAGGATCTGAAAGTGACAGATGCTCTATCCCCCGCGAGATCTCTTTAAAGGGTACATAGTTGCCCTGTCGCTTAAAAATTCTGTCGGGATGCTCGAGCATACGCCCTGCCTGTTCCCAAAGTGATTGCAAGCTAAAAGGTGCGCCTTTAAATACGATAATTCGGATCAAAAAATACATATAGACAATAAATACGGCTGCCAGCAATAATGTCATAGTAGACTCGCTCTTAGGCTTCGTACTCATCAAAATGTAGTGACAATTACGCCATCCATATTATCGCCCGACGTTTTATATTGCCCTTCCTTTGGAATCTTAATACTTGTATATCCTGATACTGGATAATAGTTCACCGTATATGTTTTGCCGTCTACAACCGTTGAAATTTCACTATTTTCCTTCAAAAGATCTAAATATTGTTCCAGCACGATCCCCTTCTCCTGAATGATCGCACTGTGTGGCAAGCCTACATAACGGAAGTGCCAAGGTTCATATTTAATCCCCGTAATCTCCGTTTTGTCTTTCGGATAGCGTAGAATAAAGCCGTATTTCCACGCATTCTTTTCCAGCCATTTACCTTCAGGTGCTTTGCTCATTTCCGATTGAGACGATCCGATGTCCAGCGATAATCCTAAATTATGTTCGCTATATTGCGCTGGAAGAGCATAATCCGAACCTTTTTCCGCATACAATTGCTCTTGCTCCTCAAAGTCCCTGTACCCACTGCTAATTAAAAAATGATTCACGCCATCCTTCTCAGCGGCCTTGATCATCTTATTGAATTTATGTGCTACACTTTCAGACAACCGAATCGAGGTATCTAGTAATCCATAGCCCTGAACCAGATCCTTCTGATCAAATAAGGTCACAATATCAGACTTCACGCTGTCCTCATGTACCGGATATTGTTTGTTCACCAGCAATAAATCCCCTTGATATACCTGATCTTGCGTAACCACCTTTAAACTATCGCTATCTCTAATCGATCCCTTCTGGATCTTATCATTCTTATCAGCTAAATTACCCGTATCCGGTAAATAACGAGCGACTGCGTAACCAAGAAATAACACAACGATCACCAAAAAAACCCACTTTTTCATCCGTATTGTCCTCCCATTTCCTTAAGGCGTTTATGCTTGATAGGAATAGAATAACGAAGACACTTTAAAGAAAAAGCAGGACAAATATAAAGTTTTTCTTAAAATGTATAAGAGCTCAGTGGCCTTACCCAGTAAAGGTATATCCTACTCCCCAGATTGTCTTAATAAATTTGTTCTTATTGATGTCTTCACCAAGCTTTTTGCGCAAGGTACGGATATGCACCATGACCGTGTTGCCACTCTCATAATAAGCTTCTCCCCATACCTGTTGGAAGATACTCTCCGCGCTAAACACCTGCTTAGGATGGCTCGCCAATAAATGCAGAATATCAAACTCTTTCGGAGTTAGGTCTATTACCTCGCCGTAAAGAGTGACGGTATGTTCATCTGGTGAAATCGTCAACCCACCAACTTCAAGGATCGACTTAAGAACGGCTGCGGGCTGACTGAATTGTATAGAGCGCCGTAGTTGAGAATTAACGCGGGCGACTAACTCCATTGGATTGAACGGCTTGGTCATATAATCATCTGCGCCCATGACAAGTCCTGTGATCTTGTCCAGATCAGAAGTCTTCGCACTTAAAAAAATAATCGGCAGATGATGCTGCTCCCGAATGTGACGGGTTACCTCATAGCCATCCAGCCCTGGCATCATAATATCCAGAATCGCCAAATCTATCGTTTGTGACTCAATAGCTTGCACCGCTGCACGCCCATCGGATACTTTAATGATATGATACCCTTCTTTTTGCAAATGCAAAGCCACCAGATCCGCAATCTCCGCCTCATCATCCGCAATTAAAATCGTAATGCGCTTCATCTATATTTCACCCCTGTAGGTTTATGCTATATGATCTACATCCATTATACCCCAAACTTAAAAACCACTCCTAGGATGAAGTGGTTTTGCTGAAATCTATGATGAATAAATAGAACTGTTGTAATATTATTTATTTTTATGATAACTCTCTAGCAGAGCCTCTAATGAGATGCCATTAACTGTGACGCCTGAAAGATTGCAATCTTTTATCTCTACATTCGAAAGATCACACTCTACAAAAGATGTGCCATTAAGCTTGCATCGTTCAAACTTATTGCCTTTACCATACAAGTGAATATCATGAAAATAGGCTTCTCCTAATTCACTATTGCTAATCTCAATTTCCCACAATCCGACTTCATTAAACTTAACAAGATGCATATTGATATCGTTAAAAGTAGTACTGCTCATATTAATATTGTCAAACTTGGTACCCGCCATATTTACATTAGAAAAGTTCGTCTTAGGCATATCAATATCATCGAATTCACTTTGGCCCATGGCCACACGACGAAAGTTGGTTTCAGGCATTCTTTCATCCTGAAAAACTCTCTTTTTAAATTCATCCAGCAATTTGTTTTCACTTAGATTGTTATTCACTGTACTCAACATCTCCCTTTTTAAGATCGTTCTTGATCTGCGGAGTCTACTCTCGACAGCTTCAATAGATAAATCAAGGAAATCAGCGATCTCCCTAACCTTGTAGTTGTCGATATAGAATAGAATGGTGACTATACGGTTAGCTTCGGATAAGGTGTTTAATGCCTTCCACACATCTTGCTGGAGTTCTCTTCGGAGGAGCTGATCTTCAGTGGTCTCCAACTGAGAAACCTCGATTTGCTCCATGAATTCATATGCAGCTTTCTTCTTATTCGCCCTAAACCAATCCATACATTCCCGTGTAGTAACTGCATATAACCAACTGGCGAGTTTCTCTGGCTCCTTTAAGTTGGGTAAATAACGATAGGTCTTAACAAAAACCTCTTGTGTAATGTCTTGCGCGGTGTGGAAATCACCCAATTTACCGTAAGCTACTCCATATACTGCATTGGAATATTTGCCGATAAGCCCACTGAATGCATCCATATCCCCTTTACACACCTTATCTACCAGTTCTGCATCCGTACGAGTCACTATCTGCCTCCTTAACAATCAAGTTCATAACATAGACGGAAAAGGAGTTCAAAAACCGTCTTTATGTCTTTAAATAATCTTTTTAATGAAGAAAGGTCTAGTTAGAGTTCAGTACTACTGGCTTGCCGATACAGCTCACGACTCTTATAACCAGCCTGTAGAATCTTCTTCATTTCCTCTTTACGCTTAGCTCTTGTTGCCTCTTGTTTGGCACTATAGACATATCGAGCCCAGTCTTTGCGGTATCCCGGGGTAAGCGATTGATAGATGGCTAGAAGCTCCGGTGTATCTTTCAGATCTTCTTCCACATTTGGAATGAAAGAAATATAGTCATCCACAGATTGACTTTGGGTATTGGAAAGCTGACCTTTCCCCTTAGCGTCCTCTTTCAACCCCACAACTGTAAAGACATCATCCAAACCTACCATGCGTGCAAATTTAATATTGCTTGTTCCGATGTAGCCATTCTCATCACTGCCCAGACCCTCTAGTAAGTCGTCACGATGAATAAAGGTCGGATACACTTTGTTTCCCTTTTTAGGATACGCCACAAAGAGATAGCCATTCTTATGAAGATGCTGTTGCTCAATCACACGGTTCACTAGTGCCTGTAACGACGCCATGTCTAGTACAAAGGCAAATATAAGATCATACGCTCCATTTAGCGAAGTATCATAATCCGTCAATTCCGCTAAATAATCGGAGCCTTCTGGTTTACTCAATATCGCTACTTGGTTGTATTTTTGTAAGTTCAGCTTTTCTACGATGGTTTTAGTCACTATGCTTCATCCCCCAAATGTATTCGGATGCTTCTTCATCGTGATCATTATAGCCTAATCGCTACCCAATCTAAAACATTCTACGGGCCGTCACAAAACGCTTCTTCCATTTCTCACTCAGGGCTTCATAATGGACGCCTTGCTCCTTAGAATACGTATGCAATATCTGATTATTTCCCGCATACATGGCAACATGACCAATGTCGAGACCACGTGCACTAAAGAACAGTAGGTCTCCTTTACGCAGTTCGTTGATCCCAACTTCCTTCCCTTCTTTGGCTTGATTATAAGAGGCGCGAGGCAGATCCACCGACAACACGTTCTCAAATAAATGCCCTACGAAAGAAGAACAGTCAAAGGTAGACGTCTGGTTCGTTGCAGCACCGAATTCATAAGGGGTTCCCAGATACTTTTCTCCGTAAGCAAGCAACGCGCTTCCCTGCTTCTCAGCGAGCGACTCACTAGTATAATCGCTATATTTCGGTTTAGCAGATATGTACCCCGTCTTGTTGTCTTGCGTTCGCACTTCTAACCACAAAGCATCCACTTCTCTAACGATATGGACTTTATCGCCTACGGACAACATTTGCTGGACACCTGATTGATCCGATGAATTCGGCGAACTGCGCAGGTTAACCCCATAACGAATCGTTGTATCGTAATTCAGCGCTGAATAGATGCGGACGGTCCGAGTGTTAGCCTCCCACTTCACGGTGCTGCCTAGAGCCTCGCTGACAAAACGCAGCGGCATCATCGTATTACCACCGACAACCTGACCCGGAACGGTTAAGCTTAAGGCTTGTCCATTTTTGTTCGCGGTTAAATCTCCTATTTGATAAGTCAGCACCAGCGTTCCCTTAGTGGCCTTCACTGTTTTGGTACTGTTGTTCCATGAAATCTTTGCTCCCTGTTCTTCAAACAGCTTGCGCATGGGAATAAGCGTTGTACCGTTTATGAGCAAGGGCTGAACCTCTAATTCAAGCTGCCGATCATCCAGAAAAACGCCTGTAACCTGATTCTGAGGCATCACCGCCGCATGGGCTGGAGCTGTATAGAGTATAGATGTAAGTAGTACAAGTAGTGTGGCTTTCTTATGAATCCTCATGATGTCGTCACCTCGTTGATTAATATGTTCAATTGTTATTACTAAAAAAAGTGTAATTAGTTTTGTTACAATTATTGGGGTTGCTGTCTAACTACTGCTCAAACCATGTAAAAAGAGGACTGTGGTCACCTTTCGGTGCCACAGCCCTCTTTTTAATCCACTTCAAAAATAGAATCGATAATGATCGGAAGATTATCCCTTACAGAAACAGCGCCCAATACCGAACGAGCATGACTGCCCTTGTCTCCGAATACCTCCAGCATTAAATCCGAACAGCCATTGAGCACTTTATGATGTTCTTCGAATAAGGGATCTGCATTCACAAATCCTTGAATTTTGACCACTCTCTTCACTTTATCCAAGGAACCTAAAGCTGACTCAAGGACGGCAAGGATCTCTATACCAGCCTGACGTGCAAAATGATAGCCTTCTTCGGTGGTGAAGTCTTGTCCCAGCTTGCCTTTGGGATGCCCGGCGGGTCCTTTTCCCGATACAAAACATAATCCATTAACAATAACGTAGTTAGCATATTTTGCCGCCGGTTCACTAGCACTAGGTAGGACAATACCTAATTCCTCAAGTCTATCCGCTATGATTCGATCCGCCACTTCAGTTCCCTCCTCCAATCAGTACAACCTCAATAAATTGGTAAGATTATACTGATTAATCCAGAAAGGGTCAATCCTATTTTGCTTCGACCTCTGCTTCCCATCTCGATATCTCAGCTCGAACAATTGGCGCTACTTCAGTACCCAATAGCTCAATGGCTCTCATTACATCCTTATGAGGCATCGTACCTAGCGGTACATGCAGCATAAAGCGTGTAATTCCTACGTGTTTACGTAGGTGAATAATCTTCTCAGCAACAGTGTCTGGATCTCCTACATACAAGGCACCTTCAAATCTACGTGCCGCATCAAAGCTCGCACGACTATAATGACCCCAGCCACGCTCACGACCAATCACATTCATACTAGCCTGCGTAGAGGGGAAGAACATATCGGCCGCAAGCTGATTATCCTCTGCAATAAAGCCGTGCGAGTGTGAGGCAACCGGAAGCTTCGACACATCATGTCCTGCTTGGGCCGCCGCTTTCTTATAGAGCTTCACCAGTGGAGCAAATTGCAACGGACTTCCGCCAATAATCGCGAGCACAAGTGGTAGCCCGAGCAGGCCAGCACGAATCACAGATTCCGTATTGCCTCCACTGCCAATCCATACGGGCAAAGGATTCTGAACGGGGCGCGGATAAATCCCCAAATTATTAATGGCTGGTCGGTGATTTCCACTCCAGGTTACTTTTTCGGATGCCGTTATTTTTAACAACAGGTCCAGCTTCTCATCGAATAACTCATCGTAGTCATTTAAATCGTATCCAAAGAGCGGGAAAGATTCGATAAAAGAACCCCGGCCTGCCATGATTTCTGCCCGTCCATTTGAGATTCCATCAAGTGTTGCAAAATCCTGAAATACACGTACTGGATCAGCAGAGGACAGCACGGTTACCGCACTGGTCAGCCGAATTCGTGTCGTCTGTGAGGCAGCCGCAGCCAGCAAAACTGCTGGAGAAGATGCGGCATAATCCTTTCGATGATGCTCACCCACACCGAATATATCTAAGCCCACCTTATCTGCAAGAACAATCTCCTCTACTACCTCGCGCAATCGCTGTGCATGACTTATTAACTCCCCCGATTGAACATCCGGTGTTGTTTCTACGAACGTACTGATACCTATTTCCACTTACGATTCCCCCTTAACTATAATTTTCTCTTATAGTTGTTTGTTTGATTATAACATAAGTTAAGTTCAAGCATAGCTAGGCATTAATGCCTAGCTCCAGCTTGTCCAAAAACTCATTTTTAAAATTTGCAGAACATCACTGACAAATAGAGGATTTTGATGAAATATGTTGAAATGATCTAAAACAAGTAGCTCTCATGCATCTCATGCTTGATATAGGAGGGACATATGCTTCAAAGAAATAAACACAAAAATTCCATATCCAAACAAACCTTCAATCCTGTTCGGGGCTCCTTAAAAATCGCCGTAATATATTTTATTGTTGGGTGCTTATGGATCCCTTTAACAGATAAGGCCGTTTCCACTTTTACGCGAGATCCGGAGTGGATAAGACTTATTAATATAATTAAAGGCTGGTTCTTTATCCTCATAACAGCTTTACTTATCTTTGCATTAATTCTAGGTACTCTGAAACGGATTAAAAGGATCGAGAAGAAACTGGATCTTGCCTATAGGGATAGGGTGAGTGCCCACGAAAATCTAGAGGCCGCCTATGAGGAAATCACAGCTACGGAAGAAGAACTCAGACAGCAATATGATCAGCTCATTGAGAATCAAGAGAAGCTAGCCATGAATGAAGAAAGGATGCATTACCTGGCGTATCATGATCTATTAACCGGCTTGCCCAACAAATTAGCTTTTTATGAGAATGGGCCTCACATTTTGGAACTGAATAACATTGCAGCCTTAATGTTCATCGACATTGATTACTTCAAATATGTAAATGATACGATGGGCCATGAATTTGGTGACCGCCTAATTGTTAAGGTTAGTGAGAGATTGGTGTCCCTGGTTGGGAGTAGTGGGGAAGTGTATCGTTTCGCCGGGGATGAGTTCATCGTTCTTTTATATTCTATTGAGAACAGTCAGTGTATAACTAGTGTAGCCTCTCACATTATTGCCGGTTTTAAAGATGCGATTGAGATGGATGACAGTCTGCTACATGTTAGCCTAAGCATCGGAATCAGTGCTCACCCCGAACATGGAAGTAATATTATGGAACTCCTTAAATGCGCAGACATCGCTATGTATAAAGCCAAAGACGCTGGCAAGGGTCAAATTATTGTCTTTGATCAACCGCTCAATGATACCTTTACTGAGCGAATGAACATTGAGAAGCAGTTGTATAATGCTTTAGAGAAAAATGAGCTAGAGGTATTCTATCAACCCCAGATTGATCTGACTCAGAACAGAGTGACGGGACTAGAGGCTCTTATGCGCTGGAACAACCCCATACTAGGCATGGTCCCTCCGGATAAGTTTATCAAAATAGCAGAAGATTCCCACCTCATTATTCCTCTCGGGGCGTGGGTGCTCAGAACAGCCTGTGCCTTTTTAAAAAGTCTTCATGAGCAAGGATTATCACATCTGACGATGTCTGTTAATATTTCAATGCTGCAGCTACTGCAAAGCGACTTCAATGAGTTAGTTCTAGACACCTTGCAAGCCTCCGGAC
This sequence comes from Paenibacillus sp. FSL R5-0744, assembly GCF_037972555.1. Classification (NCBI taxonomy): domain Bacteria; kingdom Bacillati; phylum Bacillota; class Bacilli; order Caryophanales; family Paenibacillaceae; genus Paenibacillus; species Paenibacillus sp. FSL R5-0744. Next base: position 6,653,846 of record NZ_CP150228.1, read on the forward strand.
TAGATCCTGAATACTTAGAGCTAGAGATTACAGAGAGTGTTCTGGTTGAATCTTACGAATATGTGAGTAGTAAACTGACTGAACTCAGAGCTCACAACATCAAAATTGCCTTGGATGACTTTGGTACCGGTTATTCCTCCTTAAGCTATCTTACTCATATGCCGATCTCGACTTTAAAAATAGACAAGTCCTTCATTGATTCCATTCGAACAGGGACACATCAAGCCGTTCTTGTCGAACAAATTATTATGATTGGTAAACGCATGAATATGTGTGTTATTGCAGAAGGTGTGGAGCGAACTGTACAACTCGATTACCTGCAGGAGCAAGGCTGCGATAAAATTCAAGGTTACTTGTTCAGTAAGCCACAGTCCGCACAGAGCGTAAAAGAGCTGCTAACCGAGTGGGAGAAGGTTTCGAGCTTAAATGAATAAAGATGAACCTATTTTTTTATATAAGAAGGTGTTACCGAATTGAATGTCATGACATGGATTGACTTATCATTATTCTTCGTTCTTTTCGTTCTATTCATCTACATATTTGTTACTGTAACAATCACTAACTTACATAAGGTTTACTTGACTTTCCATTTCACGATGATGTTATGGCCCTTCTGTCAATTTGCTCTCAAAACTACAGCGGATCCCGATGTTCAATTGTTTTATGTGAAGCTAGCTTTTATTGACTCGATACTGTTAACGATTGGATGGCTTCTTTTTACGATATTTCTCACTGGAAAATCATATCTCCTCCGAAAAAAGAAAACGCTGATCCTATACATTGTCGCAGCATTGATCTTAATTGGAGTGATCGTCAATCCAAAGCAAAGCTTTGTACTGCCAATGCATGGTGGATATGTTGAAAGATCTTATGGTCCGCTTTTTTGGCTGTTTATTCTCTTCTTGATCTGCACTATTATTATTTCTCTGTATATCATCTATTCAGCGCTTATATCGAACGCCACACAGCGGATCAAAAAACAGGTTACTCATGTACTCAAAGGTGTGCTGGTGCTGACTGTATTTGTATTACTGGATGTCTTTCTTAATGTGGTACTGTTTAAATCTCAGCCGGTGATTCCGGGGATGACCTCTCTGGGGATACTAATCTCTGCCATCTTTTTCGTCATTGCCATCCATCGCGATAAAATATTTGATCTCGTAACCATCGCTCATCAGGATATCATTGACACACTCACACTAGGTATTCTTGTACTGGATGATAACGAGACTGTGGTAGAGATCAATCGATCGCTTTTGCCAAAAATCAACCTACAGATCGGTGATCGCTTCGACTTATCGGCGCTAACCCCCCTGGAGCAGACTGCCAGCGCTTTCCGATTGTTTCAACATACATATCTTAAACAGCCCATGGAGAGAAGCGAAGTTGAAGTATTCTACACCTCGCTCCAAGCGTACATCAATATTACAGCGGAACCCATTGTCGTAGGCGAGATCATGGTTGGACGGATTCTCACCTTTCAGGATAGAAGCGAGCTGCATCGCCTCATTGCTGAGACTAATCAGCAGAACGAGATCCTGCAAGAGCGTAATCTGGCATTAATTGAAATCCAGAATGAGCTTTCTCAGACCAACCAAAAACTCAAGCAGATGGCCATAACCGACAGCTTAACAGGTTGTTATAACCGTCATTACTTAACGCAGTACTTAGAACAAGAGATTATAGAAAATATGATATTGAAGCAGCCTTTTGCCATCATTCTACTGGATATCGACTTTTTCAAAACGGTGAATGACAATTACGGCCATTTAGTGGGCGATGTTGTAATTTGCAGCACGGTAGAGGTCATTAAGCAATCGCTAAGGGAGACGGATATTCTGGCACGCTATGGCGGGGAAGAGTTTATCGTCTATTTACCAAATACGAACCACACACAAGCAAACCTCTGGGCAGAGCATATCAAATTCATGATAGAGGCCAATAAAGTACATGTAGATGAGGTTGCTCATTCTGTATCCATCACTGTAAGCATGGGACTACTGTCCATTAATAATTTTGCAGAGCAGTATGCAGAAAGCCCGACCAATCAACTAAATGATTTATTCGAATCTGTGGACAAAGCTTTATATCAAGCCAAAAATGCAGGACGAAACCAAATTGTTGAAATCATAAGATGACACGCTTTTAAATATTACCTAAAAAAAAGAAAGAATCAGCTCTACTTCTATCGAAGGTAAGCTGATTCTTTCTTTTATATCTTTTTAACAAATTCGGATTTTAATTTCATAGCCCCAAACCCATCAATTTTGCAATCAATATCATGATCTCCGTCCACTAAACGGATGTTTTTGACTTTGGTACCTATCTTCAGAACAGATGAGCTTCCTTTTACCTTAAGGTCTTTGATTACAGTTACTGAGTCGCCGTCGTTTAATACATTACCATTGGCATCTTTGATAACCTTTTGATCTTCACTATTCTCAGACTCTGATTCTAATGTCCACTCGTGTGCACATTCCGGGCAGACTAGTAGACTTCCATCTTCATAAGTGTACTCAGAATTACATTTCGGGCAGTTCGGTAAATTAGACATTGTTTCATTTTCTCCAATCGTAGTTCAAATTCTAGCTGTCTTGCGGCTAATCTTTAAAAGTATATTTCATATTCATGAAGGAATCCACTATATCCAGATAGTAAGCTTGTTCCACGTTTCTTAAAAAACAAACCACTAAATATTATCTTGTATATATTTTCACAATTGTCTATGATAATAATGTAAAATTTTCATATAAATACATAGGAGAGTGAACAATGATTAGTCAAAGGAGTGTCGCATTTTCGATTATACTGTCATTAATTACATGTGGAATATACGGAATATTTTGGTTTATTGTTCTAACGAATGACGTTGGAAAGCTAAGTGGAGACTACACATTCACAGGAGGAAAGCATTTTCTTCTAACATTGATTACTTGCGGGATATGGAGCCTGGTTTGGGCCTACCAGATCGGTAAACATGTTGCAGAAGCTCAAAGACAACGCGGCTATCTCGTATCCGATAATTCAGCTCTGTACGTGATCCTCACAATCTTTAGTTTTGGTATTGTCACATACGCTTTGGTGCAATCTGATGTTAACAAATTGGTATAATTTTACGATTCATAGAAGGACACACCCTAAACTATTTTGGAGTGTGTCCTTAAGTCTCCTTGGCTTACTGTATTTCACTGTATGGATGCCTTTAACCAATCTAGGTATACCTTGTCTATTTCATGAATGGACTGGATTTTATTGTCCGGGATGTGGAGTCACAAGAGTTATTCTATCCTTGTTAAAGTTCGACTTCGTTCAGGCGTTTAGATTTAACCCGTTGCTATTTATTCTAGCGCCTCTGTATATGTTGTACTTAATTACTGAAAAGAAACGTATCCAACCACTTAGCTATGGAATTATGGCTGTGATGTTGATCCTAACCGTTACATTTGGAGTACTGAGAAATTTTCCAATGTTTGATTACTTGGCCCCTACAGTAATTCGTTAGCATCAACTATGGTTACATAATAGCTTGAAGGCGCACAATCGCTTGAGCCCGGTCAACCACCTCTAATTTGCTATAAAGATTACTAATATAGTTACGGGCTGTCCCCTCCGCAATATGCAGTGTATCGGCAATTTCGCGATTGTTAAGTCCCCGGATAATGAGCTGCGCCAGCTCCTCTTCCCGTTCTGTCAGACTCATACGATCTACATTGGATCTTTGCCAATGTTCGTACTCCTCCGTCAATCTATTCATCCTCGTCGCCAATTTGGCTGCTACCGGAGCTGGCAGAATAAATTGCCCGGATATCGTATCACGGATCGAAGAAATCATTTTATCAGCATCCATATCCTTCAGCATATAGCCGCTTGCTCCAAATGCCATACCCTCAACAATATAATCGGTCTCTATAAAAGTGGTTAAAATCAGAATGAATATATCCGGACGAATCTGCTTGATTCGTTTTAGTGCACTGATCCCATTCATGATCGGCATTTGAACATCAAGCAGTACCAGATCGGGTTGGAATGCTTCCACCATCTCGCAGGCCTCTTCCCCGTTCTTGGCAGCGCCAACCACTACCATATCATCCTCCAGATCCAGAATGGTACGAAGCCCTTCACGCGTCAACAATTGATCATCGGCAATTACAATCTTTATCTTACTCATTTTCTATTCCCAACCCTTCGCATTGGCAGATCGATTTCCAGTAGACAGCCCTCATTCATTTCTGAATCGATCGATAAGCTACCTCCCAGTTGCTCCACCCGTTCTTTCATCGTCCTGAGTCCAAAACCCATCACTATATGAGTATCTCCTGACCCACGATCTTTGAGCCTAAACTGTAAATTTGCTCCGACAGACTCCAGACTAAAATGAAACTCCGTACTCTTACCGTGTCTGATTCCATTCGTTAGGCCCTCCTGCAAAGCATGATAGATGGCCTTTTTATAGGCTGTTGACATGGCCTCCGGCAGATCATAAATAATGGCATGGACGACAACGCCCGCATTACGTTCAGTATCGCGTATCAGTTGCTTCAACATGACCGTGAGGTCCGAATACTTGTCCTCCTTCAGCATATGGACAGAGCCGCGGATTTCATTCAAGCTATGCCGAACAAGATCCTGTGCTTCAACCAGTCGCTGAAAACCACTATCTATATCTTTTTTCTGAAGCAGCCGCTTGCCAGCTTCAATCTGCAGAATCGTCGATGTAAGTGTATGCCCAACAATATCATGAATCTCTTGGGCAATACGATTGCGTTCTTCAAAGACGGTAGCTTCGGCCAAAGCCGCAGATGTTTCTCGCATCGAACGCTCCAGACTACGAGTTCTTTCTACAACTTGGTCCTCTAGATTTTTTTTAAGATATTGGATTCCCGAATACAGCTTGGCGTTAGCGATTGAGATTGCGCATTGTGAACCAAGCAGCTTGAGCACATCGAGCCTACTTGGCGTAAATACACCTGGGGATAGGTTATTCTCCAAATAGAGCAAGCAAACCAATTTATTCTGATTCATGATAGGAAGACAAAGTACCGATTTCAATCTATTCTTCCTAACGTAAACGTTACGCGTAAATATCCCCTCACTGAGCGCATCATGTAATACAACCTGCTCCTGTGTTCTTGCTGCATAGGCTATAATCGCTGCCGGAACAAGATCTGACTCTTCCCCGAGAGGAACAGATTCGATATGCTGAGCTTCTGAGGTACCACAAGCTTCAACCATCCATTTGCCATCATGATCAAAAATAACTGCCCCATATTCGGCCCCAGCATTGTGGAGCATGATCCGCATCAGCGTGGCCAATAATCGACTCATCTCCATCTCGCCCGATAAAGCTTGAGCAGACATAACTACAGAAAGGGAATCGACTCGATCGAGCCCGGGCTCCCGTTTAATATGCAGCAAATGACTATGCTGCTGCTCAATGTCAACCGCTTTAGCCTTTGCGCCCCATTGCAGATAAGCCTCGTAGGCCTCAGTCATATAGATTCTTGCTAGATGTAATTTGCCATGACGAAGTCCATATTTGCCGTAGCATTCCGCCGCCATCGCTAAATCGTGAATATGGCCATTGATACGAGCAGCCTCAATAGACTGCTCATACAAGGCTTCAGCTTGTCGTGGATCTCGCGATAGGCGAGTCAGCTCAGCCTTCATCAACAAATATTTATGCTCATAATTTTCCGGGCAACGCTTAGCAAACCTTTTCATTTTCTTCAGCCGACTGTGCATTTTTACCCGGTATACACGTTGCTCTTCAGCGTTATATTCCTCATACAACTGAGCCCAGACTAAACATTCATACACGGTCTGCATAGGACTGTCTAAGCCATCTTCACGTGATTTTATAATGGCAGCTGATTTCGCTAATGCCTCACTGGCTTCGCGGTACTCCCCAAATACATAACCTGTCAAATATCGGTGTATCCAGACCATTTCTTGTATAAAATTAAAGGTATCTCCATGAACCGACTGTGCAAAATCAGGTTCGCTAATCTCTGCGATGTTAAATGGATCATCTAGTGAGCGATAACCTGTCAATCGAACTAGAGTAGCTGCAGCTATGATAGCCTGCTTACAGTGAAGACTGTTGTTATGGCGCAGCAAATCACCGGAATGAGCAATTAACCGATCATAGATATCGCCTAACGGATGGCCAAATTGCAAAAGGGAGGCACAGTTGATTAGCACACTCTGGTTGCCTTTCCATAAGTCACCTGATTCCAGTCCCACTTTACCTGCTTTCTCGGTAAACATACGGAGCATAGTTGGATCATAATGCCGCCAGCTATCGTAGCACATTGCGAACGCAGCTAAGGTTGTCATATGCACTTTCGGATAGGGTTCCGATAAGCTGCACGCCAGCATGGCCCATTTAAATGTTTCTTCATCATTACGGAAGTAATAGTATTGAAACATTGCATAGCCTATGAATCCAATGGAAGCCTCCGGAGTCATCCCATAATCGAGCGTCAATTCAATCATGGTGAAGGAAGAAGCGAGCCACCCATCTCGGTTGACATAGAAGCAGGCATTGCTCGTATGATCTAAAGTGGTCATTGCGACTCTACGAGCCTCGTCGGTCATCGGCGGTAAAAGATTAAGCGATTCGAGTGAAACCTTCTGTAGTCTGCGCCGCAATCTTAACCATTGAAGCGTCAATTGAACATAGCTAGGATCAAATTGATGGCTCACTTTCAATAGCGATAATGTATGCCGACCTAAGGAGATAACCTCTTCATGATTATCATTACTTGCTTCCAATTGAACCTTCATCGCGTAGATATAAGCCTTATCCGTATTTGTCGCAGCTTTATGGATTAACAGATGAAATAATTCATTAGCCTTATCAAAATGTGAACATAAGTATTCAAGCTCGGCCCTCTCACGAAATACCCGGAAGGTTAGCCCATAATGCTCCTCCCAGCTCTGCTCCTCTAGTATCGCTGTTGCCTGAAGCATATATTGTAAGGCTGTCTCATGTGCAGTCGTTTGCTTCGCTTTTATCCCTGCCTGTAAGTTCAGCTCTACCAGTTGAAGCCTCTGTTCGGGGCGATCTATCCATGTAAGCGCCTGATTGAAATGATGGACCGCTTCAAATAGAATCGTTCCTTCACTAAGAGAGCTGCGGCCTAGCAATAGCATGCCAATCCTCCAATGTAGCTCTGGGCGCACCTCTTCGGGAACAAGAGCATAGGCCGCCCGATGAATGCGGTTGTGCTGGAATTTAAAATGCGTATATTCCTCCCCGTTAACAGGTTGTAGCACACGTCCATTTACAGCGACTTCCAACGCTTCGGTCAATGTCTCTACCGGAATCTCCGTAATTTCGGCAAGCGTACCCACATCAAATATGCTGCCCAGTAATGCAGCTCTACTAAGTGCATACACCGTCTGATCAGGAAATTGCTGTAACTTACTTGAAAGATAGGCTGCTGCATTATCAGGAACATTCAATTCAGTAATGCGCTGGAGGTCCCATTTCCAGCTTCGAAGATCCTCGTCAAATTCCACTCGCTGATCATCAATCAAATCCTGAAGGAATTGCTTAATAAATAGTGGATTCCCATCTGTCTTATGCAGAAGTACCCGCGCTAACTCGTCCAAGTCAGCAGCCTCGTAACGCATAACATCCAGTAGCAGTTGTTTTAAATCGGTGAGTTCAAGCGCTTGTAGAGATATTCTACTCATCACTACGTTGCGGTCTATCAAATGCTTTTCCAGCTTACTGAGTGGGTGCAGCCTCGTGATTTCCCGATCACGATAGGAAAGAACGATTAGCAGATGACTCGTGGCCGTGTCCTCTATAAGCGAAGTAAGATATTGCAGCGATGTTTCATCCGCCCATTGCAGATTGTCCAATATCAAGATCAAGGGATGATCTTCATGAGGAAAGAGTTGAATAAATCGGCTCATTATTAATTGAAATCGATGCTGAGCTTCCAGCGGCGGCAACGGAGGCACGGAAGGTTGGGGACCAATCAAGAGCTCAAGCTTAGGGACAAGTTCGATCAATAATTGCCCGTAACTGTCCACTGCCTGTAAAATACGCAGCTTCCAAACCTCCACCTGCAGCTTCGTTTCCATCAGCAGTTGACTGACCAATTCTTCTATAACTTGATGCCAGATGCCATAAGGGAGTGAGGTATGTAGAGATTCGAATTTGCCTCTGGCGAAAAAACCATCCAAACAAATCGAATTTCTAAGCGTTTCTTTTAGAAAGGTTGTTTTGCCGATACCACTCTCACCACTAAGCCAGACCGTCTTTACAGCACCTTGTGATGCTCGTTTCAGTGCTTCTCGTAAGCTTAGTTTCTCAAAATGTCTTCCGTAGAATCGTTCCGATACCATCCAGCGTTCCGGAATATCCCAGCTTCCTAATAGGAAGGGCTCGATGTATCCGTATTGTTGTAGGTGGGTTAGACATTCCTCAAGATCCGACTTGATTCCAAAGGCGCTGGCATATCTCGCATCAGGCATCTTCTCCATGCATTTAGCAACAATGTCAGAGACAGATAGAGGGATAGTGGGAAACCTGCGATGTAAAGGCTCAGGTGTATCTGCAAGATGACGATATACAATATCAACAACATCATGAAGCTCAAAGGGGCGACTGCCTGAAAAACATTCATACATAATGACTCCAAGCGAATAAAAGTCAGAACGATAGTCCGGGTTCAACCCAGTTCGACCCGTTTGCTCTGGCGATATATAAGGAAGCAAGGCATCCGGCCGCCCGCTTAAGGGTGACAATGGACTGGTATCATTTTCAGCGGAGCACATTCGTATATCAATAAATTTCACTTCAAAAGTAATTGGATTGACGATTAGATGAGCGGGGGTCAGTTCATTTAGTGTTATTTTTTCTCGATGAATTTGCATAAGACAATCAGCAACAGCGATGGCGATCCGAAGCAGCACTGGAAGCTCCAGTGAATCAGGTGTACGCAGTATCTGATCCAGCGTACTCCCCTCTATATCTTTTAGGAGAAGGACTGGCCGATCCGGTGTGATTTCCAGGCTATATGCCTCGATTGCTCCACGACCACTAAGTCGCTTAAGCATGTCATACTCATGACGAAAAGCATCAACCATAGTAGATCCTGGGTACTCACCTGTAGTTGTCTTGGCGATAACCCTAAGACCATCTTCTTGACGTAGGAGTCTGTACAGCCTGATATCTGAGGTAGTCTCTATCAGATCTAAAGTTTGGTATCCTTGCAACTCAAACATAAACAGCACTCCCTAGTTACAATTAGGTAGACAGAATAAGCAATCTCGCAAAGCAATTATACTCATTATATCATCTGATCTCGCCATAGAATCCTATGTTGTAATTAACTTTGTCATCTATTTTGTCATATGACATCTATAAAATTCCATTGTGATAATATAGGAAAAAATACTCAATCATCCCCACATAAGGAGGATTCAAATTGCATCTTTCCTACATAGACTACCCTATGCTTGAGCACCTGTCCGATGAAGAATTACAGCAGTTAGCTCCAGAAATGCAAGAAGAGCATTATGAACCCGGCAAGCTTATCATGCAAAAGGGCGAGGTCAGCCAGCGGGTTTATATTTTGGTATCCGGTCAGGTACAAGTATTTATTAGTACGGAAATAAAGGTAGAATTGGCTATACTCACGAAAGGCCAGTTCTTCGGGGAAATGTCCTGTCTTACCGGAGACCCCATCAGTGCACATGTAGAAGCGATCGATAACGTTCATGTAATATCCGTATCCAGAAGTGGCATGCTGCTGTTAATGGACAAAAATCGCGAGTTCCGCAGCCAGATCATCGAATCCATGATCAAGAGAATCCAAAATTCCAACGAACGTGTACTGGAGGAGCATTCGAAAAGTCAGATCATCATGAAGCTTCATGAATCCGAGGAACAAGAGCGCTATGGTGAACTGATCGGAGAAAGTGCCGAAATGCGCACACTTCTCAGATCGATTGAACATCTGTCGACGGAGCGGGTCCATGTTGTCGTGATAGGTGAATCCGGTACAGGGAAGGTAAATGTAGCAAGAGCACTTCATTACCGAGCAACGAACGGTCAATACCCACTACTGGTGTTAAATGTAGCAGACATGAGCCTTGTTGATTGGGAGACCAAGGTTATTGCGGCAAAAGGAGGAACCATTGTCATCGAGGAAGCAGAATCCTGTCCTTCTGAGAAGCTACTACAGCTGCTGGAGGCAGCTGCACAGATTCGAATCATCCTGACTAGCACTTGTCCCTTGAAGATTGTTTCCCACTTAGCGGTCTTGCCTGTGCCTCCTCTTCGTGAGCGAACTGAAGATATACCGCTGCTTGCGCAATACTTTCTAGAAAAAGAAGGAGCGGGCAATGCGCAAGAAATCCTCTCTCAAGATGCCCTGAGCATGCTGTCCCTGTTCCCTTACCTAGACAATAATGTAGAGGAATTACGAAATATCGTGAGAGAAGCCTATATTCGTAGCGAAGGACGTATGATCTACAGTCACCATCTCCGCTTCGGCCGAGTCCGTAAAGTAGGAGACCGCCCAGTTATTGGTCTGGCGTTAGGAAGCGGCGCAGCTAGAGGCATGGCTCACCTTGGGGTGTTAAACATTCTGGAGCAGGAGGGCATTCCCATAGACATGATCGCAGGAACAAGCGTTGGATCTATGGTCGGAGGAGCCTATGCAGCCGGAATGTCCGTAAAAGAATGTATGAAGGTTCTTTCTACGATCAGTTGGGGACAACTGGTGCGTCCAACCTTCCCTATGCGGTCCCTTGTTCATAACGCGCCCATTATCAGCTTTATCGAAAAGCATGTCGGTAAGCGTCTAATTGAGGATCTGCCTATACCCTTTGGCGCGATAGCTTCAGACGTCTCCACCGGTGAGGCTCATATCATGAGGACGGGTTCGCTTGCACATACCATTGCCGCAAGTACAGCCGTTCCCGTAGCCATGCGACCTGTCAACTATCAAGGAAAGCACTTAGCCGATGGAGCCATTGTTCATCCTGTGCCAGCTGCGCTAGTAAGGAGCATGGGAGCTGATATTGTAATAGCAGTTAACGTTTGCCCTGAATCCTTCACGAAGGGAGCAGCCAGACATCTAATAGATTCCTTAATGAATACGATTGACATCATGAGCGCAAAGCTGATAAAGGAAGAGCTGCAATTAGCGGATGTAATCTTGCGTCCCGATCTTGGCTTCAATCAAATCAGCTTTAAGGATGCGGACGACTACATAGCCGCCGGAGAAGTGGTAACAAGAGAAGCGATTGCCCAAATCCGCCAAAAAATAGCCGCTTCCTAAATACATTGCATACAAAAAAGAAAAATTCAGGAGGTGTCCCAAGAGCTATGAACTGCTACTGAGACACCTCCTCGTATTTAATGCTAATGTTATATTTTTACTCATAACACATTTCATATTTCGTTAGCCCTATCGCGTTTGCGTACAATGCTGCCTGTGTCCGATCATTAACCCGCAGCTTCGCTAAAATCTGGCTGACATGCTTCTTCACCGTAAATTCACTGATATATAGACGTGTAGCAATCGTTCTGTTGCAAGCACCTTGTCCAAGTTCAATCAGTACTTCCTTCTCTTTCGGTGTTAATTCATCCGTCGGACTGCTGCCGCTAATACGCATCTTTTCTTCCATTAGACCAGGATCATAGTACTTTCTCCCTTTATGCACCAAATGGATAGCAAAGAGTAACTCCTCCGGCAGTGCCTCTTTTAGGACATATCCATCTACTAGTACTTCTTCAGCCCTCAAAAAATCCTCCCTGCTCGCAGAGGAAGTCAACAGAATGAACTTACTAACCATGCCGCGAGCACGTGCTGTCTTAATGATATCCAAGCCCGATTCATTAACAAGCTTAAGATCAATGAGAACAATATCTGGATTTGTCGCTTCAATCACATCAAATGCTTCTTGACCATTCGTAGCTTCACCAGCGAATTGCACACCTGGCTGCATTGAAATGACAGATGCCAGCCCTCTTCTAACTAAAGGATGATCATCCACAATAACGATTTTCATAGAAAAGCCTCCCTCTAAATCTCATGGCAATCTTAATTCTCTATATCAAGTCCACTTAGGATATCGTCCAATTAACGTCTGCCCGTTTGGCCCCTTCCATCTTGAGCAGGAATTCCGACTTAAATCCAATAGCCCCTGCAAATAAAAAATTAGGAAAAGTACTTATCATCGAATTATAGCTTGTCACATTTTCGTTATAGATACGTCTACACGATTACTCATGCTGAACATTCGTAGGCTGGAAGAGTTGAACCATCTGATTCATTATAATTAATAGACTTGTCTGGTTATAGTGAGCGTTGTCATCACTTCTGTCATATTACAAAATGGATGTTTTTTACATAATACGAGTCTCATATTACGTAAGCCCAATATAAAAACAGGCGAATCATGGTTGAATACACCACAATTCGCCTGTTTTCTTCTGCCTATGGGATTTAATTGTTATCAATAAAAGAAATTAATTGTACGAGATTACCTGCGACTTGGTAAGTTAACCCCAGCATGTAAGTTCCCTTCTCCTCGTTCGATAGGTCTATAGTGAACACATCAGGATTAGCTGCCCATTCATTCATATCAAACATGATTTCTTTAGATGTTCCAGTGTTTCTGACCCCTGCCGAACTAGGGATCACTTTACTGCCATCAAGCCCTTTCACCGGATTGGTCCATTCAACCACAGGTCCCTTTAATCCTCCCACCTCTACCACTTGAGGGTCAGCCAATAAGCTCGTTAGTTTAGTTAACCCTTGTAATGGGGAGAAGTCAGTGATTTCATTTCCAGTAATATCAAGTGTCTCTAGGTTCTTAGCATACTGTAGACCTTCCAAGGATCTAGCTCTTCCTGTCTCGCTCGTTAACGTTGTAAGGTTATACATATCCCCTAGCGTTAGTTCTCCAGTTACGCCTAACGTAGTCTTGATCGAAGCACTTATATATTTGTCCGCAATGGTAATGACTTGCGTAAGGTCTATTTCGGTCAGACCTTCTATTGCTTGTTGTAACGCTGCCGAGGCTGCATCTATTTCACTTTGTGTGACAGAAGGATTAGTCAAAGCCGCTTCTGCACTCGAAAGGCTTGCCGTAAATGCCGCAATACTCTCAGCCGTGAAGCCTTCTAGAGAAATTGCTTTTGCCGCTGCAATGGCTTGCTCCAGATCTCCAGTGAATAGGTGATCTCCATTCGCAAAATGTAGTTTGGTTCCTCCCCATGTAGCATGGTCAGATCCGTTGCCATTTCCGCCGTCTGTAACGACTAATTTCAGCTCTTTAGCTCCGTTAATATCCAATTCGATGAACTTCTGCGGATCTCTGGAGCCCATAACCCCACTATCGAATTTCTTCTCTCCATCGACAAACACTTCAAAGCTCACCGAACCGACCGTACCATACATTTGTCGATCTACACCCACATAGGAAGTGAAGTAGTCCGCGTTCTTATCGCTTAGATCGTATACAATCGTCGAGTTAGAGTGTGCTCCAATCCCTCTCTCGTAGGACACTACTTGATTGCTCTCATCGGTTAATCTCAGCGTATTGGCACTAATAGATTTATCCTTCAAAGGCGCAGTATAGCTGTTCTGAGTAGAATTCCAGTCGTAATCCGTTAGATACGTAAAGTCTGTCATATCGACCACGGCAATGGTTCTAGTCTTTGTCGTCATATTCCCATCACTATCGGTTACAGTGTACGTGATCGGATACTTTCCAGCTCTGTTAAATTTAACTTGATCTTCACCCGTAACCCTTACTTGTGCCGTCAAGTCACCATCTTCTGAATCTGTTGCCGAATAGTCTGCACCTACTGCTATTGCTTGGCCCACTTTGGTAGATACTGATTTAGCTATGGTAAGCTCCGGGGTACTGTTCAGAATTATAAACTTCGCATCCGCGAAATCACCGTGATCTGATGCATTTCCGTTGCCTGCATTGTCTAATACCAATTTCAATTCACTTACACCCTTCACAGGGATTCGAGCTAGTTTGGCTTCCGTGCCAAATTTCATCAGTCCGCTGTTATACACTTCTACCCCGTCGGCGAAAATTTTGAAGATCACACTAGAGTTGTTTTGCTCCGGGATATTTCTATCAACCCCTACAAACGTTTCAAAATATTCATAGTTTGCGCCCGCTAGATTATATACAATCTCAGAGTTAGCATGCGTTCCTAAACCCTTAGCGAACTCTTTGGTTACGCCATTTACAAGTAGTTTAATCGGATTGTTAGAACTTGCCTTATCCTTACGAACAACATTATAATCCGTTCTTGCCGACTGCCAAGCTGTATCACTCAAGTATTTACTAGCGCTATACACAACGATTGTTCTGGTCTGCACAGCTGTATTCCCATCCCGGTCTGTAACTGACAGTTCGACGTTGTAAGTGCCTGTTTTGCTTGAAGTGAAACCATTCGGACTTACCTCAACGGCTCCAATCAAGTTACCATCTTCCTTATCAACGGCTGTAACACCGGTCAAAACATCAAAGTCACTGTTCAGCTCAATAAACGTTGTCTCTTCAGGCACTGTGATAGTAGGCTTGCTTGAAGTATTCGTAAACTTCGCATCCGCCCATACCGTATGATCTGAAGCATTGCCGTCTGTAGCATCTGTGGTAACCAGCTTCACTTCTCGCGCGCCTGTCACAGGTATTTTCACAAATTCATGCTCTGTCCCTGCCCGGAAAACATCGCTCGTGAATTTCTTCTCTCCATCTACATACACTTCAAAGGTTGCAGAGGATGGCTTTCCTTTCATCGCTTGATCGATCCCGATGTAGCTTTCAAAGAAGTCATAACCTTTACCCTCAATATCATAAACAACTTCAGAGTTCGCATGTACACCGATTCCCTTGGTATAGGTCGCAGCTAACCCTTGTCGAACAAGGGTGATGATTCCACCAGAAACGGCTTTGTCTTTCTTTAATTCACCCCAACCAACAACGACTGACTTGGCAGTAAGATCCGAAAGATAAGCATAGTCACTCGTTACCGTAATCAGTGTAGTTTTGGTTTCTGTAACCCCTTCGTTCTTCACTTCATATACCACTTCGTAGTCGCCTTTTTGCGTTACATCAACGGTATTTGCTTTCAGGGTGACATTAGCAGTAATATCGTTCCCTTGGTAGTTAGTCGCTTTTACATAGTTCATTGGATCAAAAGTTTGATTAAGCTTTAACGTAATTTGATCTTCAACAGACAGCGCTGGCTTGAAGGCTTTAACCTGTACCGGCTTCAGTGGGTTCAGCTTCTTATCATAACCAACGATCTTGTACGTATAATTGATGCTGCTATCTACATTCGTGTCCACGAACTGGTCAGTCCCAGTAAACCCTACTAACTTATCGTCTCTATACACCTCATAACCTAAGAAATCTTTCTTAAGATCCTTATCTATACTGAAGCTTAATGTGTTCGATTTAGCAGTAGTGTTAGGCGTGATATTAACCTTTATCGCAACATTCTTATCTGCTATTCCTGTTCCCTCATAATGAACCACTGAATTGTTTAAATACCAGAGCTTTTTCGGTGCTGGGTATTTAGCTAACTTCTCTTTCGTTTCAGGATTCACAGTGAAGCCATGTCTGGCAAAATAGCTACTTAGGTCTAACCCCAGCACTTCAGAGGAGAACTCCACCAAATACTGCTGCTTGGAATTGTCGCCGTTCGGAAGGGAGACCTTCCGCTCGCGGTACAGCTTGGTCAGTTCTGTCCAGTAACCCGGATGCGCTAATTCTAACTGCCAATAGGCACCGAGCTGTGCAAATAAGCCCTGCTGATTCATAACCACTTTATTTTCTTCGATTACATATTTATAAATATCACTTTCAAAAGGAATACGAGTATCCATCGAGTCCGCATAGACTGACATCAGCATAGACACCATATTATTGGTTACTTCACCATATTCTCGTTCACCCATAGTCAAGCGATGCCCTATTTCATGATTCAATCCCCATCCTGGATAGACTTTGTTAAAATCACCTAACATCGTCCCTACGGTCCCAATTTGTATCCCTGTATGATCTCCCGCTGCATACATCGCACCATAAGGCTGCATCAATCGGATGTTCTCACGAATTAGCTTCGCATCATGAATCACACTACTGCCATCCAAGCCATAGAAGTCAAAGATCGTCTTCATCCAAGTATCATAGCCGGTTACGGTACCCAGCGGATCATTTTCTTGCGTAATAAACTTGTTATAAGCTTCTGTCGCAGTTCCTGTGAAAATAACATGATCGCTGACCATTTCCACCACATCGATGAGCTCGCGATCTTGAACATTCGGATGCGCTGCCTTATCTTCATCTAATTTTTGTTTATAGGTGGTTAAGAAGGCTTTAAATTGTTCAGGATCTGTAGTCTTGGTCATCATAGGGATCTTGGTAAGCCCCTCGAACCGGATCATAGGTGCTTTACCTTGTTCCTCTGCTGTATATGGATTGACGATATACACTGTACCGCCTTTAGTCACTTCATGTGCATAATAACTATTCGTAGCAAATTCAGGAACGGTTATAATATTCTTACCTGGACGCAATTGCACACCTCTAGCCCAAACATTCCAAGCCGCCTCTTGTTGAGAAAAGACTAAAGAAGGTAGTTTATCGCTCGAAGCTGCGTCCACATAAACGTTGATTGTATCTCCAGGCATTGCAACGAGACCTGTAGGCTGGTTGTTCGTCCCGAAACCAATTCTCAGGTTTTCCTGCGCATGCTTTTTCATATCTCCACGTTGTTCCGCCTCAATGATGGTGCCTTCAGTTTGAACTTCACCATTCACTAGCTTCTTAGCTAAATCCAAAGAATCTTTCAGGATTGGATAGAGCGGATGTACTTTTGCCGCTTCTTCTAATTCGTTGATTGCTTCGACGCTATTATAAGCAGGAACAACCGCACTCATCGTGCCATCTGTGAAAATACCATTTACAGCTTCACTTACTTTATCCTCTGTATAAAATCTAAATTCAGCTGCAAAGGGTCTGTTGATATTGGCTTTTGTGAACTTGAATTTCAATCTTTTAAACTTTGTAGGTTCGAATTTAAACTCCAGAAAGTCATTCGTACTAGTCGCGGTTCCGCTAGATACGAGTTGGAAGGTCTCTCCCTTACTTGTTTCTGATGCATAAATTTCAAAAGCCTCTGGGAAGCCTTTGCGGTTATCTCTAGCCAGGAAAGCCACTCTATCTAGTATTTTCGCTTGCGCTAATTCAAACACGACTTCATTCGTGAAGCTGTCATCATTGTTTTTGTTCGTTTCCCAGTGTGTATTCGGCTGGTCATCGAGCATGTATTCCGGTTTCGTACCTGGATAGCTTCCACCGTTCACCGTTACTTTTGATACATTAGAGTTGGGCATTCTATAAGCTTCGCTATAGGCATTTTCGTATGCTGTACCATAGCCTTTTAGCTTCGAAACCTTAGCTGCTGTTGCCTCTATTTGATGATTCTCCAGAAGTACTTTTGCATTCTCTATATCTGCTTGAAACTGCGCGTACAGTGGATGTGTCTGTACTTCTTGTTCTAAAGCCGTTAATTTCTCCACCGTATTAAATGCTGTGCTAACTTGACTCAAGGTATCATCTGTAAATAAATTTTTCATTTTAGCGGATACGGTATCTTCTTTGTAAAAAGAAAACTCAGCTGCACTCGCCCAATCTTGGTTAGCTTTTTTGAAGACAAATTTAAGTCTCTTGAAGGCTGTAGGTGCAAACTGAATCTCTACTACGTCACCTGCTCCGCCTTTATATTCTCCAGAGGATACTAGCGTATAATCGCCTGCATCCGTAGTTGAGCCATAAATATCAAATTCCTGAGCAAACCCCTTCCCCTTTGCACTGGATTGTCTTGCAGCGTATACGATTCTATTTAATTCAGTGGACTCATTGAAAACAAAGACAACCTCATTCGTAAACGTTGAACTGTTCGGTTTGCCCGTTTCCCAATGCGTACTCATATCGCCATCCATAGCCTTAGCTATAGGTGAACCTGAGTAGTTGCCACCGTTATTGGTAATGGATTTAATATTCGCAGGATTCATTCTAAAAACATCATTATAAGCGCCTAGGATAGCCTTGCCGTACAGATCAAACGGAATAACTGACGCATTGCTGAATAGGTCAGCCTTGCTTTGTACTACAGTGTTCACTACACTTACCTTGCTTACATCACTTGCTAAAGCATAACCTGCCTCACTCGAAAAACTAGCTAACATGGCTGCCGATGTAGCGATCGCAATCATTTTTTTCATCTTTTCTACCCCCCAGATGTAATATGAATCTCTTCCGTGCCTAAAAATAGGCACAAAAAAAACTACCCCAAAAGAGTAGCTTGATTGCGTATAAAGTCGCATAAAAACTAAGACTTAATTTTTATTAAACTTTAACAAAAAGCGTAATACACTCTTTGGCAGCTGGCTGACAATAGTTATGATAACCTTAGTCCCTATAGCTTTGCGTCCCTACATTTCCATAGGTTTGCCTATGAAGTTTCGAATACATTACAAAGAGTAACATAACGCTACATCTGATCGCATGATTAATTGGTATGAAATCCGAATAGGTAATTGCAATTACTTTTTCTATCGTGATAGATATTCTTTATCGAGTATCCCGGAAGAGAAAGGACACTTTAGGACTGGAGGTCTACTTAACTCCCCGCACCAAACAAACGCCGGAACCAATTCCACACATCGCCCGTGATGGGAATTAACCCGAAGCCATGCTCGCCAACTGCGATTAGGCCATATGCCCATTGGCCAACAGCTACTGCTCCCCCAGCAATCCGTCCTATGGCTACCGCCCCAAATGCCGTATCACCTATGGCGACAGCTCCCAACGCTTTTTCGGCTATCGCGATCGCGCCTACAGCCACTCCTGCAATGGCAATCGCTCCAGCTGCGAAGCCAAGCCAGCTAATTGCTATCGCTCCAAGGGCTAACCACATTCCTAGTGATATTGCACCCACGGATAGAACCCCTACGCTTATCGCACCTATGGAAATCAAGCCTACAGCTACATCTCCAATAGCAATTAATCCAACAGCTGTCTTCACTTGTGGCTTGCTTCCGTGACCATACCCCTGACCTGAGTAGCGACCCAAATTGCTGCGAATACTTACCACCGGAAATGATGGAGACGGCCATTGATAATCAATTTCTCGTCCACCTAACCCTCTAGAATCCGCCCAGTGTGTGATGTACTTATGCCATTTCATATCCATCCCGTCCCCTTTCTCAATTACCTTAATTATACAACCCCGGGGGTTGGCTGTACTCAGACTCTGACCTGAAATTCATCTCATCCTCTAGACGGAGTTATACTCATTAGTATCACTGTTTGGGAATAGGATCAGGCTTTCCAAATAAATATCCCTGAAACAACTGATAACCACTCTGCTTAAGCCATTCAAAGTCCTCTCTAAACTCCACACCTTCTGCTAAAGGAACGGATTGGATTTCTAAAGCTTTTTCTAAAAATTGTTTAGCTATTTTCTGTTTGTTCAGATCGCTGTACACACCCTGAACATATTTCATATCCAGCTTCATGTAATGGGGTTTAAGCTCCAATAACATCTCGATCGTGCTGAAGCCCTCGCCAACATCATCTAAAGCGTATTCAAATCCCCGATCCTTGTAATATGTCAAAATAGCTTTCAAATGAGCGAGATCATCCACTTTCTCCGTCTCAACAACTTCAAAGACAAAAAGAGAGGGATCGACGCCTAATTGATTGGCCAGTTCAACGGTTGATCTTAAGCAGAACTCTGGCGCGTAGATCGACGTTGGGATAAAATTAATAAACGTTTTTTTATTTAAGGGTGCAGCATATTTTACAGCAGTCATTCTACATAACCGGTCTAAAGCATATAAACGCCCACGATTCCGTGCCGCCGCAAAAATCTCATTAGGATAGATAAGGGACCCATCTTCTTTTTTAAATCTGGATAGGAGCTCGTATGCAAAAATCTCTTCCCGTACGTTCACAATCGGTTGGAAGTGACAAGTAACTAAGCCCTTAGTTATAACCTCATCAATCCACTCCATATCAAGTACAGTGGGTAATTCGGATAGAGGTCTCCATGTTTGGTCATCTATACGGAATTCAAACTGCTCCGACTCCATATGGTCATTACAGAAATCTAGAAAATCCCGCACCCCAGCCTCCTTAATTGTAATCACATTTTCTTCTACCTTATGTATCGTATTACTTCTACTCAAGTGATGAATAACCTCAGGTAAAATCCTAAGATTAAGCTCACCATGAACCTTGATTTGAAAATCCAGCTCTCTTACTGCACAATGATTACAAGCCATATTGGTAACCCCTCTAATTAACGATTCTCTGAAAAAGATCCCGGAACTACTAGTCACAATCAAAATCCGTATACTCCAGTAAATACGCCGGGTCTAACACGGTGATCTGCTGATGTTGAATATCAAAAAACATTCCATAGTTTTGTATGCCAACATACTGATAATAAATCATCATCCTGTTATATTCTATCGTAACGTTGTCACATAGGCTTGATGCCAATACGAATTATAAAGGAGATCCATTCATGAGATATAATTTTGACGGAAAAGGACTTACCGAAACGCCAGAGATCATTTTTGAGAGTAATCCTCTACTAGAACTCAGCATGTACAACAACCACATTAAAGAGATTCCCGATCAGCTCTTCCTTCATGATGAATTAGAAGTACTAAATTATGCGGGTAATGAAATCGAACGGTTACCCGACAACATCAGTCGTTTAGTTCACTTGCAAATGCTGGATTTAGGCCATAATCGACTAAAAGTACTGCCGGAGAGCATTGGCGGACTGCAAGGGTTGGATTCCTTTCTATATCTAAGCAATAATCAGTTCGAACAGCTGCCGGAGCAGCTTTGTAATCTCCAGAAGCTCAAGTATCTGAACGTAACAGATAATCACCTCAAGCAATTGCCTGTCCGTATAGGCGAAATGAGCAGTCTAATTGAATTGCGGCTATATTACAATCAGCTAGAAGGTCTACCTGATTCGATCACACAAATAAAAGGGTTAAGAGAGCTCCATCTGTATGGCAATCAACTGACCGTTTTACCCGAGCATTTGGGTGCTATAGAAGAGCTTCGGATTCTTGATTTAAGTGATAATCGAATTGCTGCGCTGCCTTTATCCATTGGTAAACTAAGCAAGCTAAGAAGACTGAACCTTAGAAAAAATAAACTGAATCAGCTGCCTGAGGAAATAGGTCAACTAAGCAGCCTCATAGAGCTTGACCTAAGAGATAATCATCTGCAGGAGATTCCAGATTCCCTGCTACAGCTGGATCGATTAGAGAAGCTGGATCTCAGATGGAATCACAGCTTGAGGGGAACAGACATTGTAGAGCAATTAGAGCAAAGAGGATGTATCGTTTATAAATAGTCACACTGATAAAAAAAAGGGAACAGACTTGGACCTTTCGCCCAATCTGTTCCCTTTTGTTCAAGCTTAAACTGTATCTCTTAATCGTTCCACAACACTTTGCTTACTTATACTCCGAAAGGCAACATACGGAATAATAACAGACAGGACAAGTAGCGCAGGATATGCCATCAGTAAAGGGATAATGGTGAACTTATAACTGAAGAACCACAAGTTCCCGACCATACCTCCAATAACTCCATAGGAAAAGAGTATACCGAGAACAAGCGAAACAATGATCGTCGCAGCTGCATAATATAGTCCTTCAAAAACTACCATCTTACGTAATTGTTTATCCGTCATACCTATACTTTGCATAATCGCAAACTCTTGTCGACGGGATAGTAGGCTAGTCAGCATGGAATTAATGAAATTCAAAATACCTATCAAACCAATGATCAGGCATAACATTCCACCGACATTGATAAGCATGCTTTGTAGTCCTTTAAAGCTATCTAGTAAGGTCAGCTTAGAGTCATAATTCATAAGAGGCTCAGTATCTTTCGTATAACTCTTCAGAAAGGTATCCATAGCTTGCTCATAGTTTTTCTCAACGTTAAATGCATAAGTCATAACTATAGGCCGTTCAACAATCTTAGTAAATTCATCTGCAGGCAGGTACATCGTAAAGCTGCTTCCCCTGCGATTGGTATTCGTATAATAGTCTGTTTTTGCTTTCGCTAGAACTTCATATTCATACATTTGACCATCTACAGTGATCTGTACCTTCTCCCCAATTTTGTAGCGGTCGACATCCCATTGAACATTATCATGATCATCAGCAGGTAATCCTTCAATGATATATTTTCCCGTCGCAAGCTTGTCTAAATCCAGTTCTCCTTCCACAATGTCAAGCCTTGAGAAAGGCAAATCCTCTAACCCATATAAATCAAGCTGTTGATCATCGCCTTCAGGAAGAAGAAGACTATGACCGGTATAAGCGATTCGATTATCGCCAGTATAGTGAATCTTACTATCACTCAAATTGTAATATAATTTACCGCCCTCTTCGAATCCTGGCTGAGACTTTACGGCATGAATAAAGCTTTCAGATAACTCATCTTCTTCAGAACGAAACATATTCAGATTAAAATAATTGGCATGACCGATCAGGAAGTCCGTATCTGCGAATTTCGAAAGATACTTATCCATATCCATTCCCTTGGAGAGCGTAAATACAGTATTAAGCACTACTAGACTAAGCGAGAGTGACAATACTACTAACAGCGTACGCTTTTTGTTGCGGCTGAGATTAGAGCGTGCCATTTTATGCAGTTTACCACCATCGGTACCCTTCTTACTGGTTTTATGGATATGATCGGTAACCTCACTGTAACGTACCGCCTCCACAGGGGAAACACTACCTGCTATCTTGCCAGGCTTACGAGTACTAATAAATATAGTGATTAGCGCAAATAATGCCGCTCCAATAAATATAATTGGATTCAGAGACACTTCGGCTACTGTGGCCCCAATTTCACTGACTCCTACAATCATTGGTAAACAAGCTTTACCTATGACGAATCCAATTACTAATCCAAAGGGAATACCGATTACAGAAAGCAGTAGTGCTTGCTTAGTAAGCATGCTTTTAATCTGTTTAGACGTTGTTCCAATCGTTTTCAGCAATCCATAAAATTTAATATCCTTAATGACGGAGATTTGAAAGATATTAAAAATGATCAAATATCCTGTGATAATAATCAGTATCGCTGCTGCAGCGGCAGATATGAGGGTTGATGGATCGAAATTAAAACTTGATGATAGATATGCCCAGTTCGGATTACCCTCAATATCGGTGGAGCTCGCGGGACCTACACTATCGTCTGAACGATAGGTATAGCCGCTTTCTGTAACTACTTGTTCAAGCTTCTGCTGGATATTTCGGCTATTGCTGAACAGAATATCTGCACTGATTGTACCTGTCATATCATAATCCGTTTTATAGGTGAGCGGTATATCAGCCAAAACCGTATCTACAAATGCTTTGGACACTACCGCAGTTCCCACATTTTGGGAAGCTGTGTCACTTTCCCAAAAACCGCTTAACACGAAATCCTTATGGTAAATCTTTTCTTTAATCGTATAGGACAGCGTTACTTTCTCACCTACCAGATGAGGAATTCCGAGCAGATCCAAGGTCATGCTGTCTGTAATAATCTCATCTTCTTGCTGTGGTATACGCCCTGTCGTTGGTGCAGTGAATCGTAGCTTAGTATCCGCTTCATCCTCATACCGCATCTCCACGGGACGCTTCAAGAACTCTGGATTATCAGCATACGTAATGAATTTGTTATAACCAATTTCTTTAATCAGCGGATGATCTTTGATCGCGTTGAACTGCTCTTCTGTAATGTACTTAAGTGCCCCATGAGCACTACCCCCACTTTGTCGCATCGTTTGGTTCTGAAAGCTCTCTCCCATCCCTATACCGATCGTAAACAGCGTGGTAAATAAAACAGTAGTTAATGAAATCGCAATAATCGCCATCAGATTTCTAGTCTTGTTAGCTTTAAAGCTGGCAAAGGCAAGCCGAGATACAATCTTCCGATTGGAAACCTTCATCATGTTACTCACCACCTACAATTTTGCCGTCCTCGATGCGAATCACACGGTCCGCCAATTGAGCGATCTCTTCGTTATGAGTAATCATGACGATCGTTTGATTGAATTGCTTACTTGTTACCTTAAGTAATCCCAGCACATCCATACTTGTCTTGCTGTCCAAATTACCTGTAGGTTCATCAGCCAGAATGATTGCTGGTTTAGTGGCAAGGGCTCTCGCAATGGCTACCCGTTGCTGCTGTCCACCGGAAAGGTTATTAGGCAGGCTATACAGCTTGCTCTCTAGTCCTAGCGTTGTCACAATTTGTCCAACAAAATCTTGATCTACCTTATTCCCATCTAGTTCAATGGGCAAAACGATATTCTCAAATACATTCAATATCGGTACTAAGTTATAGTTTTGAAAAATAAATCCGATCTTGCGGCGACGAAAAATCGTCAATTCATCATCTTTTAGATCAAAGATGTTCTTCCCTTCGACTAATACCTCACCGCTAGTAGGACGATCCAGACCTCCTAGCATATGTAGCAATGTAGATTTACCACTGCCCGAGGTTCCTACAATGGCAACGAACTCTCCATTCTCTATAGCTAAATTAATACCATCTAAAGCGCGTACTTTATTCAGTTCATTTCCATAATGTTTCATCAGATCACAGGTCTCTAATATTTTCATTCGAAATCATCCTCCATAAGAAAAAATCTATACCGTAAATGCCTTTAGCATCCTACGATATAGACTATAACAGCCACTTCTTTCATGCTTCTTTCGTAAATCTATCAGTATTGAAAGATTTGGAGGGAGAAGGCTCTCTCGGTAGGAAGATTGAAAAGGTGGAACCTTTTTGAACAGCAGAGCTCACTTTGATATAGCCCTTTTGCATCGTTATAATCTCTCTTGTCAAGTAAAGTCCTATACCTACACCTTCTACCTGACTCACCTGAGGCGAGCGATAGAAGCGTTTAAAAATCAGATTAATCTCATGTTCCTCCATACCGATACCCGTATCTGTAATATCCATACGTATGAATAACTCATATGCTGTGGTAGAGATCGTAATCATACCCTGTTCAGGTGTGTATTTGATGCTATTATCTACAATATTAAAGAGGGCCTCCTCGGTCCACTTGGGATCAAATATGGCAGTTAACTCCTCTTCACATTCTATATTGAGACTTATATGCTTGAGTTGTGCTTGCTCTTCTACCTGGGCAACTGTACATTGGATTAAATCCTTGATTCGATTGGGCTGCGGATTGACATAGATAATTCCTGCCTCCATTCGTGACGTCTTAATCAACGCTTGGATCAGGAAATTCAATTTCTCCGATTGCTGTGCGATCTGGCTACTCAGATCTGCTGTAGGACTGCCTGTTTGCTCTTGCTCTTGTAATAGCTGGACATACAGTAGAATATTAGCAATGGGTGTCTTCGTCTGATGCGATATATCCGAGATTAGCATCTTAATGCGATCTTTCTCCCTACTAATATCCCGCTCACCTGTGGTGGACGCAATTAGAAATCGATTCAGCTTCGTCTCCATTTGAGACAGCATTGTTTCATCATAGCTGGATTCCGCAAACGTATTATTAATGGCCTTATCCAACATCGAATTTATTTGATTAAACATAGCTTTGTTATTGCGATTATAAATGAACGCGGTCAAGCTACTAGCAATAGCAGCAACGACTACCGCCACGATCACATACATATAAACATTTGGCATGTTATTTCACCGCCCACGTATATCCAATTCCATACACCGTTTGAATATACCGAGGCGCTGCTGGTACTTCCTCCAACTTATTGCGCAGGCGGCTAATCGTAACGGACAATGCGTTCTCATCCACGTATTCTGTACCATCCGTCCAGATCTTATCAATTAATGTAGCACGTGAAACTGTAATCCCCTTATTTAAGACAAGCAGACGCAACAGCTTCTGCTCCGTCTTACTTAGAACGACTTGCTGTCCTTTATTCGTGAATTCCATCTCATCAAAGTTAAAGCTGAAATCATCAATCCGCAGGACGGATGTGACGCCCTTGTCCGAAGCCGCTCTGCGCAAAAGTGCCGCTACTCGCGCCCGTAGAATCATGAGGCTAAAAGGCTTGGTCATATAATCATCCGCACCTAGCTCAAACCCCGTCACTACGTCAATCTCCATATCATTAGCAGTTAACATTAAGATGGGAACAGCGGAAGTCTTGCGAATTTCTCCGCACCATTCAGCACCATTACCATCAGGAAGATTAATATCCAAAATAATCAAATCAATTTCATGGCTGACAAGAAATTGATCGGCTTGTTTAATTGTGAGGGCTTGTAGAAAGCTAAAAGACTCCTGCCTTAAAGAGAGGACAATACCGTTATTCAATGCGATGTCGTCTTCTACGATTAAGATATTGGGCATGGTTCATACCCCCTTTCATAACTTCAATATTACACAGCATAACTATTATTGTATTAAAAAAAAGCCCCCTGTTAAAGAAGCTTTTCATTCAAATCTATGCTATGCGTGACGCGGTTTCTCCCCTGTTCTTTAGAGGCATAGAGCGCTTGATCAGCTTTTTGCAGAAGGGTGGTTTCTGAATCAGCTGGAATAAATGTAGCTATACCAATACTCACCGTAATCCGGCCCATTTCCCAAGTTGAATACGCGATAGATTGCCGTAAATTCTCAGCTATGGTCTTTGACTCCGAGATGTCTGTATTAGGTAAAAGAAGTATGAATTCCTCACCGCCATATCTAACCGCCATATCCTCTTTACGAGATTGCAGTTTCAAGATACTCGCCATTTTCTCCAGTACATAGTCACCTGTCTGATGCCCATAGGTGTCGTTCACTTTTTTAAAATGATCAATATCTATAATACACAGCGAAAATGCTGCTTGAGCTTGGCCATACCCTGCAATCTGCTCTTCCAGCTTCTCTTGAAGAAACCTTCTATTCTTCAGCCCAGTCAGCTTATCTGTATTAGATAATTCTACTAAAACGGCATTCATCTCCAGCAATTCAGCTTGCTTTTGCTCGATTTCCAGGTGAATTTGTTTGAGCTTTGCCAGCGCCTGATCTTTTTCCCAATAAGCCTCTTCTATTTGCTTCTTCGCAGATCGTAACTCTAGCTCATAATCAATACGTTTGCCCATCTGTACCAGAATACAATCAATGACCTCTACACCTTCACACTCAAGGCGTCTGCCATTTAACAAGTAAGGGACGGCTTGTCCCTTGCTGTCCTTCAAATTGATAAATAACTCTTCCACCTGTCCATTCAGATTGATAAAAGGATAGAAGTATGAATGAAAAATAAGCTTGTTTGCCGTAGACATGATAGATTCAAAATGCTTATGCACCAAATCAACCTGCTTATACCCCATACGGTCCAAGAACGTCTGATTTACATCCTTGATTATTCCTTCATGGGTAATAGAAACATAGCCACAAGGCGCATATCTTAATCGGTCATCCATGATCTAAATATCCTTTCAACACAGCATAATCTCATCTAGCTTACGTAAGATAATCATTAATTAAAGTGATGGTCTCCTCAGGATGGCTTATATGCGGGTAATGCCCTTTAGCCTCCATTAACCGGAAGGTGCTATTATTCAAGTGTTTATGTAGATATTCTCCAGCCGCTATAGGTACGATACTGTCATCCGAGCATTGTAGAATAAGTGTAGGGATTGTAGCCTTAGGTAGATCTTCCCTATGATCTGAAAAGAACGTAACTTCTGCAAATTCCCTTGCAATAACAGGATCTGCCGAGATAAAGCTGCGCTCCAGCTCTTTCGTTAACATCGGGTCAGGGTTGTTCATAGCAAGAGGTGCCATAAAGCTAGCCCAGCCAGCAAAATTCATCTCCATCATCTCCAGAAGCTCAGTAATATCGCTCTTCTCGAAGCCTCCGAAATAAGTATCCCCCTCATTTAAATAACATGAAGAAGGACCAATCATAATCATTTTATCAAAATAGTCCGGCCGCTCAATCGAAGCAAGCATCCCGATCATAGAGCTAATCGAATGACCTATAAAAATAATATCTTTGAGTTCCAACGTTTCGATGACATCCAATACATCCTGTACATAGCCGTGGAGCGTATGATATTTATCTGTTGTATATGCACTTAAATCTGAGTTACCTGAACCTACATAATCAAATAGAACGATTCGATATTTTTTCTCAAAAGAAGGCGTGATAAACTGCCACATGCTCTGGTCACACCCAAATCCATGTGCAAAAAGGATGGTTCTTTCTCCGTCTCCAATCACTTTCACATGATTCCGCGCCCTAACATCGTTCATTTCATATAACTCCCTCTATAGTTAGCATTCTCTCTATTTTGAAGGGTTAACCTGGAAATATCAAGAGCATAAAAAACTCCGCTAGAGTAATCTCTAGCGGAGTTTTTATGATATCTAATTTTAGAATGCTGAAGTCCATCCCGCATCGGCAGCGAGGACTGCTCCGTTTACAAAACTGGAATCATCTGAAGCCAAGAATAACGCAACTTGTGCGATTTCTTCAGGTGAACCTACACGAGGAATTACAGCCTGTGTTAGTTGAGTGCGGCTCATGCCGAACTCATTAATATTTTTCATAGAAGCACTAATGTTAGTGGCAGTAGCTCCTGGTGCGATGGCATTACAACGAATGCCTTTGTTGGCATACATAAAAGCTGTATTTTTCGTCAAGCCTACTACTGCATGTTTGGAGGCAGTATAAGTTGCTCCAGCATGAGCACCACTTACGCCACCGGTAGAAGCGGTATTCACAATAACGCCCTTTCCTTTTTCGAGGAAAATAGGTAGCGCTTTACGTGTGGACCGCATTACACTTTTGGTATTGATGTCAAAGATAAGATCCCATCTCTCATCATTAATATCACCAACTGGCTCAAAGCCGTCCATAATACCCGCATTATTCACTAGTATATCTAGGGTTCCATATTCATTTACTGCGGTATCAATCATGTTATTGATATCTTCGACTAGAGCAACATTTACTTTCAACGCCTTAGCTACTCCACCATTACTAACGATTCCTGCTGCGACTTGTTCCGCACCTTCGAGGTTAAGATCGGCTACTATTACTTTAGCACCTTCTTTAGCGTACAACTCTGCGATAGATTTCCCCATACCCGAGGCTGCTCCGGTAACAACTGCAACTCTGTCTTGAAGTTTCATGTTGGAAGTCTCCTTTACGTTTATCTATAATGTAAGTATCAATACAAGCAAAAACGCCTTCGGCGTCCTTAATGGGACGGTAAGCGTATATGCGAGAAATATAAGGATAAAGTATAGCGTGAAACTTATACTTCCTTATATTTTATAAAATCTCTAAATCACTTAAAATTTATTCTACTCAAGTTTAATCTTCTGCAATTTAACTATCAATATACAAATGAGACATCAAATGTTCATAAATAAATATAACTTGGAATTGTGTTGAAATAGGAATAGAAAATAGACAGTTAGGTGGTCTTCTGTTGCTTAAAAATCGAAGAACGAGTAAATCGAAGAAAGAACTAAAAAATGCATTGATATTACTCATGGAAAAAAAGAATTTCCGCACCATTACGATAACCGATATTGTTACCCTAGCCGATTTAAACCGTGGAACCTTCTATAAGCATTATCAAACCAAAGAAGAACTTCTGAATGAGCTGATTGATGATGTGCTGGAGGATTTAATTAAGGCTTATAAAGATCCCTATCTCCATACCGATAAATTCATGGTGAGTGAGCTTACTACCTCTAGCATCAAAATTTTCGAGCATGTCGTTTCCTACTCTAATTTTTATACCATCATTGTAAATTCCAATGTTCTGCCTGGGTTTCAAAATAAGATTTGTGACATCTTAAAGGAGCTAACCAAGCAGGACTTAGTCGAGGTTAATAATACTAATAACAATATAAATATCGAATTATTTTCTAGCTATACGGCCTATGCTCTATTTGGATTAATCATGGAATGGGTAAAGGGAGGGTTCAAATATACTGCGAACCATATGGCAGAGCAGCTGATTCAAATTCTGTCTTTTAATTCACACAATGTGATCATAAAGACTTCAAATCAACCCATTAAGCAGAATTTAATCTCTATTAATAGCGACTAATTATCTGTACCACCAAAAAGCCACTCCAATGTGCTGGAGTGGCTTTTAATATGCAATTTATAGATTATGGTCTTCCTTTTCCACCGCCACCGCCACCGCCGCCACCTGGACCTTGATTGGTGTTCGCGGTGGTTACTCCGGATTCATTCAGCCAAGTTACACTACTTGTGATTTCAAACGCTACTACTTTCGTTCCTCCAGTATATTCGCCATCCGTATACAATCCATTTGCTTCACTGCCAGTCGAGGTACCTCCCGAGTAGAGGGTGTATGATCCACCGTCTTTCAAATCAGGGGAGCTCATCACCAACGACTGATAATCCTTCGATGGATCAAAGGTTAGAATCGTGTTTCCTTCGCTATCCTCCAGATGGACCAATGTTCCGGCCTTCTGGATCTGAGGAAACGTCATGCTGACTGCATGTTGGCTGGAGGTGTCAGACGTTGCCTGAGCCATACCCGAGCTTCCCGCGGCTATTAGAGTACCGCCACTCTGTTCAAAGCTGCCATCGTAATCGAGAGCACCGTTTCCACCATTAGTAGGTCCATTAACAATTACTGTACCACCTGACATCACGATAGAGCCGTTCGAATCCAATCCGTCACCTGTGGCATCGACTGCTAATGTTCCCCCGCTAATCGTGAGCACATTAGCCGCAGCATCGCTGAATTGATCCTGCTCCTGAGGGCCACCTCCTACAGTCGCTTCATCATTACCTCCTGCAACATTCACTCCATCATCAGAAGCAACCACATGAGCTTCACCACCGGAAATCTCGATGTTTGCTCCTTCAATCCCTTCGTAGCTCTTCGTAATATCAATTTTGCCACCGGATATAGCCACCAAGGCATCCGCATGGATTCCATCGTCGCCAGTTTTGATGTTGAATTCTCCATCAGCTATCGCAACGTTACTGTTGCTGTGCACTGCATCATCAGCAGAATCAATGTTAAATGTTCCGTTGTTTACGCTAATATCTCCTCCAGCCTTCAAGCCTTTAGTACTTGGTATTTCCGATTCTGTTGTTGTTGTAGTTGTTGGTGCTTCCGTTGTTGTTATCTCTGGCTTTGCTTCTGGTTTTGTTGCTGGTGTCGATGTTTCTGATGTTCCCGGTGCTTGGCCACCTGTTCCTTGACCTCGGTCACCTCTCATGCCCATGCCTGCCCCTTGATCACCTGTCTTCACTTCGCCATTCTCGCTGCCTCCGCCTGTAACCACGGTATACGTTCCGCCATCGATTACAAGTGCAGTTTCCGCCTGAATTCCGTCATTGCCAGCCTTAATATCAAATGTTCCTGCTGCTATAGCAAGGAAGCCTTTGTCCGTTTCGGTATCGTTCGTTGATTTCATTCCGTCACCTTCAGCTGTAATGCTGATACTTCCATCCTGCACAGCGACTAGATCTTTACCGACAATCCCGTCATCGGCAGCCTGAATTTCAAGTGTGCCATTCATTATTTTGAGATCGTCCTTGCTTGTAATCCCATCATTATAATTAGCAGAAACGGACAGCTTCCCTGTGCCATTGATTGTTAAGTCTGCTTTACTAAAGATAGCTGCACTAGGCTCATCTGTAGTGTCATCAGCATAGACATAAGTTGCTCCATCCGATACGGAGTTCTCTGTTCCGTCCTCCAAGGTAATGATCACTTTACCTGCTTCTTTAATATCAATTGCAGCACTATCGCTGTTCGTGATGTTCACACCGTTCAGTACCAAATGCACAATACCTTCATCCTGATTATTAACTACAATCTGTCCATCACTCAGCTTACCAGACAGCACATAAGTTCCCGCTGCAGTAATTGTCACTGATCCATCCTTAGACTCAGCCCCGGTGCCGTCAACAAGCGCACTTGTTCCAGCCAAAGCAATTTCCGTCGATTGGTCCGCCGTCCAACTTGTATTAGAATCGTCTTCATCGAACGTTACCAAGTCCGATAGCTTAGCACTTGCAAGTTGCACTCCACTATCAGCTCCACTCTGGCTCGACGTTAATTCACTCGACGTGGTTTCAGACTGTACGGTCTTATTATTATTGCTGCAAGCCGACATGAGTCCCGCACACAGTAACAAGACCCCTATTTTACTGACTGTTATATAATTCTTCATATCTCATCCATCCTTTCGATCATTTTAATAGTCATTTGCAGAGGGAGTCATAGTTAACGAGAGATCTAGATTCCCGTTACGAGTGCGAATCGCATCTAGAAATTCCTTCTGGTTCACAGTCTCACCCAGCGTAACGGCGTAGACGAGTTCATATAAACTACCAAGCTCAGTCGTTCTAATCTTCTTAAGCTCATACCCCACATTAAATTTATTGAAAACTTCAGCGAAGGCTTCCTCATACCCCAGACTCTCTGGAATAGTTACCTTGAGTGTCTTTTGCAACGTTGTTTTTACCCCGAAATTAGTCCGATTAAGAATAAACATAAGTGCGCACAAGATAAGAGTGAACAAGACTGCGTATCCGAATGAACCTACCCCGCAGGCCAGTCCTGATGCCATGGTAAACAATACAAATGTGATATCCTTCGGATCACCAGGTGCACTTCTGAACCGAATGATGGAGAACGCTCCGGCAAGACTGAAGGCTCTGGCAACATTACTGCCAATGAGCAGAATGATGATGGCCACAATTACGGGCAGCAGTACCATCGTGAGTGTGAAGCTCTGCGAATACCCACTGGAATTCGTCTTCATATAGGTGTAGCTAATGATCCCGCCAAGGGCGATAGCTATAACAATAGTTAGGATTGCGTTGGTAAACGTTAGCTCTGTACTCGTTGCTACGGTAAATAATGAATCAAGCATAAAGAGCACTCCCCCGTTCTGTTTTACTGTTCTTCAGCATTTTTTTATATTCATTACCGTACTTGGAGAAGCTTGTACGGTACATTTGATGCTCTGAGAGCATTTTTGCTAACCAAACCGGAATCGTATTTTCAGCCTTTACTTCCATAAGCCACTGACCTGGCTCTAGTAATGGTTCGCCATAAACGCCATGCTCCATCTTGAGATCGTACCGCCGACTTCGGATATTCGTATCGAACGTGATTCTTAAATCACGATTTTTTTTACAAAACAACGCTTTGCGGTCATAAGACAGATACACCTTTGGCTGCAATTCATACCGCGTTAAAAAGTATTTAATCTCTTCAATCACCTGTTTGTTCATATAATCCTTAAATTCTGGTTCCCTGCCAGTGGCAACAAAAGCATAAGCCTCGTCTAATTTGAGCGACGTTCTTCTTTTATTCACCAGCCCGAACACCTTCTTCTTAATTTCCAGATACACCTTTGTATCTTGATTCGGAACACCGTAAGCTCGCAAACGCAGCTTCTCTTTGTACTTGGGCTTCGCAAGACTATTACGAATCAGGGCATTGTGCGCAGTATCATAATATAAGTTGGT
This sequence comes from Paenibacillus sp. FSL R5-0744, assembly GCF_037972555.1. NCBI lineage: Bacteria > Bacillati > Bacillota > Bacilli > Caryophanales > Paenibacillaceae > Paenibacillus > Paenibacillus sp. FSL R5-0744. The sequence continues at coordinate 6,687,442 of NZ_CP150228.1, forward strand.
GATGGAATAAAACTCATGCTGCTTGTTGAAATCGTCTAGTTCCATGTATTCAAGTAATTGGTTAAAAAATTTATAGTAGGCTTCGTTATCCAGTAAATATTTGTTCTCATAACGGTTGAATACCTCAATCGCCATATGGGATCATCCCTTTCTGTTTATCGTTGTCTCGTGTGCTTATGAATGTATCTTAGATCCCAAACCTTTAATGAATCTTAAATGGTTTTACAAACTACCCCACTACAGGTGTAAATCGTAACTCCGGTGAATGTTGGACTTCCGGCCGCTGTTGTCTGCAAATTTCTTGATTTAAACTGCTGTTCGCAGTGGAAATCCGCAGACAAAGGCGGACGCTATCGCTCCTAAAGTTCCAAAATCCCCCTCCGTTACTTGCCACCTTATTTGTCCGTTTTTAAAACATATCAATGTCTCTCTTCATTAAGGTTCAGTAAAGGTAATACTGATATAATGACCTCAATAACAAATACTCGTTTTATGTAGGGGATGCAAAACCATGAGAATATTAATCGTAGAAGATGAGCTTCATCTCGCTGAAGCCTTAACTCAAATATTAAAAAAACATAATTATTCGGTGGATGCAGTCCATGACGGTAGATCGGGTCTGGATTACGCACTGAGCGGAATTTATGATTTGCTGCTGCTCGACATTATGCTACCTGAGATGGATGGGGTTAGCGTCCTCAAGACGCTGCGCAAGAAAGGGGAATCCACTCCCGTTATCCTGCTTACCGCAAAGGGGGAGATAACAGATATGGTCACTGGACTAGACTATGGGGCTGATGATTATATCGCCAAGCCTTTTTCCTCGGAGATCTTACTGGCACGAATAAGGGCTGTACTAAGACGTAAAAACGAGGTTATTCCAGATGATGCTTTAAAGTTCGGGGATATTGAATTGAATACATCGACTCTGAAGCTTACCGTGGGTGGCAAAGAGATCAAGCTGAACCTTAAGGAAAGTGAATTATTGGAGCTTCTGATTCTTAGAAAACAAGCCGTAACCTCCAAGGAACAAATTATTGAGAAGTTATGGGGGTTCGATTCGGAGGCAGAGCACAACAATGTGGAGGTGTACATTTCTTTTTTGAGAAAAAAATTGACCTTCTTAAATTCTACTGTACGCATTAGTACGATTAGAAATGTAGGGTATGTACTAGAGGTGACGGCCTAATGTTCACGAAGCTCAGATATCGATTTCTTATTGTTAACCTAGTAACTATATCCGTAATAATGCTGGTGGCTTTCATCTCGATTTATGTCATTACGTACCAAGATGTCCAAAACAATATTCAGATGGATCTTCACAGAATTATGGAGAACTACAAGTCTCCCGGCGGTGATACAGGACGAATGGGCTCAACTAAGGGAGGTTCCCAGTTACCCCATGCTGATAATAAACGTATGGATAACGGAACTCCACCTCCGGAACGGTCCGTCTCATTTATGCTGAAGATAGATACAGCGTCGAGCCTCATCGGGAAAGATTCCAAATTTACGATGGACGATGAATTTTATGATACGGCTCTGCAAGAGGCTCTAAGTGCTGATAAAGATACCGGAAGGTTCACCTTGGACAGCAGCAAATGGATCTTCAACATCCAGCATACGAATGATGGGGCAATGCTTGTATTTCTGGACATCACTGCCCAGCAGAAAATCCTCACCAATCTAATCTATACCTTCTCTGTAGTTGGCTCGGTGATGCTAATTATCTTATACTTCACAAGCCGTTTTTTCGCTAATCGGTCCATCGCACCGGTGAAGGAGGCTTTTGAGAAACAGAAGCAGTTTATTGCCGATGCTTCCCATGAATTGAAGACGCCGTTGACCATTATTAACACCAATGCGGATGTTCTTCTCTCCAACAGTGATGATACTATTCACAATCAGTCGAAGTGGCTGCACTACATCAAATCGGAAACAGAGAGAATGACCAGTCTGACCAATGATCTGCTATACCTAACCGAGATGGACGACTCCAGATCGACCATGATCTATTCGAAGTTCAATTTGAGCGAAGCGGTTGAGAATATTATTTTAACAATGGAAGCTATTATCTTCGAGAAACGTATCTCGCTTGAATATGACATTGAGCCTAACCTGACTGTGATGGGGAATAGTGAACAGATTAAACAAGTGATTATGATCCTTTTGGACAACGCTGTAAAATATACGAATCCTAAAGGCTCAGTCACTTTATCCCTTAAAAAACAACATAATGATATGGTGTTATCGGTCACCAATACGGGTGAGGGCATTGCACCGGAGCACTTAGCAAGAATCTTTGACCGATTCTACCGTACGAATGCTTCCCGAGCGCGTAAACAAGGGGGTTATGGCCTGGGGCTGGCGATTGCCAAATCCATCGTTGAACAACATAAAGGAAAAATTTACGCCAAAAGCACGGTCGGCGAATCCACCACCTTTTACGTTCATCTTTCGTAACTAAATGTAAAAAAAGACTCAATCCCTGTTATCACTAGGATTTGAGTCTTTTTAATATGCTGATTTCATTTACTACACTTCGCCCCAATAGACCTCGGTCTCATATTCAAAAAACACTTTATCATCCTGTTTATTTCGTTCAAATAGGTTCCTCAGCTCCGTCATCATATTCTCGTAACGTGGATCTCCGGGGGCCGGAATGTAGGAAGATGATCTCGCCCGTCCGCTTAATCCCTCGAAATCAAACACCTGCTTATTGCTAAAGTGCGCTACTTGCATCTGACCTGCCTTAAAAAAGGAGCTAAGGATTTCAGGGGTAATATTCTTATGATTAACTTGAGTGTAGTCGGTGCCGAAGGTTTGCACGAGCTGTTCATATTCCTCCAGAAATGGGGTACCGTAAGTACGCCGAGAATTCCATATCAGAACTGCCTTTCCACCCGGTTTAAGAATCCGCTTGAATTCCAATTGCGCTGCATCCCTATCAAACCAGTGAAACGCCTGGGCACACACGATAAAGTCTACAGACTGGTCTGGCAATTCTGTCTTCTCGGCAGACCCAGGCAATGCGCGGAAATGGTTATCCTTTGCGAACTTCTCCTCCGCAGCTGTACGCATTTCCGGATTTGGTTCAACGGCAGTCACGCGACACCCGCGCTCCAGAAGCAGTGCTGAGAATATTCCTGTTCCTGCGCCAATATCCGCAATATCACAATACGATTTTAGCCCAATCGTATTGTATAAATAATCAATGGCTTCTTTAGGATAACTCGGGCGGTATTTCACATACGAATCTACCCGATTTGAGAACCGTTCTTTGTTATTCATCCCAATACTCTCCCTTAGCTTTTAGGTTCGTACTCACTTAATTTGCCTTGATAGATTAGCTTCAGCCGATCGCTTTGCCGAAAATCATCCGGCGTTACGAGCGCAGGCAGCTTGTTCCATAGCTTAATGCCGGACCTCTCCAGAATTTCCGCTACAAATTGTGAGCAGAAATAAGAGTTGCTGAATTCAACAGGTTCCTTCAAAGCGATACCAATCACGCCGAGAATATTATAGAGATACTTTTGCCGGCTTCGGATAAAGACTTTGAGTACCCGCTCCATCTTCTCCACTTCACGGGCTGTAACTTGAAGTTCATATAGAACACACGTCGTATTTGGATATTTGCTGAACGTGCCTGTCTTAATATCTTCCTTCACGAATCCTCCGTTTAGAGGGTTGCTCGGGTGCTTTCTGCCAAAGCTATATAACTCGGAAAGCTCCCGATTAAAGGAGATCGAGGCATGATTATAAGGAGCTCTCGTGTAGCCTTGAATAAGCTTCGTAAAGAGCGTTCCGGTATTCGTAAGCAAGATAAAGACCGATGGATCATCTGCCATTTACAATTTTCCCCTTATCAAGATTGAACGTTTCCTTCATAATAACATATGAACCCATTAATGGAATCTACTCTACGACAAGTTGGTGATTAGCTATCGACCGCTCTCTATTAACGGTAATCCTGATTTTTGCGGCCTTATCGGCCATTCACTTGATGTATGTAGTTATAGGCAAATTACAGCCCAGTAAAGATTATACAGGGATCGGCTTCCGCATCAAAACCTGGTGGGGAATGCTTTTTATCTTTTGTTTGGCTACTCTCTTTAATCCAGTCGTCTCACTATTGGCACTCATGGTGCTGACCTTCTTCGCACTCAAAGAATATTTTTCCATGATAAAGTCACGAAAATCCGACCGCAGACTATTTCTGTGGGCGTACTTATCCATTCCTCTACAGTTCTACTGGATTTATATCGAATGGTACGGGATGTTCATTGTGTTTATTCCAGTCTATGTATTCTTACTCCTACCGCTACCTAGGCTCATTAATAAAGGGACAGTTGGCTTCCTGCGTAGTGTTAGTTCAACCCAGTGGGGATTAATGCTGATGGTCTTCGGACTTAGTCACTTAGCTTATTTTCAATTTGCTACACCGGAGTATGGAGCGGGGCTTGTATTATTCCTAGTAGTGCTGACACAGCTGAATGATGTGGTCCACTATCTCGCATCCCTTTATATGGGAAAGCGCAAAGTGGTCCCAACCGCCAACCCGTATTTGACCTGGGAAGGTTTTGCCTGTGCGTTTGTCGTAACAACCGGGGTCTCCTATTTGATCTATCCCTACCTGACGCCGCTCAACCCGATCTTCGGTTTTCTGTCAGGCATGCTAATCAGTTTGAGCGGCTTCTTGGGTAGCTTAACGGTTTCCGTGCTGAAGCGAGATTTGCTCATCGGTGATGGCGATAAATTCGTAGCTTTAAAAGAAAGCTATTTAAGCCGTGTGGATAGCTTGACCTACACCTCGCCGGTCTTTTTCCATGTCATCCGTTATTTCTTCGATTTCATGTAAATTAGTTTTCTACAACGATTTTGATCGCTTGGCCGATAGGTGGCAAGCTTTTGGTCAACATTGGACCGTAGAACGCATACACTTTGTCACCTTTTTTCAGCTCACTTATGGCAATCTTCTGATTGTCTTTCGTGCCGTGAATAGTCGTAGTATCTGAAGTATTTAGAACAATCGTCTCGAAGGAAGAATCACTGAGCTTATCACCTTTGATTACAACGCGGGTCGTGCCATTATCTGAAGGAGTAACCTCTTCGATCACGCCAACCGTTCCCAAGGTCTGCTGATCGGGAGCTTGTTCTTTCACAACAATCTTGATCGCGCCCGCCAATGGCGGCATGCTCATAGCCATGACCATACTGTGCTCGACCTCGATGGACATGCCTAGCTGCAGATCAGCAAAGGTTAGCTTCTTATTATCAGCAGATACGATCTCCGTTTCATCAGAAATGCCTAGGCGAATGCCATGACCATAGCCGTTGAGGCCGATTTCAGCATTTTTTTCGCCCTTATAGATACTAGTGATTGATCCTTGTTTGATCGTGTCTGAAGCGGTCTCTTCATTGCCTTGTTCCTTGGAATTAATCGATATGGTTCCAGTTGGGCCTGCGACTACTTCAAGCTTCAATACTTTTTCGAAGAATGATAATGGAACGTAGGTTTTGCCATTCTTTAGCTCCGGTACAGCACCCAGCGAAAGAATTGTTGTACCATTACGGTAAGCATCTTTTGCAATTTGAAAGGACATCGACTGGCTATCTTTCTCAAGACCTAGCGATTGAAGGCTTTGAGTCCATGTTAGCTTGTATCCAAGCGCTTCAGCTGCTGTACGGATTGGGATCATAACTTCCTTGCTTGAACCTACGTATAGCGGAACATCGACTGGGGAGTAGCCGTTACCATCAATGACTAGCACATATTTTAGACCACCATAAGAATCCTGCGGTACTGAGGAATTAGTCGCTGGTTTGACTGGAGCTGGCTGGATTGGAGCAGCAGAGATGACGTTCGATGCTATGAGCGTGCCAGCGAGGACCGCTCCGATTACTTTGAATGTTTTCATAGTGAATTATACCTCCTGAGATGAATGAAATTGTGCTACTCTATCATTCTTAACGTGAGGTTCAGAAAAAATGTTGCGATAAGATCAATCACTCAGACGTTCCATAAATGATCTTGGAGCGTCTTTGTCATGTTCTCTTGCTGGCTGGCAAACTGCTTAAATCTATGTCCGTTCGCTCCAGAAGGATGAGGGAATCCCCATAAACAGCGGTGATCATCGAGCTTACCCTCAGATACCAAAAGCTGGAGCATTTCCTCAACCGTTTTTCCTAAAGGAATAATTAAAGCTTGGCTCAGGATGCCCAGCTCCTGCTCTAACGACAATAGCGCACATTCTCTAAGGAACGGATCTGAAAGTAGCTTAGGATGTGCCCCATTATAATTTTTCTTCTCTACGAACACAGGAAACCTCAATAAAGAGGTGGTATGCAAGTTCGTTTGCTGCTTCTGAAACAATTGGTCACAAGAGGTAAGGTTCAAGTACTGATGAAGCCCAAGTGTATCTAGCATGTGAATTAACGTACTCCTCATGGAGCCTGCGAATCTCGCCGCTTCTTTTGCTTTTCTGCATACCTCTTCATCTGAAAGCCCGGCTTTCAACCCAATGACTGCTTCTTGTATGGCTATTCTCATTTGTGTAAAACCGGGTGTTAGTCCGATAATGATCACCTTTGCAGTAGGATTCAGGTACTCATTGTGTGGTGCATAGTACATTTCAAGCTTGCCGCTACGCTTCATTAGAAGCTTATCTACCTGCAGATCCTCTTTCGTTAGCGCGGTCCCCTTCGGAAGTGAAAGCATCGCTGCTTTATATTGTTGCAAATGGTTAGAGATGAGCATGTCATCCACCTCTCATATCCCTATAATGATCCACTCACGAGACGCCCTTCGTACCATACGGCTTGACGATCCGCTCTTCGTGCTACAGCTTCGGCCGAGCAGCTGGCATGCAGTAGCACAAAGCTTGCCGTGTCTCCTACTTTTGGCCATACCTGTTCACCTTTTAGATTAAGAGGCGTTATCCCTCCTGTTATGAATCTAAGGGATTGCGATAATGACCGTTCATCACTACACCCATATAACTCTGCGTACCGTCCCGCCTTCTCCAATTGATCTCCATTTCCAAAAGGAGACCAGTGGTCCGTAAGGCTGTCTGTTGCCAGTTTCACTTGTACACCTTGGCTGTGCAGCATCGGTAGTGGCATCATCATTCTTCCAATAGGTACTGTGGATGCAATCCCCATACCAAGTGATGCCATCCGTGCAGCCATTTCTTCTGCTTCCTGCTGCGATGCACCTGCGAACCAGAATGCGTGACTAACGGTCACCTTGCCCTGTAAGCCAGCTTCTTCTGTGAGATCAGCCAAACGCGACAGCGTCTGCTTTCCTGCTTCTTTTCCATCATGTAAGTGAAGATCAATGCCAGCATTATTCATTACCGCTAGCTCGACCATGGTCTGGAGTGACTTCTCGATATCTCCATCCACTGAGTATGGATCGACACCACCTACATAGGTTGCCCCCTCTGCTAGGGATTGCTTTACTAATTCAACAGAATTAGAGCGAAGCAGACCATGCTGCGGAAAGGCTACAATTTCAGATGAAATTTTGCCGGAGAAGGTATCCAATGCTTGCAGGGTTGCCTCTAAACGCTTCAGACCGCTGACAGGCTCAATATTACAATGACTACGCACATGTGTAGCACCGAAACGCTGTATAAGCGTCAAGATGCTCTCCGCTTGTTGTCTCGCCATAGGCAGCAGCTTAGGCAATAATACCTTCTCTTCCTCAATGCGTTCGAAGACACCGGTAGCAGGCTTTACCGCTTTCCATGGTCCAGCGAAATATGTTTTATCTAAATGGATATGTGCCTCCTCAAAGGAAGGAAGCATCAATAACCCTTTGCAGTCATATTTAGGTAGATGACTCTGAAGCTCTACGTCCGCTCCAACCACTTCCGAAATCTTATCCCCGTCAATTCGGATATGACAAACCTTCGTATCTGTACCAACCACTTGTCCATCCTCAATAACATAACCCTGCTCTGATCTTATATTGGTTAACCAGTAAGAAGCATCCAACATGCTACCCCATCCTTTTCTCAACGATTTAATATAGGTGCAAACCACTTTATCCTAAATGGTACCATAGCCTTCCTATATAAAAAATGTTTGAAAGGTTTTTAGCATAAGACTATATCGTAAATATCCCAACTTCTAACTTTAAAAATACAGATAACTCGCTGAGTTCTCTAAGTTTGGTCGTCATCTCATCGATAGTCGCAAGTTGCTCCTCCGTGGAAGCCGCTACTTCCTGTGAGGACGATGCCGACTGATCAATGAGCTGCGAAGATTGCACTAGAGCTTTTAATGATTGATGTGACATTGTAGACAGCTCACCAAATATGCCTTGAATGCGCAGCGTGCTTTGGGTTGTTAGATCAACCTTCTGAACGATTTCCTCCAGAGATTGTTGCCCTTGTAATACTAAATCATTCTGTTGATTGACCACTTGTTGACTCGATTCCATCGTTTTGACCGCTGCATTCGTATCCGCTTGAATTGCGCCAACAAGCTCGGCAATCTGCTCGGCTGCTCTTTCGGAACCTTCAGCAAGCTTACGGATCTCTCCTGCAACTACTGCAAAACCTTTCCCTTGCTCTCCAGCGCGGGCCGCTTCAATGGCTGCATTTAGCGCGAGTAGATTCGTCTGACTAGCCAATTCGGAAATCACGTTAATGATCTCACCGATTTGGCTGGATCGGCTGTTCAGCTGTGCAATGGTTTCTGTTGAACGCTCAATGGAACTAACCATAGTTTCCAAGTGATCTACAGATGCCCGGTTTGCACGCTGGCCAGTTTGCACCGCTTTTATTAAATGATTGGAATCGTGAACTGTCTTTACCGTTTCCTGCATAATTTCCTCAGAGATTTCCCCTGTCCGTTCCATCATCGTGAGTACTTGCCGCACATGTTCTGCTTGCTCCGTCGACCTCACAGCCATATCCGTAATAATCGTGGTAATCTGCTTGGATGTCTCATTTGTCTGCTCTGCTGAAACTTGAAGTATTTCTGCATTTTCATTCATATGATTGGCCTGTGAAGTAACATTCCCGACGATGGCCCGAATGTTATCCAGAAACTGATTCATGGAATACGCCAACATCCCAATCTCATCATTACGCTTCATGTCCAGCTTCTTAGTCAGATCGCCTCCGTGTTCAACAAGTTCCATTACATGCTCATTGATTCTTCGCAGCGGTCGTACAATAAGTCGGGTTAAGATAATGAAGAGTAAGACAATAAAAATAATCAAAGCGATAACAAAACCGCCAATAATTAAATATTGGTTGTTCATCATTGGCTCCAAGATCTGTTCTACAGACATCACTAGCACTAGCTTGTAATCTGTATCGCCGATCCTTGTAAAAGCATAAACATTCTTCGAGTCCTCCGTACCACTAGTTCCCGTAGATTGTGCTATGAACTGACCAACCTTTTGCAACTGTATGTCCGGTTCATCAAATATAGCTTTACCTATATCGTGCTTAGGGTTCTGGCTTGCTACATATCGACCAGCTTTATCTATGACAAAATAATAACCTGTATCCTCCTCACTCATTTCAGCCAAGCTCTTCTGAAAATCATTCGACAATCGACTATTCAGTTTAGTAGAAGTAAGCTCCACCTTATAGTTAAGCTTTTGTTCAACTTCATGACTGAGAATTTCATTAAACTTAGAAAATGTGTACATACATAGACCTGCAAAAATCAACACCATGTATACTACAGAAACGGTCATAACGATGGTTCGAACGGTTTTCTTCTTCAATGTCTGAATTCCCTTCCAATCTAGTGACATCATGTCATCCATAGCTAAAGATTAATCTGACCGTGATGTTTGACGCAGGACCTAGCTTCTCCAATGCGACTAGCTTCCTTGTTCAGTAGCTCATCCACTCGCTGGCTCTTCAGCCCCCTTCTAGAAATCTCCTTTAAGACCTCTTCCAGTCCGGTAATCATGTTCAGCGGTGCTTCTCGATCTGCCCCCGGTGTATCACCATTGTCGTGCAGAACGATGATAGAACCGGGTTTTATCTTTTTCAATAAGTCATGCTTTATTTGGGCTGCGCTAACAGACGTCTTCCAGTCTCCCACCATTACAGACCACAACACTACCCGATAAGAACGTCTAAGAAAGACAAGATCGCCTAAATTAAGGAGCCCCCATGGTGGTCGATACAAGATAGGCCGCTCTCCTGTAATCCGCTCGACAATATCAGCTGTTCGATCTACTTGCTTCCGTCTATTCGTCCATGGAGAGTAAATCCAGTTAGGCGTATGTGTATAATTATGAATGCCGATCTGATGTCCTTCACGGTGCATTCGCTGGATTAAATCCGGGAATTGCTCAGCCCTTTTGCCTAATACGAAAAAAGTTGCTTTAACGTCATGTTCATGCAGCAAGTCCAATAATTCAGGGGTATAGCATGGATCTGGTCCGTCATCGAAAGTAAAGGCAACTTCCTTCGCGGCATTTCCTCTGGATACAACACCCCATCCCAATATTCGAGTAATCACAAACGGAACAATCATATAAAGAATAATCGCATCTATAGCTAAAATAAGGAGCGTCCACATTAGGAAACCGCCTCTTTCCTTCGAGGAGCAAACCGCGCTTTCAAAGACTGCTTACTAAGCACGAGCATCTTAGGAGACAACTTCTCCGTGCTGTCCTCAACGCGATGTTTCCCCTCCGGATGCAGCATCCGAAGTAAGAACCGAAGATAGATTCCGAACCATCGCCGCTGCCATTTGGACTTGATAGGATGCTGCTCAAACCCTATTCCATGAATGATCCCCCGGTGAAGTAGCGTAATCCCCGTTAGCGCCTGCACTTTGCTTAGTTCTGGATTGCTATCTAGTTCACGACTAATCTCCTTCATGGCCTCGCGAAGCATACGTGCAGTTCGAATTCCAGCCCGATCAGCGCCTAGGGTACGCGTAAGCTGCACTACCTGACGATTATCCAGATGAAGTTCACCCACCCAATCTCCGGGATGAATCTGATGTCCATCTTGGCAGACTACACTTTCACCGTGATACTTTAACACGACCAATTTACATATCCCGTATCTCCACACAGACTGGCTGCGGAATTTGGTGACAATAGCAAATAGATTCTCCCACATCATCCAAAGAGATTGCGAGAATAATTTTATAAATGAAACTGAGGCTACCATTAATCTTCCTTCTTTCGTGTAAAAGTTTATCTTCTAGCAAAATCTTTCACTAAACGCCGCGTATACCTGCCGATCATCTTTACTAAACTGTTGCCAAGATAAGCACCTATCCAAAGAGATACCGCGCCTAACAGCATGAACAGAAGTGAGGTGTTGAGTGTTTTATTTTCAATCCCGAATAACGATATAGAAGAGATATCGATGAAATACAAGATAGGTGACAACAAGAGAATAACAGGGGACAAATAAAAAAGAGTTGCACATATGAGACTGAGCATTCCAATTCCAAATTGCAGCATCAACCCTATAATTGCTCTCCAGTTATGCTCATCGGACAACTCCGCCTTAACCTTTTCCCATATGTTTCCTTGTTCTTGAGATCGAGTTGGAAGCGTCCGAACGGAGATATCCGTATAGACTTTCGTTCGAATTCGCTCATGTTGTAAAAAGGTTTCGGTAGAACGCAAAACATAATAAAGGATCGGAATCCCTACTATGGTGAAGGACATTGCGACCCCAAAAGTGATGCCTACCAAATAAAAGCAAAAGTAAAATAGCCCTGTGGCAAAAGTAATTAATAAGAAACAGAAATTCCTCACATGCTTCCGGATCATTTGACTCATATTCTCCTCTTCCTCTCTGCACTAAAAATTTGTTCATCTTTGTAAATCCTATGTTAGAGCTCCTGATGTAAAATCGACCAGTGCCATAATGTCATATGACAGTTATTTCATACAAAAAAGCACCTTTCGCCTACTCCCACAAGGGAAAATAGACAACAAGGTGCTCGCTCTACAATTTCAGATCATTCGGTTTTAGTTATTCCAATGTGCCAAAGGCTTTCTCAACAGCCTCTTCGCGATTCCGTACACCCAGCTTAGCATAGATGGTAGAAGCGTAATTTCTCACCGTTCCATCAGACAAATACAATTTAGCTGCAATGGATTTATAACGCATGCCCTTTGACAGGCATTCTAGAATTTCCAGCTCGCGCGGGGTCAGCCCATACTCATTACTCTGCTCAGTCTGCGCTTCAGAAGTTGGATGCATCTCATAATGATCAATTAATACATTCGTAATAGCTGGTGTTATCATCTTCACACCCCGATGTACGAGACGTATCCCTTCGAATAGCTCCTGCGGTTCAGTAGACTTTAACAAGTAGCCATCTGCCCCGTTTTGCAGTGCTTCGACTGCCAAATCCGTTTCTTGAAAAGTAGTCAGGATCAGCACTCGTACCCCTGGCCACTTTTGCTTAATAAGCTTCGTTGCTTCCGCACCGTCCATGTCAGGCATATTTAAGTCCATCAGCACCACATGAGGCTGTTCCTGCTCACAGAAGCCTACTGCTTGTTCACCATTCTCAGCTAACCCAATGATCTCAAAATCGGGCTGCTGCTCTAAAATAATTCGCAGACTATCCCGAATATAAGGTTGATCATCGACCAGCAATAAGCGAATCATTTCCTCCTGTATCTCTTCAAGCCTTGGTAAACTACAGGTCACTAAGGTTCCTTCCCCTGGCTTAGAGTAGAGATACACTTGGCCTTGCAGGTTGGAAGCACGTTCCTTCATCGCGTTCACACCAAATCCTGCTTTTAAATCTTCAGTGCCTAATCCATTATCCTGCACTTCCAGTCGAATTAACTTCTCCTCGTAATGCAGGGTGATGACAATTTCACTGGCTTGACCATGACGAACAGCGTTGGTTATCGACTCTTGCAAACATCTATATAAGGTCATTTTAGCCTGCTTGGATATTGTATAAGCCTCTCCGAACGTTCTTAGACGAACCTTAACCTTCGAAAAGGTCTGGAAATCATCCACTAATTTCTGCAGGGACTGCATAAGCGTCAATGAATCCTGCGAAGAGCCCACATGGTGCAAATATTTACGCACATCATCCAAGCCATTGCGAGTTAGCTTTAATAAGGAATCTATCTTTTGCTCTCCTTCAGAGGTATTCACCTCCGTACGTAAAGTCTCCAGCCCCATAAGAATTGAAGTATAAGAATGCCCTACAGTGTCATGCAAATCTTTGGATAATCGATCTCTTTCCTCCAGAAGGGTCATACGCTCGACTTGTGAAATATACTGCTCCAGGACAGCATTCTGGTTCTTAATAATCCCGTTTTGCTTATGATTCACCACCAGCAAGTGAAAAGCGAAGCCAATCGTATACACCAAGCCAAAGTTCACAATCATCGATATAGCATCCATTTGTTGTGACAATTTAGATAACATTATTGGAATCAAGATCACCGTGATCGGAGCTGACCAACGATAGGACTTCTGTGCACTATTGCTGGCAATCATAAAAGCAATTGGCAGAAAAGTTACATACGAATCAGGAAACAGAGCAGCCAAATATAAGCATAGACCACCTGAAAGAAGGATCTCCGCCATCAGATAATACTTATAATGCAGCTGCAAACAAAACCAAGGCACTGAAAAAGAGATCACACCCCAAACAAACACGATCCAGAAAGGAATCGTAAAGTCCTCCGAGAGGTAACACATCGTAACTATAAAAGAAGTAGAAAAACAAATCCGAAACAGGAGGACGAGCCAATCGTACCAGAACCACTGTTTGACCAGATTAAACAAGACATTGCCCCCTATAAATTCTGCTGACTAGACCCTTATTATAGTGTAACCCCCTGAGGCCTTACTAGTTACAAAAGGTCATGAGATGGGATGACATTTAAGCTAGGGGTGTAATTACAGAATAGAAAAAAAGATACCATCCCTTTAGGGGCAGCATCCCTTGATCAATCCTAATCGATTTCTGGAATTAAAACTTAATTCGTGAAAATCCATTGTCTGTCATTACATACCCCACGCCATTGCCTACATAGTTGAAATTAAAATCATCCTTCAGCTTAAAAGTATAATCTACTGCGAGCGTTTTAGGATTTAAAACATATGTGGCGGAACCCGGGAAGCCAAGCTCAATATTACCATCCTGTAATCGCTCCAACGATACAAAAAATTCTGTCTCATCTTTAAGCGCTACCGACTTAACCAATCCTTTGACATTATATAGAGACAGCTTGCCATTGGCATAAACCCCATAAACTTCACCAAGTGAGGATACGACAGCATCACCTGCGATATCTCTTCCCCACAGTAGATTACCTTTAGAGTTGAATCCGAATAACCGATTCCCTGTCTTTGGTATATTAGTACGGATTAGTACTGTTCCATCGGAAAGCACCTGATTGTAAGACACTTCAGTGTACGAATCGGCTGGCATTTGATATGTAAACACTGAATTTAAGGAAGAATCGAGTGCCTGGATACGTGAGCCTTTCCCACCACCGTAATTCGTTTGAATTAAGACACGATTTCCTTGCGCCAATACCGTTCCTTTATAAGAAATATTTTTTACTTTGGTACCACTTTTATTAATTAAAGTTAGTGACCCGTTATAATTCCCATTGTTATCAAAATTACCTTGGGATGCAAAGACTAAACTCCCGTTATCAAGTCTATATAAGTATCCCTCTGTCTGAGACAAATTCACTTTCCATTTCCGTTTTCCGTCTGGTCCCACCGCATAGATCTGAGTTGCGTCAGGTGAAAGATTATCTGTAAAGGTTATGTATACCGTTCCATCTGGCGCCACTAAATAATCTTTCGATTCACGAAACATCGCTGTGCCAGGGTCTGCAAAATTAACTGACCACTTTAGCCTCCCTGTCTGTGTATCATAAGATTTCAGCGTATCAACCAACCATACCTTAGTTTGGGTAGCATGCTCTTCCTTAGTGTGGAGATACACTGTATTTAATGATGGAACCTCCACGGGACCCCCTTCTATACTTTCTAATGCTCCCACAACATTCAGCTGACTCCATTGGGGGCTAGGTAATTTCGTTACTGTTCCAGCGGCCTCTACAACATTAAAAGATAGCGTACTGGCGGTAATCAGCAAGAGCGCAAGAAGACCTGTAAATATTCCTTTTCTCAAAAAATATCAACCTTTCTTTCCATAAATAGTATGTATCATGTTACTTTACTACCTTTTTTTAGGGACAACAAGATTATATTAATCATCTTTTTTTATAAAGGCATAAATTGTATGATAGTACATATTGTTTAGCCAGATATTACAGATAAAGGAGTTGGGATATAAGATGAGTGAGGAGAACAGCCTACAGCACGTAATCGATTCATTAAACGAATGGGTGATTAAATTACCGCAGGAATTCAAGACTATCTAGAACATATGGAGCACCATATTCAAAGGCAATTTTATAACGCATTACTCATCATCGGAGGAATCATCTATGTTAGCCGCACTACTTCACGGAATCGCCTTAGCCTTTGGATTAATTCTTCCGCTTGGCGCACAAAATGTCTTTGTATTTAACCAAGGGGCCTCACAGCCAAAGTTTAAAAAAGCCATCCCAGTTATTATTACGGCTGCTTTATGTGACACCCTTCTTATTTTATTAGCCGTCTTAGGCGTTTCTGTTCTTGTGTTTGCCATCCCTGTTCTGCAGACCGCTTTATTTGCAGTAGGACTTGTATTTCTTTTGTATATGGGATGGTCCATCTGGAGAAGCACACCTACCTCTTCATCCCAAGACGCAGCACCTCTATCTTCAAAAAAACAGATCTTATTTGCGATGTCCGTTTCTTTATTAAATCCACACGCGATCATGGATACAATTGGGGTTATCGGCACCAGCTCCCTTAGTTACACTGGCATAGACAAAGTTACATTCGCCGTTTCGACTATCCTTGTTTCTTGGATTTGGTTCTTTGGGCTTGCTGTAGCAGGAAAGACCGTAGGACAAATAGATTCAAGCGGCAAAATCATGCTGATCATTAATAAGATCTCTGCGATTATCATTTGGGTCGTTGCAGCGTATATTGCTTACAAGCTTTTTCAAATGTAATTAAGAAAGGTCATCCCTTATAGGGATGGCCTTTTGTTAATATCTATACATACTCTTGTCCCTACATTCAGTTCACTATATGAGAGTCATAAGCCGTACACCAAATCGTCGTATAATTAAGTCCAATTTACACCATAATGTACTAGAATTTTGACTTCTTGTTCGGAATGCTGTACATTACAAAGTGGACGAACAATAATCAAACCAAAATACTATAATGTTCGCATTTAGAGGTGTATATAATGAAAAAAGTATTCGATTATGAAGATATTCAGTTAATTCCTGCAAAATGTATCGTAAATAGCCGTTCTGAGTGTGATACAACAGTCACCTTAGGTGGTCATACTTTTAAATTACCTGTGGTACCTGCAAATATGCAAACCATCATAGATGAGAAGATCGCCAGCTTCTTAGCCCAAAATGGCTACTTCTACATTATGCATCGTTTTGAGCCGGAGAAGCGTACGTCTTTCATCAAGGACATGCACACCCGCGGATTAATCGCATCCATTAGTGTCGGAGTCAAAGAAGAAGAATACGATTTCGTTGAACAATTAGCTAACGAACAGTTGATTCCGGAATTCATTACGATCGATATTGCACATGGTCATTCCGAGGCTGTCATTCGAATGATCAAACATATTAAACAATATCTACCTGCTAGTTTCGTTATTGCTGGAAACGTGGGAACTCCTGAAGGCGTTAGAGAATTAGAGAACGCTGGGGCCGACGCTACTAAAGTGGGAATTGGACCAGGGAAAGTATGTATCACGAAGATTAAGACAGGATTCGGAACAGGTGGCTGGCAATTAGCCGCACTACGCTTGTGTGCCAAGGCTGCAAGTAAGCCTATTATCGCTGACGGAGGCATTCGGACACATGGAGATATCGCCAAGTCCATTAGATTTGGTGCTTCCATGGTCATGATCGGTTCCCTATTTGCTGGGCATGAAGAATCTCCTGGTGATACCATCGAGATCGATGGAAAGCTGTATAAAGAGTACTTCGGCTCCGCTTCTGAATACCAAAAAGGTGAAAAGAAGAATGTTGAGGGCAAAAAAATTGTTGTCGAGCACAAAGGCGCTTTAGCAGAAACGTTGAGAGAGATGGAGCAAGATCTTCAGTCCTCGATTTCTTATGCTGGAGGCAATAAATTAGAAGCTATTCGTAAAGTCGACTATGTTATCGTTAAGAATTCCATTTTTAATGGTGACAAGGTCTATTAACAAACATAAAAGAGGTGAGTAAGACGACTTAGGTCGTTCTTGCTCACCTTTTTTTAGGTTGTTATGATTTCTGCTATACCACTTTGGGGTAATCATCTAATAGGCTATTAGATTGAACAAGAGAGGATAATCCCTATGCGGCAAGCTATGATTATTATTAACCCCTCATCTGGTAAAGAAGAAGCTGGCGAATATGTCAGATATGCAGAAAGAGTTCTAGCTGATCAAGGCTACTTGGTTACGATTAAGGAGACGGCAAAAGAACTAGATGCAACTCGTTATTGTATCACTGCCTGTGAGGAGTGTTACGATCTAGTCGTCTCCATTGGCGGAGATGGCACGCTTCACGAGACCATTAATGGTCTTATGAATCAGAAACAACACCCAAAGTTAGGTGTAGTCCCTTTAGGAACGGTTAATGATTTTGCCCGCGCGTTACAGATTCCATTGAATCCCGAAATAGCCATTCAAACCCTTGCTTCCTCTAACGTAAAGACAGTAGATATTGGTTGCTTGAATGACCGCTTATTCGGAAATGTTGTTGCTGTAGGTTCAATCGCCGGATCTTTATCCTCCGTTTCAATCGAAGAGAAAACCAAGCTCGGCTCTTTGGCATATTTGAAAGAAGGCCTAAAACAACTTACAAGCACTTCCCCCCACCCTCTTGTCATTCATTATGACGAGAAGACATGGCAAGGCGATTCCCCGCTTTTTCTCGCCGTGTTAACCAACTCCGTTGGCGGATTCGAGAATCTGATACCTGATGCTGCGGTTGACGATGGTCTGCTTCACTGTTTTATTATTCAAGACCTCAGTATACTCAATACCATTACAGCCAGTATTTCTTTACTACTTGGCAGCCTTAAGGATCATAAAGACGTTGTCTATTTCACGGCCCAAAATGTGACTGTGAGCTCTCCAGAAGCCGTAAAAACCAATGTGGATGGTGAAGAAGGTCCGATTTTACCAATTACGCTAAGTGTTCTCCCTCGTCATATCCAAGTCATTGTACCGGAAGTGGACTAACAAATAAAAAGCAGTCCGGAACTCAAAAAGTTCCAGACTGCCATTCATTTATGGATACCCCGTTCCATATCTCCTTCTAATCAAATAACTAAGAAGTAAATTCTATTCCGCTACAATAAACTTTTTACTTAATAACCACATTCCGCCGCTAATCCCTAAGAAATAGATGGGCATCGTCAGTAATGAACCATTATGCAGGGCGCTCATTCCCCATGTCGCCAAACTAACTAATAAGTAATATCCCAAACTGAAGATCGCACCTGCTGTTCCCACAACATCCTGAAAATTGACAAGCGCAAGACTTAGACAATTAGGTAAAGCGATACCGGCCCCCATTAACATGACAAAAAGGGTTATTAGAATGCATACCATCAACATCATATTCGGCAACGAGGCAAGGCTGCTTACGATTGTTAATAGCAAAGCCCCACTGGTCATCACTAAACAGCCGATGTGAATTATTTTTTCTGCGGCATAGAGACTCAATAATCTCTTGGACATCATTGCTCCCACTATCGATGCCAAAGCCACAACAATGCCTAGAAAACCATATACTCCCGGTGAAATGTTAAAGTGTTCAATAAATATAAAGGGTGCTTCCGCATAGTAGCTAAATAAAACTCCATTGATGCCCCCGATCAATAACCCAAACACTAATACACGTGGCAATGAGAGCATTCTTTTAACGATAGGTAGAATAGCCACCTTTTTTCTCGCGGAAACATCAGTCGTTTCTGGCAGCTTCCAAAAAGCATACACAAATAACAACACACTCATCATCACTAATGTAAAGAAAACCGCTCGAAAACCAAAAGCTTGATCCACCCATCCGCCAATAAGCGGCCCTACTGCTGGAGTAAAAGCGATCACCGCCGAGATTTGGGCAAACATGGCATGCCGCTTATTCCCGGATACACTCTCCCGAAGAATGGTTTGCGTAATGATAGAGCCAGTTGCTGCTCCAAATGCTTGAATGAAACGGCTGACCAGAAGTAGAGTAATGGATTCCGAGTAAAAACACATCAAGCTTCCAACACCATATACAATGAGGCCACCCAGCATGGCAGGTCTCCGTCCGATGAAATCAGAGAGCCAACCCCAACACAAAACACCTAAAGCAAATCCGATAAAATATATACTTAATGTTAACTGTACAGAACTATTAGAGACCCCAAGTGCTACCGCAATATCCGGCAACGATGGAGTGTAGATCGTCTCACTAATTTGCGGAAAAGCCACAAGAACAATCATTAGCAGTAAAGATGGTGCTGCATATTTTTTCATATTAAATTCGCCCTCCTACAAGCTTATATCCTCGAACAGCAACAAGAATATGAGCCTAGCTAGGGAAATGGGGGCATCATTATGGCAAGACGACTATAGATCATCATGTTCAATATTACCTTTCATTGTTAAGTTTTCTTTGTTATATAGGAGGGTTTCAATGATTCAACTAAAATATCATTATATACGGTAATAGAAAAGCTCTCAAACGAAACGCTTCGCCTGAGAGCATAGTTATGTTATGAGTTTTGTTCCGATAATCCATTTACAGTTATACCAGCGGCGCTGGACTTCTTTTTATCCTGAGAAGCATGTAGCTTTACCATCACAAATCGTGCAAAAGGTTGGATCACTATACTTTCAGCGATCAGTACAATTAAGAAATTTCTTGGCCAATTCGCTAAGAAGTGATTAAACGTTTCAGAACTCAATCCGTTTCCGATGATGTCTCCAATAAAGGTCATCACAAATGACATTCCTAGTACGGTGAAAAGAATACGAAATATAATTTTGGCGTTGAAGCTATCGCTAGGTTGTGTGAATTTAGCTGTCAGCTTTTCTGCGATACGCCCAATAACAACAGGCTCTAAAATCATAACAATGACCCAAATGATCGGAAACACCTTAAGGATCGATAAGGCAACTTCCCCATTGAATTCTCCAACCGCTAAAATGATATTTAATGAAGACATAAACAGAACGGTTAGTGTACAAATAATTGCACCGTATAATTTCCCCTCTTTACCGTTTCTCGGTAATCTTGTTTCTAGATTCATGATGTTCTTCCTTTCAAAATTGTCGGTAATAGTTTCGCAATAGTCTTTAAAGGTGCGGTAGATCGCTGCGTTTGACACAGCATGATCGCACCCTCAATCGAGGTTGTCATCAATAAAGCAATATCAGAAGCTAGTTCATTCGAGAAGCCTTCAGTTGCAAGCTTCGTGTAGTAAATAGCCTGAATGTTCTCATAAAGTGAGTTACATGCTTGGCGGACAGGCTCACTGACCGTAGCCATTTCACTGACAATACTGCTAAATGTATAGCCTGTAAGCTTGCCCTCGGTTTCCAAGTTGTGAATTAACTTATTAAGCATGAATTGCGTGGCCTCTTGCGTAGAAGAATGCTTTTTGAAAATGTCCTCCATATCTATTGTGATTGCTTCCTTTAGGCTCTTTAGACAAGCAATTAATAGCTCTTCTTTTCCATTTGGAAAATGATGATAGAGCGCTCCTTTGGTAACATCACAAGCTTTTAAAATTTCACTAACGCCTACACTCTTGTAACCTTTTTGTTGAAAAAGGAGTGTCGCCTTCTCAATCATTAGTGATTTTGTATCCATAATTACGTATCCCCCCCAACATACCAACCGGTCTGTTTGTAATTATAACAACATAATATCCGTTAATGTAAGTGTTTTTTGCTTTTTTTCAAAAAAAGCATTGAAGTTTTCATAAAATACAGCAAAAAAGACCCTAGTCATGTTGTGCCGGAGGAGGCAAAGTTGCCGTCACACATGGATTAATGTTATCATTCTGATGAAGTTATCTTACTTTAAATATGAAGGAGGAATACCTGATGAAAAAGAGATCCCTAAAATATTTATCTTTTGGTATTGGGTATTCTACTGCTGTTTTTTTCTAGAATTAATGATTGATAGGATAAGTCTGTCAAAAATTAAAACTAAAAAACAGTGGAGATATATAACCTAGCTATCGTTATGTATCTTCTATTTAAAGGAGACTTCATAAAAATGAATTTAAATAATAATGTGATCACAAGATATAATCCAGAAAATATTGCGAAACCCGTTGGTAACTACAGTCATGTAACAAAAATAAGCAGAAACGCTGAAATGTATGTATTTTCTGGTCAAATTGGAATCGATCAAAACAGTAATATCCCTACAGATTTTAATAAACAAGTAACAAATACGATGAGTAATATTGTAGAAGTCCTCTCTTCTCAAAAGTTGACTCCCGATAACGTAATCAAAATCAACATTTGGGCCACTGAAGAAATCGATTGGGATCATTTCTATGGAATTTGGAATAAAGTATTCGGGATGACGCCTCCTTCAATGACCATTGCTTATGTTAAAGGATTAGGTTTACCTGAATTGAAAATCGAATTAGATGTTTGGGCTGCAGGATAAACTATATTAAGCAGGACTAATTTAAAATACTGTACGCAAAACGAGCCTTAGAAGCGATTCTAAAGGCTCGTTTTTCTAATTTGACAACAAAAAGAGCTCAGTCTCCTGAGCCCTTCAAATACATTTCTATCTTTTTATATCTGAAGAATTGTCCCAACCTTCAACGTTCTCGAGCCCCGGAATGCTGTCTTTATAGAAAACAGGATCCTTCCCTTCACGTTTCTGCTTTTTATAATCCTTCAAGGCGGCAAAGGCCAC
This sequence comes from Paenibacillus sp. FSL R5-0744, assembly GCF_037972555.1. Lineage (NCBI taxonomy): Bacteria > Bacillati > Bacillota > Bacilli > Caryophanales > Paenibacillaceae > Paenibacillus > Paenibacillus sp. FSL R5-0744. The sequence goes on from NZ_CP150228.1 coordinate 6,709,454, forward strand.
TTTAGATAATAGCAGGATGGCAATCAAATTCACGATAACCATGAAGCCCATAAATAAGTCGGCCAAATCCCATACCAATTGAACCTTTGCTACGGAACCAAAAATAATCATCGCCAAAACACTGTATCTATAGAATAGTAATACCTTTTTGTTGGAATTCAAAAATTCTATATTGGTTTCACCGTAATAATAATTTCCAATTAACGTGCTGAAAGCAAACAAAAAAATCATAATCGCTAGTGATCCGGATGCCCACGAACCAATATGCTCGCTTAATGCGGCTTGTGTCAGCTTGATTCCGTCCAGCCCTGGCTGCTTATAGGCATCAGACAACAAGATAATGAACGCCGTACTCGAACAAATAAGTAACGTATCTGTGAGTACGCCTAGCGCTTGCATTAGCCCTTGTTTCACCGGATGACTCGTAGTTGCCGTTGCCGCAGCATTAGGCGCACTACCCATACCCGCTTCGTTAGAGAACAAACCACGCTTCACACCCTGTAGAATTACTGCACCAAGAGAGCCACCAGCGACTTGTTCAAATCCGAAGGCACTTTTCACAATGAGTGCGAAAACTCCTGGGAGTTCTGTAATATTAATCAGCATAATAATAAGAGCAGCCCCAATGTAGATTCCTGCCATTACCACTACAATATATTCGGACATTCTTGCGATACGCTTAACACCGCCAAAGATAACCAGTGCAAAGGCAGCAGCCATTACAAGCCCAAGAATGGCCCGATTGGTGCCAAATGAATTCTCAAAGGCCACTGTGACCGTATTCGATTGGACCGCGTTAAATACAAGCCCGAAGGATAATGTAATCAGAACCGCGAATATCGCACCCATCCAGCGCTTGTTCAGGCCTTTCTCCATATAATAGGCAGGCCCACCGCGAAATCCGGTCTTATCCTTCACTTTATATACTTGTGCCAAAGTGCTTTCTATAAAACCGGACGCTGATCCAATAATGGCAATCACCCACATCCAGAAAATAGCCCCTGGACCACCTATGGCAATAGCAATTGCGATTCCCGTTATATTACCTGTCCCTACCCTCGCCGCCATACTAATGCAGAAGGCCTGGAAGGATGAAATACTATCTTTTGACCTTTCATTGGATCCTTTAAGAACCCGAAACATTTCTTTGAACATACCAAACTGTACAAATTTCGATCTTACGGTGAAATAAAGTCCACAAGCAATAAGAAGGATCACCAATATTTTCGACCACAAAAAATCATTTGTTACGCTAATCATACTATCTAAAAATTGTTGCATGTAATTCCGCCTCTCCATTCTGTCGATACCAAGTTGCTAAGCTTATAACACATAGTATTTTCAAATATAACAGTCATTATTTCAAATGCCAATAAAAATTGTAACTTTCATAACATCTCTTGTCAGTGGGTTTCGCATACTTTTCAGAATTCTGGTAGAAAATACTATTCATATCTGAAAAGAGGTGGAGCTTTGCCATATGGATAAGGAAAAAGAAGATATGATTTTAACGGATCGACAAGGTCATCCAATTACAGATAATCAAAATATACGAACGGTAGGAAATCGGGGGCCATCGACGCTCGAAAACTACCACTTTATCGAGAAAATATCTCATTTTGATCGAGAGCGTATTCCGGAACGTGTGGTGCATGCTAGGGGTGCAGGAGCCCACGGGTATTTTGAAGCTTATGGAAAAGTAGGCGATGAACCCGTCTCGAAGTATACGCGTGCTAAGCTTTTTCAAGAAGCAGGCAAAAAAACACCTGTATTCGTAAGGTTTTCAACAGTGGTTCATGGCGTGTACTCTCCGGAGACCTTTCGTGATCCACGTGGATTCGCCACAAAGTTCTATACAGAGGATGGCAACTGGGACTTGGTCGGCAACAATCTGAAGATTTTCTTTATCCGTGATCCGCTGAAATTTCCTGACATGGTTCATGCTTTCAAGCCAGATGCCGTGACCAATCTGCAAAACCCGGAGCGGATGTTTGATTTCGTATCGAACTCTCCTGAAGCTACTCATATGATTACATTCCTGTTCTCTCCTTGGGGGATTCCAGCCAACTATCGGCAGATGCAGGGGTCTGGTGTTAATACCTATAAATGGGTGAATGAAAACGGCGAAGCCGTCTTAATCAAATACCATTGGGAGCCGCTGAAACATGGCATTAAGAATCTAACTCAGCAAGCCGCTGAGGATATACAAGCCAAAAACGTCAGCCATGCTACGCAGGATCTATATGAGGCTATTGCGCGCAAGGATTACCCTGAATGGGAGCTTTGTGTGCAAATCCTGAGTGACGATGAGCATCCTGAGCTCGATTTTGATCCACTCGATCCTACTAAGCTTTGGGATCATGAACGTTTTCCATTTTTACCTGTAGGGAAGATGGTTCTGGATCGAAACCCAGACAATTATTTTGCCGAGGTCGAACAGGTCGCTTTCGGGACTGGAGTTCTAGTAGACGGTCTGGATTTCTCGGATGACAAGCTGCTGCAAGGCCGGACGTTCTCCTATTCGGATACTCAGCGGCACCGGGTGGGCGCCAACTACATTCAATTACCGATCAATGCTCCAAAGACAAGGGTAGCGACGAATCAGCGGGATGGGCAAATGACTTATCATGTGGATAAGGCGCCTGAGCAAAACCCACATGTGAATTACGAACCTTCCTCGCTTGGCGGGTTAAAGGAGGCAGCTCCTTCTGGCAAAGAACATCAACCGATGTATAATGATCGACTAGTTCGCGACAAAATTAGTCGGACAAATGACTTCGGGCAAGCTGGTGATACCTATCGCAAGTTCGAGGATTGGGAACGGGATGAATTGATTCATAACCTGGTCGATGCCCTAAAAATATGTGCACCTGTGATTCAAACCAATATGATTGAACATTTTACAAAAGCTGATCCAGACTACGGTCGCCGAGTGGCTGAAGGTCTTGCTCAAGCCAAAGCCGACCACAAGCATCTAGGTACTTCAGAGAATCGAGACGGCGCGGAAATTGCGGAGCAATCCGGTAAACAAACCGATGGCTATTAGAAGTTAAATGAAGGGTTAAGGGACCTGTTATAAGGGTTCTTTAACCTTTTTTGATTTTGAGAGCTTTCGCTTTGCCATATTCACGTAACATATGAACACTATGATTATTGTGTAGCTAAGATCATAGGAGGAACAAACCGTGCAAAATACAACCATATTAATTACCGGTGGAACCGGATCTTGGGGACGACAACTCGTGAAACGGTTATTGGAAAGAGACCCTAAAGAAATTAGAATATTTTCCCGCAATGAGTCACTTCAAGTAGAACTACAACAGGAATATCATCATAATCCAAAGCTAACGTTCATCATCGGTGATATACGTGATAAGCAAGAACTGATGCAAGCTTGCCATCAGGTAGATTATATCTATCATTTAGCGGCCTTGAAGCATGTCCCGATCTGTGAACAACAACCGGACAGTGCGATGAAGACTAACGTACTCGGAACTCAGCATGTGATTCAAGCCGCTATTAAACATGGCGTAAAAAAAGTAGTCTATGTCTCAACTGATAAAGCAGCGCAACCATCGAGCACCTACGGAATGACAAAATCACTCGGTGAAAAGCTAATGGTTCATGCCAATCTCAGACAAACCAAAACTCAGTTTGTATGTGTGAGAAGTGGCAACGTACTCGGCTCAACGGGTAGCGTGGTGCCTATTTTCAAACAAAGTATTTCAAATGGAAAAGACATTTCCCTTACAGATGCTAGAATGACTCGTTTTTTCCTAACTATAGATGATGCGATCACCTTACTCTTTAAAGCGACAGAAGAAAGCAGAGGCGGAGAAGTCTTTGTGACCAAGATGCCTGCCTGTAACATTAAGGATCTTGCCCAGGTCTTAATTGACGACTTATCAACTAGCACGATCCAAATCAAGGAAACGGGGATACGTCCCGGTGAAAGCTTAAGTGAGGCCCTGATATCGGAATTTGAGAGTGCTTCTTCTATTCATCTGGATGATCACTATTATGTGATTCTCCCTCCTTTTGCTATAGAAGGTTTACAGGAAGCTTATGCCTCTTGCCCGCCTGTGGACTTCCAAAGCTATGATTCCAATCATGTGTTGATGAGCAAACCTGCGATAAAAGAAATGTTACAACAAGGTGGGTTTCTAGCATGAGTACCTCGATCGTATTTACAGGTGGGGGCTCCGCAGGGCATGTATCCGGCAACCTCGTGTTGATCCCTAAGTGTCTAGCAGAGGATTGGGACGTCCATTATATAGGCTCCGAACAAGGGATTGAGCGCAAGCTTTTGTCTGACTACAAGGAGGATGTGACCTATCATCCCATTTCCACAGGAAAATTGAGACGCTATTTGGATTGGAAGAATGTAACTGATGTATTCAAGATCATAAAGGGCATCTTTCAATCTTACCGACTCCTACGAACCATCAAACCTGGTATGATTTTTTCTAAAGGTGGATTTGTTTCTGTACCGGTCGTGATTGGAGCCAAACTCAACAAAGTGCCCATCATTATTTATGAACCAGACTTAAATCTTGGACTAGCTAATAAAATCTCACTTCCGTTTGCCACTCATCTGTGTACAAATTTTCTGGATACTGTAACCAAATCTGCTTCCCTCAAAGCCGTTCATGTCGGTCCGATCTTGAAGGAGCAATTCAAATTAGCTGATAAACAACGTGGTTTTGCCTTTTGCGGATTTACCTCTGTTAAGCCTGTTCTTCTCATTATGGGAGGAAGCCAAGGGGCACATAGCATTAACCAAATGGTGAAAAATGTACTCTCCGAGTTGATAGATAAATTTCAAGTGGTTCATATTTGCGGGGAGGGAAAGGTCGATTATCACCTCTCTATGTCAGGCTACAAATCGTATGAATTCGTTACAAGCTGCGAATTGCCGCATTTATTAGCTATGGCTGATGTTGTCGTATCTCGTGCAGGCTCAAACTCTATGATGGAGCTTCTTACTATGCAAAAGCCAATGTTATTAATTCCTCACACGAATGGTGGGAGCCGCTCTGGTCAACTTGCCCAAGCGCAGTATTTTCAACAAACTGGACTCGCTGAAATGTTACTTGAAGAAGAGATGACCACTCAAAGCTTTGTTCATTCGATAATGAAGGTATACGAGAACCGCTCTACTTACAAAGATAAAATGAAACCTTATGAGAATTGCAGAGGAGCCTTTAAGGTAATGAACTTAATCAAACAAGTAAGCGGCGAGGATTTAACAATGATCAAGGCAGGTACGGTTTAGATGGGAATGAAGCTAGCGAATTGGTTACTCCTCTGCTTTATCGCTGTCGTCTGTATTTTGGTTTATTTTGGACAAAGGATCCTATAATAAACATCTCTAAATTGTACCGAACATTTTTGGAATGGGTATAATTAAAGCATCTATAATCTTAGGGGGGGAAACTCATGGAGAAACATCCGACGTTAGAAATGTATGACTACAATGTATGGGCTAATCTAACGATCATCCATCGCTTAAAGGAATTGCCTAAGGACATATACCATAAGGATATTCAGAGCGGTTTTTCTTCGGTAGCGAAGGTTGTGACGCATATTTATGTCGTGGAGAATATTTGGTTTGACTTGATTTCAGGGCGAACTAGGAATGAAGCTAAAGCATCAGCTGCCCAATTAGAGCCCTTGTTAGCAATAAAAGATATTGAAGAAATGGATGTCCTCTATCGTGAGCTAACCAGCAAAAATAAAATGGTGTTGGCTAGTCAAATAGATAAGGACCCCACCGTTGTGTTAGATCATCCAACTATGGGATCACTTGAGACATCCATTTCCGGTGCTATCTTCCACGTAGTAAACCATGGCAGCTATCACCGTGGGAATATCGGGACTATGCTGCGACAAATGGACCATACCTCAGTGCTGCAGGATTATGTTGCCTATCTTTATAACGAGTCCAAATAATCATCGATCCGTTATCTTTGAGAATTAATTAGCCACAGCTTTGAAATATTGATAGACCTGATTTAGCTTTTTGTCATGTTTACCTTTTGGACTCTCCATATTCCCAAACTCGAAAAACTTCACTTTTTTCATACCGCAATATTGAAATAATGCTTTTCTCATCAGCACCTTATGGGAATTGTTTAACCAATATAAAGGATAAAGGGTTGGCCCCTTCATGCTGGAAATACAAACCACGGACTTCCCTTTCAGCAGCCCTTCGGGGATAAGGCCGCCCTTTTCTCTATAAGCAAAATTAGAGGCAAACATTTGATCAATATACCCGAGCAGCATGGCTGGAGGCCGGCCCCACCAGATCGGATACACAAACACAATTTTGTCTGCCTGACGAATCTGCTCACGATACTTCTCAAACTTGGGATCGATATGCATGTCTCTTCTACGTTTATTTTCGTTAAAGACCAGCACCGGATCAAACTGCTCTTCATATAGATCAAGCACCTCGATGTTCGTGATCTTTCGATTTTCATTACTTCCTTGAATGACTTTATTGAGAAAAGCATAACTTAAACTTTTATGATTCGGATGAGTATAGATGACTAAAACGTTCATTGGTCCACCTCTTTAATTATCATTTGATAACAAAATCGTATCATAACCTTCATTTAGTTGTCAAATGATAATTGTATTATGATAATTATTTTGTTAAAGTTTACACTAAGAGGTGATCATTATGGACAAAGAAGCGTTTTTTCATAAATTAGTGACCTTTACGACGGCAGTCCATGAAGTAACATTCGACTTAACCAAAGATGTTAGACCGGAAGGTATTACGCCCGTTCAATATAGTATTCTGGAGTATATTGCGGTCAGCCAGCCTGTTACTCTCAGTCAAATTAGTGATTGTAAGAATATCTCTATGCCGAACACGAGCCGTGAGCTCAAGAAATTAACAGAAAAGAATCTTTGCGAAAAGCTGGATGTCGCAGAAGATCGGCGTAAGCAAATGATTCGGTTGTCTGACGCTGGACAAGCGATGATGAACAAAGCTTTTGGGCAGATCGGCGAACGTTTCCTGGACCGGATCAAGGATTCTTCTACTGAAGAACTGGAAGAAATCAACCGAGCACTCGATGTGCTTCAGTCCAAGGTGTTTAATAGCGACAATTGAGCAGACTAAAAAACAGAGCAGCTGCCTCCATTATAGGAGAACCGCTGCTCTGTTTTTTTCGATCGTTTATTTGGCTGATTTATCAGCCCCACATTCAGCTAAATCGCCGAATCCACTATTTCACCAGTCCACCGATAAAGGACTCAAAATTGTCAGCCAAGCGTGTGATCTTGTATTTGTTATCTCGATCTACATGGATAACCTCGGGTTCGCCATCATTTCCAAACTCGCGGTAATCCAGCATGATTACTTCATTCTCAGAAGGACAATCACAAATCACCACACCAACCTCAGGATAACGTCCATTTTCAATCACAGTCCGGCTGCCTGAAGCTCCACACAGCGACTTATTCTTATCTCGTCCAATTCCAAGGATCCCTGAAATCGTAATAAATTCTTCTGTTCCCGGAATTGGGTACCGATTGTTATGAGGAATTCCCCCATTATGTAGCTTCATCATTTCAACGTAGTATTTTGGCAGCTTAAAAACCAGCTCTTCTTCTACTGAAGCAATCAATGCATCTGTAGGCGATTCAGAGATATATTCTGAGAACGCATACTCGCTGTCATCCCAAAAGTTGGTGGTGTCGATCGCTACTACAGGCTTCTTTGCAGGTTTACTCACAGGCTTTTTCGTAGCTTTCTTAGCCAATTTACGTTTGATCCATCCCAAAAACTCCAAGGTGTCCTCATCATCAGGCTCTAGCTCGTCTGCAATTGTAAATGCTTTTAAAGCTTCGTCGTACCGCTTCAGATAATAATAGGAAACTCCGATACGGTAATGCCAAAGCGGGTCACCTTCACCCTCTTCTTCAATGCTCAAATACTGCTCTAAAGCTTCTTCATATTGCCCGAGATTATTAAGCGCTCTGCCCAAATGACTAGTTAGAACATAGTCTCTTTCCTCTTCAGGAATTTCCGTTATTGCATCCACGATTTCTTGAAATTCATCCTCTTCATGCCAAGTATCCAATTTTCCCAATAGCTCATCACTCATCATTAATACCTCCTAGTAACGATCACTCAAAATACCTATTAGAAATTATACCATTTATAGCCTATGCCCTTCCAATCACGCATGCCCTCCTGCATATCCATACCCTTGAGGCGGTTATACCTAGGAATAGTATGTCGTAATAGGAATACAATCATCAAAAAAAAGCGCCGTGTCAGCCACAGTCGCTCTTTGATTACTATTCTTTTCATCCTAATTTCTCAATTAGATCTAGAACGGCTAATCTTAGCGGCTCTAAATCCGCCTGGGTTAATAGTACGAAGGCATAATTTATTTATAAACATCTTTTAGAGGGAACAAAGATAACTTACCATCCTCCATCCGGTATACTTTATCACAATATTCAAGCATACGCTCATCATGAGTAACCATCATCGCTGCTTTCTGGCGTGACTTCACCTCTTGCGCAATTAGACTAACTACTTCATGGGCCCGTTTAGTATCCAAACTTGCTGTAGGCTCGTCCGCCAAGATGACATTAGGGTTATTTATTAAAGCCCGAGCGATGGCTGTCCGTTGCTTCTCCCCACCAGATAACTCTTCTGGAAGACTTGTTAGCTTCGCGCCAAGACCCAGCTCTTCGAGCAGCTTAGTGGCCAATTGCTTATCCTCTCTAGTTACTTTACTCGACATCCTTTTTACTATTAGCAATTGATCCAAAACATTTAAATAAGGAACCAAATTTGAAGATTGCATAATAAATCCGATTTCTTGCAGTCTTATACTCGACAGTTCTTTGGCAGAAAGCGTAGAAATAGTATGCCCATTCAGCTTAACTTCCCCTTCTGAAGCTTCAAGCATCGCTCCAGCAATAGATAAGAACGTACTTTTACCTGAACCCGACGGTCCAACTACAGCCACGAACTCACCCGGCTCGACCGACAGGGTTACATGATCAAGTGCGGCGATACGATTACTTCCTTCAGCATAGTATTTTGTAACATCATTCATTTGTAATCCCTTAGTCATTATTCAACCCTCCCCAATGCCTGTAGCGGATCAATCTTTGTAATCTTTCGAACGGATACCATCGAACTTAACACAGCGATGATTAGTAAGATTACAGAATAAGTTACGACAAGATTCGTTTCCAGCTTGAAAGGCATACCCTTCGGCATAATGGCGGCTGTCCCATAAGTCAGTAAGATTCCAATTACAATACTAGTCAAAGAAATTATAAATACTTGCGATACAATGGCTTTTCCAAGAAATTTGTTACTAGCACCTATAGCTTTCATAATGCCAAACTGGTTGGTCTTCTGCATCGTAATTACGTAGAAGAACACTCCAAGCACGAATGCTGAGATCGCAAGCAAAAATGCTAGCATCATTAAAATCGTACCATTCTCTTCCTTGTAGCCTGGCATCCCTTGAACAGCTCCCGCCCGAGTAACCGTATCCGTACCTGATAATTTGCTATTTATTACTTCTGGATCGATATCCTTGCCTTGCAGCATAATTGCATTAACCGGACCTGGAACTCCTTTATCTGAACCCGGAGCAGCAAAACTAATCTTCCGCCACTCCTCCATCGGAGTAAATACGGAAGCAACGTGGTTATAGGTCTGATCCTTCACAAACCCGACAATCGTCAATGATTCCGTTGTACCGTCTAACTGAAAAGTATCACCGAGGCTATAGCCCTCATCCTTCATGGTCCAGTTCACCAGTACACCAGTAGAATTCTCAGAAGTTAAGCTCTCACCTTCCACGATAGCCGGCTCCAAGAAACTTCCTGGATTAATTCCTATAATGGCGATGTCTACCTTATCCTCGTTCTTAGCACCTTGCCCTTTCAGCGCTGTTGCCATTGTACTTCCCATCGGTGCTGCTGCTCTAACATTTGGCAATAGCTCCACTTCGGCCAATAACTGCTCAGACTGAAGGGACTTGCTCATCGAAGACTGCGACCCTTCTTCAAAAACTACATAATCAGCCTTCATAGTCTTGAATGTGGACGCAGCTAGTGTAGATAATCCAGTACCTAAACCTGATAAAATGAATACCAACCAAGCAATTAATACAAAAATAACGGTAATCATTGAAAACTTCATTTTACTATGCATCAATTCCTTCATAACTAAGAACATTATCTTTTTCAGCTCCCTTTACATTTAATTTGACACATGTGTCAAATTAAATGGCACTGACACACGTCTAATTTATTAAACAACATAAATGACACATGTGTCAAATTTTATTCAAAATTAGATTAACTCTTTGCGCCCCCAATCCACATTTCAAATAACACCTTACCCCAATCAGGCGTTGGGATATTTAGCATATTAGGTGTATTAATTAGGTTGAAAAAAACGCCAATAAGTACAGGAAGTGGGATATCCTTCCGAAGGCTATTTTCCTGCTGTGCGCGTGCGAACAAACCAGATAACTGAATCTTAAGAGTCTTATGTGCTTCCTCAATAAATTCAAGGTCTCTCGCCGCTGCAGCAGAATTCGCTGTGTTTATTTTACTGGCATCTCCCAGGAGCTGATGAAGCGAAGATTCTTCTACGTAAATAAGAAGTAACTGCTCAAGAGCGTCCATAGGATTTGCCTCATTAATTGTTAATGCCTTATCTAATACCGCTGCGATTACGCGCTTCATACAAGCGGCAACGATCTCTTCTTTATTAGAATAATATTGATAAATGGTACTTCGGGCGCCGGACAGATGTTGCGAGAGCAACTTGAGATGAAAGCCATCATAGCCATGATCCAATACTAATTTTTTTGTCATATCAAGCAGCTCGGCTTCAGTAAAAGATTGTTTTCTACCCATGATTCATCCCCTTTTCATTATTATCAGTTTAGCACACACAAAAAGTAATGCGTAGGTCATAATAAATAGACAGACTGTCCATAAGCAGTACTCTCACCTGCGGACAGTCCTTTCAAAATACTAGAATATTCTATTTATTGATATGTTTTACCTTCACGACTACATCCCGTTTTCAATCCTCTGCATAAACTCTTCAACGGCGCTATAGCCAAGCTGCTTCAGATACCAGTTGTTGGCGGCAGCCTCGATCAGGCCGGCTACGTCACGGCCGGGCTGAAGCTGGATTTCAATATGCGGAATTTGGACACCGAGATAGTCTGTGAACTTCGGCTCCAGTTCGAGCTCATTATTCAAGGAATTTTCTCGCCAAGGAGACAACTCGATGTCGAGTACAATTCGCGTCTCATCCTGAAAAGCTCTACGCCCGTACTGGCGTACAACATTGATCAGACCAATACTGCGCAGCGCTAGGAATTCGCGGGTCGTCTCGTTATGTGTGCCGAGAAGCGTCGCCGGTCCCAGCTTCTTCAGCACCACGATATCATCCGCCACAAATCGATGGCCTCTTCTAATAAGCGTATGCGCGGTTTCGCTTTTTCCAATCCCTGACTTGCCCCTGAGTAGGACACCTATACCAGACACGTTTACACATACTCCATGAATTGAAAGCTCTGGCGCCAGCGCCTTCACCAGATAGGTATCAATCTTTGCGATGATCTCTGTCGTCGTCTCCTGCGTCCGAAGCAACGGGATGCCCTCTTCTTCGCAGAATAGAGTTAAATAAGGAATCTCCTGCTGACCTGTCGTCACAATAAAGCATGGTGGATGATACTTGACGATATTACCAATATGTAACTTGCGCTCTTCAACGCTTAGGGTTAACAGATAATTGATTTCCTTGCAGCCCAATACTTGTACCCGCTTCGTTGGAAAAAAATCAAAGTAACCCACGAACTCCAGACCAGGTCTATGCGTCTTTGAACGAGTGATTTCACGATCCATGCAGCTAGCACCTGCGAGCACTTCCAGCTTAAACGTTTCCGTAAGGCTTTGAACGGTAGTCGATTTCAAGGTTGTTCTCCTCCTGTGGCTGCGTATCTTGAATACGCAATACGGTTACCGGGATATATTCAACGACAAATGGGATGATTCCTGCAAAATAAACAAAAGACGTTCAATCACCGTTAAATGATTAAACGCCTTACGAATAGGACCTATTTACTCGTTAATGTAAGTGTTGACTCGGTTTTGAATCAGCTTGCTGACGTCTTCAGCAGATTTCTGACCACTCATATATGAATCAAACTCTTCAATTGCAATTGAAACAACCTTATGATCACTAGATAAATTCCTGCTTGCACCATCTAGAAGCTGATGTAATTCTTGGATTTTGCTTTCTACGGTCTCAGTATCAAACTTCTGTTCTAGAAGAGGTAGTGTTCCCGCTACTGCCTGCTGCTTAGCATCATTAAGCTGTTTCTCCACAGCTCCCTTATGCATCGCAAACCCTTGTACGACTGATGAAGATTGCATTTCCTCGGAAAGCATGAACTTAATAAAGTTCCAAGCTTCATCTTGAACCTTAGATTTGCTGTTAATACCTAAAGTGAAATATGACTTAAATGAAGTTCCACTATATTTTCCATTTACTGTTGGCTTTTGATATAGTTTAAGCTTTGGATCAAGGACTTGGGACAGGCCTCCTATTGGATCGAAAAGGTTAGCATTGTTGAACAAGGTTTTGGTATAGTCGTACGTAAAATCATTACTAAGTACGCCCTCATCATACATCGATTTGATTTGCTTCATCATATCTCGAAACAGATCGGAATCGAAATTCGCTTGACCTTGATCAATGAGCTTATCATAATTAGCTTCTATATACTCCGCTAACATTTGAATCGGGAATAGATTAACAAATGCGAAATAATCCTCACCAACTTTTCCCTTAAGCTTCTTGGAAATATCTTTAAACTCATCCCATGTCCATGTCTGATCATCGATTTTAATGTTAGCCTGTTCTAACAACTCTGTATTCCCAGTTAGCGCGTCGATGACAAATGAGAATGGCATTGCATACAAACCATTACCATCTTGGGAGCCCTCAAAAATATTCTGATAGTACTGATTTCGATCAAAGTCAGCATCCTTATCCATCAGATCATAGAAATTAGTCAGCATGTTCTTGGCGACATATTTGTCCTGTGGTAGATCGTTCATTACGATCATGTCCGCCCCTTTGCCAGACATCATCTGTGTGCTCACTGTTTGTATATACTTCTCAACATCGCCCTTTGAGAATGCTTCTCCTGATTGACTCATTCCATCTTCATTCATTTGGGGTCTAGCTAGATACTCTTTGATATCAATTTGTATATCTGGACGAATTTTTTTGTATTGCTTAACCGCCTCCTCTAAATAAGGAGTTACCGCCATAGTCGCAATCTCAATCTTCTTGCCATCCTGACCTGATTGTTCATTAGATGTTCCTTCTGTACCTGATCCCACGCTGCTGCTAGAGCATCCCGATAATACGACTATCATTGCTAATAAGGCCACTACCCATCTTCTATTCAAATTCATTCATTCCCTTCAATATACTCGGATTCGATTACCTTCCTGAAGTGGTTCACTTGATTCAATAATGATCTCATCAGGACTTAAGCCGCTCACAGCTACAATCTCATCTTCGGTTGAATCACCCGTTACAATATAAGCCTTTCGTGCATTAAACGTATTGCCGAGTGAGCTTTTCTTCTCCTCAATTACAAAGACATAGCTCCCTGTTGTATCTTTATGAACCCATTTCTTTGGTAACACATAACCTTTTTCATTTGACTCCTTCTTTATATCCAGACTGACTTGTTCGCCGCCTTTAATACCATCATCGGAGACAGAAACGACAACCTGATAACTGGATTTATCGGATGAATCTTCTTCACTGCTCTCTTGGGATGCAGCTTTAATCTCTTCAATTACACCGTTAACCAGTGTATTGTCTTTCTGCAATCGAACAGAAACCTTAGATCCAATCTCGAATAATGCCGTATTATCCGACTCGACAGCAAATGAAAATTCGAAGCCCTTACCACTATCCATTAAGGTCAGGATTGTCCCCCCTTGTGAAGCATTCATACTATCCTCTGCTGTAATCTTTGTGACTTTTCCATCAAAGGGGGCAGTCAGTGTCTGTTTATCCGCTTTATCTTTGCGCAGCTTATTCATCTTTCTTTGCGCCAGTTCAAGATCCATATTATCCAGTTCAAGAGCTCGCTCTGCCTTGGCAATCACTTGCTCATCACCACCTATTAATGCATTGAGCATATCCTCCTCGAGAATCTCCCGATTTAGCTTTTGTTTCTTAAGCGCCGTTTCCTCTTGATAGATCTGTTCATCCAGATCAGAGCTATCAAATGTCACGAGCTTTTGCCCCTTCTTAACCTCAGCATTCTCTTTTACATGAACCTTCACAATTTTAGAGCCAGTCTCATTCAACAAATCCACCTGCTTCCGAGGTGTTAAGACTCCACTCCCTTTAACCTGATGAACTAATGATTTCGAGGTAAGTTTCTCCGTAACTACTTTGGGCAGCGTCATCGTTTCGAGTGTGCTGCTAAAGAAAGTCAAACCAGCCAATATCGCAAAAAACAATACAAACAAAGCAGCCGTTAATCGTTGTCGCTTAGATGTGCTTGTCATCTCATTTCCCCTATCCTTTAATTCCAGAAAGCTCTATGCCCTCAATAAAATACCGTTCCGCCAAAAGAAACAAGAGAATCATAGGCGTCATATACAAGACCGCAGCCGCAAAGGATACCCCAAGCGCATCTTCCTGTAGACGAGATAGAAAAATGGACAAGGGCTGCAAATTGGCATCCTGCAGAAAGATCAGGGGCTGCTCCACCATATTCCAGTAATCTGCAAACAGCAGAACAACAAGCGCTGCCATTCCAGGTTTAACCATAGGCAGGACAATCCTGATAAAGGATCGAAAATAACCCGCTCCATCCATTTGGGCTGCTTCCATATATGCCGTTGGAATTTGGAGCATAAATTGTCTGAGCAGGAACACACCAAACGCCGCAAATATCCCTGGTAAAATAATGGAGCTTGGACTATTAATCAGCCCTAGCCGATCGGACATGATATAGTTCGGCACAAGCGTGACCTGAAACGGCATGAGCATGGTTATCAAATACACAATAAATAAGGGCTCTCTGCCAGGAAATCGCAGCTTAGCAAATGCAAATGCCGCTAATGTTGCCACCACGACCTGGCCTATAATGATTGGAAACACCATAAATACAGAGTTCCAGAACATACGAAGAAATTGCGAGGTTGAAATAAGCGCCTTATAAAATTGCTCCAGCGAAACCCAATCTGGAATCAGCTTCAAATTCACAAAATCGTTCATCTGTGTATTACCTAACATGCAGTAATTTAGCATAATTTCCTTCTCCGTCATCAAGGAGCTTACCATTGTGAGCACAACCGGAAATAGCATTACCAGCGCGATTACGGCTAAGATAATAGTAAGTAGCAGTGTTCTTATCTGTTTCTTGTTCATCTACACCCCTCCCTTTACTCCATAAATGAACGGAACTTATGTTCAACTCGGAAGAGCATCAACACAATGACTAAAATACAGAGCACCATTAAGAAAGCTGCAGCCGACAGCTTCTGAATATCGAGCGATAAGAACATATTGTTCATATAGTGCTGAAGCATATAGATACTGTCATGAGGATAGTCACCCGCAACTAAATAAATTTCCCGAAATACCTTGAATGAGTTCAGAATCGACATCAGCATCACTAAAAATCCTGTCGGTATTAAATAAATCAAGGTGATCTGGTGCTTACGAGCCCAGCTTGCACCTTCCAGGTTTGCTATCTCATAATATTGATCTGGGATATTTTGCAGTCCAGCCAAGAATAGAACCACATTATAGCCAATGTTTTTCCATACATAGATAAAAATAATGACCCCTTGCGCCCACTCTGATTTCATCCAATCGATCCGCTCAATTCCAATCCACTCTAATGCATGATTGAAAAAACCATTCCAGTCGAATAGGATCTGCCATACGAGCACAATTGACGCTACTGGAACAACCAGTGGCAGTACATATGAGGTACGCAGCCAATTCCGAAGATAGACTCGTTTGTTAAGCAGCATGGCAAGAGCAAGTGACAACAGGATAAGGATCGGAACACCAATTATTGTGAACCAGAATGTATTCCCTGCCGCCTTTTGAAAGGACGAGCTAGCTAATAGGCTCTGATAATTGGCAAACGATAACCCTGCCTCACCACTTGGATTCTCAAATGAAAATACAACACTTTGACCAAACGGAATCAAATAAAATAGCGCAAACCCGATCAAACTCGGAGCAAGAAAGCAGAACGCCACAAGAATCTCCTTGCGAGCCAAATATGAAATTCTCACAGCCTCAACCTCCTTTCGAGCTTGTTCCATACAAGCAACATGTTTACCGTACAAATAACTATTCTATAGATCAGCTTCGGTATTAATTTGGAGCAATTGTGGAAAAAGTATGGAAAAGCCCGCTTGAAAGGACAACTTTGTTAGAATAATAGATGTATTGGTCAGGAGGTCTGTTGATGAAGAACTATCAAATCGCAATCGTTGAAGATGATTGTCATATAAGAGATATCGTTGAGAACTATTTACAGAAGGAAGGCTATAGCACCCTATCGTTAGGTTCAGCAGAAGAAGCGCTCATGTTATGGAACACAGAGCGCCCGGATATGTGGATTCTAGATATCATGCTTCCAGGTATGAATGGCTATGAATTCTGCAAACAAATTCGCAAGGAAGCCGAAGTTCCTATTATTATGATCTCTGCTCGTGATGAGGAAGTAGATAAAATCCTTGGACTTGAGCTTGGAGGTGATGATTATTTAACTAAGCCCTTCAGCCCACGTGAGCTGGTCGCACGAGTAAATCGTTTATTCCATCGGCTTAACTCTCTTACTGAAAAATCAGAACAGAGTATAGTCTTTTCAAAATCAAACGACCTCATCATCGATGAGCTTCGTCTAGTATTAGATAGTCGTCTGGTTTACTGGAAGTCTAAAGAAATTGAAATGACGGTGAAGGAATTTTCATTGCTTCATACCTTAGCAGCGCAACCGAATCGTGCTTTTTCTCGCAATGAGTTGTTAACATTAGTGTGGGGGGATGACTATTTCGGTAGCGATCGGGCAATTGACGATTTAGTCAAAAGACTTCGTCGTAAAATGGAAGACCTGCCTCTTGAAACCGTTTGGGGCTATGGTTATCGAATGCGCGTGGATGGAGTGAAGACATAACATGAAACTAATCTATAAGCTTCATTTATCATTTGGAATATTACTGGTATGCGTACTCGTGCTTACAGCTACATTCGTTTATCCTCTACTAATGGACACACTAATCAATAATCAAAGAGAAGAGCTAAGATCACAAGGCAGTGCAATGATGGAGTTGGTCAATTCGTTACCTGTTCAAGACCTAACACCTTCTCAGTCAGCAGCAGCTATCGTACAGCCGGCTCAAGAAATTAATAGATCCGTCGATGCGTTACTCATAGAGCCGAATCGTAATATATTATTTAGTACAATGACTGAAGCGCAGACACAGACATGGCTACCGCTCATTGAACAGCACTCAAGTCACAATCAGCAGGATTTATGGGAAAATGGACAGGAGAAATATATTGTTGAGACCTTAACTTCTAATCCACAGAATCTTGATCCAACTAGTGCTGTAACGGCAGCCACCCTTGTCTTGTCTACACCGCTAAGCAAAGTAAAATCATATCAATCAGAGCTTTTTACAAGAATGATGTTCATTATGGTGATTGGGGGCATTATTGCCTTTGGCCTAAGTTTATTTATTACCAAACGTCTCGTTACTCCTCTTGAGAAATTAAAGCTTGAGCTCAAAAAAGTTGAAAAACGCCAATTCGATGAGGTACAGCTCATTCAAACTGGCGGGGAAATTGGTGAGGTAGCCCAAAGTGTCCATCATCTCGCAGGAGAACTTAAACAATACCATCATGCTCAAAGACAATTTTTCCAGAATGCTTCTCATGAACTTAAGACCCCACTAATGACGATTCAAGGTTATGCAGAGGGAATACGAGATGGTATTTTCACCGGGGATCGTGCTGACAATGGTCTTGATGTCATCTCAAGTGAATGTGAACGACTTAAGGGAATTGTTACAGAGATGATCTTGTTAGCCAAGCTTGAAAGTGAAGATGGTATTTTTGATCAAGAAGAAGTGTCAGTAGAACAATTAATCGATAAAACCGCCGATCGAATACGTCCATTAGCTATAAATGAGAGAGTTGACATCAAAGTAAAGTACGAAGTGGATAACCCGAGAAAACTTCATATTCATGGAGATTCGGAAAAACTATTACAAGCAGTACTAAATATTATGAGCAATGCGATCAGGCATGCATCACAAGCCGTGGATATAGAAATTTCGGAGCAGGATGGACAAGTGCAGATCGATGTCATTGATGATGGTCAAGGTATTCCTGATCAATTACTGCCTCAGCTATTTCAGCGTTTTATTAAAGGTAAGAATGGAGAAACGGGACTTGGACTCGCCATTTCACGTGCAATTGTTGAACGGTGCGACGGTACTATATCCGCTCATAACGGAGAGCAGGGTGGAGCGATCTTTCGAATGAGTTTTCCTTCAAAATAAATGTCATTCTGATCCTCAAAGACTGTCATCGAATCGAATACGAACTCTTTCTATGATGCCGCCAGACAGCTCTATACTTTGCATGACTTTTTTGGCAAAGAGCCATACTAACCCTCACAGACTATGACTATCCCGAAGGAGAGTACTGATGAGCGAACAACAATGGCTGATTCCAGCAACTAAGGGATTGGGCTTCAAGTTGGACAAAGGGCAGATCGTCCGAGTAACCGATGTAGAAGGAGAGCAGGTAGCAGATTTCGCTGCTTATAACGCCGTTCACCCTAATGAACGGATTGACCCCGGTGTAACGATAGATACTCTAGGCAAGATGAATGTGCTCCCGGGGGACATCCTCTATTCCAATCAATACAGACCACTGCTTACGATTATTAAGGATACTGTGGGCCGTCATGATTTCATTAACTCTGCCTGCCGTCCCGAGATGTATGAGGTGCTGTATAACAAAAAGGAACACGCCAGCTGCTACAATAACCTAAATGAGGCACTGGCGGAGTTTGGCCTGCCCGCTCCCGATCAGCATTATCCGTTTAATCTTTTTATGAATACTGTCATTGATCCTTCTGGAAAAGTCAGCGTGGAGCGACCGCTTTCTAAAGCTGGGGATTATATTGAGCTGCGGGCTGAGATGGATCTGATCATTGCCATATCGGCTTGTCCCTGCTCCGAAAGTGTCTGCAACGGGTATAAATGTACACCGATTGCCGTGGAGATCCTTTAGGGTATGTCGCAAAGAGGTTCGTGCCAAAAGGCTCGTCTTCTAACTTACCAACTTCTTGAATAGAATGACTTGTACAAGTTAACATCTCATTCAAGGAGCGATGACCATGAATAGCTTTTTCACCTATATAGTACTCGGCATTTCATTATCTGCACCTATTGGTCCCATCAATGCAGCCCAGCTCGACCGGGGAGCACGGATGGGATTTTTCCAATCCTGGATGATTGGACTGGGAGCCATGTGTGCGGATTTAGTGTATATGCTACTCATTTACTTTGGACTAGCCCACTTTCTGAATACCCCGTTTATGAAAACCTTCCTGTGGACATTCGGCAGCTTTGTTCTCCTTTATACCGGAATTGACACCTTAAAAAATATCAATGCCGTGCCTGGATCCGCCTCGCGTGGTGCACAGACCGGTACTAGCGCCTTCCGTACTGGCTTTTTGATGGCACTGATGAACCCACTCAGCATTCTCTTCTGGTTAGGCATCTACGGCTCCATTCTGGCCAAAAGCATAGAAAATCAACATTTGGATCAGGTGCTGTGGAATAGCATGGGTATTTTTGTTGGTATTTTACTCTGGGATGTGGTGATGGCGATGCTGTCTAGCTTCCTCCATCGGTTCACCGGCCCTTCTATGCTCCGATTCATTTCCCTTACTGCGGGGGTTTGCCTTCTTGGTTTTGGTATCTACTTCGGTTTCCAGGCTTTTACACAGTTGTTTGGCTAATATGTTTAACAATCAAGAGCTTTTCTAGGCCTTCACCCATCTCCCTCCCTTCGCATAGGATGTTTTGAACCTAACGAGGAGGGTGTTTTTGGATGGCCCATTTGAACACAAAGGTCTGGCTCGATGAGCATCTAGCTGAGCTGACGTACTGGCAGCAGGATGCTTTTCGTCAATTTACATCTATGATTGCAGATCCCGAAGGCAAATATCCCTGTATTCCGGGACGTCAGGGGTTTCTGTCCAATCATTTGCGTTTTGGCTTCGTAGCTGATCCACGAAGTGAAGAGTCTGCAATAGAGGTCGCTCAATTACTTCGTCAATATGGGGAATGCTCGCGGGATACCGGCAAATATGCTTCCCTTGTTCTATTTTTTGAAACTCCGGAAGATTTGGCGGAAGGTTTCTCCATTGAGGAATATGAGAATTTGTTCTGGTCCATTCTGGGCCGCGTCAGCGCGGTAGACACGGTGCCTTGGCCGAATGAAATTTCTACAGATCCCTCCCATCCTTCGTGGGAGTTCTGCTTTGATGGGCACCCGTATTTCGCGTTCTGCGCAACCCCGGCACATGAGCTGCGGAGAAGCCGCCATACCCCTTATTTTGTCATTGCTTTTCAGCCGCGTTGGGTGTTCGAGAATATCAACGATTCTACCGCATTTGGCCGCAATATGAAGAAGCAGATCCGCAAGAAGCTTGCTGACTACGACAGTGTTCCCGCACATCCCTCCCTTCAATGGTATGGGCAGGAGAGCAATTTAGAATGGAAGCAATATTTTCTGCGAGATGATGAAAGTGCGCCGTCTAAATGTCCATATACTTATATGAAGAACAAGTTCAAAGCAATAGGAATTAAATTTCACTCTTAAGTGCTTATGAGGTTTGTCCGCGTTTTTTCAAACGGTGCTCCCTAAACCAGGTAATCAACGCAATGACACAGATGATCAGAAGGCTGGACCAGAAGCCAGGACGGCCCCCTTTTTCAAAAAGTGTACCTGCCACGGCAGTAATGATCAGCGTCATAGCGACCATGGATCTAATCCAACCGCCCATCTTTGGTCTCAATAACTTAAGGAAAGAGGCAAGGATAAATAGCCATGTGTACAAAATAACTAGACCGGCCGCCGTGGTGATATGCTCAAAAATTTGCTTTGGCAGAAACAAGCTCAGTACAATTGTCACGCACAGGCCCAGCATATTGATACCAAGCGCGTAGAGCGGCATCTTTCTTTTTCCTTTGGTCACCGCCAGCCAAGAAGGAGCATCTTTATCCTCGGCCAAGGTCACCAGCATAGTCGAGACCGCATACAATGAAGCCACTAAAATAGAGAACCCGGCCACGATCATTACCCCGTTCAGTACATATACAAGAATAGGTAGTCCCATCGCTTCAAGTGCAGCAATAATTGAGCTTTGATCAGGTCTCACTTTCTCAGGGCTCACGAATAATAGGGCGAGTCCTATCGACAGTACATAGAGCAGGGTCACGCCCAGCAGCATAAACCTGCCTGCTTTCGGAGCTTCTTTTGAGTCGCGTAGGTCCATCGCCATAAAGCCCATTACCTCAATACCCCCAAAAGCATAGAACGCATAAAGTAACCCTTTCCAAGCACCCATCCATCCTTTATTCAACCATGCTGCCGAACTGTGAACCGTATCCCAATTCCCCCTTCCCCTCAAAAGGGCAACCACGGCGACCACGATGAACATCAGTACCGCGGCGATTTTGATCATGGCGAATAGATTTTCCGCTTTGTTAATCCCCTGGCTACCTAGAATAATGACCAGCAGACCCAGTACAGCATAAATTGCGGTAAAAATCCAAAGCGGCCAACTCGGAAACCAGACCCGCGAGAACAGACCCAAAGCAGTCAAGGTGCTGCCGAGTATAAGAATTTCTGAGCACCAATAGATCCAGCCCATGCCAAACCCGGCCCAGCGGCCAAAAGCCTCTTTGGCATAACTACGAAAAGAGCCCTTTTGAGGATTCTGTATAGTCATTTGGGCCAGCGCCTCATAGACGAACAGAGTTGCCACAGCCGCCAACACAAAAATAACCAACACCAATAATCCGCTCTTACGGATAGCGATGCTGGAACCAAGAAAGAATCCCGTGCCAATCGTGCAGCCTACACCAAATAAAGTAAGCTGCCACCAAGGTAGCTTGCCAGTTGGAGAACCCATATGTATATCCCCTCCGTCTGGTGTTACTATGCGTTATCGGGTGTTATTTTATTCTGGTATAGGCTTAGGCAGGCAAAAGAAGACCCGACTTCCTGTTCAACAACAAGCGAGTCGGGTCTTCTACAGTTAGAATGGTCAGCGCCCTAATTATTTACGGGCATCTGAGGAGATCCGGCAGCGGGAACATAGGCATCCAGCATCTGCTGTATTACTGAAACCTGAAGCTGCGGAACCTGATAATAGGCATGTTTGTTCTGATAAAGGAACAACTCATATCCCATTTCAATAAAATGCTGCACTTGTGAAGCCAGCACCCGACGTAGCGCTGGGTTCGTCACTTCCGGTGAAGACATAGCCAGCAGTGAGGCATGGGATTTGATTAGACCCAGCATATACCCGCTGACGCCCGCATCTTTCACATCCGCCAGTGACGAGTTAGGCTTCTTGGGCGGGGCCGGTTGGAGGCCGTAAACCGGCTGTGTCATATTCGGGATAAGATAGGTAGCCGTTTCCTGGCTTGGCTTTTGCCCTGTCTTAAAGCATTGGCAGGTCAAGTTGTACTGATCCAGCATGAAATTGTACTGCCGATCCAAGATAGACAATAGCTCTTGATCCTGTACAAAGGTTCTGAACATCATGAACTGGTCCAGTAAATTGATCTGGCAGGACAATACCTCGTGCACATCGAACATTTCGTGGGCGCCGTGGCCTAGCCGCTGTCCACCCATCTTCATGCTTCCTGACTGTAATTGCTGCTGCAAAGTATATTCTCCTTTGTTCTTAGATGAGTAGCCTCTATAATATGAAGGATCAGGTAGCCAATTATGCACGCAGTTATATTTTCATCCCTCCATATCTAAGTCAAAGTGCCTCACTTACTGCAACCTTCTTATTTTGAATCCGAAGATTCCTTCTATGTGTCGTGAATAATCCGAAGTACCCTAGCGTTACGAGGATACAGATTATAACATCAACTACAATTAAGTTCTGATAATTCCCAAAATAATCGAAGGATAGGCCTCCGATTAATACACCTACTATACCGCCGCCCTGGTGCATGAGAAGTAGAACACCGGTATGTTTTCCTTTACCCTTTGCAAACTCATTAATGACAAGCATTCCACCTGGTAATGCACTTAAGTAGGTAATTCCGAACGCTATAGCAAAAAGAATAGGTGAACTTCCCAAGTGCATAAAGAGGAAAGCAAAACCTATAATGCGAATGCCATACAATAGAGACATCATCATTAATTTATTGTATCGGTCTAGAAAATAGCCGCAAATGAGTGCCCCCGTGATTTCCATAATACCAAGGATGCTCATAGATAAGGCGATCATGCTTGGTGATACATCTGCCAACTGATGTATGGCTACCAAATTCATCTCGACGGATCCCATATTGATACCGCAGGTGAACAGCGCAATCGCGACTACGACAAAGATAGGAAGAGAAATAAATTTCTTCGACGGTGGAGTTACTCTAGGTGATGTATCTTGACCTTCGACTTCTATTGAACGATCCGAAGGAGCTCTCTCCGTATTTTTCTGTTGTGAACTCTTAATTCCTAACCAAATTACGGGAAGTGTTACACAAACACCTAGGATAAAAGAAGCCATAAAGGCGTTTTTCCAAGTCAGCCAGTCCATGGATACGAAAATGGGTGTAATAATCGCTAATCCTACAGAAGAGGCACTCGCCAGCAAGGCCATTGCTTTAGCCCGATGATGCCGAAACCATTCAAACATCAATATATAATTTGTCGTCGCCCCAATACCTGCTAAACCAGAGATAACACCGTATCCAATAAAAAAGACAATAGGATGGTGGCCTAACACGACAATACCAGTACCCAAAGTACTCATGATTGCACTTAACATTAGAATTTTCTTTGTGCCATAACGATCCACGAGCCAGCCCCCCAAAGGTGCGCATACGGCTACGATGAATAAATTGGTGGACCATGCCATTGAGATGAATCCCCTGCTAATCTGTAAATCCGTCGATATTTGTACCTGAAAAAAAGACAAGCTGAAGCGAGTCAATGCACCAATAAATCCAATAACCCAGAGAGATCCTAATCCAATCCATGCATACCTGGATTCCTTAAACCATGTCGTTTCCATTATGGTTTCCACCCCTGTCTATTATAAAAGATTCCGATCGGTATCTTTTATAATAGCATAGATGCTTTTCTTTGCAACAGAATAATTTCATTTGATATACTACGTGTACATATACAATTAAGGACGGAGGATGACAATGGAAAAGGGTGAGAAGACTCGCACTTACATCATAGCTAAAGCCGCTGAACTGTTTAACCAGAAAGGATATTCGGGCTCATCCTTATCTGATATAACAGAATTGACAGGCATTAAGAAAGGTGGCATTTATCGTCATTTTTCCAGTAAGGATGAGATTGCATATGAAGCCTTTAGCTATGCGGGTAGTATTGTGGGGGGCCAACTAGCTCATGCCATTAGTCAGCAAGAAACGGCCTCTGGCAAGCTATTAGCATATTTACATGTGTACGAGAAAGTAGTTGAAGCGCCCCCTTTTATTGGGGGGTGTCCGCTCCTTAACACGGCTATTGAAAGCGACGACAGTCATCCAGGCTTGCGTGAAAAAGCCCAGCAAGCTCTAATAGGCACACTGGAATCCAAAAAGAAAATCATTTCTGAAGGTATACAAAGTGGTGAATTCAAAGCAGATCTCGACATTGAGGCACTAGCTACCTTCTCCCTTTCCATCATGGAGGGCGGCATCATGATGAGTAAGCTCGAGGGAAATAATCGGCATATACGGATGAATATCAAGAGCTTTGCTGCTTATTTAAAAAAAGAGTGTCTACGCGAACCTAGTTAGTTCACTCAAAACTTTTTTAACATACAAAGATTTCAAAATAAAAAGGAGCTTCGTCATTACTCACGAGGCTCCTTTAGCTTAATCTTAGTTCCTTAACTTTATTTATGTTCCAACCACTGACATTCTGTAATTTCTATTTCTGTAAATGTTGCTTTAAATGACGAATCCTCTGGGCTACAAGCATATAAACCAAAGTTGATATGCTCACTCCCTTCAAACAAATGAAAAATACGCATCTGCTTAAAGGTAATCCCATCTAAAGAGTTTTCAACGCAGAAGTCACTCCCACGTCGACTTAATCTGTAATACATTGTTTTTATTGTTGCGTCGAGATCTGTTGTTGCCCAGTCTGAATATCCATGATTCGTAACCACACTACCCAATCTTTGATATTCTTCATTCTCATATTCAATCGATGCCTTGAACCAATTGTCACTGTCCTGATAGACAATTACTCCACACTGGTCAAATCTATGAGCGCTGTCAAAATCAGTTTTCACTATAAAAGAAAAGTATTTCTCATCCGTCTTCATTAGCAACGCAGGTGCATTATCGTTCCTGAACCCATAATAGGTGCGTTGCCAAAAATCCGTATTAGGCTCAGTTATAATTTCAATCTTCTCATCTGTAATAGAAAAAGTGTTTACTGGATACTGCCAAAAAAGATTTTCTTTTAAAAAGTTCATCTCACTGCTCCTTATCTAGGTCCCTCTTTACCCTTGAATGTCCCTTCTGGCATCTTGCTCGGCGAGAATCCCTTTGTCCTCCGCGTTATCTCTCGTCACTTTCTGAACGCCAACGGCGCTATATGAAATCAACAGAATAACAGCTATATAATACCCCTTTACATTCAATTGAAATGGAGCATTGTACAGACCAATAAAGAACATTACATACCCAATAACCAAGCCTGCAAAAGCCATAATTGTGAAAGCCCCTGTATTTCTCATCCTGTGTTTCGGATTTTCTAGCTTAATTTCTTTATCCTCTGAATTGTCTCTAACGACCTTTTGCACAACGATACAGCTAATCGTAATTAACACCATGCAAAGCAAATAATACCCTTTCACGTTCAATTCCCAATCGTCGTTGTACACCCCCAAACAGAATAGAAAAAGACCTGCAGCCAATGCAAAATACGATACCCCTGTGAAAGCAGCTGTGTTGCGTTTACGATACCTCTGATTCATTTGACGATTCCTCTCCCAATACAGAATTGAATGGTGTTATAGCCTTCTTCACTATACCGTGGAACATCGGTAAAATTCTACCATTAATTAGGTTGTTTTGGGAAACACAAAGAAAACGGTCTCAGTCCCAGGCAATTCAGGACTAAAGCCGCCTCCTACATTTTCTGCAACTTTATGATTTAGAAAAAATGCTACTCCCTTTCCTGATCCACCAATTGCTGCTGTGCGAGACGAACCATCTCGCGGACCATCGATCCACCAATTTTTCCACCAATCTGACCCACTGATTCTGTGCTCAAATGTCCATTCTCACCGTGTTCCAATGGGATACCAAGTTCTTTTGCGACTTCATATTTCACATCATCAGGCCGCTCCGGATCTACATCATAACCCTCGCGCCGCATCACCTCGGCCTTAAACGTTTGCATCCCGCGATTGACTCCCGGCACTGCATATTTCCTGTTTCTTCTGGACATCCCTTATCCCCTCCTAACATGTTTTAAGTAACATGCCCGGAAAACGAAATCTCCACCCTTGTTGATTTGCTCCGATTATTTCCAAGAGGGCTCTGAAAGGCCATCTGCTGTCAGGGTGCTTGCCCTCTGTTTCTTATACATAAATTTTGCTTGAAGGTGACGTTACGTCACCTGCTATACTAACTGAGAACAACACGCTTGAGCAATCGATTGGATGTGAGGAAAGGATGTACAAAGAGAACTATTTAACGACAGGGCAGCTTGCAAAGCGTACAGGAATAACGGTCAGGACATTGCGATATTACGATCAGATTGGGCTTCTAATTCCAGAAAATCATCACGCGGGATCGATAAGATCTTATAACATGAAAGACCTAGAAAAATTGCAGCAAATTCAAACGTTGAAATATTTAGGACTATCACTTCAAGAAATAAAAGACATCTTAGATGCAGAGTCGCTATCCATAGGGGAGATCAGACATTCGTTACAAGCACAGCTCGATGTTCTACAGAGAAAAATCACTCATACGGAGCATGTAGTTCATGCAATACGAGATGCTATGCAAATGTCGGTCAATCGGTCTGATTGGAACCACTTAGCAAATGTTATTCAAACCTTGCAGAGTAAGCAAGATTGGGGGGAACAGTATCGGACGGCAAGGCGCTTACAAACGCGGATACATCTTTATGACAAGTTCAGTACAAATCCGCAAGGCTGGCATAATTGGGTGTTTGAACAACTGGAGGTGCACCCTGGAGCCCACATTCTAGAGTTAGGCGGCGGCGATGGGACCTTTTGGATAAGAAACGCCGAACGAATTCCAAGCAGCTGGCGCATCACACTTACTGATATTTCGAGCGGGATGGTAGAAGAAGCACGTTGCCGCTTAGGAAGTAAAAGTTCACAGTTTAAGCTCTTATCTGTTGACGCGCAACAAATCCCCTTCCACGATGAGCATTTCGATGTGGTTATCGCTAACAACATGCTGTATCACGTGCCGGACATCCCTAAAGCGATCCACGAGATACACCGCGTCCTAAAGCGAGGGGGTATAATATGCACCTCTACAATGAGCACTCAACACCTACAAGAGATTGAACACTTGGCAGTCTCGTTCGACCCCGACCTTCATGTATTGGATCAAGCTATTAAACGATTTAATCTGGGTAACGGAGGAGACCTGCTGTCTTCTTGCTTCTCCGATCTTCGGTTACTACGTTACGACGACCGTCTGTTAGTCGACGAAGCTGAACCCCTGATTGAATATATGATATCGACCCCGATGAACGCAAAGGAGCGGCTTGTCGGTGCGGCTATAGACAAATTTCGAAACCACGTCAATCGTCTTCTACAGGAGAATGGAGCCCTCGAAATGACTAAAGAAAACGGGATTTTTCTAGGGAGGAAATGAGATGAAGGCACAGTATTACAACCCAAGAGTACGGATCGTAAAAGAGGAACTTCTATCGGATAACTGGTACACCTTAAAGAAGATCACATTCAAGTATGAAAAAGAAAATGGACAATGGGAGACACAATCCCGTGAAGTGTATGACCGAGGCAACGGAGCGACCATTCTACTCTATAATCGACACAAACAAACCATCGTACTTACGAGACAATTCCGAATGCCTACTTATCTAAACGGCAATGTGACTGGAATGCTTATCGAAACCTGCGCGGGGCTACTCGATAAAGAAACACCAGAAGAAAGTATTCTGAGGGAAACGGAGGAAGAGACGGGGTACCGTATCGACCGAGTGCAGAAAGTTGGCGAGGTCTATATGTCACCAGGATCCGTTACCGAAACCCTGCACTTCTTTGTAGCTGAGTATAGTGACGTCATGACAACTGGTCCTGGTGGGGGACTTGAGGAGGAACAGGAAAATATTGAAGTAGTGGAACTTCCGTTTGCTCAAGCGCTTGACATGGTCCAAAGCGGCGAGATTCGTGATGCTAAGACGGTAATGCTGCTCCAATACGCTCAGATCCAAGGTCTCTTGAAGGTAAAATCAAAACCGCTGCATATCCTTATCGCTGGCCCGTATCGTTCTGGAACCAATGATGATCCAGTATTAATCGAGGAAAATGTCAAATACATGAATAAAATTGCTCTTCAAGTTTACGAGGCTGGGCATATGCCAGTGCTGGGGGAGTGGTATGCTTTGCCTCTTATTGCTACAGCCGGTTCCACTAATCTAGGAGACGACGTTTTCAACCGGATTTTCCATCCGTCTTCCATTCGCCTGCTTAATTACTGTGATGCCGTGCTTCGAGTTGGAGGATCATCTCAGGGTGCCGATGAAATGGTACAGGTTGCGCAAGAGAAAGGATTGTTGATTTACGAACGGCTGGATGAACTTCCGTTATTGTGATAATAAGCATTTTTTTCTGTCTGATGATGCACTCTTGATTTAAGTCAATGCCCGCCATACTACTCCTAATTACAATAAAAATAAAAAGTCCTTTAGGAGGCTATCTATGGCTATCTCAGAAAAAGATCTATCGAATCAGCGAAAGTCCGCTTTAACTGCTGGAATCTCACTTATTATCATGACCCTTGCCTCATTTTTTTCGTATGGCTTTGTCCATGGGAATCTTGTTGTTCAGGGCGATGCCAGCGTCACATTCAATAACCTTGTGTCATCCACTAACCTTTTCAAAGGTGAAATTTTGGGTTGGATCATCATTATGATTACTGACATCCTGGTCGCCTGGGCGTTTTATGTGTTTCTAGAACCGATTAACCAAAAGCTATCATTACTCGGCGCCTGGCTTCGTCTAACCTATTCCGCTATATTGGGAGTCTCTATACTTAACTTGATAGTTGTGCTGCTGTTCACGGGAAATACAATCGACTTTTCCTCATTAAAAATCGAACAGACTCAAGCATTTATGATGTTATTTCTGGATGCATTTCAATTGATTTGGTCTATGGGATTGGTCGTTTTTGGCGGGCATCTATTAATTGTGGGCTATGTGGCTTTAAAATCTGGCATCATCCCTAAAGTAATCGGCATCTTATTGCTGCTTGCTTCAATAGGTTACATGATCATTCATCTAAGCAAAATATTTCTTCCACAATACGAAGGGGTCATTACAATATTAAATTATATTTTTACTATTCCTATGATTGTAGGAGAACTAGGTTTTGGGATATGGCTACTGCTTAGAGGAGGAAAACTCCACAAAAGTGTATGACTTTCTTTTTAGTTATCACTGGAATGAACCCGCTTCTTAATTCTACTTAATGACTCTGGTGTCATCCCCAGATAGCTGGCCAATTGATGCTGAGGTACGCGAGTGAGTAAGTGAGGTCTTTTTCGCAACAAAGCTTTGTAACGTTCTTCAGGATTGGAAGCGATAAATGAAGTTAATTCGTCCTGTACCTCACCTAAGTTTTCCTCTACCATTTTGCGGATCATCGTTTCCAATTGCGAGTGTTTGTGAAGCATGTCTTGTTCCGCATAAAGTTCACCAACCACCAATGTGCTATCTTCTAGACAGGTTAAGGTGTACGCAGAGGGCTTACTTTCTTGATGCCGATTAAAAATCGAAGCCGCTTGCTCTTCTGTGTAGAAATTAGATGTGACTTCTTTTCCCGATTCATCTATCGAGTACTGCCTAACACAACCTTTTAGCACGAAAAAACATTTTGTGGGAAAATCTCCTTGTCTAAGGAGCACTGTCCCCTTTTTAAATTCCTCTATAAGGATACCCTCAACAATATCCTGCTGATCCTCTTCGTTAAGAGATGTAAATTTACTCATATACTTATACAATATATTTTTCATATCTCTCTCCAATCTTCCGAAGTTAATGGCCCGCTTATGATGCCCTTGAAGCTATTTAGGCTCCCGAGAGGGAGCTTCTTGCCTTATTATACTAGCTCATACTAAAACAAATGCAACCTCAGAACTCTTCATACGCCGCTCGGCTGCGTCCGATAGCGCCTTCATATACAATCGATCTCAAAAAACAGGGAGGCCCAATAGCCATTTCATGACTGTTGGGCCTCCCTTATCCTGTACTGTATATTACTTGTTCGCTAAGAAAGCATCGATTTGCGCTTGCAGCTCAGCTTGGATTTTATCAATGCCAGCTGATTTCAGCTGTTTGTTCAAATCTGCAAGGCCTTTGTCGATATCTTTAATTACGCCGTACTCAAGCGGAATGGCATAGCGGAGCATTACATTGCCCACATTGGCAATTTCCGTCTTCACTTTGCTATTGTCGAATACAAAGGTTTCAAGGGCATAGTGGTAGACGTTAGCTTCCCAGCCCTTAGCCAGATCGTTAGCTTCTTGCGGGAATGCTTCATTGTCAAGGTTGAGTGGCGAGTTGAAGTTCCAATTAGAGAAGCCGGTAAAGTTCGGATTTTTGTCGAGTGCTTTATATTTGGTGTCGCCAACCGGTTCATAGTGCACGCCACTAATGCCGTACATCATCAGGTCGTGCAGTTCTTTATCGTTTTGCATCAGATCGATCAGCATCAAGGAACGTTCTACATTTTTGGAAGTCGCATGAATCGACGTACCGTTTTGTGTAGAAATCGCCACTGATTTTTTCTTCCCCTGGTTAATATCAGCCAACGCTACTTCATAAGGAGAATTTTCTTGGCGCATTAAAGCCATGAGTGCTCCAAGTGTTCCGTTATTGTGCGTAATCGAGGCGGTTTTACCTGCTTTAAAATCCGCCTGATGATCATTTTTACTGTTCAGAACGTTTTTCGACCAAGCATTGTTATCAGCGAGATCTTTGTAATACACGAGTAGATCTTTGAACTCTTGCGTTTCATAGACGTTAAAGACTTTACCTGTTTCATCGGTCAATTTGAAGGCAAATGGAAGATCTAGATCAAACATATTCCATTCGTTTTGCTGCTTCAGTAATACACGGTCCAAATTATGATACTTCCAGTCTCCCGTTTCCGGAGTGAAAGGTGTAATTCCTTTTTCCTTCTCAGCTATCGTCTTCAAATAGGTAGCATATGCTTCCGGGCTGTTGATTTCAGGAAGATTGTATTTCTTACGCAAATCTTCACGATAGAGAATCAGCTTTTCAACAGATTCCCCTCTGTTTTGTGGAACCATGTACAGTTTGCCGTTTACTTTTGCCTGATCCCAGCTCACATCTGACATAGCTTCCTTAGTTTTTGGCATATATTTAGTAATTAGCTCATCGGTTAATTCTAGAAATCCGCCTTTCAGTGCCTGGTCATTATAACCGGCCCAGTTTGCCGAATAGATGAGGTCAAAATCTTCATTAGCTGCCAGCTTCAGTGGATATTTTTGAGCCCAGTCAGACCAGTCCAAGAACTCGCCCTCAAGGGTCGCATTAATTTTTTCTTTCAGTTTCTTGTTAATTTCAGCAAAAACACTATCATAGTCTATCGGTTTAGGCCCAACGAAGATCATTTTCAACTTTACTTCTTTAGAGGTGTCTATGGTATCTGAAGTTTCGGCTGCATTCGTTGCACTCGCTGTTTCTGTAGGCTCACTTGTTACCTCAGCGGCATTGTTGGTAGCCTTAGCGGATGTATTGGCGTTGTTGCCACCACCACATGCGCTCAAAATCATTACGAAGGTTAAAACGAGTGCGAGCATAATGAATCTATTTTTTCTCAGCATTTCAAGCCTTCCCCCTTGTATTAATTATATTGATAAACCGGATTTCCCCGGGTTCATCCTTTTACAGCGCCAATCGTCAAGCCTTGAACGAAATATCTCTGAACGAATGGATAAGCGAGCAGAATCGGACCTGTAGCTACAACCGTCATTGCCATCTTCAAGCTCTCGCTTGGGATCGATGTGGTTACGACTGCTCCTGCACCCATCATGGCTTTTCGCATGCCATCCATATTGCCAAGCATTTTGTACAAATAATATTGAAGCGGCATCAGCTTCTCATCGGAAATAAATAGAAGGGCATTGTACCAGTCGTTCCAATAGGCAAGAGCCAGAAACAAACCAATAGTCGCTAGCGCCGGCTTGGAGAGAGGCAGGATTAGACGAGCGTAGATCTTAAAATCGCCTGCACCGTCAATTTTAGCCGATTCTACGATTGCTTCCGGAATGCTGCCCATAAACGACTTCATAACAATGATGTAGAAGACGTTGAGCATCATCGGAATCACTAAAGCCAGCAATGTATCTTTGATATGGAGGTAATTGACCATAAGCAGATACCAAGGAACCAGACCCCCGTTAAATAAAGTTGTAAAGAAAAAGAAGAACGAAAATTTATTACGCCATTTAAAATCTTTTCTGGATAGCGCATAAGCCGTCATCGAAGTCAGAAACAAACCAAACAGTGTGCCTATTATAGTAACGCCTATGGTCACCATATAGGCTTGAATCATCTGGTCGGGATACTTAAACAAAATGTTGTAGGCTTCTGTTGAGAAGGCCGTAGGTATAAATTGATAGCCATCTGTTAATATTTTTGACTCTTCCGTCAGCGATGAAGATACGACAAGTATAAACGGGAATATACATAAAATTGCGAGAAAGATTAGGGATACATAACCAATACCCGAGAATATTTTACGATCGAGCTGCTTCATATCGTTACCTCCATTATGAAAACTGTACCTCTGATGCGGTTAGAATAAGGCGCGGTCTTTATCGTATTTACGAACAGCATAGTTCACAGTCATGATCGTTGCGAAGCCAAGAACGGACTGGAAAACGCCAGCCGCAGCCGACATGCCGATATCATTCGAAGTAATCAGCGATCTGAACACGAAAGTATCGATAACGTCCGTCGAAGAGAACAACAAACCGTTATTGCCGATCATGTTATAAAACATCCCGAAATCACCACGGAAAATATTCCCGACCGCCAGCAGCACCAAAATAATAATCGTCGGGTAAAGATTTGGAATCGTCACTTTCCGGATCCGCTGAAAAATATTGGCGCCATCGATTTCAGCTGCCTCATACTGTTCAGTATCTATGCCCGTAATCGCGGCCAAGTACATTACCGTTCCGTATCCAAGGCCTTTCCAGGCGGAAACGAGAACTAGGATATACGGCCAGTAAGCAGGCGTATTGTAAATATCAATAGGTTCTAGCCCGAGTCCTCTAAGGAGTGCGTTCACAGTACCAATATCATAATTGAGCAGGTTATAGGCAATTGCGCCGACAACTACCCATGAAATAAAGTAGGGAAGAAACAACGCCGATTGCGTAATTTTGCGGAACCATTTGCCACCGACCTCAAACAACATAATGGCTGCAAAAATTTGCAAAGAGTTATTTACAACGATGAATGCAATATTGTACAATGCTGTATTCCGTGTTACCCGCCAAGCATCTCCTGATTCAAAGAAAAAGCGGAAGTTATCAAGCCCGTTCCAGGCACTTCCAAAAATACCGCCCGCGTAATCATAATGCTTGAAGGCAATAATAATGCCCGCCATTGGGACATAGGCAAACAAAAGAAAAAAAGCAACCGCCGGAGCCAGCATCAGCAACAGAACCCTATAGTTTTTTAAATCGCTCCAAAATGTATGCCCTTTCATCTTTGCACCCCTTTCTTCTCTATATCTCTCATTATAAAAGGACGGCGGCGGTGAGATAATTCAGCGAAACAACTAAACATAATACTAATTCAACGATTCATAAACAATTTCGATAAAAAAGAAGCCCCTGTTCCATATAGAACATGAGCCTCCTCAATAAGTAATCGATTCAGATTTTATTTTTCTTCCGGTACTCGCCGGGCGACATGCCCATATATTGCTTGAACTGCCTATTGAAATAAATAATATTTTTATATCCGGCTTGTTCCGCAATCTCATATACTTTTTTCGTTGGATCCTCGAGTAGCTCGCATACCCGCTTCATACGCAATTCACTTAGAAAATCGCTGAAGAGACTATTGGTTTCGACCTTGAACAGATGCCCCAGATAGTTAGGGGTAAAGTCGAAATGTGCAGCGACCTCGTTTAGCGTTATTTTTTGATCTAATCTTTCTTTCACATACTCCGTGATTTCATCAATTAACTTGCGCTTTTGCCTTTGGCGTTTCAAATAAAGCAGCTCCGACAGTTCAAAGAATCTTCTTCTCAGCCACGAAAGGATATCATGCACCGTTTCGAACTGAAACAGCACAAAAGGATGATGAGAATCCCAATTCAAAATCTCGTACAAATGCTCATTCATTTGCTGCAGATCAGCATGAAGCTTAGAGGTAATCCGGATAATGATATCGTAGATGTCGTTTTTCTGGGAGATTGGGCTGTCTCCGGCAAATAGCTGAAGCAAGCAATCATCAATAGTGGTAAGGTCGTAGTCGAGCATAGCTTTAAGCATACGATCCACAATAACCTCTAAGTCCGATGCCATCTTTTCCTTTGGAGACCATTCCGAGGCATCTTGGATCAACCTATTCTTCCCTACGATCCATTTAATGCTTAGAGCGGCCTGCGCCTGCCGATAGGAATCATGTAGCTTGACCGGGTCGGTTGTGTACATTCCTCTTCCGATCGTAATCGAACAGGAGAACTCCTGATAGAACGCCCGAATCAACTCTTCCAGCAAAGCTGTAAAATATTGTTCCTGAACCGCAGCAAGGATCACAAAGTGATAGTCATAAGTCGTAATCACCATGCCCAAATTTTGATCCTGAGCAAACTTTCGGATAAACTGATTGGCAGTGCTGCTCCATAAACTCCGCTCTTCTTCCGTCCAGGTTTGAATTTTTCGCGCCATGTCGTCGATCTCAATGATGGCAACCGCTGATGCACCTTGTAAGTATGGCGTGAGAACGTTATGAATGTGCGTTTCAACCTGTCCCGGTGCAGCCTCGTTAAACCAACGCAGCAGTAGCTCCTGATTAACAAGCGTCAGCGTTTCCGACAAGGAAGTACGCTGCGTCCTCACTTTCTCAATCTTTGTGCAGAGTTCGGTCAGCGTCTCGTTCAGCTCGTCATCATCCACAGGCTTAAGCAAATAACTGTATGCATTCAATTGAATCGCTTCCTTGGCATAATTGAAATCCTGGTGTCCGCTAATAAATAGAATATGGACCTCTGGATTAATCTCCTTCGCCTTCCTTGCAAATTCCACGCCTGACATAATCGGCATACCGATATCAGAGAGAATGATATCAACAGGGTGCTGTTCCATCATTTTCAGAGCGGCAAACCCGCTCGTTGCCGTTCTCACGCTATGCAAAGGCAAATGATCACTGTCGGCTACACGCCGTCTAAGCCATTCCAAATCGATTACTTCATCATCCACCAGCAGAACATTAATCTCCATCGCCATACTCCTCACTCCCCCATCACTTCTCTGATCTCTGCATTTTCCACCGGTAAAATAATTCGAACTGTCGTTCCCGCTCCAAAATAGCTACCGATTTGAATGCCGAAATCGCTCCCGTATCGCAGTTTAATTCGTTCTTCCACGTTTCTCAGACCGTAGCTGCCTGGTTGATATGCGCTTGATCGCATGTTTTGAAGTGTCTCCGGCCGCATGCCGATCCCGTTATCAATGACCTTGAGTTCGATGCGGTCACCCAGCCGCTTTCCAGTAATACGAATCGCAATAGTCTCCCCGAACCAGGCGTGCTTGAATATATTCTCCACAAACGGCTGTAAAATCAGCTTAATAATAGGCACCTGTAAAATTTCCGGATCGACATCATAATAAACCTCAAAGGCATCCGCATACTTCACTCTCTGAATTTCCAGATACATCCTCACCTGCTCCAGCTCATTTTCAAGGGAGATATATACATGCCCATCGTTTAATGTGAGTCGATAAAATTTGGAGAGACCTTGTACCATCTGCGTAACCTTCTCCACTTCCCCCAAATTGGCCAGACTGCCGATGGTCGACAGCGTATTGTACAAGAAATGAGGACTGATCTGGGCTTGAAGCACATCCAGCTCCGCTTGCTTTTTCTGAATGCCCTGCACATAGACGTTCCGGATGAGTTCCTGAATGCTGGTCGCCATTTGGTTGAAGCTATTAGCGATATAGACAAATTCATCGTTCCCTGGAAATCCGATTCTTTTATAAAAATTACCCTCCTGAAAAGATCGAACCAAATACACAATCCGTTTGATCTTCTTGCCAGATATACGTGCAACTAGAAAACCGATAATAGCCATCACCAAAAAACTGATGGAACAAACGGTACTAATCACCTTCCGCATTCTACTAGCATCTTTGTTCAAATAAGAGTGAGGTACGCGCGCCTCAATGACATAGCTTGATACCGGAATATCTTCACTAATAATTAAATAATCATCTTGTTTCGTATCTTCAGCAGCAACACCTTGTTCATACAAAGTCATTCCTGTAGCCCTATCCAACAGACGAAGTTCAATCCCCTGTTCAATCGGAAAAGTATCAAAGTTACCAAATAGCTCATCAATCCTCGCCGTAACGCGAATATATCCGATAATCGCAGGTGCTGCCTTGGAAGAAACAAGCTTGCGGAAATATGAAATATTACCTAGCTCACGGTCGGTATCCGCTTGAAGCCACAAACTGTCTTGATTATTCGCAACAATCGACTTAAACCACTCCGTATTCTCGATCACCTGATCAGAAAGAACATAATAATCACTTCGACCGATAGGTGTCGACATATCATCACCAGTAATTTCAAGCATCGTCTCATTGACTGTAAAAAGCGCAAGTCTCAGCTTGTTCCCATACAGTTGCAGAGGGGCCTTCATATAAGGAACGATATCATCTCTCATTTTGAGCATATTTTCCAAAGGATCTCCCCTGAACTGAAGGGCATTTTGAAAATTCGTATTTAGAAACAGCGAGTTGGTCATACGTTTGATTTCATCTGTCTGGTATTCGATGTTGTTCCTCGTCTGCTTTAATGCGGTCCGGACATTCGTTTCCGCCATTTCAGTCCTGGACTCTACGAGCATTGTATAGGCTATATAGCCAACCAGCACATCTGTCAGCAATACAAGAATGAGATACGGAATCATCATCTTGTATGTGAATGGAATATACTTTTTACTAGACAGTTTCCTCTCCATGCGCATGCTCCCTTATATACGTATCAATACGACTGCTATTTTGACCCATTTTACAATGAAAAGAAAGCGGTTACTATATCTTGTATTTGGAAACTTCGCTTTAGAGTAGCACTCTGTTCTCCAAAATATTTTTCAAGCTGATATGCGATTTGGAAGGTCCGAACTTTATAAGGTGATCTTGAAATTCAGCAAGCGCCTCAATCGTTGAGGTCTGTACCTTAATGAGATAATTATATTCTCCACTAATGCGGAACAAATCGGTAACTTCCATAGCATCGTTGCAAAAATCGGTGAGCTCTTGGCAATGTTCTGTTTTGATTAGAATAAAAGTAGTCGTACCCCGGTTCAGATCCCGCAAATTAAAAGCTGTATGATACCCCGATATGATGTTCCTTTCCTCCAACTTAATGATTCTTTCTTTAACGGATGGTTGTGACATCGAAACCTCTTTGCTGATTTGTGAAATGGGCATTCGAGCATTGTACTGCAATAATTGCATAATCTTTTTATCAATATCATCCATAAGATGTTCCATATCAAGCGCCTCCTAGCTCTTTTTAATAAATAAACCCATTCAACTAAAATACCTTATATTCAATAACCATGTCAGGATAAAACACTTATCTTATATATGTATCTCCTATTTTAATCCAACTATAATAAATAGTACATTAGATATAGGAGTGATTAATAATGAGCGTAAAAGGTCTTGCACATATAGCGATTCAAGCCAAAGATTATAAAGCAACAATTTCATTTTACATTGACGCCTTAGGATTTAAGTTAGGTCATCATTGGAGTCTGCCCTCCTTTCAAATCAAAGAAGCTTCAATGCTTATTTCACCTGATCAAAGAACTTGCATAGAGATTTTTGATAACGATGCAGTCATTGCCGCCCAAGGGAAAAAAGCCTTGTCTGAAGAGGATATAGCTCACGGAGCACTCTTACATTTCGCCTTCTATGTGGATAATGTAGATGAAATGTACCAAAAAGCCCTTGCTCATGGAGCAAAGGCTTTTATAGAACCAGATTCGCTTTCTCTTGGTGAACCGCCTCTTCTGATCAAGAACGCGATCGTTCACAGCCCCAATGGGGAAGTTATCGAATTTCTTGAAGAGGTTGATTTTGATATGTCTAATTATACTACTTCATACAAAGATGCATCCAAGGCTTGAATAAAGTGAGACCAATCGCTTGTCGTGTACAGCAGAAGCCGATGCATCGCGCGTGTACAAGCTGTATAAAAGAGTTTACGTTCGCTCTCCCGATGATAAGTCTGTGTAGAAGCATCGTAGATTAGCACGGCGTCGAATTCTACGCCCTTAGCAAGATACGCAGGAATAATTAGCGTTCCCTTCTCAAAGGTGAGCGTCTCCTTCGTAACAAGCCGCAGATTCTCGCCCCCCTGTGCGAGTAATGCTTCATAGGCTTCGCGGCTTTCCGCAGCAGTCTTAGTAATAACGGCGATGGAGTCGAGACCTTCGGCCATAAGCGCCGCAAGCTCCTCTTTTATCCGTACCGCCCGCTCCACCTCATTGCTAGCCTTCAATAGGTGCGGCTTCTTGCCGCCCCTATCAAAAGGCACGATCTCTTCATTAGGTAGCAGCGCCTTCGTAAACTCCACAATCTCGCGAGTCGAACGATAGCTTCGGATTAAACGAAATAGATTCGTTTCCTCTTCACCATAAAGCCGGATCAAAGGAGAATCTACCTCTTGCAGATTCGTCGCTTGCGGGAATATCGCTTGACTGAAATCGCCGAGTACTGTCATGCTGGCGCGGGGAAACAATTGCTTGAGAAACGCGAATTGGAACGGCGAATAATCCTGTCCTTCATCAATAAATAAATGTCGCACCATTGTATTCGTACGAGAACCCTCGATAAGCTCTTTTAAATATAAGAATGGGGTCTCATCTTCATAAAACAGTTCGATAAGGCTCAACTTTTCCTTCGTCTGCTTACAAATTTCTGACCATTGGTCAGGCACTTCGGTCTCACCCGTCATTTTCTGATAAGTGGCTTCATCCCTAAATAACTGCTCGTATAATCCAATCGTATCTATGAATTTCAACCGTTTGGCATCCCGTCTTAGCGGTTTGAAGTGCTCCTTCACGATCATAC
Organism: Paenibacillus sp. FSL R5-0744; assembly: GCF_037972555.1. Taxonomy (NCBI): domain Bacteria; kingdom Bacillati; phylum Bacillota; class Bacilli; order Caryophanales; family Paenibacillaceae; genus Paenibacillus; species Paenibacillus sp. FSL R5-0744. The sequence goes on from NZ_CP150228.1 coordinate 6,749,418, forward strand.
GACGCAGTAACTCATCTTCCTGTGAGCTAAAGTCAAAGACATTCTCTTCCCCGTCCTTCTGAGTACGAAAATCGCCATAGATTTCAAGATACTGCTCTGTAAAATCGAAGACAGCTTCCTCTCGCCGGTACTTCTTAAGCACCTCACTGTAAGCTTCGGCATATTGATCGTTGTCGAGGTAATCGACTTCATCTTGAACCCAGGGCGCTTCCATTTCCTGACGCTCTAGCTTAGTCAGCTCACGCAGCAGCCATTCACGTAGTAAAGCAACGCGATTAGCCAATCGTATAGAGCTGTCGTAGCTGTAAAATTGCGACTTCATCTGCTCCGCAGTAATCAACTCGCGGTCCCGGAAACGGATACTGTGGAACAGCATACCTTCTTTGCCTAACCATAACGCGTAGCTTTGAAGAGCATGCAGGAAAGCCTCAGAAGCCTTATATTGCATCCCCGTTAACCGTGCTTCATACCCCTGCGAGGATTGTGACGTCAGTACATATTCAATCTGCTCGAAGGAGTCCTCCAAATTCATCGTGGATCCGAGCCAATAGGCAAGGTACTCCTGAAAGGTCGTTTGCTGCATATTCTCTTCGCCGAGCTCAGGGAGCACCGTCGATACATAACTGTTAAACATCGGATTTGGCGAAAAAAGAACGATCTGATCTGCCTTGAGCCTATCGCGGTGTTTATATAATAAATACGCTACCCGTTGCAGCGCTGCGGACGTTTTTCCGCTGCCAGCCGCTCCTTGCACAATAAGCATACGGCTTTTGTCATTGCGGATGATGGCGTTCTGTTCCTTCTGGATGGTCGCCACAATGCTCTTCATTTGTGAATCTGCGCCTTTACCAAGCACCTGCTGAAGCAATTCGTCCCCGATCGTTAAGCTCGTATCGAACACGTTTTGGAGCTGACCGTAACGGATCTGATATTGCCGCTTCAGCATCATCTCACCTGTAATCTGTCCTCCCGGCGTTTCGTAAGTAGATGGCCCTGGGGAATGATCATAATACATGCTTGCAATAGGCGTTCGCCAGTCATACACCAGAAAGTCCACACCGTCTGCATCAACGAAAGAAGCCACTCCGATATAAATTTTCTCACTCAAGCCCAAACCGTCTTCTTGAAAATCCATTCGCCCAAAATAGGGAGATGGCAGTAGCCGTTTCATATTCTTAAAACGCTGCACCCGCTGCCGGTGGCTGCGCTCTCGCTCGGACAACAATGCTTCTTGCTGCTTTATACTGTAGAAGGTCTCTTCGAAATCTTCGTCTGTGCTCGTATTGACCGTGACTTCTTCCCAAAACCGCTTGCGAATGTCCACCACTTGATCACGTAGCCCAGTCACTTCTGGCTCTAGTTCTGCGATTCTTGATTGCAGCTTTTCCGTAACCAAATCAAGCCGATCTTGTTCTTGCTGCCAATCCATTACATTTACCATCTTCACGAACACGCTCCTTTTCATTCTTGTTATAAAGAAGCAAAAATTAAAATTTGACAAACTGTTAATCCACATGGTATTATAATAGTGTAGATAAGATGTTACACTTATGTGTAAATTCGTGAAATCAACAGTGATTATTTTATAATATCACGATCTTTCTTTGCATGCAAATTATTTATATAAGTAAGAAGAACCAGCAGACTCTGCTGGTTCTTCTTTTTTTTGAATGCCAAGCTTGGGCACATATAGAGAATAGACAAAAAGACCGTCCTAAGGACGGTCTTTTTTCTTACTACAGTAAGTTTACTATTTAGTTTGCAGCAGATTCATAATGATGGCTACTGCCTCTGCTCTTGTTGCCGTCTCATTTGGTGCAAATACATTGCCGTTACGCCCGCTCACAATGCCTGATTTCTTCACGGCTGCAACCGCATCCTTTGCCCATGCAGGAATTTGGCTATCATCAGCAAAGCCTGTTGATGCCGCCGTTGTTAAATCTCCCCCTGCTGCTCTAGAGATCATAACTGCTAGCTCCGAACGTGTTATGCTCGCTGCCGGACGGAAGGTAACATCCTCATAGCCGCGTATAATCTTCGCCTCTAAAGCTTGTGCAATGGACTTCTCAGCCCAAGCAGGGATTGTATCTGTGAAGCCCAATTCCACACCGTTTCCTGTTGGCTTCAGCGCATTCATCAGCATCACCGCAAATTCAGCGCGTGTCACCGCACCATTCGGTTTGAACGTTCCGTCGGTATAACCCTTGACGATCCCTTCGCTCACCGCTTTCTTAATATTAGCCTGTGCCCAATGTCCCGAGATATCGCTAAATTGGGCCTCTGTTGTCGGTTCAGTAGATGCATTGGTTACCGGTGATCCAGTCGCTTGATCCACTACGAGTACAGCGAACTTCGTAAAGTTATCCACATCTGCAGCAATGCGATTTCCATCTATTTTGCCGCCATTAACTTTCACCCAGCTCTTCTTCACTTCATCATAATAAAAGATCGCTACAGTTTGGCCGCTCTTCACTTGTCCTGAATCGAACACAAAGGTTAGCGTGACTGGTTTACTAAAGTTCTCCGCGAAGTTTTTTAGAACTTCATAGATCGGGCTTACGAGAATCTCATGATTGCTGAGAAGATTCTGCGAATCGAGCACTTTCTCAATCGATAATACCAACTGCTTGCCTGAAGCATTAGCTGGAATTGAAATCACAAGCCCATTATCCAATTTGACTTCACCCGCTTGACCTGCAGGAAGCGTCAGTTTCCCATTGGAGGAGATAACCGGATGTACGACATTAGAGGTACTACCACCATCATTACCACCGTTTCCATTACCATCAGAACCGTTATCTTGCGCAGCTCTCGTTATTGTTGCTGTGTATCTCGTACCTGTGCCATCTTGGGCAATTACGAATAACTCTAATCGGTTACTACCTACTTCAAGGGGAAGCTCTATGCTTGTTGCCCCACTTGCCAAACTTATCGGACCGGCCACAAGTGTATTGGCACTATTGTACGTACTCACTGTCAAGGTACCATAGACAGCATCGCTGGCCGTTGCCGTCACTGTGAAGTTAGATAAAGAATACGGTACACTCGCTGTATAGTCGTATACACTTCCGCTCACTGTTTGATCCAATGTTATCCCGCTCAAATCCAAGCTATTCAAGCTTGCACTAGAGCTTAATGTTGTAAACGTAATCTCTTGTCCATAGCTTACTCCGGTTGCATTCACTGCGTAGGCACGTACATGATAGGTAGATCCAGATTGAAGTCCTGCAAGACTTACTGAAAAGGCTCCTATTCCACCTGATTCAGCTATAACTTTACCATCCTCAATTGTCGGATTGGCACTAGTAGAATATACGATTCCTCGCTCTGTAACCTTAGCGCCACCGTCCGAAGTGATATTTCCTCCAACCGTAGCTGTCATAGAAGTGATATTTTGTACTTCTGCATCCGTATCAACAATAGCAGGTTCCTCAATACCTTTGACAAAGCTTAGATAGAAATCATCAATCGATCCCCATGCGCCGCCGTCTGCTTTGATATTAGCTCCGATGGTAAGGGATCCATCGGTAACGAGAATATCCTGGATCTCAGGATTATTCCACTGTGCCCATCCTTTCACACCGGTGTTTACTTTTACTTCCTTACCATCAGTTACAGCAAACAGATTCATATTGGGGTTGGCAGCATCTCCCCCTTGAATAAACATCGAAAGATTATAATATCCCGGCTTCAGACCAGAAATAGTCTGCTCTACTCTAAAATCCACTGCTTTCGCAGAGTAGAAATGTAGTGAATAGTTGCCTGTTTTGGCATCTGTAACTTTATTTTGGTAGTCTGTATGTGGAGCATTAACGTCAGCATAGGTGATTTTCCACATGCTTCTATCGCTATTTTCAAAGCCTGCGTTGACGATAAAGTTCTCTTTTTTAATAACTAGAAGAGCCTTTACCACCTGACCGCCTTCCACCGTTCCACCGATCACATAGCTGCCCGCGCCCTTGCTAATGGCTTGCTCAAGCGCAACTTGATCCCAAACCACTGACATCTTGCCGGAACTTCCATCATTGTAAGTAACACTTACGTCTGTTGGCAGATGGATTGGCTCCCCAGCAATCGCCGTTATCGAAACATCCTTAATTTCATCTACAGCAATAGGGGCCACTGCGCCTGTATTCACATATTTGAACACATTCAGCGAGGCAAGCGGATGTCCGTTAAAATCAAACAAAGCCTGGTTATCAACGGCACTTCCGCCATACCATTCCCCTGCATCATCAGGGTCATATTCCTTCGCATAGCTGGATGCCCAACCGGAACCGTACTGTTCCCATATCAACTTATTCTGCTCCAGATTGTCTTTCGGACCTACCGGAAGCCAAGCAGGCTCCCAATAAAACACGCCAATTCCCGCGTTACCCACATTCGCAACCGCTTCGATCACGTCTCTAACTGAGTTAGCCTGACCTTGAACGCTGATAGGGTAGTTTAAAGTTTGACCTGAGCTTTGCGGCGCTGTATTTCCGTGTCCATCCCCGTCTTCTGCGGTATACGCGTAAGAGGTTTCAGCTACCATTACTTTTTTCCCATAAGTATCAGCGACTTGCTTCAACACGGATGTCAAATTGCTTAATGTACCGTGCCAGAATGGATAATAAGAACTTGCAAACACATCATAGTCTACATTGTTATCTTGCAAATTCTTAGCTATAGTGGCATATCTGCCTGCCGACTCCGGATTTGTAAAATGCAGCGCAACCAGAATATTAGGATCGATCTCCCGAATGGCTTTGCTTCCCTCATTGAACAATTGGCTCATCTTCGTCCAATTAGATTCACCAACGAATTGTCCATTCGTTTCATTGCCTACCTGAACCATACCAATATCAATACCTGCATCAAGCAGGGCTTGCAGGCTTACTTTGGTATATTCGTAAAGTGCAGTCTTCTTATCTTCGAAACTCAGATTGGCCCATGCCTTAGGCGTATGCTGCTTGGCCGGATCGGCCCAAAAGTCGGAATAATGGAAGTCCACTAGCAGCTTCATACCGTTTGCGGTCGCTCTTTTCCCAATTTCAATCGCGGTGGCCAGATCATTATTGCCACCACCATAACCTTTTCCAGCTGTATCAAAAGGATCATTCCATATCCGTACCCGAACGTAATTAACCCCAGCTTCATGTACGGTTGTAAAAATATCCTGCACCTCTCCGTTTTCATTGTAAAACTCGACTCCGCTATTCTCTAAAGAAATAATACTGGAGATGTCCACGCCCTTAATAAAATCAGGCTGGAGTCCTTCCACCTTCTTCACAAAAATATCCGCAGCCACCGGCTGGGTCGTATCCGTACTCAACTGTTTCAACTCAAAGCTGTCCAGAAATCCATATGCGCTTGGAGCGCCGCTTATGTTCGCACCAACCTCAAGACTCGGGGTATCCTGCTTCAAGATAAATTTCAGGCTGAGCGTTCCCCAAGCATTATAGCCTGTGGTGGTAATGGCAGCCCCCTTCTCGTCTCCCGCAAACAATTCAACATTCCCCGTTTCATTGTCAGTACCGCCCATCGACTTGACTGAGAGCTCATAACTTCCCGCAGGGAGGTTCGTTATAGTCTGCTTAAGCGAGATGGTCTGGTTTCCAGTAGCGACTTTGTTAATCCAATATTTGAAAGCATGAGCTCCTTCATCTGGATTTAGCCAAGTATCATCGGCATATGCAAAATGCTTAATTTCTACTTGATTCCAATCTGACGTATCGACACTCCATGATCCATCTTCCCAGAAATTGTCCTCGAAACCGCCATTTACTATTAAAGAACTGTTCGAATCTGCAGCCAAAGCACTCCTCATGTTGAATGAGAATGAACTTAGCAGCAACAACACTGCTAAAAATGCAGAGATACCCTTTTGATTAACTCTCACGTTCTGATCACCTTCCATTCTAAATTTTCAGATGCATATGTGTGCGTCCTAAGATATGTAAGCACTTACAAATCAATATACCAATAGTTAAAATATTTAGTAACGGATGAAAAGATAACATTTTGTATGCTTAAGCAAGCTTTATAGGCTTTAATCTTCATTTTCCATTATTCTGGAATAGATGATATTAAATAGATTTCAGATTTTTTTATCCAAATATAACTTTTTGTATGCCTTCTCCATCTAATCATACAGAGGGCCCTCAAGGAGGAACAATCATTTGCTGGAAAACGAACTGGATATCAAAAAAGCGCAGAAAGGCGACCACGAGGCGTTTACCCGTCTTTTTAGGCAACTGGAATCCCAGTTGTACAGATTAGCCAAAACCATTCTGCTAAAAGATGAAGATTGCGCGGATGCTCTTCAGGAGACGACACTGAAGGTGTATAAAGGGTTGGCCAACCTTAAGCAGCCTAAGTTTTTTAAAACCTGGGTTATACGCATCCTGATTAATGAATGCAATCAGTTACTTCGTATGCGAGAGCGAACTATAGCTGTGGCGGAAATTCCCGAAGAACCGGTCGATTCCTATGTGCATTTTGAAGATTCAGGCAACGTAGACCTGCAAAGCTTCATTAATCAGTTGGACGAATCCCTGCGGCTTGCTATCGTGCTTTTTTATTATGACGATTTATCCATTAAGCAGATTGCAGATGTGCTCGACATCTCCGAAGGAGCGGTCAGGGCACGACTTCATCGCGCACGGAGATTGTTGTCCAAACAGATACATCCTGTGCGGGAGGAGGGTCTTGCTAATGAATAATAACAATTTAGAAAAGCAGATCAGGGAGCTAGGAAAGGCTAATATACAGGAGCTTCCACCTTTACTGCGGTCGCGGCAGGATTCGATTTATGCATCACTCGCCACTATTGTTCAGGATCCTGTGGAAAAGGAAAAGAAAAAGAAAAAACGGATATATCCAAAAATCGCAGCTGCTGTATCTGCAGCGATAGTGCTAAGTGTTATGCTAACGGCCGTCTATCCGCCAACGTTGGCCAATGCGCTCAAGCAGCTTCCATGGATAGGCGGAATTTTTGAACGGGCAGATGATATAGGATTGCAAGCTGCTCAGCGTCTGGGTCTGATTACCCGACCGAATAGCAGTGATACGCATGATGGAATCACCTTGTCTGCCGAAGAGGCTGTATTTGATGGCAACCGATTGGCATTCTCAGTGAAGCGCGAGGGAGAAGGGCTGGACGGGAAGCTCACCGGCGTGACGATTGGAGCGGATGGTAAGCCTTTTCTAGGCAAAGGTTCAATAATGTCCGCAGAAGTTTTGATCGATGGGGTTTCAATGGAGGAATTCTCAGATGGTCATTGGGAAGCTGTTCCTTTTCTAACCTGGATGGAAGGCAAGGAGCAGAGTACAGCTATTTTTCAACTGGTGGATTCTTCGAATTTGGGGATCACCAAGCCTTTCCCTGATCAATTTGAACTGACTGTAACCCTTCTTTTAAACGGTATAGATACACCATACATTCTGGAGATTCCTGCACGTAAGGTTACAGAAAATAGTATTGTCGTACCTGATATGCGCGCACAAGCAGAGGGATGGAGTCTGACGCTGCAAAAGCTGGAATATAGCCCATTAACCACGCGCCTGTTACTCAACATTGAACAAGAGACTGACGGGGATTACGCAGATTTTAATACATTGGGCTTTGAAGTGACGGATGAACAGGGACTGGTATTGGAAAATATATCGCAAAAAGCACTCCTTTCATCCAATAGATCACAGGATCTGAATCTGCTTGTAGAGCCGTTCGAGAAACATCCCAATATGCTCACAATCCGTGGCTATCTTTATGAGTTCGAGGATCCAAAAAGTAAGAGTGGCGCATTCAAAACAGATAGTTCCGGAAATCCTGTGAAGCATTATATCGATGGCCTGGAAATAAACGTGCTAGTTAAATAAACACTAAGGAGAATGATATCATGAAGAAAATGACAACGAAATTGTCTGTAATTTTAAGTGCTGCTGTATGCCTTGGAGCGTTGGGAATGCCGGCTTTAACCCAAGCAGCCAGTGTTCAAACCGCCGCTGAAGCTTCCCTGAATACAACAAAAGCCGCCGATTCACACGATCAGCTTACTTTAAAGGGCAGTGCACAGTTTGACGGTAATTATATTAAGATCGATCTGAGCCGTGAGGGATCCCTGTTCTCAGGAATGCTCGCAGGGGTAACCTTGAACGATAAAGGTGAGCCTTACCTTGCAGAAGGAACCATTATGGCAGTAGACGCCAAGCTCACTAATTCAGGTGGAATTGATTTTAAATCACCACGCTGGATCAGTGATGGTGACGCCAACAAGGCGGTTGTTGTATTGCAGACCGGATGGCTAACTGAGCAGCAAAAGGCAAGCCTGGCTTCCTCTGAATTGAGCATCCATGTGAAGCTTAACGGAATCGAAGATCTGTATGTACTAAAGTTTTCTCTTAAGCAAGCAGGAGTAGCGCGTAACATTCAGCTACCAGCTTTAAAGAAAGACAACCAATTTGAAATCAAAACTAATCGTGTTGCTGTGGGAGAGACTTCTGTGCGCATTGCTTTAGCAGTTAAAGGGGTTGCTACCCAAGCACAGGCTTTAGGATATGATATTTATGATAATCTGGGAAACGAATTAGAATATATTGCACGGGAATCTGTTGCAACAACCCAGAATACTGTTTCTGAAGATTTATTGTTCGAGGCGCTTCGCCCGGCCGCAGAATATCTCATTATCAAACCTTATCAAGCCGTGTTTGAAAAAGGCACTGCCGGGGCTTATAAAGTAGATGCCAAAGGTAATGTAGCTAAAAATTACAACAAGCAACTAGAGATCAAAATTCCTCTGAAATAATAAACGCTGCAACAGATCCATATGTATGAGGAAAAGGGGATTACCTGTTGGCCGTGAGGCCTGAGGTAATCCCCTTTTTCATGGATGAAGCGTAATTGTATTACTAGTCATCCATAGACAAATCCAGTGTATTCCCTTTACTAATGAAGACCTTGTAATTAGCTATTTTGTCGTTCAGCATCTTCTCTGTCTCTGTTAAATGTCTGATTTGATCCTGAACTGAGCTTCTATGATCTTCCAGAAGATTCAAGCGGGCTTGGCTTGTATGTTCTCCTTCTAAATATAACTGGGCATATTGCCTGATTTGTGAAATGGGCATTTGGGTTTGTTTCAACCTCAGTACAAATCGCAGCCAAGCAAGATGAGTATCATCATATACCCTCTCTCCATTGGCACTGCGTATCGGAGCAACAATCCCTTCTTTTTCATAATATCTCAGTGTATATGTGGTTATCTCCAATAACTTGGATACCTCGCTAATCGTGTACATGCAAATCCTCTAATCTATTTTATTTTGAAAGTCACCCTGATTATAAAAAACATTTGCCTTAGAGTAAACTCTAACCTATATAATCAAATCGCTGTAAGATCGAATTACATTCTCGTAGAAGAAATAGGAGGAAATCACATGAAGTATACTGTAATTACCGGGGCTAGTTCAGGGATAGGTTATGAAGCTGCCCTAGCTTTTGCTTCTCGTGGAAAAAACTTAATCCTTGTGGCCCGCAGAAAGGAACAGCTAGAGGAATTACAGTCTAAAATCGCTCGTATTCATCCTAATGTAGAGGTTGTCATTCAAACGATTGACTTATCCGTTATCGAGAATGCTTATACATTGTATGAAAGCCTGCAAGGATATTCCATCGAAACCTGGATCAACAATGCCGGATTTGGGAACTTTGCTTCAGTGGCCGAGCAAGATTTAAATAAAATAACTACAATGCTACATCTGAACATAGAAGCGTTGACTATACTCTCCTCTTTATTCGTTCGAGACTACTCCACTATTGATGGCACGCAATTAATTAACGTTTCATCTGGTGGCGGTTATACGATTGTGGGCAATGCTATAACGTACTGTGCGACGAAGTTTTATGTAAGTGCATTTACTGAAGGACTATCTCATGAGTTGAAGAGTCAAGGTGCACCTATGCAGGCTAAAGTGTTGGCACCTGCCGCAACAGAAACAGAATTCGCGAAACGTGCTTTCGATGTCACGAATTTCGAATATCACGGCGCTGTGCGGAAATTCCATACCGCAAAGGAAATGGCTGGCTTCATGCTCGATCTGTATGACAGCAATCATGTGGTGGGACTTGTGAATGGTTTGACGTACGAGTTTGAGTTGAGAGATGCTATTTTTAATTATGTGGAGAGTACGCGATAGGCTTGTCTCGAAAGTTAAACAAATATGGCCATCCTTCAACGGATGGCCATGCACACTAACCAAGATATTGACACTTCCATTCGAAAATCTCATCAACAGCTTGATGAGGTCCACCGGATGTCCGAAAGGAATCTTTAGTCGTTGCAACAGCTTTTTGGAATGACGGAAGGGTGGGCACACGCTCTACAGCTTCACGCAGTTCAGTTGCAGTTAATCCTTGCATTTGTAATTTAATGCCCGCTCCAATATTGACCACTTGCTCCGCAATGATCGGCTGATCCGCACTTTGTGGGATTACAATTAGCGGAACCCCATAGTAGAGTCCTTCATGCGCACTATTCATTCCACCATGTGTAATGAATATTTTTGTGTACTGTAATATATCCGTCTGTGGAACATAGTTTTTAACTATGAAGTTGGGAGGATTTTCTCCTAAATCATAGATTTGCACTTTGTTCCCAATGGACATAACAATCGTATGCTCCGTATTCCCGAATGCCTCAAAACAAAGCTTATAGAAATCACTTGCTTGGTTGAAGACCGTACCCATTGAAATGTAAATTAGGTCCTTCCCCTTGATTGCAGAAAAATCAAAATGATCTGGCGTTAATCGTGAAGAGATGGAAGGACCAACGAATTTATACGATGGGTCGAAGGCTTCTCCATAAGGTTGAAACTCCCTTGTCGTATACACGATTGTAAGTGGTGCAGGATTACAGAACACTTCGTAAGGAGAGTGAATCTGCACACCATATTGTTCCTTTATTTTTATGGTCAGACTTTGAAATCTATCGTCTACAGCTTTTACTATTTCTGCAGGGGCTCCTGTGTAGAATCGTCCCATGACTTGATCAAATGATTCCTTTGTCTGTGCAAAAGAAGTACAAGAGTTGATTGCAGGAAGATTAAGAATTTGAGCCAGTAAACGTCCACAACCAAACATCGAATCATGGATGATGTAATCGAAATGCTCCCCCTTAATCTGTTCAAGAACGCTTGGTATAACGATATCCGCCGTAAGTAAAAGCCCATTGACTCTTTCAAGCAGATAATCTCTCCCACCTGAAATAAAGGCTTTTATAAATTGTTGAGCGTCCAATGTCCGTACTATAGCACCTGTCTCCTCCATACGCTCCCGAAAAGCTTCTATAGTGAAGTACACTACCTCTTCTCCACGAGAAATGAGCTCCTGTACAACGCCAATCGTTGGATTGATATGTCCCTCTGATCCAGCATTAATAAATAAGACACGTGCCATGCCTACCACTCCTCAGTTATGACCTAAGTTACGATGTATGTAGCTCCCTCTTTTGTCCTTTTCAATGTACCCATTATAAGTTTATCTAAGAAACTTCTACTTATCAAAATCCCCAGTCGATATTCCGATCCTAATTTTACCTAATTTTGCTATAATAATGAAATCATAGTTAACAAAAAATGGAGAGTGATGAAAACATGGACCGGATTCTGATCGTCGATGATGAACCCGACATTCGTGAGCTTATTCGCTTACATCTGGAACGCGCCGGATGGGACATCGCCGAAGCGGAGTCTGGGCGGCAGGCGATCTTACAGCTACAAGCGCAGCCTTTCTCACTGATCGTTCTGGACATCATGATGGACGACGGTAACGGTTTCGAAGTTCTACGCTACTTGCGGGAACATCGTCCGGAAACGCTGGTCATTGCGCTTAGTGCGAGAAGAGAAGTGGAAGACAGAATCGACGCACTTGGACTGGGAGCCGACGATTACATGACCAAGCCCTTCAGTCCAATGGAGCTGCTAGCACGGATACAGGCCCATTTCCGCAGGCGCCATCCTGAGACCTCCAACCGGCCCCATGTGATTCAATTGAATAAACTTATTCTGGATATCGACAATTATGTACTACATAATGATGGACAACAACATGGACTGACTCCGGTCGAATCCCATCTACTGCAAGTGTTCATGCTCAATCCTGATCGCGTACTAACAAAAGGAGAAATCTACAAACAAGTCTGGCAGCATGAAAACTATGACGCCAACAACCTCAGCGTCTTCATCAGCCGCATCCGAAAAATACTTGAAAGCGCACCCGGGTCCCAATCTAATCTTCATACCATTCGCGGCATCGGCTATCGCCTCTCGGGTGACGGACGATGAAGAGACGAACTAAGCTATGGCTGATGATGCTATCCAGTGCCGCAGGAAGCATCGTCTTGTTTATTACGATTACCCTAATGACCGGGAAGACTTGGACCCCGGGATATGATCTGAAGACGTTAAACGCCATCTCACAAGAAGCACTTACGACTATAGAACGGCAAGACGCCTACTCGGGACCAGAGGTTCAACCCATTCTGGAAGAAGTACTACGCCCGCATTCCAAGATCCGCCTAGAGTGGCTGGCTGAGGACGGTTCGACGCTGTATGATTCCGCCGGCGAGAATAATTCCTACGACTTCCGCAAATTAGCCGACCGTGTTGACCATATGCCAAATAATCTTTGGGGTGAAAATACTCCGATCACTCTTACTTATTCCGTTGCCCATGATTATCGATCCTATTACATGTTATTGAGTTTATCCAGCGAAGACATGACATCTGGACAAATATATTTTTTTCTCCGAACGTATAAGGCTTTACTAACATTTATTTTACCTCTGTTACTGGCGTTGTTGCTTCCCTATCTCCTTTCCTTATGGTTCTTCTCTTCCACCGATCGTCGCATTACAAAACTGAACAACGCGCTGAACCAAGTCGGAATCCGAAGCGATGTCATCGTGCTGGAAGATACGTCGAGGGACGAGATCGCTCAGCTGACCCAACACTACAATTCAATGGCAATGCGTATCCAGAGCCAGTCTGCCCAAATCGAACAGTTAGAACATCGGCGAAGACTGCTCTTATCGGACCTGTCCCACGATTTGCGAACGCCGTTAACTATGATTTTGGGTTATGCCGAGATGATCCGTACCGGTGCGTACAAGAATGAGAACGAGCTTCAGTCCGGGGCCAAAATCATCCTGCAGCACTCTCGCTACATGGATAAGCTGCTTGATCAGTTACTCGACATTACCCGTCAAGAAGAGCATCTACTTCGGCTTCAGCTCGCTCCACATAACCTGTCGGAATTAATGCGAAAGATTGCAGCCGAGTACCTCTTATTCCTGGACGATAAGAACATCGTGTTGGAGGCAGACATCCAAGATACGGATATCGAGGTTATGATCGACGCACCGCTGATCGAACGTGCTTTGCGCAACTTGCTGGACAATGCCGTTCGTTACGGTGAAGAAGGACACTATCTGGGAATTGGATTGACGGAGGAACAAGAGGAAGTGGTTCTCACGGTCAAAAACCGGGGTAAAGGGATCGCACGAGAGGATCGCGAGCGTATCTTCGAGCGTTTCTACCGCGCCGACGGTGGAAGAAAAGGCGAGGGACTTGGCATCGGGCTCTCGATCGTCAAGGAAATCGCGGAATTGCACCATGGCAACGTGCGTTTGCTGGACGAAGCTGTGACGGAAACCATTTTTCAGATTAGAATTCCTAAGAAGTCTCCTAGTGAACATGAAAATTAACGTCGATCAAAGCTACGTTTTTCTGCGTGCTTCTACGAATAAATAGAAGGAGGCGACGAGAGCGCCCAATGTTCCGCAAATCATATCCATCATCGTGTCGGTCAAACTACCATTTTGCGAATGAAGCTCAAAGAGATGATCCACCGTAAACTCATAAATCTCCCACATTCCAGCCATTGCAACAGCAAACAGGAACGCGAACCAAATGATGATGTTGGAAGGCAGACCGCCCAGCCCTTTACGCTTAGCCATCTTGATCAAGATGAATCGTCCTACGAACAATAAAATAATTCCAGACAGCAGATGTTCAATCTTATCTAAATAAGGGATGACACCATACAAATTGAATAAATTGGCGAGCATCATCGTGATTGTGATAAAGACCAGCACCGAAAACTGAAGTGCGGGAGGCAGTTCGCTGTTGGTCCTTGTGATTAAGCCCTTAAAGAGTAACAGGACTAGAATGATAAGGGCTGCTTGAAATGTTTTATCATCATTTCCATTCAGGCCAAAATAAACAATTGATACTCCGCAAATGAGGTGAAGAATCATTTCAAAAAAATAATTGAATCTATGGTTTCTAGAAGTCTCTTGCATAGCAGTTCCTTTCTGGCTAGACTCGTTTAATTAATTATCACCCGTTCAAAGTCACCCCATACGACAATCATATCATTAGTTACAAAAAGACTCCCGTGACTTTCCCTTAGTCGGGAATACACGGGAGCCTTGAGCGATCCAATCAGCCCTTACATCGCTTTTTCAGCCAAATCGTTGACTAAATTTCTCATCCACTTCCGGGAGTAAATCCGGGCGTAACCGAAGCCAAAACGGACAACCTCCTCAAGTGATATGACGAGATATACAAGGTAGACAGGCTGCTTCCAGACGTATGATAGCAATAGCCCGGAGGGGACACCTATCAGCCATGTCGCGGTCGATTCCATGCTGAACACGAACTTGCTGTCTCCCCCACTGTTTAGAATGCCGCCTGCTATAATCATATTGGAAACTTTGGCCCAAAGAAATCCAGCGAATACGATAACGATATATATGCTCATCTGTTTAGCATCCTCGGAGATATTGAATGCGGAGACATACAGCTTCGAGCCTGCCGCAATGATAACCCCGACAATTAGAGAGATGATAATGCCAAGACGAATGAACTTTTTCGCATGATCGAGTGCGATATCCGTTTCGTTCGCGCCCAAACGGTTGCCAACCAAAACCCCAGCTGCACTAGCCAGACCGGACAATAAGCCGATGCAAAGCCCTTGCAATGGGAAGGTAATGGTCATCGCCGTCATCTCCATCGTCCCCATGCGGCTATAGATGATCGCATATGCCGTTTCACCCAATACCCAGATCAATTCAGTCAGCAGCAGCGGATACGTCGTTCCAAAAAACTTGCGGATGAGCGGTCTGGGAATGATGAACAAGTTCTTTAACCCAACAGCGCCTGGTAAACGATATCGGTACACGGCACCAATGATCAACAAACATTCTATTACCCTGGAAATAAGGGTTGCAATAGCTGCGCCCTTCAGACCAAGCGCTGGAGCGCCGAAGTTCCCGTAAATAAGTACGTAATTCAGTATAATATTCAACACAACAGCAATTAAGCTTACATACATCGGCCATTTGGCATGGCCCGTACTACGCAAAATCGCGGAATACATCATCGTGAGCATGACAGGTACAAAGCCGATCGACATGATCTGCAGAAAAATATACCCATTATCTATTACATTCGCATCTGTCGTGAACATGCTCAGGAAAAGCGGCGAATCGATGAAGACAGCCGCAGAAAATAAGAACGAGAACGCGAAGCCGACGAGTAGTCCAAGGCCCAGCACCTGGGAGACGCTTTTGGAATCTTTGTTCCCCCAAAACTGGGCTGCATAAATAGACACACCCGTCGATAGACCAGCCAAGACAACCGCGATGATCCCATATATTTTGGTGGACATTCCCACCGAAGCAATCGCCACATCTCCAA
This sequence comes from Paenibacillus sp. FSL R5-0744, assembly GCF_037972555.1. Taxonomy (NCBI): domain Bacteria; kingdom Bacillati; phylum Bacillota; class Bacilli; order Caryophanales; family Paenibacillaceae; genus Paenibacillus; species Paenibacillus sp. FSL R5-0744. The sequence goes on from NZ_CP150228.1 coordinate 6,765,153, forward strand.
GCTGCCCGACCATCAACTGATCCGTCAAATTGAGCAATGCCATCAGTAAGCTTTGAAGCGTAACAGGTACAGCGATTTTATACACACTTTTGTAGAAGTTCTCTTTCTCTGACATGGATCATTCACAACCCCCATTTTCTCGATTTTACCGCGTCCATAGCCATTCGCAGTCTATGACTTCGTGTGAGGTTATATCACTTTTTTGTAGCGCATGAGCGTATAATTATCTTTTGGCTGAATTTCTACAACCTTGAACTTTTTCGCAAAGCACAATTGCTGATACCCGTCTCCATCCACTAAAGTAATGTTCGTGGAACCACCTATGATGATCGGAAGCTGCATCAGAATAATTTCATCGACGATGTCCTGATCGAAGATATGCCAGTTCAAAAAGCCGCCGCCCTCGACCATCAAGCTGGTAATCCCGAAGTTGTCTTCCAACTGACGTTCAAGCTCCACGAAATCGACTTTATCCTCACCGCAGATGAGGCACTCCTTCCCTCTTTCCCGGATCTGCTTGATTTTATATTCATCCCGTCCTTTCTCGGTTGTGACAATAATCGTCCTCCCCTCATCCGAGAGCACATTGCTATTTAGCGGAATATCCAAGGTGGTCGTCGGAATGATCCGGATTGGATTTTTGTTCTCCTCATACCGATTAGTAAGAAAGGGATTGTCCGTCAGGATTGTATTTTTGCCGACCATAATGCCCTGCACATTCCCCCGGAATAGATGAATGAATTCCATATCCTCACTGGAAAACAAAGAAAAAAGCTCCTTACTCGAATTACCAGCTCCCATAGTGAGCTTACCGTCAATCGAAATTTGGCTGAATATCGTTGTTTTCATGTTTCTTCTCCCCGTCTCTTTTTAGCTTTTATATGCGCCCCAGAATGCTTGGATAGTCTGTTCTATTTTTTTTAATGATTGTTCAGGATTGCTTAAGGGCAGCTCGGTTAGACCCGCATTTAGCGCCTCCCATACATGAATCATGAAGGGGTACGTCGGCATCGGCCGTACGTGCTCCAACAGCGATATAATCATATGTTTGTTAGGCGTAACAGAGGCAGCTAGACGGTTCAGCACCTCTTCCTGAGCTGGAATCCGCTGCACACCCAGCGTCCACATGGTCTGGCATTCATCACTCAACATAAAATGCGTGAAAGACAAGATATCTTCCCGTTCCTCCGACGTTAACGAATGATTCGGGTAAATCAGGCCGATAGAAGAAGACATGGATAGCGATTGCTGGCCTTCTATGACCGGAAGCTGGCAGACCGCAAGCCTGTTGTTCATCTGCTTGTCCAGATGGTTATAAATCCACTCTCCACAAATAATGGCGCCAATCTTACCGTCAATAAACTGCTCTAGCAGTCCTGTGGAACCGTCGAGACTGACGAGCACGCCTTGATCCATCTTGTCATGGATGAACTCAAGTGATCGCTTCATTTCAGGGGTTACGATATTCGGCTTTCCATCCTGAACAGGCCAACCACCGAAAGCTGTAAGAAACGGAATAAACCAATAACCCTGCTGTAAATCTGCTCCAATCGGTATGATGCCTTGAGCGGACAACCTCTCTGCTGCCTCTTCGAACACTTCCCATGTCGTCGGCGCACTGGCGTAAATCTCCGGATTGTAATACACAACCAGATGATTGCCCCGTAATACCGGGATACCATACTGAACACCATCCAGTTGCATCGTTGAAAGTGCCCCTTCAGTGAGTGCATCATCGAATAGCCAGCCCGGTACTTCAGAGTAAAGGCCATTCTCAACGTAGGAGGACATATCCGCAGGAACCATCGCCAGATGCGGACCTTGATGGGTGTCCTTAATTTGGTTCAGGCGCGCAGTCAACTCCGTAATGTTCATCACTTGTGGCGTAATTTGTACGCCGAAGCGCTCTGTATACAGCTTGCAAATTCCCTCCAACACCTCAATCGAGGTATCTCCCGGACCGTCAAACTCATGCCATAACACAATTTCTTTGTTCTTCTTTTCCATCGCTGCCTCTCTCCCTTAACTAACTTGTCTATGATTGTTTACGAGCACTAAAGCCTGATTTGGTGCAAGCAGTAAGCTGTCTAACGTCTGACCTGCGATGCTGCCCGTTAAGGAACTATCCAGTGTCACGGTCATTGGGCACCGCCCAGGTACCGCAGCCTTCAAATCAACTTGGCAGGAAACATCAGCACTCAAGTTAAAGCAGCAGAGCAGCGTCTGTTCGCCATGCATATACCCGTACAGAACTGTACCTTCCGGGGATTGAGCCACGAAAAAGTTTTCTGGCTTCACTAGCTGGGGCCAATCTTTCTTAAATTCACTTAGCTCTGTCAGCAACGGCAGCATCGGTGCAGGATTTGTCCAATTAATTTGCATGACGTTAAAAAAAGCGCGGGAAATCTCCTCTCCGTTCGTGTTGTCGCCAAGACCACAGTTGAGTGGCTGCTCCTCATTCATTTCATAGCCAGTCGTCACGTATGGAATTGCATTCGGAAGAAATTGATTAAATACCGCAATCATCCGAGCCACCTCAACACCGCCACGGCTCGTGATTCGAGGCGTATCTGCTGTTTCTGCACAGGCGAACACATGAATGTTTAACTCAGGCAGCTCCTCTAAGAATGAAACGAGATTGTCCTTATTGATTTGCGTCATGACATTCCATCCGCTGCCAAGCATAATGTTGTAGCCGGTGCTCGCCGCCTTCTTGTGATTACGATTGAACAAATCTTCGCTGATCAAGATTGCATTCGGATTCAACTCTTTAATCGTGTCAAAAATACGAGTCAACAGCGGAATAGGAAGTACATGTCCGATATCGATGCGGAAGCCATCAATCCCATACTTTTCGAGATTAAACCGTACGGCCTCCTCCAGCACATCCCACAGCTCCAAATTCGGCTCCTCACCCGGGTAGTCATTGCATTTAATCGTATCAAAAAGAACATATGGTGCCTGATCCGAACTTATAAGATGTCTCACTTGCGGAGAAAAGTCCTTGTAGAGGCGCAAGAACGTAATGTCTGTCCAAATCGGCTGTACATCGTTAATCCAATCCGAATGCGCGGGAGCAGTCGTTATCCCCATCTCTTGCTCCACCAAAGTTAATAGCTCATTTCCAGTTTTAGCAGCCCTCTCTTTTAACTGCTGCCAAAGGATTGGATGAAGTTCATTGGGCGGCGGCGAGAACTTCCGCAGAAATGCTGCGGTTTCCTGGCTGTGGTAGACCGTCTCCAATTTGTCAGGCGTACACTCCTCAAAGAATCCAAGCTCAGGAATCGATGGCGGTGCAAAGCCTTCTAATTCCTGCATTTTGATCCAATACACCCATTCGGGATGTTCGGTAATGAACGCACTGTTTTTCGCCGTTACACGGGGAATGAAATCAACAACAGTCTTAATATCAAGCAAATGACAAGCTTCTACCAAAGCGCTGAGCTCATCGTGGATCGTAAACTCCTCCATACCATCCAGCAAGCTGTCGTGTAGGTTCTGATCCAAGTGGAATAACGATTGCACAGCGTAAGGTGACCCGATATCTCCTTTCAGATTCAACTTGCTGTACTGGTTCACTGGAAGCATATACAGAATATTGATGCCCATTTTTTTTAACAGCGGCAGAAGAATAAGGAATCTTAAAAAAGTGCCGGATTCAATTGTTCCATCATGGTTGTAATCCCAAGCCGTCGAATAACGAATTAATGAAGAATAGATCGCGCTGTCGTCTAAATTCGTGCGTTCCTTGAGCGAATATCTCCACGAAAGCTTGTCTACATACTTCAAATGCTCTGTCAAAAAATCATACGGATGTACACAAATTTCACCGTCTTTTTCGAAAAGAACACGCTCATATTTGCACTCATTCCACACAGTAGGAATCCAAATTGGCGCAACGTCTTTATCTTTGTGTGTAGACAAGTAATCCTGAACAAGTCTAAATTTGCTTTCTTTGCTCATTAACAGATCCACCTCTCATTGATTGCAGTTCTACGTTTAGGGAACAAAAACCGTCTTTACGGTGTCACTCCCAACCACCTTCAAAGAGTTCAATTCATAGCCGATCAACTCGTTTATTGCTGCCTCGTGCTGATTGAGCTTAACTTTTCTGGTCACCAATTTCTCCAGTTCAGGTGTCTCAGCGGCAAACCGCAAAGCTTCCTCGAACATGTAGCGGTATTCGCCTGCTGCGATAATTTTGATTGCATGCTGTACGAATCTGGTAGGGGAAAAGGTGTACCGATACTTCGCATTAATTCCAAAAGGAACAATGCGCCCTCCTCGCTCAATCCATTCCTCCGCAACTTCGAGCTGAGTGCCCACCGTATCGATAATCACATCAAACTTATGTCCCGCGCAGATTTCATCTACGGTAGCTTGATTTAATTGGGATGGTGTTAGAGCAAAATCCGAGATCTCTCTAGCAAATGCCAACCGATAGGGATTAATTTCCGTCGCTACCGTGAGCGCAGCTTTTGATTTACTCACCATTTGACTTAACAGCCCCATTGGACCCGATCCAAGAATGAGCACCTTATCGTCAGCCGTGACATTAGCTTCTTTGAAATTGTGCAGCACACAGGCAAGCGGCTCGATTAATACCCCCGTCTCCCAGCTCATATGATCAGGTAAAAGGTGTGCAAACGTTTGTACAGTTGAGAAAAAAAAAGTGAATGTCCCATTTCGATTCAAACCAGCAATAGGCATCCCATTTCCATCGGAACCTATACATAAGTGCGGCTGTTCTTTCAAGCAAAAATAACATTCATTGCAGCTTTGATTCGGATCGATAACTACTCGGTCCCCCACCTTAACACGGTCAACATTACTGCCAATTTCAATTACGGTCCCCACAGCCTCATGACCGCGAATGATTCCTGGAACTCCTTCCTCTTTACCGGTTATGACCGCTAGATCTGTTCCACAAATGCCTGTCATCTCAATCCGAATCTTAACTTCATCCGGGGTTACAATCTGTGGCTCTTCCCATTCGCAGAGCTCTAGCTTATCATTGGATGTCCACACCAGCGCTTCCATACGCATTCTTCCTTTCATTTTTCCTATTATCCATTTTCAACCAGAATATATCATACCCCCCATGTAAAAGTAAGGTGAATATTGTCGTAAAATGTTATTGTTTACATTTTTATAAAGCTTTCAGATAAATAAACGCTTTAAATAAAAAAAACACCTCCCCCGTAAATCAGGAAAGGTGTGCCTTTACTAGGCTTATTTTGCAGGCTCCTGTTTAAAAATGATTTTAAAAATAGGGTAGAATATCAAGAACGAAATTGTACTATTGATAATCATTGTAATAATATCCGCGGTTGTCTCCCCCATTGAACCCATTCCCCATGTGTTAATTAATAAGTTATAGATAGGAGCCTTGTAAAATCCTTGCGCCGCGGCAGCACCAACGGTTATAAGAATATACGCTAATACATACCAGAAAGCAGCCTTCCAAACGTTACTGTTTGATTTAAATGTAATGCTTCTCTGTGCGAAAAAGTTAATGATCTGTGCAATGCCGAGCGTGATTTGAACGGCAAGAAAATAGCCAAGTCCTCCTCCACCTCCTGATGTAAGCGAACCAGCCGCATAATCGAATATATAATAAGCACTTCCATCAAAGTTATGTCCCAACTGAAAAACTTGAAAGCTTGTAGATAGTAATGATGTCTGTGCAAATATGAGTTTAAATAAAGGCATTAGAACAAGTTGTAATACCGTCATTCCAGCACTCAGTATAAAAAATACTATGAATTGTGCAATATTCGGATGTTGTCCCTTGAATTTATTCCAAACACCCATCATTCCTGTGTTTTTCTCGAAATTCACTTCGCTCATACGCCTTCTATTTCTCCTTTGAAGCTTAGAAAAAGGAGATACCGTAGTATCCCCTTTCCTCGCTACTATTTTCCTATCGGTTTATCCATTTCAATACCTTCAAGATTTGCTTTCGACTAATTTTCCCGCCAGTAAAACGGTCAATTTGACGAAAAGGCATATTCAGAACAAAGTAGACATTATTCGCTAGCAGAGGTTTATTGACTGCTTCAAAAAACTTGTTAAAGAAAAGGACAATATGATAGATTGTTTTTCCAAGTGCGTTCTTATATTTAGCTTGAGCAATGGTGTCGTTTAACCCCAAGTCCTGCTTTGGATCCCAATAAGGAGAAGGAGGTTCATAACCCAAGAGCCCCTTATATTCCGCTGCCGTTACTTCATGAACATGTCCGCTAAAATAATGTGGGAATTGCTCCTTTGTATGTTCACAAGAAACGGAATCGCCCGTAAGCATAACATGTTCCTGCAAAAGAATAGACTGGATTGAACTTCCGATTTGAATGTCGTAAGCGCCAGGCTCGACCGCCCAATCGTGAATCGTCGGATTATAATACGAAAAATCACGTTCCTCCAGAATCATTGTGACACATTTGCTTTCACCCGGCTCTAAGCTCACCTTTTCAAAACCTTTTAATTCTCGTTTGGCTCTAAATATCGATGAATCTTGTTTCTGGATGTAGAGCTGCGCAACTTCTTCCCCTGCGACTGCCCCTGTATTGGTGATGGTAAATGAAACCTGATGCTGATCAACCGTTAAATCCGTATATGCAAAGGTTGTATAGGACAGCCCATAACCAAACGGAAATAACACAGGTTTATTCACGGTATCAAAATAACGGTAACCGATAAAAATGCCTTCGATATGCTCTGCGGTTGCCTCCTTACCTGGATAATAAGGAGCAGAAGAGACATCACTATACTTGATCGGGAATGTCTCGCTGAGCTTACCACTTGGGTTGTACTCTCCAAGTAAAACACTCTTTAACGCTTCAGCACTTCCTTGTCCAGATAAATAGGTATGAACGATAGCTTTGACATTCTTTATAAACGGCATTTCAATGGCACCACCGCCAGCGAGAATCACCACAATATTGGAATTGACTTCTGTTAATGAACGAAGCAGTTCGAGCTGGTTATCACGTAAGCTAAGGTTTACGCGGTCAACACCTTCGGCTTCGCTGCCTTCGTCCAGCCCCAAGAACAGCAAAATGGTATCTGCTTTCTGAGCTAACGTAACAGCTTCCTTTAGTAAACGGTCATTTTTTCCACCCATTCGCTTGAAGCCTTTCGCATATCCCACAATCGATAAGCCAGATTGACCCAGCACATCGCAGGCATTGGATAGCTTGGCAGGATTAATAAGCGAGCTTCCAGCACCCTGGTAGCGAGGATTACTGGCGAAATCACCAATAATCGCAACTTTATTGCCGTGTTTAAGCGGTAATATCTTATCGTCATTTTTCAATAACACAATCGAACGTTTGGCAGCTTCTATCGCTTTATTGTGGTGCTCCTCATAATCAATGCGCGGTGTGTCTTGATCATGCAGCTGGGTAGTAAAGACTAATCCGAGCAGACGATCGACAGCGTCATTCAGCACTTCTTCGTCTAGCTCATTGTTTTTAATGGCTTGCACGATTTCTTGATCCGTAATTCCATTGGTTGAAGGCATCTCCAATTGATTGCCTGCTTTCAATCCTGCAACACGGTCATTATTCCCGCCCCAATCCGTAACGACTACGCCATTAAAATCCCATTCACCGTACAGAATATCCTGTAACAAATCGTTATTTTCATTGGCGAACGTGCCGTTGACTTTGTTGTAAGAGGTCATGATGGTTTTCGGTTGACCCTTCTCAACTACACGTCTAAATCCTTCTAAATACAATTCTCTTAACGAGCGTTCATCCACGACTTCGTCAATCGTCATTCGCATATGTTCTTGGCTATTGACCGCAAAGTGTTTAGGACATGCAGAGATGCCGTTCACCTGAATGCCTTTGACCATCTCACTCGCTAATTCTCCCGTTAAATAAGGGTCCTCGGAAAAATACTCAAAATTTCGTCCGCATAACGGATTCCGCTTGATGTTCAATCCAGGACCAAGCAACACACTCACTTTTTCGCTAGCTGCTTCTTTTCCAATCGTTTGACCAACCTCATAGATCAATTGTCTGTCCCAGCTATTAGCCAAGGTTGCCGCCGTCGGAAAACAAGTGGCAGGCAGACTTTTATTTAAGCCTAAGTGGTCTGCCTTTCCGCCTTGCTTCCTCAAACCATGCGGTCCATCTGTCAGCATAATGCTGGGAATCTTCACTCGATCGATTGCTTTTGTATTCCAAAAGTTTGCGCCAGACATTAAAGATGCCTTTTCTTCTACGGTCATACTTTCGATTAACGCTCTATACTTCAATCTCTTCACCCCGCATGCTTACGCCTATTTTTCGAATAAGTAGGTTTGCAGGATCGTGTACAACACATGCTGAACACTTGTGCGAACCCCATTTGTGATTCCTGCAGGATCCTTCTTATATGCTTGTTTTAATAATTTCTCGTTTTTACTTGGTGTCATAATATCGAGCATGAGATCATTGCCAGCTACAACCGCATCCGGCGCTTTCATAAATCCAAAGACCGCATCGCTGGAAACAAATCCATCAAAGCCCCATTCCTTACGCAGAACATCATTTAACAAGACGGAATTCGCTCCTGCCCACTTTGTCCCGATGATCGAAAAGCTAGACATTGCGCCTAGAGGGCTGCTTTCTTTAACCGTAATCTCAAACGGCTTCAAGTAGATTTCGCGAATCGCTTGCTCGTTGGCCCAGATCAGATTTCCTGAACGAGCATTGGTTTCTTGATCGTTTAACGCGAAGTGCTTCATAAAGGCAATAATGCCTTGGTCTTCTGCGCCGTTTATCATAGATGCCGCCATTTTTCCTGAAAGCACAGGATCTTCTGAGAAGTATTCAAAGTTACGGCCGCCTTGTGCTGTACGGTGAATATTCATCCCCGGTGCATACCAGCCTTGAATGCCATACGCTCGCGCTTCTTTACCAACCGCTTCTCCCATTTGATAGGCTAGATCATTGTTCCATGTTGCTGCAATGACGATTTCAGACGGATATGACGCGGCTTCGATTGGCTTAAAGAAGTAACTAAATCCAGCCGGTCCGTCCATCAACAACGTTTTAGGAACACCCAAACGCTCTACTGCCATCGTTCTATAGGCGCCGTTTGCTACATAATCAATCATTTCGTCCAATGTAAACTGATCCATGAATTCATTCCATTTCGGATCATCAAAGGCTAAACCTTTCAAATCCTCCAGTACTAAGCCATTATTAGCGCCAACCGTTGGCATTTCCATCGTTGAAGCTTCCGGCTCTTTTGAGAATGCGTCGACCACATTTTGCGGTGCTTTATGACTAATATTTTCATCTGAAGGGTAAGTCTTCTCCCAATCATTCCGGGACAAATACGTAACTTCACCTTTTGCTAATTCAAAGCGATTCTCGTAAGGCGTTCCGGTATCCTTATCTTCTTTGAAAACCTTCTTCTCAGCCAACTGAAGGTCATAGCTTGCCACGATATCATGTACATTGCGAGCCACTTTAATCGTATATGTGCCTGGGTCTAATACATACGCTTCCTCTACGTTCATATCATAAGATGCCATCTCTTCGGTAGCGAACGAAAGGGTAAGCACCTCGGATTGACCTGCTTCCAGCAGAGACGTCTTTGCATAAGTGGCCAGTTCGATGGCCGATTTTTCAATGCCGCCTGCAATATACGGAGCTGAATAATAAACTTGAACAACATCTTTTCCGGCTCTGTCGCCAACATTTTTCACTTCGACTTGTAGTTCAATCTTGTCTTCCGACAATGACTGATTCAAAACCTTCCACTCGAAATCCGTGTAGCTTAATCCATGTCCGTAAGGATATAACACGGTATCTCGATAGCCTGCTTCATCATTTAAAAAGAAGGTTTCATAGAAACGGTAGCCGACATAGATCCCTTCTTGATAATTGAGGAATGAATACTTCAAATTATCGTATTTATAGTCTCCAAAGTTCTCACTTGCTGGAGCCGATGAATTGTCATACACGTACGTATCCGTGATACGGCCTGATGGATTAATATTTCCTGCAAGAATATTTCCTAATGCGTTGGCACCGTAAGGGCCAGGTGTTCCTATCCACAATACAGATTTAATGGATTTAAATTCATTTACGAAACCAAGCTCTAAGGCATTCCCCGCATTTACAACGATTGTGACATTTTCAAAGGACTGTGCAACCTTTTCAATCAAAGCGCGTTTATTTGCTGTCAATTTCAACTGCTCAGCGGTCGCATCACTAGCTTCTGTACTCTCACTAGCAATGACAATAATTGCATTTTCCGAATAGGATTTCGCTTGTGCTATTGCTTCGTCCGATAAATAATCGATTTTAGGTTCATCGCTAGAATTTCCGCCTAACATGCCTTTTACAACTTGAATGACTCCGGTACTCGCCTTGCTGCCCACTCCTGCTTTTGCACCAACCTCTTGATACAAGTCATGAAGCTCGGTATTGTACGAAATACCTGCATTTTCTAGACCTTTAAATAAATTAACCGCACGGGAAGTATCCCCCGCACCCGATCCTCCGCCGCCATAACGTAGCTCTAATGCAGCTAGTCCGAAGACGTTAACCTTTTTATCTTTCAAAGGCAGCTGTTTATCATCATTCTTCAATAGAACAATGCCTTCATTCGCAATTTCTTCAGCTATTTTCCCACCTTGTTCACGTGCTGCAAGCGCCTCAGGGGAATCGGTTACGGCTGTAATGTGTTTTCCTGTCAGCGCATCGATGATGCTAGAAGCGGTTGCACCGAATTGTACGAACAACAATATGACAACAAGCGCTACAATCGACCAGCCGGTGAAACGTCTTGGTCTATTTTTAATTTTCTTGTAGCGTTTCGCTTCTTTTTTCATCGCTCTACGATCTTTGCGACTTAGAGCTTTCAACTCCATTTTTGTTTGTTGCTTTTGCTCTTTTCTTAATTGTTTGTCCTGTTCAATCGCTGCTGTTCGTTCTGCTTCCGGTAGCGCTTTAATTTCTTGCTTTCGCGCTCGCAGCTTAGCTTTATCTTCCTTCACCTTTTGCACGATTTCACTTTTCTTAACACGTTTAGTATTAAAATTGTCCACCACGGCGACCCCCTCCGGTATCGTCTTTCTTTTTCACAATCATAATATAGCGCTTACATTTTAACTATCAGGATCTTGTCGAAAAAAAAGCTAAATATTGCGTTCATTCGATTTATCAAGAAATCGAGTGAGCAATATTTAGCATTAATCGTTGGTTTTTTCTAAGTCGATCATAATAATCCCAAATAGCGGAACTTCGAACTCAAGTGTATGATTTCCCTTTATTTTCAGTTGTTCTACGCTTCTCGAAGGTCGATTAATTGCATTCCAATACGCAATATCTTCGAAAGACAACTTTTTGCATTTCCTTAAATCAGCAAGGTCTAATCGCTGATCTACCTGCTCAGTAGTTAATCGTTGCTTGATCAATCGGTATGTCCCTTCAAGGTTTGTAAGTTCCATCTTTATAAAAACATAGGGACTTTTTGCCTTATGCCAAGCTAATTCTAGTTTTTCCTTATTTTCATTGATAAACAGATGTTGCTCTTCTTCTGGATAAACAGTTAAAATGCGGTAATTATCTTGCTGTTTTGTCACGATACATGAGTTGTTTTTGAACACAATCTCATCAAACAAGCGACTCACAAACTCTGTCGCATACCAATTGTCCTTGTAACGACCATCCGGTGTAAGTAATGAAAGCTTACTTGCCAGCTCATCTGGAAAATACTCAAACAGCTTCGCTGAATCGAGTGATAATGGGGGGAAATAGTGACCTGCAATTTCATTTTGATTCATTAGGTTTATATATTGCCAAATGCTTGCATTTGCTTGCGCTAGATCCGAATAGGCGTGTAGATAATCATCCTGATCGTAAACCAGCATTCGATCCAAAATACGGTTTTGGTCTTGCATGTTTGTGTTCTCACCAATGACCCGAATGTATTCTTCGTCAAATAGATAATTATGTGCAGTTTCAAGTGGAATTTTGCGCATACGGGTCCAGTCATCAATGCAATAAACGGCATTATGGCAAGTCATATCGAGCAACACCGCATCTTCTGGCGGGATGGGAAAATGAATAACCACGTTCTTATAGTTTTTAAAAATTGAAATGGCATTCACTAGCGACAGACGCAATTGCCTGCTATTTTTCATTTCATAGAAGCAGCGGAACTCGTACATCCAATCCTGACTTGTCATATAATTTTGCTGCAGATGGAGATTCAATTCAGTCATTACCGTTTGAAACCATTCATTGTTATGAAATCCCCGCTCCTCCCAATCATCCAAATCTATAGATTGAAATTGAAGGTAGGGAATCATGCCAACAGACACGATCTGCTGCAATATTCGATCCAACTCACTAAATGAACAGACCAGCTTCCCTTCGCTCAACCGTATATCCACTTTTTTAAAAATACGATTGACCGCTACCCACTTCACCCCTAGACGCTGACGCACTTCGAGCAAACGGCTATCCATAAGTTTACCTTTTATTTTAAGAACATGATTCACCTTTGAGTACTGGCCGATCGTTTTATGCAAATCTAATTGGACCTCGATGCGATTGGGGGCAATAGATGGGCCAGCCGGTAATTCACCTAACGGTACATACGGCGATAGTAAGGCTAATACATCTTGGGACAGCTCCGCATCGACACGATTCTGCACCGCTCTTATTTGACGCTGTTCACGAAATTCAGCAGGTGAAAGCTCATACCTTATTTTAAATGCCTCGTTAAATGAGCGTACATTGGGAAAGCCGTTAGCTAAAGCAATCGTGACAATCTTCTCGTTCGTATTTTCCAGCATACGTAAGCTATGAAACAATCGCACTTCTTTGATGTAATTTCCGATTGAAATCCCTAGCTGATTTTTAAAGGAATGTGCCAGGTAGTATTTGCTACTATAAGACTTTTCAGCAATCTCATCCAGGCTGAGTTTGTCCGCATAATTAACATTGATATATGATACAATTTCTTTTACCTTATCCGAAGCAGTATGCACTTGCTTCTTTTCATCTTCTGGCCCAAGATATCGGTACAGCAATCCGATTAAACGTTTCGAATACCCTTCGATGATATAATCAGAACCGGCTCCCGGATATATCCTTTCGACGTACAAGTACGCCATACAATTCTTCACAAGCTCATATCCATCTTTTTTGTACACCATCGACAGTGGAATGTTAAGCTTAAATGCCGGAAACTCCTCTTGATACTCATTGGTTAGAAACTTTACCGAGAGCGTCGCATTCTCTTCACTGCCAATTACACGGACAATATCACCTTTATTAAAAACGAAAATATCGCCTGTCCGAATCAAAATATCCGAACCATTTCGCATAATTTCCAAATAACCAGAAAGAACAAACCATGCCGTTAACTCCGTCATAAGTAGAAAATCCACTTCCTCAATCGTTTCGATTGCGGCTAGTACGATTTGATCTGATCCATTTCTCTTCTTATTCAAAATCAACAATCTCCTCTTCCAACATGAAAAAATATGTTACTGTTACTGAGTACCTGACCATTTGCTCATAATTATTGATTATAAACGATTGCTCTCTGAAATCTAAAAAAATAGGACGGTGCATCATATGGTATTCGCATTTCTGTTTATATTCGCTATGTACGCGGCAAGTAACTATTACATCGCAAGAAAAATTTTCAAATGGTTACAACATGTATTTTCAAATATTAATGGGATTATATACGGAGTCATCTACAGCTTGTGTGCGGTAACAATCATTATTAATTTACTATTGTCCTCTTCAGCTATGACGACCGATTCAAGTATTGTTAATTTTATTGGTCAATTCGGGGACTATTGGATGGGGATCTACTTCTATTTGTTCTTGCTGTTACTCCTTTCCGATGTAATCTTACTTATTAGTAAATGGATCAAAATCATCCCCTCCCCTGCGCCAAAACGTGTTATTTTTCATACAAGGTCAGTAGTATTAATTCTAGTCATAGGGTTGGTGTCCTATGGGATTTATAATGCGAATCAGATAAAAGAAGTTACTTATCCGATCCAAATACATAAAAGCATGTCGTTAGATCATTTAAATATTGTTCTGATCAGCGACTTACATTTAGGCTACGTAAATGATGTAAAGTTTATTGAAGACGTTGTTGATCGTATTAATAACATGCAGCCGGATATTGTGTTGATGTCAGGAGATATATTTAATGGTAACTACTATGCGCTCTCTAATCCTTCCCAAGGAATAGAGTTATTAAATACTATTCAGTCCACCTATGGGGTTTATGCTTGTTTAGGTAACCATGATGCAGGACGATCATACGATGAGATTGTGAACTTTATAGATAAGAGTAATATTAAACTTCTAAATGATGAGCATGTCGTTATTGATAATCAATTCGTTGTAGTTGGCAGGAGAGATTCATCACCGATTGGTGATCAAGGACATGCTAGAGCAGTTACTTCTGAAGTGATGGGTAACATTGATACAACTATGCCCGTTATCGTAATGGATCATCAACCCACAAATATGATTCAGTACGGAGATGATGTCGATTTAATACTTAGCGGACATACGCATCAAGGACAAGTATTTCCTGCAAATCTAATCACCAACGCTATGTTTACAGTAGATTACGGGCACTATCAGAAGAATTTAGACAGTCCTCAAGTTATTGTTACATCAGGTGTGGGTACCTGGGGACCGCCATTACGCATTGGTACGAACAGTGAGATAGCACAAATTAAAGTTGATTTTAAATAGAATGATTTATAAAAAAAAGCGGACAGCCTTTGGACGAGAATTACCGCCCTAGACTGCCGCTTTTTATAGTTTTACCTAAGGTTGGTGCGGAGAATATCCGTTATCTTGAAATTTGTCTCTCTACATCATACAACGGTTTTATCCTCCTGTAGCAAAGTCTAGCGATTATAAATACCTTCTTTTATACATCAAGGTAATTTGGCCTGCTATGTATTCCGCACTATATTGGCTGCCATCCTTAATCCACCACATAATAATCCCTAATAGTGATGCTGCAATAATATCAAGGGAGACAACCTCCTTAGTGGAATCTATGTTTCTCACGTTTCTTCGCTTTTCGATCGTATTTTTTAATAGGTTGGTTAATTGGTTTTTGAAGCCTTTGTGCTCTACCAATACAGCAAAGATTTGCCGGTATTCATAAAAATAACTTAAAAATGTGACCAACTGCTCCTGCTCGATACTGCTCTTCACTTGTAATAACGGTTCAACCTTCATGGACAGGTCATCAAAGATTTCATGTACGATCTGGCGCAATAAATCGTTAATATCCTCATAATGCAAATAAAACGTTGCACGATTCAGCTCAGCACGGTTGGCGATTTTTTGGACAGTCAGTTGAGAAATCTCCACATTCTCGGCCAATAATGAAAAAACAGCATTTTTCAGCATCTTTTTTGAGCGAATGGCTCGTGGATCAACTCTTTTATGTTCGGACATTTCATCCCTCTATTATCGTTTATATAGTATTTCATCAACTAATTTACCCATTCTGTCGATTAGTCGACATTTTCAATAAAATTGCAAATAGGAATACCGTTTACATGCTGATATGATTTATTTTATCGACACTATGTCGAAAAAGCAATGAAGAGAGGCCTGCACCATGCAAGAAGATATTAAGAAAATAAATAAAGGAATCCTACTAACCATTCTAATTTTTGGTTGTTTCTTATCTACACTCAATCAGACGCTTTTAAATGTCGCCTTAAGTAGTCTGATGGATGTATTTGATGTCACGGCAACAACTGTACAATGGATTTCAACAGGTTTTATGCTGGTCAACGGGATATTGATTCCGATTACAGCCTATTTAATGAAACGTTTTACAACACGTCAATTATTTCTAAGTGCCATGTCATTTTTATTAATTGGCTCAATCATTTGTGCAGCAGCGCCGAGCTTTAGTCTACTCTTAGTCGGACGGATGATCCAAGCTGCAGGTGCCGGTATTATAATGCCGCTCATGATGAGCGTTGTGCTCGCTATTTTCCCTGTTGAAAAACGCGGCAGTGCTATGGGACTGCTTGGACTGGCGATGATATTTGCTCCTGCTATTGGGCCAACGCTCGCAGGATTTATTGTTGAATATCACTCTTGGCGCTGGTTATTTATCGGCCTCATTCCACTCGTCATCATTGTTATAGCGTTGGCATTCAAGTATTTAGTGAATGTATCCGAGACGTCTAAGTCTAAGCTTGATGTAGTAAGTGTTCTTTTATCAACCGTTGGATTTGGCTTAATTTTATACGGCTTCAGTAGTGCAGGCAGTAAAGGCTGGGACGATGTAATAGTAATTCTGACCTTAGGGATCGGGATCGCTGTTACGGCCGTATTCTGTCTTCGACAAATCAAGTCTGATGATCCACTGCTGAACCTGTCTGTCTTCAAAAATAAAGTTTTTACGATGACTTCTCTTATTAACGTATTAATTACGATGATGATGTACGCAGATATGATTTTATTGCCTATTTATCTGCAGAATGGCCGTGGTTTTACAGCATTTGATGCAGGACTGCTATTGCTGCCAGGGGCGCTCGTAAATGCGTTCATGTCACCCGTCACCGGTAAATTATACGACCGTTTTGGTGCTAAACCACTGTTCATTATTGGTTTACTATTTATTATTCCATCCATGTGGGCGGTAACTGATCTATCTGAATCTACAACGTATACGTATCTAATGATTCGTACCATTGGCCTGCGAATTGGATTAAGCTTCATCACTATGCCACTCAATACGGCTGGACTAAATGCACTGCCCAAACAACTCGGCACCCATGGTACAGCAGTGAACAATACCGTTCGCCAAATTGCCGGAGCCATCGGAACTGCTGTCGTAATTACGATTTATACTGTGCAGGCAACAAGTCATGCGGCCACAGTGATGCAGAGCAATCCCTCTACTACTCCTGAGATCCTTAAATCCCTTGCATCCATTCTTGGGGCAAGTGACGCCTATTACTTTATGATGATTTTATCCGTGGCCGCGTTTGTTATAACATTATTTATGCCGATGAAGAGCAAGATCATGGTTGAAAAGAAAGCAAACCTAGTTAACAAGGAATAACCTTATAACGTGGAATGTAAAAAGGACAGCGATCAGCTGTCCTTTTACATTATTAATAGCTATTCCCGGCTCACCGGCTTACTCTTGTTTATATTTTTCTTTCAGAATGCTGGAGCCGATTCCCCCGACAACCATTAAAATCAAAGAACCGAAGTTCCAAAAAAATGACCCGCCATTCAAGGTAATCCCTAGCGCCGTTACTTTGTTCAGAAAGAGAACACAGAGTTTAATCACTAACAGCACAATGCCTGCTATTACGAAGACATCAAATACAAACTTTAATTTCGGGTGAGCTAATTTCTTCCCTTCTTCTATCACCTTTTTGGTCAACTCCTCGTCACTTCTTAGTAACTCATCGATAGTTACCCCAAAAAGATCGCTTATTTTAATAATGATTTCAATGCTTGGGTAGTTTTGACCATTCTCCCATTTCGAAACCGACTGTCGGCTTACAAACAGCTTCTCGGCCAGTTCTTCTTGTGACCAACTTTTTTTATTTCTTTCCGCTTTTAACTTCTCCCCAAAGATCATAGCAGCAACTACCTTTCTGCAATTCTTAAGCCTATATTGGATTAATCGTATGCAGAAGTAAAGAACGCTTTAGTTGCAGCCCCGCAACCCCAAGTTGCAGTTAACACTAGGCATACCGCTAGTTGATGTTGACCTCACTCAAACTTGATTACTTTTCCCCTTTTTGCTTCTAATCGAATACAAGATGAATAATAAAATAAACCATAATGGAGTACATAATAGAGCCGGGCGTGTCTCTCCAGCGAATAGCATGATGATCAGTATTCCAGCGAACAAGGTTAAGACAATATAATTAATAGCCGGTGTGAACGGTGCTTTAAATTTGGATTTCGCCTGTAAGTCTGGCCGGGTTTTCTTATACTTAATATGGCAGATAAGAACAATGCCCCACACCCATATAAAACAAATGGCGCTAATCGTTGTCACGATTCCAAAAGCCTGCTCCGGAATAAGTTTACTCAAAAGTGCACCCACAGATATAACAATTGTAGAAATGAATAACGAGTTACCTGGTACATGGTTTTTATTCAGTTTGCCCAAATGAGGTGCCGCTTGGTTATTTCTACTCAAATTATAGAGAATTCGGCTGGTCGAGAACATCCCACTATTACAAGCGGAAGCCGCTGAAGTTAGTACAACAAAATTAATAATCCCTGCGGCAATTGGAATCCCTACTAAAGTAAAGGTTTTTACAAAAGGACTCTCTGCCGGGCTGAGCTCCGTCCAAGGGTTAATGCATAGCAGGACGAAAAGCGCACCGACATAGAAAAATAGAATCCGTAAAGGAATTTTATTAATTGCAGACGGAATATTTTTCTCCGGATCCGCTGTTTCCGCTGCCGATACCCCCACCAACTCCACGCCGACATAAGCAAATACAACCATTTGAAAAGAAAATAAGAAGCCTGATATACCGTTCGGAAAAAAGCCCCCATGCTCCCATAGGTTTCGTATCGTCACCGATCCTGCATCCGTCTTAAACCCAATGATCAGTAAAATGACCCCAAGACCAATCAAGGCGAGAATCGTAATTACCTTAATTAAAGCGAACCAAAATTCGAGTTCCCCAAAGCTCTTTACAGTTAATAGATTAAGTCCTAATAACACGACTAGACAGGCGATGGCAGGAACCCACTGCGGGATATCAAACCAGTACTGTACATATACGCCAACAGCAATGACATCAGCCATAGCCGTCATGATCCAGCAAAACCAATAGGTCCAACCAGTAATGAATGCGACCCGTGATCCAAGGTAGTCTTCAGCAATATCCGTAAACGATTGATAGCCCGCTTTAGATAATAGGAGTTCTCCCAGTGCTCTCATCACAAAAAACACAGCAATACCCACGATTAAATACGTGATCATAATGGATGGGCCTGCCTTCTCTATCGCCTTGCCTGATCCCAAGAATAATCCTGTACCAATGGTGCCGCCAATTGCAATAAGTTGAACATGCCGATTAGCCAGCTCTCTCTTTAATTCTGGTTGTGCCATACCTAGTTCCCCCTTGTGAGTACAATAAATTGGAATAAAAAAAAGAGAGATTGGATGTCATCCAATCTCCCAGATCGTAAGAATATCAAATAATATTCGCCCTGCTGATAGCGATCAGCATGACAAATATATATTCAGTACTCTTCTGTCCTTTTGCCTGAGATTGTGAACCCTTCGGCGCCGCGGAATTTCCGCAGTCTCTCCAGAAGCTGCTCCAGCTAAAGTGTAATCCTTAGCCATCATAGCTCGTGAATTATGAAGTTGATAAAGCGGTAACGCAGTAAAGCTGTTCTGATATTCTAACATATTACTTGTGATGTGAGTGTTAATCAGTGATAAAAGTCTCAAGAATTTAAAGTTAGCCTCATGAACATACTACTTTTTGAAAAGCAAAAAACTAAAGGAGTATGCTGATGAAAGCCGCTGTAGTTAAGAAATTCAAAGAAAAGTTAGAGCTACAAGACGTACCTAAACCAAAACCCGGACACAAAGAAATCCTTGTCCATATTCAGGCGTGCGGAGTGTGTCATACAGATTTGCATGCTGCTCATGGCGATTGGCCTGTCAAACCGAAACTCCCTCTTATTCCCGGACATGAAGGTGTTGGGATTATTGAAGAAATAGGTGAAGGAGTTACACACTTAAAGGTAGGAGATCGAGTAGGAATTCCATGGCTGTACTCAGCCTGCGGTCATTGTGAGTATTGTCTTACAGGAAGAGAGACTCTTTGTCTCGATCAGCAAAATTCCGGATATTCCGTAGATGGCGGATATGCAGAATATTGTGTGGCAGCTGCCGATTATGTAGTGAAGGTTCCTGATAATCTAAGCTTCATCGAAGCGGCACCTTTATTTTGCGCTGGCGTTACGACCTATAAAGCTTTGAAAGTATCAGGTGTAAAGCCAGGTGAATGGGTAGCCATTTTCGGCGTCGGAGGATTGGGTCATCTTGGTGTACAATATGCAAAGGTGATGGGAATGAACGTAGTGGCCATCGACACGTCGGATGAAAAGATGGAGCTTGCCAAACAGCTTGGCGCAGACAAAACCGTAAACGCATTAAAAGAAGATGCCGCAGACTGGATTCAAAAAGAAATCGGCGGAGTACATGGTGTCGTTTGTACAGCAGTTGCGAAAAAAGCATTCGACCAAGCATACCGGGCCATTCGTCGCGGCGGCACCTGCGTCATGGTTGGGCTGCCCCCTGAATCCATGGATGTTCCGATCTTTGATACGGTATTAAACGGTACAAAGGTAGTCGGTTCGATTGTCGGCACTCGCAAAGATTTGCAAGAAACATTGCAATTCGCTGCAGAAGGAAAAATCAAAACCATTATTGAGACACGTAAACTAGAAGAGATTAATGAGATCTACGATCTGATGTTAGAAGGCAAAATCAATGGTCGAATCGTCCTTGATATGACGAAATAATCCGAAAGAAAACATGCTCGAAAAGTACTGCTTTTCGGGTTTTTTTATGCCTAAAATTTGTCCCACTTATGATAAGGTTCAGCGTAACATCTATAGAACGCAGACACCTACACAAACACCTGCACCAATGTCTCCACAAGCCGCGTTGGATACAATTAATGCTTACTACGTTCAGCAAGCTTGCGATGCGCCTGACCACTCAATATTTGACACTACTGGAGTAACAGGTGTTACTCCGTTGAACTTAACCTATGTTGATTATGCATTGAGCGTGGACGAGACATCTCCATAGACAGTACTTGAAATTCAAGAGATTGTTAATGAAGTTCATTCAGGACTCGTATTGACAGCGATCGGCACGGGGCTTTCCCATGCCGTTTTGAATTCCATTTTTATTCCCGTTCTTACCTTTGAGCTTAACTTAATGACATTGCCTGTTTGGGTGTCCTTATTGTTTTTCTAAGTTTTGCTTGCTAAGCGACTCTATTCAGCATCATTCTGCTCTTCAAGCCATCTCAAAATCGCTTGGTTTGTTTCTTCCGGCTTTTCTTGCTGGATCCAATGACCGCAATCCAGATTGACCACTTCCGCATTAGGCACGAACTTTGTCAGGTTTTCAGACCTCTGAATCGTATCCCGATCACCATAGATCATGAGGGTCGGCTGTACCATAAAAATGAAGGGGGTTGCGATTTTGGATGAGCTGTTTCATCCCTTCTTCATTTAGCGATTTGATTTATGCCTCGCATTTAAAACGTTCTGACTTTTGATGAGAATTAAACCCTAATTGATTGAGAAATACAGTAGCTCCTCTCTCCTAAAGATCAGGGAAACAATAGACCCAGATTTATGCAGTACCAAAAATCCTTTTAACAATTCTTTTGTTATTTATATTTCCTTATTCTGTAATATATTTTTTGCAATGTTGAAATTTTAGCCCTTCTTCAGATGAAGCGATCAATATTCCAAGCCTTCTTAATCGTGTTTCTTCTTTCTTGGCGCTCATTACCCACCAGATAGAATCTCTTTTATAGGATGGTGATAAATTAGTGAAGAATAGCCAGGCTGTTTGATTTGCCTTGATTTGTTCTTCATATTCTTTGGCAAGTTCCACGTTTCTTTGTTCAGAGGAATAGCCTTGTGCATCGGTTCTGTTGTTAAAGACGTGCATTCCTTCTGGTCTCATCTTTCCAAACTGTATTAGTGCTTTTACCTTCTTTACGTTCACAGCACTCCATACACTATTTACTTTGCGCGGAGTAAAGCGAATCTTATAGCTTTGTTTATCAATGGTTTTTCGTATACCGTCAATCCACCCAAAACAAAGAGCGGCATCTACTGATGCAGACCAAGTAAGGCTTGCACGACCTGTACTTATCCCAAAATAGCCCACCCAAATTTCACTAGCTTCAGCATGATGTTCTTCTAACCAATCGTTAAACTCTTCTTGGTTGTTGAAAAAAACTACATCTCCCATTGTTCCAGCCATTTTAAAATCGCTTGGTTTGTTTCTTCCGGCTTTTCTTCCTGGATCCAATGACCGCAATCCAGATTGACCACTTCCACATTGGGCACGAACTTTGTCAGGTTTTCAGACTTCGCAACCACATCCCGGTCGCCGTAGATCATGAGGGTCGGCTGCTGGATGATTGGGTTCACTTTCGCCAATAATCGCCAGTTGCGGTCAAGGTTCCTGTACCAATTTATGCTGCCCGTGAATCCTGATGTTTCAAAAGCGGAGACGTAAACGGCCAGCTCGCTTTCGCTCATTACGGGCTCACCGAGCGGTGTTTCTGCTCTGGCGAGATTGATCAACGCCATACCTGGCTCAGGTGCTCTGAGAGGCTCGTTCTTCCGGTACAGGTTGCGAAGGAACCTGTATGTATTGTCTTCGAATACGGCGTCCGCGACGCCTGGCTGTCGATTGAAGTGGACGAAATAGAAATCGCCGCCAAGTATTTCTTCCATGAACTCGATCCAGGGTTTTTCTCCGCGCTCTTGGTAAGGCAAGCTCAGATTTATCACTTTATTGACGCGGTTTGGATGCAACAAGGTCAGTCCCCAAACGACGAATGCACCCCAGTCATGACCGACAAAGGTAGCGTCCTCGTATCCATAGTGATCGAGAAGCGCGATGAGATCACCCGACAAGTGTTCAATGTCATAGTCTGTTACTTCGGTCGGACGGGATGAGTTGCCGTAACCCCGCTGGTTGGGGACGATGACATGGTAGCCCGCTGCGGCAAGTGCGTCCATCTGATGGCGCCAAGAAAAGGCATGCTCTGGCCAGCCGTGGCAGAGTACAATAGGTTTTCCTGCGTTTTCTCGGCCTGCTTCAAACACTTCGAGTTCCACACCATTGACTGAAATAAGGGTTGGCTTGGGAAAATCGGTTGGATTAAACATTAAATCAAAACCTCCTTCTTGTGATACATGTAGTATAATGGATAAATAGTGACATCTTATTGTCACCGTTCTGAATTCATGTAGAAAAAAGAGGGCAATTATGAACAAAGTGGAGAGACTCATTTCGATTATCATGATATTGCTGAGGAAAGAGATTGTTTCTACAACGGAATTCTCACAACTATTCCATGTTTCCAAAAGAACGATCCTTCGCGATATGGAAACATTGAGCTTATGTAACATCCCGATCTACTCTGTCAATGGCGTCAAAGGCGGCTACGGCATAATGGACGAATACAAGGTCGATAAACGCCTTCTAAGCAGCTCCGATTTACAGAATATATTGGCTGCGCTCGGCGGATTGGAACAACTCCTCCTTACTGAAGAAGTGGAAACAACGATAAAAAAAATAGAGGCAATGGTTAGTCCATTGTCTCTGAATCGTTCCATTCAACTGTCGTTTTATGATTGGGAAGGTCGGTCCGAGATTCTTGAAACCTTAAAGACATGTCAAGAATCCATATCAAAGAAAAGGCTGGTTTCGTTTGATTATACAGATAAAGACGGGGCTGTAACGGATAGAATGGTTGAGCCCTATGAGCTGCATTTTAGCGAATCGAGTTGGTACTTGAAAGGATTCTGTTTACATCGACAGGGATCTCGAACATTCAAGTTATCCCGGATCGATCATATTACTATGGATGAACGCGCGTTTCATCCTAGAGACGATTGGTCTGAGCAAGGACACGAAGCAAGTTATCTACCGCAATTCGTCACGATTAAGGCATGGATATCGCCTAGCATAAAAGATCAAATCATCGAAAGGTATGGTCGACGAAGTATTGAAGACCATGGTTCTGGACTTTTATTAGCAACCATATATGTCCCTCAAAATTATATGGGATTTCAACTTTTAGCAAGCTTTGGCACTCATCTAAAAGTTGTAGAGCCCAAAACCTATGTTGAAGACTTTCGAAATTATTTATATCAAATGATGGAGAACTATTCCTGATATATTTAGCATTAAAGCTTCAACCTTCAACTCAACTTTTCGCCCTATTTATGGTACGGTTCCCCCCGATTGATCTTCACCGCGCGATAAATCTGCTCCACCAGCACCAGGCGCATGAGCTGATGGGGCAGCGTCATGCGCCCGAAGCTCATGCGCTGCTGCGCGCGGCGCATGACCTCGTCGGAGAGCCCATGGCTCCCTCCGATGACGAACACGACATGGCTCGTCCCGTAGGTGCCGAGCCGGTCAATTTCTGCGGCAAGCTCTTCCGAGCTCCACAGCTTGCCGTCAATCGCGAGCGCAATGACATGCGCCTCGCTCTTTATGTGCGCGAGGATGCGTTCCCCCTCGCGTGCCTTAACAATACCGACCTCTGCTTCGCTTAGAGAGTCGGGTGCTTTTTCATCTGCCACCTCAATCACCTGAAATTTGAGGTACGGTGTCAGCCGTTTAGCATACTCCGCGATGCCATTAATCAAGTACTTTTCCTTCAATTTTCCTACGCCAATAATTTGAATAAGCATAAGTGCCTCCTGTTATAGTCCTCTATTGAAATAGCAAAAGGACGCGCACTGGGCGTCCCTTGTAGTTTTAGTAAGTACCTTTTCGCATTCCTTAAATGTCCTATTTTTCAGACAATCCATCCCCTACTTACTCTCCTCCCGCTCCTCCATTACAAAATCCGGCTTTTCCCCAGCTTCATAAGCACTCAATATAGAATCCAGCAATCCTGGGAAACGTGCGCTCAGATCCTCTGTCCGTAGCGACAGTATACGCTGGGTTCCTTGCACCCGCGTAAACACAACCCCTGACTCGCGCAGCGTACGGGCATGGTGAGACATGGTGGATTTGGCAATCGGAACGTTGAAGCCGTTGCAAGCCTGTTCTCCATTTCTATGAATATCCGATACGATATGGAGGCGAATCGGATCGCTGAGCGCATACAATACGGAAGCAAGCTGAATGTCCTTGCGGTCCGGATGAAATAGTATTTTCATGGATGATTATCCCCTTTGTCCTACTTTTAATGCGAAAAAAATATTGGTGATCCTAATTGCATTTTATATCAACGCATGCTATATTTCAATTGTTCGTAAGTAATCGAACTATTAAACAATAAAAAAGGAGTGCTTCGCACATGACTTCTGTAAATAACCTATCCGTGAATGCGGATCATGAAGCCTCCGCTCCGGAAGCGACTCTTCCACGGGAAGGCCTGCTGACTCTGCTGTTCAGCATCGCTGTGGTTCTCGTCATCATGAATACAGCCATGTTCAATCTGGCACTGCCTGATGTAACCGAAGCCTTCGGCATTACAGCTGCATCCGCTTCTTGGATTGTTACCGGGTATTCCATTATGTTTTCGATCGCCTCAATCACGTACAGCCGGCTCTCTGATTTTCTGCCGATCCGCCGCCTGCTGGTGATAGGCTTGTTGACGCTAGGCTTTGCGGCTGTGGCCGGCTTCTTCAGCACCAACTTTATCTTTCTGCTTATCGTGCGTATTCTACAGGCGTCGGGCGCGGGCGCAGTAATGTCCTTATCTCTTGTGCTGTTTACCCGCTATGTCCCGCAAGCCCGTCGCGGCAAAGCGATGGCGACGATTATGTCAGCCGTTTCACTCGGCCTAGGCCTTGGTCCGGTCGCGGGCGGAGCCATCGTCGAATATCTCGGCTGGATCTGGTTGTTCGCTGTAACGGCAGCTATTTTGCTTCTCGTGCCGTTGTTCCTTATCCTGTTGCCTAAAGAGGTGCCCACCCGAGGCTCCTTTGATGTGCTTGGTGGGCTGCTCTTGGGCGTCGGCACCACCGGTCTGCTGCTGTTCCTGACTAGTGGGCTGTGGGTGGCCTTGGTCGCCGGACTTGTCGCCATCGCTTTATTTGTTGGCCGCATCCGCAGCACGCCCGACCCATTTGTAATGCCCGCGCTTTTCCGTAACCGCTCATATCTCGTACTGGCGGTGGTCGGTATCGCCTCCTATCTATGTAGCTTCGCCACCTTGTTCCTGCTGCCACAGATTTTGACTCATCGTTTTGGCTTCAGTGCAAGTCATGCCGGGCTTGTGATCTTTCCGGGCTCGTTGCTCGCAATCTTCGTTTCCCGTTCCGTCGGACGAATCATCGACCGTTATGGCAATGCGGGGATATTACGCTTCGCTCCACTGCTTGTGTTGACTGCTACCGTCCTGTTCGCATTCTTCGCTGGGCGGTCCTGGATTGCCGTTATGCTGATCTATATGATTATGAGTCTTGCCTTCACGACGTTGTCCAGTAGTGTATCCAATGAAATTTCACGGATTCTGCCTTCCTCACAAATCGGCTCGGGGATGGGACTGTTCCAGCTACTGCAATTCTTTAGCGGCGCCTTCAGCGTAGCTATGGCCGCAAGTGCATTGGAATGGCAGCGTGGACTGCCGCTCCGGGCCGCTTACTCAAACATCTACTGGGGACTCTCTATTGCAGCAATGCTTGCCATCATCTCAGCCATTGTCTACCGCAAGAACAACCGAGGTAGCTCCCTGACCAATATGGCAGATGCAGCAGATGCATAAAATTAATCCTCCAATGCACCTATAATTATTCCACGCAAAAACACCTTGCGGCCCATTTCCGGGACTGCAAGGTGTTTTTTTATAAGTCTTAAAGGTCCTTTAGACCACCAAATATTCAGCGTTCTTCTCACATTGGGTGCACTTTGCCGGCGGGTCCCAGTCAGAGAATTCCGTTTCCTTCAAATCCACTACATCTGGTGCATCTTCATACTCGTCCACAAACAAATCAATAGCTAATTCTACATGTTCTTTACATACTACATACATTCAACCAAGCATCCCTTTCTGTGCCGCTACGGCCTAATACTCCTTCTATTGTTCTACCATACTTCCCACGAAAATGGAACTCCTATCTATCCATTCCAGCGATCTGTTCATCCATTGTCTATATTCTTGCCCTTCACCAAAAAAAGATTCCTCCCACCCCGAAAGGCAAAAGGAATCTCATCACTTATCTCTCTCTATTTTCTATAAATATTATTTCAAACTCTCCATCCTACCCTAGAAACTCCACCGGACGATCCAGCTCATATAATCTGCGATAACGTGGTTCTTTTTTCATCAGCTCCGCATGGGTTCCACGCATTTCTACCGAGCCATTTTCCATAAAAATCACTTCATCCATCTGCTCCGCACCGACCAAATGATGCGTTACCCAAATTAGTGACTTACCCTTCATGGCTTCGAACATTGTCTTCAAAAGATCACGTTCCGTCCGCGGGTCCAACCCTACAGTCGGTTCGTCGAGTATGACAACAGGGGTATTTTGCAGCAAAATACGAGCTAACGCTATCCGCTGACGCTCTCCACCAGAGAATCGTTGCCCTGCTTCACGGACAAAGGTATCATATCCATCTGGCAACGAGGAGATCAACGTATCCATTTTGGCTAAGGCGCCAGCTTCTTTAATGGCTTGTTCGGAAGCCTTCGGATCACCCATACGAATATTGTTAGCTACTGTAGTATCGAATAAATGTGGACTCTGATTAAGCACCGCTATAATAGAAGGAATATGCTCGCCATAGGCATCTGCAGCGATTCCATTAATCATAACCGAGCCCTCAGAAGGTTCAATAACACCTTGAATAGCCTTTAATAACGTCGATTTACCCGCACCACTTCGGCCGATGATCGCAATCTTTTTACCTTGTGGAATATCGAGGCTGAGATCGCGAACCGACCAGTTAGCCTCTGAACCATAGTGGTAACCTACATTTTCGAGCTTGATGTGAGCACTCTTCATGGCCTGAGGTAGAGCATCGACTACAGTTGCTTTTTCAGAGACGATGTTCTGCTCAGTTCCATTTACACCAGACAATCGCTCTAAGGAGTTACGGTACTGCGGAATTTTCTCCACTGCTTCAGACACTGGCAGAAAGGCATCTGCTACAGGAAAAACAACCAGTACGAACGCCGCAATCAATGTACCCGCAATAGCACCATCTGCAAACTCTCCAGCGGCCCAATATAGCATAGAAAGCACACCAATCCCAATTACCGCTTGCCCAATGAACGTACGAATACGTGCCCAGCTGCGCAGCGCTGCATCGGTTTTGGCTACCTTTCTCTCATCTGCTTCATAAGTATCTACGAACTGGCTTTGTCGTCCACTAATGACCCAGTCACCCATACCAAGTACGGCGTCAGTCAGCTTTTGATAGAGACGATTACGCTCTACTTTCACTTCACGTTGGCGCTTCTGTGTGAACAATAGAGATAAGAACGGCAACACCACTACTAACACCAATATATACAGAGCCATCAATAGCGCAAAGGCGATATCAAAAGTACCCAGTGCAATCACAGCTGCTCCATAAATCAGCAAAGCAATAATGCTTGGAAAAACGGTGCGCAGATATACATTTTGCAAATATTCAATGTCATCTGCAAGCATCCCGAGAATATCCCCAGTGCGGAAGCGTGACGACAGGAACAAAGCCTGTGGCTCCAAAATATTGTACAGACGCACACGCATCTTAGATAGAATTCGCAAAATCGTGTCATGCCCAACTAAACGTTCTACATAATGAATGACAGCCCGACTCGTTCCGAACGTACGCACACCTACAATCGGTACATAAATCATTAGAATATTTTCGACGGGTGTAGACGCTTTTGAGATCAGAAATCCTGAAGTATACATTAATGATGAGGCTGTAAAAATCGTCAACGCCCCAAGCATGATAATAAGCACAAAACGCCAAAAATACGACGATACATACGGAGCAAACCATCCTTCACGTTTCAATGGATTCCCTCCAATTGCGACCCAATCAACTCATAATACGCACCCTTGCGGGCAAGCAATTCCTGATGGGTACCGATTTCTGCCACTTTTCCTTGTTTCATTACTACAATAATGTCCATATCAAGCATCCAGTGCAGGCGATGTGTAGCCAGAAAGACCAGCTTTCCTTCAAAAAGAGGCACCATCGTCTCCTTCAGCTCATATTCCGTCTCAATATCCAGATGTGCCGTTGGCTCATCCAATAACATAATCGGACGACTGCTGAGTAAAGCTCGAGCCAGCGCAACCCGCTGCTCCTGCCCGCCACTGAACGAACGACCTCCGCCGCCGATCATCTCATCCAAGCCATTCGGAAGGGTTGCCGCCAGCTCTGATAATCCAGTAGCTTTCACAGCTGCAGCCACAGCTTCCATAGAAGCCTCAGGGTAATAGAAGCGAATATTATCAGCCAATGTACCACTAAAAATATAAGGGCGCTGCGGGATATACGAGGTCTGCTTTCGCCAAGCCTCATCCGTTAATGCGCTAACCGTTGTACCGTTTACTGTGATACTTCCTGAAGTAGGGTGTAAGAAACCACCCAAGATATCGACTAGTGTAGATTTACCGGCCCCACTCTCTCCGATAATCCCAATTTTGCTTGCTCCTTTAAATTGCAGGTTCACCGCTTCCAGTGAAGAAAGACCAGCTTCCTCGTATTTCACACTGACATCATTTAATGTAAGTATGCTATTTTTATGCCAAGTGAATATCTCTTCTGATGTTTTCGATGCTGATTTCAATGCTTGGTCACCATTAGAACCTACTACTTCAGCTTTCACTTCATCCTGATCTATAATGCTCTTCATTGCCTCAGCGGCTTCCTTACCATCGAGAGTAGCATGGAAATCCGAACCTACCAATCGTACAGGCAAAAAATATTCCGGTGCCAAGATCAGAATGGTTAAGCCCGTAACCAGTGTCATCTGATCGTTGACCAGACGCAGGCCGAGACTTACCGCGACGGAAGCAACGGATAACATCGTAAAGAAGTCCAGCGCGAACGAAGACAAAAAGGCTACTCGCAGTGTACGCATCGTCGCCGAGCGATACCGATCGCTGACGGTGGCAATACTCGTGCTATGACTACGACTGCGGCCCAGAAATTTCAGCGTTTCTAGCCCACGGAGGGAGTCTACGAAATGATTAGATAAGGTACGATAAGATTTCAGCTGACGGTCCATCTGCTTGCGAGCCGTCATCCCGATCAAGATCATAAAAACAATAATAATCGGCATAGTGATCGTTAGAATTATCCCACTCGCGGTATCCATCTTGTAGATATAAATAAGCACCAAAATCGGTGTAATTGACATCCCTACCATTCTAGGGATAATCGCTTCTAAATATGTGCGGAACTTTGTTACGCCTTCCAGCACAAGTGTGACAAGATCCCCGGTTCCACGCCCGCCCACCATTCTGGGTCCAAGCTGGAAGAGCTTATCCATCATTTCCCTCCGCATATTGCTGCCCGTTGCTTCCGCAAAGCGGTAAGAGATACGGCTCATCAGCATGGCGCAAGCATGGCGCACTAGAAATGCAAGAAGGAACAATAGCGAAGTAGCCCATTGTTCCTTCAGAGGTTCTCCTGCAAATAGCGCAGAGATGACTTCTGCCAGCCATTTGGCCAGCAGAAGTATGGACATGCTTTGCACCAGGGTAAGGAGGCCAACGATCAGAAATACCGGCTTAACTCCTTTATACCCAAGCAAATTTTTATCCATTAGTATTCAAGATGCTCCTTCTCGTGAACGCGTTTATGAAAGACAAAGTAACTCCAAATTTGATATCCCAATACGAATGGAAGGATGGTCAGCGCCACAATCGTCATTACCTTTAAAGAGTAATGTCCCGAAGCCGCATTGGTAATTGTCAAATTGAAGGCTTGATCGATTGAACTAATCATAACACGTGGGAACAATCCTACAAAGATGGAAGTTACGGACAATGCTATTACCGCTCCTGTCATTCCAAAAGCATAGCCATCCTTCTTCTTCGTCATGAAATAACCCGATAATATGAACGCGATAATTCCCAGCGCTACTATAATCATAAGAACTAAACCACGTTGTTCGAAAATATCAGTCATATAATAAGTCATTACCACGAAAGCAAGCAATAGAGCCCCAAGTGGCAAAAGCAATCTTTGCGCCATTTTTCTAGCGCGAGCCTGTAGATCACCCACTGTACGCAACGTTGTGAACATGAGACCATGTACCAAACAAAGAAGGACAACAGTCACACCAGCTACTACGGTATACACATTTACGATATCTGTAAAACCTGCGTACATTTGCATATCCCCATCAATCGGCAAACCTTTGATGAAGCTGGCGAACACCACAGCAAGGAGGAAAGGTGGGAGGAAGCTGCCGAAAAAGATACAAACATCCCAAGTTTTTTTCCAAGCTACTGAATCCCGTTTACCTCTAAATTCAAAAGCAACACCACGTGCAATCAAAGCTAATAAAGCAAAGACAAAGGGAATGTAAAATCCGCTAAACAACGTTGCATACCACTCAGGGAAAGCCGCAAACATTGCACCCGCAGCAGTAATTAACCATACCTCGTTTCCATCCCAGAAGGGTCCGATCGAGTTAATCAGAATCCGGCGCTCAGTGTCATTCTTAGCGAGAATTTGTGTTTCCATCCCTACGCCGAAATCGAAACCCTCCAGGAAGAAGAACCCTATAAACAGAACTGCAATGAGCACAAACCACAATTCATTAAGAGACATCATTGGGCGCCCTCCTCGTTATATGGATCATGCGAATCCCCGTGATCGTTATCCATCGCATAAGGACCTTTTTTAATCACTTTCATAAACAAACCAATTAGAACTAATCCGAGAATGGCGTAAATCGCTGTAAAAGAAATAACAGAGAATAGAACCTGACCACTTGTAATGTTAGGCGACACACTGTCTTCCGTTGTCATCAATCCGAATACCGTCCATGGCTGACGCCCGAATTCGGTCATGACCCAACCTGCTGTATTCGCGATTGGAGGAAGCAGTATTCCCCATAACATAAACCGCATAAACCAAGTGTTTGGACGGTCCATCTTTTTGCGCCACATTAAATACATTGCGTACATACCCATTACGATCATTAACGTTCCTGCTAGAACCATGATCCGGAAACTCCAGAATGTCGTACGTACTGGCGGGATATAGTCACCGGGGCCATAGGTTTGCTCATACTCAGCTTGCAGCTCAAGCATACCTTTAACTTCACCGGAAAATTTACTGTATGAAAGGAAGCTTAGCATATACGGAATTTGAAATTCTCCAGAACTTTCCTGCTTGTCAGGATCAATGTTAGCCCATACGGTCCAAGGTGCTGGGTCACCACTCTTACCCCACAGTCCTTCAGAAGCCGCCATCTTCATAGGTTGAGTCTCAACCAAATACTGTGCTTGCGCATGGCCTGCCACGGCTACACCAATAGAAGAAATGATACCTACGATTGCTGCAATTTGAAAAGATTTCTTAAAGAAAGATACATCTTGTTTCTTCAATATCTTATACGCACTAATACCCGTTACGAGGAAGGCGCCTGTTGCATACGCAGCAAGAACCGTGTGCGGGAATTCAACCAGCAATTGTCCGTTCGTAATGAGCGCGAAGAAATCATTCATTTCTGCCCGTCCATTATTTATCTCAAATCCCACAGGATGCTGCATAAAGGAGTTCGCTGCTAGAATCCAGAAAGCGGATAACATCGTACCGAAAGCTACTAGCCAGATGGATAACAAGTGCACTCTTTTGGACACTTTGTCCCAGCCGAATATCCAGATGCCAATAAAAGTAGACTCCAGAAAAAAAGCTGCCAATGCTTCGACTGCAAGTGGAGCCCCGAATACATCACCCACAAAACGTGAATAATCAGACCAGTTCATCCCGAACTGAAATTCCTGCAAAATACCTGTAACTACCCCTACTGCAAAGTTGATGAGAAACAGCTTTCCCCAGAACTGTGCCATTCTTTTGTACTCTTCATTGCCTTTTCTAACGTACATGGTCTCCATGATCGCAATCAAGAGCGCTAGTCCGATTGATACCGGTACAAAGAAATAGTGGAATATTGTCGTCGACGCAAATTGTATACGCGACAGCATTACTGTATCCATATTTTTCCCTTCCTTCTCCCCTTTTCGTTAACTATATTGTGTCAAAAATTTAGACGCACTTTTGTGATAAATGTCACACAAAGGGGTGCTTTTAACGGTGAAATTCAAATGATTTGTGACAAAAATCACAATTTACCTTAAAAAAAGCAAAAAAAATAAGACGGTTTGACCGTCTTGAAGTTGTTCACTGTTCTATAACAAGCTTGACTCATAAAGGCATTGGTTAGGTAATGGAAATACCCTTCTTCAGCGATTTGAGATCGCCATTCGAATTAAGCAATTGTGGTAGCATCTTCGTGCTGCGAACCATTGGAGAGTCACATAGACGGCAAGAAGGCGCATGTTCAAATGCGAAATTATCCCTCATCCATCCGTTGCATCCATCATTGGTACACGCCCAAATCGCGGTATTTTCTTCCGGTATTTCTTCCAAAGGTTTCTTCCGGTAGTTCATTGCCGTTCCTCCCATCCTGTAAGTCAATAGTGACTAACTAGATATAAAAAGACCGTCCCAACTTTCACAAGCTGGGACGGTTTCTTCTATTATTACAGTTTTACAACGTTTTCGGCTTGTGGTCCACGGTTGCCTTGAACAACGTTGAATTCAACGCGTTGGCCTTCGTCCAAAGTTTTGAAGCCGTCGCCAGTGATTGCGCTGAAGTGAACGAATACGTCGCTTCCGCCTTCAACTTCGATAAATCCGAATCCTTTTTCTGCGTTGAACCATTTAACTGTACCTGTTTGCATGTGTGTTACCTCCACAAATTTAAATTAATATGTTCTTTTTATCTTCAAACAAAGAAAAAATTCACACATTGAAAAAGGTTGTATTACCGAATATAACAGCCCTTTTCAATGCGAAAATTAGGGACTAAATGTATGATTGATATCATATTACCACACCTGATTAGCAAAGGCAAGCTGGCATCCGTATATATCCGTTTCTACCCTAATAAGTATTACCTTCCAATGTAAGGGTTGCCAGTCAGCCCAAAATTGATTAAATCAGCTTATAATTGCCATATTTATCAAAACTTTAGAAGAAATAGATCCCCGATAGCGATACAGAGTATCGCTATTTCAGGAAGCTCTACCTTCTCAACCGAAGGGGTAGTCCGCTCTACTTGTCATTACTGCTATATCATTATATGCCGACTTCCAGCATATTATTCCTCTGGTTTTTCAAGAAGTTTTACTGTAGTCTGATTGACTTTCCCATTTCGATAATAGGTAATCTTCAGATCCTCACCAATCTTCGTCTGATTATATAAATACTTGCGAAGGGAGAGCGTGGATGTAATCGGTTCATCATTAAATTTCGTAATTACATCATTGAACTGTATTCCCGCTTCTTGTGCAGGTCCAACAGCATCCAGAACGACAACCCCATCCTTAACATTGTTCGGTAGGTTCAGTTCCTTGCGTTGGTCCTCTGCGAGAGGAATGTAAGGATTGTTTAAATCTACCGAATATACGCCTAAGTAGGAACGGGCAATCCGCCCTTTCTCAGCCAGTTCATTAGCGGTATCTATCACATGGTTAGCTGGAATAGCAAAACCCAGCCCTTCTACACCTGCATCGGAGATTTTCATCGTGTTAATACCGATGACTTTACCATCCAGATCCACAAGCGCCCCGCCGCTATTGCCTTCATTAATTGCTGCATCGGTCTGAATGACCTCTTGCTCCCAATCATATACGCCGTCCTGATTCAAGGATACGGGAACCTTCCGTTCAGTATAGCTGACAATACCTGAAGTCAATGTGTCACCAAGTCCCAACGGGTTTCCGATGGCAATGACCGTTTCACCTAAACGAAGCTTCGAGGAATCCCCGAGCTCTGCGATTGTATTGATACCCTTGGCATCAATCGAAAGCACCGCGATGTCACTCACTTTATCCGTTCCAACAAGTGTAGCTTTACGTGTCTCGCCATCTACTGTTACGACCTCAAGATTGCTAGAGTCTTCGATGACATGGTTATTAGTAATGATAAATGCTTTATTATCTACCTTTTTATAAATCACTCCAGAGCCTAATGCTGACTCATCCAGAATGTTCAATTCTTTATTATCTTCTTTATGATTGATAATACTTACTACTGCAGGACGAACCGTAGCAGCGGCTTGAATGATACGGTCAAACGGATCTCTGCTTGGGGCAACCTCCCCAGTTGTTACTACCGACTTCGGGGCAGTTTCGTGACTCATTTGTCCAGTAAGCATACTGAATAAAAACACTGCCACCACAGCACTGATTAAGGAGCAGACGGCGGATATTTGCCAAGTGGATAAGCCCTTGCGCGATCTTCGCACAGAATGCTTGCGGTTAGCAAATGATCCCTTTGATGCTTCATCCCCTCTGGACCGTGATACTTTAGTTGAATAGAAATCGTCATCAAACAATCCCACCGAAAATCTCCCCCTTCTATTGCCAACCGTTCACAGTATCTAAAACCTGAACCTCTAGCAATCACGTTCCAAGCATATACCTCTGCATCCTTTAGACTCCAACAATCACTAAAAAGTTTCACTTTATCCATTAACCACACAATAGTTTCAGTTAATCGAAAGAATTTTAGAATCTTTCAATATATCTTCTCTACTAGGAATATTTTGCAACTTAAAAGACTACACTAATAGAAAGATTCCATAAATTTAGAGTTTGCTTATCACGTCTATAATTGTATCACAGGCAACCCTCAATTCGTGATTTTCCTGAGGTAAAAAGCCTGCGAATTTTTTACAACTCCAGTTCTGTTTTTACTATATAAGGAGGTATAATTATGAATTCTTTTTCCACAAGTATGGATCTGGTGGAGTTTATCGGTAAGCTTGGCGATTTGAAGGATGAACACTACCATATGACCCTTGCCTTCAGTGCTATGATCGAATTGATGATCGATAAAGGCCTGATCTCCCGCCAAGAATTAGAACGAAAGACTGCTGAGCTTGATCAGCTTATGACAACTGGCTCAACTTATCCCATGGCGTAGGTTGGTCATAATACGTATCGCAAAGCTTAAACTCACTATCTTTAAAGAAACAGCCCCGATCCTCCATTGCGCAACGTACCGACATTTTAGCCAAATCCATCATATTATGATCCCGGCTTAAATGCGCTAAATAGGTACGTTTAGTCCGTCCTGTGAGAATTTCACTTAGTGCTGCTCCGGCTGCTTCATTAGAAAGGTGACCCATGTCGCCAAGTATACGTCGTTTCGTATTCCACGGATAACGTCCCATCCTCAGCATTTCAATATCATGATTCGCCTCCAGCACTAATACGTCCGCCTCTGAAATCGCATCTCTTACCTTGTCGCTAACATACCCCAGATCTGTAGCTACACACAGTTTTTCTTTTCCATCATAAAAATTGTAACCCACCGGCTCCGCCGCATCATGAGAAATTGCAAACGATTCAACACGCAGACTACCAAAATCCCTATGCTGTCCCGACTCCATAATGATTCGGTTATAGTCGGGTATTTTTCCAATGCCTTTTTCAATGGCTCCCCAGGTATTGGTGTTCGCATAAATCGGAAGATCGTATTTACGGGCCATTGCTCCGAGTCCTTTAATATGATCGGAATGCTCGTGTGTGACTAGAATCCCGTCTATATCATTACCCGTTAGCTCGCGCATGGCCAACAGCTCATCGATCCGCTTGGCACTTAGTCCCGCGTCAATCATAAGTGTTGTCTCCCCGTTCCGAACCACCGTTACATTTCCGGTAGAACCACTGGACAGTACTGTAAATGAAATCCCCATTTTCCTTACTCCTTCTAATCTGTTGTCTTCGGACTGATGATGTCCGCACTTATAGCATCCACATAATAGGCATTGCCGTTCTCCAGCATGAACCGCCACATTGGCGACGCTACCTGACTTTCGGAGTTGAACAACTCACCATAATAACCAAGCTCAATCTCCTTTACTACGGAGTCTGCCGGAAAATATTTTTCAATCAAACTGCTAAGCGCTTGCGATGCCGGCAGTACCTTCTGTTCCTTATCGCTACTGCTTGCCCCTATCTCAATCTTAGGTGAGCGGAAAGCTACAATCTTCTGGTCACTATTAATCAACTCTAACCTAACTCGGAATAGCGACCACTGATTCTGAACTAGCGGGTGAAGCACGAACTTCCCAACTTCACTTTCTTGAGAATCAAAACGATAATTTGCGATATCCGGTATTTGACTCTCAAGCGCCTTGCTAAGGTCAGTGAAGGAAGAATAGATCAGCTTGCTGTCTATAGGAACATCTAATTTAATGGGTGGTTCATTCTGCTCTTCAGCAGAATATCGATAAGTTATATTAGGAAGCTGCGGGGTAGAAGCCGGAATGGGACACAACACACGAATCCCTTTCTGCTCCATGACCGCCTGGGTTTCTTCGGACAGGGAAGTGAAATCGAGATTGGCACTAACCTGATCGCGCAAATCAATCCACAGCTGATAACATAGCAGCAGATTTAGACCTAAAAAGGCGCAAATTAGTACATTTTTGGCTCTTCCCCAATCCATACCCTTACCTCCTAAATGTTATATGAACAACTTGTACATTAATTTAATGTAAGAACGCTGCCGTCAATAAGCGTAACCTTCCAGACTGGAAGTAGTTGCAGCTTCTCTTCTTTCACTACAGGTACATACGCAGGTGTTAAATCCTTCACCGCCGAAGTTTTGCTAACCGCAGACAATTGATTCTCTAGCTCCACGCCTCCAGATAGCTCTACGATTTTCTTCTCTGCCTTACTCTCATCAATATAGATTAACGAGCGTTCATAAGAGGATACGGTGCCTTGCTGCAATTCCAGATTAATTACACCATACTGCAGCTGCGAGTTACTCATGATCGGATAGGAGCCATATGGATAGGAGCCATAATATTGTTGAAAAGAGACCTTTCTCTCCTGTCTCCCCTCCTCGGTGGCTTCAAGACGATAGGTTCCATTCCATCCACCATGTTGGTTCACAAATTCTACAGCTTCAAGCGCATCCTTGGCAGGTGTACTGTCTCCGGCTGGAAGTGCGGCAGGATCGCTATAGCTCATCCAATTCCGTTCCTTATCGACCTGAAGACTCCGTTTGCTATCCGTATAAATCTCCGAGCCATTTTTCTCGCGAATATATCTAGTGCTTCCAACATCGAAGAAAAGATTGTTCTGCATTTGTTCTATGGTATACATGCCTGAAGGCATCTCAACCTGAACCAGAGAAATCTTGCTGTCTGGTACATAATAATCACCATCTACGGACTTGTAAGGCGTCCAGTTCTTGCCGAAATCCACA
Organism: Paenibacillus sp. FSL R5-0744; assembly: GCF_037972555.1. Classification (NCBI taxonomy): domain Bacteria; kingdom Bacillati; phylum Bacillota; class Bacilli; order Caryophanales; family Paenibacillaceae; genus Paenibacillus; species Paenibacillus sp. FSL R5-0744. The sequence goes on from NZ_CP150228.1 coordinate 6,803,385, forward strand.
TGCTGCTGCACGTCTTGCACAGTTAAATCCGCTTTTGCCGCTTCATATATAATGTCGCCTCTCGTACTGAAGAAAATGGCATGCGCTTTGGAGTCATTCTTAATGTTATAGATCCAAATGCGATCAATGCTTTCTCCTTCAAATAGGGAATCAGGTGAGAGCTGCATAACCCGCTGAAGTAACGTTACCGGAATGCCGGATCCGAACGAAAGCTCAATCCCCGGATTCTCATTTCGAATCTTATCCCAATCATAATCCTGTACCGAGTGCCGCTGGAAGCTTTCAAATCCACGCCCTTTTAACCGATTCATAATCAAGCTATAGAACGTTGAGTCTGGATAAAAAAGCGTATGCTTGTTATCGCCCATATGGATGATCATTTTATCAGGGTACAGCAGGTTCTCAACCTTTTCCTCCGGTCCCATATTGTCTGTCTTCACATATAGATTCTCGGAGAGTACCGCTGAGTCTGCACCAGGCAAGCGATAAATCAAATAGTAACTCTCAACAAGACTTCCCAGCACGAGCAAGGCTAGAATCCATGACTTCAATCTCTCCTTCATGCCTCACTCCCCCTTTGCGCATTCAGAGGTAGTGTAAAGGTTACCTTAGAACCTTCATTAAGCTCGGATTGCAGGGAAATAGAGCCTCCATGGGCTTTCACAATTTCCCGGGCAATGGAAAGGCCAAGTCCGGTGCCTCCCATATTCCGTGAACGCGCCTTATCCACCCGATAAAAACGTTCAAAGATCCGCTCGATGTCTTTCTTCGGTATACCAATCCCGGAATCACGTACAGAAATGGAGAGCATTCCATCCTCACTTTTCAAGGCTTCCAATTCAATCGTACCGCCTTCTGGCGTATATTTTAATGCATTGGAGACCAAATTCCCCAAGACCTGATCGATTTGATCACGATCGAGCCATGCTGTGCTGACATCCCTACGGACCCTTGTACTAATGTCGATCCGCTTCTGCCGAATCTGAAAAGAAAAGCGGTCTGCTACATCCTCTAGCATTTCAGTAATATCCGTCTGCTGAATTCTGAGAAGTGCCTCCTTGGAATCCAGACGCGACAGATGCAGTAGATCCGTAACCAGACGAATCATACGCTCGGTTTCGTTACGAATAACCCCAACAAAACGAACCGCTAACTGCGGGTCCTCAAGCGCTCCATCATCAAGTGCCTCCACATAGCTTTTAATCGTTGTAAGTGGTGTTCTTAGCTCATGCGAAACGTTCGCGACGAACTCTCGGCGTGATTCCTCCAGGTTCTCTTGCTCAGTTACATCTTGCAGCACGGCAATAGTACCGGCAATCCCACCTTCACGGCGATGAATCGGAGTAAACGTAACTCTCACGATATTAGAATCTTCTCCACCCATATGTGTCAGATGAAGCATTGCAGACTGGGCATTTCCTTTAGCCAAGGAACCACTCTGCTCATAATCAAGACCTAGCAATTTATCCAGTGGCGCACCTTCCGGCAACGGACCTTCTGTTCCCAGCATAAGTGCTGCTCGAAGGTTCATAAGAATGACTACACCATTCTCATCCGTGGCTACCACACCGTCACTCATATTCGTCAGAATAGAGGTAAGCTTCTCTTTCTCTTCCTCATTCTGAGAGAGCGCCTCACGCAATCTGCCGGTCATATAATTGAATGCCTGACTGAGTTGTCCAATTTCATCGTTGCCGAGCACGGGCATTTTTCGATTGAACCGCCCCTCAGCAACAGCTGTTGCATGCCTAGTCATTTCTTTAATCGGCTGCGTAATGGTGTGTGCAAGAATAACACATAGGACAACTGTCAGTCCCAAGGCTAACAGCAAACCAGAGATGAATACACTGTTGATCCTCCCCATGGTCGCATATAAATCTTTCATGTCAGCAGCAATATAGATTGCACCTACTACCTTGTCACCGGAAAGTACCGGCTTGGCCACAACCTTTTTTCGCACATTATCATCAGCAATAATATATTCTTCATTATCGCTGATCCCCTGCAAGGCGCGATTGACTACGGTCTGAGTGTTGCGCTGTCCGACATAGTCATTCTGAGAGGGCACGGAGGTGGTGATGATTTTGCCGCTGGCATCAAGCACCTGAATCTCGGCCCCGTTAATGTAAAGATTATTAACCATACCACGCAGACTTTCTACAGCCGTTTCCTCGTCAACGGTACCAGCCTCACTACCGAATTTATCAGCAGTCAGGATGGACAGCATCTCCGCACGTGCTTTAAGATCCTTCGTGAAGTTATCCGTTAACGAGTTCTTCATCGAGCTGACAAAATAGACTCCAATTAACTGCATAGCTATCAGAATCAGCAGCACATAAATAATAATAAGCTTGGCCTGAATTGTCCGGAAAAAGGACCACCACTTCATCACAGTCCTCCGCTTTTAGGGCTATGCATCAAATAGCCAAGTCCGCGCCGAGTATAAATATATTCCGGCTTGCTGGGATTCTCCTCAATTTTCTCTCTTAGACGACGGATCGTCACGTCTACGGTCCGCACATCGCCGAAATACTCGAATCCCCACACAGCCTGCAGTAAATGCTCCCGGGTCATCACCTTACCCGCATGTTTAATCATATAGTAGAGCAACTCATATTCACGATGGGTCAAATCAAGCGGCTCCCCACCCTTATATACCAGATACATATCTGTATCAATAAATAGATCGAAATGGTAAATACCTTGTCTGGTCTCTGCAGGTTCATTCGCCATTCCCGGCGGTGACGGTTTGTGCTGTCTCCGCATTTGGGCCTTCACTCTGGCGAGTAGCTCACGTGTACTAAAAGGTTTGGTCACATAGTCATCCGCACCAAGCTCTAGACCAAGCACCTTATCAATCTCTCCGTCTTTGGCAGTAAGCATAATGATAGGAATGTCCAAATGTGCAGAACGAACCTCACGACAAACATCCATCCCGTCCTTACCAGGCAGCATAAGATCAAGCAGCATAAGATCAGGCTTTTTGGACAATGCCAATTCTACTGCACTGTTACCATCAAAAGCACAAATAACCTCGTAGCCTTCTTTTTCTAGATTAAACTTCAATATATCAGCAATAGGCTGTTCATCGTCTACTACCAGAATCGTTCCCATCTGCATGTCTCAGCTTCACCTTCCTATCCCTACTTAAAGATCATTCCTTTATTTTAACATACCTGTCTTACCGTCACATCCTACGAAATAAGGAATCGGCTTCCCCAGCAAAAAGAAACAGCTATATCGTCATTCCTATATTAAAAAAAATAAAACCGCTCGAGTTTAATCGAGCAGTTGAGGTTAAAGTATGAATTATCGCAAATACTTCATTGGATTTACTGCAGTGCCATTCTTCCGAATCTCAAAATGCAGATGTGTTCCCGTCGAGCGTCCAGTATTGCCCATTACACCAATTTTGGCGCCTTGTTCCAAACGCTGTCCCGTAGAAACGGAGATGCTGTTTAAGTGGCCATAATAGGTTTCGTATCCGTTACGGTGATCCACGATAACCACATTTCCATATCCACTCTTCACACCAGCAAAGATTACAGTTCCGGCATCAGAGGCTTTAATGCTTCGGTTGCCAGATACCATATCTAGACCCTTATGAGCACGGCTCCAGCGCTCACCGAAACTACTAGTAAGGGTTGCTCCGCTTACTGGCCAACTGAACATGCCTGTTCCTTCACCAACTACCTTCGTACCCCGATAAACCACTTCAGGGAGAGAAGATTTAATAACGGTCTGACCCAACCACTCTTCTTGTACGACCATTCCGTTTTTCTTTGTTAACCGATACTGCATTTCTTTAAGGCCCGTTTGTCCTGGACGAACGACCTTACTTTTGCCTGCTGGTAACTGGTCGCTTTTCCGCACGATCACTTCAGGCTCAGTAACCACCTGCTCTGACACTTGCTCTACAGTAACAACTGTAACATCTGGCTGTGGTACCTTCAGCTTCAGTGTATCTCCAATCTTCAACGTTAGCTCTTTCACATCCGGGTTGTTACTATAGATCTCTTTTTGTGTAATTTCAAACCGTTTGGCAATCCCCGAAATCGTATCGCCCTCTTGAACGGTATAAAGAAGTGGTGCTTCTTTACCCTCGGTAAGAGTTTTGACCGCTTCCTTCACATCCAACACTTTGTTAGGATCTGTCTTCACTGGAACAATAGCAACTTCTTCACTTATTTTGACTGACTCCACTTGGTTAGGAGCTTTTGCTTTCGCAGCACTTGAACTTGAGGCTGCTGTTCTTGTGAGCTTACTAGCCGTTGCTACTTTAGTTTGCGGAACATAATGATTCTTTACCCCTTCAAGCACCGCATTTGCGGTCTCTTGATCCTTAACAATGCCAACCACCTTGCCATCTACCAATAATTGTACACCTACGGCATAGGCCTTCAGCATTCCATCTAGTTTATTAAGCGTTGCTTCACTATCAACTTCCGGCTTGTACGCTTTCTCCTGTTTAATTGTAATGCCTTCTGTCTGAAGCACCATCGTTGAATCTGGATACTTGTCCTGATATTCCTGTTGCTTCTTATCATACAGCTGATTAAGCTGTGCCTGATCGTTAAGCTTCCCGATCTCCTTACCCTTCACCAACACTTGATAGAAGGTTTCAGTATTGGCTGCTACATACTTTTTCTCTGCACCAATCAACACAGTGGTTAGAAGTACTAAACCAACAGCTCCCAAAATCCAAGAGTGCCGGAATCTACGAGTTCCTTTTTCTTGATGAAAGTGTGTGGAGTCGTGATCTAAATTGTGGCTCTGCTGAACATCTGCTCCGGATTCTGCTGTGTCGCTATCCTGCAGTTTCCCCATCCGGCGCATGAACTTAAATCCCTTCATGAAACTCTCCCTTTCAGTCCGCTCGGTCATCCGAGACGAGCGGCCAAGCTAGTTATACGATCTCGAGTATATAGATTACGACCATGAATATTTCCACTTATCCTAGTTCTAATTTCCTGCTTCTAATGGACCCTCAAAAAGGTTACAATTGGTTACAAAAAATTAACCCTTTGAACATCCTTGTCTAATGTACCATAGCTGAGCGGAAAATTTCAACTTTGTACACATAAAAAAACCCACGAAATACGCGGGTTTTTTGCGCAAATATGAAAATTTAGCCTTTTTCTTGTGTCTAGAAATTGACAATTACTATGGTTGCTGTAGAGTTTCTGTAGTTGGTGTAAGCATTTTCATTATACTCTCGTATTCATCGGGATCAACATATTTGGCAATGACTTGTTGCAGCTCCTTAACCTCATCCTCCGTTAGACCATCCTCCATCGCCGTGGAGATTTTCTGCATCTCATCCTGCGGTAGTTTGGACATCAAGATATTGAATATATTTACCTTCTCCGCCGAAGGGAGATTATCTTTTAAGTCACCTATTGCCTCAGGTGTCATTACCAATTTCTGGTCCTCTAAACTTCCACTCTGGCTTTCGTTAGTAGAAGACTCATTTGAGGCTTGGCCCATAACCGGTAAAGCATCCTCGGGTGCTTTTTCCTCCACCGGCTCCCCTTTTTCAGGTGTATCCTTACTGTTATCTTTATCCTTGTTTACCGCGCTGCCTGTTGTCGTCGCTTCTTTATTCGCTTTATTGGAGTCCGATTGGCTATCCATGCCAATAATGCTCTTGACCATCCCACCTAAACCTGGGCCTGGACTATCCACTTTAATATCGAAGCTCGCCAGAACCGACTGAATATAAGCATTTACAACCACGCCCGTAGTTAGAATTGAAAGTGTACTTGCGAGTACTACAATTAGACATACTCCCAGTGCACGCTTCACGATCTTCATTTCTTCTCTCCTCTCACCTATGTTCAAGTCTATCTGGTATATTTTTTCCATGTTTTTCTATACTCCCAGTATTGACTAGAACCGGCTTCGGGAAACATACACATAAAAGTAAACATAAAAAAGAGACCTCTCGCGAGGTCCCTTATAAATGACTAAATATATTTAGATATAAATTGGCATTACTTGATTCGTCTGCTCACGGTTACGGCCTACTGAGAAGATGGCGATCGGAATCCCTGTAAGCTCAGATACACGTTCAACATATCTACGTGTGTTCGCTGGTAGATCATCCAATGTTTTTGCAGAAGTAATATCTTCGCTCCAACCTGGAAGCTCCTCATATACCGCTTCGCACTCTGCCAGCATCTTAAGGCTAGCTGGGTAATGCGTGATTACTTCACCACGGTATTTGTAGCCTGTGCAGATCTTCACAGTCTCAAGTCCACTCAGCACATCCAGCGAGTTAAGAGACAAGCCTGTGATTCCACTTACACGACGAGCGTGACTTACAACAACACTGTCAAACCAACCTACACGGCGAGCACGTCCTGTAACTGTTCCATATTCATGACCTGTTTCACGGATATAATCACCAGTTTTATCGTTCAGTTCTGTAGGGAACGGGCCATCTCCAACACGAGTAGTGTAGGCTTTAGCAACCCCGATAACCTGTTTAATCTTAGAAGGTCCAACACCAGAACCTATGCATACGCCACCTGCAGAAGGGTTAGAAGAAGTAACAAACGGATACGTACCTTGATCGATATCAAGCATTACCCCTTGTGCACCCTCAAACAATACTTTGCGATCTGCATCAATAGCTTCATTAAGAATGACCGACGTATCTGTCACATAATTACGTAGCACTTCCGCATATTCCAGGTACTGAGTCAGAATCTCTTCAACATCAAGAGCTTCCGCGCCATATACTTGAGTAATCACTTGGTTCTTCTCTTCCATCAAGTGACGAAGTCTCAATTCGAATTCCTCAGCGTCCATCAGGTCAGCAATACGGATACCGTTACGTGCAGCCTTATCCATGTAACATGGACCGATGCCTTTGCGTGTTGTACCAATCTTGTTCGGACCCTTGCGGTCTTCTTCCAGAGCATCCAGTACCATGTGATAAGGCATAATAACATGAGCCCGGTCGCTGATCACTAAGTTTTTAGTGTCAAAGCCGTTCTCGTGAATATAATTAATTTCTTGGATCAAGGCAGCTGGATTAATAACCATCCCGTTACCAATTACACAAGTCTTTTCTTTATAAAATACACCAGAAGGGATTAAGCTGAGCTTAAACTTCTCACCGTCAATCAGAATCGTGTGACCGGCATTATTGCCCCCTTGATAACGGGCAACCACATCTGCACTTTCCGCTAGAAAGTCAGTGATTTTCCCTTTACCTTCGTCTCCCCATTGTGTTCCCACGACGACTACCGTTGACATGTTCATTCCTCCGTAGGTGCTAGCAAGCACCATTATTTTTCATAATATGGGCCCTGTACGTCATTCTTATGTACGTAGCCCTCCGGACTCCAAGCGGATTTACCCACTAAAGGACAATACTCAGTGTAACAGCCGTTTTTTTCAAAGTCAAATAAAACGAACGATTACACAAAGAAATGTGCAATCGTTCGGATATCATACATGACAGGTTACCCAGCAAATGGTTCTGCATGTGCTCGCTCGTAGTTAACGAACTTGTTGAAGTTTTTGAGGAATACAAGCTCTACTGTCCCAACGGGACCATTACGCTGTTTAGCTATAATAATTTCAATAATATTTTTCTTCTCAGTGTCCTGATTGTAATAGTCGTCACGATACAAGAACGCAACAATGTCGGCATCCTGCTCGATAGAACCGGATTCACGCAAGTCACTCATCATCGGTCGTTTATCCTGACGTTGTTCCACACCCCGGCTAAGCTGCGACAGGGCGATAACCGGCACGTCCAATTCACGAGCGATCTGCTTCAATGTACGGGATATATCCGATACTTCCTGTTGACGGTTTTCCCCGCCTTTACCGCGGCCCTGAATGAGCTGCAAGTAGTCAATGACGATCATCCCCAGGCCCTTTTCCTTCTTGAGCCTCCGGCATTTCGCACGAATATCCGTTACAGTAATCCCTGCTGTATCATCGATATAAATCTCCGCCTCCGACAGGGACTGAATGCCCATAGTCAGCTTCGACCAATCATCATCACTCTTGAAGTCACCGGTACGCATAGTATTCGCATCCAGATTAGCTTCGGCACAAATCATCCGCTGTACTAGCTGCGGCGCTGACATTTCCAGACTAAATATGGCAACCGTCTCTTTGGCACGTACGGCCACATTCTGAGCAATATTTAGCGCGAATGCTGTCTTACCTACAGAAGGACGGGCTGCAACAATAATCAAATCATTGCGCTGGAATCCATTAGTCATATGGTCTAAATCCACAAATCCCGTTGGAATACCTGACATGCCGCCCTTATCTTTATTCTGATGGAGGAGTTCAACCTTATCAAATACTTCCATCAAAACATCGCGGATTGCGATAAATCCACTGCCGCTGCGCCGGTTAGAGATTTCAAGAATTCGCCGTTCTGCATCACTCAGCATATCGGCTACATCTTCGCCGCCGGTGTAACCCTCGCTTACGATTTGCGTCGCTGTACGAATCAAACGCCGTAACATAGCCTTTTCTTCAATAATCTGCGCGTAGTATTCTACGTTAGCCGCAGTAGGCACAGCATGCGCCAGCTTAGCTAGGTAGCTAACACCACCAATATCTTCGAGCTCTCCCTTGTCCTGCAGTCTAGAAGTAAGCGTAACAAGATCAATCGGCTGGCTCTCTTCTCCGAGCTGCACCATCGCCTCAAAAATCATTTGATGCGCTTTATCGTAGAAGTCTTCGGTATTCACCCGTTCCATTGCAGTAATGAGCGCTTCATCCTGCAACAGAACAGCACCAATTACCGCTTGCTCCGCCTCAAGATTCTGCGGGGGAACCCGATCGAAAAAGAGATCTCCACCCATGTTACTCCTCCGTTACCTGAACCTTAAGGGTAGCCTTTACTTCAGTGTGTAGTTTTATACTTACTTGAAACACTCCCAAATGACGAATCGGCTCTCCTAGCTCAATCTTGCGCTTATCGATGGAAATGCTTTGAGTGGAAGCTAGCGTTTCAGCAATTTGTTTGCTCGTGATTGCGCCGAATAGACGGCCGCCTTCACCTGCTTTTGCTTTCATAGTAAGAGTAAGCTCATCTATCTTCTTGCCCAGTTGCTGAGCTTCTTCTTTTTCGTTATCTTTACGGCGTTGTTCAGCAGCTGCTTGATTCTCAAGCGTCTTCACATTGCCTTCCGTTGCCGGACGAACTAATCCACGTGGTAATAGGAAGTTCGAAGCATAGCCTTCGGATACCTCTTTAACCTGACCTTTTTTACCTTGACCCTTAACATCTTTTATGAAAATGACCTTCATTCGAATAAACCCTCTTTCGATTCGATTTCAGCCAGCACTTGCAGCAGTCTGGCTTCTGCTTCTTTACATGTTCCTTCTAGCTGTACCGCGGCGTTCGATAGATGCCCACCGCCACCCATTTTTTCCATCACGACCTGTACATTCATACGCCCAAGTGATCGAGCACTAATGCTTATCAGGCCGTCTGGTCGCTCACTAATGACAAATGAAGCGACTACGTTCGTCATCCCAAGTAATGTATCCGCAGTCTGAGCGATAAGTAGCTGTGGAATCTTCATACCTGGTGCCGTAACGACCAATGCGATTTGATCATAAATCATACGCGCATGTTTGATAATTTCGGCTTTTGAAATATACTCCTGTAAATCCTCCTTCAGCATACGCTGAATAAGAACGGTATCCGCACCATTTCGGCGCAGAAACCCTGCAGCTTCAAATGTACGTGAGCCTGTATGCAGTGCAAAGTGCTTCGTATCTACAGTAATTCCCGCTAAGAGCATTGTAGCATCCAATGGACTAATCTTTACCTTCTCATGGATATATTGAAGCAACTCTGTCACCAGCTCACAGGTTGATGAAGCATAAGGCTCTAAATAGACAAGTACAGCATCGTTGATGAACTCTTCGCCTCTACGGTGATGATCCACGACCACAATTCTACTCGCATATTGCACAAGCCGCGGTTCCATTGTCATAGACGCCTTATGGGTATCTACAACAATAAGCAGTGTATGCTCCGTCATCACTTGTAAAGACTGCTCCGTTGTGATGAACGACTTAAACAATTCATCATCTTTCCGAATCTGCTCCATCATGTTCGTTATGGAAGGATTAGGAGTTTCCATCACAATGCTAGCCTCTACATTATACATCTGTGCGGCTCTCAGAAGGCCAATCGCAGCACCAACAGCATCGATATCTGGTGTGCGGTGGCCGAGGATCAGCACACGGTCGCTCTCCTGCATTAAATCACGTAGCGCATGCGCAATGACTCGTGCCCGCACTCGTGTACGCTTCTCCGCAGCATTACTCTTTCCACCGTAGAAAGACAACCTCTGACCTGCTTTTACAGCAGCCTGATCTCCACCTCGGCCGAGCGCCATATCCAAACTTGATTGTGCTAAGGCACCTAGCTCGCTTGCAGAGTCCGCTCCAAATGCCATACCAATACTCAGTGTCATAGGCACTTTAAGGTCGGCCGTCATTTCCCTAATCTCATCGAGAATAACGAATCGACTTTCTTCCAGTGCTTGCAGACTACGATGATTAAGTAGCATTAGATAACGCTCAGACGACAGACGACGTAGATAAACATCAAACTGTTTACTCCATTCGGTGATCTCACTCGCTACCTTAGCGATCAGTGAAGTACGCTGTTGATCATCCATTCCTTGAGCAGATTCATCTAGATTATCCATCATCACTATGCCAATCGCCAGCTTCTCATCCTCATAACGTTCACGTAGCACCACAAGCTCAGTGATATCATACATGTAAAGAATACGTTCACTTGGAATAATGACAGCTTGGTAAAATCGTTCATCCACAGTGAGCTCAAGGCGAGTGTCATGCAATACGCCTTCTTTGTGAACATCCCGTTTTCCCGATACATTCGTCGTAAAAAAAGACTGCATATCCGGCAGCAATTCCAGTAGCGGTTCCCCAACTAAAGACTTGCGCGCAAAAATATCACCAGCATAGCGGTTATTCCATTCTACTGTTCGATCTTCGCTAAACAGAATGATTCCGAGGGGCAGCATACTCACTGCTTCTCCCTCCACCCGCTTAATACGAAAAGTTAATCCATTAATATATTCCACCAGATTACGGCGGAACGAAATTTCCGTCTTCAGCATATAGAAGCATAATGTACCTGCCAGAAACAGGCTAACGACCCCAAGAGCCCAGTTATAAATACTAACAATTATAATAAGGGCCAACAGCAGCATGAACGCCCATACGGTATGATAGCCGTGCCAGCGTCTTTGCAGAAATTTAGGCATGAACTCTCACCCTATCGTTTCGATTTCGTCACATACTCCCGCAGTGGGAAAGCAAGATCAATAATACCAATAATGCGTAGCGGCGGCAGCAAAATGACCGGTATTGCTAGCAGAATGGCAACCATCTTGTTCCATTTGCGTTCATGCGCCAGGAAGAAGAAAAATCCAATCGCCTGAATCATAAAGCCAATTCGTAGCAACGGCAGTAGATTGGCAGAAATCATGAGGATGTAATTATTCTCTGATCCTGAGAAGAAGAGCTGAAGAACCACACCAATCAAATAATACCAAATAAACGATCTCGAAAGTCTCCATTCACGAGCAGGCTTCATCTTAGGCACTGCATAATTCATACTGTTCAGAATCGGACGAACAATAGAATGCGTAATGACAGCTATCATAAAAGAGCTTACGATTAGAGTCATTGGGATCATTTGAACCGTCATATGACTTAGCTTGTTTACATCCTCAGTCGTAAATCCAAGATCAGTAAACAGTGGATTAGCAGTACCAAGATCAGACAGAGGCGAGTTAACCATCTGCAGCACATCGTTCACATAGTTAGACAAATCAAAGTTAAATAACGCCGTACCGAGTAATAAGAGTAACAGGAATTCTCCAAGAATCGTAACCGTACCTGCAATCACGGTAGATACTGCTGAAGCATGTCTTTTATACCAACGTCCCATAACCAGAGCAGGTATTAAGAAATACGCCGCGATCAGCACATAAATAGGTGTAATCAGACCAACAATCAGCAACACCGGCAATACGTGTAGAACGAATTGTTTGGTGTTCAGCGTAGTGAATAACACTACTGCCGGAACAATCATAAATAGGGTAGTGATGATGAGCAGTGGAGTCGTTAAACTAAGCAGCAAAAGTAAATATACTACGCTCCAAGCCACAGATGACCAGCGAAATTTCAACAGTATTCACCTCTTACGCATATGTTCTTCTAAAGCAGATATATCTTGATACCATTCTTCCAGTTGATGCCCTTCCTGCTTATGCTTTCTGAGCTTCTCGAGTAGCAAGTCATCTAATTGACGATAGGGAATCCCTAGTCTGCGGCCCAAAATATAAGAGCTCATAATCAAACTAGCCAGGCTGTCGCCCACACGGGTAGTACTGCCTTCCCATAACGCTTTAAATAACCGTGAAACTTGGTCAATCACTTCTGTTTTTAACCATTCAATTACCTTGGCGCGTTTAGCGACATCCAGATCCTTCGGCACATTGGACACGTCTCTCTACCTCCGGCAAAAAGCTTTATTCTCCATTATAGCATAAAAAATTCCGTGTCACACAAGGCGCCCCGCGCACCTTAAGTATGCTTCAACAAGGGATGAACTAGTACTTCTTTCATTTTTAAAAAAGACCTGCTTTCCGTTATCGCCGGAAATACAGGCCTTGTTCCGATTGCTTCTATTACCGCGAATAAATTGGGCTATAATGACTCTTGAGATTGTTTTGATACAAATTTCTCACAATATTCTATGACTTGACTCCGGCGAACGATGCCAATAAACCGGTTCATATCATCGACTACAGGAACAAAGTTCTGTACCTTAGCCAAATTAATCAGATCTTCCATATCCGCATCAATCGAGACAGGTCTGTTATTCATCCTCAACGGCAAATCTTTAAGCAAGAATTTTGAAGCGTTCTCGAAAGTAACCTTGCCCTCGGATTCCTTCATATACCAGAGCAGATCACCCTCTGTAACCGTACCAGCGTATTCTCCATTTCGGTTCAGAATAGGGACAGCAGTATAACGGTGATACTCCATCCTCTCCAACGTTTGGCGTAGCGTTGAATCGATCGTTACGCAAGCGACTTCCTGTTTCGGAAGTAAAAAAAATGCAATATTCATCTCTTGATCCTCCTCAAAGAGTTCCGAAGGAATTACGGTTCTTTAACTTCCTTTTACTACCATACAAAATTATTAATACGTGGCAGCTTAATAATCGTTCCAATACATTATAGCATGAAGACAGTAAGCAGCAGCCATAAGAATGTGAATGGCTGCTGCAATTAATTATATGAGTTTGAACTCCACTTTAGAATTATTGCGTAACTGCTGTTGATTTAGGCTCCAGTGCATTACTTGCTTTTCCCGGCTCAATTAGTTGATCTACAGGTGTTGCTGCACTCATCCAGTTGTCGATCATCGCCTTAGCTTCACTCAAATCCTCTTCATCAACGATATCATAGTAAACACCATCCATACGTTTACCTTCACCCATAACTGTGAAGCTTGAGATATCCATGCCTTTTCCGCCCATGAATTTTTTGGCTAGACTAATGATCATCGAAGGCTCTATATCGGTTTTGAAATTATCTCCCATAATATCCAGCAACTTCGGAATGTTGCCAATTTGACTGATCGATAACATTTTATTCGCTACAACATCAATAAAAACCTGTTGGCGTTTGGTGCGGTTAAAGTCACTATCCTCACGATAACGCGTATAGTTCAGTGCTTCTTGTCCGTTATAAAGCGACTTTCCAGCTTCAATTGTAAACTTTTCATGATCCTTACCCTTGTTCACAATGTCTTTCTTAATCGGCAGAGGAACGCCTCCAATAGCATCTACAGCATCCTTGAGTCCTTGGAAATTTATTGTCGCATAATATTGAATATCATGACCAAGCAGAGCTTCTAGAGAATCCTTGGCCATCTGTTGCCCCCCAAAAGCATAGGCATGTGTAATCTTATCCTTTTTATTATCCTTATGACCTATAATTTCCGTATACGTATCACGCGGAATAGAAATGAGCAGGATCTTATAGTCCTCAGGCCGAACAACAGCGTACATCATGGTATCTGAACGTGCCGTTTCATTATCACGTTGATCGGTACCTAAGAGCATAATTGAGAACGGATCGCTCTTGTACACAACCGGTTCTGGCTTAACCTTATTATCATCCTTAAGCGGCTGGTAAGATTCTTCCTTTAGCTTAGTTTCAACCCGATCAGACAAAAAGAGGTCGAAGGCTAATACAGCCAGGGAATTACGAAACAGAAAGCCTCCCGCTATAATAACAACAAGAACAATGAGGGCGATATATCTTTTCTTTATTTTTTTCATCTTTGATTCCTTCATTTTTGATTCCTTCTTTATTGTAGAATAATTGCTTGCCATATATATAATGCTTCCTGAATCTTTATCAGGCAGTCATGACTTTATTTCTCACGGCGATCAACTGACCCTTATTCCATTATCTTATTGTCCCCCCTTTCAAGAAATTCAGGTCATTCAAAATTATAGAAAAAAAAGTTTTTTGCGGTTCTAAAATAATGTGGACTAAAACAATATTTCTATTGTAATCACTAAATGGATAAAAAGAAACCACAAATAACGACATGAATAGGGAAAAAGCACCAAACCAAGTAATAAATACTGGTATGGCGCTCCGACTTTAGTTCCTAATTCTGAGCGGATTCATCATATGTTTAACCCGATCTCCGGATTGTAAACCACGGAAAAATCCGTAATCAAATAATTTTGCTGCCCCTTCAAATCGGCTCTCATAAGTCTTTGCCCCCATAACGACTGCAATAAGCCTATGCCCATCCCGCTGAGCCGAGCCTGCAATACAGTATCCTGCCCGGTTATTATGTCCAGTCTTTAATCCATCTGTACCCTCATAAGCGTAAATGCCACCCATAGCTGGCAACATGAAATTGCTATTACTTACATATAGCCCCTTATTCTTCAAATGCATTTGTGTACGGCTGGAAATATTGAGAATATCCGGATGATGATAGATTAGTGCGGCAGCCAATTTAGCGGTATCACGAGCTGTCATCATAGTCTCACCGCTGATATGCATATTCGGATCAGTGAAACCAAGATCCTTACCTGATAGGCCCGTTGCATTAGTAAATATTGTACGAGAAGATAAGCCTAGACTATGTGCCTTGTCGTTCATCATGAGCACAAAAGAGGCTTCTGAACCAGCCATATACTCAGCCAATGCAACAGTAGCATCGTTGGCAGAATAAATAGTGACTCCTTCGAATAATTCTCTTATAGTATAGAATTCTCCCCGCTTCAATGAGAGACTTGTGCCGCCCATTTTACTTGCATAGGCACTAATTGGGACTCTATCCTCCCATCTAATCATTCCAGAGGAGATTTGATCCAGCACAATCATTTCTGTCATTAATTTAGATACACTGGCCGGTGGCATGGGTACATCACCATTAATATCCACCCATATATCTCCGGTATCCATATCTAGAAGCACTGCTGATTCCGCGTCAATATTCGGTTTAAAACCAAGCCCAGTTGGCCTCCATACCGCAATTAAGACAACGACTAATACAGCTGCGATTGCCCCCACTACTATCCGTCTCTTCATCGTCGTCATCCTCCATACTATATATGACGAATGAAACTACAATTTGATTTCACTTTTCACAAAAAATTATTATTTTATTTTTCGTCCTCTTCCTTAATCCACCATTTATAAGGGTCTATAATCGTACTCATTGAATTCACGCGAACGCCCTGTAGGCGCTTATTTACTGGAACTATCGCTTTTCGTTCGGCAAAAAAGATCATAGGCACCTCTTCATTAACCAGCTTCTGCCACTCATAGTATATTTCTTTACGATAATCCATATCGTATGCCTTCATACTTACGCCTTCACGAATCAGCTCTTCATTCCGCTCGGAAGACCAACGGGGATAGTTCCATAGATCATTTTCTCTCCATAGACCTGTTGGATCGGGATCACTCGCTAGCCCCCATACTCCATAAAATAGTTCGATAGACGGATTATCGGCTTCCACTGCGTCGTAGAAAGCATGGAATTCCTTTAAGGCTCCACCGTTCAGCTGTACATCGAGTCCAACATCACGCCAATTTCTTAAAATGGCATTAGTACGTAGCTCTGCTGTTTGACTGCCTAGCATAGAATCAAAATGGATCATCAGCTTCTGGCCCTTTGGGTCTTCCCGTAATCCGTCACCGTCTAGATCCAAGAACCCAGCAGCATCCAGCAGTTCCTTGGCCTTTGTAGGATTATACAGATAAGCATTAATCTCAGTATCAGGGATCTTCGCCCAGCTAGTGCTAGATATTGGAGTCTCTACAGGCTCAGCTAAACCGTGGGAATATGCTTTGATGATCCCTTCACGATCTAAAGCATAATACATAGCTTGCCGTAATCTTTTGTCTTCAAATTTAGGGTTATCCATTACGATGGTCTCGGTTTCCGTATCCCAATGCCCGAATTTAAAACCTATATATTCATAGCCTAGCTCAGCAGTTTGCAGAATGTTAATATTATCCAGTTCTTTTAGATCATCATAAGCATCCCGAGGGGCTGACTCTATGTCAATCTCTCCTGTTTTAAAGCGTTCAGCCACTTCCTTATCGTCAAATGCCTTATACACTATCCCATCCAATAGCGCTTTGCCCTTGTAATATTGATCAAAACGTTTCATTTCTACCCTCTGGCCAGGCTGAATATGTTCAACCTCAAAAGGGCCAATACCTATAGGAGATTTTCGCATCTGGTCACTTTCAGGCATATCTTTAACAGCAATTCCAGTATAGTATTTTTTATTCATCGGATAGGGCCACAGACTATCGATGGTGTTTACCCGTGCAGCAGTTACAGTTATTTTCAAAGTATAAGGATCTATAACCTTCAATCCGGATATGCCCTTCGCTTCTCCCTCATGATAGGCTTCTGCACCCTGAATCATTTCAACACTATAATAATGCGAGCCCGTATAATCTGGACTAGCAATAGTTTCAATTGCGAATTTCCAATCCTCTACCGTTAATTCATCACCGTTATGCCAACGGATTCCCGGTTTAATTTTAAAGGTAAATACTTTATGATCATCAGATTCCTGCCAAGAGGCGATATTAGGAACCGTCACTAGTTCATCATTTACCTGAAACATCGGCTCAGTAATAAATTCCAGCACATGAAAATCATCTTCACCTTCATAAAAAGCAGGCTCAAACAAACCCGTAAATGGTGAGGAGAATCCGTAGGTAACTACTCCACCAGCTTGTGGCTTATCGTCTACTATATTATGGCGCGAAGATAATGGATTACTGCTAGAAGTTGTTCTACTACATGCTGACAATAGAGTTGCCATCACGAGCAGCGTTAACAACAACCTGCATATTTTCTTATTATTCATGTGTTTCTTCCCTTCTCTAGTTGAACGTATATCTACATTTAAGTTATGGAACATAAATATTTTTACTGTAACAAAGTTTTATGGTGGTTACAATAACTTCTAAGCCCTAGGCCTTTACTCCTGCTTGAAATTCACTTATTTCGTTATAACTATAAAAAAAGACCTGTCTCGTGGACAGATCTTCATTGAATCTATTCTTCATCTCTGTGCGTAATCGTTAAACCCTCAACATGTTTACGCTGCATCAACTTGCGCTTTTTACGTGTATCCTTACTCTCAAAAATAATATCAAAGTCATATTCCTCCGGGTATAGCTCTTTTTTTGAAAGATAGGGCTTCAACCGCTTATGGTTAATTTTCATTTTTTGCTTCTGGATCATCACCCCAACCATTCCTAAATGATCTCTCTTCTCATATACGATCCCTGTCCGGCCGAGTGACGTTACCACAACTGCATCTCCAATTTCAAATTGAATCAGCTTCTCCTTGCTGCGGTCAGATGGAGCAGCCTCTTCTTCTGCGTTGCCATGTTCCTTTTCTGGAAGTGCAGCATATTCTTGCTCTCCATCTTCTTTGCTCAAAAAACTTCCCCATGCCTCTCCGCTGCCTTTCTGTAGCCTTTGTTGCTGCGCCTCTACGATTTCCCATGATCTCTTAATAACGTTATCCTGTATCCCCAGCTTTTTAGCGATCTGCAGAGCGTAACTTTCCCCTGCTTCTCCAATCGTCAATCGATACAACGGCTGTAGCGTTTCTTTATCAAATTCCATTTGCGCATTTTGAAAGCCCGTCGTTGCGGCTGCAAAGGCTTTTAGCTCATTAAAATGTGTAGTAACAATAATATTCGCCCCTTTACGGCTCAGCTCTTCCAGAATCGCGATAGAGAGCGCAATGCCCTCCCCGGGATCCGTACCAGCCGCCAGCTCGTCAATGAGCAGCAGCACCCCTTTAGATGCATCTCTCAGCATTCCCTCAATACTCTTCATTTGCGCCGAGAATGTGCTGAGGGATTGTGCCAGACTTTGTCCGTCGCCAATTACACTGATTACATCCGTAAAAATAGTGAATTCGCTACCCTCCTCGACCGGAATCAACAGCCCCGATTGAGCCATGATCGTCAGCAGCCCTAGTGTCTTAAGGACCACAGTTTTACCACCTGTATTTGGGCCTGTAATGATAAGGGATTTATACCCCTTACCAACCTCCAGATTGATCGGAATCATCCCCTTCAGCATGGGATGCCTGCCTCCATTCATCTTTAGAAAGCCTTTCGCATTCAGCGTAACAGAAGATGCCCCCAGTGTTCGTGCATATTTAGCTTTAGCAAAAATAAAATCATACGTGCCCGTAGCCTCAATATTAAGGTGCAGGGCAGCCTGTTCCTGTTCTACCAAGCTAGTCAGCATGCTGAGGATTACGGCTTCTTCTCGCGCCTCTTCACCCAAAAGCAAATCAAGCTCAATTTGGAGAGCAGCGATCTCGTCTGGTTCAATAAATACCGTCTGTCCACTTGTGGATTGATCAAGCACCGATCCTTTTATTTGTTTATGATATTCCCGTTTTACGGGGATAACGTAACGTCCACCTCGCTGACTATAAATATTCTCCTGCAAAATCGATTGATGGCGTGACATAATTCCGTCGATTTTTTTATGAAGACGTTCTTTAGCCACTACAATCCGTTTACGAACTCGCTCTAACCCCTTACTTGCTCCATCATCAATCGCACCAAAACGGATACAGCGATCAATAGCCTCCCTCACGTGATTTAACTCCATTAACGAGGATGCATATGCAGCAATCCGTGGAGCGCTCTGTTCTTTAGAGGCCATATATTTGCGCAGTTGACTACAGCTCTTAAGAAATATAGCAACCGCAGTGAAATCTTGCTCACTGTACAAATATCCCGTCCCCATTAATGACATGATCCACTCAATGCCTTCTAATGAAGGAATGGGTACACTCGATCCTCGTTCCAGCAGTTCTTTAGCTTCAGAAGTTTCCTCCATTGCTCTTTGAATCGTCGGCAAGTAGGTCATTGGCATAAGCTCTTCTACAGCTTTTTTTCCTACATAAGATACTGCGTGGCGCCCAAGCTCGGTTTTAATGATTTCGTATTCCAGCGTGTTTAGACTTTGTAAATTCACAGCAAATTCTCCTTCAAATCTCTATTGGTTTGGACCTAATTCTCCATAACGCAAAGAAGGGCAAAGAATGCCACTATGGCAGTCCTTGCCCTTCTTTTTATACTGATGCCCTCTATCGTCCTAAGGCCCCGAAATGAGAACTGGTGCCGAAAAACAAAAAAACCGTGCAATAAGAGCACGGTTAATTACAAAGAGAACAACAGCCGTAAAGAGGCCATTTGACGCTTCGTGTGTTCTTAACTAAATCATCCACCCGTAAGGAACAACAGACTGCTGCGTAATACGAACTCAAATAGAGCACGTAATCGCCTCATGACGAGCCTGCTAAAGCCTTCCTAATCAAGTGTTATGAAATTGCTAGTTAAGAACGGTCACCGACATCAAAATTTCCCCTTTAGTTATAGGATAGCTGTAATTTAACATAATAAAGTTCCAACGTCAAACGATTCAACGCCTAAATAATTCGATTTCATGCTTACCCTACTATGAATGCTTGCTTTTCTGCATACAAAAAAAGCAGCCGGTTTCCCGACTGCTTTTATAAAACGTCCTATTCCGTTGTGTAAGGAAGCAACGCGATTTGACGCGAGCGTTTTACAGCAATGGTAAGAGCGCGTTGGTATTTTGCACTTGTACCTGTTACACGACGTGGCAAAATCTTTCCACGTTCGCTGATGAACTTCTTAAGAAGTTCGGTATCTTTATAATCAATGTGAGTAATCTTGTTCACAGTGAAAAAGCAAACTTTTTTACGCTTGTTGCGTCCACCACGACGTGCTGGTCTTTTGTCGTTGTCAGCGCCTTCTCTTGGTTTAAAAGCCATATTCTTTTCAGTCCTTCCTAATTAAAATGGCAAATCATCATCCGATATATCAATCGGTTTACCATCGCCCGAAAAAGGATCTTGAGTATTGTTGTTACGCGAGAAATTATTGTTGTTATTTCCGCGTCCAGCGTTACCACCGCCACCATATGCTGGCTCTTCAGGCATACTACTTGCACCACTTGAAGTATTTCCACCTTCACGGCTCTGTGAAGATTCCAGGAAACGAACATTATCAGCAATAACTTCAGTTACGTATACACGTTTGCCTTCGTTATTCTCATAATTCCGCACTTGGATGCGTCCTTCCACTGCTGTCAGACGACCTTTGCGCAAGTAATTGGCACAGGTTTCTGCTAGCTGTCTCCAGGTTACAACCGGGATGAAGTCTGCCTCACGTTCACCGTTCTGGCCCGTAAAGTTACGATCTACGGCTAGCGTAAATTGCGTTACGGCAACACCAGCGGGAGTATAACGAAGTTCCGGGTCACGGGTCAACCGTCCGATCAAAATGATACGGTTCAACAATTCTGGTCCCCTCCTTTAGAGCGATTCATTACAAAGCTTGTCAAGATCTTAAGCAACGTCGTTCGTAATGAGATAACGAATAACTTCGTCAGAAATCTTCATAAGACGTTCTAATTCAGTAACTACTGCAGGTTCTGCATTGAAGTTAACCAAAACATAAACGCCATCACGGAATTTCTTGATCTCATACGCAAGACGGCGTTTACCTTGCACTTCGTGCTTTGTAATTTCCCCGCCATTGGAGATGATGCCTTGGAATTTATCGACTGCTGCTTGAACGGCTTCTTGTTCAATGTCAGGACGAATAATGTACATCACTTCATATTTGCGCATAATTTTCACCTCCTTATGGTCTGAGGCCCCTAATCACGTCAGGAGCAAGGAACGAGCACAAACATAGACTCGCACTAGACTAATATACCAAAATGAACAGCAGAGTGCAAGCAATATTAATACAGGACAACTCCTCCCCCTCTTTTTACATGAAAAAATCACTACCTGCGCACAATAATTACGAATTCATCTACACTAAAAAAGGAGGAATAATGATGGGTGAGAAAACGGAATATGAAGAAGGCGACAAGGCCCCCAATCCAGGCATGTACACAGAGGTAGGCGAAGCGCGAAGCTTCCATACTGAGATTTCCAATCCACAGCACATTAAAATGGAAAAAGGGGACACCTTCCCTGAGACCACCAACAAAAATCGAAAGTGGAAAAAGGTTGAAAAAGCACGGGTCCACTAATTCAAAAATATTTTAAAAATAAATGTGTATAAAAAGCCCGACATTACACATACTATACTCAGGCAGTACAAAAGAGAGGTGTGGTTCCGTTGGCCGTCGTAGACGAACACAATCACAGGAGATCTGATTCAGCATCTATTGTAAGCTGGGAAGAGTAGTGGGTTATTGCCTTAAAAAAGCATTAGCCTCAGCAACGCCTAAATCACTTTAGTCGCTATAAACAGAGAAATTCCAAACATCATTGATGTACTGCCTCCTAAAGAAGGACCCGAAAGGGCCCTTCTTTTTGCGTTATATATTATCCTGTATATCGGCTACTATAGACACAAAAAAACCTCCGTTACAGGAACGAAGGATTCATTAAATGTTATATATGCTGAAGTGGCGGAGAGGGTGGGATTCGAACCCACGCACGCTTTGACACGCCTAACTGATTTCGAGTCAGCCCCCTTGGGCCTCTTGGGTACCTCTCCGCAGCAAAAATAATTGTATCATGCAGACATGCCATTTGCAAGCTTAATTATTGTCTGTATTTTCCTCCGCAGAGCGCAGTACCTTCTTCATATTCTTCTCGAATTTAGCACGGGGAATCAGAACACTATGCTGACAGCCTGTACATTTAATTCGGATATCCATCCCCATGCGAATGATTTCCATCTCATTAGATCCACAAGGATGCTGCTTCTTCATTTGCACTATATCCCCAAGCTGAAAAACTTTACGTTCCACTATTCTTCCCCCTCTTCTCCTTCTTGTGTAGCTGCGATTTGCCGTCTTGATCCAGTGTTTGTCGACCCTTTAACTTCTAGTGCATGTTCTGTTTTCGCAAGATCTATTTCAGCCTTCGCCTCTGCCTCTGCTTTCTTACGTGCTTCTTCTTCAGCTTGAGCTAGTTCCAGCATGCTCTGTTTCTCTAATGCCTGCTTTATGTCGTTCTGAATTTGTCTTTCCGCTGCATCTCTTGCATTAGGAGCACAGCTGGCAGCTATACGAATCACATATTCCGAGGTACTCATGGACTGTATTCCGAGCACGTTAGGGTAAGCAAGCACATGGGAGTTACGTTCTTCTATTCCTTTTAGCGCCTCGCCAATTAATCCTAACGTGGCTTCCAAGCTTCGCTCCATTTTAACAGGAACATCAACTACAGCCAATGCATTGGAAAGAGAATAGTTCGTTACATTCGTAATTAGTCCATTAGGGATAATAAATACTTCTCCGGTTGCACTTAACAGTCTTGTTGTTCGCAATCCGATTAATTCTACAGTCCCTTTATAAGTACCTGTCTGAATTACATCACCAACTGCAAATTGGTCCTCCAAAATAATAAAGAACCCTGTAATAACATCCTTCACCAGACTTTGTGCTCCAAAACCTACTGCCAGACCAAGTACACCCGCTCCGGCCAACAAGGGTGCTAAATCGAAGTGGAACTCTGAAAGAACGAGCATGATCATCACAAAATTACAGATAACCGTTACTACATTTTTCATCAATTCCCCTACCGTAGTAAACCTTCGTGTGTTAGACAGAATTCTGCCACCCGTTTTACGTTCAAGCGAACGATCAATAATATTAGAAACAATCTTAATAATAACCCTAGTTAAGAGAAATATAATAAGAATTCGTAGTCCTGAGAATAAGACATTGGCCCACATATCAGCATCGGTAAACCAATTCCACACCTTATCTTTAAAACGCAAGGCATCTTTTACAGCATCACCGGGAGTAGTAGCCTCTAATATCCACCTATTCATATTGTATAGTCCTCCCTACCTCTCAATCAGTATGTAGTTCTCGTTGTGTTTTCCGTAGATACCGCGTATTTCGATATTCTGTTCCGTTACTATCCTTTGTACCTCTTCCAGTGCACTTTGATAAAACTGAATCGATATCGCGCATCCTGCCGTGATCTCTTTCGGGGTTGGAAATATATCAATTTCAATTTCCGCATACTCAAGCAGCATTTCAGCACGAAGCGCCTGCTGGGTAGAGTCAAACGCGATCAACATCTCTTCCTGCATATACGTTACGCCTCCCATAGGTTTATCGTCCTATCTCTTGCCGCTGTAGTATAAAACCCCTCTTCTATCCATATACTAGATACCATCAAATAGAATCAGCTTCAGAAAGGAAGATGGTATGAATTTTTCATCGAAAGCTACATCAGCGCAAGAAACGTCCTGTTTAAAAATATCACATACCGATCCCGATATCTATTCTGCTATTACCCACCGGCTACTGTTTCACTTTGCACGTACACGCCCGGAAACACAGATTGTCGTCATTTGTGTAGGTACGGACCGATCCACAGGAGATTCTCTTGGCCCTCTTGTTGGCACTGCATTGTCACGTTTTCATAGTCCGCTGTTTCATTTATATGGAACTCTTGAGGAGCCTGTCCATGCTGTTAACCTTGAGGAAACTCTATCCCTAATCAACGAAAGATATAGTAACCCCTTTATCATCGGTATAGATGCTTGTTTAGGTCACTCTACTAGTGTAGGATGCATCCAAGTCGTTGAAGGGCCTTTGAGACCAGGTGCTGGCGTAAATAAACAATTGCCGCCGGTAGGTGATATCCATTTGACGGGAATCGTTAATGTCGGCGGCTTTATGGAGTATTTTGTATTACAGAACACGCGATTAAGTTTAGTTATGCGATTATCTGATATTATAGCTACAAGTCTATATTCTGCCTTAAAGCAATGGAATCTTCATGCTAGGTCCGCTGCAACGCGAGAGTAACTACTTCTTTTTCTTCAGGTGATAAGACATATTGTGATTCGCCATTCTGCATAGGTTTAGAGTAAATGTAAGAATTCTCACGATTATGAAGACTGGTTAATACAATACCACTACTGTTGTCATCCAGTATAGCGACTGAGAAACTCAGATCATTGCCACGTTCACCAAAGGCATTATAACGCTTCAGCGCAATATTGGACTTCATGCCACGCATTCTAGTTTGAGTTGCTTCTAATACGTTTTTTTGCTCACGTTGTTCTTCTTCCAGCATGTCGCTTTGGTTCTTCAGATCAATTAGAAGGCCTTCCAGATCCTCCACACCGCTTCCAGCCATCATGGCCTCATATTTACGCCGCATAGCACGCAGCTTAGCCCCCTGGGCGATCACAGTGATTATCAGCACCAACATAATCACTGTAAAACCGAACACAAACCACTGCAACTGCTCACTAATTAATTGATTTAATTCAGACATGAATGGACCATCCTTTTTATTCATCTGCTGCGGGCATTGCCATATAACTCATCCATAGCAGCCAGCATTCTGCTTATATTATGCTCTGTCGTATCTACACCTACACTCGCCCGAACAGCACCACTCTCTAGCGTGTCAACCGCCTTATGTGCCAAAGGGGTACAATGCATACCCGCTCTGACCGCTATTTTATAATCACGATCTAGACGGTGAGCAATATTCGCCGATTCTTCTCCATCTACCACAAAAGATAAAATGCCAGTTCTCGGAGCCCCTAGAGAGGGTCCTAATATTCTAATGCCTGGGATGTTGGACAACCCTTCCATTAACTTTTGAGTTAATGTCCATTCACTCTCATGGATAACGTTCGTCCCTAAAGATTGTACCTTTTGAACACCTGCTAGTAAACCGGCAATCCCTACCGTATTTTGTGTTCCCGCTTCATACCGATCTGGACGAACAGAGGGCTGTTCACTGTTTTCAGATTGACTACCAGTTCCTCCATGCATCAGGGGTTCCAGGTCCAATTCAGGTGATATATAAAGTCCGCCGGTTCCTTGTGGTCCAAGTAGTCCTTTATGCCCCGGAAATGCCAACAAGTCTATATTCATTTTTTTAACATCAATATCAATTGAACCTGCGCTT
This sequence comes from Paenibacillus sp. FSL R5-0744, assembly GCF_037972555.1. Lineage (NCBI taxonomy): Bacteria > Bacillati > Bacillota > Bacilli > Caryophanales > Paenibacillaceae > Paenibacillus > Paenibacillus sp. FSL R5-0744. The sequence continues at coordinate 6,828,964 of NZ_CP150228.1, forward strand.
TGAGCAGCATCCACCAGAAATACAGCACCATGCGATTTAACGATATCGCCAATATCACCGATAGGGAGTATACTCCCTAGTAAATTAGAGCTGTGATTGCAGATCACCATTTTGGTATTCGGCTGGAAAGCATTTTTGAGTTCTTTTAAATCCAATTGCCCTTCACGATCCACTTTTAGATAATCAACTTTTATCCCTAGTGTCTTACGCAAGTATTCCAGCGGCCGTCTCACAGAATTGTGTTCTGTCATCGTTGAAATCACGTGATCTCCCACTTTAAGCGTCCCTCTGATCGCCATATTCAAACTCATCGTAGTATTATGGGTAAAAGCTATATTTTGCGCATTAGATACACCGAACAATCCCGCCAGCACACTCCGCGTCCTTACTAACACTCGACCGCTTCCTATCGCTAGCGAGTAATTACCTCTACCAGCATTTGCCCCTGACTGCAGAGCATTCAACATCGCAGTTGCAACCTCTGGTGGTTTAGGCCAGGAAGTAGCTGCATGATCCAGATATACGAAGTCTTCCATAACCTCGCTCCTCGTCTATTACCCTTTTTTAATCAACTTATTCAAAAAAACATACCCCTAATTATCCGATTAAGGATATCTCAGGATATGTTCTTGGCATAGATACCCATTTAGTTACCCAATAATTCCAACAATCTTTCTAAATCCTGAGCACTATAGTAATTCAGTTCAATCTTCCCTTTTTCCTTACCCTGTTTTATTTTCACTGTTGTTTTAAAACGTTCACGCAATACTTCCTCTACATTATCAATATAGGGATCACGTTTAACAACTTTGACTTTAACTCCATTAGTAGGTTTTCGGTCCAAGTTCTTCACTGTTTCTTCTAGCTCTCTTACACTCCACTGTTGTTCCACGCATTGTTCGGCCAGTTGTTTAATCACTTCTGGATCCTTTAAAGCAACAATTGCCCGCGCATGCCCCATTGACATTGTTCCACGTGAAACATATTCTTTTACTTCTTCAGGTAAAGAAAGCAATCTCAGGAAGTTGGCGATATGAGATCTGGACTTCCCTACCTTGAGCGAGAGTTCTTCCTGCGTAAGTGAAAACTGATCCATTAGGCCTTGGTAAGCCACTGCAATTTCCATTGCATTTAGGTTTTCACGTTGCAAGTTCTCGATTAATGCAATCTCCATGACTTGCTGATCACTAAGATTTCTAACGACTGCTGGAATTGTAGCTTTGCCACAATATTGCGAGGCACGGAATCTGCGTTCGCCGGCAATGATCTCATACCCCTTCAATACGCTACGAACAATGATCGGCTGAATCACGCCATGTTGTCTGATCGATTCTGCTAGTTCTTGAATGGCCTCTTCATTAAAGTCTTTGCGCGGTTGATATGGATTAGCCCGAAGTTGAGCTAAAGGGATCTCAACTACCTTATCATCTTCATTAATTGATAAAGATGGAATTAGCGCATCCAGACCTTTTCCTAATCGTTTACTCATAAGAAATCACTTCCTTTGCCAACTCTAAATACACTTCCGCTCCTTTAGAGCGAGGATCATAAGTAATAATGGATTGTCCATGTGACGGCGCTTCACTTAACCGGACATTCCGAGGGATAATCGTTCTATATACTTTTTCTTGGAAATACTTCTTAACCTCTTCTATCACTTGAATTCCCAGATTGGTCCGGGCATCAAGCATAGTCAATAATACTCCCTCTATCTTCAGATGCGGGTTGAGATTTTTTTGCACCAGACGAACGGTGTTTAAGAGCTGACTCAAACCCTCAAGCGCATAATATTCACACTGAATCGGGATGATTACCGAATCCGCCGCCGTAAGGGAATTGATTGTTAAAATGCCAAGTGAAGGAGGACAATCGATGATAATATAATCATAATTGTTTTTAACCGCATTCAGCGCCTTTTTTAGCTTTAGCTCTCTGGAAATCGTCGATACTAACTCGATTTCCGCACCCGCTAATTGAATGGTCGCCGGAATGATATGCAGTCCTTCATTTTGAGTTTCCAGTATGGTTTCTAGAGGATTTACCTCATTTATAAGAATGTCATATATACAATTCGCCACGTCCGCCTTGTTGACGCCAACGCCGCTAGTAGTGTTACCTTGAGGATCGATATCAACTAGAAGCACTCTTTTTCCTAATGTAGCCATACCGGCACCTAGGTTCACGGAGGTTGTTGTTTTACCGACACCGCCTTTTTGATTTGCTATGGCAATAATCTTGGACACTTATTTCACCTCGAATAGTTAGGAAGAATCTTCTCGTAGATCGCAAGTACAAATGTTCCTGACGCTGAGATAGCGTCACACTTTATGAAGAATATAGACAACTATTATATACTGGAACTTTAAATTACAGGCCTGGCCAACACATCCCGGTTCTAGCCACACCAAAGGCGGCCAATCACCTCAAGGCCGCCTTTAGCTTTTGAAACAATTTATCTTTTGGGGATTTGGATTACAATCTCGTAATGGTCACCACGGTCATTTTCTGACGTTTTGATTTCCATCCCTGAGCCTGACACCATATCAATAGATTGACGAATTGTATTAAGAGCTAGACGAACATCCTTGGTATAGGAGACCCGCTTTGATTTTTTAGTTTGTGAGACTTGTTTGTAGAAAGCAATACGAGCTTCTGTTTGTTTAACATTTAAGCCTTTTGAAATGATTTCTGCCAACACTTTCAGTTGCATCTCCACACTATCGAGTGATAATAATGAACGTGCATGTCTTTCAGAAATCTGACGCTCCATTAACGCCGTCTTAACCTCTTCAGGTAAATTAAGTAAGCGAATTTTATTAGCTATGGTAGACTGACTTTTACCTAGTCGTTGTGCTAAGCTTTCTTGCGTCAATTGATGAAGATCAATTAACTTTTGATAAGCAACAGCTTCTTCAATAGAGGTCAAGCCCTCACGCTGTAAGTTTTCTATAAGCGCAATAGATGCGGCTTGTGAATCATTGAATTCACGAACAATGGCTGGAATCGTCTCTAAACCAAGCTTTTTGACCGCACGCCAGCGTCGTTCACCTGCAATGATCTCGTACACGGAATCTCGCATGCGTACAACTATGGGTTGAATGACCCCATGAGTTTTAATCGTCTGGCACAACTCATCGATCTTGTCGTCATCGAATATCGTCCGTGGTTGGTAAGGACTGCTAATGACCTCATGAACTGGTATTTGTTTAATTTCTTCTCCGCTGCTCCGCTCGGTAAATCCAAATAGCTTGGTAAATTGTTCTTTCATTCCGTTCATAACCACCTAATTTCGTTATAGTACGATCTTCTTGACCTTCTTCTCGGAAAGCGTATCGTACAGCAATAAAAAACATTCTGATATTATGAAATGGCCTGCAGCTATCAGGCATCATAATCTCTCCTTCTTTCGAACAAGAGTACAGAGAAGGAGTTATATACAAAATTAAAAGTCTACTATGCTATTCTATCACTTTTCTCTACATAATCATATTCTCCGTAAAGACCTATTTTTCCTGCATTTTCATAATGATAGCCGCTTAATAAACATATCAATTTAGTTTATCTTTTAATTAACGTTCATTTAAGATCGTTATCGCAATTCCACTCAAAAAAGGTCATCCTCTAAAAAGAAGATGACCTTAAATATATTTGCCAATCTATAATGTTTCACGTGAAACATTATTTGATAAGTGGTGTTTTGGCAGGAATTCCCGCTTTTCGTGGGTACTTAGCAGGAGTGGCACCTGTCTTACGAATAATGACAATATGTCGCGCCGACTCTTCCACAGGCAAGCTGAACGACTCTACTTTACCAAGTTGAGCACGAAGCTCTTTTAAGCTGTACTTCGCCTCACTTAATTCTTCTGATGGATCGATTCCCTTCATGGCAGCGAAAACTCCATCCTTACGTGTGAAAGGAAGACAAAACTCATTCAACAAGGATAATCTTGCCACCGCACGCGCAGTCACCAAATCATAGGCGTCACGATGCTTGAATTGCCGGGCAATATCCTCCGCACGCCCATGAATCAATTGCACATCAGTTAATTTCAACGTAGTACAGACATGCTGCAGAAAAGAGATTCTTTTACTTAATGAATCAATGATCGTAAGTTTCAAATGTGGAAAACAAATTTTAAGCGGAATTCCTGGAAACCCGGCTCCCGAACCGATATCTGCCAAATTGTTTATCTCATTGATATTAAGGAAAAAGGCTAGAGAGATCGAATCATAAAAATGTTTCGTGTAAACCTGCTCACGCTCTGTTATTCCAGTGAGATTCATTTTTTCATTCCAGGATACGAGTTCCTTATAGTAAAGATCGAATTGCTCCAATTGTTCTGCTGTAAGTGTAATGCCTCTTTCTTGTAAAAGCTGTGTGAATTGAACTTCCGTATTATCCATAGATTATCCTTTCGCCGCGGTTACCCGGTTGTAATGCTCGAGATATACGAGGAGAATAGAAATGTCGGCAGGTGTGACTCCCGCAATCCGAGAGGCCTGCCCGATAGAGATTGGACGGATCTTAGTCAGCTTCTGCCGCGCTTCCATCGCTAATCCATGGATTTCATTATAATTAATGTCATCTGGAATTTTCTTCTTCTCCATCTTTTGCAAGCGCTCCACATGTTGGAGCTGTTTTTCAATATATCCGGCATATTTGATTTGGATTTCCACTTGCTCCTTCATTTCTGCATCCAGCATTTCCGGTGATGGCGAGACTTGATCTACGAAGCTATATACAAGCTCTGGACGCCGCATCAAAACAAGCAAATTACTGCCGTCTACAATAGGTGCCGATTCATATTGCGCTAGTACATGGTTTACCTCAACAGGTTTAACCTTTGTCTCTTGCAGACGAACAATTTCACGCTCCACCCGTTCTTTTTTATCCGTGAAGTTATCGAAACGCTCCTGTGTAATCAAACCAATGTCGTAACCGATAGGTGTAAGTCTTAGATCTGCATTATCATGGCGAAGCAACAAACGATATTCTGCACGTGAAGTAAGCAGACGGTAAGGTTCATTAGTGCCCTTAGTCACCAGATCATCAATGAGTACACCAATGTATCCCTGTGAACGATCTAAGATTACGGGTTCTTTGTCTTGCACTTTGCGTGCTGCATTAATTCCAGCCATTACACCTTGGCCAGCTGCTTCTTCATAACCGGAAGTACCATTGATTTGTCCAGCAGTGAAAAGACCTGGTAAACGTTTAGTTTCAAGAGATGGCCATAGCTGTGTAGGAACCATTGCATCATATTCAATAGCATAGCCGTTACGCATCATCTCTACCTTTTCCATACCAGGGATGGAACGCAGAATCGCCAGCTGTACATCCTCAGGAAGACTAGTCGACAGACCTTGTACATAGTATTCCGATGTATTTTTTCCTTCTGGCTCTAAAAAGATCTGATGCTTAGATTTATCACTAAATCTTACTACTTTATCTTCAATAGATGGGCAATAACGTGGACCTGTTCCTTCAATAATACCCGTAAACATCGGCGCACGATGAAGGTTGTCATTAATAATCTGATGAGTAACCTCAGAGGTATAAGTTAACCAACAAGGAAGCTGTTCATTGTTGGATGATTTCGTTTCAAACGAAAAGAATTTAGGCTCATCGTCGCCGGGTTGAATTTCTGTCTTCGAGAAATCGATTGTATCGCGATGTACACGTGGTGGTGTACCTGTCTTAAAACGTACCAATTCAAAACCAAGCTCCCGCAAATTCTCAGACAGCTTCACTGATGGCTGCTGATTGTTAGGTCCACTCTCATATGTCAGTTCACCCATGATCACTTTACCACGCAGGTAAGTACCTGTGGTCAGGATAACTGTCTTACTATGGTATTCCGTTCCTGTCTTCGTAACTACACCCGCACAACGTCCATCCTCTACGATTAAACGCTCAACCATCCCTTGACGAAGCGTCAAATTAGGCGTTTTCTCCATCGTTTCCTTCATTGTATGTTGGTACAAGAACTTATCAGCTTGTGCACGCAATGCATGCACCGCAGGTCCCTTCCCTGTGTTAAGCATACGAAGCTGAATAAAAGTCTTATCTATATTACGGCCCATTTCTCCGCCTAGCGCATCAATCTCACGCACCACATGTCCTTTGGCAGGTCCGCCTATGGACGGATTGCAGGGCATGAATGCAACCATATCCAGGTTAATTGTGATCATCAACGTGCTGCAGCCCATTCGTGCTGACGCTAGAGCTGCTTCGCAACCGGCATGACCGGCGCCAATGACGATTACGTCATAGTTGCCTCCATCATAACTCATGTCCTGTTTCCCCCTAATGTTATATTAAAATGTAAAACCTATTTCCCTAAACAAAATTGTGAGAATATTTGATCTAACAACGAGTCCGCTGCCGTATCGCCAATAATTTCACCGAGTTGTTCCCATGCTAGCCGTACATCGATTTGAATCATATCAATTGGAATATACTGTTCCGCCGCATCGTATGCATCCTGTAGTGATTTATAGGCTTTTTTAAGCAGTGCAATATGTCTCACATTACTTACATATGTCAAGTCACCCGATTCCAGCTTTCCACCAAAAAAGAGTGTCGAAATGGCATCTTCAAGTTTGTCTAGACCTTCCTCTTCCAGAACAGACATCGGTACGATGTTGGACTCCTCAAAGAACGAGAGCAACTTATCCTTATCCAGTTTGGGCGGTAAGTCCATTTTATTCATGATCACTAGGCATTGTCTACCTTGGATTTGTTCCATCAATGCCAATTCGTCCTCATGCAGCTCTTCGTTAGCATTTAGCACAAGTAGAATCAGATCCGCATCACTAACTGCCGCCTTGGAACGTTCTACGCCAATCTTCTCCACTACATCCATCGTTTCACGAATTCCCGCCGTATCAAGCAGCTTAAGCGGAATGTTGTTTATCGTTATATATTCTTCGATGACATCACGTGTTGTTCCAGGAATATCTGTTACAATCGCTTTGTTATCACGTGCTAACGCGTTTAATAAAGAAGATTTACCAACATTGGGACGACCAACTATAGCTGTCGTTATCCCCTCACGAAGAATTTTCCCTTCATTAGAAGTCTTAAGAAGCTTTGTGATTCCTTCCATCACTTCACTGCTTTTATCTTTAATAAATTCAGCTGTCATGGATTCTACATCATGCTCTGGATAATCTATATTTACTTCGATATGAGCCAGCATCTCAATAAGTGTATGGCGCAAAGCATGAATTCGATCCGACAAGGATCCACTAACCTGCTTTAAAGCCACAGAAAACGCACGATCCGACTTCGAGCGAATGAGATCAATAACCGCCTCAGCCTGTGATAAATCAATACGTCCACCCAAGAAAGCACGCTTGGTGAACTCACCCGGCTCGGCTAACCTTATCTCCTGCTGAAGAAGTAAGTCCATCACCCTTCTTACAGAAATTACACCCCCATGAGCACTGATCTCTACTACATCCTCGGTCGTAAAAGAACGTGGGCCCTTCATTACGGTTACAAGTACTTCTTCCATCTTCTCTCCGTTATCCGGACTAACGATATGCCCATAATGAACGGTATGCGATTCCGCTTCAGTTAACGGAACTCGGCTACGAAACAAAGGCGCCACTTGGGAAATAGCCTGAGGGCCACTTACCCGAATAATAGCAATTCCTCCCTCGCCTAATGCCGTCGATACGGCAGCAATGGTGTCACTAAGCATGCTGTTTTTCACCCCAAAACCTATATTTTTTTGATCATAAACGGTCTTATATTGTTAAAAAAGCAATGACCCCTTACATTGGTCAAGGAGTCATTGCATCATATAGTCTTTACTTCAAAGTTATAACGACGCGGCGATTTGGCTCTTCGCCCTTACTAAGGGTATTCACTTGCCGATGATCCTGTAATCTGGAGTGAATAATTTTCCGTTCCTGAGGTGACATCGGTTCCAGCACTACCTCTTTACGAGTCCGAATGACACGACTGGCTAAACGATCAGCCAGCTCTTCGAGAGTTTTTTTACGCCGCTCACGGAAGTTCTCCGCATCTAGCACAAGCCGTATAAAACTGTCGGAGTAACGATTAGCTACGATATTAGCCAAATACTGCAGAGCATCGAGAGTTTGTCCTCTTCTACCAATCAAAAGTCCCAAATCTGGACCTGATATCTGCAGAATCGTGGATTCCTTAGTGTGGACGATTTCGACTTCCACTTCGAGCCCCATGCTCTTAGCGACATCCACAATGAAATGAACGGCTTCTTGGTAAGCTTCCTCCACCGGTTGTCCGGAATCTTGGCGTGGCACACCGCCGTTAGCCTCCTGTTTGCTCTCTCTTGTTGACTGCTGAGGCAGTGACGGAGCACTCGCCGCTGATGCCGGTGCGGCTTCGGCTATCAAGGTTAACTCAACCTTGGCACCTTTCGCACCGATCAATCCCAGGAATCCTCTTGATGGCTGCTCAAGTACGTTGACCGTTACCCGGTCCTTTTGAACTCCAAGCTGGGTTAGTCCCCGTTCTACAGCTTCTTCAATGGTTTTCCCTGTTGCGACGACTTTGCTCATTTTGACTTTTTGGCTCCCTTCGATGCTTTACTGCCGCCTTTGCTCTTCACAGCAGTTGAGTCATCTGTACTTTTCACAGCACTTGCGATTGCCAATTTATGTTTATCGTTGTTGCGATATAAGAAATAGTTCTGAACAATAGTGTAAATGTTACTGTAAACCCAGTATAGCGGCAATGCTGCTGGGAAGTTGTAGGACATAACGAAAATCAGAACTGGATAGATCATCATCATGAACTGCATTGGCCCTTGTTGTTGCATCGGGTTCATTTTAGTCATCATTCTAGTTTGTATAAATGTTGTTAATGCTGCAAGCACTGGTAAGATAAACAGATGATCCGGCTTACCTAGCTCCAGCCATAAGAAGGAGTGCTCCCGTAGATGTGGATTATAGTAGATCGAGTTGTAGAGAGCGATAAAGATAGGCATTTGTACGATCAGCGGTAAACAACCCGCCATTGGATTAACCTTATTCTCTTGGAACAAACGCATCGTTTCTTGCTGCACCTTTTCAGGTGTGTCTTTATATTTTTTCTGGATCTTTTGGAGTTCCGGTTGAATGGCTTGCATTGCCCGCGAGCTCTTCACCTGTTTAATCGTAAGCGGAAGAATCAACGTGCGGACAATAATAACCATCACAAGTACGGCTAAACCATATTCTCCGTTAAACCAATCAGCAAACTTGTCCAAGGCAATGGCGAAATAATACACTACATTACTTTGCCAGAAGCCTCCATTCTTTAAATCCTCCGTAGTGTGCGTAACAGCAGCTGACGGAGCGCATCCCGACAGAACAGCTAACGACAACACCATCACTGTGATGAGGAGAAACCATTTTCCCCGTCTAGTCTTCATTAGAGACACTTCAAAACCCCTCTCTTGAACATTCCATTCCACCGTAAATCATACCATAATTATGAATACAAATAAACAAGCCTCTTATGCGTCCTTTATTTGCGGGAAGCCTTGAGTAGCTTGGCTTTGCGCAGTACATGCAGCACGCTTTTTTCGAGCTCTGCGTATTCCATGGAAAGCGCTCCTTTTCTTACGATAAACACCATATCGAGTCCACCTGCAATTTCAGGTTCATGATGACGGACGATTTCCTTCACCAATCTTCTCATTCGGTTACGGACAACCGCGTTTCCAACCTTTTTACTGACCGATACCCCAACTCTAAATCGCTCTACCTCTTTTTTGCTAAACCAATACACTACAAATTGATGATTCGCAAATGACTTCCCATGGCGATATACACGACTGAAGTCGGCACGGTTTCGTAATCGTAACTTTTTGTGCACGGGAATCTCCTTCATAAATCCGGTTAAAAGTATCGTTCCGAATTTTTTTCTTCTAATAGTATAGTCATTTGGATGTCGCCATAAACGACCGCGACTACAACGCCGAAATTTCCCTTCTATATTATAGAAAGAAAAATATTCTCAACTTCTCACAAAATAATTCTGTATATACGTTAAATAGCCCCGCAAAGTGTAGCTAGCGCATTAAGCGAGATCCTAGTCGTTTGCAGAGCAAATAATAATAAAAAGCAGTAAAAAAAGACCACCGGAGTGGTCCCTTAGTGGCCTAACTTACGCACTCAAAACTTTTCTGCCTTTCAAGCGGCGAGCTGCCAGCACTTTACGGCCGTTTTTCGTGCTCATTCTTTTACGGAAACCGTGAACCTTCTTGCGTTTGCTCACATTTGGTCTAAATGTCGGTCTCATAATTGCACCTCCCTTACAGGAACTTAATTACTGTCATATAAGCAGAAACGGTCTAAGCCGTCCTTATAGTAGGGACAGTATCTACATGAATCATCATTTAATTATCGAGACATATCCTTACAGAAAACACCTTTATATATTTAAACATATTTTATGCGCAAAAGTCAACCTACTGCTGCCTCCAGACCCTCCCTCTAATTCAAGCCGCTTATCCACAACTCCCATTAGAAAAAAAGTAATCCACAAGATATGACAGTTATCCACCTGTGATCAAAAAATAAAGTCGACTACTCACAGATGAGCACAACCTGTGTATAAAATTATCGAAGCTTTGGCGTAAAGTGTCGAACCGTAAACAAATTATCAACAATATGTAGTGGTGTTCCTAATAATTGTACACAAGTGCTTGAATTTGTGGATAAAATAGCCCTGCTCATTGAAAAATAAGGGGCGTTTTGCTATGATGGTATTACTTTTGAATGTGAATAGATTTGTTTGTTCTCTTAATTATCAACAAGCTGTGGATAAAGTTGTGAACAAATCAAATTTATCCATATTTTTTTGTCTCTTCATATTGCCTACTGGGGATAAATATCAGCACCAACCTATTTTCTTCGACATTTCCACTTCATGGCTGATGCCACATTTGGAAGATTTAAAGGAGTGACAGTCT